>NZ_JAGSOU010000003.1 GCF_018139985.1 Actibacterium sp. MT2.3-13A | reverse complement strand
TCAAGCAGAGCCTCGTTCTGCGCCGGCCAGAAGAAGCTGATCAGCGTCTGACCCTTCACCAGACGCTTCGCCTCCGTCTCCGAGGGCTCGCGAACCTTCACGACCACGTCAACGGCCTTCCACAGCTGGGCGCCTGTCTTGATGATCTCGACCCCGGCCTTTTCGTATTCCGCGTCCGAGAACCCGGCCGCTTCCCCGGCGCCGCTCTCGATCGCGCATTCATACCCCAGCTTCTGCAGCTGAAGGGCGCTTTCTGGGGTCATCGCGACGCGCGCTTCACCCTCGAAAATTTCCTTCGGTGCCCCGATTTTCACGTTGTTTTCCCTCTCTATCGCCCCGGCAAACACGAACGGACTTGGTAAGAATTATGACTCTTACCATCGGGAAATTATGTTTCACAAGGAGCTGTTATCGCGAAACCCTTCAGGCGGGACGACACGTCACATCCAGCGCCGCACCCGCGCGGCGTAGCGATCGAAGGTCGCGCCGAACTCGGCCCGGATCCGTGCCTCTTCTCCTTCGATAAAGCGCTTTTGAATCAAGGCCATGAAGGCCGGGAGCAGGATCAGGCCGGAAATCGCGCCCCAGATCAGGCACAGGCCGGCCAGGATCATCGCATCGGCCAGGTAGATCGGGTTGCGGCTGATCCGGTAGACCCCGCTCTGCACCAGCGCCCGCGGCGTCCGGCCGGGAATGACCGTGGTGCGGTGGCGCAGGAACTCGAAAACCGCGGCCGCGGCAAGCACAACGCCCAGCGCGATCAGCGCACCGCCCAGCCAGCCCGCCCAGGCGCCGGGGGCGCCCGTGGGCAGGGTCCGCGCCTGCCCCCAGGCCAGCGCGGCGAACCCCGCCAGCCAGACCGGCGGCAGGTCCAGCCCGCGCAAGACGCGGCCTAGCGCGCCAGCCATCCCTGAATCCCGTCCTGCAGGACCACCACGTTCTCCCGGCCCAGCAGGCGCGCGGCGAACGTCGCCTGCGCCGACAGCGAGCCGGTATTGCAGAACAGCACCACCAGCCCGTCCTCGGGCAGCTCGTCCAGCCGCGCGGGGATCTCGCGCCATTCGATATTCGCCGCGCCCTCGATCGTGCCCGCCTCGAACTGCGCCGCGTCGCGGGTGTCGATGAAGGTGACCGACGGCAGCATCTCCTCGGTGATCTGGTCGGGCAGGATGATGCCCGCCTCGTAGGTGGCGAAATCCAGGTAGTCCTGGATTGCCTCGGCCACCGGATCTTCCTGGGCCCAGGCGGGGCCGGTCACGGCCAGGGTCAGTGCCAGCGCCAGCGCGCCCCATTTCGCAGTCATCTCAAATCCTCCGCAAGATCGCGCGATCATCGCGGGGCGCGCGGCGAATGCAAGCCCTCTTGTCGCCGCAGCCCGGCGCTGACAAAACTGCCCGGATGAGCGACCGCAGAGCGACCGAGCCCCCTCTCCACCAGGCCCCGCGCCGGGCCCCCGCGGTGCGGCTGCGCCCCGCGCGGCCCGGCGACGGCCCGGCCCTGGCCGCGCTCCTGTTCGAGGCGGTGCACGCGGGCGCGGCCCGCCATTACAGCGCCGAGGAGCGCCGCGCCTGGGCCCCCACGCCCCAGCCGCCAGCCGGCTGGGAGCCTCGCCTGCTGGAGGCCCTGACCACCGTGGCCGTGATCGGCCGCCGCCCCGCCGGCTTCACCTCGCTGGGCGAGGACGGGTTTCTCGACCTGCTCTATGTCGCGCCGCGCTGGATGGGGCGCGGCGTGGCCGACCGGCTGCACGCGGCCCTGATCGAGACCGCGCGGCGCCGCGCCATGCCCGTGCTCAGCACCGAGGCGAGCCACCTCGCCCGCAGTTTTCTGTCGCGCCGCGGCTGGCGGACCACCGCCCGCCAGAGCGTCATCCGCGACGGCGTCGCGCTGACGAATTTCCGCATGGAACGGACGCTGAGCGACGGTTGACCGCGACAATTTCCGCCGCCGCGCCCCATTGTTTCCGCATTTCCGCCCGCCCGCCGCCGCCACGCGACCCTAACGCTGCCGCACTCCCCGGCTAGTCCGGATGCCGAGGAAACCCGCGCCCTGCCCCCGGATCGCCGGCGGGCCAACGACGCGGCGCGGCAAAACAATGAGGGTGGGCCGACCGGCCGCCGCCGTCCCGGGCAAAAGCCCCGCGGGCGCACCGGCAAAAGGTTGGGTAACGAGCAGGCAGTTGATGGCAGTCTTCGACGTCAAATTCTATGACATCAATCCCGACGGGATTCTCCCGACCGATACCGGCGGGTCGTTCAACTGGTCGGGCCCGGCCACGGCCGACGGCACGGCCACGATCACCGACAACGAGCGCGGGATCGGAGGGCTGACGCTGGACGACGATTCGGCCGGCCGCGAAAACGCGAGGGCCGATGTCACGCTCGGAGGCGCCAGTTCCACCAATTCCTCCGTCGATGCCGAGGCCGTCTGGACGGTGCAGGACAGCGTGACCGGCGAGACCTTCCAGATCGCGCAGTTCCAGGTCGAGAAGGGCGCTGCGGCGGGCTATTACACGCTGTCCGAGCAGCCGCTGGTGGCCGGGCGCAGCTACCAGGTGCTGGAATACAACTCCAACCCCGACGCCGCCTCGGGCGACATCGCCTTTTCCTATGCGGATTACGTCGACGGCGACAGCGCCTCGGCCTCGCTGGCCTTCACGGGCAGCCCCCTGTCCCAGGCCGGTGCCGCCGGCGGCGCCAACGCGGTCGAGGGCACCGGCGGCGATGACGTCATCGACACGGGCTATACCGACGCGCAGGGCGACCGCGTGGATCAGGGCGACGGCAGCGGGCCGTCAGGACTGGGCGACACGGTCGAGGGGCTGGACGGCAACGACAGCATCACGGCCGGCGGCGGCGACGACACGGTTTCCGGCGGCGCCGGGCACGACACGATCTCGGGCGGCGCGGGCAACGACACGATCCACGGCGACGGCGGCGCGGCGGTGTCGGAAACGCAATCGCTGAACTGGAGCGCGGCGGGCACCGACCGCAGCGACATCAGCGGCGGTTTCAGCCAGGACACCGGCGGGATGCGCGTCGATGTCTCCTTCCTCCGCGGGCCGATCAGCGACCGGATCGAGGTCTCAGACAGCACGCAATACACCGCCACGGGCGAACCTTTCGCCAGCAACTCGGCGCTCCACCTGACCAGCGACAGCCTCGGCACGGGCACCACTGCGACCACGACGATCGAGTTTTCCCACACACCCGGCTCGGGGCTGAGCGACAGCGTCAGCAACGCCACCTTCCGCATCAACGACATCGACTCGGGCACCTGGACCGACGTGGTCGAGGTCCGCGCCTACGATGCCGACGGCAACCCGGTGCCAGTGTCCATCACCGCCAGTGGCAACGACACCGTCACGGGCGACACCGTCATCGCCGGTCAGGGCAGCGAAAGTGCCAGCTCGGTCGAGGGGTCGGCGCTGGTGGAGATCGCCGGCCCGGTCGCGCGGATCGAGATCGTCTATTCCAACGCCGGCGACACGGGCCAGGCGCTGTGGATCACCGACGTGCATTTCGACACGATACCCGCCGCCGGCGGCGACGACGTGATCGACGGCGGCGCGGGCGACGACACCCTGGCGGGCAGCACCGGCGCCGACACGCTGGAGGGCGGCGCGGGCGACGACAGCATCACCGTCGCCCAGGGCGACAGCGCCTCGGGCGGCGACGGCGACGACACCTTCCTGGTCGCCGATCTGGCCGAAAGCGGCGGCGCGACCATCGCCATTGCCGGCGGCGAGGGCGGCGAGAGCATTGGCGACACGCTGAATTTCCAGGGCCTGATCGACCGCGGCGACATCACCTATACCAATTCCTCCGACGCCGGCGGCGGGCTGTCGGGCTTTGCCACGCTGGGCGACGGTTCGGTGGTGAACTTCTCCGAGATCGAGAACATCGTCATCTGTTTCGCCGCCGGCACCCGGATCCTGACGCCGCATGGCGCCCGCCCGATCGAGGATCTGCGCCCCGGCGACCTGGTCATCACCGCCGATGACGGGCTGCGGCCGGTGCGCTGGACGGGGCGGCGGCGGGTGCCCGCGGTGGGTCGGCTCGCGCCGGTCCTGCTGCGCGCGGGCTCGGCCTTCGGCAACGGGCGCGACCTGCTGGTCTCGCCGCAGCACCGGATGCTCGTCACCGGGCACCGGGCCAACCTGCTGTTCGGCGAAAGCGAGGTTCTGGCCGCCGCCAAGCACCTGATCGACGGGCGCGACGTGATCCGCGCGCCCGGCGGCGAGGTGACCTATGTCCACCTGCTGTTCGACCGCCACCAGGTGATCTTCGCCGAAGGCGCCCCGAGCGAGAGCTTCCACCCCGGCGCGCAGGGCCTCGATGCGGTGACCGGCCCGGCCCGCGAAGAGCTCTTCGCCCTGTTCCCCGAACTGCGCAGCAACCCGAACGGCTATGGCGACACCTCGCGCATCTGCCTGAAGCGGCACGAGGCGCGGCTGCTGGCGGCCTAGATCAGCCCGCGCGCCACGCGTCCAGCGTGGCGGCCAGCGCCTGCCAGTCGGTGTATTCGCGGTCCTCGTTCGGGCTCACCCTCTGCCCCCTCTGGGCCGCGATCCAGCGCATCGCCCAGCTGCGGAAGAAATCATATTCCGAGAACATGAAGGCGCCGGCGACATGCGCCACCTGCCCCGGCGTCCAGCCGGTCTTGGCCGAGAACTCCGCCACGCAGTCCGCCAGCCCGGCCCGGTCCTCGGGGTCGTTGCTTGCCGCGGTCAGCGAGACCGACAGGAACAGCGTGCGCAATTTCGCCAGCGCGCCGGCCTGCACCTTGGCGAATTCCGCCAGTTCCTTCTGGTAGTGCATGACATGGATTGATCCGGCCACGATCGCCCCGTCGAAGCGCGCCAGGTCCAGATCCCGGGCATCGACGGCGTGGATCACCTCCACGCTGTCGCCCGCGTCGATCAGGTGATCGGCGCAGAACCGGACGATCTTGCGGGTCTGCCCCTCGGTGGTGGCGTAGACGATGGCGATCTTCATGGTTGGACTCCCTTCATCGCGGCACGCGGATCACTCGATCCCGTTGGCCCGCTGCACCTCGCGGATATAGACCACGATCGACCCCAGCTCGCGCTCGGTCAAGCCCGGAACCGGCGCCATGTCGCCGAACCGCCAGTGATGCGACTTCACGCCCCTCTGCGCGGCCATAACGATGGCGATGTCGGCATGGTGGCCGGGCTCGTAGATCTTGTGGATCAGCGGCGGCCCCGAGTCCTGCCGCCCGGACCCGTCCGGCCCGTGGCAAGTGGCACAGTTCGCCTCGAAAGCCTTGCGCCCGAGCTGCGCCGTGGCGCTGAGCGCGGGCATCTGCACCGTCACGATCGCGGCGCCCGGCGCGGGGCCCTGGCCGCCCGCCGGGGCCGTGGCCTCCTCCGCGCCGCCCCGGATCAGGACATAGGCCACCCCCGCGGCCACGAGGCCGGCCGCGCCGGCAATAATCACTGGTTTCATGCGTTCTCCCCTGTTCGCGGCGAGAGACTGCCGCTTCCAGCGGGGGTAAGGTCAAGTCACGCGGTCTTGAGCACCGGGGCGCGGCGCCCCTCGGCCCAGGCGCGCACCGCCCGCCCGAAGGCCGAGAACAGCGGCCGCGAGACCGGATCCTCGGCCGCGCGGTATTCGGGATGCCACTGCACCGAGAGGGTGAAGCCCGGCGCGTCGGCGACATAGATCGCCTCGGGCGTGCCGTCGGGGGCGTGACCGTCGATCACGATCCGGCTGCCGGGGCTCTTGATCCCCTGCCCGTGCAATGTGTTGGTCATCACCTCACGCGCGCCGAACAGCCGGTGGAACGGCCCGCCCTCGGTCAGCGTCACCTTGTGGCGCAGGGCGAATTTTTCCTCCAGCGTGCCGTCGGGCGGCATGCGGTGGTTCATCCGGCCCGGCAGATCGCGGATCTCGGGATAGAGCGTGCCGCCCATCGCCACGTTCACCTCCTGGAAGCCGCGGCATATGCCAAGGAAGGGCTGGCCGCGCTCGACGAGCGCGCGGATCAGCGGCAGGGTGACGGCGTCGCGGGCGCGGTCGAAGGCGCCATGCGCCTCGGTCTCTTCCTCGCCGTATTCCTCGGGGTGGACATTGGGGCGGCCGCCGGTGAGCAGGAAACCGTGGCAAGTCTCCAGCAGTTCCTCGACCGTGACGAAGCGCGGATCGGCCGGAACCAGCAGCGGCAGCGCACCGGCCACCTCGGCCACCGCCTCGGAATTCATCGTGCCGCCGGCATGGGCGGGGTACTGGTCGTTGATCAGATACTGGTTGCCGATGATACCGACGATGGGGCGCGACATGTCCGTCCTCTTGCTGTTCTCGTCGCAGCATAGGCCGATCGCGCGCGCCCGTGAAGGGGCGGCGGCGGCACGGGCCCCGCCCGGGGGCCCGTGCCGGTTTTTCAGGCGGATCGCGGCGCTTACGCTTCGCCGATCAGCGCCGCCGCCTCGATGCCCGCGGTGGCCGCAATGGCATCGTTCTCCGAGCTGTCGCCGGTCACGCCAACCGCGCCCAGGACCGTGCCCTTCTTGTCGCGCACCAGCACGCCGCCCGGCACCGGAATCACCTTGCCGCCATAGACGCCGTTCACGGCGGCCATGAAATAGGCCTGGGCCTCGGCGCGGGCCATCTGCGCCTGCCCGCCCATGCCCAGCATGACCGCGCCATAGGCCTTGCCCTCGGCGATCTTGAAGCGGCCGGGGCTGGCGCCGTCCTCGCGTTCGAACGCGATGACGTGGCCGCCGGCGTCCAGCACCACCACCGACAGCGGCTTGAGGTTCATCTCCCGGCCCTTGTCCAGGGCCTTGCGGATGATGGTGCGCGCCTTGCGCAGGGAAATCGTCGCCATGTCTCTATCTCCTGTATCTGCGGGTCAGGACGCGCTGACCTGCGGGGTGCGGGTGGCCTTGAGCTGCAGGCGGCGGGCATGCAGCACCGGCTCGGTGTAGCCCGAGGGCTGCTCGCGGCCGCGGAACACCAGGTCGCAGGCCGCCTGGAAGGCGATCCCCTCGAAGCCCGGCGCCATCGGCATGTAGGCCGGGTCGCCCGCGTTCTGGCGGTCCACCACCTCGGCCATCTTGCGCATCGCCTCCATCACCTGCCCCTCGCTGACCACGCCGTGGTGCAGCCAGTTCGCCAGCGCCTGGCTGGAGATGCGGCAGGTGGCGCGGTCTTCCATCAGGCCGACGTCATGGATGTCCGGCACCTTGGAGCAGCCAACGCCCTGGTCGACCCAGCGCACGACGTAGCCCAGGATGCCCTGCGCGTTGTTCTCGATCTCCTGGCGGATGTCCTCGTCGCTGAGGTTCTGGCCCTCCATCACCGGGATGGTCAGCAGGTCGTCGAGCGTGCCGCGCGGCCCGCCCGCGGCGATCTCGTCCTGGCGGGCCAGCACGTCAACGCGGTGGTAATGGGTGGCGTGCAGCGTGGCCGCGGTCGGGCTCGGGACCCAGGCGCAGGTGGCGCCGGCCTTCGGATGGCCGATCTTCTGCTCCATCATCGCCGCCATCAGGTCGGGCATGGCCCACATGCCCTTGCCGATCTGGGCGTGGCCCTTCAGCCCGCAGGCCAGGCCGATATCGACGTTGCGGTCCTCGTAGGACAGGATCCAGGGGGCGTGCTTCATGTCGCCCTTGCGGATCATCGGGCCCGCCTCCATCGAGGTGTGGATCTCGTCGCCGGTGCGGTCGAGGAAGCCGGTGTTGATGAAGGCCACCCGGTGCTTGGCGGCGCGGATGCATTCCTTGAGGTTGGCCGAGGTGCGGCGCTCCTCGTCCATGATGCCCAGCTTGACGGTGTATTGCGGCAGGCCGAGGGTCTTCTCCACGAAGGAGAAGATCTCGTCGGCGAAACCGACCTCCTCGGGGCCGTGCATCTTGGGCTTCACCACATAGACCGAGCCCTTGACCGAGTTGCGCGCGCCCGCGGTCTTGCGCAGGTCGTGCATGGCGACCAGCGAGGTCATCATCGCGTCGAGCAGTCCCTCGGGCGCCTCGTTGCCGTCGCGGTCCAGCACGGCGGGCGTGGTCATCAGGTGGCCCACGTTGCGCACCAGCATCAGGGCGCGGCCCTTCAGCGTGGCCTCGCTGCCGTCGGCGGCGGTGTAGGTGATGTCGTCATGCAGGCGGCGGGTGAAGACCTTGCCGCCCTTCTCGACCTGCTCTTCCAGGTCGCCCGCCATCAGGCCCAGCCAGTTGGAATAGGCCAGCGCCTTGTCCTCGCCATCGACGGCGGCGACGCTGTCCTCGCAATCCATGATCGAGCTGATCGCGGCCTCGAGGATCATGTCGCTGATATGGGCCGGGTCGTCCTTGCCGACCGGGGTGGAGGCATCGACCTTGACCCGGATGTGCAGGCCGTTGTTGACCAGGATCACCTCGTCGGGCGCGTCCGCCGCGCCGATATGGCCGGCGAAATGGGACGGATCGGCCAGCGCCGGGGTCAGCTTGCCGCCCGCGACCGACAGGGCGGTGACATCGGCCCACGACCCTTCGGCCAGCGGCGCCACGTCGTCGAGGAAGCGCTTGGCCCAGGCCACCACGCGCGCACCGCGCTCGGGGTCATAGCCCTTGCCCTGAGGCAGGTCGCCCAGCGCGTCGGTGCCGTACAGCGCATCGTAGAGCGAGCCCCAGCGCGCGTTCGCCGCGTTCAGCGCGTAGCGCGCGTTCATGATCGGGACCACCAGCTGCGGGCCCGGCTGGGCCGCGATCTCGGGGTCGACATTCGAGGTGTCGATGCTGAAATCCTCGCCCTCGGGCAGCAGGTAACCGATTTCCTCGAGGAAAGCCTTGTAGGCGGCCGCGTCATGCGGCTGGCCGGCATTGGCGCGGTGCCAGGCGTCGATCTTTTCCTGCAGCTCCTCGCGGCGCGCCAGCAGCGCGCGGTTGCGCGGGCCGAAATCATGGATCAGGTCCGACAGGCCCTGCCACAGCGCCTCGGCGCCGATCTCAAGGCCGGTCAGGGCCCGGTCCTCAACGAAGGCGGCCAGCGTTGCTTCCACCTTCAGCCCGGCACGTTCCACATAGTTCGTCATCTGTGATCCCTCCTCGCAGGCCAGAACTGCGACACTTTTTCTCAAATCGAGTCGCGCGCAGCATTAGAAAATTTGTTTCCGATAGGCAACAGCGCTGGTCAATTTCATTTACCAATTTTGCCCAAAACCGCCGCTTTGCCGCGCCGCGGCCGGCTTCGCATCCGGCAGCGGGCCGGGCAATGTCGCGGATCGTCTCACACCGCCGCGCGCTTCCGCCGCCGGGCGAAGGGCCGCCCCAAGGCGGCGCGGATGCCCGCCCGCGCCCTCACAGATCGAAACTCAGCTGTCCGTCGGCGCGGGCTCTCGGCGCGCGCGGGCGCGGCGCCGGTTTGCGGCCGGCGTGGCGCGCGGCCTCGGCCCGGAAGGCATCGCCCCTGCGCACCGCCAGGGCCCGGTCGCGCGCCGCCCGGCCGGCCTGCGCCACGTCCACGACCGGCTCGGGGTAGGCGCGCCCCAGCAGCCGCCCCGCCCCCGGCCAGAGCCAGGGCTGCTGCAGAAAGGCATCGGGCACCTGATCCAGTTCCGGCAGCCAGCGGCGGGTGAAAGCGCCGGCCGGGTCCTGCGCGCGCGCCTGTTTCACCGGATCGCAGACGCGCGGCGGCTCCATGCCGGTGGTGCCCGACTGCATCTGCATCTGCGGCCAGTGGATGCCCGGCTCGTAATCGGTGAAAAGGCGGGCCAGATGCGCCCCGGTCGCCCGCCAGTCCAGCCACAGGTGGTAGGAGGCGACCGAGACCAGCATCGCGCGCATGCGGAAATCCAGCCAGCCGGTCTCGGTCAGCGCGCGCATGCAGGCATCGACGAGGGGCAGCCCGGTCTCGCCCTTCTGCCAGGCCGCCAGCCGCGCGGCGTCGGGCGTTGCCGGGCGCAGGTTCTCATAGGCCGGGTGCAGGCAGCGCCGCTCGATGATCGGCGCCTCCTCAAGCTTCTGCATGAGATGGTCGCGCAAGGCCAGCCGCGCGCCGAAACTCCGCAGGCGGCCCGGCCAGCCGTCACCCTGCCCCCGCACCACGCGGCGACGCGCCGCCACGGCCTGCGCCACCTCGCGCCCCGACAGCGCCCCCAGCGCCAGATGGGGCGAGAGGCGCGAAGGGGCGCCCTTCCCCTCTGCCGGCATGGACAGGGCCCGGTGGTCGTCCGGCCCCCGCCCCTCCAGAAAGCCCCCCATCGCCTCCAGCCCCCGCGCCCGTCCGCCCCGCTGCCGCCCCGGGCAGGGATCGAAGCGCAGCGCCAGGTCGCGCGCCTCGGGGATTGGGCAGGGTCCCAACCCGGGAACCGCGCGCAGGGCCTGGGGCGCCGCCGCCGTGGGCTGGCCAAGCCACGCGGCGCGCGCCCGGGCCCAGCCGTCGCGGCTGGCCAGCCCCCGCACCACGCCCGATTGCGGCAGTTCCACCCATTCGACGCCGGCCGCCCGCGCCCAGGCCGCGACGCGCCGGTCGCGCGCATGCGTCCAGGCGTTGCCGGTCGCCTCATGGCTGACGAAGCGGGCCACGCCCCGCGCCGCCGCCAGTTTGCGCAGCACCTCGACCGCCTCGCCCACCTCCACCTGCAACGGCGCGCCCAGCGCGGCCAGCCCGGCTGCCAGATCCTCCAGGCATTCCGCCGTGAAGCGCCATTGCCGCGCCGAGGTATCGGGCTGCGCCCAATACCCCGGCTCGACGATATAAAGCGGCAGCACCGCCCCCTCGCCGGCCGCAGCGCAGGCCAGCGCCGGGTGATCGAACAGCCGCAGATCGCGTTTGAACCAGAGAATCGTAACCGTCATGTCGCGAACATAAAGTGAACATTTCCGACTGCAAAGCCGCACCCTTGCAGTCGCTGCCCGAACGGATAGATCAGGAGGGCCAACAGAGGAGCCCGCCATGAAAGACGCCGCGCCGCAGCCGATCTACCTGAGCGATTACACCCCGCCGGCCTTTCTGGTGGATCAGGTGCACCTGACCTTCCGGCTGGCCCCGACCTCCACGCGCGTCCTCTCGCGCATCGCCTTCCGCCCCAACCCCGAGGCCGCCGACAGGACGTTCTTCCTGCATGGCGAGAACCTGCGCCTGGTCTGGGCGAAAATCGACGGCAAGGAGGTCTCACCCGAGATCACCGAAACCGGCCTCACCTGCCCCGCCCCCGACGCCCCCTTCATCTGGGAGGCCGAGGTGGAGATCGCGCCCGAGGCCAACACCGCGCTGGAGGGGCTCTACATGTCCAAGGGCATGTATTGCACCCAGTGCGAGGCCGAGGGCTTCCGCAAGATCACCTATTACCCCGACCGCCCCGACGTGATGGCCCCCTTCACCGTGCGGATCGAGAGCGACCTGCCGGTGCTCTTGTCGAACGGCAACCCGGTGGCGCGGGGCGCGGGCTGGGCCGAATGGCAGGACCCCTGGCCGAAGCCCGCCTATCTCTTCGCGCTGGTGGCGGGCGAACTGGTGGCGACCTCCGACAGTTTCATCACCGCCTCGGGGCGCGAGGTGGCGCTGAACATCTGGGTGCGCCCTGGCGACGAGGGCAAGACCGCCTTCGCCATGGACGCGCTGAAGCGCTCCATGCGCTGGGACGAGGAGACCTATGGCCGCGAATACGACCTCGACGTGTTCAACATCGTGGCGGTGGACGATTTCAACATGGGCGCGATGGAGAACAAGGGGCTGAACATCTTCAACTCCTCCTGCGTGCTGGCCAGCCCGGAGACCGCCACCGACCCGACCTATGCGCGCATCGAGGCGATCATCGCGCATGAGTATTTCCACAACTGGACGGGCAACCGCATCACCTGCCGGGACTGGTTCCAGCTGTGCCTGAAAGAGGGGCTGACGGTGTTCCGCGACCAGCAGTTCTCGGGCGACATGCGCGGCCACGCGGTGCACCGGATCGAGGACGTGATGGCGCTGCGCGCCCGCCAGTTCCGCGAGGACAACGGCCCGCTGGCGCATCCGGTGCGGCCCGAAAGCTTTGTCGAGATCAACAATTTCTACACCGCCACCGTCTATGAAAAGGGCGCCGAGCTGATCGGCATGCTCAAGCGCCTGGTGGGCGACGAGGGCTATGCCCGCGCACTCGACCTCTATTTCGCCCGCCACGACGGTGAGGCCGCCACGATCGAGGACTGGCTGAAGGTGTTCGAGGATGCCACGGGCCGCGATCTCAGCCAGTTCAAGCGCTGGTATTCGCAGGCCGGCACGCCGCGACTGAGCTTCACGGATGACTTTAGAAACGGCACATACACCATTGCCTTCAAACAGGAAACACCGCCCACCCCAGGTCAGCCCGACAAGGCGCCGCAGGTGATCCCGATCGCGCTGGGTCTCATCGGCCCCAATGGCGACGAGGTGCTGCCGACGACCATGCTGGAGATGACCGAGGCCGAGCAGAGCTTCACCTTCGGCGGGCTCTCCGCCCGGCCGATCCCCTCGGTCCTGCGCGGGTTCTCCGCCCCGGTGATCCTCAACCACGACCGCCCCGCGGCCGAGCGCGCCTTCCTGCTGGCCCATGACACCGACCCGTTCAACAAGTGGGAGGCGGGCCGGGCCCTGGCCAAGGATGGGCTGATCCGCATGGTGCGCGACCACGCCGCCCCCGATGCGGCCTATCTCGACGCGCTGGCCGCGCTGCTGCGCGATGAGCAGCTGGACCCCGCCTTCCGCGCGCTGGCGCTCAGCCTGCCCGGCGAGGACGACATCGCGCAGACGCTGCACGACGGCGGCCATACGCCCGATCCGGCGGCGATCCACGCCGCCGCCGAGGCGCTGAAGGACGCGATGGCCGATCACCTCGCGCCGCAGCTCGGCGCGCTTTACGAGGCGACGGCCTGCCCCGGCCCCTACCGCCCTGACGCGGCGGATGCGGGCAAGCGCGCGCTGCGGCTGGCGGCGCTGTCGCTGCTGTCGCGCGTGGATGGCCCGGCCCGCGCCGAGGCGCAGTTCGCCGGGGCCGACAATATGACCGAACAGTTCGGGGCTCTTGGCTGCCTGCTCGACATCGGCGCGGGCGAGGGGCAACTCGCGACCTTCTACGAGCGCTGGCGGATGGAGCGTCTGGTGATCGACCGCTGGTTCGGCCTGCAGGTGGCGCATGCCGCCCCCGACCGCGCTGCGGCGCTGGCCGCCCAACTGGCCGGGCATCCCGATTTCGACTGGAAGAACCCCAACCGCTTCCGCGCTCTGATCGGCGGGCTTTCGGCCAATGCGGCGGGCTTCCACCACGCCTCCGGCGCGGGCTACGCCTTCGTGGCCGACTGGCTGATCCGGCTCGACGCGCTGAACCCGCAGACCGCGGCGCGCATGTCCACCGCCTTCGAGACCTGGCGCCGCTACGACGCCGACCGCCAAGCGCTGATCCGCGCCCAGCTCGGCCGCATCGCGGCCACCGGGGGCCTGTCGCGCGACATGTCCGAAATGGTCGGCCGGATGCTCGGCGAGGGCTGAACGGCGGGCGGTTCCCCGCCGAAATCCGGGCCCGGGCGAAAACGCTTGACCGGGCCCGGCCCGCCGGGGTCTGCTGTTACGCAACTGTCACGTTTACGTGGTCACAAGGCGCATGAAGGATAGAATCGACCCGCTGATCGAGGAACGCGCGCCCTGGCTCTTTGCCGACCATGCCTGGAGCGCCCCTTCGCGCAACCTGCTGACCGGCCTTCTTGGCTATCCCCGCACCGTCGCCCTGGGCGAGGCGCTGAAAGACCACCCCGCCCCCGTGATCATGGACGAGATGGCGCGCCTGCTGGCCCGCGATGTCGAGGCGTCGGGGCTCGAGAACGTGCCGCGCTCCGGCCCCGCGCTGATCGTCGCCAACCACCCCACCGGCATCGCCGATGGCGTCATTTTGTGGAGCCTTCTGGGCCAGCTGCGCCGCGACCTGTTCTTCTACGCCAACCGCGACATCCTGCGCGTGCTGCCGCAGATGGAGGACATCATCGCCCCGGTGGAATGGCGCGAGGAAAAGCGCTCGCACGGCAAGACGCGCGAGACCATGGCCTATACCCGCCGCGCCATCGAGGCGGGCCGGCTGGGGGTGATCTTCCCCTCCGGCCGCCTGGCCAAGCGGCGCGGACTGAAGCTGCACGAACGCCCCTGGATGGCCTCCGCAGCGATGATCGCGCGCAAGTTCGACCTGCCGGTGATCCCGGTCAACATCCGCGCCCGCAACTCGGTGCTGTTCTACCTGTTCGACCTGATCCACCCGACGCTGCGCGACATCACGTTGTTCCACGAGACCCTGAACAAGGACCGCCAGCCCTACCGGCTGACCGTGGGCCAGCCGATCTCGGCCGCCGCCTTGCCCGCGAAATCGGAGGACGGGATCGAGATGCTGCGCGCCGCCACGCTGGCGCTCGGCGGCCGCCACGCCCCCACCGTCTCGCTGCTCGACAACAGCCGCCGGCCGAGTTGGGCGCGCGCGGTGCAGACCGGCTGATCTTCTTCTTGGCGAAAATACTCAATCCGCGCCCGCAAGGGCGCGCCGAACGGCCGTGGCGCGGCACGCGCCGCATCCGGGCCATCCGGGGTCGCGCTCAGCGGCAGTAGCTCTGGCTGCTGGTCCAGGCGGCGATGTCGGCCTGCTTTCCGGCGACCTTGAACGGCCCCCAGTCGGCCGCCACGCCGCGCCCGCCCTGGGCGATCACTCCGTCGCGGGCGACGGTGCGCGCCATGATCCGCACCGCGCAGCTGAGATTGGCGCCGCCCTCCTGCAGGTCCGCGCCGCTCTGCGCCCGGCAGCCATAGCCCTGCGCCGTGCGGGGCGCGATCTGCACCAGCCCGAACCAGCGGCCGCCGCCGCCCACCGCGCGCGGGTTCCAGGTGCTTTCGTGCTTGGCCAGCGCCGACAGCAGCCCCGCCCAGAAGGCGCGCCGCTCGTCCAGCGAGGCGCTCTCGTAGCCCGGGCAGAACCGCCCGATATCCGCCGGCAGGCTGTGCGGCAGCGCCGCGCCGTGGCTTTCCAGCGCGCCCAGCGTGGCGCGCGTCCAGTCCGCGGCCTCGGCGCGGTGATCCCAGCGCATCGCGGGCAGCGCCCCGGCGGCCATCGAGGCCCCCGACAGCCGCGCCGAAACCTCCTGGCGGGCGCAGCCCGCCGCCGCCAGCAGCAGCGCCGTCACCATCACCCCTCTCAGAACCCTGCCCAGCATCCGCGCCTCCCGCCTGAACGCCGACAGATTTGCCCGCCGCGCCGCGTCCCGCAAGCCCCGCCCGTGCCACTCGGCCAGTTCCCGCCACCTTGCCCCCCTTGCCCCGCGCCCCCCCCTGTCCTAGAACCGCGCCAGACCTTTGACAGGATTTGCCGAATGCTCGACCATCTCAGCTTTACCGCTCCGAAACCGAAAACCATTGCCGGCGCCAAGCATGACTGGGAGCTGGTGATCGGGCTGGAGGTGCACGCCCAGGTCGCCTCCCGGGCCAAGCTCTTCTCCGGCGCCTCGACCCAGTTCGGGGCCGAACCGAACTCCAACGTCGCCTTCGTCGATGCCGCCATGCCCGGCATGCTGCCCGTGATCAACGAGGGCTGCGTCGCGCTGGCGGTCAAGACCGGGCTGGGGCTGAAGGCAGAGATCAACCTCAAATCCGCCTTCGACCGGAAGAATTATTTCTACCCCGACCTGCCGCAGGGCTACCAGATCAGCCAGCTCTACCACCCGATCGTGGGCGAGGGCGAGGTGATCGTGGACATGGGCCCCGGTGTCGCCCGCCGCGTGCGGATCGAGCGGATCCACCTGGAGCAGGACGCGGGCAAGTCGATCCACGACATGGACCCGCACATGTCCTTCGTCGATCTCAACCGCACCGGCGTCGCGCTGATGGAGATCGTCTCGCGCCCCGACATCCGCGGCCCGGAGGAGGCCGCCGCCTATGTCGGCAAGCTGCGCCAGATCCTGCGCTACCTCGGCACCTGCGACGGCAACATGCAGAACGGCAACCTGCGCGCCGACGTGAACGTCTCGGTCTGCCGCCCGGGCGATTACGAGAAATTCATCGAGACCGGCGACCATTCGGTCCTGGGCACGCGCTGCGAGATCAAGAACATGAACTCCATGCGCTTCATCCAGGCCGCCATCGAATACGAGGCGCGCCGCCAGATCGCCATCATCGAGGACGGCGGCACGGTGGTGCAGGAAACCCGACTCTACGATCCCGACAAGGGCGAGACGCGCTCCATGCGCTCCAAGGAAGAGGCGCATGACTACCGCTACTTCCCCTGCCCCGACCTGCTGCCTCTGGAGATCGAGCAGGCATGGGTGGACGAGATCGCTGCCTCGCTGCCGGAGCTGCCGGACGAGAAGAAGGCGCGTTTCGTCAAGGAATTCGGCCTGACCGAATACGACGCCGACGTGCTGACCGCCGAGGCCGAGAACGCCGCCTATTTCGAAGAGGTCGCCGCCGGCCGCGACGGCAAGCTCGCCGCCAACTGGGTGATCAACGAATTGTTCGGGCGCCTCAAGAAGGACGACCGCGACATCACCCAAAGCCCGGTCGGCCCGGCGCAGCTGGGCGGCATCATCGACCTGATCACCAAGGGCGACATCTCGGGCAAGATCGCCAAGGACCTGTTCGAGATCGTCTACACCGAGGGCGGCGAGCCGGCGGAGATCGTCGAGGCCCGCGGCATGAAGCAGGTGACCGATACCGGCGCGATCGAGAAGGTGGTGGACGAGATCATCGCCGCCAACCCCGCGCAGGTCGAGAAGGCACAGCAGAACCCGAAACTGGCAGGCTGGTTCGTCGGCCAGGTGATGAAGGCGACCGGCGGCAAGGCCAACCCGCAGGCGGTGAACGAGATCGTCGCCGCGAAGCTGGGGCTCTAGGCCCGGCGCCCGGGAGGCACGCGTGTCAGACAAGACAACCATCCTGCTGCATGTCGGGACGCACAAGACCGGCTCGACCTCGCTGCAAAAGACCCTCGATGAGCACCGCGACGCGCTGCGCGCCGCGGGGATCACCTATCTTGGCACCGGCGGCCCCTACCCCAATCTCTATTCGGCCTTCCTGCCGGACCCGATGGCCTTTGTCTGGAATGTGCATTCCGGTCTCGACGAAGGCGCGATCCGCGCCCGCGACGCCGAGACGCTGAGCGACCTGGAGCAGGACCTGGCGCAGGCCCGCGGCACCACCGTGGTGATCTCGAGCGAATATCTCTCGATGCTCGACGAAGGGCCGATGACCCGGCTGCGCGACTTCCTCGGCCGCCACGGAAAGCTGCACGCGGTCTATTTCTACCGCGAACTGCACAGCTGGATCTCGTCCGACAGCCAGCAACTGGCCAAGGCCGGCCTGCGGGTGCGCCCGACGCGCTATGACACGGCGATCCAGCGGCTCTACGATCTGCCGTTGCGGCTCGCCGGGGTCTTCGGCCGCGAGGCCACGACCTTCGTCAAGTTCGAGGACGCCGTGAAGACCGGAATCTGCGACGCGCTGCTGTCGCGCTTCGACCTGCCGACGCTGGCCTCGCTGGGCCTGAGCGAGCGCCACGATAACGAGTCGGTCTCGGCCGACGCGGTGCGGGCGCTGTTCCTCTACAATCACCTCAACCCGCTGGGCAGCCCGACACGGGACGAGCGCGAGGTCGCCCGCCTGCGGAAATTGCCGGGCGGGAAATACCGGACCGCCGGCTTCTGGCCGCAGCAGATCCGCGACTACGCCGCCAAGCGCAAAGAGGTGCAGCGGCGCCTCGGCCTGCGGCTGGCCCCGCCCGAGACGCTGCCGGTCAGCCAGGGACCCGACCCGATGGTCGAGGAACTGCTGCGGATGACGAATCGGCACCTGTGGCAGACGTCGCGTGACAAGGCCGGGCGCTGAACCTTCGGGTCCTGCGCCGCGCGGCGGCGCCCTTGAACTCGATCGTCGCGAATCGGATAATCTCGAACTGCTGAACCAAGGGAAGGGTGTCATGCCTCAGTATGAGTACAAGGTCGTGCCCGCGCCGCTGAAGGGCGAGCGGGCAAAGGGTCTCAAGGGAACGCGCGAACGCTTCGCCCACACCCTGATGGCGCTGATGAACGAGATGGGCCGCGACGGGTGGGAATACCTGCGCGCCGACACCCTGCCCTGCGAGGAGCGCCAGGGCCTGACCGGCAGGACCACCACTTTCCAGAACATGCTGATCTTCCGCCGCGCCCTCGGCGCCGAGGCGCCCGTTCCTGGGCCGGAGCGTGCTCCGCGCAGCCCCGAAGAGATCGCGGCCGCGGCCGCCGCCACGCTCAGCGCCGGGGCCGAGCCGGGCAACGCCCCCGCAGTCGCGCGCGGCAGCGCCGGCGCGGCGCCCAGCCTCGGCCCCGCCCGCCGCGACGCGGCCAGGGACGGGGACAAGGGCGGCGACGGCGACAATGGCCGCAACGACGGCGTGGCCGCCGAATAACGGCGGCTCAGCCCTCGATCTTCAGCGCCAGCGCGTGGATGCGCCCGACCAGCTCCGGGCCCAGCGCCGCGTGCACGGCGCGGTGGCGGGCCAGCCGCGACATGCCGGAAAAAGCCTCGGCGCGAAGGGTCACGGTGAAATGGCTCTCCCCGCCCTCCCGGTAGCCGGCATGGCCGCGATGCTGCTCGCTGTCGTCGCGCACCTCGAGCAACGCCGGCTGGAATGCCGCCTCCAGCCGTGAGCGGATTTCGTCTGCCACTGTCATTTTTCGCCACATCCCCCTTCATTCCCGGATTTTAAGCATTAAACTCTGTCGTCCGAGTCGAAAAGGTGGGCAGAGCATGAACAAGAGCGATCCGTTCGGGTTCGATATCTCGGTATCGGCAGACAAGAGAAAGCGCACGCGCACGAAGCGCGGCATGTCCGGGGCGTTCGAGACCTCGAACCGGAAATGCGAACATCCCGGCTGCGAGGAGCTGGGCCAGTACCGCGCGCCGCGATCGCCGGACACGCTGGACGACTACCTGTGGTTCTGCAAGGACCACGTCCGCGAATATAACCTGAAATGGAATTTCTTCTCCGGCGCGACCGAGGAGGAGTTCGAGGCCCAGATCAACAAGGATCGCGTCTGGGAGCGCGAGACCAAGCCCTTCGGCAAGAAATCCGAGGAACAGCGCGCCTGGGCCCGGCTGGGCGTGGACGACCCGCACCAGGTGCTGGGTGACAACGCCACCCGCAATCCCGGCAAGTCGATCACCGGCACCCGCCGCCTGCCGCCCACCGAGCGCAAGGCGCTGGAGATCCTCGAGGCGATGGATCACTGGTCGCGCACCGAGATCCGCAAGAAATACAAGAGCCTGGTCAAGGATCTCCATCCCGACATGAACGGCGGCAACCGTGCCGACGAGGACCGGCTGCAAGAGGTGGTCTGGGCCTGGGACCAGATCAAGGACAGCCGCAGCTTCAGGGAGTGAGCCGCGGCGCCCTCAGGCCGGGCGGAACACCAGGCTCACTCCGTTGATGCAGTGCCGCTTGCCGGTGGGCGGCGGCCCGTCGTCGAAGACATGGCCAAGATGGCTGCCGCAGCGGCGGCAATGCACTTCGGTTCGAACCATGAGGAAGCCGCGGTCCGGCCGCGTGGCCACCGCGTCGCGCAGCGCCTGCCGGAAGCTCGGCCAGCCGGTGCCGCTGTCATACTTGGCGGCGGCATCGTAAAGCGGCAGATCGCAGCCCCGGCAGTGATAGATCCCCGCCCGCTTCTCGTCGTTCAGCGCGCTGGAGAAGGCGCGCTCAGTGCCCTCGCGCCGCATCACCTTGTATTCCAGCGGGCTGAGCATGGCGCGCCATTCGGCCTGCGTGCGGGTGATCTCGAAGCTTTCCCCGGCCCGCGCGGGCAGCGCCAGCGCGGCGGCGCCGAGGCTCAGGAAGGTTCGGCGCTTCATCTCCACCTCCTCGGTTCGCGGGACGGCCCCGCAGGCGCAGCATAGCCCATCGGGCCAGGCCGCGCGTTCACGATCCGGGCACCGGCGCGTGTGGCGAATGCCCGTCCCCGGCCCGCGCCGTCCCGCGGACTGCCGCCTTGCCCTTGCACCCGCGGCCGATATGCCCCAAATGTTTGATCAACTGAATTTGAAGCGGCGCGCGACCGCGCGCCGATTGACGAGGCGAAGGACGGCAGACGGCACCATGGATATCAACGCAAAACCCACCGAAGAAATCTCTGTCCGCGATGTGTTCGGCATCGACACGGACATGGTGGTCAAGGGGTTCGAGGCGCCCTCCGACCGCGTGCCCGATCCCGACCCGACCTACAAGTTCGACCCCGACACCACGCTGGCGATTCTGGCGGGCTTTGCCTTCAACCGCCGGGTGATGGTCCAGGGCTATCACGGCACGGGTAAATCGACCCACATCGAACAGGTCGCCTCGCGCCTCAACTGGCCCTGCGTGCGCGTCAACCTCGACAGCCACATCTCCCGGATCGACCTGATCGGCAAGGACGCGATCAAGCTGCGCGAGGGCGTGCAGGTAACCGAGTTCCAGGAGGGCATCCTGCCCTGGGCGCTGCGCAACCCCACCGCCATCGTGTTCGACGAATACGACGCCGGCCGCGCCGACGTGATGTTCGTGATCCAGCGGGTGCTGGAGGTGGACGGCAAGCTGACGCTTCTCGACCAGAACGAGGTGATCACGCCGCACAAGTATTTCCGCATCTTCGCCACCGCCAACACCATCGGCCTGGGCGACACCACCGGCCTCTATCACGGCACCCAGCAGATCAACCAGGGCCAGATGGACCGCTGGTCTCTGGTGGCCACGCTGAACTATCTCAGCCACGACGCCGAGACCAATATCGTGCTGGCCAAGAACCCCACCTACAACACCGAGAAGGGGCGCAAGATCGTCGGCCAGATGGTCACCGTGGCCGACCTGACGCGGACCGCCTTCATGAACGGCGAGCTCTCCACCGTCATGAGCCCGCGCACGGTGATCGCCTGGGCGCAGAACGCCTCGATCTTCCGCGACGTGGGCTATGGCTTCCGGGTGTCCTTCCTCAACAAATGCGACGAGCTTGAGCGCCAGACCGTGGCCGAGTTCTATCAGCGCTGCTTCGACGAGGAACTGCCGGAAAGCGCCGCCAGCATGAGCCTGGGCTGACGGCATTTTTCTTCCGCCCCCCTTTCTTCTGGCGCCAAATATCCTCGGGGGTCTGGGGGCAGACAGCCCCCAGCCTCCCCCCACGCGATCGCCCCCAGGGGCCTTCCACCGCCCTATGGTCAAGCCTTCCGATAGGTCCTAGATTGGCGGCAGGGCGCCCGCAATGGACCGAGAACGCATGATCCAGAAATCCGACAACCCCGCAGATCCGTTCAAGAAGGCGCTGGCCGAGGCGACCAAGGTGCTGGCCGACGACCCGGATCTCGGCATCACCTATTCGATCGATCCGCCGGGCCTGTCCGGCGAGGCGATGCGCCTGCCCCAGGTCAGCCGCCGCATGACCCGCGACGAGGTGCTGCTGGCGCGCGGAACCGCCGACGCGCTGGCGCTGCGGCGCCGGTATCACAACGACGCCACCCATGCCCGCTACGCCCCCCAGGGGGAGATGGCGCGCGCCCTCTACGAGGCGATGGAGACCGCCCGCTGCGAGGCCGTGGGCGCCCGCGCCATGCCCGGCACCGCCTCCAACATCGACGTGATGATCCGCACCGAGGCCGAGCGCAAGGGCTACGCCCAGATCACGCAGGCCGCCGACGCGCCGCTGGCCACCGCCGCGGGCTACCTGATCCGCCACCTCGCCACCGGCCGCCCCCTGCCCGAGGGCGCGCAGAACGTTATGGAACTGTGGCGCGGCTTCATCGAGCAGCAGGCCGGCGGCACGCTGGACGCGCTCGACGAGACGCTCGCCGACCAGGCCGCCTTCGCCCGCTTCGCCCGCCAGGTGATCAAGGACCTGGGCTATGGCGACCAGCTCGGCGAGGACCCGGACCTCGAGGAAGAGAGCGAGGAGCAGTCCGAGGAGACCGAGGAGCAGCAGGAGCAGCCCGACACCACCGGCGAGGACCAGGACCAGAGCACCGAGGAGGCCGAGGCCCAGCCCGACCAGGACCAGGCCGAAAGCATGGAGGCCGCCGAGGCGCAGGTCTCGATGGACGACATGGCCGAGATGGAGATGTCCGAGGAGGCCGAGCTGCCCGAGGGCGAGGCCCCGCTGGAGCCCCCCGCGCCGCCGCCGCATTCCGCTGCCGATCCGAACTACAAGGTCTTCACCACCGACTTCGACGAGGAAATCCCCGCGGAGGACCTCGCCGAACCGGCCGAGCTGGAGCGCCTGCGCGCCTATCTCGACCAGCAGCTCGAACCGCTCAAGGGCGCGGTGTCGCGGCTGGCCAACAAGCTGCAGCGCCGGCTTCAGGCGCAGCAGAGCCGGAGCTGGGAATTCGACCTCGAGGAAGGCATCCTCGATGCCGGGCGGCTGGCGCGCGTGGTGGCCAACCCGACCACCCCGCTCAGCTTCAAGATGGAGAAGGACACCGAGTTCCGCGACACCGTGGTGACGCTGCTGCTGGACAACTCAGGCTCGATGCGCGGGCGGCCGATCTCGATCGCCGCGATCTGCGCCGACGTGCTGGCCCGCACGCTGGAGCGGTGCGACGTGAAGGTCGAGATCCTGGGCTTCACCACCCGCGCCTGGAAGGGCGGCCAGAACCGCGAGAAATGGCTGGCCGAGGGTCGCGCGCAGGCGCCGGGGCGGCTCAACGACCTGCGCCACATCGTCTACAAGAAGGCCGACGCGCCGATGCGGCGCACCCGCAACAACCTCGGCCTGATGATGAAAGAGGGGCTCTTGAAGGAGAACATCGACGGCGAGGCGCTGGAATGGGCGCATCGGCGGATGCTGTTCCGCCCCGAGGCGCGCAAGATCCTGATGGTGATCTCGGACGGCGCGCCGGTCGACGACTCGACGCTCAGCGTCAACCCCGCCAACTACCTGGAAAAACACCTGCGCGACGTGATCGCCATGGTCGAGCGCCGCAAGGCCGTCGAGCTGATCGCGATCGGCATCGGCCATGACGTGACCCGCTATTACGAGCACGCCGTCACCATCACCGATGTCGAGCAGCTCGCCGGCGCCATGACCGAGCAACTGGCCAGCCTCTTCGACCACGACCGCCGCGCCCGCGCCCGGTTCCTCGGCATCAAGAAGGCCGTGTGATGTTCCAGAGCTTCGACGCCTCCGCCCGCCCCGAGCAGGGTCCGCCGCGGCTGGCGCGGCTCAGGGCCGAGATGGTCAAGGCGGGGCTCGACGGCTTTCTCGTGCCGCGGTCCGATGCCCATCAGGGCGAATATGTCGCCCCGCGCGACGAGCGACTGGCCTGGCTGACGGGCTTCACCGGTTCGGCCGGCTTCGCCGGGGTGCTGGCCGATGTCGCGGGCGTGTTCGTGGACGGGCGCTACCGCGTGCAGGTGCGCCAGCAGCTGGCCGGGGCCTTCACCCCGGTCAACTGGCCCGAGACCCGGCTGGCCGACTGGCTCAAGGCGCATTTGCCCGACGGTGGCACCATCGGCTTCGACCCCTGGCTGCACAGTTTCGAGGAGATCGAGAAACTGCTGGCCGCGCTCAAGGACAGCGGCATTACCCTGTCGGAGACCGACAACCTGATCGACCGGATCTGGCCCGACCAGCCCGGCCCGCCGATGGGCGCGATCACCCCCTACCCCGAGGATCTGGCCGGCGAGACCCACGCCGAAAAACGCGCCCGCATCGCGGCGACGCTGCGCGAGGCGGGGCAGAAGGCCGCCGTGCTCACCCTGCCCGATTCCATCGCCTGGCTGCTGAACGTGCGCGGCTGCGACGTCGCCCGCAACCCGGTGCCGCATGCCTTCGCCATCCTGCACGACGACGCGCGGCTGACCCTGTTCGCGGACCCCGCGAAATGCGACGCCGCGCTGCGCGCCCATCTCGGCGAGGAAATCACCCTGCGCCCGCCCGAGGCCTTCGGGCCCGGCCTGCGCAGCCTGACCGGGCCGGTGCGGCTGGACAAGGCCAGCGCGCCGCTCTGGGTCTCGGCGCAGTTGGCCGAGAACAGTGTGTCGCTGGACTGGGGCGCAGACCCCTGCCTCCTGCCCAAGGCCTGCAAGACCGCGGCCGAGATCGCCGGCAGCGCCGAGGCGCATCTGCGCGACGGCGCGGCGGTCTGCGAGTTCCTGGCCTGGCTCGACGTCACGGCCGGGCAGGCCCCGCTGACCGAAATCGACGTGGTGACCGAGCTGGAAACCATGCGCCGCGACACCAACAGGCTACGCGACATCAGCTTCGACACCATCGCCGGCGCCGGCCCCAACGGCGCCATCGTGCATTACCGGGTGACCACCGAGACCAACCGCGAGGTGAAACCAGGCGAACTGCTGCTCATCGACAGCGGCGGGCAATATCTCGACGGCACCACCGACATCACCCGCACCATCGCCGTGGGCGATGTAGGCGAAGAGGAGAAGCGCTGCTTCACCCGCGTCCTGAAGGGCATGATCGCGATCTCGCGGGCGCGCTTTCCCAAGGGGCTGGCGGGGCGCGACCTCGACGCGCTGGCGCGCTACGCGCTGTGGCAGGCCGGGCAGGATTACGACCACGGAACCGGCCACGGCGTGGGCTGTTATCTCAGCGTGCACGAGGGGCCGCAGCGGCTGTCGCGGATCAGCGATGTCGCCCTTGAGCCGGGCATGATCCTCAGCAACGAGCCGGGATATTACCGCGAGGGCGCCTTCGGAATCCGCATCGAGAACCTGATCGTGGTCCAGCCCGCGCCGCCGCTCGCGGGTGGCGACGAACGCGAGATGCTGAATTTCCGCACCCTCACCTTCGTGCCCATCGACCGCCGCCTGATCGTGGCGGAGATGCTCAGCCCGGAGGAACGCGAGTGGCTCAACGCCTATCACGCCGAGGTCGCCGAAAAGATCGGCCCGCGCCTGTCCGGGGTCGCGCGCGACTGGCTGAGCCGGGCCACCGCGCCCCTGTGACACCCGGCCCCCTAGCCAGCCCTTCACGAACCTGTCATGAACGGCACGCATAGACATGTGAAGATTGGAAAGCGGGGAAACGCATGGTTGAACATATCAAGATCCACAAGGCCGAGGGCACCTGGGTGGTGCGCGCCGGGGGCGCCGTTCTGGGCGAGAGCCGGAACGCGCTGGAACTTGTGGAAGGCGATAGGGCACCCGTGATCTATTTCCCCCGCGCGGACATCGCGATGGCCTTTCTCGACAGCTCGGACAGCCGCTCCACCTGCCCGCACAAGGGCGAGGCCAGCTATTTCTCGATCGAGACCAAGAGCGAAACCCTGAAGGACGCCGCCTGGTCCTACGAGGACCCGACCGAGGCCGCGGCCAGGATCAAGGATCACATCGCCTTCTACACCGGCCCCAAGGTGGCCGTCGAACGCATCTAGCGGTCACGAATGCTCTTCGGCCGCCGTGTCGCAGAGCGCGCGGTTGTAGGCCTTCAGCGCATCCACATGGAACAGCGCGCCCATCAGTTCGGGCGCGCCCTCGCCGGCGGCGGGGCGGACCACGGGGATGAAACTGTGGCCCCATTCCTCGAAGATCGGCATCGCCTCCTCCAGGGTGGCCTCGGGGCGCAGCGAGATGCCCTGCTCCATCAGGTCGCGGCAGGCCTCCTCCGAGGCCGCGCGCGGCCCCTCGACCCCGCGCATCAGCACCCCGGCTGAATAGATCCCCAGCAGATAGGCCTGCGGACCCGCCGCCACATGTTTGCCACGCAGCTCAAGCTGGGTGAGGAAAAACGAGCGGTAGACCAGCCGGGTCGAGACCGCTGTGGACATCGACACCGCCACCATCACGGCAAGCCCGGTCTGCCAGTCCCCGGTCAGTTCGAACACGATCAGCGTGGTCGAGATCGGCGCGCCCAGAACGGCGGCGGCCACCGCCCCCATGCCGGCCAGCGCATAGAGCGTCTCCGACCCCGAGACATTGGGAAAGATCGAGGTCGCGACGATGCCGAAGGCCAGCCCCGACAGCGCCCCCACCATCAGCGAGGGCGAGAACACCCCGCCCCCCATGCGCCCGGCGAATGTGATCGCGACCGCGACCGTCTTGAGGATGGCGAAGATCACCAACTCGCGGAACGCCAGTTCGCCGGTCAGCGCCGCCGAAGTGGTCTCGTAGCCAACTCCGATGATATGCGGGAACCAGATCGCCAGCGCCCCGAGCATCGCCCCCGACACGCCCGGGCGCAGCCAGCCGGGAATGGCCAGGCGGCTCTGCACCGCCGATCCGAGGTTGTCGGCCCAGAAGATCGACTTCATCAGCACGACCGCCACCAGTCCCGACATCAGCCCCAGCAGCAGGAACGCCGGCAGTTCGACATAGAACACCAGGCTGCCCTCGGCCGGCAGGTGGAACTCGGTCACATTGCCGAATTCCAGCCGGCTGATCACGGTGCCCGCCACCGAGGCGATCACGATAGGCGCGAAGGCATGCACCGCGAAATGGCGCAGCACCACCTCCAGCGCGAACAGCGCGCCCGCGATCGGCGCGTTGAACGAGGCCGAGACGGCGGCGGCCACCGCGCAGCCCAGCAGGTCGCGCCCGGTGATGCCGTCGGCCTTGATCCGGTCCGACACCCAGCTGGAGATCACCCCGGCCATGTGCACCACCGGCCCCTCGCGGCCCGACGAGCCGCCCGAGGACAACGTGATCAGCGACGCCAGCGCCGAGGCGACACCGGCCCGGCCCTCGACCCGGCCCTGGTGCAGCGCCGCCCCCTCGATCACGTCGGCGACCGAGCGCACCCGCCCGTCAGGGGTGAAGCGGTTCAGGATCACCCCCACCGCCAGCCCGCCCACCACCGGGATCAGCAGGATCCAGTACCACGGCAGGGTCTGGGCGAAGCTGTGCAGCAGCCGCGGGTCCTCGATCCCGTAAAGGGCGCTCTGCAGCGCGTTGATTCCCATTCGGAAAAACAGCGCGGCGAAGCCCGCCCCGATGCCGATCAGCAGCGCGATCAGCCAGAACTGGAACTGCGACGGCCCGCGTTGGCGCAACACGCCCCAGGCGTTGCGCGCCGCCAGGAAGAGCGCGTCGATCCATTCGCTCAAGAGCCCATTCATCGGCCGTCCCACGCGGGCGTCGCTTTCCTTGCGGCCGCATGCCGCCGGGGGCTTTCCCCGGCCGCCCGACTGGCCTAGGGTGCCCGGCGTCCCACCCCCAGGAGGAAGCGATGTCCACCCAAGAGGCCCTGTCCGCCCTGTCCCAACTTCTAGGCGATCGGCTGAGCCGCTCCAAGTCCGATCTGGCCGCCCACGGCGCCAGCGAGACCCATTTCCCCCCGGCCCCGCCCGAGGCCGTGGCCTATCCCGAAACCACCGACGAGGTCTCGCAGATCGTGCAAATCTGCGCCCGGCACGGCGTGCCGGTGACCGGCTGGGGTGCCGGCACCTCGCTTGAGGGGCACGCGCTGGCCACGCGCGGCGGCGTGACGGTGGATTTCGGGCGGATGAACAAGGTGCTGCGGGTCAACCCCGAGGACATGGACGTGACCGTTCAGCCCGGCTGCACCCGCGAGGCGCTGAACCAGGAGCTGCGCGCGACGGGGCTGTTCTTCCCGGTGGATCCGGGCGCCAACGCCTCGCTTGGCGGCATGGCCGCGACGCGCGCCTCAGGCACCACCGCGGTGCGCTACGGCACGATGCGCGACAACGTGCTGGCGCTGGAGGTGGTGCTGGCCGACGGCCGCGTGATCCGCACCGGCACAAGGGCGCGCAAATCCAGCGCGGGCTACGACCTGACGGGGCTGTTCGTGGGCTCCGAGGGCACGCTGGGCCTGATCACCGAGCTGACGCTGCGCCTGCAGGGCCAGCCCGAGGCGATCTCGTCCGCGCTCTGCGCCTTCGACGAGATCGGCCCGGCGGTCGACTGCGTGATCGCCACCATCCAGATGGGCATCCCGATGGCGCGGATCGAGTTCCTCGACGCCGCCTCGGTCGCCGCGGTGAACGCCGCGTCGAACACCGGGCTGCCGGTGATGCCGCATCTGATGGTCGAATTCCACGGCTCCGAGGCCGGCGTGGCCGAGCAGGCCGAGAGCTTCGGCGCATTGGTCGAAGACTTCGGCGGCCACGATTTCCGCTGGTCCTCCAAGACTGAGGAGCGCAACGCCCTGTGGGAGGCGCGCCACCGCGCCTACTGGTCGATCCTGGCCTCGAAACCGGGCGCCACGGCGGTCGTCACCGACATGTGCGTGCCGATCTCGCGCCTCGCCCAGGCGGTCGAGGAGACCCGCGCCGACATCGCGCAATCCTCCATCCCCGGCCCGATCCTGGGCCATGTGGGCGACGGCAATTTCCACGCCATCCTTTTGGTCGAGCAGGGCAACCGGGCCGAGATGGAGGAGGCGCTGGCGCTGTCGGGCCGGATGGTGGAACGCGCGCTGACCCTCGGCGGCACGGTGACCGGCGAACACGGCGTGGGCATGGGCAAGCTGGGCTACATGGAATCCGAACACGGGCAAGGCTGGGAGGTGATGGGCGAGATCAAGCGCGCGCTCGACCCCGCGAACATCCTGAACCCCGGCAAGGTCGTGCGCGGGAACTGAGCGTTACCCCGACTTTTGTCGAAAATGCGGGGTCAGCCCGCCAGCAGGGCCCGCGCCGCGGCGCGGGCCTCGTCGGTGATGGTGTCGCCCGACAGCATCCGCGCGATCTCGTCCACCCGCGCGTCGCCCGCCACCGCCAGAACGGTGGACAGCGTCATGTCGTCCTCGACCCGCTTTTCCACCCGCCAGTGATGCCCGCCGAGCGCGGCCACCTGCGGCGAATGGGTCACCACCAGCACCTGCGCGCCCTGCGCCAGCTGCGCCAGCCTGCGGCCCACCGCGTCCGCCGTGGCCCCGCCCACGCCGCGGTCGATCTCGTCGAAGATCATGGTCACGCCGCTGGTGCCCTTGGTCAGGCAGACCTTCAGCGCCAGCAGGAAGCGGCTGAGCTCGCCGCCCGAGGCGATCCTGTTCAGCGCCCCCGCCGGCGCGCCGGGGTTGGTGGCCACGGTAAAGGCCACCGCGTCGCGCCCCTCCGGCCCCGGCTCGGCCGCCGAAAGCTGCGTCTCGAACAGCGCGCGCTCCATCTTCAGCGGGGCGAGTTCCGCCGCCATCGCCGCATCCAGCGCCGACGCCGCCTGCGTGCGCCGCGCGGTCAGATCGGCCGCCGCCGCGTCATAGGCGGCCTCGGCCTGCCGCACCGCCTGTTCCAGCGCCGCGATGGCGCTTTCGCCCGCGTCGAGCCGCGTCAGTCGCGCGCGCAGATCCTCGGCGAAGGTGCCCAGATCGTCGGGCAGCACGCCGTGCTTGCGCGCCAGCCCGCGAATGGCGAAAAGGCGCTCCTCCGTCTCTTCCAGCTCGGCCGGGTTGAAGGCCAGCGCGTCCAGGAAGCGCTCCACGCCCTGCTGCGCCTCGCCGAGTTCCGTCAGCGCGCGCTCCAGCGCCGCCAGCGGCGCGTCGAGCTGCCCCTCGGCGCTGTCGGCCGCCCCCTCCAGCCAGCGCAGCGCGTCGCCCATCCGCCCCTCGGCGCCCTCGTGGCCGATCGCGGACAGCGCGCGAGCGACATCCTCGCGGATGCGGTCGGCGGCCTGCATCATGCGCCGGCGGGTGTCGAGCTCGGCCTCCTCGCCCGGCTGCGGGTCCAGCTTGTCGAGCTCCCCCACCGCGTGGCGCAGGAAATCCTCCTCGGCGCGCACCGCGTCCAGCGCGGCCTGCGCCCCCGCCAGCTCCTTGCGGGCCGCGGCCAGGTCGCGCCAGGCGGCGCGGCAGGTCGCGATCCGGGGACCCAGCCCCGCGAATTCGTCGAGCAGCAGGCGGTGGCCGCGCGGGTTCAGCAGGCCCCTGTCGTCTTGCTGGCCATGCAGTTCGACCAACGTGTCCGACAGCGCGCGCAGCACCTCGCCCGAGGCGCGTCGGTCGTTGATCCAAGCGGTCTTGCGCCCCTCGCGGGTGTTCACCCGGCGCAGGATCAGTTCCTCGCCGCGGGGCAGTCCGGCCTCGGCCAGGACCGCGTGGGCGGCGTGATCCTCGGGCAGCTCGAACACGGCGACCACCTCGCCCTGCTCGGCGCCGGCGCGCACCAGCTCGGCCCGGCCGCGCCAGCCCAGCACGAAACCCAGCGAATCCAGCAGGATCGACTTGCCCGCCCCGGTCTCGCCGGTCAGCACGTTCAGCCCCGGCTGGAACTCCAGCTCGAGCCGGTCGATGATCAGCATGTCCCGGATGTCGAGACTGCGCAGCATGGCTCAGCTCCCCCGGATCAGAGCCATTCGCCGCGGATCATCTGGCGATGGATGGTGCGCAGCCACGAGGTGCCCTTGGCCTCGGGCGCCAGGCCCTTGCCCGTCAGCAGGTTGTAGCCGTCCTCATACCACTCGGTGGCGCGGAAGTTGTGGCCGAGGATCGCGCCCGCGGTCTGCGCCTCGTCGTCGAGACCCAGCGACAGATAGGCCTCGATCAGGCGGAACAGCGCCTCGGCGGTGTGGGTGGTGGTCTGGAAATCCTCGACCACCACGCGGAAACGGTTGATCGCGGCGGTGAAATGGCCGCGCTTGAGGTAGTAGCGGCCGATCTCCATCTCCTTTGCGGCGAGATGGTCGAAGGCGAGGTCGAATTTCAGCACCGCCGATTTCGCGTATTCGCTGTCGGGGTAGCGCTCGATCACCGTGCGCAGCGCCTGCAAGGCCTGGAAGGTCAGCCCCTGGTCGCGGCCCACCAGATCGATCTGGTCGTAGTAGCTGAGCGCCAGCAGGTATTGCGCATAGGCGGCGTCCTCGTCGGCCGGGTAGAAATCGATGAAGCGCTGCGCGGTGGCGCGGCTCTGCTCGTAATTGCGATCCTTGTGATAGGCATAGGCCTGCATGATCAGCGCGCGCCGTGCCCATTCCGAATAGGGATAGAGCCGCTCGACCTCGCCGAAGAGCCGCGCGGCCTCCTCGGCCTTGCGCGAATTTTCCAGCTCGTATTCGGCCATGACATAGATCTGCTCGGCGGAAAAATCTTCCATCGGCTTGGGGCGGTTGCTGCCGATCGGGCCGCAGGCCGACAGAATCACCAGCGCCGAAACCGCTCCTGCCAAACCCGCGCGCGCGCTGAAAATCGCCATGACCTGCTAACCCCGAATTCTGTTGCCGCGCCGGGCGGGCCCACGCGGTGGTCGTTGTCTGTTAGCACAGAAAAATCCGCTGCAAAACGCCTTTGGGCGGAATTCGCGCGCCCTCAGGCGACGGCGCGCAGATCGGCCTGGCGCAGCCCCGCGCCGGGCAGCCGGCAGGCCATCTGGCCATCGCAGGTGACCATTCGGAAGGCGCCCGGACGGGCGAAAAGCGTCCGCAGCAGGCGGTTGGTCAGCGCATGGCCCGCGCGGTGCCCCTCGTAGCGGCCGAGGATCGGGCTGCCGGCCAGCGCCAGGTCGCCCAGCGCGTCCAGCATCTTGTGGCGCACCGCCTCGTCTTCGTGGCGCAGCCCGCCGGGGCTGAGCACCTTGTCGTCCTCGACCACCACGGCGTTTTCCAGCGTGCCGCCAAGCGCCAGCCCGTTGGCGCGCATGGCGTCGACATCGGCCTGGCGGCAGAAGGTGCGGCTGTCGCACAGCTCGCGCACGAAGGCACCGTTGGCCATGTTCAGGGATTTTTCCTGCCGGCCGATCGCGGCGTCGGCGAAGTGGATGTGGAAATCGATCTCCAGCGTGTCGGCGGGGCTGAGCCGGGCGCGCGCGGCGCCGTCGCTGACCTCGACCGTTTCGAGAATGCGGATCGCCCGCACCGGCGCCTCGAGTTCCTGCAGCCCGCGCGCCATGAAAGCGGCGACGAAGGGCGCAGCCGAGCCGTCGAGGATCGGCACCTCGGGTCCGTCGATGTCGATCAGGGCGTTGTGGATGCCGCAGCCGGCAAGCGCGGCCATCACATGCTCCACCGTCGAGACCTCGACGCCCTGAGCGTTGACCAGCTTGGTGCAGAGCCGCGAGGGCATAACCGCGTCCCAGCGCGCCGGGATCAGATTGTCGACGCCGACGACGTCGGTGCGGCGGAACCAGACCCCGTATTCGGCCGACGCGGGCCGCACCACCATGCGCACCGGGCGCCCGGAATGGAGACCAACATCGGTGAAGCTTGCCGGGGTCTTGATCGTGGTCTGCAAATCGCACCTGTTCACTTACGCCGGGCGTTTCGCGGTCCCGGCGAGACTGACCTAATTGCCGGGGGCCGGAGGCTCAACTCAATCTTTGCAACGTGCTGAAACATAGGGAGGAGGCCGTCGGCAGATTCTTGCCACCCCGCCGGGGCACCCCCCTAACCTCCTGAATTCTCAAAGAAGAAGGGCCGGCAAAACCGACCCTTCCCGCCCCCACGTCAGGGAATATTGTCAGTTGGCCTGGCGGCGCAGGAAGGCCGGGATCTCGATGCGCTCCTGCTCGGGATCGAGCTCGTTCTCGTCCTCGTAGCCATGCATCGGCGGCTGCTGGCGCGCGGTCTGGACGCCGCGCTCGGGAGCCGCGTCGTGGCCGTGCCCGGCCATGCGGTTGATCAGCGAGCCGATGCCGAAGCGCGCCTTCTCGGCGGCGGCCGGCGCGGCCGGGCGGGTCGGCGCGACGGGACGCGCGGTTGCGGCCTGACCGCTGCGGGGGGCCTTCGACACCGCCGCCTGCAGACGCGCCAGCGCCTCGGGCGAGGGCGTGCCCGGCGCGCGCGGCCGGGGCGCCACGAAGCCGGCCTCGGGCTCGGGCTCGGGCTCCGGCTCGAAATGGCGGGCGGCGGGCGCCTCCGCCTGCGGCTGGTAGGCCGGCGGCGGCAGGTCGTCCGTGACCTGGCGGCCGTAGATGTCGTCGGCCCGCTCTGCCGCGACCGGCTGGTCGATGCCCGCGAACAGCGAGGGCTCGGGCTGCGGCTCTTCCATCACCGGGGCCTCGACCGGGGCCGGCGCGGGCTCGGCCTCGGCGGCGGGCTGCAGCGGCTCGGCCAGGCGGCGGCGCGCGACCGGCGTCTCCTTGTGCACGTTCGAGGCGTCGATGCCGGTGGCGACGACCGACACGCGCATGGTGCCCTCCATCGCGGTGTCGAGCGTCGAACCGACGATGATGTTGGCCTCCGGGTCCACCTCCTCGCGGATGCGGTTGGCGGCCTCGTCCAGTTCGAACAGGGTCAGGTCGTAGGAGCCGGTGATGTTGATCAGCACGCCCTTGGCGCCGCGCAGGCTGATCTCGTCCAGGAGCGGGTTGGCGATGGCCTTTTCGGCGGCCTGGATCGCGCGATCCTCGCCGGTGGCCTCGCCGGTGCCCATCATCGCCTTGCCCATCTCGTCCATCACCGCGCGCACGTCGGCGAAGTCGAGGTTGATCAGGCCGGGCCGCACCATCAGGTCGGTCACGCCCTTCACACCCTGGTAAAGCACGTCATCCGCCATCGAGAACGCCTCGGTGAAGGTGGTCTTTTCATTGGCGAGGCGGAACAGGTTCTGGTTGGGGATGATGATCAGCGTGTCCACGACCTTCTGCAGGGCCTCGACGCCCTCCTCGGCCTGGCGCATCCGCTTGGCGCCCTCGAACTGGAAGGGCTTGGTCACCACGCCCACGGTCAGCACGCCCAGTTCGCGCGCGGCCTGGGCGATGATCGGGGCCGCCCCGGTGCCGGTGCCGCCGCCCATGCCGGCGGTGATGAAGCACATGTGCGAGCCGGCCAGGTGATCGACGATGGTCTCAATCGTCTCCTCGGCGGCGGCCGCGCCCACGCTGGGCCGCGCGCCGGCGCCCAGACCCTCGGTCACCTTGAGGCCCATCTGGATCTTGGCCGGCGCGTTCGACTGCTGCAGCGCCTGGGCGTCGGTGTTCGCCGCGACGAACTCGACCCCCTCCAGCTGCTTCTCGATCATGTTGTTGACCGCATTGCCCCCGGCGCCGCCCACGCCGAACACGGTAATACGGGGCTTGAGCTCGTCCTGCTCGGGCATTGTCAGGTTCAATGTCATTGATCTGTCCGCCTGTTCTTTTTTACCGATCACGTTGCCGCCGGGCGGCCTATTTTCGCTCAATCCTAACCGTTACGGCAGAGTCGGTCACGAAAAAAACGCGAATTTGGCACAAAATATGGGGAAACGGCACGCTGTTCCAGCGGTATTTCGCCGATCCCCCCTTATCTAGCGTCACCAGTTGTCGCGGAACCAACGCACCGCCCGTTTGAGCGAGCGCGCCGGGTAGCGCTCCACCGGAATGTCGAAATCCCACCACTCGTCCTGCGGATGCGCGGCGAACAGGCACAGCCCCACGGCCGAGGCGAAGGCCGGACCGGTCGCGGCCTGCGGCAGGCCCTGCACGCGCAGCGGCCGGCCCAGGCGCACCTGCTGGCCCAGGATGCGGCTGGCCAGCCCGTCGAGGCCGGGGATCTGGCTGCCGCCGCCGGTCAGCACGATCTGCTGGCTGGGCAGGTGTTCGAACCCCGCCGCGTCCAGCCGCGCGCGCACGTCCTCGAGGATCTCCTCGACGCGGGGGCGCATGATGCCGATCAGTTCGGCCCGGCTGAAGCTGCGCCGGTCATGCTCGTAGTCGCCGGTGTCCCCGCCGACCTCGATCATCTCGCGGTCGTCCATGCCGGTGGCCACCACGCCGCCGTGGAAGGTCTTGATCCGCTCAGCCACCGCCAGCGGCACCTGCAGGCCCTTGGAGATGTCCTGCGTGACGTGATCGCCGCCCAGCCGCACGGAGTCGGCATAGATCATGTGCTTCTTGATGAAGATCGACAGCCCCGTGGTGCCGCCGCCCAGATCGACGCAGGCCGCGCCCAGCTCCTGCTCGTCCTCGACCAGGCTGGAGATGCCCGAGACATAGGCCGAACTCGCCACCCCCGCCAACTCAAGGTCGCAGCGCTTGATGCAATAAAGCAGGTTGCGCAGCGCGCTGGCCTCGGCGCTGAGCAGGTGCATGTCCACCGACAGGCGGTTGCCGATCTGGCCGCGCGGGTCGTTCAGCCCCGAGCGGTGATCGAGCGCAAAATTCACCGGCTGGGCATGCAGCACCTCGCGCCCCTCGCCGATGTCCGGCATCTCGCAGGAGGCCAGCGCGCGGGCGATGTCCTGCTCGCTGACCATGCTGTCCTCCAGCACGACCGAGCCGTCCAGCCCGTAGGAGCGCGGCGCGGCGCCGCTCAGGCAGGCGATCACATGATCGACCCGCACATTGGCCATCTTCTGCGCCGCCTGCACCGCGGTGCGGATCGCGCGCTCGGTCTCGTTCATCGCGTCGATTTCGCCGAAGCGCACCCCGCGCGAGCGCGTGGTCGCCGCCCCGATCACCCGGAACGAGCTTTGGCCGGCCAGCGAGCCGACGCCGTCGGCGCCGCGGAAACGGTCGGTCCCGTCGAAACGCAGCACCAGGCAGGCGATCTTGGATGTCCCGACGTCGAGAATTGCGATCACGCCCCGGTCCATCGCCTGTTTGCGCATCCGGCGCATGGCACATTGCGACTGATAGAGATCGGTCATCCGTTGGTTGCTCCTGCCTCGATGAGTTGCAGCCGCCGGTATTCCTCGACGGCACGGGGCGCCAGCCGCAGGGTCGGGCGGGCGCTGTTACGCATGTCCACGGCGAGCAGATCGCGCGTCAGCATGTCCTCGGCGCCGTCCAGCGCGATCACGCGCTCCAGCGCCGGCACGGGGTCGTCCTCGGGCAGAAGGATGCGCTGGCCGCGGTCCAGCACCACGTCCCAGCGCCGCTCGCCCATGCGTTCCAGCCCGCGGATGCGGTGCGCAATGGGGCGTGCGGCGGCGACCAGCTCCAGCGCCTGCGCGACATGGAGGTCGGCCCCCTGCCCCGCGATCACCGGCAGATCGGGCCGCGCGGCGCGGCCCGTCAGCGGGCCCACCCGGTGGCCCTCGCCGTCCAGCAGCTCCAGCCCCGAGGGGCCGCGCCAGATGATCGCCGGCGTGCGCTCGGTGATCTCGACGCTGAGAATGCCGCCGGGGCGGATCCGCAGCTGCGCCGATTTCACCGCGTCCAGCCCGGTGATGGTCTGGCGCATCTCCTCCAGATCCAGATCGAAGCTGGAGATCGGGAAATCCACCGGCACGATCTCGCGGATATCGCCGTCCAGCTCGGCCGAGGCGCCCTCGACCGCCATCAGCCGGACCATGAATTCCGGCCGCTCCTGGATCGAGCGGCGCAGTTCGAGGACCGTGGCGCGCAGGTCGTCCCGCCGGCCCTGGTCCGACATCCAGACGCCCACCGCGAAGACCAGGCAGAAGGCGGGCAGGCCGGTGCGCAGCAGCACCCGGAACAGCGGCGTCAGCCACAGCCGGTGCAGCCGGTAGGACCAGCGGCTGGGTGCCGGGTCGCGGCGCGGCGCGCTCACCTGTCGCATGAGGCGTCCTCCACCATCCAGGCGCAGAGCGCGGGAAAGGATATCCCGCAATGCGCCGCCTGTTCGGGGGTCAGCGAGGTCGGCGTCATGCCCGGCTGGGTGTTGGTCTCCAGCAGCACCAGCCCATCGAGCCCCCGCGCCTCGTCCCAACGGAAATCGGTGCGGCTGACACCCCGGCAGCCCAGCGCTCGATGCGCGCGCAGCGCGTAGTCGAGGCAGGCCGCGGTGATCGCCTCAGGCAGCTCGGCCGGCAGCACATGGCGCGATCCGCCGGGCCGGTATTTCGCGTCGTAGTCGTACCAGCCCTCGGTGATGATGTCGGTGACGCACAGCGCGCGCTCGCCCATCACCGTGACCGTCAGCTCGCGCCCCGGCGCGAAGGCCTCGACCATCACCAGATCGGGCATCTCGGAGGCCAGCTGCGGCGGGGCCTCGGCGGCCTCGTGCACGATATAGACCCCGACGGAGGAACCCTCGTTATAGGGTTTCACCACATAGGGCGGCGCCATCACATGCCGCGCGCGCACCTCGCTGGCGCGCGCCAGCACGCTGGGCGCGACCGGCAGGCCGGCGTCGCGGTAGACGGTCTTGGTGCGTTCCTTGTCCATGGCCAGCGCCGAGGCCAGCACGCCGGAATGGGTATAGGGGATTCGCATCCATTCCAGCAGCCCCTGCACGCAGCCATCCTCGCCCCAGCGGCCGTGGAGCGCGTTGAACACGACATCGGGTCGGATTTCGGACAGGCGCAGCGCGAGGTCCGGCCCGGCATCCACCGCGACCACCTCGTAATTCGCCTGCCCCAGCGCGGCGGCGCATTCACGCCCCGTGGACAGCGACACCTCGCGCTCAGCCGAGGGCCCGCCCATCAGTACCGCCACCTTGGGGGTTGCCCTGCTCGACATACCCGCCACTTGTGCCTCTTTCAGAGCCTTATGCGTGGCTCTTGCATCTTGTTATTCCGGGGCCGGTTCGCCGACCCGCATGATTTCCCATACTAGCTCTATTCCGCTGTTCTGGAAAACCCTTTTTCTGACCTCCTCGCCCAAATCTTCGAGGTCGCGGGCGGTGGCCGCGCCGGTGTTGATCAAGAAATTGGAATGTTTTTCCGACATTTGCGCGCCGCCGATGGAAAAGCCCCTCAGCCCCGCGTCGTCGATCACCTTCCACGCCTTCAGGTCATGCACGTCATCCGCCCGCCCGGTGGAGCTGAACCCGGCCGGGTTGCAGAAGGTCGAGCCGGCGCTGCGGTCCCGGGTGGGCTGGGTGGCGTCGCGCTTGGCCAGTTGCTCGGCCATGCGCGCCTCCAGTTCCGCCGGGTCGCCCCTGCTCCCCTCGAATGTGGCCTCGACCAGCACCCAGCCCTCGGGCAGGTCGGTCTGGCGGTAGCGGAAATTCAGGTCATCCGCCGTCAGCGTCACCAATTCGCCCGTCCGCGTCACCGCCCTGGCCTCGACGAAGACATCCGCGACATAGGTACCATAGCAGCCCGCGTTCATCCGCACGGCGCCGCCGATCGCGCCGGGGATGGTCCGCAGAAAGGTCAGGTCGCCCCCCCCCGCCGCCGCCCGCCGCGCCACATGCGCGTCCAGCGCCGCCGCGCCCGCAGTCACCCGCGTGCCCTCGACCGCGATCCCGTTGAAGCCGCGCCCCAGCCGGATCACCACCGCGCGGATGCCGCCGTCGCGCACGATCAGGTTCGAGCCCACCCCCATCGGGAACACCGCCACCGACGGGTCCAGCGCGGCGAGGAAATCGCGCAGGTCGTCCAGATCGGCGGGCTGGAACAGCCAGTCCGCCGGCCCGCCCACGCGCAGCCAGGTCAGGTCGTTCAGCGGGCGGTTCGGGGTCAGGGTGCCGCGCACCTCGGGCATCTGGCTCATTTGTCGGCTCCCGCCTTGCGTCCCAGGACATAGAGCGCCGCCGACAGCACCGCCGTCGCCACCGCCGGAGCGATCACGGCGGGCGGGCTGACCGGGCCAAAGCCGGTGCGCGCCAGATCCGCCGTCAGGCTGGCCCAGGTCACCCCAACGGCGGCGGCGTAGATCGCGAAGAGGATCGCGAAACCGCGCCCCTCGCCCTTCAGCCCCGCCATCAGCGCCTGATAGACCACCACCGGCGCGATGCCCCAGGTGGCGTAAACCAGAATGATCGTGATGCCCATCTGCGGCCCCCTTCGCTTGCGCTCAGGGACGTTTAACGCGCAATTTCCCCGCGCACCAGCGGCCCAGGCGGATCACCGGCCAGCGCAGCAGCGACACGCCGCCCGCCAGCACCAGCAACCCCCAGAACGGGCCGTTCTGATAGGTGACGAACCCCAGCAACGGAATGCCCAGCGCGATCAGCCCATAGGCGGCGGGCCAGTGGGCGCGCGGCGGCAGCGCCGCGATCACGCAGGCCAGAACCGCCCAGACGCAGGCCAGGACCAGCGACAGGGTCATGCCCCACCTCCCCCCGCCAGCGTGGCGGCGGCAAAGGCGGCGACGCAGCCGGCCAGCCCCAGCCAGGGCACATAGGCCGGCACGCGGAACGGCGCCTCGGGCGCCTGGCGCTTGAGCCCGATCAGGGCCGCGTTGACGATCGCGAAGACGATCAGCAGCGCCAGCGAAGTGACCTCGGCCAGCGCCGCCACCGGCATCGCCAGGGCCGCGCCGATCACCACCGCCCCGATCACCACCGTCGCCAAGACCGGCGTGCCGAAGCGCGGATGGGCATGGCGGAACAGCCGCAGCCCCGGCGAGCGCTTGCCGAGACCGTAGAGCACCCGCGCCGCCATCACGATCTGCGCCAGCACCCCGTTCAGCGCCGCCGCCACCGCGATCAGCGACAGGAAGGCGGCGCTGCGCCCGGTCGCGGTCTCCCAGACCAGCGCCAGCGGCCGCTCGCTCACGCCCAGCAGGTCGCGGTCCACGGTTCGGACGGCGGCCAGCGAGACGGTCATGTAGAGAACCGCGGTGATCGCCAGCGCGATCAGAATCGCGCGCGGCATGGTGCGCTCGGGGCGGCGCGTCTCCTCGGCCATGTTCACAAGGTCGTCGAAGCCGATGAAGGCGAAGAAGGCGAACAGAGTCGCCGCGGCGACGCCGCTCCATTGCGGGGCGGCGGGGGCGGTCCATTCCGCCACCGGCGCGGCCGTCAGCCCGACCCAGCTGACCAGCAGCAGGCCGATCACCTCGGCCACGGTCATCAGGGCGGCGAAGACCAGGCTTTCCAGCGCGCCGATCAGCGCGATCAGGGTCAGGCCCAGGCCCAGCCCGATCACCGCCACCTCGAAGCCGACCGGCAACACCGATGTCAGGTAGCCCACGCCGCCGCGCAGAACGGCGGCCGAGGCCACCGTGCCCGCCACCACGTTGATCCAGCCGACGAGGACCGCCAGCCCGTGCCGGTGCAGCCCGAATTCGACATAGGAGCTGTCGCCCGCCGCCTCGGGGATGCGCGCCGACAGTTCGGCGAAGCTCAGCGCCGTAGGCACCGAGACCAGACCCGCCAGCAGAAACGACAGCGGCGCCCAGATCCCGGCGGCCCCGGCCGCCGCGCCCACCAGCACATAGATGCCGGCGCCCACCATGATGCCCACGCCGTAAGCGATCAGCAGCCCAAGTCCCAGTTGCCGCTTGAGCGCCTCCGCCATCGCCACCCTAGCCTTTCAGCCGCCCGGGCAGCCGGTTCGCCCAGGCCGAGATCGTGCCGGCGCCGAGGCAGACCACCATGTCGCCCGGCCGGGTCTCCGCGCGGACCAGCTGTTCCAGCTCGTCCTCGGAGCGGATGGCGCGGGCGTCGCGGTGGCCGTGGCGGATCAGCCCGGCCACCAGGTCGTCGCGGGTCGCGCCCTCGATCGGGTCCTCGCCCGCGGCATAGACCTCGGCGATGCCCACCACGTCGGCGTCGTTGAAGCACGAGCAGAAATCGTCGAACAGCGCATGCAGCCGCGAATAGCGGTGCGGCTGGTGCACCGCGATCACCCGGCCCGAACAGGCCTGGCGCGCGGCCTTCAGCACCGCCGCGATCTCGACCGGATGGTGGCCGTAATCGTCGATGATGGTGACGCCGTTCACCTCGCCGACCTTGGTGAAGCGGCGGTTCACGCCGCCGAAACCGGCCAGCGCCTCGCGGATCTCGCCGCCCTTCATGCCCAGATGCCGCGCCACCGCCACCGCGGCCAGCGCGTTCGACACGTTGTGATCGCCCGGCATCGGCAGGGTGCAGCCCTCGATCACCTTGCCTTCGGATTGCAGCGCGATGTCGAAATGCGCGACACCCGCCTCGTAGCGCAGGTTCACCGCGCGGACGTCCGCCTGCGCGTTGAAACCGAAGGTCACCACGCGGCGGTCGGTGATCCGGCCCACCAGCGCCTGCACCTCGGGGTGGTCGGTGCAGCACACCGCCAGCCCGTAGAACGGGATGTTGGACACGAAATCGAGGAAGCCGCGGCGCAGGTTGTCGAAGCTGCCCCAGTGTTCCATGTGCTCGGGGTCGATATTGGTGACGATGGCGATGGTCGCGGGCAGGCGGTTGAAGGTGCCGTCGCTCTCGTCGGCCTCGACCACCATCCACTCGCCCGCGCCCATCCGCGCGTTCGAGCCGTAGGCGTGGATGATGCCGCCATTGATGACGGTCGCATCAAAACCGCCCTTGTCCAGCAGGGTGGCCACCAGCGTCGTGGTGGTGGTCTTGCCATGGGTGCCCGCCACCGCGACGTTCGATTTCAGGCGCATCAGCTCGGCCAGCATCTCGGCCCGGCGCACGACCGGCAGGCCGCGCGCGCGCGCCGCGTCCAGCTCGGGGTTGCCCGGCTTGATGGCCGAGGAGATCACCACGACCTCCGCCCCCTCGAGGTTCTCGGCGCGCTGGCCCTCGTAGATCGTGGCGCCGAGTTCCTTCAGTCGGTCGGTGATCCTGGTCGCCCTCAGGTCCGACCCCTGCACCGTGTAGCCGAGGTTCAGCAGCACCTCGGCGATGCCCGACATGCCGATGCCGCCGATGCCGACGAAATGGATCGGGCCCACATCGGTGGGAAGCTTGGTGGCGGCTGCGTTCATCTCATCCTTCCTTGCGTGCCAGCGTCTCGACCATCTCCACCAGCCGCTCGGTGGCGTCGGGGCGGCCATGCGCGAGCGCGCCATGCGCCATCTGCACCGCCGCCTCCGGGTTGGAGAGGATCGCGGCGATGTGCTCTGCCAGCGTCGCGGCGTCAAGCATGGATTCCGGGATCAGGATCGCGCCGCCGGCCTCGACCAGCCCGCGGGCGTTTGCGGTCTGGTGGTCGGCGGCGGCATGGGGATAGGGGATCAGGATCGCCGGACGCCCGATCGCCGTCAGATCGGCCAGCGACGAGGCCCCGGCGCGCGAGATCACCAGCTGCGCCTCGGCCATGCGCGCGGGCACGTCGGAAAAGAAGCTCTGCACCTCGGCGCGTATGCCGTGCCCGTCATAGAAGGCGGCGACCCGGTCGTGGTCCTCGTCGCGGGCCTGGTGGCTGACGCGCAGGTGGCGGCGCAGATCCTCGGGCAGCGCCGCGATGGCCGCCGGCACATTGTCCGACAGTGCCCGCGCACCCTGGCTGCCGCCGATCACCAGCACCGACATCGGATAGTCGCCCGGCGGCACATAGGGCGCGCCGGCGCGCGCCAGCACCGCGGCGCGCACCGGATTGCCGGTGTGCACGCCCTCCACGCCCTGCGGCAGGTCGGTGGGCCAGGTGCCGCAGGCGATGGCGTCCACATGGCCCGCGAAAAGCCGGTTCACCCGGCCCAGCACGCCGTTCTGTTCGTGGATCATGCACGGCAGGCGCAGCAGCCGCGCCGCCGCCAGCGCCGGGATCGACGGGTAACCGCCGAAGCCCACCACCACGGCGGGCCGGTCGCGCCGCATCTTCAGCGCCGCCGAGACCACCCCGGCCGCCAGCTTGAACGGCACCAGCGCCTTGGCCGCGAGCCCGCCCCGGGCAAAGGTGGCGGCCTGGACCTGCTCGATCTCCACCGCCTGCGGAAAGCCGCCGGTGTAGCGCGCGCCGCGCGCATCGGTCGACAGTCTCACCCGCCAGCCGCGCCCAAGCATCGCCTCGGCCAGCGCCTGCGCGGGAAACATGTGCCCGCCCGTGCCGCCGGCCGCGATCACCAGAAGCGGCGCGCTCATCGCCCCGTCCTGCGCATCAGGATATCGCCGATCTCACCCTGCGGGCGGGTCCGGGTCATCGCCAGCAGCATGCCCGCCACGATACCGCCCGCGATCAGCGAGGAGCCGCCGTAGGAGACGAAGGGCAGCGTCATGCCCTTGGCCGGCAGGAGCCGCACCGCCACCCCCATGTTGATCAGCGCCTGCACCCCGAACATGCAGGCCAACCCGGTGCCGGCAAGCCGGATGAACGGATCGCGCTCGCGCATCAGCCGGAACAGCGAGCGCACCGCGACGACGGCGTAAAGCGCGATGATGGCCAGCACCAGAACCAGCCCGTATTCCTCGGCCGCGACGGCGATGATGAAATCGGTATGGGCGTCGGGCAGCGACCATTTCACCTGCCCCTCGCCGACGCCGACGCCGAAGAAACCACCCTCGGAAATCGCGTTGGTGGCATAGCCGAGCTGGGTGCGCGGATCGAGGTCGGGCGAGAGGAACCCGTCGATGCGGCGCGCGAAATGCTCGGAATTGTGATAGGCGAATGTCCCGCCCATCACCACCATCCCCGCCATGCCGACCAGCAGCAGGATCGGCGCGCCGGCCACGAAATACATCACGCCCCAGGCGAACAGGATCAGCGCCGCCTGCCCGAAATCGGGCTGCATGGCCAGGAACCCCACGATCACGATGGCGACCCCGAAGGAGAACGTCCTGCCCGGCGGGCCGTTGATCTCCTGACTCGCAGCCATCAGCCAGGCCGCGAGGATGACGAAACCGGGCTTCAGGAATTCCGAGGGCTGCACCGAGGCGAAGCCCAGCGAATACCAGCGCACCGCGCCCTTGCCGAAATCGGTGCCCAGCGCTGGCAGCAGCGCCAGCGCCACGAAGGCGCCGAAAAAGCCCACAACCCCCAGCCGCCGCACCAGGTTGGGCGACATCATCGAGGTCAGCAGCATCACGCACAGGGCCAGCCCGCCGAAGATCGCCTGCCGCTCGACATAGTGGAAAGGCTGGAACCCGTTCTTCGAGGCCAACGGCGGCGACGCGGCCAGCCCCAGCAACAGCCCGATCCCGAACAGGATCAGGATGCAGGACATGGTCAGCTTGTCGACCGTTCGCCACCAGCGGGGAAGAATCGGTTCACCCGCCCGGATGGGCACGGTGCCATACACCATTTCGGTCATCGGATACCGCCTCGATCTGCCTCTGTTCGCGCCCGTTTTCCGGGTCTGCGCCTCAGTCTACCCCGGATGAGGCCGCGTTTCCAGCGCTTTAGGCGGGTCCGGCGCGGCGAAACAGGCTGAACTGAAAGCTCTGCCGCCGCCCGGACGGGGTTTCGTGGACATGGGCCTCGGCACCGATGCGCGCAAAGGCGCCGGGGGCCAGCGCCTCCAGCGTCGCGGTCAGGGTCTCGGGGGAATAGCGCTGCACCGGCAGGCCCGAGCATGCCTCGGGCCCGTCCGGCGCGAAGGTGGCGATGATGGCCACGCCCCCGGGGCTGAGCGCGCGCAGCAGCGTGGCGACATAGGCCGCGCGATCGGCCTGCTCGGTCAGGAAATGGAACACCGCCCGGTCGTGCCACAGGTCGTATTCGCGCGGTGGCGCCCAGCGGGTGACATCGGCGCGGATCCAGCGCGCCGCATCGGCCCGCGCGCCCAGCCGCGCCCGCGCCGCCGCCAGCGCCACCTGCGACAGGTCCAGCACCGTCACGTCGGCCTGGCCCGCCTCCAGCAGTGCATCGGCCAGCCGCGCGGCGCCACCGCCCACGTCCAGCACCGCCGCCCCCGGCCCCGCGTGCCGCGCGATCAGCCCGAGCGACGGCTCGGGACGCGCCTGGAACCAGGTCAGCGCCTCCTCGGCGCGGCCCTCGTAGGCCGCGTCCCAATGCGCGGCGGCCTGTTGCGTGATATCGGGCATCGCGGTCCTCCCCCCGGGCCGGTCAGCCTAGCCACGGGGAGAGGACGGGGCAAGGCCCGGTCTCAGATCACCACCACGTCGAGCGGCGGGAAGCCGTTGAAGCCCACCGAGGAGTAGCTCGACGTATAGGCCCCGCAGGCGCGGATGATCACACGGTCGCCGGCGCGCAGGCCCACCGGCAGCTGCACCGGGCGCTTCTCATACAGCACATCGGCGCTGTCGCAGGAGGGACCGGCCAGGATGCAGGCGCCCGTCGGCTCGTGCCCGCGGTCGGTCACGAACTGGTAGCGGATCGCCTCGTCCATGGTCTCGGCCAGGCCCGAGAACTTGCCGATGTCGAGATAGACCCAGCGATGGGTGTCATCCTCGGATTTCTTCGACACCAGAAGCACTTCGGCGGCGATCATGCCCGCCTCGGCGACCAGCCCGCGGCCGGGCTCGGCCATCACGCGCGCCACATCGCCAAACCGCTCGGCGACCAGTTCCATCACCCGCGCGGCATAGCTGGTGGGGTGATCCACCGCCTCGCCGTAGAAGGCCGGGAAACCGCCGCCGATGTTCAGCAGCGTCAGGCCGAAGCCCGCCTCCTGCGCCGCGCGCCAGATCGCCGCCACCTGGTCCAGCGTCGCCGTCCACATCTCGGCGCGCCGGGTCTGGCTGCCGACATGGAAGGAGAAGCCGACCGGGCGCAGCCCCAGCTCGCGCGCCAGCGCCAGCAGCGACAGCGCCTTGTCGCGGGCGCAGCCGAACTTGCGGGTCAGCGGCCAGTCGGCCTGCGAGGCCTCGACGATCAGGCGGATGTAGACCTCGGCGCCGGGCGCATGCTCGGCGATCTTTTCCAGCTCCTCCTCGGCATCGGCCGCGAACAGCGTGATCCCGGCGTGATGCGCGAAGGCGATGTCGCTGGCGCGCTTCACCGTGTTGCCGAAGGAGATATGCTCGGGCGCCGCGCCCAGGCCGAGGCACAGCTCGATCTCGCCGCGCGAGGCGGCGTCGAAATGTGCGCCCTCAGCGATCAGCGTCTCGATGATCTCGCGCGCCGGGTTGGCCTTGACGGCATAGTGGATCGCCGCCCGCCCCAGCCCGGCCTTCAGCGCGCGGTACTGACCGGCCACCGCCTCGCGGTCCAGAACCAGCGTCGGGCGGTCGAAGACGGTGCTGCGGATGAAGGTTTCGATGCGGGATGCAGGCGCAATGGCAGCGCGGCCGACGAAGTCGGTGATCGTAGCGTTCATGGTCATCTCCAATAGACCCGGCCATATATGGCCGCTCACTTCCAAGGGAGACGTTACCGTCGCTACATAAACGCGGGGCTCGTTGAGGGCCCGGCCAGAGGCGCGTGCGTTGGCGTCTGTGCGCGGGCAGATAGGGCCAAGGCCGAGTCGGTGCAAGAGGGTATTTCACGCGCGACGAAAATTATTTTCTGCCGCCCGCCGCGCCGCCGCCGACGCGGATCGCGCCGGCCGGGGCAAGGGCGCGCAGGGACCCTTTTCTTCTGGCCCCAAATATCCCCGCCGGAGGCATCCGACGGCGCCGCGCGCGCCGTCGCCCGCCGCCGCCCTCGCCGGCCGCGCCCTGCCCTGCCGCGCGCCCTGCGGCGCGGCTGAACCCGGTCACGCCCGCAGCGCGCGCGTCACCTCGGCGATGAAATCCTCGCCGCGCTGCTCGAAATTGTCGTATTGGTCGAAACTCGCCGCCGCCGGGGCCAGCAGAACGGTCTCGCCGGGCTGCGCCTCCGCCACCGCAGCGCGCACCGCGCGCGCCATGGTCTCGCTGATCTCATGCGGCGTGTCGCCGAGGTTGAGCGCGAAACCGCGCGCCTCGCGCCCGATGACATAGGCCTTGACCACATTGCCCAGATAGGGCGTCAGCGCGCCCAGGCCGCCGTCCTTCTCCAGCCCGCCGCAGATCCAGCGGATGCGCGGGAAGGCCGCCAGCGCCTTGGCCGCGCTGTCGGCATTGGTGGCCTTGGAATCGTTGACATAGGCCACGCCGTCCCTCTCGGCCACCCGCTGGCTGCGGTGCGGCAGGCCCTCGAAACCGTGGAAGGCGCGCTCGATCTGCTTTGGCGACACGCCCAGCGTGCGCGCCACCGCATAGGCGGCGCAGGCGTTCTGGTGGTTGTGCGCGCCGGGCAGCCCGGCGATGGCGCGCAGGTCGATCGCGCCCACCTGCCGGCCCTTGCGGAACTCCGCGAGGAAGCCCTTGCGCGCATAGACCGACCATCCGGAGCCCGACAGCTTTCCGGCCGCCGAGATCCGGATCACCCGGTCGTCGCCCGCCCCCTCCGACAGCTGGTTGGCCAGGAATTTCCCCTCGTCCTCGTCCACGCCGACGACGGCGCGGTCGGGGCCACCCTCGGCGAAGAGCCGCCGCTTGGCCGCGAAATAGCCGCCCATGCCGCCGTGCCGGTCGAGGTGATCGGGCGACAGATTGGTGAAGACCGCCACATCAGGGGTCAGCGCGCGCGCAAGCTCCGTCTGGTAGCTCGACAGTTCCAGCACGACCACGCCGCCGTCGCCCGGTGGGGCGATGTCCAGCACCCCGCGCCCGATATTGCCGGCCAGCTGGCTGTCGCGGCCGGCGTCGCTCAGCACATGGTGGATCAGCGCCGAGGTGGTGGATTTGCCGTTCGATCCGGTGACCGCGATCACCTTGGGCAGGACGTCGTAATTTTCCCACGCGTCCAGCGCGAGCGAGCGGAAGAACAGCCCGATGTCGTTGTCCACCGGCACGCCGGCCGCCCAGGCCGCCGCCACCACCCGGTTCGGCGCGGGATAGAGATGCGGGATGCCGGGGCTGACGATCAGCGCGGCCACGCCGGCGAAGGCGCCCTCGCGGGTCAGGTCATGGGCGGCGAACCCCTCGGCCTCGGCGCGGGCGCGGGCCTCCGCGTTATCGTCCCAGACCAGGGCCTCGGCCCCGCCCGCGCGCAGGCTGCGCGCCGCCGACAGGCCCGAGCGGCCCAGCCCCAGAACGGCGACCTTGGCGCCCTTGTAACCACGCACGGGGATCATTGCCTGCCCTCCTTTTGGTCGGCGCGAAGATGCACCGGGCACGCGCCGAATTGCAAGCGGCGTCGAGCGCGGAACAGAGGGCCGCGCCCGCCCCTCAAGCGGCGGGTCGGGCGGTCATCTGAAAACGCGGGTGGAATCGATATGCGCCGAAGCCCGCCTCAGCGCAGCTTCAGCGTGGCGAGGCCGATCAGCGCCAGGATCAGGCTGATGATCCAGAACCGGATCACGATCTGCGGCTCGGCCCAGCCCTTCTTCTCGAAATGGTGGTGGATCGGCGCCATCAAGAACACCCGCTTTCCGGTGCGCTTGAAATAGAGCACCTGGATGATCACGCTCAGCGCCTCGACCACGAACAGCCCGCCAACGATGGCCAGCACGATCTCGTGCTTGGTGGCCACCGCGATCGCCCCGAGCGCCCCCCCAAGGGCAAGGCTGCCGGTGTCGCCCATGAACACCGCCGCCGGCGGCGCGTTGTACCACAGGAAGCCCAGGCCGCCCCCGATCAGCGCGGCGGTGAAGATCAGGATCTCTCCGGTTCCGGGCACATAATGGACATCGAGATATTCGGAGAAGTTGGAGTTGCCGACGACATAGGCGATCACGCCCAGCGTTCCGGCCGCGATCATCACCGGCATGATGGCCAGCCCGTCCAGCCCATCGGTCAGGTTGACCGCATTGGCCGCGCCCACGATCACGATCATCGCGAAGGGGACGAAGAACACCCCCATGTTGATCAGCACGTCCTTGAACACCGGCAACGCCAGCTGGCCCGACAGCTCGGCCGAATGCACCTGGGTGGCCGCGTAGCCGGCGAAGCCCGCCACCAGCAGCCCCAGCCCCATGCGCAGCTTGCCCGAGACGCCCTTGGTGTTGTTCTTCGACACCTTGGCGTAGTCGTCGGCAAAGCCGATCAACCCGAAACAGACCGTCACGAACAGCACGATCCAGACATAGGCATTGTCCGTCCGCGCCCAGAGCACGGTCGAGAACAGCAGCGCCGAGAGGATCAGCAACCCGCCCATGGTCGGCGTGCCGGCCTTGGAGAAATGGCCCTGCGGGCCGTCATCGCGGATGGGCTGACCCTTTTTCTGCTTGCGCCGCAATAGGTTGATCAGGGGGCGGCCGAAGATGAAACCGAAGATCAACGCCGTGAAGAACGCCCCGCCCGCCCGGAAAGTGATGTAGCGAAACAGGTTGAACACGTCGCCGCCGTCGGAAAACTTGATCAACCAGTAGAGCATTCGTTCTTGTCCTCAGTCCTCGGTGGGCGCGGCTTGGCCCAGTTTGCGCAGCGCGTCAACCACAAGAGAGACCCGGCTGCCCTTCGAGCCCTTCACAAGCACCACATCGCCCGCGTCCACAAGCGAGCCGATCCGCCGCGCCAGGGCCTCGGCGGTTTCGTGCCACTGGCCGCGCTGGCGCGGCGGCAGGGCGTCATAGGCCGCCCGCATCCGCGGGCCCACGCAATGCACCAGCTCGACCTTGGCCAGCGAGGGATCGCCGGCCAGGGCGCGGTGCAGCGCGATCTCGCCCGCGCCCAGCTCCAGCATGTCGCCGAGCACGGCGATGCGCCGCCCGTGGGCGATCCGCCCCACCCCGTCGGCGGGCACCGTCGCCGCCAGCACCTCGAGCGCGGCGGCCATCGAGGTCGGGTTGGCGTTGAAGGCGTCGTCGATCAGGTCGATCGACAGCCGCTCGTCCACGGCGTCCAGCACCAGCCTCTCGCGCTGGCCGCGCCCGGCGGGCGGGCGCCATTCGCCGAGGTCGCAGGCCGCGAGCGCCGCGTCCAGCCCCAGCGCGTCGGCCACCGCCAGCACCCCCAGCGCGTTCATCGCGAAATGCCGGCCCGCGGCGCGGATCTTGAACAGCAGCGGCCGACCCGCGGCCTCGGCCCGGACAATCGTGGCGCCATCCTTAAGATCGGCTGACATAAGCCTGAAATCGTTTTCCTTTCCGGCACCGAAAAGGGTGATCCTGGCGCCCGCCTCACGGGCCTTTCCGATCAGGATCGAACTGACGTCGAGGTCGCCTTGCAGCACCGCCGCCCCACCCGGCACCAGCCCCTCAAGGATGCTGGCCTTTTCGCGGGCGATGCCGGCCAGATCTTCGAAGGCCGCCAGATGCGCGGGCGCAACGGTGGTGATCATCGCCACATGCGGACGGGCAAGCCGCGCCAGCGGCGCGATCTCGCCGGGGTGGTTCATGCCGATCTCGATCACGGCAAATTCGGTGTCGCGCGGCATCCGCGCCAGCGTCAGCGGCACGCCCCAGTGATTGTTGTAGCTGGCTTCGGCGGCATGGGTTTTCCCCTGCCCCGACAGCACCGCGCGCAGCATCTCCTTGGTCGAGGTCTTGCCGACCGATCCGGTCACAGCCACGACGCGGGCCTGCGTCCGCGCCCGCGCCGCCACGCCCAGCGCCTCCAGCGCCTTCAGCACATCCGCGACCACCAGCAGCGGCGCGTCCTCGGCCACGCCATCGGGAATGCGCGAGACCAGCGCGGCCGCGGCGCCCTTTTCCAGCGCCTGCGCCACGAAGTCATGGCCGTCGCGCACGTCTTTCAGCGCCACGAACAGGTCGCCCGGCCGCAGCGTGCGGGTGTCGATGGAGACGCCGCTCGCCTGCCAGTCGCGCGTCGCGCGCCCTCCCGTGGCGGCGGCGGCATCGGCAGAAGTCCAGAGCGCAGTCATGACAGCCTCCCGTCCAGCGCGGCCACGGCGACGCTGGCCTGTTCCACGTCGTCGAAGGGGAACACGTCGTCGCCCACGATCTGCCCGGTCTCGTGCCCCTTGCCGGCGACCAGCAGCGCGTCGCCCGGCCCCAGCGCATCGACGCCGCGCAGGATGGCCTCGGCCCGGTCGGCGACCTCGTTCGCCTCGGGGCAGCCGGCCAGCACCTCGGCGCGGATCGCGGCGGGGTCCTCGGAGCGGGGGTTGTCGTCGGTGACGAAGGCCACATCGGCGTGCGCCGCGGCGGCCTGCCCCATCAGCGGGCGCTTGCCCCGGTCGCGGTCGCCACCGGCGCCGAAGACCACCACCAGCCGCCCCATCACATGCGGGCGCAGCGCGGTGAGCGCGGTTTCCAGCGCATCGGGCGTGTGGGCGTAATCGACGAAGACGGCCGCGCCGTTGTCGCGGGTGGCGGCCAGCTGCATCCGCCCGCGGACGGTGGTCAGCTCGGGCAGCGTGTCGAAGACATGGCCGGGCGCCTCGCCGCAGGCGATGACAAGGCCCGCGGCGGCCAGCACGTTCTCGGCCTGGAAGCCGCCGATCAGCGACAGCCGCGCGTGATGCGTCTTGCCCTGCCAGTCGAAGCGCAACTCCTGCCCGGTGGCGTCGAAGCGCTGCGCCCGCAGGCGCAGGTCGGCGCCCTCGGCCCGGCCGACCGTGATCAGGCGCTGGCCGCGGGCACGGGCGATCCCTGCCATCTCGGCCCCGCGCGGGTCGTCGAGATTGATCACCGCGGTCCCGTCCTCGGGTAGGACGCGGGCGAAAAGCCCGGCCTTTGCCGCGAAATACTCGTCAAAGCTGGCGTGGTAGTCGAGGTGGTCCTGCGTGAAATTGGTGAAGGCCGCCGCGGTCAGCTGGACGCCGTCCAGCCGGCGCTGCGCCAGCCCGTGCGACGACGCCTCCATCGCGGCATGGGTGACGCCGGCCTCGGCCATCTCGGCCAGGAGGCGATGCAGGGTGATCGGCTCGGGCGTGGTGTGGGTCATCGGCGCGGCATAGGCGCCCTCGACCCCGGTGGTGCCCATGTTGGCGGCCTTGTGGCCCAGCAACTCCCAGATCTGGCGGGTGAAACTGGCGACCGAGGTCTTGCCGTTGGTGCCCGTGACCGCCACCACCACGCCGGGCTGGGCGCCGAACCACAGGGCGGCGGTGTAGGCCAGCGCCTGGCGCGGATCCTCGGCGACGATCAGCGCGGCGCCGGAGGCCGCCAGGTCGGCGCGCGCGATCCGCGCGCCCTCGGCATCGGTCAGGATCGCCCCCGCCCCCATCCGCAGCGCGTATTGGATGAACGTGCCGCCGTGCACCCGGGTCCCGGGCAGGGCCGCGAAGAGGTGGCCGGGCTTCACCTGACGGCTGTCCACCGACAGCCCGGTGACGCGCGCCTCGCGCCCGCCCTGGGCGGTCAGGCCCAGCTCTGCCAGTGATTTCGCTGTTGCCCGACCCGTCATTTCTGCCCCCGTGGCGTTCAGTGCGAGGCGAGTGTTAGCGCGAAGTCCGGGGTGGGTGCAATCTCCGGCCGCAGACCCAGCAGGGGAGCGGCGCGGCGGATGATCTCGGCGGCCACCGGCACGGCGGTCCAGCCGGCGGTGCGGCGCGGCTCGGCGCCGGAGCGGTCCTCGGGCTCGTCGAGCGTGACGACGAGGATATATTGCGGATCGTCGGTGGGGAAGACGCTGGCGAAGGTCGTGATCACCTTGTCCTCGTAATAGCCGCCCCGCGGGTTGGGCTTGTCGGCGGTGCCGGTCTTGCCGCCCACGCGGTAGCCCTCGACCTCGCCGAAGGTGGCGGTGCCGTGGGTCACCACCGCGCGCAGCATGGTGCGGGCGGCGGCCGAGATCTCTTCGGAGACCACGCGCTCGCCGGTCTCGGGGCGGCCGCCGGCCAGAAGCGTCGGCTGCACCCGCTTGCCGCCGTTCAGCACCGAGGCATAGGCCGTGGCCAGGTGCAGCGGGCTGGCCGAGATGCCGTGACCGTAGGAGGCGGTGATGGTGTGGATGTCGCCCCAATGCGCGGGCAGGAGCGGCTTGCCGGTGGGGGCCTCGACCAGCTCGACCGGGGTCGGATCGAACAGCCCGAGGCTGCGGAAGAACGCCTGCTGACGCTCCTTGCCGATCTCCAGCGCCATGTTGGCCGTGCCGACGTTGGAGGATTTCACGATCACGTCGGTGACCGACAGCTTGGGGCCGTAGTTCTTGTTCCGGAACTCGTTGATCCGGTGCTTTCCCCAGCGCATGGGCGCATTGGCGTCGACCAGCGTGTCGGGGCCCACCAGGCCCAGTTGCATCGCCTGCGCGGCGGTGAATATCTTGAAGGTCGAGCCCAGCTCGTAGACCCCCTGCACCGCCCGGTTGAACAGCGGGCTGTCCTCGGCCTGAGTGCCGGGACGCGGCGCGGGGCGGTCGTTGGGGTCGAAATCGGGCAGCGAGGCCATCGCCACGATCTCGCCGGTTTCGGCCTTCATCAGCACGGCGGCCGCGCCCTTGGCGTTCATCAGCTTCATGCCGCCGTAGAGCACGCGCTCGACCGCGGCCTGGAGGGTCAGGTCCAGCGACAGGCGCAGCGGCTGGCCGCCATTGGCGGGGTCGCGCAGGTAGCCGTCGAAGGCCTTTTCGACGCCCGCGACGCCGATCACCTCGGCCGAATGCACGCCCTCGCGGCCGAAGCTGGCCCCGCCCAGGATATGGGCCGCCAGCTTACCGTTCGGGTAAAGCCGCATCTCGCGTGGGCCGAACAGCAGGCCGGGATCGCCGATGTCATGCACCAGCTGCTTTTGCTCGGGACTGATTTTCTTGCGGATCCACAGGAACTTGCGGGTGCCGGTAAAATCCTTGAGCAACTCCTCCTCGTCGAGATCGGGGAAGATCCGCGCGAGTTCGCGCGCCGCGCGCTCCTTGTCGATCATCTGCTGCGGCTGGGCGTAAAGCGAATGCGTGGCCATGTTGGTGGCCAGGATCCGGCCCTGCCGGTCGACGATATCGGCGCGCTGCGCCACGATCGGCGCGCTGGAGGCGGCGGCGCTGGGTTCGTGCGGCTCGGCCGCCGCCAGAAGCCCCATGCGCGCGCCCACCGTCACGAAGGCGCAGAAGAAGGCCACGCCCAGCACCAGCAGGCGCCCCTCGGCGCGCAGCCGGGCCTGGTCGCGCATCTGTTCATGGCGCAGGCGCAGGTTCTCGCGCTCGATCGCGTCGGGGTTTTCGCCGCGGGCGCGTGCCTCGAGGATGCGCGCCAGCGGGCGCAGGGGCGTGCGGATCATGGGTTTTCCTCCCGTTCACCAACCACTTCGACGGAACTCAGGATCGCCGGCAATTCGGGCGCCGGGTAGGAAACCTTGCTGATCTCGCCGAACTGGTCGGGGTGCAGCGGCAGCAGCCCCAGACGGTCGAAGTTCAGATCGGCCAGTTCGCGCAGGCGGTCGGGGCGGTTGAGATAGGCCCATTCGGCGCGCAGCACCCCGAGGCTCTCGCGCATCCGCCCGATCTCGGCCTGCAGCCTCTGGGTTTCCTTCAGCGCCTCGTGGGTGCGGTAATTCTGGTTGTAGGCCCAGTAGGCCAGCCCCATCACCGCCAGCGCCGACAGAACGTAAAGCACCGTGCGCATCAGCGTTTCCTCCCTGTCATCAAGGCGGGCAGGCCCAGCGCGGCGCGGTCGGGCTCGCCGCTGGGCGCCTGCGTCCGTTCGGCCACGCGCAGCTTGGCGCTGCGCGCGCGGGGGTTTTCCTCAAGCTCCCGGTCGTCCGGGCCGATGGCGCGGCGGCTGAGCAGCCGGAACTGCGGTTCTTCCTGTTCGATCTCGGGCGCGTAGCGGCTGCCCCGCCCGCCCCCGCCGGAACGCGCCTGAAGGAAGCGCTTCACGATCCGGTCCTCGATGGAATGGAAGGTGACCACGGCCAGCTTTCCGCCCGGCTTCAGCGCCCGTTCGGCGGCGATCAGGCCGGCCACCAGCTCGCCCAGCTCGTCGTTCACCGCGATGCGGATCGCCTGGAAGCTGCGGGTCGCCGGATGGCTCTGTCCGGGCTTGGGGCGCGGCAGGCAGCGCTCGATCACCGCGACCAGCTGGGCGGTGGTCTCGAAGGGCCGGATCTTGCGCGCCGCAACGATGGCCCGCGCGATGCGGCGCGAGGCGCGTTCCTCGCCGTAATGATAGAGGATATCGGCCAGGTCTTCTTCATCGGCCGTGTTCACCAGATCGGCGGCCGAGGGCCCGGACTGGCTCATCCGCATGTCGAGCGGCCCCTCCTGCATGAAGGAAAAGCCGCGCTCGGCCTGGTCGATCTGCATGGAGCTGACGCCGAGATCCAGCACCACCCCGTCGAGCGGCTCGTCGCTATAGGTGTCGAGCCGCGAAAACGTGCCCTCGACCAGCACCAGCCGGTCGCCGTAGGCGGCCGCCCAGTCCCGCGCCATTTCGAACACCGCCGGATCGCGGTCAACGCCGATCACGCGCTCCGCCCCGGCCTCCAGCAGCCCGCGGGCGTAGCCGCCCGCACCGAAGGTGCCGTCAAGCCACAGCCCCCGCACCGGCGCCACCGCCGCCAGCAGCGGGCGCAGCAGAACGGGGATGTGCGGACGGTCGTCGGAGGGCGAAGCGGCCGCGGCCATGCTCAGCCCTCCCCCAAGCGCGAAAGCGTCAGGTCGAGCGCATCCATCAGGTCGATGTCCTCGGGCAGGTCATCGCCCAGCGCCTCGTCCTCCTCGGCCTCGATCTCGGCATAGGTGTCGGGGTTCCAGACCTGGAAAGTGTCGCCGGTGGCGATGAAATAGGCCTCCTTGTCGAGGCCGATCTTCTCGCGCAGGCGCTGCGGGATCACCAGCCGGCCGTCGGGATCGACCTCGGTCTGGTGCGACAAGCCACTGATGCGCTTGGTCAACTTGCGCTTGAGCGCGCCGCTGGGAAGACGGGCGATCTTGTCCTCAAGCGCGCCGATCGCGCGCATGGTGTAAACTTCGAGGTAGTTCTGCGTCCGGTCACCGTAGACGATAACCAGTTCGGGGCGCTTGCCGTCGACCCAGGCGTCGTCGCCGGCCTCCAGCACACGGCGAAACAGGGCCGGGATCGACACCCTGCCCTTACCGTCCACCTTGAAGGTGTATTCGCCTCTGAACCTGCGCGCCACCGTCCCGACGCTCCCTCATTCCTTGTTGCCCCGGCCGGTACGAAAACGGCGGACTGAGCTGCTGCCACTGCCCAATCCGCCGCCCTCGTCCCATCACTGGGTGTGTCCAACTGCGCGTGCCACCTGGGGGGATGTCTGCTCGCGTGCGCGTCGGATCTTTTGGTTCGGAGAAAGCGGGTGCCGTGTATGAAACCTGCCTCAGGTGCCTTCGGGGTTCTTTTTCGCCCCTTGTTGAGCCCGTCTTCATCCGATGAACTCAAGGTGCCACGGGAATTCATGGAAATCAATAGCCATCTACGGGAATTAACACCAAGTTCTGCTACACAGCTCCATGAAAAACAACATCTTGTGAGCATCTGACCCCCGGTGGGCGGATCATCTGGCAGAACATCGAATCGCACACACAACATGTAGCGAGAAATCACCGGGAGAAGAAAATCCCGCGATTTCCCAAAATTCCCACTTGCGAACCGGGAACCAGCCCCTCCGCGTCTCTGAAAACGCCGCGAAACCGCCCTTCAGAAGGCGCGGGGCGCCAAAGTGATTCGCGCACCGCCACGCGGAACGGGCGCCGGCGCAAATCGTTCCCACCATTTCCCATAAGCGCTCGGACCACCCAGGCGCCCCGCCCCATGTTTCTTCTGGCAGAAATATCCTGGGGGAGTGTGAGGGGGCAAAGCCCCCTCATGCCCTCGACAACGACGCGGCGCGCCGCGGTCCCGCCGGTTCAGGCCATGCCGCCCGCCACCAGCCCGCGCGCCAGCGCGGCATAGGCCTCGGCCACAGGCCCCTCGCCCAGCGCCACCGGCCGGCCTGCATCGCCCGCCTCGCGCACCTCCAGCGCCAGCGGCAACTCGCCCAGGAAGGGCAAGCCCAGCCGTCCAGCCTCGGCGCGCACGCCGCCATGGCCGAAGATATGGCTCTCGCCGCCGCAATGCGGGCAGTAAAAGGACGACATGTTCTCGATCAGCCCCAGCACCGGGGTCTTGAGGCGCTCGAACATGTCGATCGCCTTCAGCGCGTCGAGCAGCGCCACGTCCTGCGGGGTGGAGACCACCAGCGCCCCGGTCAGCGCCGCGCGCTGGCACAGCGTCAGCTGCACGTCACCCGTGCCCGGCGGCAGATCGACGATCAGCACGTCCAGCGCGCCCCATTGCACCTGCCCCAGCATCTGCTGCAGCGCCCCCATCAGCATCGGCCCGCGCCAGACCACCGCCTGCGCGGGATCGACCATCAGGCCGATCGACATCAGCGTGACCCCATGCGCCCTGGGCGGAAGGATCGTCTTGCCGTCGGGCGAGGCCGGACGGCCGGACACCCCCATCATGCGCGGCAGCGAAGGGCCGTAGATATCGGCATCCAGCAGCCCCACCCGCCGCCCCTGCCGGGCCAGCGCCACGGCGAGGTTCGAGGCGACGGTGGATTTTCCGACGCCGCCCTTGCCCGAGGCCACCGCCAGGATGCGGTCGACCCCCTCGGGGCGGGTCACGCCGCCGGGCGCGGCATGGCGGCCGATCTTGAGCCCCGGCGCGGATGCCTGCGCCGCCGGCCCGTGTGCGGTCAGGACCACCGAGACGCTTTCCACCCCCGGCAGCGCGCGCACCGCCTCTTCGGCGGCCCGGCGCAGCGGCTCCATCCGGGCGGCCATGTCTGGGCTCTCGGCCTCCAGCACGAAGCGCACCGCGCCGCCCTCGACGCTCAGCGCGCGCACCATGTCGCGCGAGACAAGGTCGCCGCCATCGGGCAGTGCCAGCCGCGCCAGGCTGTCCAGAATCGTCTCGCGGGTCACGGGCATGTCAGGCTCTCCGGTTGCTTCACACCCGATATGGCCGCCCGCCCCGGAGGGGGCAAGATCCACGCCGCGCCGATTTTCCGGGCACCGGGCCATGCAGCCCCCGGCGGTCCGCACAGCAAACGGGCATCCGAAAAATACGTCAGCATCACTTATGCATTTTCTGCATGGCGGCATTGATGACGCAAACCATTGTGCATCCGCAGCATTGGGCTATTTTCACCTCAACGCCGCGGGCAACACCCGCTTAACCGAATACGACGATCCGAGGTTTGAACCATGGCACATGCACAGCACATCGAAGTCGCACAGCTCAGCATCACCGAATGGCTGCGGGCTGGCTTCCGCGAGATCCAGGAGAAACTGGCGCGCCGGCGCATGTATCGCCAGACCGTGCGCGAACTGAACACGCTGAGCGCGCGTGAACTGGCCGACCTCGGCCTCCACCGCTCGATGGTGCGCCGCGTGGCCTACGAGGCCGCCTACGGCGCCTGAGACGAGATACAAGAGATCAGGAAACCCCTCCTCCTCCCTGGGTTTTCTGTAATGAGCGGCGGCGCTCTCCTCCTCCCTGCGCCGCCGCCCCCTTATTCGGAACTCGATTGAGTTTCACCCGAGATGCGCCCGGCCTCCTCCTCCTCCCTGAGGTCCGGCGCTGACAAGAACGGCGGCGCCCTCCTCCTCCCTGGCGTCGCCGTTTTTTTTGTTTTCGGGGATCGCGCGCGCAGCCAGAGGCCACCGGCCGGGCAAAGATCGCGCCGAACAGGGGTAGCGCCCGCAGGCGCCTTTCTACGGGTTGGGGCCGGATGGCGCGGGCGACGCGCCGCCGCCGCACCGGAAATTCATGCGAAATCTCGATCGCTTTTCGCGGAAAAGGCGTTCCCGCTCAGAACGGCACGTCGTCGGCCTGGGCGGCAGAGACGATGAAACGCGCGACCACCTTCTTGGCACCCGCCTTGTCGAACTCGACGTCCAGTTTCTCGCCCTCGACCCCCATCACCGTGCCGTAGCCGAATTTCTGGTGGAACACCCGGTCTCCGGCCGTGAAGGACGAGATCGCCTCGGCGTCGATCACCATCGCGCGGCTCTCGCGCGGCTGGCTCATCGGGCGCGCGGTGCTGCGTGCCTGCATCCGCTTCCAGCCCGGCGAGTTGTAGACATTGGCGCTGGCCGCGCGGTCCTCGATCCCCGCGCCCGACGGCGCCGCCGCCGCGCCGTAGCCCCCGCCATAGAGGCCCGGCGGCGTCAGCACCTCGACATGGCTTTCGGGCAGTTCGTCGATGAACCGCGAGGGCAGCGCCGATTGCCACTGGCCATAGACCCGGCGGTTGGCAGCAAAGGAGATCGTGCACAGTTCCTCGGCGCGGGTGATGCCGACATAGGCGAGCCGCCGCTCCTCCTCCAGGCCCTTCAGGCCGGTCTCGTCCATCGCCCGCTGCGACGGGAACAGCCCGTCCTCCCAGCCCGGCAGGAAGACGGCGGGAAACTCCAGCCCCTTGGCGGCATGCAGCGTCATGATGGAAATCTTCGGGCCGCCCTCGTCGGTCTCGTTGTCCATGATCAGCGCGACATGTTCGAGGAAACCCTGCAGGTTCTCGAACTGCTCCAGCGCCTTGACCAGTTCCTTGAGGTTCTCCAGCCGCCCCGGCGCCTCGGGCGTCTTGTCGTTCACCCACATCTCGGTATAGCCGGATTCGTCGAGGATCTGCTCGGCCAGCTCGATATGGTTGGCGCCGGCGACCGCGGCGCGGTGCCAGCGGTCGAACCCCTGGATCAGCGCCGCCAGCGCACCCCGCGCCTTGCCCTTGATCTCGCCCGCGTCGATCAGCAGCCGCGCCCCCTCCAGCAGCGACACGCCATTGGCGCGCGCCGTGCGCTGGATGGTCTGCAGCGCCTTGTCGCCGACGCCGCGCTTGGGCGTGTTCACGATCCGCTCGAATGCGAGGTCGTCGTCGGGGCTGGTGGCCACGCGGAAATAGGCCATCGCGTCACGGATCTCCATCCGCTCGTAGAATCGCGGGCCGCCGATCACGCGGTAGGGCAGCCCGATGGTCAGGAAACGGTCCTCGAAGGCGCGCATCTGGTGGCTGGCGCGCACCAGGATCGCCATCTCGTCCAGCGTGAAGGGGCGCATCCCGCGGGTGCCGCGCTGCATCGCCTCGACCTCCTCGCCGATCCAGCGCGCCTCCTCCTCGCCGTCCCAGTGACCGATCAGGCGGACCTTCTCGCCGTCCTGGGCGTCGGTCCACAGGGTCTTGCCCAACCGCCCCTGGTTGGCGTCGATCACGCCCGAGGCCGCGGCCAGGATATGCGGGGTGGAGCGGTAATTCTGCTCCAGCCGCACCACCTTGGCGCCCGGAAAGTCCTTCTCGAAGCGCAGGATGTTGCCGACCTCGGCGCCGCGCCAGCCATAGATCGACTGGTCGTCATCGCCCACGCAGCAGATATTGTGATGCCCGCCCGCCAGCAGCCGCAGCCACAGGTATTGGGCGACGTTGGTGTCCTGGTATTCGTCCACCAGGATATAGCGGAACCAGCGCTGATACTGCTTCAGCAGGTCGTCGTGGCGCTGAAAAATCGTGACCATGTGCAGCAGCAGATCGCCGAAATCGACCGCGTTCAGGGTGCGCAGGCGCTCCTGATAGGCGGCGTAGAGCTCGGTGCCGCGGTTGTTGAAGGCGGCGGCCTCGGCGGCGGGCACGCTTTCCGGCGTCCAGGCGCGGTTCTTCCAGTGGTCGATGAGACCGGCGAGTTGGCGCGCGGGCCAGCGTTTCTCGTCCATGTTGGCGGCCACGATCAACTGCTTGAGCAGGCGGATCTGGTCGTCGGTGTCGAGAATCGTGAAATTCGATTTCAGCCCCACCAGTTCGGCGTGCCGGCGCAACAGCTTCACGCAGACCGCGTGGAAGGTGCCCAGCCAGGGCATCCCCTCCACCGACTGCCCCAGCAGGCGTGCGACGCGCTCCTTCATCTCGCGCGCGGCCTTGTTGGTGAAGGTCACGGCGAGGATCTCATTGGGCCGCGCCCGGCCGGTGTTCAGCAGATGCGCGATGCGGGTTGTCAGGGCCTTGGTCTTGCCGGTGCCGGCGCCCGCCAGCATCAGCACAGGCCCGTCCAGCGCCTCCACCGCCTCGCGCTGCGCGGGGTTCAGGTCATCGAGATAAGGCGCCGGGCGCGCGGCCATGGCGCGCGCGGCCAGCGACAGTTTCGCCCCCGCTTCGAAGGCGTCGTCTTCGTCAAATCTGCTCATGGCGGCAATCTAAACCGCTTCGCGACGGAGTTAAAGAATTGTTCGCACAATGTTCCTGCCCGGGTGCCGGAAATCGGCGGTCTGTCACAAAAGCTTCATATTACGTCGTCGCGGGTATTGCGCTGCAGCGCAGCATCCCATACCCATTCCGCATCATGTCGCGCCGGGGAGGCGCGCCGGACAGACCCATGCGAAAGGGCCCGCCCATGAGTGACTTCAAGAAAATCCTGATCGCCAACCGGGGCGAGATCGCGATCCGCGTGATGCGCGCAGCGAATGAGCTGGGCAAGCGCACGGTCGCCGTCTACGCCGAGGAGGACAAGCTGGGCCTGCACCGCTTCAAGGCGGACGAGGCCTACCAGATCGGCGAGGGGCTGGGCCCGGTGGCGGCCTATCTCAGCATCCCCGAGATCATCCGGGTGGCGCGCGAATGCGGCGCCGACGCGGTGCATCCGGGCTATGGCCTGCTGTCCGAGAATCCCGCGTTCGTCGAGGCCTGCGAGGCCGCCGGCCTGACCTTCATCGGCCCGCGCGCCGAGACCATGCGGCGGCTCGGCGACAAGGCCAGCGCGCGCAAGGTTGCGATCGAGGCCGGCGTGCCGGTGATCCCCGCGACCGAGGTTCTGGGCGACGACATGGACGAGATCCGCAGGCAGGCCGCCGAAATCGGCTATCCCCTGATGCTCAAGGCCAGCTGGGGCGGCGGCGGGCGCGGCATGCGCCCGATCCTGAGCGAGGCCGAGCTGGAGGAGAAGGTCCGCGAGGGCCGGCGCGAGGCCGAGGCCGCCTTCGGAAACGGCGAGGGCTATCTGGAAAAGATGATCCAGCGCGCCCGCCATGTGGAGGTGCAGATCCTCGGCGACACGCATGGGCATATCTACCACCTGTGGGAGCGGGACTGCTCGGTCCAGCGGCGCAACCAGAAGGTGGTGGAGCGGGCCCCTGCCCCCTACCTCTCCGAGGCGCAGCGCGAGCGGCTGTGCAATCTCGGCAAGAAGATCTGCGAGCATGTGCATTACGAATGCGCCGGCACCGTCGAGTTCCTGATGGATATGGACACGGGCGAGTTCTACTTCATCGAGGTGAACCCCCGCATCCAGGTCGAGCACACCGTGACCGAGGAGGTCACCGGCATCGACATCGTGCGCGCCCAGATCCTGATCGCCGAGGGCAAGAGCCTGGTCGAGGCCACCGGCGTTGCCACGCAATATGACGTGGAGCTGCGCGGCCACGCGCTGCAATGCCGGATCACCACCGAGGATCCGCTGAACAACTTCATCCCCGATTACGGCCGCATCACCGCCTATCGCGGGGCCACGGGGATGGGTATCCGGCTCGATGGCGGCACCGCCTATTCGGGCGCGGTGATCACCCGCTATTACGACAGCCTGCTGGAAAAGGTCACCGCCTGGGCGCCCACCCCCGAGGCCGCCATCGCGCGGATGGACCGCGCCCTGCGCGAGTTCCGCATCCGCGGCGTGGCCACCAACATCGCCTTCGTCGAGAACCTGCTGAAACATCCCAAGTTCCTCAACAACGAGTATCACACCAAGTTCATCGACCAGACGCCCGAGCTGTTCCAGTTCGCGCCGCGCCAGGACCGGGCGACCAAGATCCTGACCTATATCGCCGACATCACGGTGAACGGGCACCCCGAGACTGAGGGCCGCCCGAGGCCCGCGGCCCAGGCCAGGCCGCCGCGCGCGCCGAGGCCCCGGGTCGAAACACCCCCCGCGGGCAGCAAGCAGGTCCTCGACCAGAAGGGTGCCGAGGGGCTTGCGGCGTGGATGAAGGATCAGAAACAGCTTCTGCTGACCGACACCACCATGCGCGACGGGCACCAGAGCTTGCTCGCGACAAGGATGCGCTCGATCGACATGATCAAGGTGGCGCCAAGCTATGCCGCCAACCTCTCGCAGCTCTTCTCCGTCGAATGCTGGGGCGGGGCGACCTTCGACGTGGCCTATCGCTTCCTTCAGGAATGCCCCTGGCAGCGGTTGCGCGACCTCCGCGCCGCCATGCCCAACCTGCTGACCCAGATGCTGCTGCGCGCCTCGAACGGCGTGGGCTACACCAACTATCCCGACAACGTGGTGCAGAGCTTCGTGCGTCAGGCCGCCGAGACCGGGGTGGACGTGTTCCGCGTCTTCGACAGCCTGAACTGGGTCGAGAACATGCGCGTCGCCATGGACGCGGTGATCGAGACCGGCCGCGTCTGCGAGGGCGCGATCTGCTACACCGGCGACATCCTCGACCCCGACCGCGCCAAGTATGACCTGAAATACTATGTCGGCATGGCCAGGGAACTGGAGGCCGCCGGCGCCCATGTGCTGGGGCTGAAGGACATGGCCGGCCTGCTGAAGCCCGCGGCCGCCACCGCGCTGATCCGCGCGCTGAAGGAAGAGGTGGGCCTGCCCATCCATTTCCACACCCACGACACCAGCGGCATCGCGGGCGCCACGATCCTGGCGGCCAGCGAGGCGGGGGTGGATGCGGTGGATGCGGCGATGGACGCCTTCTCGGGCGGCACCTCGCAGGCTTGCCTCGGCTCGATCGTGGAGGCGCTGCGCAACACCGATCGCGAGACCGGGCTCGACATCGGCGCGGTGCGCCAGATCTCGGACTACTGGGAGGCGGTGCGCGCCCAATACGCGGCCTTCGAGGCCGGGCTGAAGGCGCCCGCCTCCGAGGTCTACCTGCACGAGATGCCGGGCGGGCAGTTCACCAACCTCAAGGCGCAGGCGCGTTCCCTGGGGCTGGAGGAGCGCTGGCACGAGGTCGCCCAGACCTATGCCGACGTCAACCGGATGTTCGGGGACATCGTGAAGGTGACGCCGAGTTCCAAGGTGGTGGGCGACATGGCGCTGATGATGGTCAGCCAGGGCCTGACCCGCGAACAGGTCGAGGACCCGGAAATCGAGGTCGCCTTCCCCGACAGCGTCATCGACATGATGCGCGGCAATCTCGGCCAGCCGCCGGGCGGCTTCCCCGAGAAGATCGTCAGGAAGGTGCTGAAGGACGAGAAGCCCAACCTGGAACGCCCCGGCAAGCACCTGAAACCGGTGGACCTGGAGGCCGCGCGCGCCGAAGCCTCGGCCAGGCTCGATGGCAAGCCGGTCGATGACGAGGACCTGAACGGCTACCTGATGTATCCCAAGGTCTTCACCGACTACATGGCGCGCCACGAGATCTACGGCCCGGTGCGGACGCTTCCCACCCATGCCTTCTTCTACGGCATGGAGGCGGGCGAGGAGATCACCGCCGAGATCGACCCCGGCAAGACGCTGGAGATCCGCATGCAGGCGGTGGGCGAAACCAACGAGGAGGGCGAGGCCAAGCTGTTCTTCGAACTCAACGGCCAGCCCCGGGTGATCCGCGTGCCCGACCGCAAGGTCAAGGCCAAGACCGCGGCCCGCCCCAAGGCCGAACAGGGCAACCCCGCCCATCTCGGCGCGCCGATGCCCGGCGTGGTCGCCACCGTCGCGGTGGTGGCCGGGCAGAAGGTCAGCGAGGGCGACCTGCTGCTGACCATCGAGGCGATGAAGATGGAGACCGGCATCCACGCCGAACGCGCCGCCGTCATCAAGGCGGTGCACGTCACCCCCGGCGCCCAGATCGACGCCAAGGACCTGCTGGTGGAATACGAGGCGTAAACGCGCCGCAGACGAGACCGGGGCCGCGCGTCACACAGTGGCGTGCGGCCCTGCCCGTCTCAAGACCGCTGGAAATGCCCGCCAAGGACCGCTAGGTCTGGAGCAAATCGGCATCGGCGGCGAAGGCCCCGGCGCAGCCCTCGGCCCCCGCCCACGCCGGCCCGTTTTTCTGAGGAGAACACCATGCTGGAACTTCTGACCGACCCGGCCGTCTGGGCCTCGTTCCTGACGCTGACCGTGCTGGAGATCGTGCTGGGCGTCGACAACGTGATCTTCCTCTCGATCGCCGCCTCGAAACTGCCCGAGGAGCAACGCGGGAGGGCCCGGTTCATCGGGCTGATCGGCGCCCTGGCGCTGCGCGTGGCGCTGCTGTTCTCGATCGCCTGGATCGTGACCCTGTCCGAACCCTTCGTCACCGTCGCGGACTTCGGCATCTCCTGGCGCGACCTGATCCTGCTGGCCGGCGGCCTGTTCCTGATCTGGAAGGCCTCGACCGAGATCTTCGACGAGGTCGAGGACGGCACCCATCACGAGGGCGGCGCCGTGCGTGCCGGTTTTGCCGCGGTGATCGTGCAGATCATGATGCTGGACCTGGTGTTCTCGCTCGACAGCGTGATCACCGCAGTGGGCATCGCCGACCATCTGGAGGTGATGGTCGCCGCCGTGGTGGTGGCGATTGTGGTGATGATGGTGGCCGCCCAGCCGATCGCCGATTTCGTCGAGGCGCACCCCTCGACAAAGATGCTGGCGCTGGCCTTCCTGGTGATGGTGGGCATGGCGCTGATGGCCGATGGCCTGCATTTCCACGTCGAGCGCGGCTTCATCTACGCGGCGATGGTGTTCGCCGGCGCGGTCGAGGCGCTGAACCTGGTGCGGGCCAAGCGACGGGCGGCGGCAAAAATTCGCGCCGAGGGGTGACTTTCCTCTTGCAGGGGGCGGCGGGCTTGGGTAGATCACCGCTCACCCAACGGATGCGGGCGTAGCTCAGGGGTAGAGCATTACCTTGCCAAGGTAAGGGTCGTGAGTTCGAATCTCATCGCCCGCTCCAATTTCTCCTCACCGGATGAGGAGTGTATGATAGGGCCGCCTTCGGGCGGCCTTTCGTCGTTTCGGAGCGGGATAGCGCGGCAGGAAGCGGGCCTTCGCCGCCCCAGCGGACCGATGCTCTGTCAGCCGCGGCGTTTTTCGGGCCGCCCCCATTTTCCCCGTCCCCCGAACAGCCGGACGACGCCGACGCGGCGCCGCGGATGGTTGGCGAAGCAATGGCTGAATGTCAGGAGATGAAAGGGATATTCGTCAGCGCGCCGATCGGGACGAGCGCCGCGGAACGCCGAGAATTCCGGCGCTGCCGCCCAAGCTCTGGTCGTCACGGCCAGGGCTCAGGGAACAGGTCGGAAAGGCGTCACCCTCGGGCAGCAGGTTGACCGTCGTGCGCAGTTCGCCCGCCAGCGGACAGCCGTGGGAAAACCGAAGCTCGGTTGCGGCGCCCGTATCGTCAGGCAACGGCCGCGCCACGGTCGGGAGCACCTCGTTTCCCTCGGCCCTGGTCGTGGCGGGGGGATCATTGCTCGGTTGAACAGGCAATTCGCCCGGCCCCGGGGCCGGGGAGATATCAACCCCGCATCATCGCCTCCGGCCGGAACTGCCCGGCAACGTTGAAGAACAGATCGACGAGCGGGTTCCGTTCATCGGCAAGGGCGAACACCACCTCGTCCACGGTCGAACGAAATTCCGGGACCGGCACACGGCGCACGATATCCGAACGGTAGGTTCCGAAGCGCCACATGAACCCGACCCCGATTCCGAGAGCGACCGCCTCATAGACGGCGTCCCGGGTATCCGCTGTCAGCCGCGGCTCGGGCTCGAGGCCCGCCTGGCGGAAGCCGCGGTCCACGATCTTCTGGGTCGACGACCCAGGGGAGCGGAACACCAGCGGGTTCTGCGCCAGATGCTCCAGCGTCACGTCGCTGCATTCCGCCATCGGGCTTTCGGGCGAGACGATCGCGACCACCTCTTGCGACAGGACGGGCGCGCGCCGAAAGCGCGGGTCGGCGGGCAGGTCGGGCAGGACGGCGACATCGACCTCGCGCCGGGACACCGCCGCCATGATGTCCTGATGCGAGCCACTTTCGACCGACACCGTCAGCGTCGGGTGCAGTTTCAGCACATGTCCGACGATGGCGATCCCCGGCATCGAGTTCCCCAGACCGACCCGCAGCCGGTGCTTGCCCGACGGACCGCGACGCGCCAGCACGCGCGCGGCGTCGCGCGCGGCCTGCTGCATGCGGTTGCCGATGTCGCACAGTTCCAGGCAGGCGGGCGTGGGGCGCAGCACCCCGCGCAGGCGATCGAACAGGTGGATGTCGTGGATCCGCTCCAGATCGCGGATCTGCTGGGCCACCGCAGTGTGCGAAATCCCGATTCGACGGGCCGCAGCGGAATACGATCCTTCCTCGGCGACCGCCGTCAGCGCGCGCAAACGCGAAAGCGAGAGGCCCGTGGCCGATTCTGAAACCGATGACTTCATGCCCCGGAACATATGCTTTCACCTGTAACGGTACGGTTACAGTCGGGCGCCATATCTCTTCTCACAGCCGGCACAGCGCCGACCCAGAGACCATCGAAGACAGCGCCGGCAAGGCGCAGACGGGGCGTTTCCCCGAACGGAGAGTTATTGGCATGCACCAACCGGTCCGATTGCAGCGTTTCCTCGACGGTCCCTGGCCGGACCGGGCCGCCATACTGGCCGATCTGGACGGCTGTCTCATCTCCGGGGAAACGGTGCTGCCGGACGTGCCCGAGCTTTTCGCGCGTTGCGGCGAGCGGCTTTGGATCGTGTCCAACAATTCCTCTGACACCGCGCAGAGCCTGTCGGCCCGGCTGGCGGCCCTGGGCCTGGCCCTGCCGCCCGAACGGATCCTGCTGGCCGGCGAGATGACGCTGCGCGCGCTGCAGGCGGCACGCCCCGGGGCGCGGGTCGCGCTCTATGCGGCCGAGCCGCTTCAGGATCTCTCGCGCGCGCTGGGTCTGCGCCCCGACCGCGCGCGGCCCGAGGCGGTGGTGCTGGCGCGCGACCCCTCGCTGAGCTTTTCCGACATCGCCCGCATCGCCGCCTTCGCCCATGCCGGCGTGCCCGTCACCCTGACCAATCCCGATACCAGCCATCCGGGCGCCGACGGCACGCCGCAGCCCGAGACCGGGGCGCTGTGGGCGGCGGTGGCCGCGGTGGTGCCGCAGGTCCGGGCGCCCAGCCTGGGCAAGCCGGCCCCCGATCTGCCGCGCGAGGCGCTGCGCCGCGCCGGCGTCACCGCCGGGGCGGCCGTCTTCATCGGCGACACCGCCGAAACCGACGGCGCGGCCGCCGCGGCGGTCGGGGTCGAGTTCATACGTCTGACGCGCCCGGGCGAAGAGCCCTCCCTTCCAGCCAAGACCGGAGCCTGCACATGTTGAGCTACGCCCTGCGAACCCTGATCCGCATGGTCCTGACCTTCTTCGTGATCGTGACCATCGTGTTCTTCGCAACCCGCCTGTCGGGCAACGCGGTGGACTTCGTGATCGGCGAGGGGATGACCACCGAGGATCGCGATCTGCTCATCAAATACTACGAACTGGACCGGCCGATCTGGTCCCAGTACCTCGCCTTCCTGCGGGCCTTCACCGATGGCCAGTTCGGCCTGTCCTTCATCGAAAGGCGGCCGGTGTCTGAAATGGTGCTGGAGCGCATCTGGCCCTCGACGCAACTGCTGCTGTCCGCGGTGGGCCTGACCGTTCTGGTGTCGATCCCGCTGGGCATCGCGGCGGCCATCTGGCGCAAGAGCTGGATCGGCAGCGCGGTGATGGTCGTGGCCTTCCTCGGCTACGCGGTGCCGAATTTCGTCCTCGCCATCGTGATGGTGCTCCTCTTCTCCTACTGGCTCAACTGGCTGCCGGTGGTCGGCAACGGCACGGCTTTGCATTTCATCATGCCGACCGTCGCGCTGGCGGGCGTGCTGATCGCGGCGCTGACCCGCTTCACCCGCAACGCCATGCTGGACGTGCTGGGACAGGATTTCATGCGCACGGCGCGCGCCAAGGGCCTGCCCGAGAACGCCGTGATCTTGCGGCACGGGCTGCGCAACGCCGGCATCACCATCCTGTCGGTCATCGGGTTGCAGGTGGCGGGGCTGGCGGCATCGGGCTCGGTCGTGATCGAGGCGATCTTCGCCTGGCCGGGGATCGGCGACCTGCTGGTCAGTTCGGCGCTGCGCCGCGACTACCCTGTGCTGCAGTTCGGCGTGCTGACCGTCGCGCTGGCCGTGATCGTGATCAATGCCGCCGTCGATCTTGCCTATGCCTGGGCCGATCCGCGCCTGCGCCATACCGTGAAAGGCTGATCTCCCATGATGAACCCCGCCGTCCCCGCCCCCTCTGCCCCCGCCGCCGCCCTGCAGCTGTGGCGCAGCGCCGATGCCATCCAGAAAGCCGCGATCGTGATCGGGCTGAGCCTGGTCCTGCTGGCCGTGCTGGCGCCGATCGTCGCCCCGTTCGATCCCAATTCGCAAAGCCTGATCGCGCGGCTGCGCCCGCCGCTGGGCTTCGAGCGGGCGAAGGCCGGGCACCTGCTGGGCACCGACGAGCTGGGCCGCGACGTGTTCTCGCGCAGCCTGTTCGGTCTGCGCCTGACGCTGATGCTGGCCGGACTGGGCGCGACGCTGGGTCTGCTGATCGGCGGCACGCTGGGCCTGCTGGCCGGGATCGTCGGCGGCCGGACCGAGGCCAGCATCATGGCCGCGGTCGACACCCAGATCGCGGTGCCCTTCACCCTGGTCGCGCTGTTCCTGCTGGCGATCCTCGGCAGTTCGATCGAGGTGATCGTGCTGGTTCTGGGCCTGGCCGGGTGGGAGCAATATGCCCGCATCGTCCGCGGCGAGGTGCGCCGGCTGATGAAGCTGCCCTTCATCGAGGCCGCCCGCGCCGCCGGCGCCGCCCCGCTGCGCATCGCGCACCGCCACCTTCTGCCCAACATCGTCTCGCCGCTGGTGGTGCAGTTCACGCTGGCGCTGTCGAACATCGTGCTGCTGGAAAGCACGCTCTCCTTCCTCGGCCTCGGCGTGCAGCCGCCCACCGCGACGCTGGGGTCGATGGTCGGCATCGGCCGCGATTACATGCCGACCGCCCCCTGGATCGTGGCGGCCCCGGCAATGATGATCCTGCTGGTCACCTTCGCCGTGCAGATCCTCGGCGACTGGCTGCGCGACGGCGCCGATGTGCGGCTGCGCGCGCGATGACCCCGAACACCAACAACAGAGGCTGAAACGCCCGCCCCGTTCAAACGTCCACCCATTCCTCACGGAGAAAAGACATGCTGAAACTGCTGCTTTCCACCGCCCTCGCCGCCGGGCTTGCCTCGGGCGCCTGCGCCCAGGAGATCACTGTCGGCGCCGCCAACGTGTCGAGCTACCTCGACCCCGGCCGCGACCATTCCAACGTCGGCTCGCAATTCTACTACAACGCCTTCGACACCCTGATCGGCAAGAACCACGACAAGCTGGAGGCCGAGTGGGTTCCGGCGCTGGCAACCGAATGGAAACTGGTCGAACCCAAGGTCATGGAGCTGACGCTGCGCGACGGCGTGACCTTCCACAACGGCGAGGCGATGACCGCCGACGACGTGGTGTTCTCGCTCAACCGCATGTATCAGGCCGATTTCCCGCCCTATGTGGTGCGCTCGCGCGATCGGCTGTCGAACTTCCTCAAGGCCGAGAAGGTCGATGACCTGACCGTGCGCGTCACCGTCGAGAAGGAAGAACCGCTGTGGGAGACCCTGCTGAACCTGCAGCAGGTCATGATCATCCCGGAGGATTACACCAAGGCCCTGACCGGCGATCCCGAGGTGGCCGAGCATGACGATTTCGAGGCCTTCTCGCTGGCACCCGTGGGGACCGGCCCCTACCGCATCGCCGAGTTCGTGCCGGGCGAGCGCGTGGTCTATGAACGCTTCGACGATTTCTGGGGCGAAAAGGCGCCGCTGGCCAAGGCGACCGTTCAGCACATCCCCGAAACCGCATCGCGGGTGACCGCGCTGAAGACCGGCGAGGCCGACATCGTCACCAACATCGCGCCCGACCAGCTGGCGCTGATCGAGGCCGACAAGAACCTCCGCACCGTGGGTAGCGCCACGCCGCTGTTCCACGTCATGATCATGAACGTGAACCACCCCAAGCTGAAGGATCCGCGCATCCGCCAGGCGCTGAGCCTCGCCATCGACCGCGACACGCTGAACGAGGCGCTGTGGCTGGGCAAGGCGGTCGTCCCCTCGACCCACACGCTCGAGGAATACGGCGACCTCTACATGCCGGAACTCAAGACCTTCGAATACAACCCCGAAAAGGCCAGGCAGCTGCTGAAAGAGGCCGGCTATGACGGGTTCGAGGTCACCTTCGACACCCACCCGACCTACTATACCAACGGTCTGCTGGCCGCGCAGGCCATCACCGAGATGTGGGCCGAGGTCGGCGTCAAGGGCCGCGTCAACATCGCCGAGAAATGGTCGGGCCGCTCGCCCGAGATGATGACCCGCAACTGGTCGAACCCGATGTATTTCGCCGACCCGTTCGGCTCCTTCGGCGTGATGTGGGCGCCCAACGGCCCCTCCGAGGGCGAAGGCCGCTTCAACACCGATGCGCAATACGCCGAGATCTGGGAACGCTTCCGCTTCTCGAAGGACGTCGAGGCCCGCAAGGCCGCCTATGCAGAGCTGATGGAGCGCATCAGGCAGGACCCGCCGGTGCTGCCGCTCTACCGCCCGTTTGAAAGCTGGGCCATGCGCAAGGACGTGAGCTGGGCGCCGAAGCCGGGCCACATCCCCTATGTGCTCGACTTCCGCGCCGGCTCGATCTCATTCGCGTCGAACTGAGCTCCAACAGGCCCGCCGCCCTGCCGGCGGCGGGTCCCCCCCTCCCCTCCATTCAGGAAAGCCCCCGCCATGACCGTTCGCCTAGCCATCGTCGCCGATATCCACCACGGCATCCCCTCCGCCACCAAGCGCGGGGACGCCGCCATGGGACTGATGGAGGACTTCACCCGCTATGTCCGCGACGCCGATGTCAGCCATGTGCTGGACCTGGGCGACCGGATCTCGGACGTAGACCACGACACCGACCTGCGGCTGGAGGCCGAGGTCGCCGAGGCCTTCCGCGCGGTCGAAAAACCGATCTGGCACCTGAACGGCAACCACGACCGCGATTTCCTCAGCGTCGAGGAGAACGAACAGATCCTCGGCCAGTCTCTGGGCCACGAGACCCATGACCTCGGCGGCTGGCGCATCGTGCTGTGGCGCGCCGACACCCGCATCCGGCGCACGGCCGAACGCTCGGGTTTCGTGCTGCGCGAGGCCGACCTGCTGTGGCTGTCGCGCACCGTGCAGGCCGCCGACCGGCCGCTTCTGGTGGTCAGCCATGTGCCGGTCTCGGGCCATTCGCAGGTCGGCAACTACTATTTCCAGAACAACCCGTCCAACGCGACCTACCCGATGGCCGAACGCGCCCGCGCCGCACTGGCGCAGGCCAGGGTGCCTGTGGTCTGCCTGGCCGGCCACGTCCACTGGAACACCGTCACCACCGTTGACGGCATCCCCCACCTGACCCAGCAGTCTCTGACCGAAAGCTTCACCACCGAAGGCGCCCCCGCCGGCGCCATGGGCGTGATCGAACTGGGAGAGACCGTGCGCTGGGAGGTCGCGGGCCGCGATCCCTACCGCGCCGAGATCACCCCCACCGCCCGGCGCTGGACCCCGGTCCTGCCCGATTTCCGCGCCCATCCCGAGCTGCGCGCCCGCCACATCAAAGCCGAGAGCTGAGCCATGCCCCGCACCCCCCTTCTGAGCGTCGAGAACCTGCACCTGAGCTTCGGATCACACCAGGCCGTCAGGGGCCTTTCCTTCGACATCGCGAAGGGGGAGACGGTGGCGCTGGTCGGCGAATCCGGGTCCGGCAAATCGGCCACCGCGCTGGCGCTCCTGCGCCTCATCGAGCGCGAGGGCGGGCGCATCGCCGGCGGCACCATCACGCTGCATGGCGCCCCCGCGCTGGAGCTGTCGGCGCTGAGCGACCGGCAGATGCAGCAGGTGCGCGGCAACCGCGTCTCGATGGTGTTTCAGGAGCCGATGACGGCGCTCAACCCGGTGATGCCGCTGGGCGAGCAGGTGGCCGAGGTGCTGCGCCTGCATCAGCGCCTGGACGCCGCCGCCGCCCGCGCCGCCGCCCGCGAGGCATTCGAGCGGGTGAAGATCCCCGAGGCCGAGCGCCGTCTCGACCAGTTCCCGCATGAGCTCTCGGGCGGGTTGCGCCAGCGGGTGATGATCGCCATGGCGCTGGCCTGCCGGCCCGATCTGCTGATCGCGGACGAGCCGACGACCGCGCTGGACGTGACCACCCAGGCCGAAATCCTGGCGCTGATCCGGCAGCTGCAGGACGAGATCGGCATGGCCGTTCTGTTCATCACCCACGACATGGGCGTGGTGGCCAAGATCGCCGACCGGGTCGTGGTGCTGAAACAGGGGGAAAAAGCCGAAGAGGGGCCGGTCGAAGACCTGTTCGCCCGCCCCCGCGCGGCCTACACCCGGCAGCTGATGGCCGCGACGCCGAAACTGGGCAGCGGCGCGCCGAAACCGCTGCGCCGTCCCGCCGCGCCGGTGCTGACGGTCGAGAACCTGGCCGTACGCTTTCCGATCCGGCGCGGCCTGCTGCCGGGCGGGCATCTCGATTACCACGCGGTCAACGGTGTTTCGCTGTCGATCGCCCCGGGCGAGACGCTGGGACTTGTGGGCGAATCCGGCTGTGGCAAATCCACCCTGGCCCGCGCCGTGCTTCGCCTCGTCGAACCCAGCGAAGGCCGCCTGCGCCTGAAGGGGCAGGACATCACCCACCTAGACGCCTCCGAAATGCGGCCGTTGCGCCAGCGCGCCCAGATGGTTTTCCAGGACCCCTTCGCCAGCCTCAACCCGCGCCTTCCGGTGCGCGATCTGATCACCGAGCCGGCCCATATCCATCACCGCCTGTCCCGCCGCGACCGGCGCGCGCTGGCCGGGGAGTTGCTGGAAAAGGTCGGGCTGGAGTCCGAGGCCGCCGACCGCTTCGCGCACCAGTTCTCGGGCGGGCAGCGCCAGCGGCTGTGCATCGCCCGCGCCCTGTCGGTGCGGCCCGCCCTGATCGTCGCCGACGAGGCGGTGTCGGCGCTGGACGTCTCGGTCGCGCGCCAGGTCACCGACCTGATGGCGCGGCTGCAGGACGAGGAAGGGGTGTCGTTCCTGTTCATCTCTCACGACATCGCGGTGGTCGAGCGGGTCAGCCACCGGGTCGCCGTCATGTGGGCCGGCCAGATCGTCGAGACCGGCCCCACCGAGGCAGTCCTGCACAACCCGCAGCATCCCTACACGCAGCGCCTGCTGTCGGCCGTCCCGGTGCCGGATCCGTCCCGACGCGACGATCGGCGCCCGAGCCTTGCCGCCCCGCAACCACCCAGGCTGCTTCTGCGCGCCAGGCAGGCGCCGGCCCGCGCGGAGATGGTCGAGGTGGCGGAAGGCCATTTCGTGGCCGTCCAGGACCGTGCCCGCGCCCTGCTGTTCGGGACGCCGCCGCAAGGGCCGCGCGAGGATACGCATGGGCGCGCCGCCACCCTGACGCCGCGTCGAACCCAGCTCGACCGTGTCTGACCCGACGCGGGGAGGCGGATCCGAAGAACACGGCGCGGGGCGCATTTCCGGGCAGGCCCCTGCGCATTCCCTGATCGCGCCCCCCGGGCATCTCCCGGCCACGCGCCGGGTCCGCGGCAGCCCTTGCAGGCGCGCGGCGCCGCGTCACCAGGCGGGAGGCCGGGATATGTCCTCTTCCGGTCGCAGTCGAAACAGGTCGCCGGGACGATCCCGGCCTTGCGGCCGATATCGGCGACACCTCGGGCGTTCCGGCAACGGTGCTCCAGGGCTCTTCCCGGGCCTCTGGACGTCCGGCGACCGGGGACTGGAAAATCCATGTCAGCGCCGGGAAGGGCGCGGAAACACGGAAAAATCTGGGACATGGGATCCGCCAGAATTTTCTGCTTGCACAGCTCTAGCGGACGTCGTAAATCCCGCCCCACGTCAGTGAGCGGGCGTAGCTCAGGGGTAGAGCATTACCTTGCCAAGGTAAGGGTCGTGAGTTCGAATCTCATCGCCCGCTCCAATTTCTCTCCAGTCAGACAGGACGGAACCGGGCGACAGATATGTGTCGCTCAGGCGAAGGTCACATGCCGGTTCAGCGGCAATTCGCGGATGCGCTGCCCGGTGAGCGCGAAGATCGCGTTGGCCAGCGCCGGCGCCGCGGGCGGCACGCCCGGCTCGCCGATGCCGCGGATGCGGTCGCCGTTTTCCAGCCCGCGCACCTCGATCTGCGGCGCCTGCGACAGGCGCATCCCCGGATAGCTGTCGAAATTCGCCTGCTCGGGGGCGTGATCCGCATAGCTCAGCTCGCAATTCATCGCGTGGCCGAGGCCGAAGAGGATCCCGCCCGCGACCTGCGCCTCGAAATTGTCGGGGTCGAGGACGCGGCCGATCTCGCAGGCGGCGTAGACCTTGTCGATCCTGATGCCGGCCTCGGTCCGGCTGATCTCCACCACCTCCGCCATCGGCACGCCGAAGGACAGGCAGAAGGCCACACCGCGCGCGCGGGTCTCACTGATCCGCGGTCCGCTCCAGCCCGACATCTCGGCCGCCGCCTCCAGCACCTTGCGCGACAGCGGGTCGGCGCACAGCCGCAGACGCTCCTCCAGCGGGTCGGCGCCGGCGGCATGGATCAGCTCATCGAGGAAACAGTCGTGGAAGAAGCCGTTGGCAGAGGCCCCAACCGAGCGCCATGAGCTGACCGGCACCATTTCCGGCGCGCGGTAGCCTGTGACGCGGTAATGCGGGATGGCGAAGGGCTGATCCCAGGCGCCGGCCACGATCGTCGTGTCGGGACCCGGCGGGGCCACCATCACCCGCCCCAGCCACGAGGCGCTCACCGACTGGCCGACGACCGAGAGGTCCAGCGCCTCGACCCTGCCCTCGCGCACCGTGCCACGACCGCGGGCGATCTGCGCGGGACGGGGGAAATCGTGGGTCATGTCCTCTTCGCGGGTCCAGGTCATCTTCACCGGCCGGCCCTTCACCGCCATCGCCAGTTCCACCGCCTGCAGGACATAGTCATCCTCCAGCCGCCGGCCGAAGCTGCCGCCCATGGGCAGGGCATGGACATGCACGGCTGCCTCATCAAGGCCGGTCAGCCGGGCCGCGTGCGTCTGCACGAAGCGCGGGATCTGCGTGCCGGTCCAGATATCGGCGCGGCTGTCGGTGACGCGGACGGTGGCGTTCATCGGCTCCAGCGGTGCATGGGCGAGATAGGGCACGCGGTACTCGGCCGCGATCGCCTCGCCCTCGAACAGCGCGTTTTCCACGTCGCCCTCGTCCCGGAACCGGCTGTCGCGGTTTCCGGCAGTCATGGCGGCCCGGAGCGCCGGCCAGATCTGGTCAGAACTGGCCGGATAGCCCGGCGCGCCCCAGTCGATCGCGATGGCGTTGACGGCCCTGAAGGCGCGCCAGGTGTTGTCGGCGATCACGCCCACGCCGCCGGTGACCGGCACGACCTTCAGCACCCCGCGCATCGCCTCGGCCGCGCTGGCGTCGTAACCGTTGACCGCGCCGCCCAACCCGGGATTGGTCCGGACCGAGGCGTAGAGCATGCCGTCGAGCGCGAGGTCGATGCCATAGGTCTCGGTCCCGGTGGACTTCGCCACGATATCGGTGCGCTGCACCCGTTTCCCGAGATAGCGCCAGGCGCTTGCGGGGCGCGGGATCGCATCCGTGACGGGCTCCAGCGTGGCCGCGCGGGCCGCGAGCGCGCCGTAGGGCAGTCTCTGACCGTCGGGCAGGATCACCGCGCCGTCATCTGTGCCGAGCCGGTCGCGCGCGATGCCGGTCTGCTGCGCCGCGGCTTCCTTCAGCGTCTCGCGGGCCACGGCGCCGGCGTGGCGCAGCCGGTCGAACATATCCGGCACGGTGGAGGAGCCGCCGGTGATCTGCATCCCCATCAGCCGCGCCGGAACATCGGCGGCGGCCCGGGCCGTTTCGGCCAGCCAGCCGGTGTCGGTGGCCGCGAAGGGCAGCCCCTCGGCCAGCACGGCGCCGTTGTAATAGGCAGGGCTTGGGTCGCCGGGGTCGAGGCGCACGGTCAGTGGGTCCAGGTCCAGCCCCTCGGCCAGCAGGTAGGCCTGAATGGAGCTGGCCCCCTGCCCCATGTCGGCGCGCGGGGTGATCAGGGTCACGCCCTGCGCGTCGATCCTGACGAAGGGCGTCAGCGCCGCCTCGCCCTCGGCCAGACCCTCCAGCAGCGGGTTGGGCAGCGGCTGCCGGTAGCGGTAGTAGCCGAAGGCCACGCCGCCGGCGACAGCGGCGGAACCGATCAGGAAGCTGCGGCGGGCCGGGCGTCCGATGCGGCTCATGGTTCAGCCCTCCCGCAACATGGCGGCGGCGGTTTTCACCGCGGCGCGGATGCGCGGATAGGTGCCGCAGCGGCAGAGATTGCCGGACAGCGCCTCGTCGATCTCGGCGTCGGTCGGATCGGGATTTTCGGCCAGCAGGGCCGCGGCCTGCATGATCTGGCCGGACTGGCAATAGCCGCATTGCGCCACCTGATGCGCGATCCATGCCGCCTGCACCGTGTGCAGCGACCGCGGCGTGCCCAGCCCCTCGATCGTGGTGATCTCGCCCCAGACATCGCCGGCCGCCACCTGGCAGGCGCGCACGGCCTGACCATCGACATGCACGGTGCAGGCCCCGCATTGGGCAATGCCGCAGCCATATTTCGGCCCGGTGATCCCCAGCTCGTCGCGCAGCACCCACAGCAGCGGCATGTCTGCCTCGACATCCAGTTCATGCGCCACGCCGTTCACCGTCAGTTGCATCCGCCGCCTCCCTGCCTGCGGGTCGTTCGCAGGCACTATAGCATCCGCGGGCGGGATGTGGCGGGGGCGAGAACAATGACGCCGCGGCACGCGCCGGATGCATTGTTACAGATTTTTCCAATCTGCGATCATTTTGTAACTTAAAGATTGCCGAATCGCCCCTGGGGCACTTATACCGACCACACGGTCGATTATTATTGAGAGTTCAGGGAGGGTCCGCCGCATGGACGCATTCATCTGCGACGCAATCCGTACACCCATCGGGCGCTATGGCGGGGCGCTGTCTTCGGTCCGCACAGACGACCTGGCCGCCGCCCCGATCGCCGCGCTGAAGGCACGCAACGCCGGGGTGGACTGGGCCAGCGTCGATGACGTGATCCTGGGCGACGCCAACCAGGCGGGCGAAAGCAACCGCAACGTGGCCCGCATGGCCGCCCTGCTGGCCGGCCTCCCGGTCGAGGTGCCAGGCACCACCATCAACCGGCTCTGCGCCTCCGGCATGGACGCGGTGGGCATGGCCGCGCGCGGCATCCGGGCGGGCGACTACGACCTCGCCATCGCCGGCGGCGTGGAGAGCATGAGCCGCGCGCCCTTCGTCATGCCCAAGGCGACGAGCGCCTTCACCCGCGCGAACGCGGTCTACGACACCACAATCGGCTGGCGCTTCGTCAACCCTAAGATGGACGCGATGTATGGCACGGATTCGATGCCGCAAACCGCCGACAACGTGGCCGAGGACTATAACATCTCGCGCGCGGATCAGGACGCCTTCGCGCTGCGCAGCCAGGACCGCTGGGCTGCCGCGCAGGCCGCCGGGATCTTCCGCGAAGAGATCGTCCCCGTCGCCGTGCCCCAGCGCAAGGGCGACCCCGTCATCGTCGACACCGACGAGCACCCCCGCCCCGGAACCACGCTGGAGCAGCTGGCCAGGCTCAAGGGCGTGAACGGGCCGGATCTGTCCGTGACCGCGGGCAATGCCTCGGGCGTGAACGACGGCGCGGCGGCGCTGCTGCTGGCGAGTGAGGCAGCGGCGGCAAGGAACGGGCTGACCCCGATGGCGCGCGTCGTGGCGATGGCCGCGGCCGGCGTTCCACCGCGCGTCATGGGCATCGGCCCGGTCCCCGCCACCCGCAAGGTGCTGGCGCGCGCGGGGCTCACGCTGGACCAGATGGATGTGATAGAATTGAACGAGGCCTTCGCGTCCCAGGGCCTGGCCACCCTGCGCGAGCTGGGGCTGCCCGACGACGCGGCGCATGTGAACCCCAATGGCGGCGCCATCGCCATGGGCCACCCGCTGGGCATGTCGGGCGCGCGGCTGGTGCTGACCGCGGCCTACCAGCTGAAGCGCAGCGGCGGGCGCTATGCGCTGTGCACCATGTGCGTGGGCGTGGGCCAGGGCGCGGCGATTATCCTCGAACGGATCTGACGGGAGGACCCTGAGATGTATGCACAGATGATCAAGACCGCCTCCACCGGCGTGAAATCCCGCGAGGAGATGACCGAGGAGGAGCGCAGGTTCCAGGACCGCATCGACGCGGGCGAAAAGATCGAGCCCAAGGACTGGATGCCCGACGACTACCGCGCCACGCTGATCCGCCAGATCGGCCAGCACGCGCATTCCGAGATCGTCGGCCAGCTGCCCGAGGGCAACTGGATCACCCGGGCGCCGACGCTGGAGCGCAAGGCGATCCTGCTGGCCAAGGTGCAGGACGAGGCGGGCCACGGCCTCTACCTCTATTGCGCGGCCGAGACGCTGGGCGTCTCGCGCGACGAGCTGACCGAGGATCTGCTGTCGGGCAAGATGAAGTATTCGTCGATCTTCAACTACCCGACCCTTACCTGGGCGGATATCGGCGCGGTGGGCTGGCTGGTCGACGGCGCCGCGATCATGAACCAGGTGCCGCTGCAGCGCACCTCCTTCGGGCCCTATTCCCGCGCCATGATCCGCATCTGCAAGGAAGAGAGCTTCCACCAGAGGCAGGGCTACGACATCATGATGAAGATGGCACAGGGCACGCCGGAGCAGAAGCGCATGGCGCAGGATGCGCTGAACCGCTTCTGGTATCCCTCGCTGATGATGTTCGGCCCCTCGGACAAGGACTCCATCCATTCCGCCCAGTCGATGGCATGGAAGATCAAGATCAACACCAATGACGAGCTGCGGCAGAAATTCGTCGACCAGACGGTGCCGCAGGCCGAATACCTCGGGCTGAGCGTCCCGGACGAGAACCTCAAGTGGAACGAGGAGACCGGGCATTACGACTTCACCCAGCCCGACTGGACGGAGTTCTTCGACGTGATCAAGGGCAACGGCCCCTGCAACACGGACCGCATGGCCGCCCGCAACAAGGCCTGGGACGAAGGCAAATGGGTGCGCGACGGCCTGCTGGCGCACGCGCGCAAGCGCGCCGCCCGGGTCGCGGCCGAGTAAGTTTCTCAAGGAGGACGAGACATGAAGAACGAATGGCCCCTGTGGGAAGTCTTCATCCGCGGACAGCACGGGCTTAGCCACCGTCATGTGGGCAGCCTGCACGCCCCCGACGCCGAGATGGCGATCAAGAACGCGCGCGACGTCTACACCCGCCGCAACGAGGGGGTGAGCATCTGGGTGGTGAAGGCCGCCGATATCGCCGCCTCTTCGCCCAGCGACAAGGGCCCGCTCTACGAGCCGTCGCAGTCGAAGGTCTACCGCCACCCGACCTTCTTCGACATTCCCGAAGACGTGGGGGCGATGTGATGACCCGCGACGAGGCTCTTTTCGAATACCTGCTGCGGCTGGGCGACAACACGCTGATCCTCGGCCACCGCGTCTCGGAATGGTGCGGGCACGCGCCGGTTCTGGAAGAGGACATCGCGCTGGCCAACACCGCGCTCGACCTGATCGGGCAGACGCAGCTGTGGCTGGGGCTTGCCGGTGAGGTCGAGGGCAAGGGACGCGACGCCGACAAGCTCGCCTTCCTGCGCGACGCCTGGGATTTCCGCAACGTGCTGCTGGTCGAGATGCCCAACGGCGACTTCGGCCGGACCCTGATGCGGCAATTCCTGTTCGACGCCTTCCACTCGATCCTGCTGGGCAAGCTTATGAAATCGAGCGACCCCCGCGTCGCCGAGATCGCCGAGAAGGCCAGCAAGGAGGTGAGCTATCACCTCGAACGCTCGGCCGGCACGGTGGTGGGGCTGGGCGACGGCACCGAGGAAAGCCACGCCCGCATGCAGGCGGCGCTGGAGTATCTCTGGCCCTATGTGGGCGAAATGTTCACCGGCGACGCCGTGGATGCCGAGATGGCGGCCGCGGGCGTGGCGTCCGACCCGGCGTCCTTGCGCGCGGATTACGACGCGCTGGTGGGCCGCGTTCTGGGCGATGCCACGCTGGCGATCCCCGACAGCCCCTTCGCCCACAAGGGCGGCAAGACCGGCACCATGCATACCGAGCACCTGGGCCATCTGCTGACCCAGATGCAGTGGCTGCAACGCGCCTATCCCGGCGCAAGCTGGTAAGAGCGATGCAACATCCGAGCACCGAACAGGTCTGGGACTGGCTGTCGGCCGTCCCGGACCCCGAGATCCCCGTGATCTCGCTGACCGACCTGGGCATCATCCGCGATGTCGAATGGCAGGGCGACACGCTGGTCGTGACCGTCACGCCGACCTATTCGGGCTGCCCGGCGACCTCGATCATCAATCTCGATATCGAGACCGCGCTGCGCGAAAAAGGCATCGAGAAGCTGGCGCTGAAACGCCAGCTCTCGCCTGCCTGGACCACCGACTGGCTGAGCGATGAGGGCAAGCGGAAGCTGGAGGCATACGGCATCGCGCCGCCCCGGCCCGCCGGCGGCCCCGATCATTGCCCGCGCTGCGGGAGCGGACATGTCGAGAAGGTCAGCCAGTTCGGCTCGACCCCCTGCAAGGCCGCATGGCGCTGCAAGGACTGTCTCGAACCCTTCGACTATTTCAAGTGCATCTGAGGAGAGGAACCGATGGCGCGCTTTCACGAACTGACCGTCACCGACGTTCACAAGACCATCCGCGACGCGGTGGTGGTGACCCTGAAGCCCGCCAATGGCGCGGCGCAGGATTTCGATTTCATCCAGGGCCAGTACCTGACCTTCCGCCGCGATTTCGACGGCGAGGAGCTGCGCCGCAGCTACTCGATCTGCGCAGGCAAGGACGAGGGCATCCTGCAGGTGGGCATCAAGCGCGTCGAGGGCGGCGCCTTTTCGACCTGGGCCAACGAGGAGCTGAAGGTCGGCGACACGCTGGAGGCGATGCCGCCGATGGGTAGCTTCCACACCGAGCTGAACCCGCAGGCCGAGAAGCAGTATCTGGGCTTCGCCGGCGGCTCGGGCATCACGCCGGTTCTGTCGATCCTGAAGACCACGCTGGCACGCGAGCCGAAGTCGAACTTCACCCTCGTCTACGCCAACAAGGGCGTGAACACGATCATGTTCCGCGAGGAACTGGAGGATCTGAAGAACCTCTATATGGGCCGGCTGAACGTGATCCATGTGCTGGAAACCGACGCACAGGAGATCGACCTCTTCACCGGGCTGGTGACCGAGGCGAAATGCGCCGAGCTGTTCCGGCACTGGATCGACATCGGGAACGTGGACACCGCCTTCATCTGCGGACCCGAGCCGATGATGCTGGGCATCGCCAAGGCGCTGCGCGATCACGGGCTGGACGACGCGCTGATCAAGTTTGAACTGTTCGCCAGCGCCCAGCCGGGGCGGCTGAAGCGCAAGGCGGCGTCGCGGGACGCGGCATCCTCGGCCAACCAGGCCACGGCCTCGATCACGCTGGATGGCGCCACGCAGAGCGTGACCATGCCCAAGGACATGAGCATCCTCGACGCGGCGCTCCAGAACGCGATGGACGCGCCCTATGCCTGCAAGGCCGGGGTCTGTTCGACCTGCCGCTGCCGGGTGCTGGAGGGCGAGGTGGAGATGGTCGCCAACCACGCGCTGGAGGATTACGAGGTGGAGAAGGGCTATGTCCTGTCCTGCCAGTCCTTCCCGGTGACCGACAGGGTCGTCGTCGATTACGACCAGTGAGGGAGGAACGGCCATGGCCGAGGACATGAGCATCGAGCGCTACCTGGAGGCAGGCGGCATCCTGTCGAACCCTGCCAACGTGCCGCCGCGGTACCGCGCGGAACTGATGAAGCTGATGGCGACCTTCGTGGACAGCGAGCTGGCGGGCGCGGCGGGGTTTGCCGACATCATCAACGCAGCACCGGGGCTGAAGGAGCGCATCGCCGCCGCTCGGATCGTGCTGGAAAAGACCGACCATGCCGAGCGGGTGCTGAAGGTGATGGGCGAGTTCGGCGCCGACACCGCACGCTACGCCAGCCACCACCCCTGGACCGCCCGCCTGCCCCGCGACGCCGATATCGGCACGACGCGGTCGGAGCACGACATGCGGCTGGCGGTGTTCAACTACCCGCTGGAGGGCTGGTCCGACGCGGTGGTGATGAACCTGCTGATGGGCCGCGCGGTGGGGGTGCAGCTGGCCGAACTGGCGATGGTCAGCTACCAGCCGCTGGCCGAGGCCTTCCGCGCCATCGCCCCGCGCGAGGCGCGCCATGCGGAACTGGCCGAGGAGGGGCTGGCGCAGCTGGTCGCGGAGCCGGCGGGGCGCGACGCCCTGCGGGCCTCGGTCGATTACTGGTGGCCGCGGGTGGCGGCGAGCTTCGGCGCGGCGGACGCGGCGAAATTCGCGGCGCTGAAGGCGATGGGTCTGCGCCGGACGACCGGCGAGGAGCTGCGCACCCGCTGGGCGGCCGAGGCGCGTGCGGTGCTGAAGCCGCTGGGGCTGACGGCGGGCTGAGGCCCGTTGCATGAACTGGAAAGGCCCCCGCCGACGCGTCGGCGGGGGCCTTTTGTTGAATTGCGCGCCTGCGGCGCAAGCCTTGGGTCCAATTGGGGCTCTGCCCCAAACCCCGGGACATTTGCGGCCAGAAGAAGGGGGTCAGAGGCCCCGGACGCCGTTCAGCGTGAGGTCGGTGACGAGGTTGGCATACTCCTCGCGCGCCTTGGCGCCGGCCTTGCTGTTCCACATGTAGAACCAGTTCAGCATGCCGAAGACCGACATCGTGGCGGCATAGAGCTTGCCCTTGTCGCTGTCGAACACCTCGGGCGCGACGGCGCGGATCAGGCCGGACATATGGCCCACCATGTCGCGCTGATAGCCGCGCAGGATTTCCTGCTGGGCCTCGGGCAGCGCGGGGATGCCCGTGCTCTGCACCCGGTGCTCGTTGTCCGCGCCCTGATAGGCCTTGAGCGTGGCCGAGATGGTCGCGCGCAGCTTGTCCTCGGGCGCCAGCCCCTCGAGCGGGATGCCGCAGATCTGGTCGCGCAGTTCGGACAGGTAGGTGTCGAGGATGTCGAACAGCAGCGCGTCCTTGCTGTCGTAATAGTGGTAGATATTGGCCTTGGAGATCCCGCATTCGCGGGCGAGCATGCTCATCGAGGCGCGATCGAAGCCCTGGTCGGCGAACACCTTGGCCGCCGATTTCAGGATCTGATCGCGCTTCTGATCGTGGTCTTTTGCGATGGTGCGGACCACTTGCTCACTCCTTGGGCCGGTTGTCGACGACGCGCTTGGCCTTGCCTTGCGAGCGTTCTACCTCGCCGGGATCCTTGATGTCGATCTCGGTCGAAACGCCGACGATGTCCTTGATGCGCTTGGTCAGCATCCGGGCGGCGGCGGTTTTCGAGGCCTCGTCGGTAGCGTCGGGGGTGCATTCCACGTGCACGCGCATGGCGTCCATGCGGCCGGCGCGGAAAAGCTCGATCTGGAAATGGTTGGCGAGCCCGCCGGTGGCCAGCACCTGCTCCTCGATCTGGGTGGGGAAGACGTTGACGCCGCGCAGGATGATCATGTCGTCGGAGCGGCCGGTGATCTTTTCCATCCGGCGCATGGAGCGCGCGGTGCCCGGCAGCAGCCGCGTCAGGTCGCGGGTGCGGTAGCGGATCATCGGCAGGCCTTCCTTGGTGAGCGTGGTGAAGACCAGCTCGCCGATCTCGCCGTCCTCGACCGGCTCGCCGGTCTCGGGGTTGATGATCTCGGGGTAGAAGTGGTCTTCCCAGATGTGCAGGCCGTCCTTGGTCTCGACGCATTCGTTGGCGACGCCGGGGCCCATGATCTCGCTGAGGCCGTAGATGTCGACCGCGTGCATGTCGAAGGCCTGTTCCACCTCGTGGCGCATGGCGTTGGTCCAGGGCTCGGCCCCGAACACGCCCACCTGCAAGGAACATTCGCGCGGGTCGAGGCCCTGGTGGTGGAATTCCTCGAGGATGTTCAGCATGTAGGAGGGCGTCACCATGATGGTGTGCGGCTGGAAATCCTGGATCAGGGTCACCTGCCGGGGGGTCTGGCCGCCCGAGACGGGCACCGCCGTGGCGCCCAGCCGTTCGATCCCGTAATGCGCGCCGAGCCCCCCGGTGAACAGGCCGTAGCCATAGGCGTTGTGCACGATGTCGCCGGGCCGCGTGCCCGAGGCGCGCAGGCTGCGCGCGATCAGGTCGGCCCAGGTGTCGATGTCCCTTTTCGTGTAGCCCACGACGGTCGGCTTGCCGGTGGTGCCGGAGGAGGCATGCAGGCGCACGATCTGTTCGCGCGGCACGGCGAAGAGGCCGAAGGGATAGTTGTCGCGCAGGTCGGTTTTCACCGTGAAGGGGAATTTCGACAGATCCTTGAGCGACTTCAGGTCGTCCGGGTGCACACCCTTCTGGTCGAAGCGCTGGCGATACATGGGGACGTTTTCATAGGCGTGGCGCAGCGACCATTTCAGCCGTTCCAGCTGAAGCGCCTCGATCTCGTCGCGCGAGGCGATCTCGATCGGATCAAGCTCGGATTTCCTGGGGGTCAGGTCTTTCATGATGTCCTCCTCGCCCGGTTATTCTTCGAACAATTGACCCCGGATCGCGCGGGAATTTCCCCGGAATTCCGCGATCACGGCGCCGTCCTGGTTGGTGACGGTCACGTCGTAGATGCCGCTGCGCCCGGTCAGGCTGACCTCGCGGGCGCGGGCGGTCAGGGTGTCGCCCACCCGGCCCGGCGCCACGAAGGTGATGCTGTTGTGCTGCGCGACGGTGGCCTGGTTGCGGCTATTGCAGGCAAAGGCAAAAGCCGTGTCGGCCAGCATGAAGGTCACCCCGCCGTGGCAGATGCCGTGGCCGTTGGCATGGTGCTTTTCCACCTTCAGCGACAGGGTGGCAACGCCCTCGTCCACCTCGTCGAGCGAGAAGCCCGCCCATTGCGAGGCGTGATCCTCGGCCCACATCGCGGCGGCCGACCGTTCGGCGCGTTGCTTCGGTGTCATGCTTTCTTCCCCGTGTAGCTGGGCGCGCGTTTCTGCAGGAAGGCGCTGACGCCCTCGGCGTAATCCGGGGTCATGCCGCAGGTCTTCTGCGACTGCGCCTCAAGCTCAAGCTGCTGGTCGAGCGTGTTGCCGGCGGCGGCCTGGATGGCCTGCTTGGTCAGGCCCAGCCCCACCGTGGGGCCGCCGGCCAGCCGCGCGGTCAGGGCGCGGGCCTCCTCCATCAGGAACTCGTCGGGGACCGCCTTCCAGATCAGGCCCCATTCGGCGGCCTGCGGGGCGGGCAGCGGCTCGGCCGTCAGGGCCAGCGCCTTGGCGCGGGCCTCGCCCAGCAGATGCGGCAGCGCCCAGCTGCCGCCTGCGTCGGGCACCAGCCCGACCTTGGCGAAGGACTGGATGAACCTGGCGGTCTCGGCGGCCAGGACGATGTCGCAGGCCAGCGCCAGGTTGGCCCCCGCCCCCGCGGCCACGCCGTTCACGGCGCAGATCACCGGGAACTCCAGCGAGCGGATCAGCCGGATCAGCGGGTTGTAAAAATTCCTCAGTGTCAGGCTGAGGTCGGGCGGGCTGTCCATCCTGGCCGGGTCGCGGTCGCCAAGGTCCTGCCCCGCGCAGAAGCCGCGGCCGCTGCCTGTCAGCAGCAGCGCGCGGGCACCCGAATCGCGGGCCTCCTCCAGCGCGGCGCGCAGCGCGAGGTGCATCTCGTCGTTGAAACTGTTGAGCCGGTCCGGGCGATTGAGGGTGATCTCAACCCACTCGCCATTCCTGTGCGAAAGAATCGTGTCGCTCATCCCCGCCTCCCTTTCCGAAGATTTCTACAAGCATCTTGCATAAACCGAACGGTTGGTCAATAAATAACCGAAAGCTTCGATTCCCCGGGAGGGCGCATGACGGACGTGGTGACAGTCGAACGCGAGGGCGAAATCGCCTGGGTGGTGGTGAACAATCCGCCCGTGAACGCGACCTCGACCGCAGTCCGCGCCGGGCTGGAGGCCGCGGTCCGCCAGGCGCAGGACGCCAAGCTGGCGGTGCTGCGCTGCGAGGGGCCGACCTTCATCGCCGGCGGCGACATGTCCGAATTCGACGCCCCCGCGGCCGAGCCGCACCTGCCCGACGTGGTGCAACTGATCGAGGACAGCGCGACGCCATTCCTCGCGCTGCTGCACGGCAACGTTCTGGGCGGCGGGTTCGAGATCGCCATGGGCTGCGCCTGGCGGATCGCCGCGCCGGGCACGCGCTTCGGCCTGCCCGAGGTCAACGTGGGGCTGATCCCCGGCGCCGGCGGCACCCAGCGCCTGCCCCGCCTGATCGGGATGGAGCCCGCCATCGACCTGGCTTGCAACGGCGCGCTTCTGAAGGCCGAGCAACTGCTGGAGCTGGGCGGGATCGACGCCATCGCCGGCGGCGACCTGATCGCGGCCGCCCGCGCCTTCGCCGCCGAGCTGCCCGCCCGCCCCGTGGCCGTCAGCCAGCGCCCCGCGGTCGGGATCGACCCCGCGCTGATCGAGGGCAGGCGCGCCGAGATCGCCAAACGCGCGAAGGGCGCCACCGCCCCGCTCGACAATCTCGAGGCGCTGCAATGGGCCGCCCTGCCCTTCGCACAAGGCCAACCCAGGGAACGCGCGCGCCACCTCGCCCTGCGCCGCTCGTCGCAGTCGCGCGCGCTGCGCCATGCCTTCTTTGCCGAGCGCAAGATCGCCAGACCCGACGCGATCACCGGCGCCGCGCCGCGCGAGATCGCCCATGTCGCCGTCGTCGGCGGCGGGCTGATGGGCGCGGGTATCGCCACCGCGCTGCTGAACGCGGGCCTGCCGGTGACCCTGCTGGAACGCGACGACGAAGCCGCCGAGGCCGCGCGCGCCCGCGTCCGCGAGCTGCTGGAATCGGGCCTCAAGCGCGGCAAGATCACCGAGGCGCAGCTCGGCGAGCGGATGGGCGCCTTCGCCGCCGAGACCGACTATGCCAAGGCAGGCGCGGCCGACCTCGCCATCGAGGCGGTGTTCGAGGATGTCGCCGTCAAGCGCGAGGTCTTCGCCCGGCTGTCCGCCGCGATGCGGCCCGACGCGATCCTGGCCACCAACACCTCCTACCTCGACCCGCGCGAGATTTTCGCCGGGCTCGCGAACCAGGACCGCTGCCTCGGCCTGCATTTCTTCAGCCCGGCCCATGTGATGAAGCTCCTCGAGATCGTGAAGACTCCCGACACCTCGGCCGAGGTTCTGGCCACCGGCTTCGCCCTGGGCAGGCGGCTGCGGAAAATCTCGGTCCTGTCGGGGATCTGCGACGGCTTCATCGGCAACCGGATGCTGGCCGCCTACCGGCGCGCGGCCGATTACCTGCTGGCCGATGGCGCCCTGCCCTACCAGGTGGACTCCGCGATGCGCGCCTTCGGCGTGCCGATGGGCCCTTACGAGATGCAGGACCTGACCGGACTGCAGATCGCCTGGGCCAACCGCAAGCGCCAAGCCGATAGCCGCCCCGCGCAGGAACGCTATGTGACCATCGCCGATCAGCTGTGCGAGATGGGGCGGCTGGGGCAGCGCGCCGGCAAGGGCTGGTATGCCTATGAAGAGGGCAGCCGCACGCCCGTCCGCGACCCCGAGGTCGAGGCCCTGATAGAAGGGTATTCCGCCGCGCAAGGCATCGCGCGCCGCCACTTCGCCGAAGACGAGATCGCGTCGCGCCTGCTGGCCGTTCTGGCCAACGAGGGCGCCCGGATCGTCGCGGAGGGCATCGCCGAGGACGATGCCGCCGTCGACATGGTGCAGGTCCACGGCTACGGTTTTCCGCGCTGGCGGGGCGGGCCGATGCACTACGCCGCCGCGGTCGGATGGGAAGAGACCGCCGCCACGATGCGGCGCGTGGCCGAGGAGAGCCCCGGCTCGTGGATCATCGGCCCGCTGGCGGAGCGGGAGCGACCGTCAGCGGAGGATTGATGGTTGCACCCGAAACTGTTACTTACGCAACAAAATGCCATCTAGGGAGGAAACCATGGCGAAATTCTCGAAACTGAGCACTTTGCTGGCCAGCGCGGCCTTCGCGCTGTCGGGCGCAGCGGCCTTCGCCGCGGACTACACGCTGACGATTTCTAGTTGGGCGCCGCCGACCCACAACATCAACGCGCAGATGTGGCCCAAGTTCGTCGAGATGATCGAGGAGGCCACCGGCGGCCAGGTCACCGCCGAGCTGAAGCTGGGCCTCGCCCCGCCGCCGGCGCAGATGGACCTGATCATGGACGGCGCCGCCGACCTGTCGATCATCTTCCACGGCTACCAGGCCGGTCGCTTCGTCACCACCAAACTGATCGAACTGCCGGGCTTCGAAGGCAATGCCGAGGCCGCCTCGGTCGCCTACTGGCGCGCCTATGAGAAATACCTGTCGAAGGCCGAGGAGCATCGCGGCGTCAAAGTCATCGCGCTGCACACCCACGGCCCGGCCCAGCTGCACACCGCCGACCCGATCGACAGCCTCGACGCCATCGCCGGCCTCAAGCTGCGCATTCCCGGCGGCGTGGGCGGCGACGTCGGCACGGCACTGGGCGCGACCGGCATCCAGGTCCCCGCGCCGAAGGTCTACGAGACGCTGGCCTCCAAGGCCGCGGACGGCGTGGTGATGCCGATCGACAGCCGCAAGGGCTTCAAGCTGACCGAGGTCGCGCCGCACATGTACGAGATGCCCGGCGGGTTCTACCGCGGCTCCTTCGCCTTCATCATGAACGAGGACGCCCTCGCCGACCTGCCCGAGGACATCCGGCAGGCGCTTGAGGAAAAGGTCTTCGGCGAGCCGCTGAGCCGCGAAATCGGCAAGATCTGGGACGCCGGCGACATCGAAAGCGTCGAGCTGACCAAGCAGACCGAGGGCAACACCATCACCGTGGCCTCGGAGGCCGATGTCGCCAAGTTCAACGAACTGGCCGCCGGCGTGACCGAGACCGTGCTGAAGGAGATCGCGGCCACCGGCGTCGATGCCCAGGCCGCCTATGACATGATCAAGGCCGAAATGGCCGCCTACTGATCCCGCAAACCGGGCCGGCGCCGTTCCGCGCCGGCCCGCCACCCCGGCCTTTGGGAGGGGCCAATCCCATGAAATCCGTCATTTTTCTGGCGCGCAGGGCCAGTCTCGCCCCCGTGGTGCTGGCCGCGCTGGCGCTGTTCATCCTGATGGTCATGACCTTCGCCGACGTGATGCTGCGCTCGATCCTGAACGCCCCGATCGAGGCCGCGACCGAGCTGACCCGCATCCTGATGGCGGTGATGGTCTTTGCCGTGATGCCGGTGATCTCGGCCCGGGGCGACCATATCTCGGTCGATCTGACCGACAGTATCTTCCTGCGGCTGAAGCTGCACAATATCCGCGACGGGCTGGTCTACATCGCCTGCGGCGTGATGATGATCTGGCCGGTCGAACGCGTCTGGGTGCTGGCAGAGCGCTGGCGCGAATATGGCGACGTGACCGAATACCTGTCGATCCCGCAATTCTACGTCGGCTGGTTCATCGCCGGCTTCACCGCGATGACGGCCGTGGTGATGGTGATCACCGGCCTTCTGTATCTCTTTGCCCCCCGCCTGCTGGAGCGCGACCTATGACTGCTGCCCTGATCGGCTTCGCCCTCGTCCTGATCCTCGTCCTTCTGCGCATGCCCATCGTGTTCTCGATGGGGCTGGTGGGCACGCTGGGCTTCGCCTATGAGCGCGGCGGCTCGATCCTCGACGAGCGCGGCCTGAAGGCCGCCATGTCGATGGTCGGCCGCCAGATCACCGACACCGCGCAGGACTACGGGCTCAGCGTCGTGCCGCTGTTCATCCTGATGGGCCTGTTCGTGAACAAGGGCGGGCTGGCGCGCGAGCTTTACGCGGTTTCCAACGCCTTCCTCGGCCACATGCGCGGCGGCATCGCCATGGCGACCGTCGCCGCCTGCGGCGGGTTCTCGGCGATCTGCGGCTCGTCGCTGGCCACCGCCGCGACCATGTCCAAGGTCGCCATGCCCGAGATGCGGCGCTACGGCTACGCCGACAGCCTGTCCACCGCCTCGATCGCGGCGGGCGGCACGCTGGGCATCCTGATCCCGCCCTCGGTGATCCTGGTGATCTACGGGCTCTTGACCGAGACCTCGATCGGCAAGCTCTTCGTCGCGGGCATCATCCCCGGGGTTCTGGGCATCCTGTTCTACCTCTTCGCCGTGCGCTGGACGGTCTGGCGCAACCCCGAGGCCGGCCCCGCGGGCGAAAAGGCCGGCTGGGGCGCGCGGATCCGCGCGCTCGGCTCGGTCTGGGCCGTCCTGCTGCTGTTCTTCCTGGTCATCGGCGGGCTCTACGGCGCCTTCGACTTCGAGCCGCTGAACCTGACCTTCTCGCCGACCGAGGCCGCGGGCATGGGCGCCGCCGGCGCGTTCCTGATCGCGCTGAGCCGCGGCGGGCTGACCTTCCGCTCCACCTTCGAGGTGCTGAAGGAGACCTCCTTCACCGCCGCCTCGCTGTTCGCGGTGCTGATCGGGGCGCAGATCTTTTCCAACTTCGTCAACCTCGCCGGCCTGCCCGAGGCGCTGATCGGGATCGTCACCGCCTATGACGTGCCGGCCTTCGTGGTGATGCTGATGATCCTCGGCATCTACATCGTTCTGGGCTGCGTGTTCGAAAGCCTCTCGATGCTGCTGCTGACGGTGCCAATCTTCTTTCCGCTTGTGACCAGCCTGGGCTACGATCCGGTCTGGTTCGGCATCGTGGTGGTGGTGGTGACCGAGATCTCGCTGATCACGCCGCCCGTCGGCCTGAACGTGTTCATCCTGAAGGGCGTGGTGGGCGATGTCTCCACCGGCACGATCTTCCGCGGCGTCACGCCGTTCTGGATGGCCGATATCGTGCGGCTGGCGCTGATCGTGCTGGTTCCGGCGATCGTGCTGTTCCTGCCGGAAAACATGGGGGCAATGGGGCACTGACGGGCCCGCCCCGGTCGCCCGCCCCGGTCGCCCGCCCCGCGCGGCCCCGGGCGGGGCGGCGACGCATCACAGCCCCCGGCCTTCGCCGGGGGGACCACCCGCCGCCCGCGCGGCCTGACTGAAAGACACACCCGATGCCCTGCCCATCGGGATTTGAACCGAGGTATTAATTGACCGATCGGTCGGTTAACTATAGCTTCACCGCGCAGCCACCCGCCGGGCTTGCCGCGATACATGATGAGGAGCCAGCCATGACACTGCAAGACATCTCCAGCTTTGCCGCCGGTGAGTGGATCGCCCCCGGCGCGGGTGCCCGCACCGTCTATAGCGCCGTCACCGGCGAAGCCATCGCGCAGGCCGGCAACGACGCGCTCGACGTGCAGGCCATGCTGGACCATGCCCGCTCCAGGGGCGGCCCGGCGCTGCGCGCCATGACCTTCCACCAGCGCGCCAAGATGCTCAAGGCGCTGGCCCTGCGCCTGAGCGAGCACAAGCAGGCGCTCTATGACATCTCCTTCGCCACCGGGGCCACGCAGGGCGATCACCTGATCGACATCGACGGCGGCATCGGCACGATGTTCGTCTTCGCCTCCAAGGGCCGGCGCGAGATGCCCGACGGCCACGTCTATGTCGATGGCGAGATCGAGCATCTGTCGCGCAACGGCACCTTCCTGGGCCAGCATATCTGCACGCCGCTGCAGGGCGTGGCGGTGCATATCAACGCGTTCAACTTCCCGGTCTGGGGGATGCTGGAAAAGCTCGCCCCGACCTTCTTGGCGGGCGTGCCGGCCATCGTGAAACCCGCCACCGCCTCCTGCTATGTCACCGAACTGGCTGTGAAGATCATGCTCGACAGCGGCCTTGTCCCCGAGGGCGCGCTGCAATTGGTCTCGGGGGGCTTGGGCGACATGCTGGACCGGCTGAGCTGCCAGGACGTGGTCAGCTTCACTGGCTCGGCCGCCACCGCATTCAGGCTGCGCTCGGCCCGGCATATCATCGAGAACTCCATCCGTTTCGTGGCCGAGCAGGACAGCCTCAACGCCTCCATCCTCGGCCCCGACGCCGCGCCGGGCACGCCGGAGTTCGACCTCTTCGTCAAGGAGGTGCAGCGCGAGATGACCACCAAGGCGGGCCAGAAATGCACCGCCATCCGCCGCATCATCGCGCCCGAGGCGCAGGTCCCCGCCCTGATCGAGGCGATCTCGGCGCGGCTGGCGAAGACCGTTATCGGCGATCCGAGGCTCGACACCACCCGGATGGGCGCGCTGGTCTCCAACGCCCAGAAGCGCGACGTCCTGGAAAAGGTCGCCATCCTGCGCCAGGAGGCCGAGCGCGTCTACGGCAACCCCGACGATTTCGAGGTGCAGGGCGCGGATGCCGACAAGGGCGCCTTCCTGCCGCCGATGCTGTTCCACTGCGCCGACCCCGACGCCGCCACCCGCGTGCATGACACCGAGGCCTTCGGCCCCGTCTCCACCATCATGGGCTACCGCGACGTGGCCCATGCGGTGGAGCTGGCCAACAAGGGCCAGGGCAGCCTCGTCGCCTCGGTCATCACCCATGACCCGGCCGTCGCGCGCGAGGTCGCGCTGGGGGCCGGCGCGTTCCACGGGCGGCTCTATTTCAACGACCGCGTTTCGATGAAGGAATCCACCGGCCACGGCTCACCCCTGCCGCACATGGTGCATGGCGGCCCCGGCCGGGCCGGCGGCGGCGAAGAGATGGGCGGCGTGCGCGGCGTGATGCATTACATGCAGCGCACCGCCGTGCAGGGCAGCCCCGACATCCTGACCGCCATCGGCGAGAAATGGGTGCCCGGCGCGCAGGAGATCGAAGGCCCCGCCCATCCCTTCACCCGCAAGTTCGGCGAGTTGCGGATCGGCGAGACGCTGCATACCGCACCGCGCACCGTGACGCTGGAGGATATCGAGCATTTCGCCACCTTCACCGGCGACACCTTCTACGCCCACATGGATCAGGACGCCGCCGCGCGGAACCCGTTCTTCCCCGGCCGGGTGGCGCATGGCTACCTGCTGCTCAGCTTCGCCGCCGGCCTGTTCGTGGAGCCCAGCGAGGGCCCGGTGCTGGCCAACACCGGCCTCGACAGCCTGCGCTTCATGAAGCCGGTGGAGGCGGGCGATGCCATCAAGGTCCGTCTCACCGTGAAGAAGAAAACCAGCCGCACCGACGCCTACGGCGAGGTGCGCTGGCATGTGACGCTCACCAACCAGGACGACGAGCTGGTGGCGGAATACGAACTGCTGACCATGAACGCCTATTGAGGCGCGCGCCGGTTGCCTTGGCCTCGCCCGGGCAACCGGCCTATAAGGTCCGCATGACAGAGCTTTCCGACGCGGATTTCGCCGCCTGCATCACCGCCCTGACCGGAGACGACACGCCCCGCGTGTGGTCGCTGATCGTGACCCTTTTCGGCGACCTCGCGCAGGCGCCGGGGGCCGAGATCAGCAGCCCTGCGCTCAGCCGGATCTTCGCGCCCATCGGCATCAAGCCGCAGGCGCTGCGCGTGGCGCTGCACCGGCTGCGCAAGGACGGCTGGATCGACAGCCGCAAATCCGGGCGCAGCAGCCTCTACCGCCTGACGCCCTCCGGGCTGGAGCAAAGCGCCGCCGCCACCCCGCGCATCTATGCCCGCGAGGTGGCCGCACCGGCGCTCTGGCATGTCCTGCTCCCCGCGCCCATGCCGCAGCCGGAGCTGGCCGAGACCGCCGAGGCGCTGGCCGCGCGCGGCTACCAGCCGCTCACGCGCGGGGTGTTCCTGGGCCGCGGCCCGGTGCCGGGGGACTGCGCCGGTTTCTTCGCTCTCGCGGGCCCCGCACCGGTGTTGCCCGACTGGCTGAAATCGCAGTTCGGTCCCGGCGATCTGGCCGCCGCCTACCGCGCCCTGCACGGACGGCTGGATCGCGTCGCGGCGCTGTTGCCCCAGGGCGTCACGCCGGGACCGCTGGAGACCGCGACACTCAGGATGCTGGTCGTGCACAGCTGGCGGCGCCTGTTGCTGCGCCATCCCGACCTGCCCGCGGATTTCTTCCCCGAGGGCTGGCCGGGCGCCGACTGCCGGGCGCTGACGCACCGCCTGCTCGACCGGCTGCCACGGCCCGAACCTTGCGCGCTGGAGCCCGCCCCGGCCGAGGGCTGAGGGCGCCTCACGCGGCCTCGCCCCTTGCGCCCACCCGCGCGCGATGCGGGCCGACAAGGCAGGCGAGCCCCAGGATCAGCCCCGAGACCACGGCGATCATCCCCGCCGCGCTGACCGCGTTCTGACCGCCGAACCACAGCGGCCCATAGCCCGCGAGGACATAACCCAGAACCGCCGAGGCGACGGCGAAAACCACGCTCCAGCCCACCTGACGCTCCAGCCGATTGGTCATCAGCCGCGCTGCCGCCGGCGGGCAGATGAACATGGCGATCACGATGATCGAGCCCACCGCGTCGAAGGCCGCCACCGCCGCCACCGCGGCCACCCCCACCAGCCCGAAGCCGATCAGCCCCACCGGCAGGCCTTGCGCCTGGGCGAAGCCCTCGTCGAAGGTGGAAATCTTCAGCGGCCGCCAGAACAGAACCGTCAGCGCGATCACCAGCGCGCAGACCGCCGCGATGCGGCCCAGCTCGTCGGGCAGTGCGGCCAGCGCCACGGGGTCCAGAAGCGAGCCCCAGCCGCGCGCCTTGAACCAGATCAGGCTTTCGAGATTGCCCATCAGCGCGTGCTCGACGTCGAGATGAACCGACGAGGTGTCGGATTGCTCCAGCAGCAGCACGCCGCCCGCGAAAAGCGAGGTGAAGGTCACCCCCATCGCCGCGCCGGGCTCGATCCGGCCCAGCCGCTTGATCGCCTCGATCACGATCACCGCGACCACCGCCGCCCCCGCCGCGCCCAGCAGCATCGGGATCGCGGCCACCGCCCCGGTCAGCAGGAAGGCCACCACGATGCCAGGCAGCACCACATGGCTGATCGCGTCCCCGATCAGCGCCTGGCGGCGCAGCAGCAGGAAATTCCCCGGCAGCGCGCAGGCCACCGCGGCCAGCGTGCCGATCAGCATCGGGGTCAGCGAGAACTGCACGAATTCATTACCCATCAGACGGGACCTCCCACCGGGCTGGGGCCGCCGATCACGCGGTCGAAGGCGGCGATCTCGTCGGGGGTGAAGACCTGCTCGATCGGGGTCAGCCCGTCATACCGGCCGGTCAGCCCCGCGTCCTGGTGGATCTCCCGGGCGACATCCCAGCGGCGCTCGTCGCGGGCGACCCTGGCGGCCTGCGCGCGGCCCGCATCGGTCGCCACGCCGTCGGGCCGGATCAGCCCCTCGGCGCGCAGCACCTTCAGCGTCAGCGGGTCGTGGACCCTCTCGGAGCGGGCCAGCGCCAGCAGCCCCTGCCGGCGATGCACCCGGCGCTGGAAGCGGCGGCGCCGGAGCAGCGCGGCCGCCACCCCGCGCGCGGGCGCCAGGAAGAGCGACAGCAGGAACAGCGCCGCCGCGCCCAGCACGATGATCGGTCCGGTGGGCATGGCCGGCGCGGAGGCCGAGATCGCCGCGCCGACATAGCCCGCCGTCCCGCCCAGCGCGCCCGCGATCCAGATCACGCGGCCGCTGCGCTCGGTCCAGAAGCGGGCGGTCACGGGCGGGATGATCAGCATGGCCACGATCAGGATCAGCCCCACCAGCTTCAGCCCGATCACGGTGACGGCCATCACCAGCGCCATCATGGCAAGGTCGATCCGGCGCACGTCGTAGCCACAAGCGGCCGCGTAATCGGCATCGAAGGCCACCAGCGTCATCGGGCGGCGCAGCACCCAGGTGGCCAGCACCGCCAGCGTGCCGCCGACGGCGATCACCACCGCGTCCTGGAACAGCATCCCCGCGGTGGAGCCCAGCAGGAACCCCTCCAGCCCCGCCTGCCGCCCCGCGCTCATGGTCTGGATCACGGTCAGCAGGACCACCCCCGCCCCGAAGAATACCGACAGCACCGCGCCGATCGCGGCGTCCTCGCTCAGCCTCGTGCGGCGCGTGATCCACTCCACCAGCAGCAGCCCCGCCCAGGCACTCAGCGCCGATCCCGCCAGCAGTCCGACAAGATTGCGCCCGTCCCCGCCGAGCGCCACCATCGCGATGAAGGCCAGCCCGACGCCGGGCAGCGTCGCATGGGCCACCGCGTCCGAGACCAGCGCGCGCTTGCGCAGGAACAGGAAGGTGCCCGCCGCCCCGGCGGCGAAGCCCAGCAGCCCCGCCCCGATCCCCACCAGCGCGGCGTTGTAGCCCGCGCCGAGCAGCAGCGCGTCGAGAAGGCTGCTCATGACGCCCCGCCGAGGCCGAGGTCGAGCTGGTCGAGATGCGCCGTTGCCAGCCGCCCGCCATAGGTGGCGTGAAGGTTCGCCGCAGTGAAGGCGGTCGCGACCGGCCCCTCGGCGATGCGGCGCACGTTGATCAGGAAGACATGGTCGAAATAGCGGGCCACGGTGGCCAGATCGTGATGCACGCAGACCACCGCCCGGCCCTCGGCCTTCAACGCCTTCAGCACGTCGATGATGGCACGCTCGGTCGCGGCGTCGACCCCGGCGAAGGGCTCGTCCAGAAGGTAGAGGTCGGCCTCCTGCGCCAGGGCGCGGGCCAGGAACACCCGCTGCTGCTGGCCGCCCGAAAGCTGGCCGATCTGGCGGTCCGTGAAATCGGCCATGCCGACGCGGTCGAGGCAGTCGCGGGCCGCCGCCAGATGCGCGCCGGTCAGCCGCTTCAGCAGCCCCACCCGGCGATAGAGCCCCATCAGCACCACGTCGATCACCGTCGCCGGGAAATCCCAGTCGACGCTGGCGCGCTGCGGCACATAGGCGATCCGATCGCGGGCCTTGCCGATCGGCCGGCCAAAGACCGTCACCTCGCCCGAAAGCCGCGGGATCACCCCCAGCGCCGCCTTCAGCATGGTCGACTTGCCCGCGCCGTTGGGACCGATGATGGCCGTCATCGCGTGGGGCGGAAAGGTGGCATCGACCGAGAACACGGCCGGTTTCTCACCATAGGAGACGGTCATGCCGCGGATCGCCAGCGGGCTGTCCCCCGGCGCCGGGGCCGCGCGCGTCAGCCCGTGATCGGCGGCCAGCGTGAGAACGGGATCTGTCATCGCGTCCTCCCTCAGTTCAGGACCAGCTTGCCGGCCATGCCGCCCGCCGGCACCGTGCCGCCCAGCGCGCGGGCGATGACCGTGGCGTTGTGGTCGATCATGCCCAGATAGGTGCCCTCGTAGCTGCCCTCGGCGCCCATCGCGTCGGAATAGAGTTCTCCGCCGATGACCACCTCGTGCCCCCTCGACGCCGCCCCCTCGATCAGGGCGCGGATGTTGCGGTCGGACACCGAGCTTTCGACGAAGACCGCGCGGATGTCGCGCGCCACCAGCAGCTCCACCAGTTCGGAAACGCGCCGCAGCCCGGCCTCGGATTCGGTGGAGATGCCCTGGATGCCCACCACCTCGAACCCATAGGCCGCGCCGAAATAGCTGAACGCGTCATGGGCTGTCACCAGCACGCGGCTGGCGGGCGGCACGGTTCCGAGAATGCCGCGCGCATAGTCGCCCAGCGCCGCGATCTCGGCCACATGCGCCTCGGCATTGGCGCGGAAGCTGGCCTCGGCCTCGGGGCGGGCGGCGATCAGCGCGTCGCGCACGCTCAGCACCACGCGCGCCCAGAGCGCGGGATCCATCCACACATGCGGGTCGAACTTGTCGGCGTAATCGTCATGCGCCCGCAGCAGTTCGCGCGGCAGGCTTTCGGCGACCGCCACCACGCGCCCCTCGGCGGCAAGATCGCGCAGGAACGCCTCCATCTGCGCCTCCAGATAGAGCCCGTGCCACAGCACCAGGTCGGCATTGGCCAGGGCCACGATGTCCGAGCGGGTCTGGCGATAGGAATGCGGGTCCACCCCCGGCCCCATCAGCGCGCGCACCTCGACCAGGTCGCCGCCCAGCCGGCGCGCCGCATCGGCGATCATGCCGGTGGTGGCGACCACCGCCAGCCGCGCCTCGGCGCGCGCGGCGCCGGCGGTCGCGGCAAGTCCCAGCCCCGCGGCAAGGTTCAGAAAGGAACGTCTGGTCAGCATGCGCCGGTGATCCCCGATGTCGGTGGTTGCGACGGGCAGGCTCCGTCCTGCCGCCAGTTATTGCAAATCATTCGCAGAAGTCAATAGAATTGCGAACTATTCTCATTTGCAGAATTGCGTTGCCCCGGCCCGGCGCCGCCGCCGCGGCAATCGCGCGGCCCCGGCGCCGCGCCCTTGACGCGGTGGGGCGCGGCCCGTTACGCATCGGACGATGGTTCCCGAAGGCCGGCCGGCCAAAGGGATGAAAAGGGAACGCGGTGCGGCGCCTGCGCCAAATCCGCGACTGCCCCCGCAACTGTAAGCGGCGAGCAACCCCGGAGCGCTCCACTGGGCCGGAAGGCCCGGGAAGGACCGGGAGAGCGACGACCCGCGAGTCAGGAGACCTGCCATCGCAAGAAACTCGAACCCGGGCGGGGTGGCCCGGATGGAGGATTGAGATGGCGCCAAGCCCCTGCCTGCCCGATCGCACCGCCGGCTCTGCCGCCCCGCAAGCGCGGAGGGCGACATGATCTGGGCCGATGACACGCATGAATATTCCTGCTCCACCTGCCGGCACTCCGGGGCGCCCTGCCCCGCCGCCGCGCAGCTGGCCGAGCGGCTGGCGGCGGCGCTGCGGCTGTCGGCCCCGTTCACCGCGGAGGATTTCGAGGTCACCGGATCGGGCCGCCTGACCGGCTGCGCGCGCAGCTGCGCCGCGCTCTATGTCGCAAGCACGCGCGCGGTGCGCGTCTATTGCGACGTGGACGGCGACGCCGACCCCGCCCCGCTGGCGCGCTTCGCCGCCGCTTTCTTCGGGCCGGGCGCGGCCGGGGCGCTGCTCGGCCGTGGCGGACCGGAGCAAATCCCCTGCGCGATGGTGCAGGCCCTGCCCCGCGCCCGGCCCGGCGCCGCGGCGCAGATGGCGGGGGCCTGAGCCATGCGCCGCTTCCCGCCGGAACGCATCGTCTGCCTGACCGAGGAAACCGTCGAAACCCTCTACCTGCTGGGACAGGAGCACCGCATCGTCGGCGTCTCCGGCTATGCCGTGCGCCCGAAACGCGTGCGGCGCGAGAAGCCTCGGGTCTCGGCCTTCACCTCGGCGGATATCCCCAGGATCATGGCGCTGGCGCCCGATCTGGTGCTCTGCTTCTCCGACCTGCAGGCCGATATCTCGGCGGCGCTGATGCGCGAAGGCGTGACGGTTCTGGGCTTCAACCAGCGCGACGTGGCGGGCATCCTGGCCATGATCCGCAGCCTCGGCGCGCTGACCGGCTGCGCCGGGGCGGCCGAGGCGCTGGCGCGCGGCTACGAGGCGCGGCTGGCGGCGCTGGCCGAAGCGCGTCGGGGCCGCCCGCGCCCGCGCGTCTATTTCGAGGAATGGGACGAGCCGATGATCTCGGGCATCGGCTGGGTGTCGGAGCTGATCGCGATCGCCGGGGGCGAGGACGTGTTCGCGGATCGCGCCGCGCGGACGTCGGCGCGCGACCGGATCGTGAGCCCCGAACAGGTGATCGCCGCCGCGCCCGAGGTGATCCTGGCCTCCTGGTGCGGCAAGAAGGTCCGCCCCGAGCGCATCGCGGCGCGGCCCGGCTGGGACCGGATCCCAGCCGTGGCCGGGGGCCGGATCGTGGAAATCAAATCCCCCCTGATCCTGCAACCCGGCCCCGCCGCCCTGACCGAGGGGCTGGATGCGATCGTGGCGGCGCTGGAGTGAGCCCCCGCCGTCCGGCGCGCGCGGGCGTCCCGGACGGCGGGGATGACGATCTGCGCCTCTCGGTGCGGATCAGAGCGCGGCGTGGAACAGCGCGGTCAGGTTCTCCTCGGTCAGCGCCACGGGGTTGCCACCGCAGGAGGGGTCGATGATCGCGCCCTTGACCAGTTCGGGGATGCTCTCTTCCGTCACGCCAAGTTCCGACAGTTTGCGCGGGATGCCGAGGCTGTCGTTGAATTCCTGCACGAAGGCACGGAACCCGTCGAGGCCCCCGGCGATGCCCAGATAGGCCGCCGCGGCGGCGAAGCGTTCGGCGATGGCGGGGCCGTTGAACGCCAGCACGGCGGGCATGCAGACCGCGTTGGTGGTGCCGTGATGGGTATTGAAATGCGCGCCGATGGGGTGGCTCATGGCGTGGATCGCGCCCAGGCCTTTCTGGAAGGCGGTGGCGCCCATCGCTGCCGCGCTCATCATCTGCGCGCGGGCCTCAAGATCGGCGCCGTCGGCATAGGCGCGCGGCAGATACTCCTTGACCAGCCGCATGCCCTCCAGCGCGATGCCCTGGCTCATCGGGTGGTAGAAGGGCGAGCTGAACGCCTCCACGCAATGGGCGAAAGCGTCGAGCCCGGTGCCCGCAGTGATGAATTTCGGCATGCCCACGGTCAGCTCGGGGTCGCAGATCACCACGCTCGGCAGGACCTTGGGGTGGAAGATGATCTTTTTCGCGTGCGTTTCCGAATTCGTGATGACGCTGGCGCGCCCCACCTCCGACCCGGTTCCGGCGGTGGTGGGCACGGCGATGATCGGCGCGATGGCGTCAGCATCCGCGCGCGTCCACCAATCGCCGATATCCTCGAAATCCCACACCGGCCGCGTCTGGCCGGCCATGAAGGCGACCATCTTGCCCAGGTCCAGCCCCGAGCCCCCGCCAAAGGCGATCACCCCGTCATGGCCGCCCGCCTTGTAGGCCGCGACGCCGGCATCGAGGTTCTTTTCGTTCGGGTTCGGATCGACCTCGCCGAACAGCGCGCGGCCAAGTCCCGCCGCCTCCAGGATATCGAGGGTCCGCGCGGTGATCGGCAGGCCGGCAAGCCCGCGGTCGGTGACCAGCAGCGGGCGCTTGATGCCGGCCTGCGCGCAGGCCGCGGGCAGTTCCCCGATGCGGCCTGCGCCGAACTTGATAGCGGTCGGGTAGGACCAGTTTGCAGTCAGGCTCATGCTGTCACCTTTTTCAGATGGTAGGATTTCGGACGGGTCAGGTTGTGATAGCCGATCACCGACAGCCCGCCGCCGCGGCCGGTCTGCTTGCAGCCGGTCCAGCACAGGCCGGGATCGAGGTAATCGGCGCGGTTGAGGAAGACGGTGCCGGTCTCGATCCGGTCGCCCACCCGTTCGGCACGTTCCAGGTCGCGGGTCCAGAGAGACGCGGTCAGGCCGAAAACGCTGTCGTTCATCAGCGCAATCGCCTCTTCGTCGTCCTTGACCGGCATGATCCCCACGACCGGGCCGAAGCTTTCATCGCGCATCACCCGCATGTCGTGGGTGACGCCCGTCAGGATCTGCGGCGTGAGATAGGCGCCACCGTCATCCTCGGCGAAGGTCTCGATATGCGCCACGGCGCCGGCGGCCAGCGCCTCGCCGATCTGGGCGCGCACCTCGCGCGCGAAGCGGATGTTGGCCATCGGCCCGATCGAGGTATCGGGGTCCAGCGGGTTGCCCAGCTTGTAGCCCTTCACGATCTTCACCGCCTTTTCGATGAAGGCGTCGAACAGGCTTTCGTGGACATAGAGCCGCTCCATCCCGCAGCAGCACTGGCCCGAGTTGAACATCGCCGCGTCGATCAGCGTGGCGACCGCCGCGTCAAGATCGGCGTCCTCCATGACATAGCCGGGATCCTTGCCGCCCAGTTCCAGCCCGACGCCGGTGAAGGTGCCCGCCGCCGCGCGCTCGATCGCGCGGCCGCCGCCGACCGATCCGGTGAAGTTCACGAAATCGAAGGCGTTGCCCGCGATCAGCCCCGAGGTGGTGTCGTGGTCGAGAAACACGTTCTGGAACACGTCCTCGGGCACGCCCGCCGAATGGAAGGCGCGCGCCATCCTCTCGCCCACCAGCAGGGTCTGCGTGGCGTGTTTCAGCATCACCGTGTTGCCCGCGATCAGCGCCGGCGCGACGGTGTTGATCGCGGTCATGTAGGGGTAGTTCCAAGGCGCCACCACCAGCACCACGCCCAGCGGCACGCGCCGGATGTAGCGCTTGAAGGTAGCGTCCTCGCCCACCTCGATATTGGCCAGCGCCTCGCCGGCGATGCCGGCCATGTAACTGGCGCGCTCGTTGAAGCCGCCGAACTCGCCGCCGTAGCGCACCGGGCGGCCCATCATGTGCGCCAGTTCCGGCACCACCTCGTCATTCATCGCGCCGACGGCGGCGACGCCCGCGAGCACCAGCTCGATCCGCTCCTGCAGGGGGCGGGCGGCCCAGGCCGCCTGCGCCGCGCGGGCCCGCGCGGCCGCGGTGCGCGCGGCCTCGGCGCTGAGCGTCTCACGCTCGGCATAGACCGATCCGTCGATCGGCGAGATGCATTTCAGTGTTTGGCTCATGGTGTCCTCAATCAGGCCAGTTCGAACCCGCGCGCCACCTCGTAATCGGTGACCACGCGGTTGAAATCCTCGATCTCGCACTCCGCCGCGCGGGCGTAATGGTCGATCACGTCGTCGCCCATCGCCGCGCGCAGCATGGCCGAGCCCATCAGGGCCTCGCGCGCGTCGCGCAGGGTGTGGGGGATATGGGCGCCTTCGCCCTCATAGGCGTCGCCCTTGAAGGGCGGCTCCAGCTCCAGTCGCTCCTCGATCCCGCGGATGCCCGCCGCCAGCATCGACGCCATCGCCAGATAGGGGTTGATGTCCGAACCGCCGACCCGGCATTCGATCCGCACCGCCCTGGTCCCGTCGCCGCAGAGGCGGAAGCCGGCAGTGCGGTTGTCGATCGACCAGATGATCCGCGTCGGCGCGAAGGTGCCGCGCTGGAAGCGCTTGTAGCTGTTGATGTAGGGGGCCAGGAAATAGGTGTAGTCGGCGGCGTATTTCAGCAACCCCGCGACGTAGCTCTTCATCAGCGCCGACATGCCGAGGCTGTCCTCGGGGTCATGGAAGGCCGGCTTGCCGTCCTGCCACAGCGACTGGTGCACATGGCTGGACGAGCCCACCTTGTCGTGATGCCATTTCGGCAGGAAGGTCACGGCACGGCCCTGCTGCCAGGCGATTTCCTTGGCCGCGTGCTTGGCGATGGTGTGGTAGTCGGCGGTGTCCAGCGCGGGGGCATATTTGATGTTCAGCTCCTCCTGCCCGGCCTCGGCCTCGCCCTTGGTGTTCTCCACCGGGATGCCCGCGTTCCACAGGTGATTGCGCAGCGGGCGCATGACGTGCTCTTCCTTGGTGGTCTGCAGGATGTGGTAATCCTCGTTGTAGCCCGAGAGGGTCGCGAGGTCGCGGTAGCCGCCCTTGCGGATCTCCTCGAAGCTCTTCTCGAAGAGGAAGAATTCCAGCTCCGAGGCCATCATCGCCTCGTAGCCCATCTCCTCCAGCCGCTTCAGCTGCCGTTTCAGCACCGCGCGGGGCGAATGCGGGATCTCCTGGTGGGTGTGATGGTCGAGGACGTCGCACAGCACCATCACCGTGCCCTCCAGCCAGGGCATCGGGCGCAGCGTGCTCAGGTCCGGCTTCATCACATAGTCGCCATAGCCGCGCCGCCAGCTGGTGGCGGCGAAGCCCTCCGGCGTGGACATGGCCAGGTCGGTCGCCAGCAGGTAGTTGCAGCAATGGGTTTCCTCCCAGGCGCTGGCGACGAAATGCCCGGCGTGGAAGCGCTTGCCCATCAGGCGGCCCTGCATGTCGACGAGGCAGACCAGAACCGTATCCACAGCGCCGGCCGCGACCTGGGCCTTCAGTTCCTCGAAACTCAGTATGCCAGACATGGGCAGTTATCCTGTTCTGAATGGGGAGGCCCCGGCGCGCGCCGCCGGGGCCGGTCTCGTGTGGGCCGGGGCCGTTCAGCCGTAGCGGTAGGGGCGGCCCGCCTTCTGCATGTCGGCGTTATACTGCTTGAAGATCTCCACCACCTTGGCCTTGGTCTCGGATTCGGCCGCGATCTCGTCCCAGAACTTGGTCGCGGCCGCCTCGACCTGCGCCCATTCGGCGTCGGGGATCGTGGTCAACTGCATCTTGGTGCCGTTGACGCGGAGGCTGGCCTCGCCGCCCCAATACCACCACTGGCGGTAGTAATGCGACTGGTCGCAGCAGACGCGGAACAGGGTCTGCAGATCCTCGGGCAGTTCGTCCCAGCGCCCCATGTTGGCGAAGAACGACCCCGCCCAGGCGCCCGAGATGTTGTTGGTCAGGAAATAGTTGGTTACGTCGGCCCAGCCCACCGTGTAATCCTCGGTGATGCCCGACCAGGCGATGCCGTCAAGCTCGCCCGTCTGCACCGCGACCTCGATGTCCTCCCAGGGCAGCGTGACCGGCACCACGCCGAACTGCGACAGGAAGCGGCCCGCCGTGGGGAAGGTGAAGACGCGCTTGCCCTTGAGATCCTCAAGGCTGTTGATCGGGTCCTTGGTGGCGAAATGGCACGGATCCCAGGACCCGGCCGAGATATGCTTGACCCCGACCTTGGCATATTCGGCATCCCAGATCTCGTTCAGCCCATACTGGTTGAACAGCACCGGCACGTCGAGCGAGTAGCGCGAGGCGAAGGGGAAGTAGCCGCCGAAGACCGTGACCTCTGTGGGCGAGGCCATCGAGTCGTCGTCGGACTGCACCGCGTCGATCGTGCCGCGCTGCATGGCGCGGAACAGCTCGCCGGTGGGCACCAGCTGATCGGCGAAGAACAGCTCGATCTGCATGCGGTCGCCGGCGATCTTGTTGAACATGTCGATCGCGGGCTTCACCACATGCTCGGCCAGCGCCGGGCCGGCATAGGTCTGCATGCGCCACTTGATGGTGGACTGCGCCAGCGCCGGGGCGGCCAGAGGCGCGGCCATCGCGCCGACGCCGGCGGTGGTCAGGAACTTACGTCTGGTGGTCATCTCACTTACTCCTTGTTGGTGTAATGGCCCCCTTGCGGGGCTCTTCTCTCGGTTATTTTCCGTAGACATAATCCGGCAGCCACAGCGCGATCTCAGGGAAGACCATGACCAGCGCCAGCGCCAGCACCATGACCAGGGAAAAGGGAATGATCGAAACATAGATGTCGCGCAGGCCGATCTCGGGCGGGGCCATGGCGCGCATCAGGAACAGGTTGTAGCCGAAGGGCGGGGTCATGTAGGCGATCTGGGTGGTGATGGTGTAGAGCACACCATACCAGATCAGGTCGAAGCCCAGCGCCCCCACCAGCGGCACATAGAGCGGCGCCACGATCACCAGCATCGCCGTGTCGTCCAGGAACGTCCCCATGACGATGAAGCTCAGCTGCATCAGCACCAGGATCATCCACGGGCTGAGGCCCAGCTGCTCGGTGAACAGGTTCTCGATCGCCTTGACCGCGCCCAGCCCGTCGAACACCGCGCCGAAGCCCAGCGCGGCGAGGATGATCCACATGAACATGCACGATACCGCCAGCGTGTGGCGCACCGAGGTCTCGAAGACCTGCTTCGTCATCCGCCCTTTCACGATCGCCGCCACGAAGGCCGCCATCGCCCCGATGGCCGAGCTTTCCACCAGCGAGGTCCAGCCGTTGACGAAGGGCACCATCATCGCCGCGAAGATCACCAGCGGCAGGATGCCCGCGCGCAGCAGGCGCAGCTTCTCCTCCATCGGCACGTTGCGCTCTTCCGCCGGCAGGACCGGCCCGAGATGCGGCTGCACCCGGCAGCGCAGATAGATGTAGAGGATGAACATCGCGGCCATCATCAGACCGGGAATGACACCGGCCAGCCACAGCTGCCCCACCGGCTGGCGCGCGATCATGGCGTAGAGCACCAGCACCACCGACGGCGGCACAAGGATGCCGAGGCTCGACCCCGCCTGGATCACGCCGGTCACCATGATCTTGTCATAGCCGCGCTTCAGCAACTCCGGCAGGGCGATGGTGGCGCCGATCGCCATGCCCGCGACCGACAGCCCGTTCATCGCCGAGATCAGCACCATCAGCCCGATCGTGCCGATGGCGAGGCCGCCCTTCACCGGGCCCATCCAGACATGGAACATCCGGTAGAGGTCGTCGGCGATCTTCGATTCCGACAGCACATAGCCCATGAAGATGAACATCGGCAGGGTCAGCAGCGGATACCATTTCATCAGCTTCATCGCCGCCGAAAAGGGCACGTCCACGCCCCCCGTCCCCCACAAGAGCAGCGCCGCCGCCGCGCCGACGAAGCCGATCGCGCCGAACACGCGCTGGCCGGTCAGCAGCATCAGCATCATCGAGCTGAACATCAGCAGGGCGATCATTTCATAGGACATCAGATTTCTTCCCCGCGAATGCGTCCGATATCCCGGAACAGTTCAGCCAGCGTCTGCAGCAACATGAGGAACACGCCAATGGAGAGAAGAGTCTTCACTGGCCACAGCCAGGGCCGCCAGGCGGTCGGGCTGCGCTCCAGGTAGCCCAGCTTCCCGGCCGCGGCGTCCAGCCCGCCGGTCAGCAGCGCGCCCAGCAGGTCCCGGAAAAAGGCGAAGGGTTCGGTCCCGAAATAGCCCAGCGCATAGGCCGTCGAGCCGACCGCGCCATAGAGCAGCACGCCGAGATAGAACATCAGGAACAGCACGGTGACGGCGTCGAACCACGCCTTCGTCTTCACCGACCAGCCGCCGTAGAACAGGTCCATCCGAACGTTCGAGCCGAGCTGGATCGAATAGGGCCCGCCCAGAACGTAATAGGCGACCATCACGAATTGCGCGGTCTCCAGCGTCCACAGCGAGGGCGTGAAAAGGGTCTTCGACACCGAGGACCACAGCAGCACCCCCACCAGCACGAAGATCAGATACATCGCGATCCGCCCGATGAAGCGGTTCATCGCGTCGACAGCGTGGACATAGCCGCGAACGATCCTAGGCATCCTCCGCCCCCTTGCTCTCGACGCCCAGCGCCGCCAGCGCCGGGCCGATCATTGTCATCAGGTCCCGCGCCATGGCCTCGACGCCCGCGTCATCGGCCACCAGATCGTTGCGGAACTCGATCATCACGTTGGGCAGGCCCTGCGCGATGCCGTGGATTTTCAGCGAATGGGTCACCCCGTCCTCGGGCCCGTAGGGCTTGTTGCGCTCGACCCGGCGGCCTGGCAGGCGGCCGGCCTCGGCCAGCATGGCGTCGGCCATACGGCTGTCCGCGTCGTGCAGGATGCCGATCTCGGTCTCGCGCCTCTTGCCGTAGAACACCGGCGTGAAGCTGTGAATGGTGATCAGGACGGTGGGCAGGCCGCGCGCGCGCCGCGCGTCGATCAGCGCCGTGACGCTGTCGCAGAAGGGGCGGTAGACGGTTGCGATCCGCTCTGCGCGCTGCTCGGGGGGCAGGTCGCGGTTGCCCGGCACCTCCACCACCTCGGAGAACACGGGCATGGAGCTTTCCGCCTCGGGCGGGCGGTTGCAGTCATAGACCAGACGCGAGACCCGGCTGGCCACCAGCGGCGCGTCCAGCGCCTGCGACAGGCTCAGCGCCACGGCGCGCGCGCCGGGGTCCCAGGCGGCATGGCTTTCGCGCCACTCCGCGCGCAGGCCCAGCCCGTCATAACGGTCGGGGACGTGGCAGGAGGCATGTTCGCACAGCAGCAGCGCCACCCCCGGACCGTCCGGGTTGATCACTTCGACAGCCGGCGAGCCGCCTATGGGATTGCCTTGGGACATACGCACCCTCCCTGCGCTGTAAAAATCTTTCCACAGTGGCCGTTCTTGTGTCAATATATCTTCAATGCGGCCGGTGAGGGATGACGCCACGTCTGCCCCGCAGCGGTCGCTTCGCCCAAGATTGCAGCAGGAAGAACAGGAAAAGCCGTTGAAGAAGTCGCCCGCGACCGTGCGCGAACTGATCCGCGAACATTATGCCGCCCTCACCCAGTCGGAGCGCAAGTTCGCGAATTCATTACTGGAAAACTATCCCGCAGCCGGTCTTGCCTCGATCACCATCGTCGCGGCGAACGCCGATGTCTCCACACCCACGGTGGCGCGGATGGTGCAGAAGCTGGGCTTCAAGGGTTACCCGCAATTCCACCAGGCGCTGCTGAAGGAGCTGGAGGCCAAGGTCTCCGGCCCCACCCAGCGCCGCGCCAAATGGGCCGCCGAGGCGCCCGAGTCGCATCTGCTCAACCGCTTCGCCCAGGCGGTGACGCGAAATATCGACCAGACCTTCTCGAACCTCGACACCGGCAGCTTCGATTCCGCCGTCCGGCAACTGGCCGACACCGGGCACCAGCTCTATGTCGTGGGCGGGCGCATCACCCGGGCGCTGGCGGATTACGCCTTCACCCATTTCCAGGCGGTGCGCCCGCGGGTCACGCATATGACCGCCTCCTCCGCCACCTGGCCGCATTACCTGCTGGACATGGAGGCGGGCGACACGCTGCTGATGTTCGACGTGCGCCGCTACGAGACCAACCTGGAGCGGTTGGCGGAACTCGCCGCCGAACGCGGCGTCCGGGTGATCCTGATCACCGACCAATGGGCCAGTCCGATCGCCGGCGTCGCCACGCACAGCTTCAACTGCTGGGTCGAGATCCCCTCGGCCTGGGATTCGAACATCTCCACCATGATGCTGCTGGAGGCGCTGATCGCCGCCACCCAGGAGGAATGCTGGCCCGAGACCCGCGACCGCTACGAGCGGCTCGACGCGCTGTTCGACATGACGCGGCTGTTCCGCAAGCCCAGCTAGGGCCGGCTCAGGGCCGCGACAGCAGGCTGCCGGGCCGGGCGCGGGCGATGGCGGCGGTCACCAGCCCCGCGATCACCACCTTGATCGCGTCGCCGGGAAGGAAGGGCAGCGCCAGCGCCGCCGCCCCGGACAGCGACTTGTCGAGGGTGATCGCCATGCCGATGATGCCGGGGATGTAGAGCGCGACCACGCCCCCGAGAAAGGCGCCGATCATCGCGGCCCACGTCAGCGGCACCGCCCTGAACCTCTCGACGATGGTGCCGGCCACGAAAGCCGCGATCGGAAAGCCCACCAGGAAGCCCGCCGTCGGCGAGACGAAGACGCCCAGCCCGCCCCGCCCGCCCGACAGCAGCGGCAGGCCGAGTGCCACCAGCAGCAGGAACAGCAGCACCGCCAGCGCCCCCTTGCGTGCGCCGAGCACCGTGCCGCACAGCATAACTCCCAGGCTCTGGGCCGAGATCGGCACCCCGGACATCAGGGTGATGGTGGGGATCAGCCCCAGGGCGGCGATCAGCGCGGCGAACAGCGCGATCATGACCACGTTACGTTCCATGTCGGTTCCTTTCGGTTGCTCCGGCAGGCAGGCCGCCGCGCGCGCGCAGGGCCTCTGCCACATATTCGGCGTCATCGAGGGCGGCCAGCGTCACCGGGATGACGATGTTCCAGCCCGGCCGGCGCGGGCTGCGCGCCCGCCAAGCCTCGGCCAGCGCGCGGCCCTTTTCGATCAGGACGGGCGTGAAACGGATCACCAGCGCGATGGCGAAGCCGACCGCGCCGGTCCGCACCCCGAGACGCTCCAGCGGCCGCAGCGCGCCGTTGACCACCCCGATCATTTCGTCCAGCCGCGTCGTCATCGTCACCAGGTTGGCCAGCGCCACCGCCGACAGGATGCGCCCCGTCAGGGCCAGCCCCGTCGCGAGGTCCCGCGTGGCCCCGTGCCAGAGCAGGATCACCGCCACGAAGGGCCAGAGCGGCCGCAGCGCCCGCGCCCCCTGCCGCAGGACCGCGCGCCCGGCGATGGCGTAGGCCGCCGCGACGATGGCCAGCGGGATCAGCATGACCGCCGGCCGCTCGACCCGGAAGACGGCGACGGTGAAGCCCGCCATGACCAGCAGCTTGAGCGCGGCGGGCAGGCGGTGAAACACCGTGTCAACCGGCGAGGTCAGTGCCAGCATCGCCGCTCTCCTCCGCGTTCATCGCCGCCAGGAAGGCGTCCAGCACCGGCCCGGGCGCACCGTCGGCCCGGATGCGGCCCGCGTCGATCCAGAGCACCCGGTCATAGCCCTCCAGCGCCGAGGGGTCGTGCGTGATCTGGATGATCGCCGGTTCGATCTCCGCCAGGTAGCGGCGCAGGGCGCGCGTGGTGGGGATGTCGAGCCCGGAAAACGGTTCGTCGAGCAGGATCACCGCCGGCCGCATCGCCAGAACCGCCATCAGGCAGACCAGATGCCGCTGTCCCTGCGAGAGGGTGGCGACCGCGCGCGGCGCCCAGTCGGGCCGGCCGAACCGCGCGAGCATGGCCTGGGCGCCCGCCCGCGCCTCGGATTTCGACTGCCCCAGCTGGGTCAGGCCGAAGGCCAGCTCCTCCTCCACGGTCGGAAAGATGATCTGGCGGTCGGGGTTCTGGAACAGGATGCCGACGACCCCGACGGCGGCGCGGCGCTGGCGATAGACATCGACGCCGTTGACCAGCACCCGACCGCTGTCCGGGGCGATCAGACCCGCGATCAGCCGCGCCAGCGTGGATTTGCCCGAGCCGTTGCGCCCGACGACGCCGATGCGGCGCTCGGACAGTTCCAGCGTGGTGTCGCACAGCACCGCGCGCCCGCCGAAGGCGCAGGAGACGCCCTGCAGGCGCACCTCGGCCCGCGCGGAGGGCGGCGCGATCCCGCTGTCCGGCCAAATCCTCACGTCGTCCACCCCAATTGCCCTGCCCCTGCGGCGCCCCGGTCCCCGATCATGTCGGTTTTTTCGCCCGCGGGCAATCGGGGGCTGCGGTCCCGGCGCAACGGGCGCCGGGCGCGCGGGGGGCGGCCGCGTCAGGCCAGCAGGCCGGCCAGCCAGGCGGCGGCGCGCAGGACCTCGGCGTCGCGGCCCATCGGGCCGACCACCTGCACCCCGACCGGGCGGCCATCGGCGGCGCGCAGCCCGGGGACGTTGACGCAGGGCCCGCCCAGCAGCGTCCACAGCCGGTTGAAATCGGGTGAGCCGGTGCCGCTATCGAAGGCCGGCGCGGCGCCGGGGGCGGAGGGGGTGACGAGGATCGGCGTGTCGCCCAGATCCGCGGCGAAGCGCTGGCGCAGCCGGTCGATCATCGCGCGGCCCTCGGCCTGCGCCTCTCCGGGCAGGTCGTCGCGCCCCTCCTCCAGCATCGCGCGCAGCTGCGGGCTGAGCAGTTCGCGGTGGCTGTGCCATTCGTGCGACAGCGCCTGAAAGGCCTCGCGCGCCATGATCCGCGGATGCGCCTCGATGGCCGCGCCGTATTCGGCGGGCAGCTCCAGCTCGACCGTGGCGACCTTGCCGCGCAGGCGCGCGCCGAGCTCGTCCCAGGCCGCCTGCATCTCGGGCGCGGCGCGGTCCCACACCGGCGAGCGGCACAGGCCGATCGCCCGCGGCGCCTCGGGCGCACGGGCCCCGCGCAGCAGGGGCAGGCCGGTCACCGCCTCGGCGAACAGCGCCGCGTCGGCAACCGAGCGGGCAAACACCCCCACCGTGTCGAAGCTGCGCGCCAGCGCCTTCACGCCCCCGGGCTCGATCAAATCGAAGCTGGGCTTGTAGCCGACCACGCCGCAATAGGCCGCGGGCCGAACCACCGAGCCCGCGGTTTGCGTGCCGAGCGCCAGCGGCACCATCCCCGCCGCCACCGCCGCGGCCGAGCCGCTGGAAGAGCCGCCCGGCGTATGGCCGGGTGCTGCCGGGTTGCGGGTCGGCGCCGGCCTGTAGGTGGCGAATTCCGTGGTCTCGGTCTTGCCCATCACATAGGCGCCCGCCAGCCGCGCCAGCGCCACCACCGCCGCATCCACCGGCGAGATCGCGCCGGCGTAGATCGGTGAGCCGCAGGTGCGCGGCAGGCCCTCGGCGTGGATGACATCCTTGACGCCGATGGGCAGGCCCGCCAGCGCGCCCTGTCCCGGCGCCCCGGCCCCGGCCAGACGCGCCAGCGCCCCCTCGGGGTCGAGATGCGCCCAGGCGTGGATCTGCGGCTCGGCCTCGGCGCAGCGCTCCAGCAGCGCGCGCAGATAGCCCTCCGGCGTCAGCGTGCCGGCCTCGAAGGCGGCAAGGGCCGCCAGCGCGGTGTCGGGTATCGTGGTCATGTCCTGTCCTCCCCCTGCCCGGCCCAGTCGCTGATCAGGCGGGCGTAAATATCAACGGCATCGTGAAGCTTGCCGATCTCGCAATATTCGTCGGTCTGATGCGCCAGACCCGGCTCGCCCGGCCCCAGGATCACCGTGGGCAGACCGTCGAAGGCGGGGGTGAAGACCGAGGCGTCGGTGAAATAGCTGACGCTTTCGGGTCGGCTGACCTCGCCGGTGACGGCCTCGACCGCGCCCGCCACCCGCCGCATCCAGGGATGCGCGGGGTCGGTCCAGACCGGCGGCAGATCGACCAGCACCTCGACCTGGGCCTCATCGCCCAGGAACTGCGTCAGGTTCTCGCGCAGCGCGTCATGGTCGAGCCCCGCCACGCTGCGGATGTCCACGCCGATCTCGGCCCGGTCGGGGACCGAGTTGATGTTCATCCCGCCGGAAATCGTGCCCACGTTCAGCGTCGGCGCGCCCATTACCGGATGCGGCGCGACGTTGAAGCCGAAGGCGGCCAGTTTCCCGACCACCCGCGCCGCCCCGACCACGGCATTCACGCCGCGCTCGGGCATCGAGCCGTGCGCGGTGACGCCTGTCGTGACCACCCGCAACCACAGCGCGCCCTTGTGGCCGGCCAGCGGCCGGTTGGCGGTGGGCTCGGCCACGACCAGCGCGCCGGGCCGGCGCAGCCCGCCCTCCGCGACCAGCGCCCGCGCCCCGTCCGAGCCGGTCTCCTCGCCCGCGGTGATCAGCAAGAGCACGCCGGGACCCGCGCGCAGCGCCTCGGCCTCCCGGATGCAGGCCACCACGAAGGCGGCGACGCCGCCCTTCATGTCGGTGGTGCCGCGGCCGTAGATCCGGCCGTCCTCGATCACCCCCGCGAAGGGGTCGTGCCGCCAGCCCTGCGCGCCCAGCGGCACCGTGTCGAGATGCCCGGTGAAGGCCAGCGGCGCGCCCGAGCCGTCGCCGAGATAGGCCAGCAGGTTGGCCCGCCCCTCGCCCATCGGGCGCAGCTCGGTCTCGAACCCCGCGGCGTCGAGCACCCCCTGCAGGTCGCGCGCGCAGGCGGCCTCGTCGCCCGGCGGGTTCACCGTGTCGAAGCGCAGCAACCGGCGCGTCAGCGCGATGACATCTGTGGCATCTTCCATGCCGCCCTCCTCAGCCGAAATACGCGGCATAGACTTCCTTGTCGTCCTTCAGCGCCTCGGCGGTGCCCTGCGCCACCACGCGCCCGCCCGACAGCACATATCCGTAATCGGCGATGGCCAGCGTCTGACGCACGTTTTGTTCCACCAGGAACACCGTGATGCCGCTGTCGCGGATGCCGTCGATGATGCGGAAGTTCTCCTTCACATAAAGCGGCGACAGGCCCAGCGACGGCTCGTCGATCAGCAGGATGCGGGGGCCGCCCATCAGGCCGCGCCCGATGGAAACCATCGCCTGCTCGCCGCCCGACATGGTGCCGGTGAGCTGATCGCGCCGCTCGGCCAGGCGCGGGAAGGTGTCGAAGACCTTCTCCATCCGCTCGCGGATCAGCGCCTCGTCGGCGACCTGGAAGGCGCCGAGGCGCAGGTTCTCAGTCACCGTCAGCTTGGGGAACATCCGCCGCCCCTCGGGGATGCAGGCGATGCCCGCCGCGATCACCTTGTGGGTGGGGGCGCCGGTGATGTCCTGGCCATCGACCGTGATCCGCCCGGCGCGCGGCGGTGTCAGCCCGAGGATGGAGCGGATCAGCGTCGATTTCCCCGCCCCGTTCGAGCCCAGAAGGCAGGTGATCTTGCCCGGCACGACCTCCAGCGAGACGTCCAGCAGGACATCGGCCTTGTCATAGGCGGTGTAGACGTTTTCGATCTTGATGCTGCTCATGGGTCAGTCCACCCCCAGATATGCGCTTTGGACCTCGGGATCGGCGGCGATCTGGGCATAGCTGCCTTCGCTGATCTTGCGGCCATAGCTGAGCACGACGCAATGGTCGGTCAGGCGTTCGATCACGCCCATCTCGTGCTCGATGATGATGATCGACAGGTCGTCCATGCGATCCCGCACCGCCAGGATGTCGTCCATCAACTGCGCGGTCTCGTCATGGGTCATACCGGCCGACGGTTCGTCCAGCAGCAACAGCTTCGGCCCCGAGACCAGCGCGCGGCAGATCTCGATCCGGCGCCGCTCGATCATCGGCAGGGCGCCGACGGGCTCGAACATGCGGCCGGCCAGCTCCCTGGAGAAGCCCGCGACCAGCTCGCGCGCCTTGTCGTAGCCTTCCTCGACCTGCCGGCGCAGCGCGCCGCGCCGGATCAGGTTGAACCACAGCCCGTTGTCGAGCCGGGCGTGGTTGCCGATCATGATGTTGTCGAAGATCGACAGCGGCAGGCACAGGCGCGAGCGCTGGAACGTCCGGGCGATCCCCGCCTCGTAGACCTTGCGCGCGCTGAGCCCGGTGATGTCCTGCCCGTCGAAACGCACCCGCCCCTGGCTGGGCGAATAGATGCCCGTCACCACGTTGAAGCTGGTCGTCTTGCCCGAGCCGTTGGGGCCGATCAGGCCGAGGATCTCGCCGCGCTTGACGCGCATGTCCAGCCCGTCCAGCGCGCGGACCCCGCCGAAGCTCTTGCCCAGGCCTTCGAATTCGAGAAGCGCGTCGCTCATTGTTGCGGCCTCCAGCTGGGGAAATAACTGCGCACCTTGCGCGGCAACAGGCCCTGCGGGCGGAACAGCAGCATCAGGATCACCAGACCCGAAAACAGCAGGAAGCGGTATTCCTGCAGGATCTGCAGCTTCTCCGGCAGCAGCACCACGATGGCGGCGGCCAGCGCCGTGCCCCACAGGCTGCCAAGCCCGCCCAGCAGCACGATCGACACCATCAGCAGGCTATCGGCGAAGGTGAAGCTGTTGGGCGCGATGAAGCTGATCATCATGCCGTAAAGCGCCCCGGCGACACCCGCCAGCACATTGCCGAAGGTGAAGGCCAGCACCTTGGCCCGCACCACGTTCAGCCCGAAACAGGCCGAGGCCGTCTCGTCCAGCCGCACGCTGTCCAGCGTCAGCCCCAGCCAGGAACGTTCAAGCCGCTGGGTCAGCACGAAGGCCAGCACCGCGAGCCCCCCGCCCAGCAGCGCGTAGTTGACGTAGAAGGACATCTCGACGCCCAGCAGAACGGGGCTGGAGTTGAAATCCCAGCCGAACAACTTCATCGGGCCGACCATCAGGCCCTGCGGCCCGCCGAGCACGTCGTTGACCTCCAGAAAGGTCTTGAACAGCACGCCGAAGGCGATGGTGACCACGGCCGAGTAATGGCCGGCGGTGCGCACCACCGGCACGATCAGCAGAAAGCCGATCGCCGCCGCGATCACGCCGCCCGCGACCAGGATCAGCAGCGGCGGCACCGCGGAATGCGCGGTCAGGACCGCCGCGGTGTAGGCGCCCATGCCGAAGAAGGCGGCACCGGCGAAATTGACCATGCCGGTCAGGCCGAACTGCACGTTCAGCCCCAGCGCCACGGTCATGTAAAGCAGCATGGTGGTCAGCATCAGCAGCGGGAAATGCTCCTCGCCCAGCAGGAAGATCACCGCCAGAAGGCCCAGCAGGATCGCGCCGTTCATGCTGCGGCCGTGGCCGCGCATGGCCGCGTCCAGGGTGTCGGGCAGCCCGGTGCGGCCCAGCGCCCAGCCGCCCAGCGCGGCCAGCGCCACCAGGCCGAGGACGGCGATCTCGGATTCGGCCAGCAGGAACAGCCAGCCATAGACCGCGGTGGCCGCCACCGCGCCCAGGCCCACGGCCAGGGGCGGCAGGCCGAGCCAGCCGCTCTTGGGGGTCGTTTTGTCTGTCATCGAAATTTCCTCACACACGGTCGCTGCTGCGCTCGGCGATCAGGCCGGTGGGTTTCCAGGCCATCAGCGCGATCACCACGCCGAAGGCGAACACATCCTTGTAGGCGCTGGCGAAGGGCAGCGCGACGGCGCCCACGGTCTGCAGCCCGGCGAACAGGAAGCCGCCCAGGATCGCGCCGTAGATATTGCCCAAGCCCCCGATGATCGCGGCGGAAAAGCCGATCAGGCCCAGCAGCAGCCCCATGCCGAAATTGACCTCGTTGTAGTAGAGGCCGTTCATGATGCCGGCGAAGGCCGCCGCCCCCGAGCCGATGGCGAAGGTCACCAGCACGATCAGGGTATAGTTGATGCCCATGATCTTGGCGGTCTCCTCGTCCTGCGCCACGGCGCGGATCGCCAGGCCCAGCCGGGTGCGGTTGATCAGCAGGTTCAGCCCGATGATCACGGCGATCCCCGCGCCCACCAGGATCACGCTGTCCGCGCGCAGCGCGAAACCGCCCAGATCGACCGAGGCCGTCGGCAGAAGCGCCGGAAAATTCTTGGGGTTGGAGCCGTCGGGATAGAACAGCCGCACCGCCTCGCGGATCGCGGTGCCCAGCATCAGCGTGATCAGCAGGATGTTGAGCGGCGGCGCCGATTTCAGCGGCAGCACCAGGTAGCGCGCGATCAGCGCGCCGACCGCGGCGGTGGTCGTGATCGAGACGATCAGGATCACGGCGATCATCAGCCAGGGATTCTCGATCCCCATGGCCAGGACGCCGATATAGACGGTGAACCCGGTGAACGAGCCCAGCATCAGCACGTCGCCATGCGAGAACTTGATCACGTCGAGCACGCCGAAAAACAGGGTGAAGCCGACGGCGACAAGGGCATACATCGTGCCCAGCATGACGCCATTGGCCAGATACTGGCCGAGCAGACCGATATCCATCAGGAGACCTCCGGAGATTGCAGAGGCGGGCGGGGCGCACAACGGCGCCCCGCCCGCGGAGTTGATGCGATTACTTGCCGGTCAGCTTGCGGGTGCCGTCAGCGTATTCGCTGTCTTCCCACACGACCCACTGGCCGTCCTGCGCGACATAGGTGGTGATCAGCGCCACGGTGTTCTGGCCGTGATCGTCGAAGGACACCGAACCGGTGATCGAGTTGTGCTCGTTCACGTCGGCAAGGTATGCGGTCAGCGCCTTGCGGTCCGGGCCGACCTCCTCGATGCCGTCCAGCAGCAGGCTCATCGCGGCGAAGGCGAAGGGGCCATAGGCCTCGAAATCCTCACCGTAGCCGGCCTTTTCATACTCCGCCATGAAATATTCGCCGCCCGGCAGCTTCTCGGCCGGCGCGCCCTCGAGGAAGGTCACCGTGCCCTCGGCCAGATCGCCGCTGAGGCCGGCGAAATAGGCGTCCGACTTGATCCCCGACACGCCCTGGAACTGCGCCTCGATGCCCAGCTTGTCCATCTGCTGACGGATACGCACGGCGATCGGGGTCAGGCCGCCGAAATAGACCACGTCGGGGTTGAGCTCCTTGATCTTGGTGAGCTCGGCGGTGAAGTCCTGCTGATCCGAGGTCACGCCGAAGGTGCCCAGGATCTCGCCGCCGCGCTCGGTCAGGAACTGCGAGAAATACTTGTTGTGGCCTTTGCCGTAGTCGGTGGTGTCATGGATGATCGCCCAGGTCTTGTAGCCCTGCTCGGTCATGAACTTGGCCGCGGTCTCGTTCTGGTTGATCATCGTGCCGTTGACGCGATGCACCTCGGCGTAGTCGTTGCCATAGGTGATGTCGGGCAGCACGGCGCCCCAGACGATGACCGGCAGGTTGAACTTGTGGTAAATGTCCACCGTGCCCATCGCCACCGCCGAGCAGTAATGCGTCACGGCGCCCACGACCTTGCGGTTGGTCGCCAGCTTGGTCGCCACCTGGACGCCGACATTGGGCTTGCACTCGTCGTCCAGCGGCTCCAGCTCGTATTCGTATTTGGCGTTGGGGTCCTGGTTGCGCAGCGCAACCGCCAGCGCGGCCGAGTTGCGCCCGCCAAGCCCCATATTCGACACCCCGCCCGACAGCGGGCCGATGAAGCCGACCTTGACGGTTTCCTTGGCCAGCGCCGGCCCGGCCAGGCCCAGCGAAAGCGACGCCGCAAGCGCGAAGGACAAGAAGCTGCGTCTGTTTTCCGTGAATTTCATCTATTTACTCCCTGCGTTCATTTTGTGCCAGCAGCCGCAATCGAGGGGCATCCCGCTGGCCACTTGCCGGGAAACTCTTTCTCAGAGAAATTTGAATGACAATAAATTTTTTACGGATATGGCAGTTTTCTATTGAAGATTTCTACCACGATGAAAATTGTCACTATGGCGCGCGGCCGCTGATGGCGAATTGATCCGGGCGCGATCCAGGGCGTTGCGGGGACTTCGGGCCGCCCCCCGAACTTGGCGGGCCAGGCAAAAGCCGCTACATCCGGCGGGCGGCAAGACAGGGAGCGAAGATGGCAAACGACAAGGCGGACATGTCGCCGATCAGCGATCTCGGCGCCCGGCTGCACGCCGCGCGGCTGAACAATGGGCTGACCCTGAAAAGCCTGGCCGAAATGGCCGGCTGCTCGGTTTCGATGCTGTCCAAGATCGAGAACGAACAGACCTCGCCGTCGCTCAAGACGTTGCACCAGATCACCGCGGCGCTGGACATGACCATCGTCCAGCTCTTCGCCGAGGCCGAGACCGAGGGCGTGCGCCTCTACCGCAGCGGCGAGCGCCCCTCGGTCATGGTGCGGCGGATGAGCAACCAGCCCGCGATCTTCATCGAGCGCCTCTCGCCGACCTACCCCGGCACCATGCTGGACGCGAATATCCACACCCTGGAGCCCGGCGCCGACAGCGGCGGCGACATCCGCCACGACGGCGAGGAGATCGGCTATGTGCTGGAGGGCGCGGCCGAACTGACCGTGAACGGCGAGGTCATCCCGCTGGTGCAGGGCGATTCCTTCTATTTCTCTTCGCAGCTGCCGCACCGCTACCGCAACACCTATGACGGCACGACCCGGATCCTGTGGGTAAACACCCCGCCGACGTTCTGAGAGCGCCGCTCAGCCCGGAAACCCGGGGCGGCGCGCGGCCACGCCCAACTCGCGCTCCAGCGCCATCCCGAGATTGAGCAGCGGCCCCTCCTGGAACAGCCGTCCCCACAGCGATACGCCCTGCGGCACCGTGAACCGGCGCCCCGTCCGGCCCGCCGCGCCCGAGGAAAGGTTGCCGGCCTCCAGCGCCGCCCCCCCGCGCGTCGGCAAGTCCTCGAAACCGGCGCGCAGATGCAGGCAGGGATGGCCGGTGAAATTGCTCGCCACCAGCATCGGCCCCGTCGAGAACGGGCCGATCAGCGCATCGACCCGGTCGAACAGCCCGTCCAGCGCCAGCATGACCTGATAGCGCAGCCGGTCCAGCTGCACATGGTCCACCGCCGACAGGAACCGCGCCTTGCGGAAGGTGTTGGGCCAGGCCACGTCATCCTGCCAGGTCAGGCTGTCATCCGCGCCGCTCAGCGTCAGCTCCTCGAAGGCCGCGGCCGCCTCGGCGTAGAGGGTGTTCATCAGCGCGCCATAGGGCAGATCGGGCAGCGCGACCTCGACCACCTCGATCCCCAGCCGGCGCGCCGCGGCGAGCGCGGCATGGTCAACGCCCGTGGCCCCCTCGCCGAAGGCTTCCGGCAGATAACCCAGCCGCATCCCCGCGATCCCCGCGCCCGCATCGAAATGGAACGCCGCGTCGATCGAGCCGCGGTCGGCCAGGTCGCCGCCATTGAGAACCGACAGCACCATCGCCGTGTCCTCGACCCCGCGGCAGATCGGCCCCACCTTGTCCAGAGACCAGCACAGCGCCATGCCCCCCGCGCGCGACACCCGCCCGAAGGTCGGGCGCAGACCGGTCGTGCCGCAGCGCTGCGAGGGCGAGGTGATCGAGCCCAGCGTCTCTGTGCCGATCGCGAAGCCGCACAGCCCCGCCGCCGTCGCCGCCGCCGATCCGGCGCTCGAGCCGTTCGAGCCCTCGTTCAGGTTCCACGGATTCCGGGTCTGGCCGCCATACCAGATGTCGTTGTAGGCCAGCGCGCCCACCGAGGTCTTGCCCAGCAGGACCGCGCCGGCCGCGCGCAGCTTGTGCACGATGGTCGCGTCGGTGTCGGGAATGCGGTCCCGGAACGGCTCGGCGCCCCAGCCGGTGGTCACGCCCCTGGTGTCGAACAGATCCTTCAGCCCGTAGGGAATGCCATGCAGCGGGCCGAGAACCACGCCCTGCTCCAGCAGGCGATCCGCGGCCTCCGCCTCGGCCAGCGCGCGCCCGGGCGTGACCCGGGCCCAGCATTTCAGCATCGGGTCCAGCGCCTCGATCCGCGCGAGGTAGAGCTCGGTCAGCCGCCGGCTGCTGAGCGTGCCCGAGGCGATCCATGCGGAAAGGCGCGGCAGCGGGGCGAAGGCGATATCCGCGTCGTCATCGGGCAGCGGACCGGGATCGGCCGCGGAAAACCGCAACGGCCCCTGCGGCGCCGGCATCGGCGTGGTCGGCAGGCGCGGGTCGAAGCGCAGCGCCATCGGCGCCGAATTGGCCAGCGCGACCTTGCGCCGCGCCACCGCGGCCTCGATCTGACCGCCGAGATTGCCGGCCATCTGCGCGCGTTCGCGCGCGGTCTGGGCGATGCCCAGCAGCCGCTCCGCCGCCTCGATATCCTCGATCGCAACCTGCCGCTCGCCCATCGCGCCCCCCCTGTCCCGCTCTCCACGCCGGCGATGGCCGGATGCGTCAGATCTTCAGATGTTCCAGAACCCGCTCGCGGCTGCCCGCGCCCACCTCGCCGGAATCGTCGATCTCGCCCAGCTTCAGCACCGCCCAGCGGTCGGCCACGTCGAGGGCGAAGTTGAGGTTCTGCTCGACCAGCAGGATGGTGGTGCCATTGGCCTCGCGCTCGGCGCGCAGCGCGTCGGCGATGCGGGCGATCACCGTGGGCTGCAACCCCTCGGAGATCTCGTCGATCAGCAGCAGATCGGGCCCCAGCATCAGCGCCCGCGCCATGATCAGCATCTTCTGCTCGCCGCCCGACAGCGTGCCCGCCTTCTGCGCCAGCCGGTCCCGCAAAAAGGGGAAATGGCCGAAGACACGCTCCAAGGCCGCGCCCAGCTCACGGTCGGAGTGAACGGCGAGCCGCAGGTTGTCGCGGATGCTGAGATCCTGGAACAGCGGCTGCTCCTGCGGGGCGTAGCCGACCCCGGAGCTGACCAGCGCCTTGGGCGAGGCGCCGACGATCGACGCGCCGTCCATGCGGATATCGCCGCCGCGCGCCGCCACGAGGCCGAGGATCGTCTTCAGCAGGGTCGTCTTGCCCATGCCGTTCTTGCCCATCAGCGCGAAGATCTCGCCGCGGCGGATCGACAGCGACAGGTCCCGGACGATGGCGACCGGGCCGTAGCCGCTGGTCACGCCGTCAAGCTCCAGCTTTGCCTCAGCTGCGCTGCTGTCAAACATGCTCGCCCCCCGAATAGATCGTCTTCACGATGTCCGAATTCACCACCTCCTGAACCGAGCCGTCCAGCACCAGCCGCCCCTGGTGCAGCACCACGATCCGGCTGGAGATGTCGCAGACGAAATCGAGGTCGTGCTCGACCAGGATCGCGGCGAAGCCCAGCTCGGAGGTCAGCTTTTTCAGGATCGCGCCGATGGTGGTGCGCTCGGTCTTGGTCAGGCCGGCGGTGGGCTCGTCGAGCAGGATCAGCCGCGGCTCCAGCGACACCACCATCGCCAGTTCCAGGCTTTGTTTCTGGCCATGCGACAGCAGCGAGACCTCTGTCGCCAGCAGTTTGTCGAGCCCGGTCAGGCGCAGGATCTCGATCGCGGCGGGCGGCAGGCCCAGCGCGTCCGAGGCAGTGACGAAGCTCGGCGCCTCCAGCGCGGCGCGCGACATGCGCAGGCAGTCGGCAACGGTCATGCTTTCGAACACGCTGGCCACCTGGAACTTGCGCCCCACGCCCAGCGCCACGATCTGGTTGGGGATCATGCCCGCGATGTCCTGCCCGGCAATCCGAACGGTGCCGCCCGAGCGTTCCTTGCCGTCGGTCAGGCAGCGCATCATCGTGGTCTTGCCCGCCCCGTTGGGGCCGACCAGGCTGACCAGCTCGCCCGGCGCCACGTCTAGGGTGATGTCCTCCAGAACCTTCTGGCTGCCGTAGGATTTCTCCAGCCTCTCGATGCTCAGCAGCGGGCCGCTGGCGGTCTTCATGTGGTGCAGCGGCTTCTCCGGCACCAGGGTGGGGCCGCCGCCCGCCACGACCTCGCTGCGGCCGCGCCGGGTGAAGCGCGTCACCAGCGCCGCCAGGCCGTTGGGCAGGAAGATGATCATCACCACGAACAGCGCGCCCACGATCAGCTGCCACAGGAAGGGCAGCTCGCCCGACAGGTTGGCGCTGAGATAATCGATGCCGATGGTGCCCAGAACGGGGCCCAGCACGGTGCCGCGCCCGCCCAGCGCCGTCCAGACCACCAGCTCGGTGCCAAAGACGAAGCCGGTGTTCTCGGGCGCCACCACCCCCGAGGCGTTGGCGTATAGGAACCCGGCCAGCCCCGCGACGCCCGCCAGCGTGGCGGTCAGCGCGATCTTGATGCGCTGGGTGTTGAGGCCGAGATAGGCGCAGCGGGTCTCGTTGTCGCGGATCGCCGTCAGCAGCCGCCCGGCGTCCGAGCGCACGAAGACCAGCGCCGCCACCGCGACCGCCACCAGGCATATCCCCGACAGGCGGAAGAACCCCTCCAGCCCGAAAGGCAGCCCGAAATAGCCCACCAGGCCGCTGCTCGATCCGGTCAGCGTGCCGCCGGAATAGACCAGCTGCGTGACCACGATCGGAAAGACCAGCGAGATCACCGTGGCGTAGATCGGGGTCGAGCCGTAGTAGAAGGACAGCCAGCCCACCGCGACGCCCAGCAGCACCGGCACGACGATGGCCAGCACCAGCGCCAGACCCAGCAGCGCGGGCGAGCTGCCGATATGGGTCAGCAGCATCGCCGAGGCATAGGCGCCGATGCCGAAGAACGCCGCCTGCCCGAAGGTCAGGATGCCGGTGAAGCCCCACAGCAGATCCACGGTGATCGCCAGGATCGCGTAGATCATCGAGCGGGTCAGCACGTTCATGCTGAAACGGTCAAGGAACAGCGGCCCCAGCAGGACCAGCGCCAGCGCCACGCCGGCGAGGATCGCCAGGATCAGCGGCCGCCGCCGCCCCGCGGCAGAGGGGATGGGTGCGGTCACGGTGTCAGACACGGGCAAAGCCTTTCGAACTGATGCGGAGGACCAGCGCGCACAGCACGGCGACGGTGATCCCCCCGAGGATCGGACTGATGAAGGTGGAGACCAGCACCTGCGCGCCGCCGAACAGCAGGCAGGCCACCGCCAGCGCCCCGAAGGACGACCCCGCCACCATCACCAGCATGAACGAGCCGATCAGCCAGGCCACGCCCATGGTGGGGTCGACGCTGGTCAGCGGCGTCAGCAGCACCCCCGCCAGCGCGGTCAGCCCGGTGCCGATCATGAAGGTGACAAGACGGATGCGCGCGGTGTCGAGCCCCAGCGCGCGGGCGAGCGCCTCGTTCATGATGATGGCGCGCGCCGACAGGCCCAGCCGCGTGCCCTCGAGCAAGAAGGCGAAGCCCAGCCCGATGACCACCGCGGCGCCCAGCGCGAAGATGCGGTAAAGCGAATAGGTGGTGCCGAGCACATGGATGGTGCCGGGCAGCAGGCTTTCGGTGAATTGCACGTCGCGGCCGAACCACAGCGTCACAAGCTGGCCGATGACGATGCCCAGGCCCCAGGTCGCCAGGATCGCGTCCAGCGGCCGGGCGTAGAGCGGGCGCACGATCAGCCGCTCGGTCACGCCGCCCAGCACCGCCCCGGCGGCGAAGGCCAGGGGCAGCGCCAGCCAGGGGTTCAGCCCCAGTCCGCCGGCCACCACGGCGCAATAGGCGCCGACCGTCAGCCACGCGCCATGCGCGAAATTGACGATCTTCAGCACGCCGAAAATGGCCAGTAGCCCGGCCGAGACGATGAACAGGATCGCCGCCGTGGTCACGATATCCAGAAGGAGTGTCATCGGGTCGCTGTCTCCGGTTTGCCTGGGCAGAATACGTTGATGCCGGCCGGGGGGCGTGCCGCCCCCCGGCCGCTGTCGTCAGATCACAGTTTCGGGCACTGCTCGCCCGGATCGACATCCTTGAAGCTCTCGACCACGGTGACCGAACCGTCCGGCTGCACCTGGCCCAGATACATGGTCAGCGGCGCATGGTGCTGCTTGCTCATCTGGATGGTGCCGCGCGGGCCGGTGAAGGACACCTCGTCCAGCGCGTCGAGCACGGGCTTGGCGTCGGTGGTGCCGGCCTTCTCAACCGCGGCCTTGTAGAGATAGACGGCCTCGTACTGCGGCACCGAGAGGTCGTTGGGGGTGCGCAGATCGGCGCCGAACTTGGCCTCCATCGCCTTCAGGAAGGCGGCGTTCTCGGCGCTGTCGATGCCGGTGACATAGGAGGCCGAGATCAGGATGCCGGCGGCATCCGCGCCCATGCTCTTGGCGGTGCCTTCGTCCACGGCGAGGTTGGCATAGGGCAGGTCGACGCCCGCGCCGCGCAGCTGCTTGGTCAGCGTCACGTTGGGCGCGCCGCCGGCGGTCGAGGTGATCAGCGCCTCGGCGCCCGACGCCTTCAGCTTGGAGATGATCGCGGTCCAGTCGGTGCCGTCCATGGGCAGGTATTCCTCGCCCACGACCTCGCCGCCGGTGCTTTCGACATAGCTGCGGGCGAACTCCAGCATGCCGCGGCCGAAGGCGTAATCGCTGCCGATCAGGAAGTATTTCGAGGCGCCCTGCCCCTTCATGTAGTCAACGATCGGCGGCACCTGCTGTTCCGGCACCCAGGCGTTGACATAGAGGAACGGGTTGCACGACCGGCCCTCGTAGAAGGAGGTATAGATATAGGGCACCTGGCCGCGCGACACGATCGGCAGGCCGGCGTTGCGCGCCGCGCTGGTCTCCATCGAGATCAGCACATCGACCTCTTTCTGGAACACCAGCGAGTCGAAGGCCTTCTGCGCGCCCGCGGCGCCCGAGGCGTCATCGGCGATGACCAGCTCCAGCGGGCGGCCCAGCACGCCGCCGGCGGCGTTGATCTCCTCGACCGCCAGTTCGGCCGATTGCACCACCGAAGGTGCGACCACGCTGTTGGCGCCCGACAGGCCCACCGGCACGCCGATGCGGATCGGGCCGTCGCCCGCCGCATAGGCGCTGCCCGCCAGCATGACGCTGGCCACGGTTGCGAAAAGTGTTGGCATTTTCATGGTTTATGTCCCCTGTTTGACTTTCAGTTGGTTGGTGAAGGATGCGTGCCTGCCGCCTGCCGTCTTCAGCCGTAGACGTCGCTGCGCCTGTCGCCGAAGATGTCGTTGAATTCGTTGAGCTTCCGCTTCGTTGCCACGTCGGAGGGCCGGATCGTGGCATAGAGGATTTCCTCCTGCTCGCGGTCGGCGGGGCCGGCCAGCGGCCAGCCGGTGGCGTCGATGATCAGGCTCTGGCCGATGAAGGGCTGGCCGCGCTCGATGCCCACCCGGTCGGCGCAGGCGATGAACAGCCCGTTGGAATGCGCCGCCGCCTTGTGCAGGATGTTCGACATCGCCTCGGCCTTCGGGTCCTGGTCGGGCATCGGCACCCAGTTGGTGGGCACGCAGATCACCTCCGCGCCCTTCATCGCCAGCTGGCGGAAGGTCTCGGGGAACCAGCCGTCATAGCAGATCGCGATGCCGATCCGCCCCAGCGGCGTGTCGAAGACCGGCAGGCCCAGATCGCCCTTTTCGAAGAACAGGTTCTCGCGGCCCCACAGGTGCAGCTTGCGGTAGGTGCCGATATGGCCCTCGGGGCCGCAGAAGATGGCGGAGTTGTAGAACCTGCCCTCAGCCGCCTCGGCGAGGCCGGAGACGATGTAGATGTCCAGTTCGCGCGCCAGCGCGCACAGATGCTCGGCGCTGCGCCCGCCGGGAATCGGCTGGGCAAGCGCCGCCAGTTCCTCGCTGCTGTCGAAGACGTAACCGCTGTCGGCCAGTTCCGGCAGCACGATCAGCCGCGCGCCGCGGGCATGGGCCCGGCGCACGCGCTCCTCGATGGCGGCGAGATTGGCCTCCACCTGGCCGATGATCGGCTCGAACTGGATGCAGGCAATGGTCACGGTCGGTTTGTCTTCGGTCTCAGGGGTCACGTCGGTCTCCAAAACGCAAAAAGCCCCCGCCGCGGTTGATCACCGCAGATCGGGGGCTGCATAGCCGGGATGTAAGGCGGCAACCTTGCCGCGGAGCAGTCCTGCTCGTTGCCCCGGATGCTGTCATGCAGGGCGAGTTGGTTCAATCACAATATTTTGGCAATTGCCACATTTTTTGGCCGTTTTATTCATCACCCTTGAGTCGGGTGCCGAGGCCGAGGCGCCGCATTGTCTCATGCGCCGAGATCAGATCCTCGGCGATCGCGGCCATGGTGATCCGCTCCGAGGTCGCCTGCTCGCGCAGAAGGCGATAGGCGGCGTCCTCGCTCAATCCCTGTTCGTCAATCAGCAGGCGGATCGCCCGATCCACCACCCGCCGGCCCTTCAGCGTTTCCTCCAGCTTGCGAACCTTGCCCGCAAGCCGCGCCTCGTAGCCGTGGCGATAGCGCGCCAGGGTGAACTGGGTGAGAATTCCCAGCGGGCGCAGCGGCTTGCTCATCACGCCATGCGCGTTGAGGTCGTAGATCGCCTTGAGCGAGGTCGGACTTTCGTAGGTGACCACGGCGATGATCGCGGGGTCCTGCCCCTCGAACACCTGCGCGGCCTGGTCGGCCGGCACGTCCTCGACCGCGATGAACACGGTATCGGTGCCTTCGGGCAGGACGGCGGGCAGCGGCCAGACCGCCGTGACCTCGCAGCCCAGCCGGCGCAGCTGGTCGGTCAGCACCTTGCCGTCCTCGTCGCGGGGATGGATGACCAGGACCCGCGCGCGGCGCAGGTCGTCGAGTATCCGGCGCGCCTGTCCCTTCATGCCCATTCCCGCAGCGACGGTTCCTCGAACCGCGTGGTGGCCAGGTAGGGGTCCGGGCGCACCGGCCCCGCCCCCTCCCAGACGATGTCGAAGAGGCCGTCGCCCCGCGCCACCCCGATCCGCGGCGTCAGCCAGGTATGGCGGGTGTCGGCATCGACGCGGATCAGCCCGCCGGGCGCCTCGAACTCCTCGCCCAGCACCTCGCGCGCGATGCGCCGGGTGTCCAGCCCGCCGGCGCGCTCCAGCGCGCGGGCGAAGAGATGGACCTGGTTGTAGGCAGGCTCGGACCAGACGCTGGTGGTCGCGCCCGCGCCGAAGCGCGCCTTGTAGGCGGCCACGAATCTGCGGTTCACCTCCGAGCCGAGCGTCTGGAAATAGCTCGCCGCGAGGATGTGGCCGGTGCATTTCTCGGGGCCGATCCGGGCGATCTCGCCCTCGGCCATGGTCAGGCTGGCGATGGGACAGGCGGCGCGGTCGATGCCGGCGGCATCGTAGAGCGTATAGAACGCCTGCGCCGAGGTGCCGACGAGGGTGGAGAACACCGCGTCGGGGCGAATCCTGTCGATCTCGCGGATCACCGCCACCTCCTCGGCGGCGCCGGCGCCAAGCGGCAGGTAATGCTCGGCCACGATCTCGCCGCCCTTGGCCTCGATCAGGTCGCGCATCACGCGATTGGATTCGCGCGGATAGATGTAGTCGGACCCGACGAAGGCGATCCGGCTGCCATAGGTCTGCAGCAGGTAGTCGGCCAGCGGCAGGCAGGTCTGGTTCAGCGTCGCGCCGGTGTAGGCGAGGTTCTCGCAATATTCGAACCCCTCGTACATCGAGGGGTAGAACAGCAGCCCGTTGTGGCGCTCGACGATGGGCAGCACGGTCTTGCGGCTGCCCGACATCGAACAGCCGAAGATGATGTCGATCTCGTCCTCCGACAGCATGCCCCGGGCCAGCGCGCGATAGGTATCGCTGTCCGATCCCGGATCGCGGCTGACCGGGACGATCGGGCGCCCGAGCACGCCGCCCGCGGCGTTGATCTCCTCGATGGCCAGCAACGAGCCGTTGAAATGCTCGGTCTCGGTGACCTCGGTGGTGCCGCTGCGTGAAAACAGCAGGCCGACCCGCCAGCCATCCCGGGGGGCCGGGCTCATTTCGCAAATCTCACGTCGGTCTCTCCTGCCTTGATCCGCCGCCGGCGATCTTAGGAGCCGGCACCGGGCGCAGCAACCGGATTGACCGGCGCCCGCGGGGTGCGCGCGGTCGGGCGCGCCGGGGCGAAGGGGACGCCGCCCCCTTCGCCCCGGCGCGATGGCGTCAGGCGCGCATCTCGCCGCGCAGCTTCTGCGTCGCGGCGGCATCGACCGCCCAGCCATAGCCGTCGTCCACCTCGACCAGCGCCACGCCGTAGTCGTCGCGCGCGTGCTCGGGGCGGATGAAGCCGTCCAGAACGTCGTCCAGCACCTTGGCCGGATCGCGGTCCAGCGGGTCGCCATAGCCGCCACCCGAGGGCGAGAAATAGCTGACCACATCGCCGATCTCGGTGCGCAGGCCCGAGAACTTGGCGTATTCCTGCCGGGTCTCGCCGGTATGGATGTTGTGGATCTCCAGCTTGCCCACGGCGCCCTCCTTGCCGCCGAACACGCCCCAAGGCGCGTCGAGATGGCGGTCGGCCTCATGGGTCATGAAGCCCGGCGTCAGGTAGCGCTGCGATTTCACCACGCCCGCGCCGCCGCGGAACTTGCCCGCCCCCGGAGGCACGTCGTCGCGCACCTCGTAGCGATCGCAGATCAGCGGCAGGTGCATGCCCAGATCCTCCAGCGGGTTGTTGCGCGTGTTGCGCATCAGCTCCTCCACCGTGTCCGGCCCGTCCGAGGTGGCGCGGGCCCCCATCGCGGCCTCGTTCACCTCGAGGAACACCCAGTAGTCGCCGTCGGGCTTCACCCCCGAATAGGCGGCGAAGGACAGCGTCGCGGCGTTGCCGGCGGTGCAGCGGTCGGGCAGCACCGGCGCAAGCGCCTTGATCACCAGATCCGCCATGCGCTGGATCTGGCAGAACCGCGCCTCGGCCGCCGCCGGGGCGATCGGGTTGAAGATGCTGCCCTTGGGCGCGATCACGCTGATCGGCCGGAACGAGCCCTCGTTCGCCGGGATGTCGTCGGAGGAGGTGTAGGTGTCCAGCAGCAGCGCCCGGAACACGAAGAAGGCCGCCACCTTGGTCGAGCCGTCGAAGGGCACGTTGAAGGCGGTGGGCACCTGCGGCGATGATCCCGTCAGGTCCACCTCCACGCTGTCGCCCTTGACCCGGACGCAGACCTTGATCGGCAGCGTCTTGTCGCGGTTGCGCCCGTCGTCGTCGAGGAAGCCTTCGGCGAAATACTCGCCATCGGGGATCTTCTCGATCTCGGCGCGCATCCGGCGCTCGGTATAGTCCATGAGCTGCCGGGTGGCCTGAAGAACGGTCTGCTTGCCGTATTTCGCCATCAGCTCCTCGAAGCGGCGCACGCCCAGCTCGGCCGAGGCGATCTGGGCCTCCAGATCTCCCATCACCAGCCCCGGCACGCGGGTGTTGTCGCGGATGTATTTCCACATCGCCTCGTTGCGCACGCCCTCATCATAGAGCTTCACCGCGTCGAGGATCATGCCCTCCGCCCACATGTCGGGCACGTCGATGATCAGGCCCGGGGTGGCCGCGCCGATATCGACATGGTGCGCTGTGTTGGCCGAGAAGCCCACCAGCGCGCCCTCGAAGAAGACCGGCATCACCACCGCGATGTCGGGCGAATGCGAGCAGCCCTTGTAGGGGTGATTGTGCAACACGCAGTCGCCGGGCTTCCAGGCGTCCAGCGGGATGCTCTGGGCGATGCCGCGCAGGTAACCCGGCAGCGAGCCGATATGCATCGGCGTCGAGTCGGATTCGCACAGCGTGTTGTATTCGGTATCGAACAGCCCGGCGCCGAGATCCTGGCTTTCCCGGATGATCGACGAATAGCTCATGCGATACAGCACGTTGCCCATCTGCTCGGCGATGGAATGCAGGGCGCCGCCCACGACCTGCAGGGTGATCGGATCAAGTTCTTTGGTCATGTCTCTCTCCCTCAGGTCCGTTCGATGCGGATGTCGCCGTGGCCGAGCACCGTCGCGGCGAAGCCCGGCGGCACGATCGTGGTGGAGTTGTGCTGGGTGATGATCGCCGGCCCCGTGATCCGGTCCTCGGCGAGCAGCCTGGTGCGGTCGTAGCGCGGCGTCGGCGTCGCGTGGCCGTCGTCGAAGATGGTGTCCGCGTCGTAGAGATGCGCCTCCTCGGGGTTGTGGCGCCCGCCGTGGTCGAGGCCGGGCAGCCGCAGCTGGTCGACCTCGGCCGAGGCGATCACCCGCAGGGTCACGCCCTCGGTGATCTGGTCGCGGAAGGCGTGACCGTAGGCTTCCTTGTGCACGTCGAAGAACGAGTCGATCACCGCGTGCTTGTTCTCCTGGGTCAGGGCCGCGTCCGGCATCTCGGCGCGCAGTTCGAACCCCTGCCCGAGATAGCGGCATTCCATGACCTTCTGGAACCGGCGTGCCGCGGGCGGGATGCCGTCGGCCTCGAGCTGGGCGTTGGCCTCGGCGATCAGGTCGTCGGCGATGGCGTTGATCTGCGCCAGCGCCGCGTCGTCGGCATCGTCCAGCGTCTTGAGAACCGAGCGGGTGTATTCGTATTTCAGGTCCGTCACCAGCAGGCCCATCGCCGCCGTGATCCCCGGCTGCAGCGGCGAGATCACGTCCTTGGCCCGGACCATCTCGGCCAGCGCCACGACATGCAGGGGCCCCGCCCCGCCGAAGCCCATCAGCGAGAAGCCGCGCGGGTCGATCCCCTTGGCCACCGAGTTGGCGTTGATCGCCAGCGCCATGTTGTTGTTGATGATCTTGAGGATGCCCAGCGCCGCCCCGGTGACGCTCAGGCCCAGCGGCTCGGCGATATGCTCGCGGATCGCCTTCTCGGCGAGGGACTTGTCGATCGACAGGTCGCCGCCGAGGAAACGCTCGGGATCGAGCCGCCCGAGCACCACCTGCGCGTCGGTCACGGTGGGCTCGGTGCCGCCGCGGCCATAGCAGGCCGGGCCCGGCACCGCGCCGGCCGAGCGCGGCCCGACGCGGAAGGCGCCGCCCTCGTCCACATAGGCGATCGAGCCGCCGCCGGCGCCGATCGCGTCGATGTCGATCATCGGCGCCAGCACCGGCAGGTCGGCGACCAGCGTGTCGCGCGGGTTCTTGATCCGCAGTTCGCCGTTCTGGATCACCGAGATGTCGGCCGAGGTGCCGCCGATGTCGATGGTGATGATATTGGCGCTGTCGCAGTGATGGCCGGTCCAGCGGCCGCCGATCACGCCCCCGGCCGGGCCGGAAAGCAGCAGGCCGATGGGCCGCGCCGCCGACTGGTCGATGGTCGAGATGCCGCCGTTCGACTGCATGATCCGCACCGTGGCGCCGATGCCGTTCTCCTTCAGCCGGCTTTCCAGGCGGCGCAGGTAGAGCGCGGTCTTGGGCCCGACATAGGCGTTCATCGCGGTCGAGCTGAAGCGCTCGTATTCCCGGATCACGTTGACCACGTCCGAGGAGGCGCAGACGAAGGCGTCCGGCATCACCTCGCGGACGATCTCGGCGGCGCGTTTCTCATGCGCGTCGTTGAGGAAGGAGAACAGGAAGCCGATGATCACCGCGTCCAGCCCGCGCTTCTTGAACAGCTCGGCGGCGGCGCGAACCTCGTCCTCGTCCAGCGGCACCTCGACCGCGCCGGTGGGCGGCGACAGGCGCTCGGTGATCGGCAGGCGGTTGCGGCGCTTGACCAGCGGCTTCGACTGCCACGGCACGTCGAATTGCAGCGAGAAATTGTGCGGCCGCTTGTGCCGGGCCATGTGCAGGATGTCGCGGAAGCCGCGGGTCGTCAGCATGCCGACCTCGGCGCCGTTGCGCTCGATCACCATGTTGGTGGCGACGGTGGTGCCGTGGAACAGCACGTCGATGTCGCCCGGTTCCACGCCCGCCAGGCGGCAGACCTGCAGCACGCCGTTCACCACCCCCTCGGACTGGTCCGAGGGGGTCGAGGGCACCTTGGTCACGACGATCCGCTGGTCGTCCTCGCCCGCCTGCCGGGTGCGCTCCAGAACGATGTCGGTGAAGGTTCCACCGACATCCACGCCTACTCTGATCATTTGGTCATCCTTTCACAGTCCTTCTCTGTCGCGTCCTCGCCACGAATGATGTGTTCCACGCCGAGCCCCGCGCCGAGCAGCCGGTCGTCCTCGCCGCCGGTCGCGGCCAGCAGGAAGCTGGTGGGCAGCCCGTCCGCATCGCGCCCGTTGGGGATCGCGAGGCCGGGCAGGTTCAGGAAATTGCCGATCAGCGTGTTGCGCAGCGTCTTGAGGTTGACGCGGTGGAACAGCTCGTCGTCGGCCTCCAGCGGCGCGATCTCGGGGGCGGTGTGCGGCGTGGTGGGCATTGCCAGCAGCGCGCCGTCCAGCCGCCCCGCCAGTTCCGCCATGCCGGCCGCGCGCGCCCGGTGCAGGGTGATCAGGCCGGAGGCCGGCATCCGTTTGCCGCCCATGATCCGCGCCACCACGCGGCGGTCGATGCGCGCGGCCTCGGGGCCGTCGACCAGCGCGCGGTGCTCGACATAGGCCTCGGCGGCGGTGATGGTGCCGATCTCACCGGCCAGCCGCAGCGCCTCGGCGAAGGGTGGCAGCGGGCCGCGTTCGATGCGCGCGCCGGCGGCCTCCAGCCGGCGCAGGCTTGCCTCGAAATTGGCCGCCACCGCCGGGTCGAGATCGTCGAGAACCACGGTTTCGGGCACGAATATCCGCAGCCCCTCGGCGGGGCGGCGGCGCACCGCGCTGGTGGCCGCGCCGCGCAGCACCATCTCGCTCAGCACGCAATCCTCGACCGAGCGCGCCAGCGGCCCGATGGTGTCATGGGTCCGCGACAGCGCGAAGACGCCCGCGGTGGAGATCCGCCCCTCCGACGATTTGTAGCCCACCACCCCGTTGAAGGCCGACGGGATGCGGACCGAACCGCCCGTGTCTGTGCCGATCGCTACCGGCGCCAGCCCCGACGCCACCGCCACGCCCGAGCCCGAGGACGAGCCCCCCGGCGCGCGCGGCGTGGCCGGGTCGTTCGGGTTGACCGGCGTGCCGTAATGCGGGTTCAGCCCAAGGCCGGAATAGGCGAATTCGGTCAGGTTCAGCTTGCCCAGGCTCACCATCCCGGCGGCCGCCGCATTGGCCACGATGGGGGCATCGGCGCGGGCGGGCTCGGCGTCGCGGTAGATATCGGAGGCGGCGGTGGTGCGCGTGCCCGCAACGTCGATCAGGTCCTTCCAGGCGATCGGCACCCCGTCGAGCGGCGACAGCGCCCGGCCCGCCGTCAGCCGCGCCTGCGCCGCGCGGGCCTCGGCCAGCGCGCGCTCCCGCGTCACCGCCAGGAACACCGGCGAGCTCTGCGCCGCGATCCGGTCGAGCAGCAGTTCGGCCAGCGCGACCGGGCTGGCCTCGCCCGCCGCGAGCGCGCGGGCGATCGTGGCCGCCGAGCGGCCGCTGAGGGCTTCGAGATCAGCCATGTCTGGGTCCTTTTTCCGGGATGCGCGCGCGGGGGAGGATCATGCCGCGGCCTCCCCCCCGCCCGCGGGCGCGACCGCGGCCAGAAAGGTCGTCAGCGAATGGCGGATCGCCCCTTCGCCGATGCCGCGGGTGATGAAGATGATCCGCGAGGTGCGATCCTCGTCGGGCCAGCGGTGCAGGTGCAGCGGCGGGTGCACGACATGCTGCACCCCGTGGATCACCACCGGCGTGTCCGAGTCCTGCACGTTCAGGATGCCCTTGACCCGCAGGACATGCGCGCCATGCACATGCAGCAGCGCGGTCAGCCAGACCCCGAAGGCCGTCCAGTCGATCGGCTGCGGATAGACGATCACGAAGGAATTGGTGTCGCTGTCGTGCAGGTGGTCATGGGCCGGCGCGCGCGCGGCGCTCTCCAGCCAGCGGGCGACCTCGGCGGCGCGGCGCTCGGCATCGCCCAGATCCTCGGCGAAGAGGAAATCGGCGTCGAAGTCACGCCCCTCGCTGCGGACCACGGCGGCCACCGGGTTCAGCGCATGCAGCCGGGCCTCAAGCGCGGCGATCTCCGGCGCGTCGGAGAGGTCGCATTTGGTGATCAGGATGCGGTCCGCGACCGAGGCCTGCTTCACCGCCTCGGGCTGGCCGGCCAGCGTCTGCGCGCCGGCCACGGCCTCGACCGTGCAGATGATGTTTCCGATGCGGTAGTGGTTGCGGATCACCGGCTCCGCCGCGATGGTCGAGACGATCGGGGCTGGATCGGCCAGCCCCGTGGTCTCCACCACCACCCGGCGGAAGCGCGGGATGTCGCCGCGCGCGGCGCGGTCGTGCAGGTCGCGCAGGGTGTCCTTCAGGTCGCTGCGGATGGTGCAGCACAGGCAACCCGAGTCCATCAGCAGCACGCCCTCCTCGACCTCCTCCAGCAGGATGTGATCGAGCCCGACCTCGCCGAATTCGTTGACGATGACGGCGGTGTCGGAAAACTCCGGCCGCGACAGGATCTCGCGCAGCAGCGTCGTCTTGCCCGAGCCGAGGAAGCCGGTGATGATGTTCACCGGGATCATGGCTTGCCCCCCTGCCCCGGCAGCGCCGCCAGCCAGTCGGGGTCGAGCGGATCGACGGGCGCGCCGCGCAGACGCTCAACCGCGCCCCAGACCGCCTGGATGTCGTCGACGATCTCGCTGCGGCCGGTGGCGGAGGTCAGGATGTAGCTGCTGGCCTGGAAATCCTTCACCTTCATCCGCAGCGGCGCCAGCGCGGCGTTGACGATGGCGGCCCGGTGGCTGCGTTCGGCGCGGATGGTGCGCCGGGCATCGCCGGTGAACGCGTCTGGATGTGCCGAGGTCTCGGTCCAATGGACCACCCCCAGCAGCCCGCAAAGGCCGCACATGTCGTCCGTCTCCCTGTCGGTGGAACGGCCCGGGCCGCGCCATGCGGCCCGGGCGCAAGGATCAGCGCGGGAAGCGCCGGTTGTAATCGTCCGCGATCGCGTCGAAGGTGGTGAACTTGACGCCGGGATGCGAGATGATGTGGTTGTAGAGGCGCTCCAGCATCAGCAGCACCTGCGGCTTGCCCGACACGTCCGGGTGGATGGTGAAGGTGAACACCGCGTAGTCCATCTCGCGGTAGACCCAGTCGAACTGGTCACGCCAGATCTCTTCCAGGTGCCGCGGGCTGACGAAGCCGTGGCTGTTCGGCGCGGCCTTCATGAACATCATCGGCGGCAGGTCGTCGAGCCACCACGAGGCCGGAATCTCGATCAGGTCGGTCTCCTGGCCGCGCACCAGCGGCTTCATCCACTCCTCGGCCTTCTTGGAATAGTCGATCTTGGTCCAGCTGTCGCCGACGCGCACCCGGTAGGGCGAGTAGTCGTTATGCATCAGCGAATGGTCGTACTTGATGCCCTTCTTCAGCAACAGCTCGTTCGACACCGGCGAGAATTCCCACCACGGCGCGACATAGCCGGTGGGTCGGCGGCCGCAGAGCTGTTCGATCAGCTCGATGGACTTGTCCATCACCGCCTCTTCCTGCTCGGGCGTCATGGCGATCGGGTTTTCGTGGCTGTAGCCGTGCATGCCGATCTCGTGGCCGGCCTCGGCCACGCGCTTCATCTGCTCGGGGAAGGTCTCGATCGAGTGGCCGGGGACGAACCAGGTGGTCTTGATGCCCCAGCGGTCGAACAGGTCGAGCAGCCGCATCGAGCCGACCTCGCCCGCGAACATGCCGCGGCTGATGTCGCAGGGGCTGTCCTCGCCGCCGTAGGAGCCGAGCCAGCCGCCGACGGCATCGACGTCCACGCCAAAGGCGCAGTAGATTTCTTTAGCCATGTGTTTCACTCCCTAGTTGGTTCGGATCGGCACCGTCCTCAGGCGGCGCCTGTTTGTTGTTCGTCTTGTCGCCCGCGCCCGCCGCCGGGCGCGGCCCTCCCCCTCAGCCCGCGTCGAGAACGATCGTGGTGCGTTCGGGGTTCCAGCGCAGTTCGACCTCCGAGCCGGGCTCGATGCCGCGGCCCTCGAGCTTGTCGCGGTAGGTCTCCAGCCGCACGTCCAGCCGGTCGTCCAGCCGGACCGAGACGTAGATGACCTGCCCGACCCGATCCATCGCGGTCACGGTGCCCTTGACGCTGTCGAGCGGCGTGTCGCCCCGGGGGTCATCCGCGCGGTGCACGCCGACATATTCCGAGGGCACCACGGCCAGCGCCTGCGCCCCAGGGCGCGCCGCTGCCGGATCGAAGCCGGGCACGCCCGACAGCAGGCCGAAACGGGTCTGCACCGTGGCCCGGCCGGCGCCGATTTCGGCAAGCTGGCCGTCGATGATCTTGTTGCGGCCGATGAAGCGCGCCACGAAAGGCGATTTCGGCCGCGTGTAAAGCTCGAACGGGGCCGAGATCTGCTCGACCCTGCCGGAGTTCATCACCACCACGCGGTCACCCATGCTCAGCGCCTCGGATTGCGCGTGGGTGACGAAGACGAAGGTGATGCCGAGGTCGCGCTGCAGGATCTTCAGCTCTTCCTGGATGGATTTCCGCAGGTTCGCGTCGAGCGCGCCCAGCGGCTCGTCCAGCAGCAGGATCTCGGGCTCGGTCACCAGGCCGCGGCCCAGCGCCAGACGCTGTTTCTGGCCGCCCGACAGGGCGCTTTCTTTGGCGTCGGCGACGTCGCCCAGTTCCAGTTTCTCGATGATCGTGTCGACCCGGCGCTTGACCTCGTCGGAGGGCACGTTGCGCACCTGCAGGCCAAAGGCGATGTTCTGACGCACCGTCATGTGCGGGAAGATCGCGTAGTTCTGGAAAATCGTCGATGTCGGGCGCTTTTCGGTCGGGACATGGGTGAAATTGCGGCCGCGGATCAGCAGCTCGCCCGAGGTGATGCTTTCGAGCCCCGCTATCATCCGCAGCGTGGTCGTCTTGCCGCAGCCCGAGGGCCCCACGAAAGAGATGAACTCGCCTTTCGAGACCTGCAGGTCGAAATCCTCCACGGCGACGGTCCCGCCGGGATAGACCTTGCGGATTTTCACGAGTTCGAGATCGAAATTCGTCATGGGGGCGCGGCTCCTGTCGCAACGCTGTTGGGCTTGGGGATGTGGGAAAGGGGGCGCCCCCCTTTCCCACGGCGTCATGCCGTCAGGCGCTGAGGAATTCGTCCCAGCGGCTGATGAGGTGGTCGTACTCGTCGGGCCACTGGTGCCAGTAGCTGACATGGCTGGCGCGCTCCTCCAGCGAGCCGCCGTCGCGCAGGTCGCCTTCGTTGATGCCGCGCTCCGGCGCGCCCTTCCAGGGCTGGCCCTCGTACCAGAAGGCGTATTTGTCCGGGTCCATCACATCCTTGATGTTGGTGGTCGGCGAATAGTAGCCCTGCTCCGACACCGTGATGCCGGGCGCGCCGGACAGCCAGTAATCGGCATAGGCCTTGACGGCATCGCCATTGGGGCTGTTGGCGATCTGCGAGATGCCGATCGACCAGGCGCGATAGCCTTCCTTCGGCACCGCGTAGGAGCACTGGATGCCCTGCGCCTTGACCGCCATCACCGCCGGCTGCCAGGCGTCGGCGAGGATCATCTCGCCCGAGGCCAGCAGGTTCACCAGCTCGCCGAAATCGCCCCACAGGGCGCGGAACTGGCCGGCCTTCTTCTTGGCGATCAGGAACTTGGCGGCCTCGTCGATTTCATCGGCGCTGGGGTTGCCGGGGTTCGGAACCTCAAGCAGTCCGAGCGAGTTCATCGCCAGGATGGCCTGGCCGAAGGCGATCAGCGGGTCGACGTTCAGGCCGGTCTTGCCCTTGAACTTCTCGTCGAACAGCGCGGTCCAGGTGTTCGCCTCCTCGGCCGAAACGAGGTCCGGGCGGTAGCCGATCGAGTCGAAGTTGTAGACGGTGGGCACCATCCACAGCTGGGTCTTGGCCTCGTCCGCCCAGATCTGGCCCGAAATCTGCGCCCGCGCTTCCATCTTGGGATCGGTCTCGGTGAAGGTCGGGCGGATGTTGCCCCAGTTGCTCAGATCCGCCGTCGGGATCGGCGTGATGGTTTCGGTGATGGTCATCGCCGGCAGGCGCTCGCCGATGATTTCCCAGCAGTCATAGGCGTTGGAGCCCGACAGCAGCTCGGTCTGGGTGTTGGGGAAAATGTCGGCCTTGCCCGACACCGAGCCCACGCCCGACTTGGCCTTGAAGTCGTTCAGGATGCGCTCCTGCACCGTCACCGACAGGCCGACGGTCCGCAGTTGCTGGTCTCCGAGGCCCTGGGCCCAGAGCATCTGGGGGCTGAGCAGGGCCGAAGACCCGGCCAATGCGCCTGCGCCGGCCATGAAGCCGCGGCGCGAACAATTGTAGTTTTTCATCTTTCGCTTCCCTGTTGTAGTTGACGACCGCGCGCGCGGGCCGGCCTAGTAACGGCCGACCAGCAACCCTCCATCCACCGTAACGACCTGGCCGGTCACATACCGGGCCGCATCGGATGCAAGGAAACAGATGACATCGGCGATGTCGGCGGCTTCGCCGACCCTGCCCATGGGAATGAATTCAGCGGCCTTCTCCAGGCCCGCCGGCCCCAGAGAATGCTGTTCCGACAGCGCCTGAGCGGTGCGGATGTAGCCCGGCGCCACGCCGTTCACCCGCACGCCCGAGGCCGCCAGTTCCACCGCGAGACCGCGCACCAGCCCGACCACGCCCGACTTGGCGGCCGAGTAATGCACATGCTCGTCCCAGCCATAGGCCACGCCCATGATCGAGCTGAGGCAGACGACCGAGCCCTGCCCGGCCGCGCGCATCTTCGGCGCCGCCGCGCGGATCACCCGGATCATGCCCTTCAGGTCCACGTCGAATGTGTGGTCCCATTTCTCGTCGGTCAGCTGGTCGAGCGGCACCTTGTGCGCGATGCCCGCGTTGCACACCAGCGTATCGAGCGCGCCATGCGCGGCCTCCACCCTGGCCACCACCGCGTTGCTCTGTTCGGTCGAGGTGACGTCGAGCGGGTGGAACTCGGCGGTGCCGCCGTCCGCTTCGATCTCGGCGGCGACCGCCGCGCCCTCGTCCTGCAGGACGTCGGTCACGATGACCCGGTATCCCGCCTTGCCGAAGGCCAGCGCCGTGGCGCGTCCGATGCCGATGCCGGCGCCCGTGATCAGAACCGTTTTCATGCCTTGCTCTCCCTCACAACATCACATCGCCGGAATTCGGCCCCAGGGTCTGGCCGACGTAGATCCTCGCATCCTCCGAGGCGAGGAAGGCCACCGTGGCGGCCACGTCCTCGGGTTCGCCGAAACGGCCCAGCGGCAGTTCGGCGGCCTTGGTCGCACGCCAGTCCTCGGACAGGCCCAGCACCAGCTCGGTGTTGATCGGCCCCGGCGCGACCGCGTTGACGCGCACCCCCGAGGCGCTGACCTCGCGCGCCAGCGCCTTGGTCAGGCCGATGATCCCGGCCTTGGCGGCGCTGTAATGGGTCAGCTCGATGCCGCCGATCTGGCCCAGCTGCGAGGCGATGTTGACGATGCAGCCCGAGCCGGCCTCAAGCATCGGCCCGATCGCCCGCCGCGCGCCCAGGAAACAGCCGCGCAGATGCACCGCGATCATCCGGTCCCAATCCTCGGCCGACATCTCGGCAAAGCGCAACTGCTGCACGATGCCGGCGTTGTTCACCGCCAGGGTGCAGGGGCCGTAGGCTGCCTCGCAGGCCGCGAACACCCGGTCGATATCCGCCTCGGAGCTGACATCGCCCGGCGCGGCCAGGGCCGTCCCGCCCGCCGCGACGATCGCGTCGGCGGTGGCCGCGGCGGCCTCGGCCCTCAGGTCGTTGACCACCACCCGCGCGCCCTCGGCGGCCAGCCGTTCGGCAATGGCCCGGCCGATGCCCGCGCCGGCGCCGGTGACGACCGCCGCGTGGTGCGCCAGCCGGGTCATGCCACGTCCTCCTGGATGCCCGAGGCGCGGGCATTCGCGCGGCGCACGGAGGCGCTCATCAGGATGCCGTAGACCGCCAGCAGCGAGAATGAGAACAGCGTGGTCAGCACCCCGAAGGCAAAGAGGTTGGGGTGGATCTCGACCGCGAAGGTGCCGTAGATGGCGATCGGCATGGTAACCTCGGAGCCGCCGGTGAACAGCGTGCGCGGAAACTCGTCATAGCTGAGCGTCAGCGCGAACAGCATGGCCGACAGAACGCCCGGGAAGATCATCGGGAAGGTCACCTTGCGGAAGGTCCGCCCCGGCGGTACGCCCAGCGCCCAGGCGGCCTCTTCCACGCCTTTGTCGAAGCGGTTGAAGATCGCCAGCATCACCAGGAAGGCGAAGGGGTAGGTATAGACCACATGCAGCACGAAGGCCGTTCCCCACCAGGTGCGGGCGATGTCCATCTGGTCGGCGACCAGCGCCATCCCGAGGCCCAGCAGCACGCCCGGGACCATCATGCCCAGAACCACCAGGTAGAACACGAAACCCGAGCCCTTGAACTGCCGGCGGAAGGCCTGCGCGGTCAGCGTGCCCAGCACGGTGGACACCACCATCGTGGCGAAGGCCAGCGTCAGCGAGCGGGTCAGCGCCTCGCCGATCGGCAGCGGCGCCACGCGCGAGGGCGGCGCGAAGCCCAGCACATGCTTGTACCAGAAGGTCGACCATTCGATGATCGGGAACTGCGGCCCGCCCTCCGGCCCCTGCTGGAAGCTCAGGATCGCCATCACCACGAAGGGGCCATAGAGGAAGGCGAGGAACAGCGCGGTATAGAGGGCCAGAACCCAGCGCGTTGCGGTCAGTTGTTGCATCGCTATTCCCCCTCAGAGCTCACGGCGCAGGTTGACGATTCGCAGCAGCCCGGTGATCACCGCGGCCATGACCACGGTCAGCACCACGCCCACCACCGCCGCGAAGGCCCATTTCAGCGACCCCACCTGGGTGACGATGATGTTGCCCAGCAGGTTGACCTTGCGGCCCGACAGCGCCGAGGCGGTGGCGAACTCGCCCAGCACCATGACCGAGACGAAGATCGCGCCCACCACCACGCCCGGCAGGCTGAGCGGGAAGATGATCTTGCGGAAGATCGTCGAGGACGAGGCGCCGAGGTCGCGCGCGGCCTCGATCAGGCTCTCGTCGATGCGCGCCAGCATGAAGGCGATCGGGCCGACCATGAACACCACATAGATCTGCACCATGCCGATGATCACCGACAGCTCGGTGAACAGCAGCACCTCGATCGGCTGGGTGATGAGGCCCAGTTTCTGCAGCACGATGTTGATCGCGCCCTCCTTGCCCAGCATCGGCCGCCACGCCAGCACGCGGATCAGGAAGGAGGTCCAGAACGGGATCACGCAGGCCACCAGCAGCACCGTCTGCACGGTCTTGTTGCGGACGAACTGGCCGATGAACAGCGCCGTCGGATACCCGAGGAGCAGCGTCAGGAACAGCACCGTCAGCCAGATACGCAGGGTCCGCAGCAGCGCCCCGAAATAGGTCTCCGAGCCGAAGAAGGTGGCCCAGGATTTCAGGGTCAGGTCGGGCTTGATGGCAAAGGTGGTCTGGGTCCAGAAGCTGACATAGACCATCATCACCAGCGGCACGATCAGGAACAGCACCATCCAGATGACGCCGGGCGCCAGCAGCAGAAAATGCCGGTTGCGGCTCAGGAAGCCCGGCTTGGGGGCCATCGGAGCGCCGGTTTCGGACGCGGCGATATCGGGTGTCGCAACCATCAGGCAGCTCCCTTGGTCTGGGCCGCGGCGATCCGGCGGCCGGAGGCATCGAACAGAAGGACGGCGTTCACGTCCCACGACAGCAGCCGCTGCTCGCCGCCGCGGTATTCGACCGGATCGGAGCGGCTGAGATGACGCTCCACCTCGAACAGCGCGCCGTCGGAGCATTTGAAGAAATGCACCACCCGGCTGCCCATGAACTCGCTCGCGATGAAGGTCGCGGGCATCGAGGCCCGGCCCGGCGCGACGCTGGCGCCAGCGGGCTCGATCTCGGTCGCATCGAAGCGCAGCGCATAATAGGCGGCCTCGCCCGCGCCCGCCGGCATCTGCAGCCTCTGGTCGCCGTGGCGGAACGCGCCGCCCTCGGTGCGGCCGCCGAGGATGTTGTAGCTGTTGATGAATTTCGCGACGCGCACGGTCGCCGGCGCATGGAACACGGCGTCCGGAGAATCGACCTGGATGGCGCGGCCCTCGTCGAGCACGATCATCCGGTCGCCCATGGCCAGCGCCTCGCTCTCGTTGCCGGTGACGTGGAAGAAGGTCACGCCCAGCGCCTCGCGGATCTTGCGCAGTTCGATGGTCATGCGTTCGCGCAGGTTGGCGTCCAGCGCGCCCAGCGGCTCGTCCAGCAGGCAGACCTTGGGCTCGGTGATCAGGGTGCGGGCCAGCGACACCCGCTGTTTCTGCCCGCCCGAGATCTGCCCGACCATGCGCCCCTCGAGCCCCTGCAGGCCGACCAGTTCCAGCATTTCGCCGACCCGTCGCGCGACCACGGTCTCGTCGGTCACCGGATCGACGATCCGGTTGCGCAGCCCGAAGGCGACGTTGTCGCCCACCGTCATATGCGGGAACAGCGCGTAATTCTGCTGCACGAAACCGAGCCCGCGCAGATGCGTCGGTCGGGTCGTGATGTCTTCGCCGTTGAGAAAGATGCGCCCGGTCTCGGGCGCCTCAAGCCCCGCAATCAGACGCAGCATCGTCGACTTCCCTGAGCCCGAAGGTCCAAGCAATGTCAGATACTCATCATCTTCGACGCGAAGCGAAAGACCGGCAATCGCCGCCTTTCCGCCGAACGTCTTTCCGAGGCCATGAAGCTCCATCATCGCGGGCCGAATCCCTCACCTGTTTGTTGCGGGGGTCTCAGCGCCCCCATGAGTCGAGGCTGTGCGTTTCGCGTTCAAAAGTCAAAATTTTTCTGAGCCCATGCGCCAGAAATTGCACTTTACCGCGCGCAAACCCGCAAAAGCCCGCAATCTAGGCGAAAAAATAATGGTCATCGTGCACGAAGTGCATTTATCCTTGCTCAAAAGAACGAAAGGCGTGCGATCTTGAACATCCCACCCCACGACCCGGACAGCCGCCCCGCCCCGCGCTACGCGGCGATCAAGGAGTCACTGTCGCAGGCGATCCGCAGCGGCACCCTGCCCAAGGGGACCGTCCTGACCGAAGGCCGCATCGCCAGCCTGTTCGGCACCAGCCGGACGCCGGTGCGCACCGCGCTGAACGAGCTGCTGGAAGTCGGGCTGATCGCCCGGTTCGAGGGCCGCGGCTTCGTCGTGCACGGCGCCGGCAAGGTCACGCCGACCCGCACCCCGCTGACGCGCGAGATGCTGGGCCTGGCGCCGGATTCGCCGCCCGAGCCGCAGCCGGCCACCGCCGAGCGGATCGCGCGGCGCTTCGAGGACAGCCTGGCGCTGGCGCTGCCCTTCGGCCTGTTCCGCATCAACGAGCAGGCCGCGGCCGATCATTTCGAGGTCAGCCGCACCATCGTGCGCGAGTTGCTGTCGCGCTTCCAGGACCGCGGGCTGGTGCGCAAGGACCTGCGCTCGCACTGGGTGGTGGGGCCGCTGACCGCGCGCGACGTGGCCCATTATTTCAACATCCGCGGCAAGCTGGAGCCGCTGGCGCTCATGGAAAGCGCGTCGCAGATGGCGCCCGCCGAGATCCAGCGCATGTGGCAGGCCGCCGACGATGCGATCTCGGGGCGGACGGAGCTCGACGCGGCGCTGATCGACGAGTTGGAGAACGACATCCATGTCCGCCTGCTGGCGCGCTCGTCCAACGGCTACCTGCTGCGGATGATCCACCAGACCCAGATCGCGCTGGTGGTGAACCGGGTGTTCGCCTCCTATGTCGGGGCGCGCCCCTTCGAGGTGTCGCTGCGCGAGCACCTGATCGTTCTGGAATTCATCAAGCGGGGCGCGCACGCGGCCGCGGCGCAGGCCCTGGAGGAGCACATGCGCCTGGCCGCCGAGCGCACGCGCAAGCGGCTGATGGCGATCTCGGTCTTCCCCGAGCCTGACCTGCCCCGCTATCTGCAGCGCCAGACCGCCTGACATGCTCAGTGCCCCCCGCCCAGACCCAGCGCGCTTTCCCAGCGGCGCACCAGGTAGTTGTGCTCGATCATGATGTTGTCCCAGACCCGGATCCGCGACATCCGGTCGGAATACCTACCGCCCTCGCGGCGCTCACCCTTGCGGAAGGTGGTGTTGCCATTGGCGTCGAGGATGTCCTCGGCCGCCGGCAGGCCCTCGTACCAGAATCCCCACTCCGCCTCGGCGACATGGGGGCGCACCGCGTCGGGGTTGGACATGTAGGCGCCCGAGCGCATCATGATCGCCCCCGCCCGCCCGTCGAGCCACCAGTTGATGTAGTCATAGGCCGCGTCGCGCACCCAGTCGTCCAGGCGCGACGACAGCGCCAGCCCGCCGAACCAGCCGCGGTAGCCCTCGGCGGGGGTCACCATCGACACCGGCACGCCCAGCGCCCGCAGTTTGGTGAAGCCCGACCACCAGAGCGAGCCGATCATCGGCGGCTTGCCCTGCAGCGCCGCCACGGCCTCGGATTCATCGGCCCAGATGCAGCGGAAATGGCCGCGCTGGTCATAGGCGCCCAGCTGCTCGGTCAGCGCGTCGATCTCTTCCAGCGTCAGGTCGCCCAGGTCGGCCGATTGCAGCAGCCCCTGCGCCTGCAGCGCCAGCACCATGTCGAGGCTGCCGATCGCGGCATCGCCCTGCAGCACCACCCGCCCCGACCAGTCCGGATCGAGCAGCGCGCCCCAGCTGGTGATCTCCTCCGGGTCGCAGCCGACCACGGCGAAGCTGTCGGCGTTGTGCACGGTGGGCACCATGCTGATGTGGTCCGACGGTTTCTTGTCGAGCGAGCCGTCGAGTTGGACATAGAGCCGCTGCGACGGGTCGCCGCCGCGCGCGAGCGGCAGGTCGGGGCGCAGCCGCCCGGTCTTGGGCAGGGCGTTGATCTCGTCCCAGCGGTCGATGCGCCGCACGTCGATCGGCTGCACCGAGCCGGTGGGCCAGATCAGGTCGACATCGTGGAACCACTGGTCGTAGACATCGAAACTGTCGGGCCGCAGCGCGCCCTGGCGCTGCGCCCGCATGCCATCGAGGGTGATGAAGTCGAAATCGAGGCCAAGCTCCTCGCGCGCGGCCTCGGTCATGGCGCGGGTCTGGGTCACCGAGGTGCCGAGCACGCGCAGCGCCGGCCGGGCCCGGCGCACCGCCGGGGCCGACAGCCTGCCCTTGTCGAGAACCTCCGCGCCCATCACCCCTAGCCCACCGCTTCCCGGATGCGCTGCATCAGCGCCGCACGCTCCGCGCGCGCGGCCAGCGCCGCGTCCATGTCCACCTTAACAAACTTCACCGGCGTATGCGGCTGCAACTGGCCGATCAGGTCCATATCGGCGGAAATCACCGTTCCGATCATGAAATAGCCGCCCCCCGACACCGCGTCACGGTGCAGCACGATCGGCTCCGTGCCGCCGGGCACCTGGACCGAGCCGTAGGGATAGCACCCGTCCACGATGTTCGACGGGTCCGAGCCCGCGCCGAAGGGCTGTTCGCGCTCGACGAATTCCAGCGGGCGGCCGTTGCGGAAGCGGTATCCCATGCGGTCGGCCTCGGGCGCGACGGCCCATTCGTCCTCGAAGAAGCCCTTCTGGGCTGCCTCCGTGATGCGGTGCCAGTAAAGCCCGGGCAGCATCCGCAACTCGGCCGGCGAACCGGGGCCGCGGCGCAGCGCCTGCGGGACGCTGGCGCCGGCCCTGCCCTTGCCCGAGGCCCGCCCGATCGGCAACTCGTCCTCGACGGCGATGGCGCGGCCCTCGACCCCGCCCAGCGCGCCGATCGCGTAGGTCGAGCGCGAGCCCAGCGCCGGCGGCGTGTCGATGCCGCCCGAGATGGCGATATAGGCCCGCGCACCGGAGCGCAGGAAGCCGAAGCCCAGCCGCTGCCCGGCCTTGACCGCGATCGCGGTCCAGCCGGGCTGTTCGACCTCGTCGACGAAGATCGGCATGTCGGCGCCGGTGACCGCGACCAGCGCGTCCTGGGTGAATTCCAGCTCCGGCCCCATGAAAACTGCCTCCAGCCCCGCCGCCCCCTCGTCGTTGCCGACCAGCAGGTTGGCGCTGCGCATCGCCAGGCGGTCCATCGCGCCGCCCATCGGGATGCCGAGATGGAAATAGCCCGGGCGGCCCAGATCCTGCACCGTGGTGAGAAGGCCGGGTTTGATGACCTTAACCGACATAGAGCGCCTCCTTCAGCTTGGCGTTCACGCCTTCCATATCCGCGTTGAAGGCATCCAGATCGAACTCAACCTCGGCGATCCGGGGCGCGTAGGTCCCGGCCTCCACTTCGGCGACGATCCGGTCGTATTCGGTGCGGTCGATGGGCTTGTATTTCACGATGTCGCCGGGCTTGAAGAACACCATGAAGTCCTTCAGGTGCCGGACCTTCTGCTCGGGGTCGTAGATCGGCATGGGGGTGATGCCGAACATCTGGTAGCCGCCCGCCCCGCGCACCGAGTAGATGCAGGCGAAGCAGCCGCCGTGCCCGACCGTCAGCCTGGGCGTGTCGGTGCGCGGCCGCAGGTATTTGGGAACCTGCAGCTGGCGCTCACGATCGACCAGCTGGTAGAGGAAGGGCAACCCCGAGACGAACCCCACCATCGACACGAACCAGGGCGTCGAATGATGCGCGGTGATGAAATCGTCCACGCTGTCGAAGCCGTTGATGCGCGCGGCATATTCCAGGTCGGTCCCGTTCGGGTCCTGGTGGCGCTCGCGGAAGCGCATCAGCGTCTCATGCGTCCAGGGGTCGTTATAGAAGACCGGGATCTCGATGATCCGCGTGGTCAGCCGCTTCTCGGCGTTCTCGGCGGCGCTTTCCAGCTTCTTCAGTTCGGCCATCATGTCGTCGGGATGGATCCGGTCCGGGTCGAACTTGACCTGGAACGAGGCGTTGGCCGGGCAGATCTCGGTGACGCCGGGGATGTTGCTGTTGCGCACGGCGTTGGTCATGGACAGGCTTTTGAAAAAAGCGTCCAGCGACATTTCCTCGTCGACTTCGACAAAGATGTGCTCATCGCCGCCGAATGAATATCGTGTTTTCATCGCGTCTCGCCTCCTCGCCGCGCTCAGGCAGCCTGAATGATGTTTCGTTGCAGCCAGGATTCCAACCAGGCGGTGTTGACCTCGCCGGCCAGGACCTCCGGATCCCGGGCCAGTGCCGAAAAAAGCGGCAGGGTGGTCTTGAGCCCGCCGATGCGCGTCTGCGCCAGCGCCTCGCGCAGCCGCGAAAGCGCCTCGTCGCGGTCGGCGCCATGCACGATCAGCTTGCCCAGAAGCGAGTCGTAGAAGGGCGGGATTGCGTAGCCCTCGTAAAGCATGGTGTCGAAGCGCACCCCCTCCGGCGTCTCGATGGCGCCGGTCACGCCCGGGAAGGGCATGAAGTTCTTCGACGGGTCCTCGGCGTTCACCCGCACCTCGATGGCGTGGCCGTCGATGGCGATCTCCTCCTGGCGCAGGCCCAGCGGCGCGCCGAAGGCGACGCGGATCATCTCGGCCACCAGGTCGACGCCGGTGATCATCTCGGTCACCGGGTGCTCCACCTGGATGCGGGTGTTCATCTCCATGAAATAGAACGCGTCGCGCGCCGGTTCGAAGAGGAATTCCAGCGTGCCGGCGCCGCGATAGCCCACCGCCTCGGCCAGCCGCACCGACGCGGCGCAGACCCGGGCGCGGGCCTCTGCGCCGAGGCAGGCCGCGGGGGCCTCCTCCCAAACCTTCTGCCGGCGCCGCTGCAGCGAGCATTCGCGCTCGAACAGATGCACCGCGCGGCTGCCGTCACCGAGGATCTGCACCTCGACATGGCGGGCGTCGCGCACCATGCGCTCCACATAAAGCCCGCCGTCGCCGAAGGCCGCGGCGGCCTCTGTCTGGGCCTGCGGGATCAGGCGCTCCAGGTCGGCGTCGCTCTCGACCACGCGGATGCCGCGCCCGCCGCCGCCGGCGGCCGCCTTGATCATCACCGGAAAGCCGATCTCGGCCACCACCGCGCGCGCCTCGGCGAGGCCCTCGATGCGGCCTTCGCTGCCGGGCGCGGTGGGCACCCCGGCGGCGATCGCGGCGGCGCGCGCCGCCACCTTGTCGCCCATCCGCGCGATGGTCTCGGCGCTGGGTCCGACAAAGATCATCCCCGCCGCCTCGACCGCCGCGGCGAAGGCGGCGTTCTCGGCCAGGAAGCCGTAGCCGGGATGCACCGCGTCGGCGCCCGAGGCCCTGGCGGCCTCCACCACGCGGGCGATGTCGAGATAGGATTTCGTCGCCGCCGGCGGGCCGATCTCGACCGCGCGGTCGGCCAGCCTCACCGCCAGCATGTCGGCGTCGGCCTCGGAATGGGCCTGGATCACCTCCATGCCGAGGCTGCGCGCGGCGCGGTTGATCCGCACCGCGATTTCGCCACGGTTGGCGATGAAAAGGCTGCGTCCGGTCAGGTCCACGGCGATCAGTCCATCTCGGCCAGAACGGCGCCCGCGGTCACCGGCGCCTCGTTTTCCACGGAGAAGCGGATATTGCTGCCGGCCTGCTCGGCGGTGACCTCGTGAAAGGTCTTCATCACCTCGATCAGCCCGATCGTGTCACCCGCGGCAACCGAGCCGCCCTCGGCGACGAATTCCGGCTGATCGGGGGCGGGCCGGCGGTAGAAGGTGCCGGGAAGCGGGGATTGGATGGTCTTGGCCATGGTTCTGTTCCTTGTCTGTGTCGCGGATCAAACGGCGGTCTGGCGGCTGGGCGGGGCGATCCTGATGCCGTTGTCCAGCAGCGCCTGCCGCACGGCGGTGCCGATCTTCAGCGCGCCGGGCGTGTCGGAGTGGAAGCAGATCGATTCGAATTCGATCTCGATGTCGTCGCCCTCGACGGTGCGGACCTTGCCGTCGACGCAGGCGCGCAGGCATTTCTCGGCGATCTCGGCGGGCTCCAGCCGGCGCATCTTGCGCGCGAAGACGATGGAGCCGCTGTTGTCGTAATCGCGGTCGGCGTAGAATTCGCGGATCGTCGGCTGCCCGGCCTCGCGCGCCACGCGGTAGGTTTCCGAGACCGACATGCAGTAGATGAACAGGTCGGGGCCGGTGCGCTGCATCGCCTCGACCAGCTGGCGCGACAGGTCGGCATCGGCGGCCGCGGTCATGTAGAGCGCGCCGTGCGGCTTGATATGCTGCAACGGCACGTTGTGCCGGCGCCCGAATTCGCGCAACGCGCCGGTCTGGTAGAGGATGTCGTTCACCAGCTCGTCCGGCCGCGCCGCGATGGTGCGGCGGCCGAAGCCCTGCAGATCCTTGTAGCCCGGATGCGCCCCCAGCCCGACGCCGATTTCCGCCGCCAGCCGCACCACGGCGTCCATCTGGTTGGGATCGCCCGCGTGATAGCCCGTCGCCACATTGGCCGAGCTGATCAGCGGCATCAGTTCGCTGTCGGGCGCATCGCCGTAGGTCCAGTGGCCGTAGCCCTCGCCCAGGTCGCAGTTCAGGTCAATGGTGGAGCGATACATCACGGTCCTTTCCGAGGGAGCCAACGGGATCGGGGAAAGTTAACGACAGGATTTCTTTCCGCAGAAGTTCTTTTTTCTGGGGTTGCCCTATCGTTTTTTCTGATAATGATGCCCCATGTCATTCAACCTGCGCCATCTCAAATATTTCGTCGCCACGGCCGAGCTCGGCCAGGTCAGCCGCGCCGCGATCGAACTGTCGGTGTCGCAATCGGCGGTCACCGCCGCGATCCGCGAGCTTGAGGCGATCCTCGGCGCCACCCTCTTCGTGCGCTCCTCGCTGGGGATGACCCTGACCGAGGCGGGGCGGCGCTTCCTGTCCTCGGGCTACGAGATCCTGGCCAAGGTGGACGAGGCGCTGCAGGCGCAGGAGCCGCTGGACACCAGCGGCGCGTTGCAGGTCGCGGCCTCCTACACGGTGATCGGCTATTTCCTGCCCGTGCACCTGGAGCGCATGGCACGGCTGATGCCGGGCATCGCACTGCACCTGCGCGAGATGTCGCGCCCGGCGATCGAGGATGCGCTGGTCGACGGACAGATCGACATCGGCGTGGCGCTGACCTCGAACATCACCAATTCCGAGATCGCCTCGGAGACCCTGCTGCGCTCGCCGCGCCGGCTGTGGCTGCCCTCGCGCCACCCGTTCCTCGACCGCGGCGCGCTGAGCTTCGCCGACGTGGCGCAGGAGCCCTACGTCATGCTGACCGTGGACGAGGCCGCGCATACCGCGATGCGCTACTGGTCGAACTCCACCGTCAAGCCGAATGTCGTGCTCAGGACCTCTTCGGTCGAGGGGGTGCGCTCGATGGTGGCCAACGGGCATGGCGTGTCGATCCTGTCGGACATGGTCTACCGGCCCTGGTCGCTGGAGGGCCGCCGGCTGGAGACCGCCGACGTCGCCGAGGACATCCCGCCGATGGATGTCGGGCTGGTCTGGCGCAGGAACGCGGTCTTCTCCCCGGCGATGACCGCCTTCCGCGACTATTTCCGGGGGCTGTTCGGCTCCCAGCAGGTGGCGCGCGCCTGATCGCGCAGCGCCCGCGGCGTCACGCCGAAGCGCGCGCGGAAGGCTCGCGCGAAGGAGGAGGCGTCGGAAAATCCGCAGCCATAGGCGACCTCGGTGATCGAGCGGGTCCCGCCCGGCGACGACAGCCGGCGGTGCGCCGCGCTCAGACGCGCCTCGCGGATCCGCTGGCGCAGGCTGGCGCCGTCGCTTCGGCACAGCTCATGCAGGTAGCGGGTGGAGATGCCGCAGGCCGCCGCCACCGCGGACGGGACCAGTGCCGGGTTTGAGAAATCCTCGCCGATCACCCGCTTGATGCGCGACAGATGCGCCGCCCGGACCGAGGTTTCCCGGCTGCCCGCCGCGCGCGGATCGCGCTCGATCGCCAGCGCCAGCAGCTCGATCACCTGGCGGCCCACGGCGGCGCGGGCCTCGGCGGACATCTCGGCGGCATGCGCCTCGCTGGCGGTGATCAGGTCCACCATCAGCGCGCCCACCCCGCTGCGCCCGTCGAATTCCATCGCGCAGAACCGCCCCGGGTCGGGCAGCCGATCGGCCAGCGTCCGGTGCGCCACCTTCAGCGCGATCAGGTCGTTGGCGGCGGCGTAGCTGAACTCATAGGGCTCGTTGCCGCGTTCGACGATGAAGCCGCCCGGCGGGCAGGTCACGTCCCGCCCCATCTGGACGAACTGCACGGCGCTGCGGTGCGGGATGGTCAGCAGGAACTCCTCCTCGCCGGCGCCGCGCAGGTGATCGCTCCGCCGGGTGTAGCACAGCGCGTCCGAGCGCAACCGCGAGGCCAGCACCTCGCCCAGCGACCAGGTCTTGAGCGCGCCATGAAACCGCTCCGGCTGGCGGAACTCCAGTTCCAGCGCGAAATAGGAGCGCGCGATCGCCTGCGACCAGCGCGCGGCCCTGAGGCCCGGCGGCAGGCCGGCGGTGGTGAATTCGGCAGTGGCTGGCGTCATGCGGCGCCCCTCCTTGCGAAACGGGGAAATGGTTGCCGATCTCCCCGCACAAGGCAAGCCGTCCGTTTTCGGCCCGCAATGCGCTGCCGGCACAGAGATCGTGCGCCCCGCGCATAGAACGCCCCCGCCCACCGGCCCTAAACTGGCGCGACAACGTCACTCCATAACAAGACGGGAGGCCCCCATGGCCAACAGGGATGTCGACCCCATCACGCTGAGCGTCGTGCGCGGGGTCCTGGAGACCACACAGCGCGAGATGACGGTCTCGCTGGAAAAGACCGCGCGCTCCAGCGTGTTCAATCTGGCGCATGACTATTCCACCGCGCTGTTCAACGCCACGCCCGAGATGATCCTGCAGGGCCAGGACATCCCGATCCACCTCGGCAGCCTCATCCCGGCGATGAAGGCGGTGTGGAAATTCTTCGACGGCGACATCCACGAGGGCGACCTCATCCTGCACAACGACCCCGATTACGCGGGATCGCACATCATCGACACCTGCATGTACAAGCCGGTGTTCTACAAGGGCGAGCTGGTATTCTGGACGGTGTGCAAGGGCCACCTGACCGATATCGGCGGCCCGGTCCCGGCCGGCTACAACCCCGAGGCCAAGGAGATCTACGCAGAGGGGCTGCGCATCCCGCCGATCAAGATCTGGGACAAGGGCGTGCCGCGCCGCGACATCCTCAACCTGCTGCTGACCAACATGCGCGCGCGCCGCGACCAGGAGGGCGATTTCAACGCCCTGATCGGCGCCTGTCAGGTCGGAGAGCGCAACCTGATCGCGCTGCTCGACAAATACGGTGTCGAGGAGGTCCGTGCCTGCATCGACAAGCTGATGGAGATGGCCGACGCGCATATGCGCTCGCTGATCCGCGAGGTGCCCGACGGCAAATATACCGGCACAGCGATCCTCGAGGACGCAGGCCACGGCTTCGGCGATTTCGAGATCACCGCGCATGTGACGATCAAGGACGACACCTGCCACATCGCCATCGAAAGCCCACCGCAGATCCCCTATTTCATCAACTCCTACGAGGGAAACAGCTATTCCGGCGTCTATCTCGGGCTGATGATGTTCGCGCAGCTGCCGCCGCCCTATAACGAGGGACTCTACCGCTGCGTGAGCGTGGACATGGGGCCCAAGGGCACGCTGTGCAACGCCCGGGAACCGGCGCCGCACGCCAACTGCACCACCACGCCCATGGAGACCCTGACCGACGCCGTGCGGCTGGCCTTCGAGCAGGCCGCGCCCGCCAAGGTCTCGGCCAGTTGGGGCCATGCCAACGGCTGCAACATCGCCGGCTGGGACAAGCGCCACGACGAGGAATATGTGACCATGGTTCTGGCCTCGATCATCTCGGGCGCGGGCGCCACGCCCAGCCAGGACGGCTGGCACGCCTGCGGGCCGGAATGCTGCTTCGGGGCGCTGACCTCGGGCGATATCGAACTGCTGGAGCATTCCTACCCGATCATCATCCACCGCTATTCGCTGATGACCGACTCGGGCGGGGCGGGCAAGTTCCGCGGGGGCTCGGGCACCTGCTGGGAGGTGGAACCGCTGGACAGCGACATGACCTTCATCACCTTCGGCGAGGGCCGGCGCATTCCCGCCACCGGCGCGGGCGGCGCGGCCTCGGCCATGATCGAGCCCAAGGTCGGGCGGCTGGAGATCACCCGCAACGGCCAGACCGAGGTCATCAAGCGCAACGTCATCGAGACCATCCGCCCGGGCGAGCGGGCGGCCAACATGAACCCCGGCGGCGGCGGCTACGGCAACCCGTTCGAGCGCGAGATCGCGGCCGTTCTCCGCGACATCCGCAACGGGCTGGTCTCGGTCGAAGGGGCCAGGGCCGATTACGGCGTGGTCGTCGCCGACGCCGAAACGCTGACCGTGGACGAGGCCGCCACCGCCGCGCTGCGCGGCCGCGCCAACTGAGGGGAAGGAACAGGACAATGGCAAAATACCGACTGGGCATCGACGCGGGCGGAACCTTCACCGATTTCGTGCTGGCCGACGGCAGCGGACAGGTGCACCTGTTCAAGGCGCTCTCCACACCCGCCGACCCGACGCAGGCGATCAAGGCGGGGCTGGCGCAGATGACCGAGGCCCTCGGCGTCAGCGCCGAGGAGATCGTCTCGGGGGCGGATCTTTGCATCAACGGCACCACCGTGGCGCTGAACGCCCTGATCACCCACAGCGGCGCGCCGACCGGCCTGATCTGCACCCACGGTCACGAGGACAGCCTGGAGATTCGCCTTGGCCACAAGGAGGACGGCTATCGCTACGACGCCGAATACCCGCCCGCGACCATGCTGGTGCCGCGCTACCTGCGCCGCGGCGTGCGCGAGCGGGTGATCTCCACCGGGGCGGTGCACACGCCGATGAACGAGGACGACGTGCGCGCCGCCTGCGAGCTGTTCCTGAAGGAGGGCATCGGCTCGGTCGCGATCTCCTTCGTGTGGTCGGTGCTCAATCCCGAGCACGAGCGCCGCGCGGCCAGGATCGTGGCCGAGATGATGCCCGGCGCCCTGCTGACCGTGGGGTCCGAGCTTTACCCGCAGGTGCGCGAATACACCCGCACCTCCACCGCCGTGGTCAACGCCTATCTCGGCCCGATCCTGCGCCAGTATGTGGACGCGGTGGACGCCTATTTCCGCGCGCTGGGGGCGCGCAACCCGGTGCGCTTCTTCCAGTCGAACGGCGGGCTGGCGATCGGCGAGGTGCTGTCGGACCGCTCGGTCTATGCCATCAACTCCGGCCCCGCCTCGGCGCCGCAGGCCGGGCTGCACGTGGCGCGGCCCTTCGGCCTGGACAACATCATCACCGTGGACATGGGCGGCACCTCCTTCGATATCACGCTGACCAAGAACGGCGTCTCCAACATCACCAAGAACATCGACTTCCTGCGCTACCGCCTCGGCGTGCCGATGGTGCAGGTTGAGACGCTGGGCGCCGGCGGCGGCTCGATCGGGGCGATCAACGAGCTGGGGCTGCTGCAGATGGGCCCCGAAAGCGCCGGCGCCGATCCCGGCCCCGCCTGTTACGGCCAGGGCGGCACGAGGCCCACGGTGTCGGACGCCAACCTGGTGCTGGGCTATCTCAACCCCGGCGGCCTGATCGGCGGCCAGTTGCCGCTCGACGTGGAGAAGGCGCGCGAGGCCATCCGCACCCATGTCGCCGAGCCCCTGGGCATCAGCGTCGAGCGCGCGGCCTACGGCATGTTCACCATCGTCAACAACAACATGGTCAACGGCATTCGCCGCGTCTCGGTGGAGCGCGGCGACGACCCGCGCGACTTCATCCTGGTGGGCGCGGGCGGCGCGACGGGCGCGCATATCACGGCGCTGGCGCGCGAGATGGGCATCCGGCGCATCCTGGTGCCCAAGCTGGCCTCGGGGCTCTGCGCCTTCGGGCAGATCATCTCGGACGTCAAATACAACTACATGGCCCCCTTCCCCGCCCGGCTGGACGCGCCCGGCACCGGCGCGGCGCTGGCGCGCACCTTCGCCGAGATCGAGGCGCGCGGGATCACGGACCTGGAGGCGGACGGCTTCGCCCGCAAGGACATCGAGATCCGGCGCGCGCTGGACATGCGCTATGTCGGGCAGGTGCATGAATGCACGGTCGAGATCGGCGGCATGGAGATCACCGAGGACAGCCTCGGCGACCTCCGCGACGCATTCCACCGCCGCCACAAGGAGCTCTACACCTATTCCGAGCCGCATAACGCGGTGGAGGTCGTGAACGTGGAAAGCGCGATCTTCGGCCGGATCGGCAAGCTCGGCAGCTTCACCCTGGCCGCGGGCGACGGGCCCGAGCGCGCGATCAAGGCGCAGCGCGAGGTAATTCTGTCGGCCGACGGCGCGGCGGTCACCGCGCCGGTCTATGACGGCAACCTTCTGGGCGCGGGCGACCGCATCGAGGGTCCCGCCGTGATCGAGGAGGACACCACCACCATCCTGATCGACGCCGACTGGCGGGCCACCCTGCACGAGACCGGCGTTTACGACCTGACGGCGCGCGGCGCCGCGCATTGAACGGAGCGAATGCGATGGACTACGGACAGGCGGCAAGCGATTGCCAGGAGGACAACGACCGGGTGCGCGTAACCGAATGGCGCCTCGCGCCGGGCACCGCGACCGGCCACCATGTGCATGAATACGACTACGTCGTCGTGCCGGTGCAGCCCGGCACGCTGACCATCGCCGCCGATGACGGCGGCACGGTGCAGGCGCCCCTGCGCGCGGGCGTGTCGTATTTCCGCAAGGCCGGCGTGTCGCACAACGTGATCAACGCCGGGGAGACGGAGATCGTCTTCATCGAGGTCGAGATCAAATAACGTCCCCTTCGGAGGTCGGCGCTGTCGCCCTCCGCCCTTCGCCCCCCCGCGCGCAGCGGCCCCGCGGGGGGCGGTCTCCTTTGACGTGCCCCCGGCCGCGGTGACTGCCCCCTGGCGGCCCCTTGCGCGGCCCCGATCGCGGCGGATCGGGGCGCGGCGAGACTTGACACCGATCAAACTGGAGAACGCCGATCCGTGCTACACGCGTTGCATTACTGCACGACGTCCTCGGTTGGCTGGGGAAGGGGCACGAAGACGTTCCATTTTGGGCGGGGCGCTGACCACCGCCCGTTCAGGAGGAGGAAAGTCCCATGTTTCATTCGAAGTATGTTCTACCGCTTGTGGCAATGGCGGGCCTGACGCTGGGCACCCCGGCGCGCGCCGAGGGCACGGTCGAGGTGCTGCACTGGTGGACCTCGGGCGGCGAGGCCAAGGCCGTGGGCGAGTTGAAGAAAAGCTTCGAGGCCACCGGCGGCACCTGGATCGACTCGCCCATCGCGGGCGGCGGCGGGGACGCGGCGATGACCGCCCTGCGCGCGCGGGTCGTGGCGGGCAACCCGCCGACCGCGGTGCAGCTCAAGGGCCCGGGCATCCAGGAATGGGCCCAGCAGGGCGCGCTGAACGACGTGCAGGCCGTGGCCGAGGCCGAGGGCTGGGACGCCGTGCTGCCCCCGGCGCTGGCCGGGATCATGAAATACGAGGGCCAGTATGTCGCCGCGCCGGTGAACATCCACCGCGTCGACTGGATCTGGGCCAACCCCGAGGCGCTGGCCAAGGCCGGCGTCGAGGCGATGCCGACCACCTGGGAGGAGTTCAACGCCGCCGCCGACAAGCTGCAGGCCGCGGGCATCGTGCCGCTGGCCCATGGCGGCCAGCCCTGGCAGGACGCCACCGTCTTCGAGGACGTGGTGCTGGGCGTCGGCGGGGCTGAGTTCTTCCGCAAGGCGCTGGTCGAACTCGACCAGGATGCGCTGACCAGCGACACCATGGTCGCCGCCTTCGACCAGCTGCGCAAGATGCGCGGCTATGTCGATCCCAACTTCTCCGGGCGCGACTGGAACCTCGCCACCGCCATGGTGATGCGCGGCGAGGCGGGCTTCCAGATCATGGGCGACTGGGCCAAGGGCGAGTTCCTGGCCGCGGGCAAGGTGCCGGGCAAGGATTTTCTCTGCGCGCCGACGCCGGGCAACGGCTTCGTGCTGAACTCCGACAGCTTCACCTTCTTCAAGGTCGAGGGCGACGAGAACCTCACCGGGCAGAAGGTGCTGGCCAGCCTGATCATGTCGCCGGATTTCCAGAAGACCTTCAACCTGGCCAAGGGCTCCATCCCGGCGCGGACGGACGTGCCGCTGGACGATTTCGACGACTGCGCCAAGCGCTCGCATGCCGATCTGGTCAAGGCGATCGAGAGCGACGCGCTGGTGCCCTCGATGGCGCATGAGATGGCAGTGCCGCGCTCGGTCCGGGGCGAGTTCCTGGACCTGGTGACGGAGTTCTTCAACTCCGACATGAGTTCGCAGGACGCGGTCGAGAAACTGGCCGCCGCCGTCAAGCGCGCAATGTGAAACCGGGGCGGCCGGGGCCACGCGCGCCCCGGCCGCCTGTTCCTCCATGCAGCGGGCAGTGTTCCTGAAATCCTTGAGGCAGGGTGTCGAACGGCGCCTGCCGCTCATCGTGGTCTCGCCGCTATTCGCGCTGAGCCTGTTCTTTGTCTACGGCTTCATCGCCTGGACGGCCTATATCTCGCTGACGAAATCGGGGGTGATGCCGGTCTACACCTTCGACGGGCTGGCGCAGTATGAGCGGCTGTGGGCCACGCCGCGCTGGTATGTGGCGCTGAAGAACCTGTTCATCTTCTCCTCGCTCTTCATCGGCATCAGCATGGCGATCGGCATCCTGCTGGCGATCCTGCTGGACCAGCGCATCCGCATCGAGGGGATGATCCGCACCATCTACCTCTATCCGATGGCGCTGTCCTTCATCGTCACCGGCACGGTGTGGAAATGGATCCTCAACCCCGGCCTCGGGATCGAGCGGCTGATGCGCCAGGCGGGGTTCGAGAACTTCACCTTCGACTGGCTGGTGAACTCCGATTTCGCGATCTACACGGTGGTCATCGCCGCCGTCTGGCAATCCTCGGGCTACGCGATGGCGCTGTTCCTGGCCGGGCTGCGCTCGGTCGATGACGAGATCCTCAAGGCCGCGGCGATCGACGGGGCGGGCCCCTGGCTGGTCTATTCCGGCATCGTGCTGCCCATGCTGCGCCCGGTGTTCCTGTCCACGGTCATCATCCTCGCCCACCTGGCGATCAAGAGCTTCGACCTGGTGGTCGCGCTGACCGGAGGCGGCCCGGGCTACGCCACCGACATGCCCGCCACCTTCATGTATGCCTTCGCCTTCCAGCGCAGCGAGCTGGGCGTGGCCGCGGCGAGCGCGGTGATGATGCTGATGACGGTGAGCGCGATCATCGTGCCCTATCTCTATTCCGAGCTGCGGGGGACGCGAAAATGAGGCGCCGCCGCACATCGGGCATCGTCCGCCCCTCCGGTCCAGGCGCGGTGATGCTGCGCGGGCTCCTGTTCGCGGTGCTGGCGTTGTTCTGCCTCTATTACCTGGTGCCGCTGTTCGTGATGGTCGCGACCTCGCTGAAATCGCTGGAGGAGATCCGCGCCGGCAGCTTCCTGAGCCTGCCGCGCGAGATCACCTTCGATGCCTGGGGAAAGGCGTGGAACGCGGCCTGCGTCGGCGTGCGCTGCGACGGGCTGGAACCCTATGTCTGGAACTCGGTTCTGATGACGGTGCCGGCGGTTGCGATCTCGACCATCCTGGGCGCGCTCAACGGCTATGCCCTGACCAAGTGGCGTTTCCCCGGCGCCGACATCATCTTCGCGCTGATCCTGTTCGGCGCCTTCATCCCCTTCCAGGTGATCCTGCTGCCGATGGCGCGGACGCTGGGGCAGCTGGGGCTGGCGGGCTCGGTGCCGGGGCTGATCCTGGTGCACACGGTCTATGGTCTGGCGTTCACCACGCTGTTCTTCCGCAATTTCTTCATCGGGGTGTCCGACGGCATCCTGCAGGCGGCCAAGGTGGACGGAGCGGGGTTTTTCGGCATCTTCTTCGGGATCGTCCTGCCGATGTCGCTGCCGGCGATCGTGGTCACGGTGATCTGGCAGTTCACCCAGATCTGGAACGACTTCCTGTTCGGGGTGGCCTTCACCGTGGGCGACAGCAACCCGGTCACGGTGGCGCTGAACAACGTGGTCAACACCTCGACGGGGGTGAAGGAATACAACGTGGACATGGCCGCGGCGATCATCGCCGGCCTGCCCACGCTGTTGGTCTATGTCGTTGCCGGCGCGTATTTCGTGCGCGGGCTGTCGGCGGGCGCGGTAAAGGGGTAGGCGAATGGCGGCAGGGATCCGGCTCGAGTCGGTGCGCAAGTTCTTCGGCGCGAACGAGGTGATCAAGGGCATCGACCTGGAGATCGAGCCGGGCGAGTTCGTGGTGCTGGTCGGCCCCTCGGGCTGCGGCAAGTCCACGCTGCTCAACCTGATCGCGGGGTTGGAGACGCTGAGTTCGGGCCATGTGTTCATCGGCGGGCAGAAGGTCGACACCACGCCGCCGCGCGACCGCGACATCGCCATGGTGTTCCAGTCCTACGCCCTCTACCCCACCAAGACGGTGCGCCAGAACATCACCTTCGGGATGGAGACCCGGCGCATTCCCAAGGCGCATCAGGACGCCGCGGTAGAGGAGTTCACGCATCTGTTGCAGATCGACCGCTTCCTCCAGCGCAAGCCGGGCCAACTGTCGGGCGGGCAGCGCCAGCGGGTCGCCATGGGCCGCGCGCTGGTGCGCAACCCGGCGGTGTTCCTGTTCGACGAGCCACTGTCGAACCTCGACGCCAAGCTGCGCATCGAAATGCGAACCGAGATCAAGAAACTGCACCAGCGGCTGGGCAAGACCGCCGTCTACGTCACCCACGACCAGATCGAGGCGATGACGCTGGCCACGCGGATCGCCGTGATGGACAACGGCCATATCCGTCAGGTGGCCGACCCGGCGACGATCTATGAAAACCCGGTGGACCTGTTCGTCGCGGGCTTCATGGGCTCGCCGCCGATGAACATGATCCGCGGGCGGCTGGTCCGGGACGGCGGGCTGTTCTTCGCGCCGCTGGGCGACCGGGACGGGGTGCGCTTTCCCATCGCGGCGGCCGAGGCCGCGCGGATCGGCGCGCCCGACGGGCAGGAGGTGGTGCTGGGGCTGCGCCCCGAGACGATCTTCGCCGCCGGGACCGAACTGCCGGGGCCCGACCGCTTCGTGTTCGAGCGCCCGGTGGCCGTGGTCGAGCCGACCGGGCCGGACACCATGATCGTGTTCGAGATCGGCGGCCAGGACCTGATCGCCCGCGTCCGGCCCGAAGACGCTCATCCGCCCGGCACGCCGTTCCGCTTCGAGGTGGACATGGGCAAGGCCAAGCTGTTCGACGCCGGGACCGGCCTGCGCATCTAGCCGCCGCGCGTCAGTCGGACGCGCCGTGGCAGGATGCGCCGCCCTCGCCCGCTGCCGGCGCCCCGAGGTCGTTCAGGATCGGGCAGTCGGGGCGGTGGTCCCCGGCACAGGACTGCACCAGATCCGCGAGGGTCGTCCGCATGGACTGGAGCTGCGCGATCTTTTCGTCGATCCGGCGCAGGTGGTCCTCGGCGATGCGCTTCACGCTGGCGCTTTCGCGGGTGTCGTCCTCGTAGAGCGCGAGCAGGCTGCGGCAATCCTCGATGGTGAATCCGAGCGCGCGGGCGCGTCCCAGGAACGCCAGCTTGTGCAGGTCGCTCTCCCGGAAGCTGCGATAGCCGTTGGCACTGCGCAGCGGTTGCACGAGGCCGATGTCCTCGTAGTAGCGGATGGTCTTGGCGGGCAGGCCCGAGGCGCGGGCGACATCTCCGATATTCATGTCGGTCTCCTTCTTACTCGGCCGGGGCGGGCGCCGGCGCGGTCATGGCGGGGTTGGGGGCGGCCCGTTCGTCCATCGGCGGGCGCACCCGGCGCAGGCGCAGGGCGTTGGTCAGGACGAAGACGGAGGACAGCGCCATCGCACCGGCCGCCAGCACCGGCGAGAGCAGCACGCCGAAGGCGGGGTAGAGCACCCCCGCCGCCACCGGGATCAGCGCGGTGTTGTAGCCGAAGGCCCAGAACAGGTTCTGGCGGATGTTCCGCATCGTGTGGCGCGACACCTCGAAGGCGTTGACCACGCCGCGCAGGTCGCCCGACATCAGCACCACATCCGCGGATTCGATCGCCACATCCGTGCCGGTGCCGATGGCGATGCCGACATCGGCATGCGCCAGCGCCGGCGCGTCGTTGATGCCGTCGCCGACGAAGGCCAGCGTCAGGCCGCCGCCGCGCAGTTCATCCAGCGCCGCGACCTTGCCGTCGGGCAGCACGCCGGCGACCACATGGTCGATGCCGGTTTCGCGCGCGATGGCCTCAGCGGTCTCGCGCTTGTCGCCGGTGATCATCGCCACCTTCAACCCCTGCGCGTGCAGCGCCGCGATGGCCGCCGCGCTGGCCGGTTTCACCGGGTCCGCGACCGCGATCACCGCCGCCACCCGGCCGTCGACCGCGGCATAGAGCGCGGTGCGCCCGCGCGCCGCCAGATCAGCCTCGTGCGCGGCCAGCGCGCCCGGCTCCAGCCCCTCGCGGGCCATCAGGCGGTCGGCGCCGATCAGCACGTCGCGGCCATCGACCGTCGCCCTGACGCCGAAGCCGGTGAGCGAGGCGAAGCCAGCCGCGGCGCGGCGCGGCGCGCCCGCCGCGCGGGCGGCGCGCACGATCGCCTCGGCGATCGGGTGTTCCGACTGTTCCTCGACCGCGGCCACCAGGCCGAGCACCTCGTCGCGGGCGAAGCCGTCGGCGAGGACGAGATCGGTCAGCGCGGGGCGGCCCTCGGTGACGGTCCCGGTCTTGTCCAGCGCCACGACATCGACCGAGGCGAGCTGCTGCAGCGCGTCGCCCTTGCGGAACAGCACCCCCATCTCGGCCGCGCGCCCGGTGCCGACCATGATCGAGGTCGGCGTGGCCAGACCCATGGCGCAGGGGCAGGCTATGATCAGCACCGACACGCCCGCGACCAGCGCCAAGGACAGCGCGGGGCTGGGCCCGAGCACAAGCCAGACCAGCACGGTCAGCGCCGCGGCGCTCATCACCGCGGGCACGAACCACAGGGTGATCCGGTCGACCAGCCCCTGGATCGGCAGCTTCGCGCCCTGCGCCTCTTCGACCATGCGGATGATCTGCGACAGCGTGGTGTCCGCCCCCACGCGCGTCGCGCGGAAGCGGAAGCTGCCCGCGCCGTTCACCGTGCCCCCGGTGACCTGGTCGCCCGGCGCCTTGGCCACCGGCACCGGCTCGCCGGTGATCATGCTCTCGTCGACATGGCTTGCGCCCTCGGTCACCTCGCCGTCGACGGCGATGCGCTCGCCGGGGCGGACGATCAGGATGTCGCCGGTGCGGAGCGCCTCCAGCGGCACCTCCACCGGCTCACCGTCGCGGATCGCGCGGGCGGTGCGGGCCTGCAGGCCCAGAAGCGTCTGGATCGCGGCCCCGGTGCGGCCCTTGGCACGCGCCTCCAGGAACCGGCCCAGCAGGATCAGCACGACGATCACCGCCGCGGCCTCGAAATAGACCGCCCGGACCTCGGCGGGCATCAGCGCGGGCAGGAAGGTCGCCACCACCGAATAGGCATAGGCCGCGCCGGTGCCGACGGCGACGAGGCTATTCATGTCCGGCGCGCCGCGCAGCAGCGCCGGCAGGCCCTTGGCGTAGAACCCCCGCCCCGGCCCGGCCAGCACCGCCGTGGTCAGGGCGAACTGGATCAGCCAGCTGGCCTGGTGCCCGATCGTCTGGCCGATGAAGGCGTGAACGCCCGGGATCAGGTGGCCGCCCATCTCCATCAGGAACACCGGCAGCGCCAGCACCCCTGCCAGGATGGTCCGGCGCGCGGTCTCGCGCGCCTCCGCGTCCTTGCGGGCGGCGCGGTCCTCAGACTGCGTCGCCTGCGCGAGCTCGGCGGGATAGCCGGCCGCGGCCGAGGCCGCGATCAGCGCGCCAGGCGTCACCGCGCCATCGAGATAGGCGATCGTGGCGGTCTCCGAGGCGAGGTTGACATTGACCTCCAGCACCCCGGGCACGGCGGCCAAGGCCTTGTCCACCCGCCCGACGCAGGAGGCGCAGGACATCGACGCGATGCTCAGCGTCACCGCCGCCCGGCGCGCCGGATAGCCCAGCCCGTCCAGTGTCGAGACGACATCCGCCAGCCGCGCGCCGTCATCGAGGTCGAGCTGCGCGGTCTCGCTGGCAAGGTTCACGGACACCCCGCTCACCCCCGGAAGCGCGGCGAGGGCGCGATCCACGCGCCCCACGCAGGAGGCGCAGGACATCCCCTCGATCGACAGTTTGAAATGCTGTTCTTCCGGCATGGGCGCCTCCAATGATCTGGTCTCGGCCTGCCACCTAAGGCTTCCATTCACTGGAAGGTCAAGGATCGCCGAAATATTTTTTTCCGCCACTTGACCTTCCAGCGCCGGAGCACCCCACTTTCGCGGCATCTGAAGGAGGATAGCCGAGATGAAACTCAACGTTCCCGAGATGAGCTGCCGTCACTGCACGGCCGCCATCGAGAAGGCGATCAAGGCGCTGGACGCGGGCGCGCAGGTGGACTGCGACCTCGCCGCGCGCAGCGTCTCGGTGAAGACCACCCTGGAGGAAAGCGCCGTGCGCGCCGCGATCAGCGAAGCCGGCTACGAGACCAGCGCCGTCGCCTGAGCGCGGCGCGTACCCCCTGCAAGAAGGAACAGGAAGATGAGCTACACATACGACAGGTTGCTGCCGGGAACGACGATGGAGGACGCCGAAGCGCGCGTGCGCGCCGCGCTCGCCGACAAGGGCTTCGGCGTGCTGACCGAGATCGACGTCAAGGCCACGATGAAGAAGAAGATCGACGTCGACATGGACGGTTATCGCATCCTCGGGGCGTGCAATCCGAAAATGGCGCATGAGGCCATCGGGCTGGAGCCGCGCGTGGGCGCGATGCTGCCGTGCAATGTCATCCTCCGGCAGGTCGCGGGCGGTGTCGAGATCAGCGCGATCGACCCCGTGGCCTCGATGGCGGCGATCGACAACGCCGGTCTCGGGGCGGTGGCGGGACAGGTCCGCGACCTTCTGCGCGCCGTGGTCGACGCGGCCTGATTGAAACCGCTGGGCGGGCGCTTCAAGGCCCGTAGGGGCCTGCTGCTGGTCCTCGCGCTCTCGGCGCTGGCGGGAGGACTCTGGTGGGCGGGCCTCGGAACGCGGCTGGACGCCGTTCTCGACCAAGGCACGGTGTCGGACTGGGTCGTGCGCAGCGGTGCGTTCGGCCCGGCGCTGATCATCCTGCTGATGGCGGTCGCGGTGGTGGCCAGCCCCCTGCCCAGCGCGCCGATCGCGCTGGCTGCCGGGGCGGCCTACGGGCATGTCGCGGGCACGGTCTATGTGATCCTGGGCGCCGAGCTGGGCGCGCTCATCGCCTTCGGTCTTGCCCGCCGCCTCGGGCGCGAGGCGCTGAGGCGGCGGCTCGGAAACCGGGTGGAGGCAGGCCTGCTGGGATCGCAGAACGCACTGATGCTGACGGTCTTCGCCAGCCGCCTGCTGCCCTTCGTCTCCTTCGACATGATCAGCTATGCCGCCGGGCTGAGCGGTCTGCGGATGTGGCGCTTCGCCCTCGCCACCCTCGCCGGGATCGTGCCGGCGAGTTTCCTGCTGGCCCATCTCGGCGGCGAGGCCGCCCGCGGCGATTGGGCGGGCGCCGGCTGGGCCGCCCTAGGGCTCGGCGCGGCGACGCTGCTGCCGCTGCTCATCGTCACGCTGCGCGACACCCGCAAGCGGCGCCGCGACCGACAGGCCAGGCCGCATCCGCGGCAAGGGCCGCATCGCCCTTGACCCTCCAGCCACCGGAAGCCCCATGCTTCGAGTCGCGACGCCGCTAGGAGGCAACGATGACGGATCGACATCAAGACCACCCTCACCACCACGGCCAGGCGGAGATCCCGCCGGGCGCGCCGACGGCGAAGGATCCGGTCTGCGGCATGACCGTCGCCATCGCCGCCGGCAGCCGATCACGCGAATTCGGCGGCGACAGGTTTCATTTCTGCTCGGACGGGTGCCTTGCCAAATTCGACGCGGACCCGTGGTTCTATGCCTCGGGCAACGTGGCGAAGGTCGGGCCGCGCGCGCAGCCCGGAACGCAATACACCTGCCCCATGCACCCCGAGATCATCCGCGACGCGCCCGGCTCCTGCCCGATCTGCGGCATGGCGCTGGAGCCCATCGTGCCCACCGACGAGCCCAGCGCGGAACTGACCGATTTCACGCGCAGATTGTGGATCAGCGCGGCGCTCGCCGCGCCGCTGATCCTGCTGACCATGGGCGGGCTGGTCGGCCTGCCCCTGCGCGACTGGATCGGCCACCGCGTGGCGGTCTATGTGGAATTCCTGCTGGCGACGCCGGTCGTGCTGTGGGCCGCGCGGCCCTTCTTCCGGCGCGGGTGGGAGTCGATCCGCGCGATCTCGCCCAACATGTGGACGCTGATCTCGCTCGGCGTCGGCGCGGCCTATCTCTATTCGCTGGTCGCCACCTTCCTGCCCGGCATCTTCCCCGCGCAGTATCGCATGGGCGACGGCGTGGGCACCTATTACGAGGCCGCCGCCGTGATCGTCGCGCTGATCTTCGTCGGCCAGGTGCTGGAACTGCGGGCGCGCGAGCGCACCGGCGACGCGATCCGGGCGCTTCTCGATCTCGCGCCCAAGACCGCGCGCCGCATCCTGCCCGACGGGTCAGAATACGAAGCGCCGCTGGAAAACGTGGTCGAGGGTGACCTGCTGCGGGTGCGCCCGGGCGACAGCCTGCCGGTGGACGGCGAGGTGGTCGAGGGCCATTCCGCCGTCGACGAAAGCATGATCACCGGCGAGCCGCTGCCGGTGGAAAAGGCGCAGGGCGACCGTGTGACGGGCGGCACGATCAACAAGAACGGCACGCTGGCGATCCGCGCCATGCAGGTCGGCGCGGACACCGTGCTGGCCCAGATCGTGGAGATGGTGGCCGGCGCGCGGCGCTCGCGCGCGCCGATCCAGGGCTTGGCCGACAAGGTCTCGGCGGTGTTCGTGCCCACGGTGGTTCTTACCGCGATCGTGGCCTTCGCCGTCTGGCTCCTGGCCGGGCCGGAGCCGGCGCTGGCCTTTGCCATCGCGGCGGCGGTCTCGGTGCTGATCATCGCCTGCCCCTGCGCGCTGGGGCTTGCCACGCCGATCTCGATCACCACCGCCGCCGGGCGCGGCGCGCAGGCGGGGGTGCTGATCAAGGACGCCGAGGCGCTGGAGCGGATGGCGCGCGTCAATACCCTGATCGTGGACAAGACCGGCACCCTGACCGAGGGCCGGCCGAAGCTGACCGATGTGGTGGCCCTCGGCGCGACGGCCGAGGACAGGATCCTCGCGCTGGCCGCCGCGCTGGAACGCGGCTCAGAGCATCCTCTGGCCGAGGCCATCGTCGAGGGGGCGGCCGCCCGCGGCGTGACGCTCGAAAAGCCGTCCGGGTTCGAGGCCCTCACCGGCAAGGGGGTGCGCGGGACGGTCGGCGGCGTGCCGGTCGCCCTCGGCAACCCCGCGATGATGCGCGAGATCGGCCTCGACACCGGCGCGGCCGAGGCGGCCGCGGACCGGCTGAGGGATGACGGCAAGACCGCCATGTATGTCGCCGTCGATGGCGCGCTGGCCGGCCTCGTCGCCGTGGCCGACCCGATCAAGGAGACCACCGAGGCCGCGATCCGCACCCTGCACCGCCAGGGGTTGCGGGTGATCATGGCCACCGGCGACAACCGCCGCACCGCCGAGGCGGTGGCCGCGAAGCTGGGGATCGACGAGGTGCGCGCGGGCGTCCTGCCCGAGGACAAGAAGACCCTGGTCGAGGAGCTGCGCGCGCAGGGCGCCGCCGTCGCGATGGCCGGCGACGGCGTCAACGACGCCCCCGCCCTGGCCGCCGCCGATGTCGGCATCGCCATGGGCACCGGCGCCGATGTCGCCGTCGAGAGTGCGGGCATCACCCTGCTGAAAGGCGATCTGACAGGCATCGTCCGGGCCCGGAAACTGGCCCGCGCCACCCTGCGAAACATCAAGCAGAACCTGTTCTTCGCCTTCGTCTACAATGCCGCCGGCGTGCCAATCGCGGCCGGGATCCTCTACCCCGTCTTCGGCCTGCTGCTCTCGCCGATGATCGCCGCCGCGGCGATGAGCTTCTCCTCGGTCTCGGTCATCGGCAACGCGCTGCGGCTGCGCCGGTTGAAGCTGTAGCCGCCCCCGAAACCGGCTGGGAAAGGTGGGCCCGGCGCGGCCCGCCGCCCGGGCGCCGGCTCAGACCTTCGCCGCCGCCTTGATCGAGGCCAGCTTGTTGAGCAGATGTGCCCGCATCAGCGCCGCGCAGCGCGCCGCATCGCGCGCCTCCAGCGCCCCGGCGATCGCCTCGTGCTCCTCGACCGCGACGCGCCAGCGCTCCGCGGTCAGGTTGGCCTGATAGCGCGCCCGCTGCGCGCGGTAGGCCAGAAGCTCATGCGTGCGCGTCAGCGTGTCGTTCGAGGCGGCCTCGAGGATCGCCTTGTGGATCGCCTGGTTGATGCGGAAATAGGTCGGCCGGTCGGCGTCCTCGAAGCTTTGCCGCAGCTCGCGCGTCATTTTCGAGATCCGCGCCAGATCCTTGTCGGAGGCCGCCTTCGCCGCCAACTCCCCCGCCAGCCCCTCGAGCACGGCCAGCACGCTGAACACCTCGTCCAGCTCGTCCGCGCTCTGCCGCGTGATGACGGCGCCACGGTTGGGGATCAGTTCGAGCAGCCCCTCGGAGGCCAGCACCTTGAGCGCCTCGCGCAGAGGGGTGCGCGACACGCCGAATTTCTCGGTCAGGGGTTTTTCGCGCACCTTCTCGCCGGGCTCCAGCACACCTTCGAAGATCATCTGCCGAAGGTGGTTGCTGATCTCGACGGCCAGCGCGGTGCGCTCGATGGGACCTGGGATCTTGCTGTTCATGCGGTTCCTTTCTCGATCGGGGCGCAAAGATCAAGCCCGGCGCTGTTCGTCGTCATCCTGCCCTCGCGTCGCCCGGTCGAAAAGCTCGGCTATATGCAACGCGTCACGCGCCGCGCCATCGGCGATCTGGTGGCGGCAGGAGGTGCCATTGGCCAGCACATGGTGCGCCGGCGCCGCCGCGCGCACCGCGGGCAGCAGCGACAGCTCGCCCATCTTCTGCGACACATCGTAGGTCTCGGCGCCATAGCCGAAGGCCCCCGCCATGCCGCAGCAGGCGCTTTCGATGTGGCGCACCTCCAGCCCCTCCAGCGCGGCCAGCGCGCGGTCCATGTCGCCCATCGCGCCGGCGGCCTTCTGGTGGCAATGGCCATGCACATGCACGGTCTCGCCAGCCATGCCGCCGGCAGGCAGCTTGAACCGGCCCTCGCCCAGCTCTCGCGCCACGAATTCCTCGAACAGCAGCGCGTTCCTGGCCAACGCCTTGGCGTCCTCGCCGGGCAGCAGCGTCAGGAACTCGTCGCGCAGGGTCAGCAGGCACGACGGCTCCAGCCCCACGATCGGGCGGCCGGCGCGCACATGGGGCATCAGCGCCTCCAGCGTGCGCTGCGCCTCGGCGCGGGCCTGGTCGATCATGCCGGCGGCCAGATAGGTGCGCCCGCAGCACAGCGGACGGGTGCCCGGCGCCTGCGCGGGCTCGACCTTGTAGCCGGCGCGCGCCAGCACGCGCAGCGCGGCGCGCGGAATGCGCGGTTCCATCCAGCGGTTGAAGGTGTCGGTGAACAGCACCACCGTCCCGGCTGCGCCGCTGCCCGAGCCGCGCGCGACCTCCGCATCGCGGAAGAAATCGCCGCGGAACAGCGGCAGGCTGCGCTGGCGGGCAAAGCCCAGCGCCTTCTCGCCCAGCAGCGCCAGCAGCGGCACACGGTTGCGCAGCGCCACCGCCCAGCGCAGCGCCACGCCCAGACGGGCATAGCGCGGCATGGCCGCGATCAGCCGGGCGCGCGCGCCGAAGCCCAGCTTGCGCCCGCGCTGCGCCAGCACCTCGGTCTTCATGCGGGCCATGTCGATGCCGGTGGGGCATTCGCGCTTGCACGCCTTGCAGCCGACGCACAGTCGCAGCGTCTCCTCCATCTCGTCGGAGAACAGCGCGTCCTTGCCCAGCCGCCCCGACAGCGCCAGCCGCAGCGTGTTGGCGCGCCCGCGCGTCACGTCGCGCTCGTTCCGGGTCACGCGGTAGCTGGGGCACATGCTGCCGCCGGAGAGTTTCCGGCAGGCGCCGTTGTTGTTGCACATCTCGATGGCGCCCTGGAAACCGCCGCCCGCGCCGGTCCAGGCCGACCAGTCGTGGCCGGTTTCTAGATCGGCGAAGTCGTAGCCGCGCGGGTAACGCATGAGGCTGCGGTCATCCATCTTGGGCGGATTGACGATCTTGCCGGGGTTGAGGCGGTTCTCGGCGTCGAACAGTCCCTTCACCTCCTCGAAGGCGCGCACCAGCCGGGGGCCGAACATCTTTTCGTGGAATTCCGACCGCACGATGCCGTCGCCATGTTCGCCGGAATGCGATCCCTTGTAGTCGCGCACCATGTCGAAGGCTTCCTCGGCGATGGCGCGCATCGTGGCGACATCCTTGTCGAGCTTGAGGTTGAGCACCGGGCGCACATGCAGGCACCCCTCCGAGGCGTGGGCATACCAGGTGCCGGTGGTGCCGTGGCGGGTGAAGACCTCGGTCAGCCGGTCGGTATAGTCTGCCAGATGCTCCAGCGGCACGGCGCAATCCTCGACGAAGGAGACCGGCTTTCCGGCGTCCTTCATCGACATCATGATGTTCAGCCCGCCCTTGCGCAGTTCGCCTATGTCGCCGGCGAGGCGGGCGTCGCGCACCTCGACCACCCCGCCCTCATGCGCGCCGCCGCGGCCGAAGCCATAGCCGAGATCGGACATGGTGTCGTGCAGGGCGGAGATGTTGCGCTCATTCTCCTCGGCGCTGTCGGCGAATTCGACCAGCAGCAGCGCCGCCGGTGCGCCGCGCACGAATTCCTCAAGCGTGCGGGCGTAAAGGGGGATCGAGCGCGCCAGCGAGATCATCGTGGCATCCACCAGTTCGACCGAGGTCGGCCCCAACGCCACCAGATGCTGCGCCGCCTCCATCGCGGCGCGGAAGGTGGGGAAATGGCACACGCCGAGGATCTTGTCCTTCGAGGGCAGCGGCGACAGCGCGATCTCGATCGCGGTCGAGATCCCCAGCGTGCCCTCGGAGCCGATCAGGATATGCGCCAGGTTCGGCGGCGCCGCCCCGGGCACCAACGCGTCGAGGTTGTATCCCCCGACCCGCCGGCGGACCTTCGGAAAGCGCAGGGCGATCTCCTCAGCCTCGCGCGCGCCGATGGCCAACAGGCGCTCCAGCAGGTCAGCCGGCACGCGGTTGCCGCCGCCGGCGCCGAAATCGAAGGGCGTGCCGTCGGCCAGCAGCCCCACGATCCGGTGCACGTTGTCGCGCGTCGTGCCGTAGCGCATCGACCGCGCCCCGCAGGAATTGTTGCCCACCATGCCGCCGATGGTGGCGCGCGAGGCGGTGGAGATGTCGACCGGGAACCACAGCCCGTGCGGCTTGAGCTGGCGGTTTAGCTCATCCAGCACGATTCCCGGCTCGACGATCGCCCGGCGCCCCTCGACGTCCAGTTCCAGAATCCGGTTCAGGTGCCGCGCGCAATCCACGATCAGCCCCGAATTCACGGTCTGGCCGCATTGCGAGGTCCCGCCCCCGCGCATGGTCAGCGGCAAGCCCGATTCGCGCGCCATCTCCAGCGCGATGGCCACGTCGTCCGCCGATTTCGGGATCACCACGCCGGCCGGCATTATCTGGTAGATCGAGGCATCGGTGGCATAGCGCCCCCGATCGAAAAGGCCGAAATGAGCTTCTCCCTCTAGCTCCCTGGCCAGGATCCTGCTCCGTGTCCCGTCCGGCATCGCGCCCGCCCTCCCCGGTTTCTCGACTTGGCCCTTGACTGAATAATGAATTCAGAATTCACTTCAAGCAATTTCGCCCCGCCCGGCGCTCCGGCCCGAGAGGAGGCCCCGAAAGGGGACGGCCCGCAGCGCGGGGGCAGCCAGGACGTCCGTCCACAAGAATGCCGTGACCACAGAGGAGACACACCATGCCAGCCGGCCGCCATTTTCTGCAGATCCCCGGACCTTCCAATGTGCCGGACCGCGTGCTGCGCGCGATGGACTACCCCACCATGGACCACCGCGGCCCGGCCTTTGCGGAACTCGGGCAGAAGGCGCTGGACGGAATGCGCTCGATCTTCCGAACCAAGGGCCGGGTGGTAATCTATCCCTCCTCGGGCACCGGCGCCTGGGAGGCCGCGCTGGTCAACACGCTGTCGCCCGGCGACACGGTGCTGATGTATGAGACCGGCCATTTCTCGACGCTGTGGAAGAAACTGGCCGAGAGGCTGGGGCTGAAGCCCGTGTTCATCGCGGGCGACTGGCGCTCGGGCGCCGATCCCGGCGCGATCGAGGCGCGCCTGCGCGAGGACCGCGCCGGCGAGATCAAGGCGGTCTGCGTGGTGCATAACGAAACCTCGACCGGCGCGGTCAGCCCGATCGCCGACGTCCGCCGCGCCATCGACGCCGCGGGCCACGGCGCGCTGTTGATGGTCGATACCATCTCCTCGCTCGCCTCGGTGGACTACCGGCACGACGACTGGGGGGTGGATGTGACCGTTGCGGGCTCGCAGAAGGGGCTGATGCTGCCGCCGGGGCTGTCCTTCAACGCGATCAGCGAGAAGGCCGTGGCCGCCTCGAAAACCGCCGGACTGCAAAACGCCTACTGGAGCTGGGCCGAGATGGAGGGCCCGAACGCCACGGGCTATTTCCCCTACACGCCCGCCACCAACCTGCTCTACGGCCTGATCGAGGCCGTCGCCATGCTGCACGAGGAAGGGCTGGAGAATGTCTTCGCCCGTCACGCCCGCCACGGGGCGGCCACCCGCGCGGCGGTCGAGGCCTGGGGGCTGGAGGTGCTCTGCAAGGTGCCCGCGCACCGCTCGCCGGTGCTGACCGCGGTGATGATGCCCGAAGGCCATTCCGCCGACGCCTTCCGCGCCACCACGCTGCGTCATTACGACATGTCGCTGGGCAACGGCCTGTCCAAGGTCGCCGACAAGGTGTTCCGCATCGGGCATCTGGGGGATTTCAACGATCTGATGCTCTGTGGCACGCTGGCCGGCGTGGAAATGGGACTGCGCGATGCCAGCGTGCCCTGCAAGGCCGGCGGCGTGCAGGCGGCGATGGATCTTCTGGGCAGCACGCCCGCGGCGCATCGCTCGGCCGCCTGATCGCGGCCCCGCCCCGCCGGTTTGAGGAGGCCGGCGCGCGCGGGGGACCGCCGCGGCCGCGCAAGACGGATCGAAACGAGACGACAGGAAAGGAGCGCACGCAAGACAAACATCAGACATCTCGGGATGCACGGGCCGGGACGGCAACAGACCGACCGCCCGGTTCAAATCACGATCAATATCAGGGAGGAAAACATGAAAAAAACGTTGATCGCCACAGCCACGGCGCTGATCACCCTCGGCACGGGCCCGGCCATGGCCGCGGACCTGACGCTGAAATTCGGACATGTCGGCGCGCCCGGCTCGCTGTTCGAAGCCACCGTCAACCATTTCGCCGAATGCGCGAACACCAAGCTCGACGGCAAGGTCGAGGTTCAGGCCTTCGGCTCGTCGCAGCTGGGCAAGGACAAGGAACTGCTGCAGAAGCTCAAGCTGGGACAGGTCGATTTCGCCCTGCCCTCGTCGGTGATGTCCTCGGTCGATGATGTCTTCGGCATCTTCGAGATGCCCTACATCATCAAGGACCGCGACCACATGCGCCGCGTCCAGGCGGAGATGATGGACAAATTCCAGACCGCCGCGCAGGACAACGGCTATTACATCGTCGGCCTTGCCGAGAACGGGTTCCGCAACATCACCAACAACGTGCGCCCGATCAACAAGCCCGAGGATCTGAAGGGCGTGAAACTGCGCACACCGAACGGCACCTGGCGGGTGAAGATGTTCCAGAACTACGGCGCCAACCCGACGCCGATGGCCTTCTCGGACGTGTTCACCGCGCTGCAGACCGGCGTGATCGACGGCCAGGAAAACCCCTATGCCCAGATCGCCTCGGCCAAGTTCCAGGAGGTGCAGAAATACCTCTCGATCACCGGCCACGTCTACACGCCGGCCTATATCCTGGCCTCGGAAAAGCATTTCTCGAAACTGCCCGAGGACGTGCAGGCCGGGCTCAAGGACTGCGCCGCCGAAACGCAGGACTTCACCTATGAGAAGGCCGCCGCGCTGGAAGAGGAACTGCTGGGCGTAATCAAGGCCGCCGGGGTCGAGGTGAACGAGGCCGACAAGGACGCCTTCATCGCCGCCTCTAAGCCGATCTACGAGGCCTTCGCCGCCGAAGTCGAAGGCGGGCAGGAGATGATCGACCGGGTGCTTAGCCTCGGTGGGGGCAGCTGAACCTGACGCGGCGGGCGCTTGCGCCCGCCGCTTCCTGCACCCCCAACCTTCCGGAGCCAAGGCATGACTATGACCGCAGATCCGCATTCACCCCCCGGCGCTCAGAGCGGCGCGCGCCTCATCATCGAACGCATCCGCCAGATCGCCAGCCGCGCGCTGGAGACGATCACCATCGCATTGATGGTCGGCCTCACCGCCATCGTGATCCTCGCCGTCATCGCCCGGCTGATGGGCGAAAGCTTCTCCTGGTATGACGAGGTGGCCGCCATCGGGCTGGCCTGGATCACCTATTACGGCTCGGCCCTGGCCGCGCTGCACCGCCGCCACATCGGCTTCGACACCGTTCTCCTGGCCCTGCCGCCGCGGCTGCGCATCGCCGCGCTGCTGTTGGCAGAGGCTCTGGTTCTGACCTTCTTCGTGCTGATGGCCCGCGCCGGGCTCCAGGTGCTCGAGGTGCTGGAAGGCGACCGCCTGGTGTCGCTGACCTGGGTGCCGGTGCAGCTGACCCAGTCGGTGATCCCGATCGGCGCGTTCCTCTTCATCGTCAGCCAACTGCTCAGCCTGCCCGAATACTGGGAAAACACCGTCCGGGGCATCTCTCTCGAACATGCCGAGATCGAGGAAGAGGTCGAGGCCGAACTGCAAAAGAACAAGGAGCATGCCTGATGCTGATGCTTGTCATCTTCCTCGCCCTGGTCGCGATGATCTGCATCAACGTGCCCATCGCCGTGGCGTTGGCGCTGGCCGGCGTGCTGGGCCTTCTGATGACCGAAGGCGCGTCGAGCCTCGTGACCATCGCGCTCGACATGTATGACGGGTCGACCAAATTCTCGCTGATCGCGATCCCGATGTTCGTGCTCGCCGGCGCGATCATGAATGCCGGCGGCGTCACCGACCGGCTGATCAACTTCGTCTCGGCGCTGATCGGGTTCATCCGCGGCGGCCTGGCGATGGTGAACATCGGCGTGTCGCTGTTCTTTGCCGAGATCTCGGGCTCCGCGGTGGCCGACGTGGCCGCCATGGGTTCGATCCTGATCCCGCAGATGAAGAAACGCGGTTACACCAAGGAACTGTCGGCCGCCGTCACGTCTTCGTCGGCCTCGCTGGCGATCATCATTCCGCCCTCGATCCCGATGATCCTCTACGCCGCCTCGGCCAACACCTCGGTCGAGCAGCTCTTCGTCGCAGGCGTCGTGCCGGGGCTGCTGGGGGCGGCCGGCCTGATGGCCGTCGCCTACTGGTTCGCCCGGCGCTACAACCTGCCCACCGAAGAGGCGTTCAACATCCCCCGCGTGCGCGAGACCTTCCGCGAGGCGCTGCCCGCCTTCGCCCTGCCCGTCATCATCCTGGGCGGCATCTTCGGCGGCTTCGTCACCGCCACCGAGGCGGCCGGGCTGGCGGTGATCGCGGCGCTGATCGTCTCGGCCTGGTATCGCCAGGTCGATGGCCGGCACCTGCGCCGCGCCATGCTGGACGGTGGCATCCAGACCGCGGTGGTGATGCTGCTGGTGGCGGCCTCGGTGCTGATGGGCGGCTTCCTGACCCGCGCCCAGATCCCGCAGCAGCTGGCGGAGGGGATCCTGGCGATTACCACCGAGCAATGGCTGATCCTGTTGATCCTCAACATCTTCTTCCTGGTGATCGGGTTTTTCCTGCACTCCGCGGCGGCGATCATCCTGGTGGTGCCGATCGTGATCCCGCTGATCAACGCGGCCGGAATCGACCCGGTGCATTTCGGCCTGGTGGTGACGCTGAACCTGGCGATCGGGCAGCAGACGCCGCCCGTGGCCTCGGTGCTGATCACCTCCTGCGCGGTGGCGCGGGCGAATATCTGGGAAGTCTCCAAGGTCAACGTCGCCTTCGTCGGCGTGTTGCTGGCGGTGCTGATGCTGTGCACCTATGTGCCCTCTGTGCCGCTGTTCCTGGTGGAGTATTTCTACCGATGAGCGACCTGACGCATGAGATCCGGGGCCGCACGCTCTGGATCGCTTTCAACCGCCCCGCGGCGCGCAATGCCCTGACCTTCGGCATGTATGAGGCGCTGGCCGATCTGTGCCGCAACGTGCCGACCGATGGCAGCCTCGGCGCCGTGGTGATCCACGGCGCCGGCGGCAAGGCCTTCGCCGCGGGCACCGACATGACACAGTTCCGCGCCTTCGAAACGGCGCGCGACGCGCTCGACTACGAGGCGCGGATCGAGGAGGTTCTGACCGCGATCGAGAAATGCCCCCTGCCGACGCTGGCCGCGATCCACGGCGCCTGCACCGGCGGCGGCGCCTCCATCGCCTCGGTCTGCGATCTGCGGATCGCCTCATCGGCGCTGAAATTCGGCTTTCCGATCGCGCGCACGCTGGGCAACTGCCTGGCCGCCAGGAACCTCGCCCGGCTATCGGCCCTGCTGGGCGAGGGCCGGGTGCGCGAGATGATCTTCACCGCGCGGCTGATGGGCGCCGAGGAGGCGCAGGCCGCCGGGCTGGTCTCGGAGGTGCTGGAGGACGAGGCGGCGCTGATCGCCCGCGCCGAGGAACTGGCCGGGCAGCTGGGCGAGATGGCCCCGCTGACCCTGCGCGCCACCAAGGAGGCGATGCGCCGCAACCGCGCCGCAACCGCCGGCGCAGACGCAGACCTGATCGAGATGTGCTACATGAGCGAGGATTTCCGCCACGGGATGGAGGCCTTCCTCGCCAAGAAGAAACCGGACTGGAGGGGCAGATGACGGACAGCCAGCGAAGCGGCCCGCTGAGGGGCATGAAGGTGATCGAGCTGGCCCATATCATGGCCGGCCCGGTCTGCGGGCTGATGCTGGCCGACATGGGCGCCGACGTGATCAAGGTCGAGAAGCCAGACGGCGACGACAGCCGCCGCTTCCTGCCGCCGGCGATCGAAGGCGAATCCGCCGCCTACATGATGATGAACCGCAACAAGCGGGGCCTGGCGCTGAACCTCAAGGATCCGGCGGCCGTCGAGGCCCTGCGCCGCCTGCTGGCCGAGGCCGACGTGGTGATCGAGAATTACCGCATGGGCACGATGGAGCGGCTGGGGCTGGGCTACGAGACCCTGCGCGAGATCAACCCGCGCCTGATCTATTGCGAGATTTCGGGCTTCGGCCGCACCGGGCCCTACGCGCAGCGCGGCGGCTTCGACCTGATCGCGCAGGGCATGTCGGGGCTGATGTCGATCACCGGCGAGGGGCCGGGCCGCGCGCCGGTCAAGCCCGGCGCGCCGATTTCAGACATCAACGCCGGGATCCTGGCCGCGATGGGGGTCAGCGCCGCCTATGCCAGCATGCTGCAGACCGGGCGCGGGCAGAAGGTCGACACCTCGCTTTTCGAGGCGGCGATCACCCAGACCTACTGGCAGTCCGCCATCGCCTTCGCCACCGGCGAGGCGCCGGGGCCGCTGGGCTCCGCCCATCCGCTGAACGCGCCCTACCAGGCGTTCCGGACCCGCGACGGCTGGATCAACGTGGGCGCCGCCAACCAGCGCAACTGGCTGCGGTTCCTGGATGTCATCGGCAAGCCCGAGCTGGACACCGACCCGCGGTTCGCCTCGAACCACGACCGGATGCAGCACCTGCCCGAGCTGGTGAACCTGCTCGAGGAGACGCTAGTGACCGAGACCACCGGGACCTGGCTGCACCGGATGGAGGCGGCGGGCCTGCCCGCGGGCCCGGTCCTGAACATCCTGGAGATGCACGCCGATCCGCAGGCCCGCGCCCGCGAGATGATCGTCGAGCTCGACCATCCGCGCGCCGGCACCGTGCAGACCCTCGGCCACCCGGTGAAGTTCAGCGAGACCCCGGGCGCGGTGCGCCGGCCGGCGCCCCTTCTCGGCCAGCACAGCCGCGAGGTTCTGGCCGAGGCCGGCTACGGCGAGGCGCAGATCGAGGCGATGATCGCCGCGGGCGCGGTGATCGCGGCATGACGGCTGCGCAGGCGCTGGCCGAGGCGTTGCTGCGGGCCCGCGACGGCGGCGGCCCCGCGGTTCCCGCGTCGCGCGGCGCGGGGCTGGACATGGCAGGGGCCTATGCGGTGCAGGCCGCCGTGGTCGCGGAACTCGGGCCGGTGGGCGGCTGGAAGGTCGCCTGCAAGCCCGGCGCGGCGCAGATCATGGCGCCGATCCTCGCCCGCGACATCCACCCCAGCGGCAGCCGGATCCGCCTGCCCGCGGGCGCGCCGGTCGGCGTGGAGATGGAGATCGGCTTCCGCCTCACGGCCCCCCTGCCCGCCCCGCAGGACTCCGGTTTCGAAGCCGCCGCCCGCGCCGCGACCGAAATTCTGCCGGTGTTCGAGATCGTCGCCAGCCGGCTGGAGGATCCGCAAGGCGCGCCCTCGGCGCTGAAGCTGGCCGACAACCAGATCAACGGCGCGCTGGTGCTGGGCGAGGCCGCGGCGGATTGGGCCGGGTTCGACACCTCCCGCGTCCGCGCCCGGCTGGCGATCGGCGGCGAGACCCTGCTCGACGGTGCGGCCGAGGTGCCAGGCGGCGACGCCTTCGCCAATTTCTGCGCGCTGGCGCGCATGGCGGGCACCCATTGCGGCGGGTTGCGGCCGGGCCAGGTGGTGATCACCGGCTCGCTGAACGGCCTGCCCTGGCGGGACCTTCCGCTGACCGCGCAGGGCGAGATCGCGCAGCTGGGGGCGATCGGCGTCACCTTGGAGTGAGTGTCCCGCCGTCGAATGGGGCGCCTTCGGCGCAAGGCTTTTGTCTCGCATCCGGCCTGCGGCCGGAAGCTCGGGATGCCTCCGGCGGGGATATTTTGGGCCAGAAGAAGGATGTTGCGTTATTCCGGCCCGGGATGCCCGGCAGCCGAGGTCAGCCGGCGAAGACGTGTTTGTACCGTTCGCGGAGGATGTTCTTCTGCACCTTGCCCATGGTGTTGCGCGGCAGCGCGTCGATCACCGCGTAATGGCGCGGCTGTTTGAACCGGGCGAGTTTTTCGCCCACCGCCGCGCGCACCGCATCGAGGTCGATCGCGGCCCCGGCCTCGGGCACCAGGATGGCGACCACGCTCTCGCCGAAATCGGGATGCGGGGCCCCGATGACGGCGCTTTCCAGCACGCCGGGCTGTTCGTCGAGCAGCAGCTCGACCTCCTTGGGGTAGATGTTGTAGCCGCCCGAGATGACCAGGTCCTTGCCGCGCCCGACGATGTGCAGGTAGCCGTCTTCGTCGATCAGGCCCAGATCGCCGGTGATGAAGAAGCCGTCGGCGCGCATCTCCTCGGCGGTCTTTTCGGGCATCTGCCAGTAGCCCTTGAAGACGTTGGGCCCGCGCACCTCGACGGTGCCGATCTCGCCCGCGGGCAGTGCCTTTTCGCCGTCGGCCACGCGGATCTCGACCCCGGGCAGCGGAAAGCCCACGGTGCCCGCGCGCCGCGCGCCTTCATAGGGGTTCGAGGTGTTCATCGAGGTCTCGGTCATGCCGTAACGCTCAAGGATGCGGTGGCCGGTGCGTTCCTCGAAGCGGGCATGGGTTTCCGCGAGCAGCGGCGCCGAGCCGGAGATGAAGAGACGCATGTGGCGCACAAGGTCGCGGGTGAAGCGCGGCTCGTCGAGTAGCCGGGTATAGAAGGTCGGCACCCCCATCATCGAGGTGGCCTTCGGCAGTTCGGCCAGCACGGCCTCGACATCGAATTTCGGCAGGAAGATCATCGCGCCTCCCGCCAGCAGCGTCAGGTTGGTCGCCACGAACAGCCCGTGCGCGTGAAAGATCGGCAGCGCGTGCAGCAGCACGTCATCAGCGGTGAAACGCCAGCAGTCGAGCAGCGCGCGGGCGTTCGACAGCAGGTTCTCCTGCGTCAGCATCGCGCCCTTCGACCGCCCCGTCGTCCCCGAGGTGTAAAGCAGCGCCGCGAGGTCGTCCGGCCCGCGCGGCACCGGGGCGAAGCGCGGGCCGGCCGCGTCGGCGGCGGCGGCAAGGCTGCCCTCGCCCGCCGTGCCGAGCGTCATGACGGAGATCCCCTGCGCCGCGGCGGCCGGGGTCAGCGCGGCCTCGGACGCGGGATCGCACACGAACAGCGCCGCACCGCTGTTGGAGATGAAATAGTCGAGCTCGGACGCCGTGTAGGCGGTGTTGAGCGGCAGGAAGACGATGCCGGCCTTGATGCAGCCGGCATAAAGCGCCAGCGCATCCGCCGATTTGGTCAGTTGCACCGCCAGCCGGTCGCCCGGCGCGATGCCGCGCGCGGTGAGCGCATTGGCGAAGCGGTCGGCCCGGGCGATGAAATCGGCATGGGTCAGGGTCGCGCCCCCGGGCAGGTGCAGGAACGCGGTGTCCTTGCCTTCATGCTGGCCGAGCAGCGCTTCGTAGAGCGGGTTGGTCATGCGTCGTCCGATCCCTCTTGCCTGAACATCCTGCGGGTCCGTCGCCGGTTTGCCGGAGCCGCGCCTTCGCGTCGCGCCGGCTGGGCGGTTCAGGCAAATTGCTAATGCATGACAGCCCCTTGGTCCATTGGAAGGAGGCTTTTGCGCGCCGGAGAGGACGAAAAGGCCACATCGCGGCGGGCGCCTGCGGGACGGCGGCGCGGAGGGCTGCCCCTAGGGCCGGGGCAGCGGCACGAGATGGTTGTCCCAGGCGCTTGCCGTCTTGGACAGCGCCCTCGGTCCGCCCGCGCCGACCAGGATCAGCCCGCCAAGGCCGTCGCTGGCGAGCAACCCGTCGGGGTGACGGGCGAGGCCGCAGATCTCTACGCGCGACAGCGCAGCGACGAAATTCCCCTTCGCGTCGAAACGGTGAAGCCGTCCGCCACGGGGCGAGGTAATGGCCACCTCGGCGCCGGAGCCGTTGAAGGCGATGCTGCCTGCGTAGCCCTGCATCAGCAGCTGCTCGGCCAGCGGCGCGGCGGCAAGTGTGACCGGCGCCCCCCTCCGGTGCAGCCCGACAAGCGGCGTCGCGGCGCCTGCCGCGCCCTGCCATTGCATCGCGAAGGCGACGAGCCCGTCGTCGCGGATCGCGAGATGGCGGATCGAGTTCTGGGCAAGTTCGGGCGCCAGCGTGACCAGCTCGGCCAGATCACCGCCAGCGCCGAGATAGGCGAGGTTGGGCGCCATCGTGTCGAGGTTCAGCTTGGTGCGGTCCTCCGGGTCGGTTGCGATGCCGCCATTGGCCACCACCAGCGTCTCGCCGTCCGGCATCAGGCGCAGGTCATGCGGGCCGATGCCGCGCGTGTCGAATTCGCCGATGCGCGCATAGCCCGCCGCCACGTCCCACAGGCCGATGCGCCCGGCGCTGTCTTCGGCGCGTTGCTCGGAGGTGAACAGCACCGCGCCATCGGCCGAAAAGACCCCGTGGCCGTTGAACTGCCGCCCCTCGGGCGGGGCGAGGCGGCGGATCACGGCGCCGGTCGCGCAGTCGATCGCCAGCGCGAAATGGCCGGGCCGGCGGGCGAAGGCTATGGCCTCGGCGCGGGCGGGATGCGCGGCGGCGGCATGGCCCCGCGCGGGCAGCGCAACGCGAAATGTCTCGCGCCCGGACGCGTCGAGCCCGTGCAGCGCGAAGGTGCCATCAGGCGCGCGCGCGGCGGCGAGATAGGCGGGGCTGCCCACCGCCGCCCAGCCCAGGCGCGGCGCGGCAGAGGCGGCGACGAGGCCGGCGAGGAAGTGGCGTCTTGTGGTCATGTCAATCTCCGTCCTGTGCGTTGAAACCCGGCGCGATGCCCAGCTGCGCGCCCAGCTCGGCCTCGATCGCGGCCTTCACGCCGCGCACCTCCTGCTGGAGGATCTCTGCCTTCAGGCGCGCGGCGGGATCGGCCAGGTCCTGAAAACCCGGGTCGCCGATGCGTCCGGCCGCGACGCGCACCCGCGCCAGCGCGGCGTCGGTCTCGGGCAGGTCGCGGCCCGCCAGCGCGCGCGCAAGCGCGGCCGAGGCCTCGACCGAGGCCAGGACATTGCGCAGGCTGCGGCCCGAGCGCCACGCCTCGGCGCGTTTCGGGCGCGGGCGCGCGAAGCTGCCCATCGGGCGGCCGATCCGGCTGTCGGCGGTGAATTCGAGGCCGGAAAGGATCTGGGTATAGAGGGCGCGCACCGCCTCATCCGGTGAGAGGAAGGTGGCGTTCCCGGCCGCGCCCGCCGTCCGCAAGCTCTGCGCGAAGCTCTCGCGCCAAGCCGCCTCCAGCGCGCCGGCCTGGCCCGCGAGATCGGCGGTCAGGGCGCGGACCAGTCGGCAGGCGTAGTCGTCGGGCCCGTAGGCGGAGAGCGTTTCGTCAAAGAGCAGCATGTCGAGGGCGAACAGCCCGCGCGCCGCGATGGACACCTCCGCGAAGGCAGCGGCATCGTCGGCCACGGGGTCCTGCTGGGCGATCAGGCTGTTCAGCGTGCGTGCGGTGAAGCCGCGGTCGTCGGGCCAGAAGGCGATGGCAAGCGCGCCGGTCTCGGACGGACCGAGGCGGATGTCACCGACCGCCATCCAGGCATCGAAGGCGGCGTGGTAGTCCGGGGCCAGCGCATCGGCCCGGCAATCGGCGCGGGCGGCTTCGGCCAGGTCTTCGGCGGCGCCGGCGAAGGCGGCGAGACCGGGCAGGATGGGCCCGGCAAGCGCCTCCTCGACCCCGGCGGCGGCGGGGGACGCGGCGAGGGCGGCGCAGAGGCAGAGGGCAAGTCGCATCAGAGGCTCTCCAGGAAACGGATCAGGGCGGCGCGGTCGGCCCTGGGCATGGCGACGACACTGTCGCGCGCGGCCTGCGCCTCGCCGCCATGCCAGAGCACCGCCTCCAGCAGCGACCGCGCCCGGCCGTCGTGCAGGAACTGGGCCTGCCCGCTGACCTGTTCGGTGAGACCGATGCCCCAGAGTGGCGCGGTGCGCCATTCGGTGCCCGTGGCGCGGCCCTCGGGGCGATGGTCGGCCAGCCCCTCGCCCATGTCGTGCAACAGCAGGTCGGTATAGGGCCAGATCAGCTGGAAACTCTGCTCGGGGCGATCGGCCAGGCGGTGGGTGACGAATTTCGGGTTGTGGCAGGAGGCGCAGCCGGTGGCGTGGAACAGCGCCTTGCCGCGCAGGACCTCCGGCGCGCCCTCGTCCCGCCGCGCGGGGACGGCAAGGTTGCGGCTGTAGAAGGTCACCAGATCCAGCCCCCCGGCATCCACCTCCAGCCCGCCCTGCGCCGGATCTCCGCCATGCGGGGCGTCGCGGCAACCGGCCTGGGCCTCGGTGCACGCGCCCCAGGGCGCCGGGAAGAGGGGGGTCGAGATCCCGATATCACCCGCAAAGGCGGCGGCGGATTGCTCGCGCACCGTGGGCGTGCCCGCCTTGTGGCCGAACCGGCCCAGCATCGGCTGGCCGAACTCGACCGACGGCACGATGTTGGGGCGGCCCGAGATGCCGTCGCCATCTGCATCCTCGGGGTCGGCCAGCGCGAGGATATCGGCGGCAGGGACCGCTTCCAGCAGCCCCAGCCCGATCATCTGCGGCGCGACGCGGGGCGAGAGCATCGCCTCGGGGTGCAGCGGCCCGTATCCGAGGTCCGCGGCGCGGTATGTCGGGCGGCGCAGCGCCGCCACCTCGCCGCCGGAAAGCGGCACCTCGATCTCCTCATAGGCGATATCGAGGCGGTATTCGGCCTTCTGGCCCGGCGTCCCGAAATCCTGAAGCTGGGTGCCGTAGACCGGATCGGGCGCGGTGGCGATCCAGTCCTCGATCCCGGCCATGGCCTGCCCGGCCGGGATCGAGACCCGCAGGAACATCGACACGGCGTTGTCCTCCGGCCCGTCCGGCGCATTACCGCGCCCGTCCTTGATGTGGCAGTTCTGGCAGCCGCGCGCGTTATACAGCGGGCCGAGCCCGTCCGAGGCCCCGGTCGACGAGGGGGCGGAAACCCAGATCTTGCGGAATAGCCCGTTGCCGACCTTGAAATCGAGCTCGCGCGCAAAGCTCATGTTGCCCGAGGGCTGCGAGAAGGCGTCGGCGTTGCGCCGCGCCCGCACCGTGGCTGCGCCGCCCGGCAGCGCCTCGAAGCGCTCGGGCGCGGCGAAGCCGGCCGCAGGCGCGCTGACGGCGGCTACCCGCGCGGCCTCCTCGGGCGTGCGCGGAACGACGGCCAGGTGCGGCTCGTCCAGCGGTCCCGCCCCGGCCGGAGCGGCGAGGAGCCAGGCCGCCGCCGCGCCCCCTATCCCGATCGGGCGCGCGGCCTGCCGAACGCAGTGCATAGCATTTTTCATCCCGGCCCCCTACTCGAACACCGCGCCGGGGGCGTCGAGGCTGTCCGACCCCTCGAACGCGATCCGGTCAAGCCCAAGCGCGGTCACGATCCGTTCGATGCTGCGGGTCTGGTCGATCAGGCCGTTCACGCCCGCCATGATCAGGGCCTCGCCCTCGGCGTTGCCGCGTTCGAGCATCATGTCATAGGCGAAGCCGCCCTCGGCCGCCGTCACGATCGCGCCAAGCGCCGCCATCGTGGCGTCGAGCTTGGCGCGCATCTCGGCGTCGAGCGAGGGGTCGGCCTCGGCCACCAGCTCGGCCAGCGACGGCCCCTCGACCACGCGGCCGTCGGTGCGGATGTAGCGGCCGAGATAGACGTTCTGGATGCCAAGCCCGTCGTAATAGTGGCTCATGTGGGTGTTGTCGGAGAAACAATCGTGCTCTTCCTCCGGGTCGTTCAGCATCAGGCCAAGCCGCATCCGTTCGCCCGCCTGCTCGCCGTAGGACAGGCTGCCCATGCCGGTGAGGATCGCCACGAGGCCCGCGTCCTCATCGGCCATGACGGCGGCGCGCGCGGCCCCGCCCTCGACCCAGTTGGCCGCCATCTCCTCGAGATCCGCAACCAGAAGCCCGGTCGCGGCCAGCAGGTAGTCGGCGCGCCGGTCGCAATGGCCGCCGGTGCAGCCCTCGCCCGCCACGAAATCGGTATGGGCGCGCGCGCCCGCGCCGGGGCCGGTGCCGTTCAGGTCCTGCCCCCAGAGCAGGAACTCGATCGCGTGATAGCCGCGCGCCACGTTGGTCTCGATCCCGTCCGCCTCGTTCAGCGTCCCGGCGATCAGTTTGGGCGTGATCCGGGTCGCGTCCACCTCGACCCCCGCGATCACCGGCCGGGGATTGGCGATCACGTTCAGCGCCGCCAGTTCGTTCGCGTCGGTGGGCCCGCCGTAGGCGGCATCGACATAGTCGATCAGCCCCTCGTCCAGCGGCCAGGCATTCACCCTGCCCTCCCAGTCGTCCACGATGGCATTGCCGAAACGGAAGACCTCGGTCTGCTGATAGGGCATGCGGGCGGCGCGCCAGGCGGCGCGGGCGGCCTGCAGCGTCTCCGGCGAGGGCTCGGCGACCAGCGCCGCCACGGCCGCGCGCAACGCCTCGGCCTGAGAAAGGCTGTCGGCATAGGCCGCTTCGGCGATGTCGGCATAGGTGTCGAGGACCGCGGCCCGGTCGGCAAAGGCCGGGGATACGGCCAGGGCCAGGGCGCAGGCCGCAGTGGAAAGGAGGTATTTCATGTAGCTCATCCCTGTCGGTGTCGGATGCGGAGGTCTTCGGACTGCCGGCGTGGGCACCCGTTTCCGCCGGCGCGGCATTCCTAAGCATTTCCGTCGGATATGTCTATCCGATTCTTTTTGTCACCTTTTCAGGAATCGCGCGCGCGCCGAAGCCGGCGCAAGCCGGTTGCGGACGCCGCCAAGACCTCGCGTCATTCGGAATGGCCGGGGGCGTCGCCGGCCGTAGGGCTCTCCGTCGGGGGCGCGGCGCACCCGACGGGCCGGCTCAGCTCGCGTCAAGTGCCGCCAGTTCGGCCGCGAAATGGTCGAGCAGGCGATTTTTAAGGATCTTTCCGGTCGCCGCCGCCGGCAGCGCATCGGCGATCACGATATGCGAGGGCCGTTTGTAGGCGGTGAGCCGCCCGGCCACGAAAGCCTTGAGCGTCGCCGCGTCGACCGCGCCGGGGCGGGCGCATTGCACGAAGGCCAGCACATCCTCGTTGCCGCCCTCGGCGGGGCGGCCGATCACGGCGGATTGCACCACCGCCGGGTGGTCGTTCAGCGCCGCCTCGACCTCGGGCGGGTAGACGTTGAAGCCCGAGCGGATGATCAACTCCTTGCTGCGCCCGACGATATGGACCCGCCCCTCCGCGTCGATCCGGCCGAGATCGCCGGTGCGCAGATAGCCGTCCCGGGTCATCGCCTCGGCGGTCGCCTCGGGATTGCGGAAATAGCCCTTCATCACATGCGGGCCGCGGGTCAGGACCTCGCCCACGCCGTCCTCGTGGCCGGCCGAGATATCGAGCCTGACCTCGACGCCCGGAAGCGGCGGCCCGACGCTGATGTCGGGGCTGCCGATCGGGTTGCGCGTGCCGCAGATCCCGGCGGTGCTCTCGGTCATGCCATAGCCGTTCTGCAGCGCCACGCCGTAGAACGCCTCGGCCTTGCGCTTCCATGTCGGGTCGAGCGGCGCGGCCCCCGAGGAGACGTAGCGCAGCTGCGCGGACCCCAGCCTTTCGTGCCCGTGCTCGGCGGCATAGGCCATCAGCAGCGCGTGCATCTGGGGCACCGCGGGCACCACCGTCGCGCCGTCCCGCAGCGCGGCGAACAGCGCCCCGGCGCTGAACCGGGTGGCCAGCTGCACCGTGCAGCCGACAAGCGCCGAGGCCATCAGCATCGAGGCGAGACCGAAGACATGGGTCAGCGGCAGCGCGCCGTAGACGCGGTCTTCGGGGGTCAGCCGGCGCAGATCGGCCGACGCGCGTGCCGCGAACATCAGGTTGGCATGGGTCAGCATCACGCCCTTGGGCTGCCCGGTCGTGCCGGTGGTATAAAGCACCACCGCCACCTGATCCGGGCCCGGCGCCACCGGCTCGGGCGCGTCCGCCGCGAAGGCCGCGACGCGCAGCGCGCCGAAGCCGGTCTCAAGCGGCGCGGCCCCGGCCGCGTCGGCATGGGCGGCCGCCTCGTTCGAGACATGGGCGGTGTAGAGGGCCAGCCGCGGCGCGGCATGGGCCCCGATCCGCGCGATCTCGGCGCCGGCCATCCGCGCGTTCACCGGCACCGCCCAGGCATCGAGACGGCTGGCCGCGAAGATCAGCACCGCCACCGCGAGGCAGTTCTCGGCCACCAGCAGCACGCGGTCGCCCGGCCCCACGCCGCGGGCGCGCAGCATGTCGGCGGCCTCGTCGATCCGCGCGTCAAGGTCGCGCCAGCCGACCGCGCGACCGTCGCTGTCGATGACCGCGGGCGCATCGGGGCGCGTGGCCACATGCGCGGCGAGCATCTGGTGTATCCGGTTCATGGGACTGTCTGTCATGGATGCGCGTCCTCCCTTGGTTTGCGCGCCGCCGGGGCTGGCCGCAGGCGCGCGAGCGCGGCGGCGGCCTCCGCTTCGAGGGTCGCGATCGTCGCGGCCAGCGGCTCGGCGCGGTCGAGCAGGCCCAACGATTGACCGGCCGAGAGCATCCCGCGCGAGACATCCCCCGTCTCATAGGCGCGCCGCCCGATGGCGCCCGCGACATAGGGCATCAACGCCTCGATCCCGATGTCGGGGTCCCCCGCCTCAAGCTGTGCGACGATCTCGGTCGTCTCGTTGCGCAGGGTGCGGATCGTGTTGCGCAGGCTGGCCATGCTCAGCGCGGTGTCGCGCTCGGTGGCGGCGACCATCGCGGATTTGTAGTCGGGATGCGCGCCGATCTCGTCGGCGGCGAGGAAGCGCGTGCCGATCACAACGCCCGCCGCCCCGGCGGCCAGCGCGGCCACGATCTGGCTGCCCGCCCCGATGCCGCCGCCGATCAGGAAGGGGATGGCGAGCCGGCGCTCGGCCAGTGCGAGATTGACCATGCTGCCGACCAGGTCCATGCCGGGATGGCCGCCGCATTCGGCGCCCACGATCGACACCATGTCCACGCCGACCGATTGCGCCTTCAGCGCGTAGCGCACGCCGGGCACCTTGTGGATGACGGTGATCCCGGCGTCCTTGAGGATCGGCAGATAGGGTTCGGGGTTGCGCCCCGAGGTTTCGACCACGCGCACACCCGCATCCGCGATCAGGCGGAACACGTCGGCGGTCCTTTCGCCGGGAACGAGCTTGGGCAGCATCGAGACATTGACGCCGAAAGGGCGGCCCGCGGCCATGTCGCGGCAGCGCGCGATCTCGCGGCGCAGATCGTCGGGGTCGGGAAAGCTCGCCGCCGTCAGGAAGGACAGGATGCCCGCCCGCGCGCCGGCGGCCACATAGCGCGCATCGGACAGCCACATCAGCCCGCCCGCGATCACCGGCAGGCGCAGGCCGAAGGTGCGGGTCAGCGCCGTTTCAAGCGCGGGATCGGCCGGGCGCGGGCTCATCGCGCGCACCTCAGCCTGGCGAAATCCGGGCGGCGCTTTTCCAGGAAGGCACCGATCCCTTCTCCGGCCTCGTCCCCCGCGACGGCATCGGCCATCGCGTCGCGTTCCCGGTCGAGCTGGGCGGCGAGGCCCTGCGAACGGGCAGTGGCGAGCAAACCCTTGATCGCCCCCTGCGCGCCGGACGGCCCGGCGGCGATCCGCCCGGCCAGCGTCATCGCGGCCTCGCGCGCGCCGCCCTCGGGGGTCAGCGCGTTGATCGCGCCCAGGTCGTGCAGCCGCCGCGCCGGCACCGGCGCGCCCAAGAGCAGCATCTCGGAGACCAGCGCGCGCGGCAGAAGCGCGCTCAGGCTGGCGGTGAGACCGCCGTCGGGCACCAGCCCGGCCCGCACATAGGCGGCGGAGATCTGCGCGGTCTCGGCAGCCACGATCAGGTCGCAGGCGAAAGCGAGAGAGGCCCCCGCCCCGGCCGCGCCGCCCTCAACCGCGGCAATGACGGGTTTCGGACAGGCGGCGATGGCGCGGACCAGATCGTGCAGCGCCTCGATGCGCTCCAGCCGCGCGGCGCGCGGCAGCTCGCGGCGGCGGGCCAGCTGGGTCAGGTCGCCGCCCGAGCAGATGAAGCCGCCGGCGCCCCAGAGGATGACCGAGGCGATCCGTGCCTCTTCGCCCGCGCGCGCCAGAGCCGTGCCGAGCGCGTCGTAGAGATCGGGGGTCAGCGCGTTGCGCCGGGCGATGTTGTCGTTCACGACGACAAGGCAGTCGCCGAGATCCTCAATACGGGCCAGCGGGGGGCTCATGCGTCGCCCCCCTCGGCCAGCCGGTGCTGCGGCACGCGCTTGAACACGCCGGTCGCGGTGGCGATCACGGTGCCGTCCCCGGCCACGAGTTCTGCGGCGATGAACAGCAGCGACCGCCCCCCGCCCGTCACCCGCCCCGTCGCCGTGACCCGCGTGCCGGCCCGCGCCGGGGCGAGGAACTGGGTGTTCAGCGAGATGGTCAGGAACGGCGCGCGGCCGCTGTCGTCCACGGTCAGGCTGCCGGTCGCGCCCATGGCGTTGTCCAGCAGCAGCCCCGCGATGCCGCCATGCAGCACGCCGTGGCGGTTCATATGCGCCTCGGTCAGGTCGAGATAGCAGCGCGCGCAGCCGTCGCCCTGCCCCACGTCGAGGACGTAGCCCAGGGTGCGCTGCGCGCCGGTTTCGTTCTCGATCAGCCCCATCGCTCAGGCCGCCGACAGGCGGATGAACCGCTCGAGGTGGTAATCGGCGTCGCCGAACCTGTGATCGACCATGGTCAGGCGCTTGGCCAGATGGGCCAGGGCGTATTCCTGGGTCATGCCGATGCCGCCATGCATCTGGATGCTTTCCTCGACCACCAGCCGGGCGACACGCCCGATCAGGTTCTTGGTCGCGCTGACATGGCGCTCGCGCTCGGTCCGCTCGGCGTCGAGGTGACCGGCAAGGTTGATCACCGCCGAGCGCGCCTGCTCGATCTCGATCAGCATATCCGCCATGCGGTGCTGCAGCGCCTGGAACTTGCCGATGGGCCGGCCGAACTGCTGGCGGGTCCGCAGATAGCTTGTGGTCAGCGCGCGGATCGCCTCCATCAGCCCCAGCGCCTCGGCCGAGACGGCGGCGGTGGCGCGCGCCGCGGCGCGTTCGATGGCCGGGAAGGCCGCGCCCCTGGCGCCAAGCAGCGCGTCCCGCGGCAGCGCGACGTTCTCCAGCGTCATCTCGGCGGCGCGGCCGCCGCCGTTCACCGGATAGGCGCGCAGCGAAAGCCCGGCGACCCCGGCGGAGACGAGGAACAGCGAGATGCCGTCCTCGTCGGCCATCGCGCCGCCGGTTCGCGCGCTGACCACGAAATGCTGCGCCGAAGGGGCGGCCGCCACGACCGCCTTGCGACCGTTGAGGACATAGCCCTCCGGCCCCGGCTCGGCACTGGTCGCGACGCGTTCGAGATCGTAGCGGCTGCCCGGCTCAGCATGGGCGAAGGCGATCTGCACCGCCCCGGCGATGATCTCCTCGATCAGCGCCTTCTGCGCGTCGTCGCCCATCTCGGCGATCAGGCCGCCGGCCAGCACGCCGGTCTCCAGCAGCGGCTCGAACGCACCGGCGCGGCCCATCTCCTCGAAGACCAGCGCCAGGTCGAAGCCGGCGCCGCCGAACCCGCCCACCTCCTCGGGGAACAGCGCGCCGATCACGCCCATTTCGGCCAGCCCGGCCCACAGCGCCCCGGAATGGCCGGCCTCGCTCTCGGTGGCCCTGGCCAGCAGCTCGGGGCTGACGGTGTCGCGCAGGTAGCGGCGCAGGCCGTCCTGCAGCATCTGGCGCTCTTCGGTCAGGTCGAAGTTCATCTTAAAGCTCCAGGATGGCCTTGCTGATGATCTGGCGCTGGACCTCGTTGGACCCGCCGTAGATCGACAGCTTGCGGTTGTTGAAATAGCTCTGGGTCGCGGGCATCGCGTAGTCCGGTCCGACCGGCCCGGCGTTGCCGCCCTCCTCCAGCGCCTCGGAGACGAAGGGCATCGCGTAGGGGCCCACCGCCTGCCGGGTCAGCGCGTTGATCTGCTGGCGGATGACCGTGCCCTTGACCTTGAGCATCGAGCTTTCGGCGCCGGGCGCCTGTCCCGAAGCCGTCTTCGCGATCACCCGAAGGTTGGTGGTGGCCATCGCCATCAGGTCGATTTCCACCTGGGCAATCCTGGCGGCGAAAAACGGGTTCTCGATCAGCGGCCGCCCGCCGGATTGCTCCAGCCTGGCGATGCGCTTGAGCGTCGCCAGCCCGGCCGTGGCGAAGCCGACGCCGGCGATATTCGTACGCTCGTGCGTCAGCAGATACTTGGCGTAGGTCCAGCCCTTGCTCTCCTCGCCCACCAGGTTTTCCGCGGGCACGCGCACGTCGCTGAACCAGACCTCGTTGACCTCGGCCTCGCCGTCCAGCAGCACGATCGGCCGGACCTCGACGCCGGGGGACTCCATGTCGATCAGAAGGAAGCTGATCCCCTCCTGCGGCTTGCCCTCCTTCGAGGTCCGCACGAGGCAGAAGATCATGTTGGCGTGCTGGCCCAGCGTGGTCCAGGTCTTCTGGCCGTTGACGATGTAGGCGTCGCCGTCGCGCACCGCGCTGGTCTTGACCGAGGCCAGGTCCGAGCCTGCGCCGGGTTCCGAATAGCCCTGGCACCACCAGTCGTCGCCGTTCAGGATGCGCGGCAGGTAATGGGCCTTCTGTTCCTGCGAGCCGAATTTCTGCAACACCGGCCCCAGCATGTTGATGCCGAAGGGCACGATGCGCGGGGCGTGGGCGCGCGTCGTCTCCTCCTCGAAGATATGGCGGCGCACCGCGTCCCAGCCGGTGCCGCCATATTCGGCGGGCCAGTTCGCGGCCAGCCATCCGCGCGCGTTGAGGATGGCGTGCCATTCCTCGTGATCGGCCTTGGTCAGGCGCTTGCCGCCCGCGACCTTGTCCGACAGCCGCCTGGGCAGGTTTTCCTCAAGAAAGCTCCGCACCTCGGCGCGGAAGGCCTTCTGCTCGTCGGTATAGTTCAGATCCATTCCGGTGGTCCGCTCTCAGAAAATCTCGAAAAGGCCGGCCGCGCCCTGGCCGCCGCCGATGCACATGGTCACCACGCCGCGCTTGGCGCCCCGGCGGTGCCCCTCGGCCAGCAGATGACCGGTCATCCGCGCGCCGGTCATGCCGAAGGGATGGCCCAGCGCGATGGAGCCGCCGTCGACGTTGCAGATCTCGTTGTCGATGCCCAGCCGGTCGCGGCAGTAGATCGCCTGACTGGCGAAAGCCTCGTTCAGCTCCCACAGGTCGATGTCCTCCACGCCGAGCCCCTGACGCTCCAGCAGGCGGGGCACGGCGAAGACCGGGCCGATGCCCATCTCGTCGGGCTCGCAGCCCGCGACCGCGAAGCCGCAGTAGCGGCCCAGCGGCTCAAGCCCCAGACGCTCCGCCTCGCGGGCGTGCATCATCACCAGCGCCGCGGCCCCGTCCGAAAGCTGCGAGGCGTTGCCGGCAGTGACGAACCTGCCCGGCCCCTTGACCGGCTCCAGCCTGGCCAGCGCTTCCAGCGTGGTCGAGGGGCGGTTGCACTCGTCCCTCGCGATGGTCGCTGCGACCTCGGAGACCTCGCCGGTCGCCTTGTCGGTCACCGCCCGTGTGACCTGCATCGGCACGATTTCCGCGTCGAAACGGCCCGCCTCCTGCGCCGCCGCGGTGCGCATCTGGCTTTGCAGGCCCAGCGCGTCCTGCGCCTCGCGCGAGATGCCGTAGCGTTCGGCCACCACGTCGGCGGTGTCGATCATGGTCATGTAGAGCGCGGGCTTGTGCGCCTCGATCCAGGGCTCGCGGGAATGGCGCGGGGGCGGTTGCACCAGACTGATGCTTTCAACCCCGCCGACCAGAACCGCCCTGGCGCCCTCATGGGCGATCAGGTGTCCGCCCATGGCGATCGCCTGCAAGCCGCTGGCGCAGAAGCGGTTGACCGTGGTGCCCGCGATGCTGACCGGCAGGCCTGCGCGGATCACCGCCTGGCGGGCGATGTTGCCGCCGGTGACATATTCGGGATAGCCGCAGCCCCAGATACTGTCCTCGATCAGGGCGGGGTCGATGCCCGCGCGCCGGACCGCTTCGGCGGCGACATGGCCGGCAAGGGTGGCGCCGTGGGTCATGTTGAAACTGCCGCGCGCGGCCTTGCCGATGGCGGTGCGCGCGATGGATACGATGACGGCGTCGGTCATTCCCGGTCCCTCCCCCTCAGCCCGCGTTCAGGCTGTCGAAATTGCGGTTCTCCGCCACCAGCCGCTCCAGCAGCGGGGCGGGTCGCCAGAAATAGTCGTCCTCTGCGGCGCAGCGCCGGACATCGGCCAGCACGCTGCCGAGCCCGGTCATGTCGGCCCATTTCATCGGCCCGCCGCGCCAGCGCGGGAAGCCGTAGCCGTGGAGCAGCGTCACGTCGATATCGAGCGGGCGCTGCGCGATACCCTCCTCGATCACCCGCGCGGCCTCGTTGACCAGGGCGGCCATGTAGCGGCGGCGGATCTCCTCGTCGGTGAAATCGCGCGGCGAGACGCCTGCCTCGGCGCGGGCCTTGGCGATCAGCTCTTCCACCCCCGGATCGGGGCGGCCCACCCGGCTGCCCGCTTCGTAGATGTAATAGCCGCGCCCGGTTTTCTGGCCAAGCCGCCCCATGTGATAGAGCGCGTCGGCCCAGGTCGGCACCACGTCGCGCGGGTCGCGGTCCCTCGCCTTGCGCTGCCGGGTCAGGAAACCGATGTCGAGCCCGGCCAGATCGACCACCGCATAGGGCCCCATGGCGAAACCGAAATCGCGCATCGCCTGGTCGACCTGAAAGGGGCTGGCGCCCTGCAGCACCATCCGGTCCGCCGCCGCGCGGCAATGCGACAGGATGCGGTTGCCGATGAAACCGTCGCAGACGCCCGCGCGCACCGCGATCTTGCCAAGGCGCCGTGCCAGCGCGAAGGCCGTCGCCGTCACCTCCGGTGCGGTCTTGTCCGCGACGACCACCTCAAGCAGCTTCATCACATGCGCGGGAGAAAAGAAGTGCAGCCCGATCACGTCAGAGGGGCGCGAGACCGAGGCCGCGATCGCGTCGATATCGAGATAGGAGGTATTCGTGGCCAGGATCGCGCCGGGCCTGGCCACCCGGTCCAGCGCGGCGAAGACCTGTTTCTTGACCTCCATGTCCTCGAACACCGCCTCGATGATCAGATCGGCCCGCGACAGCGCCTCATATCCGGTCGCAACGGTCAGCTTCTCCGCCAGGATTGCATCGCGGCGCGGCTGGTCGAGCTTGCCGCGCTTCACCGCGGCATCGAGGTTGCCGGCAATCGTGCCGGCCGCCTTTTCGGCCGCCGCGGCGTCGCGCTCGACCAGCGTGACGGGCAGCCCGCGCAGCAGGGCCGCGGTCGCGATGCCCGCCCCCATCAGCCCGCCGCCGACCACGCCGATGGCGTCCAGGCCGCGCGGCGCGATTCCGTCGATCTCGGGCAGCTTGGCCACCTTGCGCTCGATGAAAAAGGCGTGGACCAGCCCGGCGCGCTGGGGCGTCTCCATCAGGTCGCGGAAGATGCGCCGCTCCTCGGCCAGACCCTCGGCCAGATCGAGGCGCGTCGCGGCCTCGATCGCGTCGACGGCGGCGAGCGGCGCGACCTCGCCGCGGGCTTTCCGGGCCAGCCGCGCGCGCGCCTCGTCGAGGGCCGCCGCATCGGCCACCGGGCGCGGAAGCGCACCGACGGGCCGCGCCGGCGCCCCCTGTTCGAGCAATTCGCGGGCGTAGGCGATGCCCGCCGCGCGCGCGTCCTCGCCGGCCGCCACACGGTCGACCAGCCTCATCTCCAGCGCCGCGCCGGCCGTCACCGTCCCGCCCGCCGGGATCATGGCCAGCGCCGCCTTCAGGCCGATCAGCCGCGGCGCCCGCTGGGTGCCTCCCGCGCCGGGAATGATGCCGAGCTTGACCTCGGGCAGGCCCAGCTGCGCGCCGTCGAGCGCCAGGCGGTAATGCGCGCCCAGCGCCACCTCCAGCCCGCCGCCCAGCGCCGCGCCGTGAATGGCCGCGACGACCGGCTTTTCGCTGGCCTCGATGCGGCCCACCACATCGGGCAGCAAGGGCGCCGCGGGCGGCGTGCCGAATTCGGAGATGTCGGCGCCGCCGATGAACAGCCGCCCGGCCCCCACGATCACCGCGATACGCGCCGCATCGTCCGCCGCGAAGCGTTCGAACGCCGCGTCGAGACCGGCGCGGACCGCCTGCGACAGCGCGTTCACCGGACCGTTCTCGATGGTCACGACGGCGATGCCGCCGTCCCGCTCGTATCTCACTGGATCGGTCACGATTCACCTTTCATCGTTCTTCTCAGGCTATCTGGCTGGGTTCTTAGTCTCAGCATGTCAAATACAATTCCATCATGCAGAATTTTTCAACTTCGCATCGCGATCGCCGAGCCCTGCCCCATGATCCGCTCCAGCTCCTGCACGGCCTCGCTCAGCCTGGGGCCGACCTCGTCGCGCATCCGCTCAAGGCTCAGGTCCTCGGGCATCGCGCCGCAGGTGAAGACCACCGGCTCGCTCAGGTCGCGGGAATGGAACGGCTTGGCGACCGCATGGATATTGGCGGCGAAATATTCCTTGGGGTCGGCGATCACGAAGCCGCGGGTCACGAGCTGGCTGTAGGCGTCCTTGCGGATCTCCTGCGCGCGCTCCGGCGTCAGCCCGCGGTCGCCGGCGACATTCGCCACGGTCCTGGCGAAGATCTCCTCGGACATCGCGGCCAGCAGCGCATGCCCCGAGGAGGAGCCGTTGAACGGCAGACGGTGGCCGACCTCAAGCCAGAGCGAGGACACGTTGCGCGGGCGCCAGGTCTTCACGATCAGCAGCTTGTTGTCGTCGCGCACCAGCAGCAGCGCCAGCGTGCCGGTCTCATCGGCCAGCCGCTGCATGATGCTGCCCGACAACTCGACGAAGGAGATCGACGAGCTTGCGATATTGCCCAGGGCCAGCAGCGCGGGCCCGGGACGGTAGCGGTCGCGGCGGCGGGCGTGGTTGAGATATCCCAGCGCCTGCAAGGTGAAGGTCAGGCGGGAGACGGTGGATTTCGGAATCCCCGTCCGCTCGGAAATCTCGGCATTGCCGAGCCCGTCGTCGGAGGGCCTGAACGCGCGCAGCACGGCCAGCCCACGCGCCAGCGTGGTGGCGAAGCGGCGGTCGCTCTCGTCGTCGGTCACAGCCATTCCATCTCCATCCTGCGCCATCGGCTCTGCCCCGAACCTACATCGAGTTGGGGATCAGCAGCGAAAGTATCGGGAACGCCATTATGAGCACGAGCACCACGATGTCGACACTGAGAAACCGGAGGGTTCCGCCGAAGATGCGGTCGATCGCCACATCCTTTCCCACCACGCCGGCGATGACGAAGACATTGAGCCCGACCGGCGGCGTGATCAGCCCGATCTCGAGCAACTTGATCACCACGACGCCGAACCAGATCAGGTCGAAGCCATAGCCCTCGACCAGCGGCACCATCAGCGGCAGCGTCAGCACCATGATCCCGATCGGGTCGAGGAACATGCCCAGCACCAGGTAGATCAGCGCGATCGCGCAAAGAAGCAGAAGCGCCGAGAGCTGCGCCTCGGTGACGAAGCTCACGATGGCCGGCGCGACGCCGGTCAGCGCGACGAAGGCCACGAAGATCTTGGCCCCGGCAGCGATCAGGAAGATGCTGGTGGTCTGCACGCAGGTCTCGCGCAGGGCCGCGATCAGGCCCCGCAAGGTCAGCTTGCGCTGCGCGAAGCCGATCAGCGCGGCCGCGCTGACGCAGACCGCGGCGGCCTCGGTCGCGGTGAAGATGCCGCCATAGATGCCCCCCACGATGATCCCGAACAGCGCCACGGCCGGCCAGGCCTCCAGCGCCGCATCGCGCCGCTCGCGCCGCGAGATCGCGTCGGTGAAGCGCGGCGCGGCGGACGGGCTGCGGGAGACCCACAGGTAGATGACCAGCAGGAACCCGAACAGCGACAGCACGCCCGGCAGCACGCCCGCGAGGAAAAGCTTGCTGATCGAGGTCTCGGTGAAGATGCCGTAGATGATGAACAGCACCGAAGGCGGGATGAGCGAGCCCAGCGTGCCGCCCGCCGCGACGCTCGCCGTGGCCAGGCGCGGGTCGTAGCCCATCCGCAGCATCTCGGGCGCGCAGATCCGCCCCATCGTCGAGGCGCAGGCGATCGACGAGCCAGTGATCGCCGAGAACCCGCCGCAGCCCACGACCGAGGCCATGGCCACGCCGCCCGGCACACGCGCCAGCCAGACCCGTGCCGCGTGGTAGATCCGGGTGGTGATCTCAGCGCGGTAGGCGATGTGGCCGAGCGCCACGAACAGCGGGATCATTGACAGATCGTAGGAATGGATCAGGTCGAAGGAATTCGAGAAGACCAGCGATGTCGTGGGCTTGATCGCGCGTTCCGGGGTGAAGGCGCCGGTTCGGAAGGCGAAGATCACGAAGGCGCCCACGGTCGCCACCCCTGCCAGGGCAAAGGCGATGGGCACCCGCAGGGCGAGCAGCAGAATGACCGCGCCAAAGGCCGTCAGGCCGACCAGCGTACCGTCCATGGGATCAGACCCCTTCCTCGTGGGCAGTTTCGGTGAGCGGCCGGCCCTGCCGGATCGCACGGATATCCGCGACCGCCATCAGCAGCAGCCGCAGCCAGCAAAAGGATATTCCGGCCAGGAAAATCAGCCGCCCCGGCCATTTCGGCAAGGACAGCTCGCCGAAGAAGATGGCGCCGGAACTCAGGGCATGCGCGGCCTCGCGCCAGCCCGCGTAGATCAGCGGCGTCAGCGCCAGAAGGCCGAACACCGATCCGAAGACGACCAGCCCGTTCCGCGCCCTCTCGGGCAGCCTGTCGGAGACGAATTCGACCACGATATGCGCCCGCTTGGCGGTGGTCGCGGCCAGCGGCAGCACGACGACCGCCACCATCAGCTCGCGCACCATGACGATCGTGTCGGGCACGCCCGAATTGAACACCGCGCGCAACACGACGCTGGCGGTGATGAGCGCGCCAAGGCCGATGATGGCGATGACGGCGAGATCGAGCAGCAGGCTCTCGATACGGCGAAGCATGGATCACCTCGGTTGGGTCGGGGCCGTTTCGGGCCCATGGCGGGGTGGCGGCGGAGCGGGGCATTCCCGGCACGGCCGGGAACGCCCCTCAGCGGACCGGGTCAAGGCTCAGCCGCGCTCCCAGGGATAGCCCTTCGCGTCGCGCTCGGCGGCGTATTTCGCAAGCAGCGCCTTGTATTCCCCGATCAGCGCCGCACCGTCGAGCCCGGCGGCATTCGCGCGCTCGACCCATTTGCCGACATAACCCGCCCCGGTTTCGATCAGCTTGGCGCGATCCGCGTCGGGAAGCGTGATCACCTCGACGCCTGCCGCCTTCATGGTCTCGATGGCGGCGGCGTTGTCGGCGGTGATCAGCCGGCCCAGCTCGTCGGCCATGCCCTCGCCCGCGGTCAGAAGCGCGCCCTGGGTCTTGGCGTCGAGCCCGTCGAAGGCATCCTTGTTCATAAAGATGCCCAGCGCCCCGACCTGCCCCCAGTTGAGCAGCGTATAGCTGTCGATCACCTCGTGCTGCTTCAGCGCGGCGGTCGCGTAGGAATAGCCCTGCGAACAGTCGAGCAGCCCGGTGTCGAGCCCCTGGTAGGCATCGTAGACCGACATGCTGACCATGTTGGCGCCGAAATCCTTGAAGGTGTCGCCATAGGCCCCCACGCCGCGCACCTTCAGCCCGCTGATGTCCTCGACCGAGCGGATCGCGGCGCCCTTGCAGCCGATATGGACGGCCGATGTGGTGAAGGTGCCGAGATAGACGAGGTTCATCTCGGCGAGGTTCCGGCGGATCGCCTCGTTGGTCCGCATCAGCTCATCCGTCGCGCGCATCCCCACCCAGGCGTCGGGGTTCTCCAGCGGCAGGTCGGCGATGCCGTAGGCGACCATTTCCTGCGGGAAGTAGACCGCGATGATGGTGCCGAGATCGGCCACGCCATCGGCGATCGCGTTGACCGCGGCGCCCGCCTTGAACAGCGCGCCGCCCCACTGGATGTCGAGATCGAGCGACCCGCCGGTCAGTTCCGTCGCGGTGTCGGCGAACCATTGCAGCGCCTCGGCGCGCGCGCCGCGGTTCGGGCCCGCCTCGCCGACAAAGAGCGTCTGCGCGCTCGCGGCACCAGCGCCCCAGATCATGGCGCCAGCGATGGCGCCTTTCAGGAAACCCCTCATGAACTCCTCCCAGTTCTACTATGCAGAATTTGATACTGCTATGCGATTTTTTTACGCGATGCCATGCCGATTCACAAGCGCCGCGGCATGTGACGCGGCGGCGGGCGGCGGTATTTGGAATTGGGATGGGGTGGGCGGCCCGGACCGCCCGCCCGGACAGGGAGCGGCGGAGTTCTCAGCCCAGATAGGGCCCGAGCAGCACGCCGCCGGCGACCGCGACCGCGATGCCGATGAGATCGAGTAGCGCGCCCGCGCGCAGCATGTCGGCGCGGCCCACCGCCTTGTGCCCGAACACGATGGCGTTCGGCGGCGTGGCCACCGGCAGCATGAAGCCCAGCGAGGCGGCCAGCGCCACCGGCAGCAGGAAGGCCACCGGATCGGCCCCCAGCGTGAGCGCCGCCGCGCCGGCGATCGGCAGGAAGATCGAGGCCATCGCGGTGTTGCTGGCCAGCTCCCCCACCAGCACGATCAGCGCCGCCATGACGGCGATGAGCAGCGGCAGCGAAAGCCCCTGCAAGGTGGCGGCCCGCTGGCCGATCCAGCCGGCAAGCCCGCTGCCCTCCAGCAGCCCGGCCAGCGCCAGCCCGCCGCCAAACAGGATCAGCACATCCCAGCGCAGCGTCGCGGCGTGGCTCCAGTCCAGCAGCCGCCCGCCCTGCCCCGAGGGCAGCACGAACAGCGCCAGCGCGGCCAGCACCGCGATCCCGGCATCGCTGAGACCGAGGCCGGGAAACAGCCCGTTCAGCAGCGGCCGGGCGATCCAGGCCAGTGCCGTCAGCCCGGCCAGCAGCGCCACTCTCCGCTCGGCCGGGCCCATCGGCCCCGGCGCCGCGTCCTGGCGCGGCGCGAGCCGCCCCTCGCCCAGTCCGGGCGTCACGCGGGCCAGCACCGCCCAGGCCGCCACCAGCAGCACCGCCGCCACCGGCAGCGCCGCCATCGCCCAACGCGCGAAGCCGATCTCGATGCCGTGGGCGCGGCTCATGTAGGCGGCGAAGATCGCGTTGGGGGGCGTGCCGATCAGCGTGCCCATGCCCCCGATCGTGGCCGAGAACGCCACCCCCAGCATCAGCGCCGCGGGAAACCGCCCGGCACGGGCCTGGGTGTCGGCGATCCCGGCGGCGATGGGGGCCATCACCATCGCCGCGGCGGTGTTGCTGATCCACAGGCTGAGAAAGGCCGTGGCCGCCATCATCGCCGCCAGCACCCGGCCCGGACGGTCGCCGGCCAGGCCGAGCAGGGCGAAGGCGACCCTGCGGTGCAGCCCCCAGCGCTCGATCGCCCTGGCCAGAAGGAAGCCGCCCAGGAACAGCACGACCAGCGGATGGCTGTAGGCCGGCGCCACAGTGTCAAGCCCCGCAAGGCCGAGAAGCGGCGCCAGCGCCAGCGGCACCAGCGCCGTCGCTGCCAGCGGCAGCGCCTCGGTCAGCCACCAGAGCGCCATCAGCAGGGCCAGCCCCGCGGCGCGCCAGGCCGGCTCCGGCAGGCCGGCGGGCGGCGGCACGATCAGGGGCAGCGCGAGGCACAGCATCCCCGCCATCAGCGCCATGGGCGCGCCGCTCAACCGCCGCCGCGTCACGCCCCGGTCTCCGGGAGGTCCGCCAGGGCCTCGGCCAGCAGGTCGAAGACCAGCCGGATCCTTCGGCTGCTGTGCAACTCGCGGTGTGCGGTCAGCCAGACCGGAAAGGGGATCGGCGGCAGATCGGGCAGGACCCGGCGCACCAGGGGGTCGGCATCGCCGATCGCGGCCGGCATCACGCCGATGCCCAGCCCCCGCCGGACGCATTCCCACTGCACCAGGTGACTGCCGCTCAGCACCGTGAAATTGTCGCGCGCCAGGCCCAGCCCCAGCGCGTTCAGCGCCTCGCGCAGCGCGCCGCCCTCGTCGAACCCGATGAAATCGGCCCGCGCCAGGTCGCCGGGGCCGCGCAACGGGCCAAGCCGGTCGAGATAGGCCGGCGCGGCATAGAGCCGGGCCGCGTCGTCGCCCATCCTGCGCGCGATCAGTTCGGGATCGGCGGGGCGGGCGTTGCGGATGGCGATATCGGCCTCGCGCCGGCGCAGGTCGCTGACCGTGTTGGAGGCCACGATCTCGACCCTTATGCCGGGATGCGAGAGGCGCAGCCGCGACAGGATCGGCGGCAGCAGGAAGGCGGCATAGGCCTCGCCCGCGCTGATGGTGACCGAGCCCTCGATCTGCTGCGAATGGCCGGTCGCGGCCAGCGAGACGCGCCCCGCGGCCTCGCCCATGCGCCGGACATGCTCCAACAGTTCCAGCCCGGTGGGCGTCAGGGTCAGGCCGCGGCCGGCGCGCTCGAACAGGGCGACGCCGAGTTCCTCCTCCAGCGCGGCCACCTGTCGGCCGAGCGTCGGCTGCGCCAGCCCCAGCGCCCGCGCGGCGGCCGACAACGAGCCCTCCTCGGCGGTGACGAGAAAGGCCCGGGCCCGGTTCCAGTCGAATGTCACGGCGCGCCAATCCATGCGTTCACGCATAGCACACCGGGCCTCGCGATCAATTTCATTCTGGTTTCCGCATATAGCCGCGGGCAACGCCGCCCTTTCCCTGCGCCGGGAAAGGGTGCAAGGATGGCCGCCATGATCGACAAGCTAGAGATGTTCATCGCCCTCGCCACCGAGGAGCATTTCGGCCGCGCCGCCGAAAGCTGCGGCGTGACCCAGCCGACGCTGTCGGCGGCGATCAAGCAGCTTGAGGATCAGCTGGGGGTCATGCTGGTCTGGCGCGGCTCGCGCTTTCGCGGGCTGACGCCCGAGGGTCAGCGCGTGCTGGAATGGGCGCGCCGGATCACCGGCGACGCGCGCACCCTGCGCGAGGAGATGCGCGCGGTGAAACAGGGGCTGTCGGGCAATCTGCGGATCGGGGTGATCCCGACCGCGCTGGCGATGGTGGCGGAACTGACCACGCCGCTCAGCGCGCGCCACGCGGGGCTGCATTTCACCGTCACCTCGCGCAATTCCGACGAGATCCTGACCCAGCTCGAAAACCACCGCATCGACGCCGGCATCACCTATCTCGACAACGAGCCGCTGGGCCGGGTGACGACGGTCCCCCTGTATCACGAGCACTACAACCTGGTGCTGCGCGCCGATCACCCGCTGGCCGGGCGCGCCTCGGTCGGCTGGGCGGAGCTGGCGGCGCTGCCGCTGTGCCTGCTGACGCCGGACATGCAGAACCGCCGGATCGTCAACCAGCACATGGCCGAGGCCGGCGCGCAGCCCGCGCCGCGGCTGGAATCGAACTCGGTCATCGCGCTCGTCAGCCATCTCCAGAGCGGCGACTGGGCGACTGTACTGCCGATGAAGACGGCGCAGCTGTTCCTCGGCGCGGACGAGCTGCGCGCGGTGCCGATCACCGATCCGAAGGCGGCGCATCAGGTCGGGCTGGTCGCCCCGCACCGCGAGCCCTTCCCGCCCGTTCTGGACGCCCTGATCGCCGAGGCACGGCGGCTGGCCGAGGCGCGCGCCTGAGGCGCGGACCGGCCGGCCTCAGCGCGGCAGGAAGGCGCCGTCGAGCCCGGAGATGAAATCGTGGATGTTGCGGCTCGCCGCGTCCATCGGCAGGTCGTTGCGATGGACCATGTACCATTGCCGCACAATGGGCAGGCCGCGCACCGGCAGCTCGATCAGCCGGCCGCCGCGCAACTCGTCCGTGACCGTGTGGCGCGAGATCAGCGCCAGCCCCAGCCCGGCGATCACCGCCTGCTTGATCGTCTCGTTCGAGCTCAGCTCGATCGACGGATAGGGCCGCCCCTCGCCCAGCCGGTCGAGAAAGCGGTCCATCAGGATGCGCGTGCCCGAGCCCTGCTCGCGGGCGATGTAGGTCTCGTTCACCAGGTCCTCCGCGAACAGTTCCTCGCGGCCGGCGAGCGGATGGTCGGGCGGCGCGATCAGCACATGCGGATGCGCGCCCAGCGCGGTGGAGACCACCCCCGGCAGGCGCGGCGGGCGGCCCATGATCGCCATGTCCACCGTCGCGTCCTCCAGCCAGGCCAGCACCGAGTCGCGGTTGCCCACCTTCAGCAGCACCTCGATCTCGGGATAGGACCGCTGCAGCCGCGCCACCAGCGCCGGGGCGAAATACTTGCCGGTGGAGACGACGCCGAGATTGACGAGGCCCTCGCGGCCCTCGTTCAGCGCGCGCACCCGCTCCGCGCAGGCCGAAAGCGCAGCCTCCATCTTGCGCGCGGCGGTCAGCACCGCTTCGCCCTGAAGCGTCAGCGCCGTGCCCCCGCCGCGCCCGCGGCTCAGCAGCTTGCAGCCGAAATTCTGTTCCAGCTGGCGCAGTTGCGTGTGCACCGCCGGCGGGGTCAGCCCGATGATTTCCGCGGCCGCGGTCATAGTGCCGCAGGACGCGACTGCGGAAAGCGCGCGTAACTGCTTGAAAGTAACGGCTTCTGGCCTGGGCATTAAATTTTCCTGAATTCGGCTTTGAGCATTTTAAATTTTATATTCGATGATTTCCTGAAATAGCAACGGCAACGCGCGGTCTGCCGCCAGAATCGGGAGGAACGAATGACGAGCGAGCAACCGATCCGGGACATGGAACACATTCCCGCCCCCCTGCGCCCCCTGATGGCGGCGCTCTGCGAGGTCGGCGCGCAGTTGGCGCACACGATCCAGCGCGGCCCGCTCGGCGCGGCCCTGGGCGAGGAGGTCGGCGTGAACACCGGCGGCGACGGCCAGAAGGCGCTGGACATCATCGCCGACGACGCCTTCGCCGCGCGGCTGAAATCGGCCGGCGTGCGCTGGTATGCCTCGGAAGAGCAGGAAGAGGTGGTCGAACTCGACCCCGCGGGCGCCTACGCGCTGGCCATCGACCCGCTGGACGGCTCGTCCAACATCGACGTCAACGTCTCCATCGGCACCATCTTCTCGGTGTTCCAGGCCAAGGCGGGCGGCGACGAGAGCGTGCTGCGCCCGGCCTCGGAGCAGATCGCCGGCGGCTATATCATCTACGGCCCCCAGACCATGCTGGTGGTCACCTTCGGCGCCGGCACGCAGGAATATCTGCTGGACCCCGACAGCCGCCAGTTCGTGCTGATCAATGCCGCGGTGAAGGTGCCCGCCACCTCGCATGAGTTCGCGATCAACGCCTCGAACTACCGCCACTGGCCGAACCCGATCCGCGCCTATATCGACGACTGCATCGCCGGCGCCGAAGGCCCCCGCGACAAGGATTTCAACATGCGCTGGGTGGCCTCGCTGGTGGCCGAGACCCACCGCATCCTCAGCCGCGGCGGCGTGTTCCTCTACCCCGGCGACAAGCGCAAGGGATATGAGAAGGGCCGGCTGCGCATGGTCTATGAATGCGCGCCCATCGCCTTCGTGATCGAGCAGGCCGGCGGCATGGCCACCGACGGGCAGGACCAGATCCTGGGCCAGGCCGCGACCCGGCTGCACCAGCGCACACCCTTCGTCTTCGGCTCGGCCGAGAAGGTCGCCCGCGTCGCCACCTATCACGACCTGCCCGAGAGCGAGGTTTCCGCCCTCTTCGGCAAGCGCGGCCTGTTCCGCGCCTGACGCCCGAAAGGCGGTTCGCAATGAGCAAGAAGCACCCGATCATCTCGGTCACCGGCTCTTCGGGGGCCGGCACCTCGACGGTCAAGCACACCTTCGACCAGATCTTCCGCCGCGAAGGGGTCAAGGCGGTGTCGATCGAGGGCGACGCCTTCCACCGCTACAACCGCGCCGACATGAAGGCCGAGCTGGAGCGGCGCTATGCCGAGGGCGATCCCGGCTTCAGCCATTTCAGCTATGACGCCAACGAGCTGGTCGAGCTGGAGCGGGTTTTCCTCGAATATGGCGAGACCGGCCGCGGCCGCACCCGCCACTATGTGCACGACGCCGACGAGGCCGACCGCTACGGCGTGCCGCCGGGTGAATTCACCGGCTGGGCGCCCTTCGAGGAGGGCTCGGACCTGCTGTTCTACGAGGGGCTGCACGGCGCGGTGGTCAACGACGAGGTGAACATCGCCCGATATGCCGACCTCAAGATCGGCGTGGTGCCGGTGATCAACCTGGAATGGATCCAGAAGATCCACCGCGACAAGGAAAAGCGCGGCTACACCACCGAAGCCGTGACCGACGTGATCCTGCGCCGGATGCATGCCTATGTGCATTGCATCACCCCGCAATTCACCCAGACCGACGTGAATTTCCAGCGCGTGCCGGTGGTGGACACATCCAACCCCTTCGTGGCACGCTGGATTCCAACCGCCGACGAAAGCCTTGTGGTGATCCGCTTCGCCAACCCGCGCGGGATCGACTTCCCCTACCTGACCTCGATGATCCACGACAGCTGGATGAGCCGGGCGAATTCGATCGTCATTCCGGGCGGCAAGCTCGACCTCGCCATGCAGCTGATCTTCACCCCGATGATCGACCGGCTGGTCAGCGAATCCAAACGCGCCTGAGGAGTCCCGAGATGAACCAGATGACCGTCAACACCGCCGCCGAGCCGATCATGGCCAACGCCATCCGGGCGCTCGCCATGGATGCCGTGGAGGCCGCGAAATCCGGCCATCCGGGCATGCCGATGGGCATGGCCGACGTGGCCGCCGTCCTCTACAACCGCTTCCTCGCCATCGATCCATCGTCGCCCAACTGGCCCGACCGCGACCGCTTCGTGCTGTCGGCGGGGCATGGCTCGATGCTGATCTACGCGATCAACCACATGCTCGGCTTCGCCGACATGGATATCGAGCAGGTCAGGAATTTCCGGCAGATGGGATTCCGCACCGCGGGCCACCCCGAATACGGCCATGCCGAGGGGATCGAGACCACCACCGGCCCGCTGGGACAGGGCATCGCCACCGCCGTGGGCATGGCGCTGGCCGAGCGGATGCACAACGCCCGTTTCGGCGACGATCTGGTCGATCACTACACCTATGTCGTCGCCGGCGACGGCTGCCTGATGGAGGGCATCAGCCACGAGGCCGCCGACATGGCCGGCCACATGCGGCTGGGCCGGATGATCGTGCTGTGGGACGACAACCAGATCACCATCGACGGCTCGACCGAGCTGTCGACCTCCACCGACCAGAAGGCGCGCTTCGCCGCCTGCGGCTGGCATGTTCAGGCGGTGGACGGCCACGACAACGAGGCGGTGGCCGCCGCGATCGCGGCCGCGCGGCAGGATCCGCGCCCCTCGCTGATCGCCTGCCGCACGGTGATCGGCTATGGCGCGCCGACCAAGCAGGGCACCGCCGCCACCCACGGCGCGCCGCTGGGCGCCGAGGAGATCGCCGCCACGCGGGCCGCGCTGGGATGGCACCACCCGCCCTTCGAACTGCCCGAGGAGGCCCGCGCCGCGTGGCGGGCCGTGGCCCGGCGCGGCCAGGCCGCGCGCCAGGCCTGGGAGGCGCGTCTGGCGGCCTCGCCGCTGGCCGGGGCCTTCGACGCCTCGCTCGCCGCCGCCGACAAGAACGCGCTGGCCGGCGCCATCCGCGCCTACAAGGCAAAGCTCTCGGAGGAGGCGCCCAAGGTCGCCACCCGCAAGGCCAGCGCCATGGCCCTGGAGGTGATCTACGACACCCTGCCCAACCTGGTGGGCGGCTCGGCTGACCTGACCGGCTCCAACCTCACCCGCACCGGCGCCATGGCCCCGGTCACGCGCGAGAATTACGGCGGGCACTACATCCATTACGGCATCCGCGAGCACGGCATGGCCGCGGCGATGAACGGCATCGCACTGCATGGCGGCTTCGTGCCCTATGGCGGCACCTTCCTGGTATTCACCGACTACTGCCGCCCGGCGATCCGCCTATCGGCGCTGATGCAGGTGCCGGTGGCCTATGTCATGACCCATGACAGCATCGGGCTGGGCGAGGACGGCCCGACCCACCAGCCGGTGGAGCATCTCGCCTCGTTCCGCGCCATGCCGAACGTCAACGTCTTCCGCCCCTGCGACGTGGTGGAAACGGCCGAGGCGTGGGAGATCGCCGCCGGCGCCACCCGCACCCCCAGCATCCTGGCGCTGAGCCGGCAGAACCTGCCCTGCCTGCGCACCGATCATGTGGACGAGAACCTCACCGCGAAGGGTGCCTATGTGCTGCGCGAGGCCGAGGGCGCGCGCGACGTGACCCTGATCGCCACCGGCTCCGAAGTGGAGATCGCCGTGAAGGCCGCCGACCTGCTGGCCGAGGACGGCATCCGCGCCGCCGTGGTCTCGGCCCCCTGCTTCGAGCTGTTCGCGCAGCAGGACGCGGCCTATCATGCCGCGGTGCTGGGCGCTGCGCCGCGCGTCGGCGTCGAGGCGGCCGTGGAACAGGGCTGGGCGCCGATCCTGGGCGCCGACAGCGCCTTCGTGGGCATGTCGAGCTTCGGCGCCTCGGCCCCGATACACGAGCTTTACGACCATTTCGGCATCACGCCCGAGGCCGTGGCCGGGGCCGCCCGCGCCCTGACCGCGAAGGGAGGCCGGAAATGACCGTCCGCGTCGGCATCAACGGCATGGGCCGCATCGGCCGCTGCACGCTCAGCGCGATCATCGAGTCGGGCCGCCGCGACATCGAGGTGGTCAAGATCAACGCCACCGGCCCGATCGAGACCAACGCCCACCTGCTGAAATACGACAGCGTGCATGGCCGGTTTGCCGGCGAGATCACGGTCGCGGGCGACACCATGGACGTGGGCCGCGGCCCGATGAAGGTGTTCTCGACCTACGACCCGACGGAGCTGGACTGGGAAGGCTGCGACATCGTCCTGGAATGCTCGGGCGTGTTCAACTCGCGCGAAGCCGCGGGCGTGCATCTGGCGCATGGCGCGGGCAAGGTTCTGGTCTCGGCCCCGGCCACGGGCGCCGACCTGACCATGGTCTACGGCGTGAACCACCACAAGCTGACCGCCGCGCACAGGGTCGTCTCCAACGGCTCCTGCACCACCAACTGCCTCGCGCCCATGGCGAAGGTTCTGAACGACGCGATCGGGATCGAAAGCGGCCTCATGACCACGGTGCATTCCTACACCGGCGACCAGCCGACGCTGGACCGCCGGCACAAGGATCTCTACCGCGCCCGCGCCGCGGCGCTGAGCCTGATCCCCACCTCCACCGGCGCGGCCAAGGCCATCGGCGAGGTGCTGCCGGAACTCAACGGCCGTCTCGACGGCTCGGCGATCCGGGTGCCGACACCGAATGTCTCGGCGGTGGACCTGACCTTCAAGCCCTCCAGATCCGTCACCGCCGAGGAGATCAACGCGCTGATGGCCGAGGCCGCGGACGGCGCGATGAAGGGCATCGTCAGCTACGAGACCGAGCCCAAGGTCTCGGTCGATTACAACCACGACAGCCATTCCTGCAATTTCGCGGCCGATCAGACCAAGGTCCTGAACGGGCTGGTGCGGGTGCTGGCCTGGTACGACAACGAATGGGGCTTTTCCTGCCGGATGGCCGACAATGCCGTGCACATGGGGGGCCTGTGATGGAGGGCATCACCCCGATCACCGACCTTGACGTCAAGGGCAAGCGCCTGCTGGTGCGCGCCGACCTGAACGTGCCGGTCCGCGACGGAAAGGTCGCCGACGCGACCCGCATCGCCCGCTTCGCCGCAGGGATGAGGCCGCTGCTCGCGCAGGGCGCGCGGCTGGTCATCCTGACCCACATGGGCCGGCCCAAGGGGGCGCTCGACCCCACCCTTTCGGTGGACAAGCTGCGCCCGGCGCTGGCCGAGCACCTGGGTGTGCCGGTGCGCTTCTCCGACGTCTCGGCGGGCCGCGCGGCGGAGGATCACGCCAATGCGCTGCAGGACGGCGAGGCGCTGCTGTGCGAGAACGTGCGCTACAACAAGGGCGAGGAGGTCAACGACCCGGCCCTTGCCCGCCAGTTCGCCGCGCTTGGCGACATCTATGTCAACGACGCCTTTTCCTGCGCCCACCGCGCGCATGCCTCGACCGCGGCGGTCGCCGGGTTCCTTCCCGCCGCCGCCGGCCCGCTGATGATGGAGGAAATGGCGGCGCTGAAAAGCGCGCTGGAGGCGCCGAGGCGCCCCTCGGTCGCCATCGTCGGCGGCGCCAAGGTCTCGACCAAGATCCCGGTGCTGAGAAACCTGGTGGGCAAGCTTGACGCGGTGATCGTGGGCGGCGGCATGGCCAACACCTTCCTTTTCGCCCGCGGCGCGCCGATGGGCCGGTCGCTGCACGAGCCCGACATGGTGGACACCGTGCGGGAGATCGAGGCACTCGCCGCGCAATCGGGCTGCTCGATCCTGCTGCCCGAGGACGTGGTGGTGGCCAAGGAATTCAAGGAAGGCGCGCGCAAGCGCATCGTGGCCTGGGACGCATGCCCGGAGGAGGCGATGATCCTCGACGCGGGCCCGCGCGCGCTCGCCCGGTTCCAGGCCGTTCTGGCCGGGGTCCAGACGGTGCTGTGGAACGGGCCGCTCGGCGCGTTCGAGGTGCCGCCCTTCGACCAGTCCACCATGGCGCTGGCCGAAACCGCGGCCGAGCTGACCCGCGCCGGTCTCTGCGTCTCGGTCGCCGGCGGCGGCGACACTGTGGCGGCGCTGAACACGGCCGGCGTGGCCGATGACTTCACCTATGTCTCCACCGCCGGTGGAGCGTTTCTGGAATGGCTGGAGGGGCGCGTTCTCCCCGGCATCGCGGCGCTCTCCCGCGCCGATCAAGCTGCCTGAAGGAGGGCACAATGGCACTTATCACCCTGAGGCAACTTCTGGATCACGCGGCCGAGCACGGCTACGGCGTTCCGGCCTTCAACATCAACAACATGGAACAGGGCCTCGCCATCATGAAGGCGGCCAAGGCGGTGGACGCGCCGGTGATCCTTCAGGCCAGCCGCGGCGCGCGCAAATACGCCGGCGACATCATGCTGCGCCACATGGTGCAGGCGCTGGCCGAGATGTATCCCGATATCCCGGTCTGCCTGCACCAGGACCACGGCAACAACGAGGCCACCTGCATGACGGCGATCCGGCACGGCTTCACCTCCGTCATGATGGACGGCTCGCTTGAGGCGGACATGAAGACGCCGGCCTCCTACGAGTATAACGTGGACATCACCAGGCGGGTGGCGGACATGGCCCATTGGGTCGGCGCCTCGGTCGAGGGCGAGCTGGGCGTGCTGGGCAGCCTCGAGACCGGCGAGGCCGCGGCCGAGGACGGCTCGGGCGCCGAGGGCAAGCTCAGCCATGACCAGCTGCTGACCGACCCCGATCAGGCCGTCGATTTCGTGCTGAAGACCAAGTGCGACGCGCTGGCCATCGCCTGCGGCACCTCGCACGGCGCCTACAAGTTCACCCGCAAGCCCACCGGCGACATCCTGTCGATGTCCACCATCGAGGCGATCCACCGCAAGCTGCCCAACACCCATCTGGTAATGCATGGCTCGTCGAGCGTGCCGCAATACCTCCAGGATCTGATCAACGAATTCGGCGGCGAGATGCCCCAGACCTACGGCGTGCCCGTCGAGGAGATCGAGAAGGGCATCCACATGGGCGTGCGCAAGGTCAACATCGACACCGATTGCCGGATGGCCATGACCGGCCAGTTCCGCAAGGTCGCCACCGAGAAACCGCAGGAATTCGACCCGCGCAAGTTCCTCGTGCCGGCGATGAAGGAGATGGAGGATCTCTGCCGCGACCGCTTCGAGCGTTTCGGCACCGCCGGCCACGCCTCGCGGATCAAGGTCATCGACCTCGACGACATGGCTGCGCGCTACGCCGATGGCAGCCTCGACCCCAAAACAGAAGCGGCCCAAGCCGCCTGAGCTGACCCGACCCGACCGGCAGAGGAGGACCCGTCATGACCGAACAGAGCAAGACCGAGATCAAGGGAAAGGAGCGCTACAAGGCAGGCGTTCTGAAATACGCCCAGATGGGCTACTGGGACGGCGATTACGAGCCGAAGGACACGGACGTTCTGGCGCTGTTCCGGATCACCCCGCAGGAAGGCGTCGATCCGATCGAGGCCGCGGCGGCGGTCGCCGGCGAAAGCTCGACCGCGACCTGGACGGTGGTCTGGACCGACCGGCTGACCGCCTGCGACAGCTACCGCGCCAAGGCCTACAAGGTCGAGCCGGTGCCGAACACCCCGGGGCAGTATTTCTGCTATGTCGCCTACGACCTGATCCTGTTCGAGGAAGGCTCGATCGCCAACCTGACGGCCTCGATCATCGGCAACGTGTTCTCCTTCAAGCCGCTCAAGGCGGCGCGGCTGGAGGACATGCGCTTCCCGGTCGCCTATGTGAAGACCTTCGCCGGCCCGCCCACCGGCCTGATCGTCGAGCGCGAGCGGCTGGACAAGTTCGGCAAGCCGCTGCTGGGCGCCACTACCAAGCCCAAGCTGGGTCTCAGCGGCAAGAACTACGGCCGGGTGGTCTACGAGGGGCTGAAGGGCGGGCTCGATTTCATGAAGGATGACGAGAACATCAACTCGCAGCCCTTCATGCACTGGCGCGAGCGCTTCCTCTACTGCATGGAGGCGGTCAACAAGGCCAGCGCCGAGACCGGCGAGATCAAGGGCCACTACCTCAACATCACCGCGGGCACCATGGAAGAGATGTATGCCCGCGCCGAGTTCGCCAAGGAGCTGGGCTCGGTCATCGTGATGGTGGACCTGATCGTGGGCTGGACCGCGATCCAGTCGATCTCGAAATGGTGCCGCGACAACAACATGATCCTGCACATGCACCGCGCGGGCCACGGCACCTACACCCGCCAGAAGAACCACGGCATCAGTTTCCGCGTGATCGCCAAGTGGCTGCGCCTCGCCGGCGTCGACCACCTGCATTGCGGCACCGCCGTGGGCAAGCTGGAGGGCGACCCGCTGACCGTGCAGGGCTATTACAACGTCTGCCGCGAGACCCGCAACGCGGTGGACCTGCCCCGCGGCATCTTCTTCGAGCAGGACTGGGCCGACCTGAAGAAGGTCATGCCGGTGGCCTCGGGCGGCATCCATGCCGGCCAGATGCACCAGCTGCTGGACCTGTTCGGCGACGACGTGGTGCTGCAGTTCGGCGGCGGCACGATCGGTCACCCGATGGGCATCCAGGCCGGCGCGACCGCCAACCGCGTGGCGCTTGAGGCGATGGTGCTGGCCCGCAACGAAGGCCGCGACATCCGGACCGAAGGGCCCGAGATCCTGCGCGAGGCCGCCAGGTGGTGCAAGCCGCTGGAGGCCGCGCTGGAGACCTGGGGCAACATCACCTTCGACTACAGCTCGACCGACACCTCGGATTTCGTGCCCAGCGCGACCCCGGCGATGTAAGGAGACCACGACATGCGTATCACTCAAGGCTGCTTTTCGTTCCTGCCCGACCTCGACGATGTCCAGATCACCCGCCAGGTGGAATATTGTCTGGAAAACGGCTGGGCGATCGGGATCGAATACACCGGCGACCCGCATCCGCGGAACACCTATTGGGAGATGTGGGGCAACCCCATGTTCGACCTGCGCGACGCCAAGGGCGTGATGATGGAACTGGACGGCTGCCGCACGGCGCATGGCGGGAAATACATCCGCATCAACGCCTTCTGCGACGAGCGCGGGGTGGAATCGGTGAAGATGTCCTTCATCGTGAATCGCCCGGCCGAGGAGCCCACGATCCACATGCAGCGCACGGATTTCGTGGACCGCGCCCAGAAATACGCCTGGGACGTGCGGCGCTGAGCGGCGACCGGGCCGGGGGGCCAGCCCCCCGGACCCCCCGGGATATTTCCAGCCAGAAGAAAAAGGGAGAGGCGCGATGAATTCCGAAACCCCGGCCGCGGCCGGAGAGGAGCGTCCGCAGAGCGTGGACCTGGCGGCCGAATACGAAGCCTCGGGCGTGGGCGAGGTGTTGCGCGAGTTGGACGAGGAGCTGATCGGTCTGGAGCCGGTGAAGCGGCGCATCCGCGAGATCGCCGCGCTGCTGCTGGTGGAGCGGGCGCGCAAATCCATGGGGCTAAGCCACGAGACCCCCACCCTGCACATGAGCTTCACCGGCAATCCCGGCACCGGCAAGACCACGGTGGCGATGAAGATGGCGGGGCTGCTGCACCGGCTGGGCTATGTTCGCAAGGGGCATCTGGTCAGCGTCACCCGCGACGACCTGGTGGGCCAGTATATCGGCCACACCGCGCCCAAGACCAAGGAAGTGCTGAAGAAGGCGATGGGCGGAGTGCTGTTCATCGACGAGGCCTATTACCTCTACCGCCCGGACAACGAGCGCGACTATGGGCAGGAGGCGATCGAGATCCTGCTGCAGGTGATGGAGAACAACCGCGACGACCTGGTGGTGATCATGGCCGGCTACGCCGACCGGATGGACAGGTTCTTTTCCGCCAACCCCGGCTTCCGGTCGCGCATCGCCCATCACGTCGAGTTTCCCGATTACTCCGACGGCCAGCTGATGGAGATTTCCGAGCAGATGCTCGGCGAGCAGAACTATCGCCTCGACGCCGGCGCGAAGGCGGCGCTGGAGGACTATATCGCGTTGCGCCGCGCCCAGCCGCATTTCGCCAACGCCCGGTCGATCCGCAACGCGCTGGACCGGGCCCGCTTGCGCCAGGCGAACCGGTTGTTTACGGAAGCCAAGGGCCCGTTGACGGCGGACGACCTGAGCACCATCTGCGAGGAAGACATCCGCGCCAGCCGCGTCTTCCGGGGCGGGCTCGACGTGGACCGCCCCAGCCATGAGGGAGAACAGAGATGAGCTTCGACCGTTCCATCAAGATCGCGCCGTCGATCCTGTCGGCCGATTTCGCCAATTTCGGCCAAGAGATCCGGGCAATCGAGGCGCAGGGCTGCGACTGGGTGCATGTGGACGTGATGGACGGGCATTTCGTGCCCAACCTGACCTTCGGTCCGCCGCTCTGCGCCGCGATCCGGCCGCATATCAAGACGGTGATGGACGTGCATCTGATGATCTCGCCGGTCGATCCCTATATCGACGCCTTCGCCGAGGCGGGCGCCGACATCATCACCGCGCATCTGGAGGCCGGGCCGCATATCCACCGCACGCTGCAGGCGATCCGCGGCGCGGGCGCCAAGGCAGGGCTGGCGATCAACCCAGGCTCGGGGATCGAGGATGTGGAATACCTGCTCGACATGGTGGATCTGGTCTGCGTGATGACGGTGAACCCGGGCTTCGGCGGGCAGAAATTCATCCACTCGCAGATCGACAAGGTGAAGAAGCTGCGCGCGATGATCGGCGACCGCCCCATCCATATCGAGATCGACGGCGGCATCACGCCCGAGACCGCGCCGCTGATGTCGGCGGCGGGCGCCGACGTTCTGGTCGCGGGCTCGGCGGTGTTCAAGGGCGGCTCGGTCGACAATCCGAGCGTCTATGGCGAAAACATCCGCACCATCCGCGCCGCGGCCGAGGGGGCGCGGAAGGCGGCCTGACCCCTCTGGCGCGACATATGCGAATATGTCTATGCTCGCGCCCGGAGTAGAAGGGAGACCATTTGATGATCCGCAAAGCCATTTTGGTGGCATGTATCGCCATGCCCGCCTTTGCCGACGAGACAATCGCCGACAAATACCCGCAATCGGTGCTTTACGACAAACCGTTCGAGGTGATCCCGAATGTCTGGTCGGCGATCGGCGCAACAGCGCCGCCGACCTATGAGAACGCCGGCCACAACAACAACCTCAGCTTCATCGTCACCGGAGACGGGGTGATCGTGATCAACGGCGGCGCCAACGCCAAACTGGCCGAGGCGCTGCATGCCGAGATCCGCGAGGTCACCGGCCAGCCGGTGAAGCTGGTGATCAACGAGAACGGCCAGGGCCACGCCATGCTCGGCAACAACTACTGGACGGATCAGGGGATCGACGTTCTGGCCCATGTCGAGGCCGCCGCCGAATTCGAGGAATACGGCCCGCAGATCCTTGAGGGGATGAAGCGCTATGCCCGCGAGAATTCCGAGGGCACCCGGCTGGTCGCGCCGACCATCACCTTCGAGGACCGCTACGACATCGAGATGGGCGGCATGCGCATCGAGGTGCTGCACCTCGGCCCCGCGCACAGCCCCGGCGACACCCAGGTCTGGCTGCCCGAGCAGAACCTGATGATCGCGGGCGACATCGCCTTCAACGGCCGCATGCCCCCGATCTTCACCGAGACCTGCACAAGCTGCTGGATCGAAACCTGGGAGACCGCGCTGGAGCCGATGAACCCCGCCTACATCATCCCCGGCCACGGCAACCCGACCAACCTGGCGCAGGTCCGCAACCACACCGTGGGCTACCTGAAATACCTGCGCGGCAAGATCGGCGAGCACCTGGAAAACGGCGGCGCGCTGGACGACGCCTATTACGTCGACCAGTCGCCCTATGAACATCTCGACACCTATAACGAGCTGGCCACCAAGAACGCCGGGGTGGTCTTCGCGGAAATGGAGTTCGAGTGATGCCCGTCTCTCCCCCGGTCTGCGATTTCGGCTGGCGCGCGCCCGATTTCGCGCTGCCCGGCACCGATGGCCGGACATGGCGCCTGGCCGAAGTGGCGGGGGAGAGGGGCACGCTGGTGATGTTCATCTGCAACCACTGCCCCTATGTGCAGGCGGTTCTGGACCGGATCATCCGCGACGCGCAGGATCTGCAGGCGCTGGGTGTGGGCGTCGTGGCGATCAGTTCGAACGACGCCGCGGCCTACCCCGCCGACGGGTTCGACGAGATGACGGCGCTGGCCGCGGAACGCGCCCTGCCCTTTCCCTATCTGCATGACGAGAGCCAGCAGGTGGCGCGCGCCTACGGCGCCGCCTGCACGCCCGATTTCTTCGGCTTCGACGCCGGTCTGGGCCTGCAATACCGCGGGCGCCTCGATGCCTCGCGCAAAGAGGCCGGGCCGCCCGACCTGCGCCGCGACCTTTTCGAGGCGATGAAACAGGTTGCCGAGACAGGGAAAGGCCCGGCGGAGCAGGTTCCCTCCATGGGCTGCTCGATCAAATGGAAGGACGCCTGATGCGCGCGGTGATTTTCGACCTCGACGGCACGCTGATCGACAGCGCGCCCGACATCCACGCCGCCGCCAACCGGATGCTGGCCGAGATCGGCCAGGAGGCGCTCAGCTACGACGCCATCCGCGGCTTCATCGGCAACGGAGTGCCGGTGCTGGTCGAGCGAATCATGCGCGCGCGCGGGCTCGGTGCCGAAGGGCACGCCGCGTTGCTGGACATCTTCATGCGCCATTACAACGCCGACCCGGCGACGCTGACGCGGCTTTACCCCAATGTGCGCGGCGTACTCGAGGGGCTGGCCGACGGCGGCGCGCGTCTGGGCCTGTGCACCAACAAGCCCGAGGGGCCGACGCGCGAGATCCTGAAAATCTTCGACCTCGACCGCCTGTTCGAGGTGGTGGTGGGCGGCGATACCCTGCCGGTGAAGAAACCCGACCCGGCCCCGCTGCAAGCCGCGGCGCAGGCGTTGGGGCGCGAACGGTCCGTCTATGTCGGCGACAGCGAGGTGGACGCCGAGACCGCCGCGCGCGCCGCCCTGCCCTTCGCGCTGTTCACCGAGGGCTACCGCAAATCCCCGGTCGCGGAGCTGCGTTTCGACGCCGCCTTCGCCGATTTCACGGACCTGCCCGGCATCGTCGCCCGCCTCGCCCCCGTCCCGGCATGACGCTGCGCGCGCTGATCTTCGATCTCGACGGCACGCTCGCCGAGACGGAGGAGGCGCACCGCGAAGCCTTCAACCGGAGCTTCGCCGACCGCGGGCTCGGCTGGCACTGGGGACGGGACACTTACGGACGCCTCCTGAAAACCGCTGGCGGAAAGGAGCGCCTGCGCGCCTGGCAGGACGGGTTGCCAGCGGGCGCCCCCCGCCTGGGCGACGACGAAATCGCGCAGCTTCACCAGGAGAAAACCGCCCGCTACGGCGAGATCCTGGCGCGCGGCGGGCTGTCGCTGCGCCCCGGCGTGGCCGACCTGGTCGCGGCCGCGCGAGAGGCCGGGCTGAAGCTTGCCGTGGCCACCACCACCAGCCGGCGCAACGTCGAGGCGCTCTGCCGATGCTGTTGGCGCCGGCCGGCGGACGCGGTGTTCGACGCGATCGCCTCGGGCGACATGGTGGCAGCGCAGAAACCGGCGCCCGATCTCTATCTTCTGGCGCTGGACAAGCTCGCCCTGCCCGCCGATCATTGCCTCGCCTTCGAGGACAGCCTGAACGGGCTGCTCTCGGCCAGGGGCGCGGGGCTGCGGGTGGCGATGACTGCCTCGGCCTACACGCGGAACGAGGACCATTCGGCCGCCGACTGGCGGCTGCAGGGGCTGGAGACGGGACCTCTGCCGCCGGTCCTGCGCGCCGCGCTCGCGGGCTGAAAAGGGGCGAAAAGCGGCGAGATGTGATCGCCGCGCTCTTGCGAAACATTCAAACTTTTGTATGTTTCGCGCGTCGGGATTTTTGGGCGCCCGCGCGGCCCGCGCGGTCCGCCCGCCATCTGGGAGGTCAATTTGGAAATCAAACCCATCGCGCCGAGCTTCGCGGCGTCTCCGCAAATCCGCCCCGCCGATGTCGCGCGGGCCGTGCAGGCGGGCTACAAGACCATCGTCTGCAACCGCCCCGACGGCGAGGCCGACGATCAGCCCCCCGCCGCCGAGATCGCCGAGGCCGCTCGCGCCGCGGGGGTCGAGTTCCGCTACCTGCCGATCAAGCCCGGCCAGTTCACCGACGACCTGATCCGCAGCTTCGAGGACGTGCTGAGCACCTGCAAGGGCCCGATCCTGGCCTATTGCCGGACCGGCACGCGCTCGTCCACGCTGTGGGCGCTGACCCGCGCCAAGATGCTGTCGCCCGACGCGATCCTCGCGGCCACGTCCAAGGCCGGCTATGACCTCAGCGGTCTGCGCCCGATGATGGAGGAGCGTTTCGGCGCCGAGGTCCACACCCCCCGCCCCGAAAGCTACGACGTGCTGATCGTGGGCGGCGGCGCGGGCGGCGTGGCCACCGCGGCCTCGCTGCTCAAGCGCCGCCCGCATGCCCGCGTGGCGATCATCGAGCCGCGCGAGGAGCATTACTATCAACCCGGCTGGACGCTGGTCGGCGCCGGCGTGTTCGAAAAGGGCCAGACCATGCGCCGCATGGGCGAGGTTCTGCCCGACGGCGTGAAATGGATCCGCGGCGCGGTGGCCGGATTCCTGCCCGAGAAGAACGAGGTGGCGCTGGAGAACGGCGAGCGCTACGGCTACGAGGTTCTGATCGTGGCGCCGGGACTGAAGCTGAACTGGGACGCGGTGGAGGGGCTGTCCGCCACGCTGGGCAAGAACGGCGTGACCTCGAACTACCGCTACGACCTCGCGCCGTATACTTGGGAGCTGGTGCGCGGCCTGCGCAAGGGCAAGGCGCTGTTCACCCAGCCGCCGATGCCGATCAAATGCGCCGGCGCGCCCCAGAAGGCGATGTATCTGTCGGCCGACTACTGGCTGCGCACCGGGGTCCTGAGGGACATCGACGTGGAGTTCTGCAACGCCGGCGGGGTGCTCTTCGGGGTGCCCGAATATGTCCCCGCGCTGATGGAATATGTGGAACGCTACGACGCCACGCTGTCCTTCAACCACAACCTGGTGAAGGTGGACGGCGCGAACAAGGTCGCCACCTTCGAGGTGACCGACGGCGAGACCACGACCACCGTCGAGAAAGAGTTCGGGATGATGCATGTCTGCCCGCCGCAAACGGGCCTCGACTTCATCAAGGCCTCGCCGCTGGCCGACGCCGCAGGCTGGGTGGACGTGGATCAGGCCACGTTGCAGCACAGGAAATACCCCAACATCTTCGGCCTCGGCGACGGTTGCAGCACGCCCAACGCCAAGACCGCCGCCGCCGTGCGCAAGCAGGCCCCGGTGGCCGCGGTCAACGCGCTCGCCGTGCTCGATGGTCACGATCTGGTGGCGCAGTATGACGGCTACGGCTCCTGCCCGCTGACGGTGGAGCGCGGCAAGATCGTGCTGGCCGAGTTCGGCTACGGCGGCAAGCTGATGCCCTCCTTCCCCGAATGGATCATCGACGGCAAGCGTCCCTCGCGCCGCGCCTGGTTCCTGAAGGAGCGGATGCTGCCGCCGATGTACTGGCAGGGCATGTTCCGGGGCCGCGAATACCTCGCCCAGCCAGACATGACCTTCAAGAAGATCGGCACCGAATGAGAAAAAGCCCCCGCATCCCGATGCGGGGGCTTTTTGTCGGGGCGAACCGGCGCACCGCGTCGGCCCAGCCGCCACTCCGATCATGTCCCCCGCCCGGGGTTTGCGCCGGACAGCGCCCGCCCGGCCCTCAGGCGGGCGGGTGCTCGCCGGTCCTCGAATGCCCAGCCTCGGACATGCCGCGCCGCAGCCGTCACTCCGGCAACAGGGCGCGGTCGGTCGTCTCTCCGCCATTTCGGCACAGGACCGCGCCGCCCAGCACGGCGCGGTAGGTCTCCAGCGGGACCTGCTCGGCCCGGATGGCGCAACCGCTTTTCTCATAGGCGAACAGCACCATGCTGTTTCCGGTGCAGTAGAACACCTCCACCCGGTCGGGCGGGCAGCCCACGCCCCTGTCCTCGCAGGGATAGGCGCCGAGCAGCCGGTCGCGGTGCGGCGCGGGCAGTTCGAAATGGAAGATGCCGGGGTTCATCTGCTCGACGCTCGCCACCCAGGCCGCCCAGGGCAACAACCCGTTGGCCGCGCAGGGGTCCGCCCCCGCCCCGGCCGGCGCGGCCAGGGCAAGCGCTGCGCCCGCCGCCAAGAAGTTCCGCCCGACCATGCCCCCTCCCGAGATTTCCGCCCGGCAAGGATGGCAGGCGGCGCCCGGCCTGTCCACCGCGGCAGCGCTCAGCCGAGGACCGCCCTCACCGCCTGCGCGGTCACCTCGACCACCCTGTCGGCCTCCGCGCGCGTCAGGCACAGCGGCGGGGCGAAGCCTATGATGTCGCCCTGCGGCATGGCCCGGGCGATGACGCCCTGCCTGGCCATCTCCCCCACCACCTGCGGCGCGAGTTTGCCCGCCGGGTCATAAAGGCGGCGCGCGGCGCGGTCCTCGGCCAGTTCCACGGCACAGAGCATCCCCTCGCCGCGCACCTCGCCCACATGGGCATGCCCGCCCAGCGCGTCGCGCATCGCTCCCAGGAAATGGGCGCCGGTCTCGCCCGCGTTCCGCACCAGGTCCAGCTCGTCGATCAGTTTCAGGTTCGCCACCCCCGCCGCGGCCCCGATCGGATGCGCCGAATAGGTCCAGCCGTGGCCGATCGGGCCGTTCTCGTCCGTGCCCTGCTCCAGCACCTTCCACATCTTCTCCGAGACGATCGAGCCCGACAGCGGCGCATAGGCCGAGGTCAACCCCTTCGCGATGGTGATCAGATCGGGCCTCAGCCCGTAGTGCTCGGAACCGAACATCGTGCCCAGCCGGCCAAAGCCCGTGACCACCTCATCCGCCACCAGCAGGATGTCGTGTCTTTCCAGCACCGCCTGGATCGCCTCCCAATAACCGGCAGGCGGCGGTACGATGCCCCCCGTCCCCAGGACCGGCTCGCCGATGAAGGCGGCGATGGTGTCGGCGCCCTCGCGCGCGATCAGCGCCTCCAGTTCTGCCGCGCAATGGGCCGAGAATTCCTCCTCGCTCATCGCGTCGTCAGCGCGGCGGTAGTAATAGGGCGCCTCGGTGTGGATCACCTGCGCCAGCGGCAGGTCGAATTTCTTGTGGAACAGCTCCAGCCCGGTCAGCGAGCCGGTCATCAGCCCCGAGCCGTGATAGCCGCGCCAGCGCGAGATGATCTTCTTCTTCTCCGGCCGGCCGAGGATGTTGTTGTAATACCAGATGAGCTTGATGTTGGTCTCGTTGGCGTCCGACCCGCTGAGGCCGAAATAGACCTTCGACATATGCGCAGGCGCCCGGTCGAGGATCATCTTGGAAAGCGTGATAGAGGCCTCCGTGCCATGCCCCACATAGGCGTGGTAATAGGCCAGCTCCTGCGCCTGCCGCGCGATGGCCTCGGCGATCTCGCGCCGCCCGTAGCCCACGTTCACGCAGTATAGCCCGGCAAAGGCATCCAGCAGCCGGTTGCCCTCGCGGTCCTCGATGAAGACCCCCTCGCCCCCGGTCACGACGCGCTGGGGCGCCTCGCCGCGGGCGAATTGCGCCAGGTGGGTCGAGGGGTGAAAGAAATTCTCCCGGTCCCATTGCTCAAGCAGATCGTTCCTCAGCATAGCCTTTCCTTTCCGTTCGCGGCGGCGCCCCGTCCCGGGCGCGCCTGTTTTCTTCTGGCCCCAAATATCCCCGCCGGAGGCGCCCGGCCTCCCGCACCGCGCCACGCCCGAAGGCGGTGCGCAGACCCCGCCTCAGGCCCAGTCGCGGCAGACGTATTTGACCTCCGTGAAGGCCTCCATGCCCTGACGCGCGCCCTCGCGGTTCACGCCCGATTGCTTCATCCCGCCAAAGGGAATCGGCGCGCCCGTCACCTTGGTGCGGTTCACCGCCACCATCCCGAATTGCAGGGCGCGGGTGCAGCGGTAGATGCGCCGCGGGTCCAGCGTGTGCAGATAGGCCACCAGCCCGTATTCGCTGTCATTGGCCCGCGCCAGAACCTCCTCCTCGCGCTCGAAGGGGGTCAGCGCCGCCACTGGGCCGAATGTCTCCTCGCGCATGATGCGGGCGCCGTCGGGCACGTCGGCCAGCACCGTGGGCCGGAAGAAGAGCGGCCCCGCCGGATGAACCTCGCCGCCGGTCAGCAGCCGCGCGCCCTGCGCCAGCGCGTCCGCGACATGCGCCTGCTGCTTGGCCAGCGCGGCCGCGTTCATCAGCGGGCCGATATCGGGGTCGTCCATGCCGCGGCCCACGCTCAGCGCCTCGGTCGCGGCGGCGAAACGGGCGCAGAATTCCTCGTAGACCGGGCGCTCGATGTAGAAGCGGTTGGCGCCGAGGCAATCCTGCCCCGAGGTGGCGAACTTGGCCTTGATCGCCTCGACCACCGCGCGGTCGAGATCGGCATCGGCGAAGACGACGAAGGGGGCGTGGCCGCCCAGTTCCAGCACCAGCCGTTTCACGGTGTCGGCACACTGGCGGTAGAGCAGCCTGCCCACGCCGGTCGAGCCGGTGAAGGACAGCGCGCGCACCCGCGCGTCCCCGGTCCAGGGTTTCACCACGGTCGGCGCGTCCCCCGTGACCACGTTGAACACCCCCGGCTGCAGCCCCGCGCGCTCGGCCAGTTCGGCCAGCGCCAGCGCCGAGAACGGCGTCTCGGCCGAGGGGTGCGCGACCACCGTGCAGCCGGCGGCCAAGGCGGCGGCAGCCTTGCGCGTCAGCATCGCCGAGGGAAAGTTCCACGGCGTGATCAGCGCGGCCACGCCCACGGGCTCCCGCCACAACTCGACCTCGGCGTCGGGCAGATGGCTGGTCACCCCCTCGATATTCGGGCGCTTGGCCTCCTCGGCGTAGAACTCGACGAAGCTGGCGGCATAGTCGATCTCGCCGCGCGCTTCGGAGATCGGCTTGCCCTGCTCCAGCACCATCAGCCGCGCCAGATCCTCGCGGTTCCCGACGATCTGTTCGAACCAGCGGCGCAGCAGCGCCGAACGCTCCTGCGGCAGGCGTCCGGACCAGCCGGCAAAGGCCGCCTGCGCCGCGTCCACCGCGGCCGCGCTCTCGGCCGCCGAGAGGCTGGCCACCTCGCCCAGATGCGCGCCGTCAGCGGGATCGGTCACGGCAAAGGTCGCGCCATCGGCCGCGGCGCACCAGCGCCCGCCGATATAGGAGAAACCGCGCACCAGCCGCGGGTCGCGCAGGCCGGAGAGGGCCGAAACGGGAAGGGGCTTTTGCGTGGTCATGACATACCTCCTGTGCCGGGTTGCACCGACACTGGCCCGTTTCCGGGCGAGGATGTGACCAAAGGCGCCCGCGGCCGGAGAAAAATCACCTTGCGCGCGCGGCGCGGGCAGTCACTTCTTCTGCCCGCCCTCGCCGAGCAGCATCTCCAGCGGCGGCAGCCCGGAGGATTTCACCGGCTTGGTCACCACATAGCTGTAATAGCGCGCCAGCCCGATCCGCGCATCGAGCATCCGGTCGATCAGTCGCTGGTAGCTGTCGATGTCGCGGGTGACCACCTGAAGCAGGTAGTCGAAGCCGCCGCCCAGCGCCCAGCAGCCGGTCACCTCGGGCTGCGCATCGATGGCGGTCTCGAAGCGGCGGAAATCCTCGGCCCGGTGACCCTCCAGCTCGACCGAGACGAAGACCATCACATGCGGGCCGAGCGCCTTGAGGCCGATCTCGGCGCGGTAGCCCTCGATGATCCCGGCCTTCTCCAGCCGCTTCAGCCTCTCCCAGCAGGGGGTGGGCGAAAGGTTGATCCGGCCGGCCAGCTCGGCCTTGGTGATGCGCCCTTCGCGCGACAGGATCCGCAAAATCTCCAGATCGCGATTGTCCAACCTTGTCATTCGGTTACGCCCTTGTCTTGAGGCCGGTTCAGGCGCATTTCTCGCGCGCCGCTGCATCGGTGGGGATGGCGCTGCCGCGGGCGCCCCTGCCGGAAAGATCGCAGATCGTGATCTGTCCGGGCGCGGGGCGCGCCGGGACATCCGCCGGTGATCGGACCGCCCGGCTCCGGCGGCAGGCCGCGGGTGCACTGGCCCGCCCGCTCGGCCGCGCGCCCCGCGGCCTCGGTCGGGATCAGGATGTCATGCGCCATGGCTCTGCCCTTTCGCGGAGATCGCGCCCAGCCGGACGTCTTTCCCGCCCACGATACGGGCGAACCGCGCCATGTCCAGATTGCGCCCGGTGACGATGGCGCCGAGCGGTTGCATGTTCGCCAGCTTCAGCCAGACCGGCCGCCCGGCGGCCGCGCGGGCATCCGGCGCGGGCACCAGGGGGGCGCCGGTCGCCACCGGGGCGATCCGGGCCCGGCCACGCAGGATGTCGGCCAGGGTCGGGGACATGGGGCCTCCTTGTCGCGGACAGACACGAGAATGTCGCGTCGGGCAGGTTCTTGGCGGCGGCGTGCGACATTGTCACAGTGGGCGCAGGCGTAACGCATTCGCAACGCAGCACGCGCCCCCCCCAAAAGTCAACATCCCGCATCCCTTACCCGGAGTCCGCCCATGTCCGAACAGCATGCCCCGTTCAGCCGTGCCGAATACGACCGCCGCCTGGCCAAGACCCGCGCCGCGATGGAGAAGGCCGGCATCGACCTTCTGTTTGTCGAGGATCCCTCGAACATGGCCTGGCTGACGGGCTATGACGGCTGGTCCTTCTATGTGCACCAGGGGGTGCTGGTGTTCCACGATGCAGACCCGCTGTGGTGGGGCCGCCGGCAGGACGCGAACGGCGCGCTGCGCACGGTCTGGATGGTGGACAGCCAGGTGCATGGCTATGCCGACCATTTCGTGCAATCGACCGAGCGCCACCCGATGCAGGACCTGGCCGAGATCATCCTGGCGCGTGGCTACGGCGACAAGCGGATCGGCGTGGAGCTGGAGAATTACTATTTCTCCGCCAAGGCTTACCTGACCCTGCGCGAGGAACTGCCCGGGGCCGAGCTGATCGACGCCACGGCGCTGGTGAACTGGCAGCGCGGCGTGAAATCGGACGAGGAACTGGGGTTCATGCGCCGCGCGGCGGCGATCTCCGAGCGCATCGTCGATGGCATCGTCGAGCGGGTCGAGCCCGGCCTGCCCAAGAACGAGCTGGTGGCCGAGATCCTGCGCGACGCGATCCGCGGCACGGGCGAGGACTGGGGCGATTACCCGGCGATCGTGCCGCTGCTGCCCTCGGGCCCCGATGCCGCCGCCCCGCACCTGACCTGGGACGGCCGCAGGTTCGAAACCGGGGCGGCCACCTTCTACGAGATCTCGGGCTGCTACCGCCGCTACCATGCGCCACTCTGCCGGACGGTCTTCCTCGGCACCCCGCCCGAGCACATCCTCCGCGCCGAGGCGGCACTGGTCGAGGGGCTGGAAGCGGGGTTGGAGGCCGCGCGCGCCGGCAACCGCGCCTGTGACATCGCCAATGCCCTTGCCGCGCCGCTGACGCGCGCGGGCATCGAGCGCGGCGCGCGCTGCGGCTATCCGATCGGGCTGAGCTACCCGCCCGACTGGGGCGAGCGCACCGTCTCGCTGCGCACCGAGGACGAGACCGTGCTGGAGCCGGGCATGACCTTCCATTTCATGCCGGGGCTGTGGATGGAGAACTGGGGGCTTGAGATCACCGAGTCGATCCTGATCCGCGACAGCGGCCCGGCCGAGACCTTCTGCAACCGCCCGCGCAAGCTGATCGTGAAGGGCTGACATGGGACGGCTGCAAGACACCGAGGCGCTGCTGGCCGAGCTGATCGGTTTTCCCACCGTTTCCTCCGACAGCAATCTCGACATGATCGCCTTCCTCGCCAACCGGCTGGAGGATATCGGCGCGCGGGTCGAGGTGCTGGCCGACAGTTCGGGCACCAAGGCCAACCTCTTCGCAACGCTGGGCCCGGAGGGGGACGGCGGCATCGTGCTGTCGGGCCATACCGACGTGGTGCCGGTCGCGGATCAGGACTGGTCCACCGACCCCTTCGCCCTGCACCGCGGCGAGGACGGGCGGCTTTATGGCCGCGGAACCTGCGACATGAAGGGCTTCATCGCCGCCGCGGTGGCGATGGCGCCGGACTTCGCCGCACAGCGTCTTTCGCGCCCGATCCATTTCGCCTTCACCCATGACGAGGAGGTCGGCTGCCTCGGTGGGCAGGCGCTGGTAGAGGCGCTGCGCCTGCGCGGCCTGCGTCCCTCCATCGCCGTCATCGGCGAACCGACGCTCATGCATATCGTGGAGGCGCACAAGGGCTGCTGCGAATACACCGCCGAATTCATCGGGCTTGAGGGCCACGGCTCGGACCCTGACGCTGGCGTCAACGCCGCCGAATACGCGGTGCGCTATGTCACCCGCCTGCTGGAACTGCGACAGGCGCTGATCGAGCGCGCGCCGTCGAACAGCCCCTTCCACCCGCCCTGGACCACGATCAATCTCGGCCGCATCGCGGGCGGCGTCGCGCATAACGTGATCGCCGGCAAGGCCGAGGTGGAATGGGAAATGCGCCCCGTCCAGCAGGCCGACGCCGATTTCGTGAAAGAGGAGATCACCCGCTACGTCGAGGAAGAGTTGCTGCCGGCGATGCGTGCGGTCCATCCCGCCGCCGACATCTCGACGCAGGTGATCGGCGAGGTGGCAGGGCTGGAGCCGATGCCCGGCAACGCCGCCCGGGCGCTGGTGGCGCAGCTGACCGGACGCGACGCTGCGGAATGCGTGGCCTTCGGCACCGAGGCCGGACTATTCCAGTCGCTGGGCATGTCGGCGGTGGTCTGCGGACCGGGCTCCATCGCGCAGGCCCACAAGCCAGACGAGTTCGTCAGCCGCGACCAGCTCGACGCCTGCCTGGGCATGCTGGCCGGCCTCGCGCCGATGCTGATGGCCGTGCCGCGCAGCGCCTGAGGTCAGGGCGCCCTTGCCCGGCGGAAACCGCCGGGCAGTAGAGCCTGCGATCTCAGCCCTTCGCCTGCCGGACCGCCTGATCGAACATCTCGCGGCCGAGATCGACCAGCTTGCCGGTCTCGTCGGTGTATTGCTGCATGGCGCGTTCCAGGAACCGGCTCTGGATCTCGGCCAGCTGGGTGAGGTCGCGGCAGGCCAGCAGCTCCTGCTGGGTCCGTGCGTCCTCCTCCAGGCGGTCCTGCACGAAGCCGACGAATTCCTGGCCGTAGCGCCCCATCGCCTCGGCCACGGCGCCGTTGAAGGCGGTCATCCGCCCCATCGCCTGGGCCTGGGCCTGCATGAAGGCCGCGAAGGGATTGGTCAGGTCGGTCGGGTCCGGTTTCTTCGCCATTGCAGGGCCTCCTTTTTTGCCTGTGGCGCTTCTCATACAGCAAAAGGCGGCGCAGGCAAAACCTCAGGCCACCCGCCGCCCCTGAACCCAGGTCGCGCGCACCATCGGCGTGCCCTCGATCCGGGCGACACGCACAAGATCCGCGCGCGCGCCGATCTCGATGCGGCCACGGTCGGGCAGACCGGCGGCGTCGGCCGACGCCCGGGTCACGGTGGCGATGCCGCGCGCCATGTCGTCCCACAGGTCGCCCAGCATCACCGCCGCCATCATAAGCGCCGAGGGCACATAATCGGACGAAAGGATATCCAGCAGGTCGCACTCGGCCAGATCCCGGGCCGCCACGTTGCCCGAATGCGACCCGCCCCGGATCAGGTTCGGCGCCCCCATCATCACCGCGATGCCGTGGTCGTGGCAGGCGCGCGCGGCCTCGACCGTGGTGGGGAACTCGGCCAGCTTGATGCCATGCGCGGCCGAGGTGGCCACATGCGCGGCCGTGGTGTCGTCATGGCTGGCCAGGATCGCGCCGTAGCGCCGCGCCTCGGCCACCGCCGCCGCCTCGTGCCGGTCGCCCAACCGCGCGCGCAGCTCGGTCAGGTTGGCGACATGCTCGGCGAACTCGGCCTCGGAGAGGTTGTTCTTGCCCATCACATATTGCCTGAGCTTGGAGATGTCGCGGAATTGCCGCTGGCCCGGCGTGTGGTCCATCAGGCTGACGATGCCCACCCGGTCGTGATCGGTGAATTCCGCCATCTCAGCCACCAGCGTTTCCGAGCAGACCTCGGCGCGCAGATGCAGGAAATGGCTGATCCGAAGGGCGTCCCTGGCGCGCAACTCCAGCAACTCGGAGGCGAGCTGGCGGGCATAGGCCTTGTAGCGGCCCTTACCCGTGGGGATCGAGCCCACGCGCATCGCGTCGAAGACGGTGGTGATGCCCACGCTCGCCAGTTCCGCGTCATGGGCGATGATGGCGCTGGCGTGCGGCCAGTCGACCCTGGGGCGGGGCTGGATGTGGCGCTCCAGGTTGTCGGTGTGCAGTTCGATCAGGCCGGGCATCAGCAGATCGCCGCCGCAATCCACAGCGCCCGCGGGCACGCAGGCGCCGGCGTCGATCGCGGCGATCCGGCCATCTTCCACCCGCAGCGCGCCGCGCAGGGTCTCGGTCGGCAACACCAGCGTGGCATTGGCGAAAACGGTCTCAGACATGCATGTCTCCTTGAGGAAGATCGCGGGCCATGCCAAAGCTCGGGCGCATTTGAGGCGCAGGACAAGGCAGGGACAGGCCATGTGGGATTACAGGCGTTACGCCATCTATTTCGCGCCTGAGCCGGGGCCGCTGGCCGAATTCGGCGCGGCCTGGCTGGGCTGGGACCCGGCAACGGGCAAAGAGGTGGCGCACCCGGATGTCGCCGCCCTGCCCCGCCCGGTGGCGGAGCTGACCGAGACGCCGCGCAAATACGGCTTTCACGGCACGATCAAGCCCCCCTTTCGCCTGGCCGGCGGACAAAGCGCCCAGGCGCTGCACGCGGCGGCGCAGGCGCTCTGCGCGCGGCTGGCGCCGGTCGCGCTGGAGGGGCTGGGGCTGTCGCGGCTGGGCGCCTTCCTCGCGCTGACGCCGAAAGGCGACACCGGCGCGCTGGCGGCACTGGCGGCAGAGACGGTGCGGGCGCTCGACCGGTTCCGCGCGCCGCCGTCCGAGGCCGAGATCGCCCGGCGCAACCCGGCACGGCTGAGCCCCGCGCAGCGCGCGCTGCTGGAGAAATGGGGCTACCCCTATGTGCTTGGGGAATTCCGCTTTCACCTGACCCTGACCGGAAGGCTGGAGCGCGGCGAAGCCGGGGCGGTCGAGGCCGCGCTCGGCCCCGTCGTGGCCCCGCTCCTGCCCGCGCCCTTCCGCGTGGACAACCTGTGCCTGTTCGGCGAGGCGGAGGACGGGCGGTTCCATCTGCTGCACCGCTACGCCCTCTCGGGCTGAAGCGCGGCCAGCATGGCGGCGACCGCGTTGCCGAGCGCGCCGTCATTGCGGATCTCGCGCGCCTCCACCCCCTTCGGCAGGGCGAAGCCCGCGCGCCCCAGTCGCGCGGCGATCTCGCCCGCGCTTTCGCGGCCGCGCGCGGCCAGCCGTTCGGCCAGCACCTCGGCGCTGGCGGTGACCAGCAGCACCGCCATCTGCGGATAGCGCGCCACCGCCGCAGCGAGCACCGCGCGCGAGCCGTTGAAGACCACGTCGCGGCCCTCGGCCAGCGCCCGGTCGATGCTGGCGGGAATACCGTAATAAAGGCCATGCGCCTGCCACCACAGGGCAAAATCGCCCGCGTCGCGCCGCTTCAGGAACTCGGCCTCGGTCACGCCGTCGAACGCCTCGCCGCCGGCATCGGCGGGGCGGGTGATCACCCGGCGCGCCAGCACCAGATCCGGCCGACGCGCGCCGGCCGCGGCCATCAGCGTGTCCTTGCCCGCGCCCGATGGGCCCACCACGGCAAACAGCCGCCCGGCCATCACGCCGCCCGCGGCGTGAAGCCCGACACGTCGAGTTCGCGGTCGCAGACCCGGTCGCGGGCGGCCTCGTCATGGAAGATGCCGAGGATCGCGGCGCCGCGCGCCTTGGCCTCCTCGATCAGGTCCAGCACCACCTCGCGGTTGCGCGCATCGAGACTGGCGGTGGGCTCGTCCAGCAGTAGCGCCGGGTAGTCGTGGGCGAAGCCGCGGGCGATGTTCACGCGCTGCTGCTCGCCGCCCGAGAAGGTGGTGGGCGACAGGCCCCACAGCCGCTCGGGGATGTTCAGCCGCGCCAGCAGGGCGCGGGCGCGCGCCAGCGCCTCGTCGCGCGCGACGCCCACGCAGAACAGCGGCTCGGCCACCACCTCGACGGCGGGCACGCGGGGCACGACGCGCAGGAACTGGCTGACATAGCCCAGCGTGCGGCGGCGCAGGTCGAGGATCTCGCGCGGCTCGGCGCTGGCGACATCGACGCCGCCCACCAGGATCATTCCGCCTTGCGACAGGTAATTGCCGTAGACCATCCGCATCAGGGTGGATTTTCCCGCGCCCGAGGCACCCACCAGCGCCACGCATTCGCCGCGGGCCACGCTGAGGTGCGCCCCAGCCATCACCGGGATCACCGCGCCGCCCTGGTTGTGCAGGGTGAAGCTTTTCTCAAGGTCGCTGATCTGGATCATCGGTCCGTCCTTTGCGGGGGCGCTAGAGCCAGCCCCGCCATTTGAAAAACAGGAAGGTCAGCCCCGCCGAGGCCACCATCAGCGCCAGCGCCACCGGGTAGCCCCAGGGCTGGGCGAGTTCGGGCATATGGGTGAAGTTCATGCCGTAGAGCGATGCGATGAGCGTCGGCGGCATGAACAGCGCGGCCACCACAGAAACAATGCGGACGGTGTCGTTCTGCGCCAGGTCGATCATCCCCATCGTGGCCGACAGCACCAGGCTGACCTTCGAGGACAGGAAATCGGCATGTTCGACCAGCGCGTGAATGTCCGCCAGCTGGGTCGCGATCACCGCGCGCAGCGGGCTCGTGCCATCCTTGGGGCCGGGCGCCACGACGGTCTGCATGAGAAAGCCGAGGCCGCGTTCCAGCGTCAGCAGCGACAGGCGCAGCCGGCTGAGCACGTCGCCCGCGCGCGCGACGCGCTCAAGCACCGTCTGCAATTGCGCGCTTTGCTGGCGGGCGCCGTGGCCCGGCCTGCCCAGCACGTCGCGCGACACCCCGTCGAGCCTGTCGCCCACCCGCTCCAGCAGGTCGGCGAGCCGCGCCACGATCTCCTCGGTCAGGCCCAGCGCCACGGCCTCGGGCGTGGCGCAGCCAAAGCCGCTCTTGTCGGCGCGCTGCGGATAGGTCTGGAAGGGGCGCGGCGCGTGGTGGCGGATGGTGATCAGCCGCTCCGGGCCCAGCATGAACGTGACCGGCCCCGTCGAGATCGTTTCATCGGGCTCCAGCGCCGGCAGCATCACGGTCACCACATCGACGTCGCCCTCGCGGTAGAGCCGGTTGGAGATCTCGATCTCCTTCATGTCCGCGAGGCTGGGCAGCGTCGCCCCGGCGGCCAGCGGCGCGGCGCGGGCGAGATCCTCCTCGGTCGGCTGGAACAGGTCGATCCAGATCGTCTGCTCCAGCGCCTCCCCGGCGGCCACCAGCCGCCCGTCGCGATATTCGTAGGCCGACAGCATCCCGCTCACACCTGCAGAACCGAGGAGACCAGCAACTGCGTGTAGGCATGCTGCGGGTCGTCCAGAACCTGATCGGTCAGGCCGGTTTCCACCACCCGTCCCGATTTCATCACCATCAGCCGGTCGGCGAGCAGCCGCACCACCGCGAGGTCATGGGTCACGATGATCGCCGACAGCCCCATCTGCCGCACCAGCCCGCGCAGCAGGTCCAGCAGGCGCGCCTGCACCGAGACGTCGAGACCGCCGGTGGGCTCGTCCATGAACACCAGCCGCGGCCCGGTGACGAGGTTGCGCGCGATCTGAAGCCGCTGCTGCATGCCGCCGGAGAAGGCGCTGGGGCGGTCGTCGATCCGATCCGGGGCGATCTCGACCCGTTCCAGCCAATCCAGCGCCTGTTCGCGGATCTGACCGTAGTGGCGCGCGCCCACGGCCATCAGCCGCTCGCCGACGTTGCCGCCCGCGCTGACGCCCATGCGCAGCCCGTCGCGCGCGTTCTGGTGCACGAAGGCCCAGTCGGTGCGCGCCAGCATGCGCCGCTCGGGCTCGGACATGGTCACGGTGTCCCTCGGCCCCTCGGCGCGGGTGTCGAACAGGACCTCGCCGGCGTCGGGTTCAAGATGCCCGGCGAGGCAGTTGAGCAGCGTGGATTTCCCCGAGCCGCTCTCGCCCACGATGCCCATCACCTCGCCCGGATAGAGGTCGAAGGAGACATCGGCGCAGCCGATGCGGGCACCGTAGCGCTTGGCGATGTTGCGGACGTCCAGCAGAGGCGTCATTGCCCTCTCCTTCTTGCCGGCCGGGGCTTTTCCGAAAAGTCCCGGCAAAGATCCTGGGAAGATTTTTCCGCGCTCATGCCGCGCTGTCCTCAGCGGGCACGCCCAGCGCGCCGAGATGGCCCTCCGCCCGGCGCGTGGCGCAGTAATCGGTGTCGGAACAGACGAACATCCGCCCCCCTTCATCATCCATGATCACCTCGTCGAGATAGGTGTCGCCGGCCCCGCACAGCGCGCAGGGCTGATCGACCTTGCTGGCCTCGAAAGGATGGTCCTCGAAATCGAGGCTGACAACACTTGTGTAGGGCGGCACCGCGTAAATGCGCTGTTCGCGCCCGGCGCCGAACAGCTGGATCGCGGCCATCTCCATCTTGGGGTTGTCGAATTTCGGGATCGGGGACGGGTCCATCACATAGCGCCCCTGGACCTTCACCGGATAGGCGTAGGAGGTGGCGATCTTGCCGTGGCGCGCGATATCCTCGTAGAGCTTCACATGCATCAGCCCGTATTCCTCCAGCGCGTGCATCTTGCGCGTCTCGGTCTCGCGCGGCTCGAGGAAACGCAGAGGTTCGGGGATCGGGACCTGGTAGACCAGGATCTGCCCCTCGCCGAGCGGCTCTTCGGGGATGCGATGGCGGGTCTGGATCACAGTCGCCTCGGCCGTGCGCTCGGTGGTTTCCACGCCGGCGGTGCGTTCGAAGAACTTGCGGATCGAGACCGCGTTGGTGGTGTCGTCGGCGCCCTGGTCGATCACCTTGAACCGGTCCTCTGGCGTCAGGCAGGCGGCCGACACCTGCACGCCGCCGGTGCCCCAGCCATAGGGCATCGGCATCTCGCGGCTGGCGAAGGGCACCTGGTAGCCGGGGATCGCCAGCGCCTTGAGCAGCGCGCGGCGGATCATCCGCTTTGTCTGCTCGTCGAGATAGGCGAAATTATATTGGTTCAGGTCGGTCATGTCCGGGCCTCACCTGCCTGCCCCGCCTCGGCGCGCAGTTTGCGCACCAGTTCAAGTTCGGACTGGAAGTCCACATAATGCGGAAGTTTTATGTGCTCGAGGAAGCCGGTGGCCTGGATGTTGTCGGCATGGCTCAGCACGAATTCCTCGTCCTGCGCCGGGGCGCCCACATTGTCCTCGCCCAGTTCCTTCCAGCGCAGCGCGCGGTCGACAAGCGCCATCGAGATCGCCTTGCGCTCGGTATGGCCGAGGGTCAGGCCGTAGCCGCGTGTGAATTGCGGCGGCTCGGTCTTGGAGCCCTTGAACTGGTTCACCGTCTCGCACTCGGTGAGGGTGATCTCGCCGATCTCGACGGCGAAGCCGAGCTCGGGGATGTCCATCTCCACGGCCACCTGCCCCACCCGCAGCTCGCCCACGAAAGGGTGGTTGCGGCCGTAGCCGCGCTGGGTGGAATAGGCCATTGACAGCACGAACCCCTCGTCGCCGCGGGCCAGCGCCTGCAACCGCAGCGCGCGCGAGGCGGGGAACTCCAGCGGCTCGCGCGTCAGGTCGCGCGGGGGCTCGTCGCTGGCCGTCTCTTCCTCGATCAGCCCGTCGCGGTTGAGAAAGCCGGTGATATGCGGCACCGGCCCCTGCTGCGGTTCGGCCTCGGCCGTGGGCGGCACCGCGCCGTCGGCGGCCAGCCGGAATTCCAGCAGGCGGTGGGTATAGTCGAAGGTCGGCCCCAGCACCTGCCCGCCCGGCGCGTCCTTGAAGGTGGCCGAGATGCGGCGGTCGCAGGCCATCGCGCCGGTGCCCAACGGGCGCGAATGGCCGATGCGCGGCAGCGTGGTGCGATAGGCGCGGATCAGGAAGATCGCCTCGATCAGGTCGCCGCGCGCCTGCTTGATCGCCAGCGCGGCAAGGTCGGGATCGTAGAGCGAGCCCTCGGCCATCACCCGGTTGACGGCCAGCGCCAGCTGCTCGCGGATCTGTCCGACCGACAGCTCGGCGATGGCTGTGTCGCCGCGCCGCTCCTCGGCCAGCCAGGAATGCGCATTGTCGATGGCGCGCTCGCCGCCTTTCACTGCGACATACATCAGTCAGCCTCCACCTTCGTCGTGCGGGGCAGCGCGGCCAGCCTGTCGCCGGCGGTGAAGTAGAAATCCAGCCCCAGCGGAAACAGCAGCGCATTGCGCTGGAAGGCCGCGATGTCCGGCAGGCTGAGCGCGGCCACGTCCTTGATGCCGGGGCCAGTCAGCCGGGCGCGCAGCGCAGAAAGGCCCTCCATCTCCACGATCAGCGTGGCCGAACGATCGGGATAGTCCGGCACGCCGATGCGGTAGGCGTCGAGCGGCTGAAGCGCGGCCCAAGCGCCAACGGCAAAGACCGCCTCGCCCGGCCCCACCAGCGGCGCGCCGGTGTGGAAGGTCAGCCAGTCGCGCAGCGCTGGCCGGTCATGCGAGGGCGCCAGGTGAACCGGCGTCTCGGCATCGGCCAGCGTCAGCAGCAGCGTGCCCGCTGCGGGCGACAGCGGCGCGGGCGGCGTGGCGCCGGCGATGGCCTCGATCCGGCCGGGCCGGGCCATCGCCTGCAGCGCGGCGCGGAAGGCGCGGGCGGCCTCCACCGGGGCGTCCGCGAAACCACCTGTCAGGGATTGCGTGTCCATCAGTCCTCTCCCCGCACCATGGTGAAGAACGCGACCTTCGTCGCCGCAGCCTTGGCCGCGCGGGTGGCGGCGGCGGCCTCCAACTCGGCGGCGAGAGGCTCCAGCACCTTCTCGCGCACCTCCGCGGCGGCATCGGTCTGCATGAGCGCGTCCAGCAGCGCCGCCTGCTCGGCCTTGGCCTTGTCGCGGCCCTGCACATAGGCGTGGCCCACCGCTCCGCCCTCAAGCCGCAGGGCGCAGCGGGTCACGGTCATCTCTCCGAGGTTGAAGGGCGCGCCGGTGGCGCCCATGCGGCCGCGCACCATCACGCCGCCGATCTCGGGCGCACGCAGCCAAGTGAAGCCGGGTGAAAGGCCCAGCGCCGCCCAGCGCCGCGCCAGCGCCCCGGCCGGGGCCTTGGCCAGCAGGCTGATCCAGCCCTGTCTCGTGTCGATCTTGCCCATGTAGACAGCTTGCCGATTTGTCTAGATTTATATACAACTAGACAAATTCTTACGCCCGCCCCCCGAGTCGCACAAGCGCGGCGGTGTGAAATTTTGGTGACAGCATGGCCCGCACCCCGATCTGGAAGTCCATCGCCGCCGCCCTGACCGCAGAGATCGGCGAGGGCCACTATCGCCCCGGCGACAAGCTGCCCACCGAGGCGGCGCTGGCGCGGCGGTTCGGCGTCAACCGCCACACGGTGCGCCGGGCGCTGGCCGAGATGGGCGCGCGTGGTCTGGTGCACGCCCGCCGCGGCGCGGGCGTGTTCGTCGCCGCGCAGCCGACCGATTATCCGATCGGGCGGCGGGTGCGGTTCCACCAGAATCTCGCGGCCGCGGGGCAGACGGCCGAACGGCAGGTCCTGCGGCTGGAGACCCGCCCCGCCGACGCGCGCGAGGCCGAGGCGTTGACGTTGGAGACCGGCGCGCCGGTGCATGTCTTCGAGGGGCTGTCGCTGGCCGACGGCGCGCCGCTGGCGCTGTTCCGGTCGGTTTTTCCGGCGGCGCGTTTTCCGGGGCTTCTGGCGGCGCTGGAGGAGACCCGCTCGATCACCGCGGCGCTGGCCCGCGCGGGGCTCGACGACTACACCCGCGCCTCGACCCGGCTGACGGCTCAGGGCGCGACCGCGACCCAGGCGCTGCACCTGCGGATCGCCGAGGGCGCGCCCGTCCTGCGCACGGTCAGCGTGAATGTCGATCCCGCGGGCCGGCCGGTGGAATACGGGCGCACCTGGTTCGCCGGCGACCGCGTGAGCCTGGTGGTGACGCCGGAATAGGTTGTTTTCCGGGGCTTTCTGTCACATCGGCGATACAGATCCGGGTTATCCACAACCCAAAGTCCACAGATGAGCCGCCGATGCCCCCGTTCCTTCCTCCCCTGCGCTTCACCGGTGCCACGATCCTGCGCGACGGCGAGATGCAGCAGCGCTCGCTGGCGATCGCCGATGGTCGGATCACCAAGGGCCCGCTGCCCGAGGTGGATCTCAGGGGCTACCTGATCCTGCCCGGCATCATCGACCTGCACGGCGACGCCTTCGAGCGCCATGTCGCGCCCCGCCCCGGCGCCCCCTTCGCGCTGGAGCTGGGGCTGGCCAGCACCGACCGCGAGGCCGCGGCGAACGGCGTCACCACCGCTTGGCTGGCCCAGGGTTGGTCCTGGGAGGGGGGGCAGCGCGGCCCCGACCAGGCCGAGCGGCTGATGGCCGCGCTCGACGCCTACCGGCCGCGGGCGCTGAGCGACCTGCGCCTGCAGATCCGCTGCGAGACCCATCTGGTGGACAGCGGCCCGCGCCTGCTGGCCGCGGTCGAGCGGCACGGGATCGACTATGTGGTGTTCAACAACCACCTGCCCGAGATCCCGGACGGCGCCCGGGAAAAGCACGAGGTGGTCCGGATCTGGGCGCGGCAGACCGGGCGAAGCGCCGAGGAACATCTGGCGCTGGCCGAGGCCGCGCTGGCCCGCGCCGCAGAGGTGCCGCGCCACCTGTGCCGGCTGGCCGAAGCCTTCGACCGGCTGGGCGTGGCTTATGGCAGCCATGACGATCCCGACGGCGAGACCCGCGAAGGCTATTCCATGATCGGCGCCCGGATCGCCGAGTTTCCCACCGCGCGCCGCGCCGCAGCAGCGGCCAGGGCGATGAACGACCCGGTGCTGATGGGCGCGCCGAACGTGGTGCGCGGCGGCTCGCAATCGGGCAACGTGGCGGCGATGGACCTGATCCGCGAAGGGCTCTGCGACGCGCTGGTGTCGGATTACCACTACCCCTCGCTCGCCCATGCCGCCTGGCGGCTGGCCGACGAGGGCGTGATGGATCTGCCGCGCGCCTGGGCGATGATATCGACGCGGCCGGCGGAGATCCTGCGTCTGCCCGACCGCGGGCGGCTGGATTATGGCCGGCGTGCCGACCTGGCGGTGATCAACGCGGCCAGCCGGACGGTGGAGATGACCATCTCGGGCGGGCGGCTGAGCTACCTCTCGGGCGAGGCCGCGCATCGCTTCGCCGGCCGCATCTCGGGCTTGGACATGGCGGCGGAGTGAGGCGTCAACCCGCCTGAAGGCCCCCTTTTCCTGGGCGATACCCCGTCCAGCCATGCCTCGCAGATGGGCGAGAGGCGCCCGCCGGGGGCGGGGCGGAGGCGCCGGCCGGCGTGACCGCCGGGCGGGAACCGTCGGCGTGGCGCTATGCCCCCCTCCCCGTCCCTTCGTATTTCTCCAGGAACGCCTCGGCGGGCAGCGCGCGGAAATCCTCCAGCGCGGCGCGCAGGCGGGCGTGATCCCAATCCCACCAGGCGAGTTGCATCAGACGCTCGGCCACGGCCCGCGGAAACCGCGCGCGCAGGGGCCGGGCGGGCACGCCGGCCACGATCATGTAGGGGGCCACGTCCCCGGTCACGACCGCGCCCGCCGCCACCACCGCGCCGTGGCCGATGCTGAGCTCGGGCCGGATCACGGCGCCATGGCCGATCCAGGTGTCGTGGCCGATCTCGGTGCGGCGGCTTTTTCGGTGCGCGAAGAAGGCGTCGTCCCGCTCCGCGTCGTCCCAGTAATCGTGGGAGCGGTAGAGGAAGTGATGCAGCGAGGCGTTTCCCATCGGGTGATCGGTGGGCCCGATCCGGGTGAAGCTGGCGATATTGGCGAACTTGCCGATCGTCGCGTTGGCGATGTCGGCGTAGCGGTCGCAATAGGAATAGTCGTCAAGCGCGGAATAGGCCACGCGCGACCCCTGCCCGATCTCGACATAGCGGCCGAAACGGCTGTCGGTGAGGGTGCAGTCGGGATGGATGACGGGTTTGTCCGGGTTCAGGCGGGGCATCGGAACCTCCAGCGTTGCGACGGCGGCGAGCGCACCGCCGTTTTGAGTATTTTTGCCAAGAAGAAGGGGGCGTGTCAGTGCCCGCCCGCATCGCCGCGGATCAGGCGGCGGCGCAGCCAGCCGGAGAGCCAGTCCATCAGCATCACCATCAGCACGATCAACACGATGTAATAGCTGACCTCCTCCCAGTCCTTCTGGGTGATCATCGCCTGGGTCAGAAGCAAGCCGATGCCGCCGCCGGTGATGGCGCCGATGATGGTGGCGCTGCGGGTGTTGGATTCGAGGTAGTAGAGCACCTGGCTGAGCAGCACCGGCGTGATCTGAGGGATCACCCCGAAGCGGTAGCGCTGCACGGGGCGCGCGCCGGTGGACTGCACCCCCTCGATCTGTTTCGCGTCGACGTTTTCCAAGGCCTCGGAGAACATCTTGCCGAAGCTGCCGGTGTCGGTGAGCAGGATCGCCAGCGCACCGGTCATCGGACCGGGGCCGAAGGCGCGGCTGAGCACGATCGTCCAGATCAGCCCGTCCACCCCGCGCAGGAAGTCGAAGACCCGGCGCATGCCGAAGCGCAGCGCGCGCAGCGGCGCGAAATTGCGGGCCGCGAGAAAGGCCAGCGGCAGGGCGATCAGCGCCGCCCCCATGGTGCCGAGAAAGGCCATCAGAACGGTTTCGAAGATCGCCCAGGCGACCTCGCCGTGGCGCCACATGGGGTTGGACCAGAAATCCTGCGCCGCGCCGACGATATTGGGGCGCGCGGGGTCCAGCCGCACGCCGGCGAGGATCTCGCTCAGCGCGGCGCCGTGATAGGGGCTGTCGAGGGTGAAGAAGAACAGCTCCCAGCCGGTGAAATAGCGGAACACCTCGGTGCGATTGCGGGTGACGGTCAGGCGGCCGGCCTCGGTGGCTACGGCAAGGCGGTTTTTCGACAGGCTGATCCAGCCGGGCAGATTGCCACTCAGGTTGGTCTCGACGCCGCGCGCGCCCGGCGCGGCCAGGATCGGGCCGAAGCCGGGCACGTCGTAGCGCACCGCCTCGCCGGCATAGGTCACCACATGGCCGCCGCCGAGGTCGATCACCGTGTCATTGCCCAGGCTGACCCAATCGGGCGCGGTGCCCGGCGGATAGGTCCCCTTGCGCTCGCCCTCGATGGCGATGGTCAGCTCGCCGGTGCGGTTGTCGCGGGCGACATGGGTCTTGTAGCTGTAGCTGTCGGCGGCCAACGCGCGGGCATTGTCCATGCGCGCGCGGTCGTAGAGCCCGGGGATGTCGAAGGCGACGAAGACACAGGCGAGATAGGCGAGGATCGCGGCCGGGACGGCGAAGGCCAGCAGGCGCTTGCCGGCGAAGAGGCGGTCGGCCTCGTCCTTGAGCAGGGCGGTGGCGTCGGTCATGCCCGGCCTCCGGTGGTGAGCCTGTTGCGGAGATGGCCGGAGATCTGGTCGAAGGCGACGATCGCGCCGAAGAGCAGCAGGAAGATCGCTGCGGCCTCGTCGAACTTGCCCTGCCCCCAGGACATGGCGTTCTTCAGCTCGTAGCCGATGCCGCCGGCGCCGACGAAGCCGAGGATGGCCGAGGCGCGGATATTGATCTCGAAGCGCAGCAGCGCGTAGCTGAGATAGTTGGGCGCGACCTGCGGGATCACGCCCAGCCACATCCGCTGGATCCAGGTGGCACCAACCGATTCCAGCCCCTCGACGGGTTTGAGCGAGGCGTTCTCGTTCACCTCGGAAAACAGCTTGCCCAGCGCGCCGGCGGTGTGGACGGCGATGGCGATCATCGCCGGCACCGGGCCGCCGCCGAGCACGAAGATCAGCACCAGCGCGATCACGATCTCAGGGATGGCGCGCATGATGTCCATGCCGCGGCGGAACGCCGGGATCAGCCGGGGAAAGCGCGCCAGCCCGCGGGTGGAGAGCAGCGACAGCACCAGCGCGCAGAGCGCGCCGACCAGCGTGGAGACGGCGGCGATGTTGACGGTCTCGACCAGCGCGGGGAAGAAATGCAGCAGATGCCCGGGCAGCAGGTCGGCCTTTTCCCAGGCCTCGCCCACCACCTGCGCGGGGAAGTCGAAGACATTGGCGATGCCGTCCCGGAAGCCGCCCGCGTTGCGGTCCTCGGCCAGGACGAAGCCGGAGGCCATCAGCGCGGCGAAGATCGCCAGCGCGAGGCCGCCATACATGCGCTTGCGGCGGGTCAGGACCATGTAGTGGTCGCGGATGTCGGGGCTGCCCCCGTGGGGTCCGACAAGGGGTTCTGCCATCTTTCTGCTTTCGGATGGGAAACGGGCCCCGCGCGGCGCGGGACCCGTCGGAAGGTTGGAAACCTCAGTTCGACTTGGCCTTGCGCGCCTCGATGATCGAGAGATAGGCGTCGTGGCCGATCGGCATGAAGCCCTTGGAGTCACCCGCGGCCACGCCGTAGTAGCAATCGGGGTCCATCGAGGCGAGCGAGGCCATCAGCGCGGTCACCTTGACCTTCGTGTCCTCGGGCAGGACCTTGCGCAGCACGACCGGGCCTTCCGGGATCGGCTTGGAGCGCCAGATCTCGACCAGGTCGTTCATGTCGATGAGGCCCGCATCCACCGCCTTGCGCAGCGCGCCCGAGTTGTAGCCGTCCTCCCAGTTGCCCAGACCGTCGGCCCAGGTCACGCCGGCGTCCACGTCGCCGTTGTTCACGGCGACGATGGTCTGCTCGTGACCGCCGGTGAACTTCACCTCGCCGAAATAGTCGCCCGACTGCATCGAGGCGCCGATCTCGGCCGGGATCTCGATCGAGGGGATCAGGTAGCCGCTGGTCGAGTTGGGATCGCCGAAGCCGAAGACCTTGCCCTTGACGTCGGCGAGCGAGGCGATGCCGCTGTCCTTGCGGGCGAAGCCGATGGAATGGTAGCCGTAGCTGCCGTCGACGTTGACCTTGACCAGCACCGGCTCGACCGCCTCGGGGTCTTCGAGATAGGTCTTGGCATAGCCCGAGGCGCCCAGCCAGGCCATGTCGATGGTGCCACCCAGCAGGCCCTGGATCACGCCGTTGTAGTCGGCCGGCGCGAACAGCTTGGTCTCGACGCCCAGCAGTTCCTCGGTCTTGGCGCGCAGGCACTCGTTCGAGTTCAGGCGGTCCTGGGCGTTCTCGCCGCCGAGGATGCCGATGCGGAATTCGGTGATCCCGCCGCCGTGGCTTTCCGAGAGGGCGGGGCCGGCCAGGGCGGTGGTGGCCACGAGGGCCGCGAGCAGTCTTTTCATCGTCTTTCTCCAGGTTGAACTTGCCCCGCCGGTGCGCCGGGACGGATGAAATCTCAGATGGTCTCCGGCGTCCGCAGCCTGCCCGGCGCAGGGGTGTTCAGCGCGTCGAGCGAGGTCGAGGTGGCGGATTCGGTGAAGCTTGCGTCGGCGCCGTAGATGTCGCGCGCGACCCCGGTGGTCAGCTGCGCGGGCGTGCCGTCGAACACGATGCGGCCGTCGCGCATCCCGATCACCCGGTCGCAATAGCGCCGCGCGGTGTCCAGCGTGTGCAGGTTGGCAATGACCATGCGCCCGTCCTCGCGGTTGATGCGGTAGAGCGCCTCCATCACCACCTGCGCGTTCATCGGGTCGAGGCTGGCGATGGGCTCGTCGGCCAGGATGATCCTGGGGTCCTGCATCAGGGCGCGGGCAATGGCGACGCGCTGCTGCTGGCCGCCCGACAGCGCCTCGGCGCGCTTGGCGGCCTGCTCGGCGATGCCCAGCCGGTCGAGGAGGTCGATGGCGCGGTGGATGTCGGCCCGGGGAAAGAGATTGAAGACGGTGGCGAGGGAAGAGCGCCGGTTCAGCGTGCCATGCAGCACGTTGGACACCACGTCCATGCGCGGCACCAGGTTGAACTGCTGGAAGATCATCGCGCAGTCGGATTGCCAGGCGCGCCGGTCACGGCCCTGCAACCCGAGGATATCGCGCCCCTCGAAGCGGATGGCGCCGGCGCTGGCGTCGGTCAGGCGGTTCACCATCCGCAGGAAGGTTGATTTCCCCGCCCCCGAGCGCCCGATGATGCCCACGAAGGCGGGCCGGTCCACCGTGAAGGAGACGTTGTCCACGGCGACATTCCGGCCGAAGGTCTTGGTCACGGTCTCGACGCTAAGCAGCATATCGTCCCCTTTGCAGCCACTTGGGGCCGGATACAGGCCGCGGACGACGGGGCCGTTGCAGTTTGCTGAAGCTTTTGTAACGACGCCGGGCGGCGCGGGACGTTTGCCCTGCTCGTCGAACATGCTAACTGCCTCAGGGCGGCGCGGGCCGCGCAATGTCACAAAGGCGGAAGGGTGAGCTGAGGTGGACGCATTCGAACCGGGATCGACGAACGCCCTTGCCCTGCGCCAGTGCCTGGGGCGCTACGCCACCGGGGTGGCGGTGGTCACCACACAGGCGCCCGGCGGGCCGCTGGGGATCACGGCCAACAGCTTCGCGTCGGTCTCGCTCGATCCGCCGCTGGTGCTGTGGTCGCCGGCGAAACGCTCGGCCCGGTTCGCCGCGTTCCGCGCGGCGCAGGATTACGCCATCCATGTGCTCACCGCGGAGCAGGAGCCGCTGGCGCGCCGCTTCGCGCGCGCGGGCCACGGGTTCGAGGGGCTCGACTGGCGGGCCGGCCCCGGCGGGGTGCCGTTGCTGGAGGGGGTGCTGGCGCGGTTCCTGTGCCGGCAGGAGGCGGTGCACGACGGCGGCGATCACGCGATCATTGTCGGGCGCGTCCTGGAGGCGGTGCAGCGCGAGGGCGCGCCGCTGGTGTTTCTGGGCGGAAGATACGGCGGCTTCGCCCCCTTCGCGTGACGGCGCCTTCCAGGCAGGACGGGCGGACCTCGCGACGAGGGCAGAGGCCGCCTGTGGCGGCCCGGCGAAAGGGCCGGATGGTGCCCGTTCCGGCTGCACGCGCCCGGCATCGCGCCCCACCGCCAAGACCGTTGCCCCACCCGCCTGTTCGCGCAGCGCGGCGCGCGCGTCCCGGCCGCCGCGCGAGACGGGCCAATTCATCGAACGGCTTGAGAGGCTCCGCCCGGAACGCAAACGGGCGGCCCGCCAGGGCCGCCCGCAAGATCGCGTGACGTCGCGATTACTGGAAGGTGCTCAGGTAGGCGATGACCGCGGCGCGGTCCTCGTCCTTCTTGAGGCCGGCGAAGGACATCTTGTTGCCCTGGATGTAGCCCTTCGGATTGGACAGGAACTCGTCCAGTTTCTCGGGGGTCCAGACCAGGCCACCCGCGCCGGCGTCCACGACGCCGCCCGAGTATTTGAAGCCCTCGGCGGTGCCGGCGGTGCGGCCGACCACGCCGTTCAGGATCGGGCCGGTGCGGTGCTTGGCGTCGTCGCCGACCTGGTGGCAAGCCTTGCACTTCTTGAAGACCTTCTCGCCGTCCTCGATCAGCTCGTGATCGACGGCGGCCACTGCCGCGGCGGCCGGCGCCTCGGTTGCGGCGGCCTCGACCGGGGCGGCCTCCTCGGTGGCGGCGGGCTCGGCCGCGGCCTCTTCGGTGCCTTCCTCCTGCGGGGTCACGTCCAGAACCGCGGCGCGCATGGTGATTTCCACGCTCTCCTTGCAGTTTTCCATGCAAGGCTCGGGGTTCCAGAAATGCGCCTCCGCCTCGAGACGGTCGTCGATGATGAAGCCATCGGCGTTCGGCATCTCGACCTCGAGGAAGTTCTCCTTCGACAGCACGAACTCATCGTCCACGAGGTCGTTGGAGTAGAGGATGTAGGCGACGATCGCATAGACCTCGTCGGGGCTCAGCGTCTGCGCGTTGCCGAAGGGCATCGAGCGGTTCACATAGTCCCAGGTGGTCGACAGGTAGGGCCAGTAGGAGCCCACGGTCTTCAGCGGGTCCTGGTGGTCCAGCGTGTCCTGGCCGCCGGCCAGTTTCGGCCAGTTGCCCACGCCCTCGGCGAAGTCGCCGTGGCAGACGGCGCAGTTCTCGGCGAAGATCATCTCGCCGTCCTCGACCGAACCCGAGCCCTCGGGCAGGCCGGTGCCGTCGGGGCGCACGTCCTTGTTCCAGGCTGCGATCTCGTCCGGGGTGGCCGGGCGGCCAAGGCCGTATTTGCCGGCCAGAGCGGGGCCCGCGGCCAGCGCCGAGGCCAGCGCCGTGCAGATCACCAGATTACGAAATTTCGACATTCTCTGCCTCCCCGTTCGACTTGACCCACCAAGTCTGGATACAGTTGTTGTGATAGATCGAGTTCAGGCCGCGCACCTCGCGCAGCTGGGCCTTGGTCGGCTGCACATAGCCGGTGCTGTCATGGGCACGGCTTTGCAGGAACATCTCCGAGCCGTCCCATTCGATTTCCAGGTAGAAACGGTGCAGCGCCTTGTTCAGGCTGACGCCGTCCATGCGAGCCTTGTGCCAGGTCTTGCCGCCGTCGGTGGTGACGTCGACGCGCGGGATGGTGCCGCGGCCCGACCAGGCCAGGCCGGTGATGACCAGCGGGCCGGGGCCATGCTTGATCGGCGACTGCGGGCTGGGCGAGGTGATGACCGACTTGGCGTCCATCTCCCAGGTCCATTTGCGCGAGGTGCCGTCGGCCAGCGTGTCGGTGTATTTCGAGGTCTCTTCGCGGCTTTCCACCGGGGCGTCGGTCACTTCGACGCGGCGCAGCCACTTGACCCACATGTTGCCTTCCCAGCCCGGAACCACGAGGCGCACCGGGTAGCCGTGCTCCTTGCGCAGGGCTTCGCCGTTGGCCTTGAACGCGATCATCACGTCGTCCAGCGCCTTTTCCAGCGGGATCGAGCGGCCGTTCGACGAGGCGTCGGCGCCCTCGACATAGATCCACTTGGCGCCGGCCTGGATGCCGGCCTCTTCGAGGATCGTGCGCAGCGGGATGCCGGTGTATTCCATGTTGTGGATCATGCCGTGGGTGAACTGCGCGCCGTTCAGCTGCGCGCCGGCCCATTCCATGCCCGTGTTGGCGGCACATTCGCAGAAATACACGCGGTTTTCCCGCGGGAAACGCTCCAGGTCTTCGTAGGTGAAGACCAGCGGCGTGTCGACCAGGCCGTTGATCATCAGCCGGTAGTCGTCCTTGCTCAGTTCGATCGCGCCCGAGTGGTGACGCTCGAAGGCGCAGCCCTGCGGCGTGATCGTGCCGTCAAGCGCGTGGATCGGCGTGAAGTTGATCGACGAGATCGTGTCGGCGGTCAGCCATTCCACGTTGCGGCGCACCACGTCCGATTCGAAGCGGATCGGCAGGCCGTAGGGCGTGGCGTCGACGCCCTCGCCCGTGATCGAGGCCCATTCCTGGACTTCGGTGATCAGCGGGTCGCCCGCTGCATGTGCGGCGCCGCCGGCGGCAACCGCGCCCCCCGCGGCGAGACCGGCTTTCATGAAGCCGCGCCGGGTGGTCGAGGGTCCAGACTTGTCAGTCATTTCTCCAACCTCCTGCAGAGATCAGCACTTTGCGTGCAGAGATGATGGGTTGCTGGGGCGGTGCCGCGCGGGCCCCACCCCGGTTCAAGGGTTACGCGCCGGTGACCTGCACCGACTTGTTGGGATCGACGTGCACGGTGCCGTGACGCTTGATGTAGGTCTCGACCACATCCCAGATCGCCGGCCCCTCGGTGCCTTCGTTCACGCTGGCCCAGCCGGAGACCACATAGGTCTTGGCCGGGTCGACGGCCTCGCCGGTCTTCAGCAGGGTCATGTTGGTGATCCGCTGGCCCTGCGGCTTGCTCACGTCGATGTGGTAGCCCATGCCGCCGACCCGCACCATGTCGCCGCCCTGCTGGTAGTAGGGATCGGGGTTGAACAGGTTGTCGGCCACGTCCTCGAGGATCACCTTGATGGTCTCGCCGGTCATCTCCGAGCGGTAGGCGTTCGGGTAGGTCATCGAAGTCGCGTTGAACAGGTCCTCGCGGGTGATCGGCTCGCCCGGCAGCAGGCTCGGGCCCCAGCGGAAGCCGGGCGACATGGCGATATCGGCCTCGCGCTCGTCGATCAGCGCGTTGCAGATCAGGTCGTCCCAGGTGCCGTTGAAGTTGCCGCGACGGTAAAGCAGGCTGTCGGTGGTGCCCAGGACCTCTTCCAGCTCGGCCTTGAAGGGCGCGCGCTCGGCGTCGATCACGGCGGCAACGTCCTTGTCGGCCTCGATCACGTCCGAGAAGATCGGGATCAGCTTGTGGCGGAAGCCCATCAGCTGACCGTTGCGCACGTCGAGGTCGAGGCGGGTGACGAACTTGCCGTTCGAGCCCGAGGCGATCAGCATGGTCTCGCCGACCATCACCGGCTCGGGCAGCGCGTCATGGGTGTGGCCGGTCAGGATCACGTCGATGCCCTGGACCTGCGCCGCCATCTTGCGGTCCACGTCGAAGCCGTTGTGCGACAGCACGACCACCAGGTCGGCGCCGGCATCGCGCACTTCCTGCACCACCTCGTTCATGCGCTCCTCGCGGATGCCGAAGGAGTATTCGGGGAACATCCATTTCGGGTTGGCGATGGGCAGATAGGGGAAGGCCTGACCGATCACGGCGATCTTGGCGCCGCCGCGCTCGAACATCTTGTAAGGCTCGAAGGCGGGCTCGTCCCATTCGGCGTCGAAGATGTTGGCACCCAGGAACGGGAAGTCCAGCCCCTCGACGATCTCTTTCACGCGGTCGCTGCCCAGGGTGAATTCCCAGTGCGAGGTCATCGCGTCGGGCTTGAGCGCGTTCATGATGTTGACCATGTCCTGGCCGTCGGTCTTCAGGCAGGTGTAGGAGCCGTGCCAGGTGTCGCCGCCGTCGAGCAGCAGCGCGTCGGGACGGTCGGCGCGGATCGCGTTCAGCACGGTGGCGACGCGGTCAAGCCCGCCCATCTTGCCGTAACCCTTTGCCAGAGAAACGAAATCCTCATAGGTCAGGGCATAGGCCTCGGGCGTGCCCGCGGTCATGTTGAACAGTTTCAGGAAGTCGGCGCCGGTGACATGCGGCGGCAGACCGTTCACCGCGCCCACGCCGAGATTGATCTCGGGCTCGCGGAACCAAATGGGCTTGGCTTGGGCGTGAATATCGGTAACATGCACCAGCGTGACGTTGCCGAAAGTGTCGAACTTCAGCAATTCGTCCTGAGTCATAGCCTGCTGGGCCGCCAGTTTGGCCCAGTTGCCGATACCGCTTGCGCCATAGATGGCCGAAGCGGCCACAGTGGCTTGCAGGAAGTCTCTCCGCGAAATCATGTCCGTCGTCTCTCCGTTCAAGATGCCCCTGTCCGGCCGGCTCACGCTGCGCGTGCCAGTCGTCAGGGGCCAGTAAAGGAACTAACGAATACCCCGCGCGAGGAAGCCCCGCGCGGGGAGGAAAAGCTTAGTTGCGGACCGACGGGCCCTCGACCGACAGGCCGTTGCCGCGCGAGGCGACGTAGAGCTCGAGCGCGATGAACTCGGGCGAGCCTTCCTTGAAGGTCTCGGCACGGGTGTCGCGGACACAACCCTTGAAGCGGTTGTGGATCGAGTTCAGCTTGGCGTTCTTCAGACGATAGGCCGGGAAGCCGTTGATCTGCCCCTGGCTGAGATGGTCTGCACGAATCAGGTTGTCGTAGTTCTGCTCGTGGCAGTTGGCGCAGGAGAGATCCAGTTGGCCGAAGCGCGTGTAGTAGATCTCCTTGCCCTTCTCCCAGATCTCCTGAACCGGGCCGTCGATGGCGACGTTCACCGGCATGCCGCGCGACTGAACGGAGATCAGCGCCGTCATGTTCACCATCGGGCCGGCATTCCAACCCCATTTCTCGGCGCCCATGCGGTTCTCGCGGCAGTCGTTGATCTGCATCTCCAGCGTGCGCAGTTCGCCCGCGGCTTCGTTCCACTTCGGATAAACCGCGCGGACGCCGGCCATTCCCTCTTCCGGCGTGCCGTGGCAGGAAGCGCAGGACTTGCCTTCGGAGCCATCGACCTGATCCCAGGTTTCCCGCGCCTGATCGACGAAGATCATGCCCGGATTGTCGAAGTCGTCCATCTGCAGGGCCTGGGTCTCTTCCGAACGGAAGGTCCAGCCCGAACGGATCTCATCGATATTCTCCATGTGCGCCGGCGCCTTGGTCCGGGTCACGATCTCGATGTCGCCGTTGATGATCAGCTCCGAATCTTCAGCCGCGGCGACAGCGCCCGCGCTGAGCGCGAGCACTGCCAGTGCGGATGTGAGCGATTTGAGTTTCATGCGTTTCCTCCCTGTATGAAACAATCGCTTAGCCGATCGCGATCGATTTCGCGTCTTCGTAGACCGAACCGTCGTCGTCGTACCAAGTGAACTTGAATTCACCGGCCGCATCGACGCGGGCCTCGAATTCGAAGTAGGGGTTGGTCGAGATCGCCGGCTCAAGCGTCACGTCGATGACGTTCTGGCCGTTGAAGTCGCAGGTGAAGCGGTTGATGATCGAGCGCGGGATCAGGTTGCCGTCGCCATCCTTGCGCTGGCCCGATTCCATCGTGTGGCTGATCAGCGTCTTGATGGACACCGATTCGCCGGCAGCAGCCGATTTCGGGACCTTGACGCGGGGTTTAACACCAGATGCCATTTGTTCTGTTCTCCTGAGATTAGCCGCCGCAGCCGCCGATGGTGACCTTGACGGTATTCTGAGCGCGCACGAAGCTGCCATCGGCCATCTTGGCAATGGCGATCACGTCCTGCGTGCCGGCCAGACGGATACGGGTCGATGCGTATTGCGACGCCGCCGCCGGGCCAAAGTTGAAGGTGCAGACGGCCGGGGTCGGGTTGCCCGAGGCCAGCACCAGAATCGAAACCGCGCCGGGTGCGTCGACGCTGATCGGAACGGTGTTGCCGTTTTCAGCGATCTCGGGCGAGGTCAGCGTCACGCCACCTTCGCCGATTTCGGCACCGCCGGTGAAGGCCGCGATGCTCTCGTCAACGGCAGCCAGGGCGCGGATGGGCAGAGCCAGGGTGGCCGCTGCTGCGGCGCCCAGAGCGATTGCCCCACGTCTTGTCAGTTCCATTTCTTTCTCCTTGTTCAGCAGAGGATCCCTGCGGATCACTCCTCCTTAAGCGTCATCAGGTAAGCGACGACATCCTCGATCTGCTGCGCCGACAGCAGCGGCGGCATCGGATCGGATTTCGCGGCCTTGCCCGTGTAAGCGTCACCGGGCCGGTTGTAGCCGGTGGTCTGGTAGTAGGCGGGCATGACGGTGCCCTCGAAGGTCTTTTTCGAGTTGGCGACGATGCCGCGCAACTCTGCCTCGTTCCAACGGTCGGCAACGCCGTCCAGCACCGGGCCGACCTCCCCGTGGAATGGCACATCCTCAGCCATCTCGCTGATCGCGTGGCACGAGACGCAGTTGCCGAGGCTCTTGGTGCCCATCACCTTGCGGCCATTGGCCGGATCCCCGGCGACGCCGGTCAGCGATTGCTCGACCGCACCGTAGTCATCGAACTTGACGTCCAGCGGGGCCACTTCTGCGGCCGATACGAGGCTCGCGCCTGCGAACAGGCATGCAGCACTCAGGATTGCGCGTTTCATAAAGACTCCTCCCGGTCTCTTTTCCCTTCGGCAAAACCTAATGGAGGTACACGATGGCATGCAACATCAAATCTAATTTTTTGCATACTTGACGAATGACTCTTTGACGCACCTTTGTTGCCGAAACAAACATGCATCAAAGAAACGCCATTATCGGTCCTCGGCGAGCTTCCTTGCCAGGTACTTCTGGAAGTGCTCGTCACCCTCATAGCCCTTTTCCAGGACCCAGTTCAGCAGGCTCTTGGTGGTGCCCTTGCCGAAGGCGCCCGGCATCGTCACCACGGCGGCCTGCGCGGCGGTGCCGCTCTCGGGGGCCACATCGGGCATGAACATCATGGTGGGGGTGAACACCACGCCCCAGCGCACGGCCATGTCCTTCTCGGACATCACCTCACCGTCGAAATCCGTCACCTCGACATCGCCGAACAGATTCATCTGCACGACGAAATAGTTATCCTCGATCAGCGCCTCGATTTCAGGGTCGGGAAACACCTCTTCATGCATCTTCTTGCAGTAGATGCAGCCGCGCTGTTCGAAGATGATCAGCAGGCGCTTGCCCTCGGCATTGGCGTCGGCCAGGTCCTCGGACATGTCCTTGAACGTGTCGCGCAGCCAGGCGGGCTTGTGCAGCCCGTCATCGCCCATCGGCGACGCGCCGAAGGCCGGCAGGCCCAGCCCGATCACGGCCGCGGCCAGAACAGAGGTCAGTCTCATGGTTCGCTCTCTCCCTTTCTCAATGTCTTTGGGCAAGGCCCGCCCCGGCACGGCCGGACGGGCCCTCGCGGATCACCCGATGGTAGCCGAGTCGGGGAAGATCCGGATCATGAAATCGGCGATGTAGGACACCGAATTGGTGGCGATGAGAATCGCGAACACGATCAGCATCACCCCCATCGCCTTCTCCACATGGCCCAGATATTTGCGGTTGCGCTGCATCCAGCTCAGGAAGGGCTTGGCGAACAGCGCCGCGACCACGAAGGGCAGCGTCATCGCGCCCCCGTAGACCAGCAGCAGCGCCGCGCCGTGCCAGATATTGCCCATGCCGCTGGCCACCATGAGAATCGCCGCCAGCGCCGGCCCCACGCAGGGCGTCCAGCCGAAGCCGAAGGCAAGCCCCATCAGATAGGCGCCGATGATGGTGGTCGGCTCGGCCTTGGCCTCGATTCGCGCCTCGCGGTAAAGGAAGGGGATTCGCAGGATGCCGAGGAAATGCAGCCCGAACACCAGCAGCATCGCCGCCGCGACGTAGGACAGCGGCTCCTTCCAGGCGCGGAACCCCTGCCCCAGCGCCGTCGCCCCCATGCCCAGGAGGACGAAGATCGAGGTCACCCCGAGGGCGAAGAACACCGCCGAAAGCACCAGCCGCTTCTGTGCGCCGGGCGCGATCGTGTTGTCGCCGCGCAGCTCGGTCATTGAAATGCCAGCCATGTAACAAAGATAGAACGGAACGATCGGCAGGATGCAGGGGGAGAGGAAGGAAAGAATCCCGGCAACCGCCGCCCCGCCAAAGGAAATATCGAGCACCCTGAACCTCCTTGCCGAAGATGCACAAACATATTACGATTTTAAGATGTATAAGGACATCCCGTCGATGAATGCAATATTCCGCGTTGCCCTCCTGGCCCTGCTGGCGACTTTTCTGCTCGCCCCCGCCAGCCGCGCCGATTTGCGGCTGATGATGTTCGAGCAGCAGGGCTGCGCCTATTGCACGATGTGGCACAACGAGATCGGGCCGATCTATCCCAAGACCGCCGAGGGCCGGACCGCGACGCTTGTCACCCAGCAACTGCGCGACAAGCTGCCCGAGGGCGTCTCGATCGTCTCGCGCCCGATCTACACGCCGACCTTCGTGCTGCTGCGCGACGGCCAGGAGATCTGGCGGCTGGAAGGCTACCCCGGCGAGGATTTCTTCTGGGGGCTACTGGGCAAGCGTCTGCAGCAGGAGCCGGAATGGGCCGCCGCCGGAGGCGAGGGCTGATGCGCGGCGCCGGCATGTGCGCCCGAAGCCGCGCGAAATGCCGCAGCCTGCCACTTTATTGGGCGCATGGGGGGCGACAAATGCCGATTTCTGCCCTATGTGTCGCGGATCGGATGAAAAGATGACTCAGATGCCGGATGACGGCAGCGGAAAGAAAGAGGACGGCGCCGGCCCCGACGGCGCCGGGGAGAACGACATGGCAGATGCGATTCATCCCTACGACCTGCGCGCGGACCTGACCTCCGACGGCGCCGCGCCGGTAGACGCGAACAGCATGGTGAGCAAGGCGGAATCGGCCTCGGGGTTCCTCAAGGCCCTGTCGCACGAAGGCCGGCTGATGATCCTGTGCCACCTGTCCACCGGCGAAAAGACCGTGACCGAGCTGGAGAACCTGCTCTCGTCGCGCCAGGCCGCGGTCAGCCAGCAGCTGGCGCGGCTGCGGCTGGAGGGGCTGGTCTCGCACCGGCGCGAGGGCAAGGCGATCTACTACTCGCTGGCCGACGACCGCGCCCGCCGGATGATCGAACTGGTCTACGACATGTTCTGCAGCCCGGCCTGACCCAGGCGACGGCCAGCGCAGGGAGCCCCGCATGGACATCATTCCGATTGGCGCAATCGCCGCGCTGATTGGCCTTGCCACCGGCATCGTGCTGGGGCTGGCCGCCCGGATGGGCGACTTCTGCACATTGGGCGCGATCGAGAACGCCGTCTACGGCGAGGACCAGCGCCGCCTCAGGATGTGGGGCATCGTGCTTGGCACGGCGATCTTCTCAACCCATCTTCTGGCCGCCGACGGCAGGATCGACCTCGGCGCCACGGTCTATCACGCGATCGAATGGAACCCGCTGGCCAGCATCGTGGGCGGCGCGGTGTTCGGCTATGGCATGGCGCTGGCGGGCAATTGCGGCTTCGGCGCGCTGGCGCGCTTCGGCGGCGGCGACCTGCGCTCGCTGGTGGTGGTGATGGTGGTCGCGGTGTTCGGTTTCATCACCCTCAACGGGCCGCTGGCGCAGCTGCGCGTGCTGCTGTTCCCGCAGGTCACCGCCGAGCAGCCGCAGGGCTATGCCGATTTCGTCTCCGCCCAGCTCGGCCTGCCGCCGCTGCTGTTCGCGACGCTGGTTTCCGCGGCGCTGGCAATCTGGGCGCTGTCGCATCCGCCGCTGCGCGAGACCCCGCGCCAGATCGCCTGGGGCGTCGCCGCCGGCCTGGCGGTCAGCTTCGCGCTGTGGGGCACCTCGGCGCTGCACGACGCCACCTTCGGCGCGATCCCGGTCGAGGGGCATACCTTCACCGCGACGCTGGGCCGCAGCCTGATCTGGCTGATGACCTCCTCCTCGGGCGGGCTGAGCTTTTCGGTGGGCTCGGTCGCGGGCGTGCTGGCCGGCGCCTTCCTCGGCTCGACGCTGAAGGGCATGTTCCGCTGGGAGGCCTGCGAGGACCCGCGCGAACTGGGCCGCCAGATGGGCGGCGCGGCGCTGATGGGCATCGGCGGGGCGGTCGCGATGGGCTGCTCGGTGGGCCAGGGCGTCACCGGCTTCGCCACGCTGGCCTATTCCGCGCCGGTCACGCTGGGCGCGATCTATCTCGGTGCGGTGTTCGGGCTGCGCCGCCTGATCCAGGGCTTCGAGCCCGACTGACCGGCACCGCGCGCCGCGCCCCCCGCACTGTTACGTTTCAGACGCACTCGCAAAAAATTGTATTTCGGGGGATGAAATCGTGCCCCTGCCCTGCCAGAGTGATCCGAAACATATGGCCGAAAAGGGTCTGAGGGATATGCGAGCATTTCTTTTGATTGCCATTACCATCGCGACCGCCTCGTGCACGAGTGAGTTCTCGTCCTTCAGCGAGGGCGCCCCGGCGACATTGGACACGGCCAACCGCGCCTACTACCCCAACGACGAGATCCTCGTCGAAGCCAAGGCCCAGTTCCGCGAGCGCAATTTCGGCAACTCCTACCGCCTGTTCAAGAAGGCCATCGACGTCGCCCCCGAGGATCCGCAGGCCTGGCTGGGCTTTGCCGCCTCCGCCGACATGCTGCGCCGCTTCGACAAGTCGGACTATGCCTACCGCAAGCTGCAGCCGACCATCGGCAACCGGGTCGAGTTCCTGAACAACTACGGCTATTCGCAGCTGCTGCGGGGCAACCTGCGCACCGCGCGCAGCTATTTCCTGAAAGCCTATGAAATCGACCCGGAGAACGAGGTCACGGCCAACAACCTCGAACTGCTCCGCAATTCGGTGAACTACCAGAAACGGGCGCCCGGCGATCTGAAGGGCATCTGAGCCCCGCGCCCGCCAAGCCCCGGGGGGGGAACCGGCATGGCCGCCCTGGCACTTTCCGCGCTCGTGATCCTGGTCTACGGCCATATCGCCTGGACCGACTTTCAGCACTACCGCGTCAGGAACGCGATGGTGCTGGTTCTGATCGCCCTCTACCTTCCGTTCTCCCTCGCGCTGGGCTGGGCACCTTTGCGCGGCGATCTTCTGGCCGGGGCGATCCTGTTCGCCCTCGGCTTCGGCTTCTGGCTGGCGGGGCTGATGGGCGCTGGCGACGCGAAGCTCGGCTTTCCGGTGGGGCTGTTCTGCGGGGTGCAGGGCCTGGGCGCCTATGCCGTGCTGCTGCTGGGGTTCTCGGCGCTCCTGCTGGTGCTGATCAAGGCCGCCCCGCGGCTGGACCGCCGCGGCTGGCGAATCGGGCGGCGCCTGCGGGAGATCGAGGCGCAGGGCCAGGTGCCCTACGCCCCGCCCATGCTCGGCGCGGGCAGCGTCACGCTCGCGCTGCGCGCACTGCAGCAGATCGGCTAGACCCGCGCCAGCGGCGCGAGGCCGCTTGAAAATGGGTGCCAAGGCTGATCTGATGGAAACCACACGCGGTATCGTCCAGGTCCGGAGCCGGCCCGCCCTACCCCGTTTCGCCGCGCCCCAGCCGGCCACGCGCATGTCAGCCGCCCCCCGGCGGCGAGGAGGATGCATGAAACGGTTTGCCCGATCCGAGGACGGCTTCGTCTATGTCATGGTGTTGCTGTTCATCCCCGTGTTGCTCGGCGTCGCGCTGCTGGTCATCGACATCGGCCGCGGCAACAACGCCCATTCCGATCTCTATGCGACGGCGGACGCGGTCGCGCTGGCCGGGGCGCGCGAACTGGATGGCGGGAGCGATGCCATCGACCGCGCGAAGGCGGCGATGGGCCAGTTGACCAACACCGTCAACATGCTGGCCCCCTCGGGCGGGGACATGCATATCGACCTCGTCTATGCCGGCAGCAACGACGAGCATTTCGAGGTCGCCTTCCTGACCGAAATCCCCAGCGAGGACCACATCCCCATCGACGCGGCCTGGCGGGCGGCGCATCAGCCGGCCACGCAAGCCGAGGCGCAATATGTCTGGGTGCGGGCCAAATCCGGGCAGAACCATCCGCTGAGGCCGATCTTCGCCGTGTTCGAGGGCATCGTCGGGCCCATCCCGATCGCGGCGACCGCCGTGGCCCGCGCCCAGAGCGCGGCCTGCAATGTGACCCCGCTCTATATCTGCAACCCGTTCGAGGGCGACGGGATCGTCGATCTGCAGACGGGTTTCGCCAATGGCGACCTGCATGGCCGCCTGTTCAAGCTCCACCCCAAGGGCAACGACACCGAGCGGCCCGGCAACTTCGGCTTCCTTGAGGTCAAGGACAGCCCCGGCGCGGATGCGATCCGCGACATTTTCGCCGGTGAACCGAACCCGACCTGCTACGAATCCGGTCAGGTCACGACCAAGCCCGGCGCCTCGACCTCGATCCGGCAGGGCATCAACGTCCGCTTCGACATTTTCGACGCCTCCTACTCTCCGAGGGATTTCAGCCCCGCCCTGAACGTCAGGAAGGGCTACGTCCCCAAGAACCTGAACAATCCCAAAGCCTGCGACACCGAACCCTGGACCGACCCGAACCTTGGCGATGACATCTTCGCCGGCTTCCCCGACAACGAGACCATGGTCACGCCGACCCAGGGCGCCCTGGGCGCCACCATCGGCGAGGGCAACTGGGACGCTGACCGCTACTGGGAACTCAACCACGGCAACGCGACCCTGCCCGCCGACATGTATCAATCGTTCTACAACACGTCCGGCCCCGGCGCGATTGGCCCGTCGCGCTATGACGTCTACCGCTACGAGATCGACCAGCAGACCTCGAACCAGACCCTGGACGACGAGGGCGATTGGTTCACCTGGGGGGCTGGCGAGGGCGAAAGCGGCCAACCGATCTGCAGCGCATCGGTCAACAGCGCCGTGCCGCCCAGCGACGAGCCCGACCGGCGTGTGGTCTTCGCCGCCATCATCGACTGCCTGTCGGAGGCCGGCCAGGGCAAGACAGACTTCAACGTCAACAGCTACGCCAGCATCTTCCTGGTCTCGCCCATGGCCAGGGATCCCTCCGACCCGTCCCTCGACTCCACCATCGACGTCGAGATCATCGACATCACCGGATATGGCGGCAACGGAACGCTGGACACCTTCGTACGCGACGAGGCCGTGCTGGTGCGATGACCCGAGGCCGGGGGCCGGAGGCGCCCCCTTCCGCCGAGCGTCGGCGCCCGGCCCCATCTGAAACAATCAAGGCCGTTTTGCCACAATGGGTTCATTACATTAACAATCGGTAATGTTTTGTTGACTTTGAAAAAACTGAGGCTGAAACTTGATTTAGATCATAAGGACTTTACCGGCCTTGAGGCACAATTTGGACACAAGGTGAAGACTCGACATCGAGCATCACCGACGCCGGCACAGGCGAAAATGTATTCTGAGGGTAAGGAGGGACGCTATGCTCAGACTGATTACGATGATCACGATTTTCACGCAGTTCAAACGCGACGAGAAGGGCCTCGCGCTGACGGAATACCTCATTCTGCTGGGCCTGCTCACCGCCGCGGTGATCGCGGCTGTGCTGCTGTTCGGCGAGCAGCTCGGCCTGCGCTGGCAGAGCTGGGCCGACTGGATGAGCAACACCGACCTGGGCGCCCCCAGCTAATCGCGGGGACGGCAGCGTCAATGAGCAAGCAGGAGCAACGGCGGCCTCGTGCCGCCGTCGTTCCGGCAGGAAGGCGCCTACTTCCTTTCCGCGGGGCCGTGGCCTTTCAATCGCGCAAGACGAACGACAGTCGGCGCCGGTTCATCCCGCAGCTGTCAAAAATGTCTGTTCAAATCAGTGATCCCCAAGCAAGATCAACAAAAGACGGCTTTGAAACGGGGATCTGGGGAGAGCTTCCATGCGGTCAACCACACTTCTCAGCCTGCTGATCGCGGCCATCCTGGCCGTGGTCGCCGTGGTCGGCGCGCGGACTTGGCTTAACGAGGAGCGGCAGCGCCTCTTTTCCGAGGTCCGCCAGTCCGACTCGGACAAGGCGGAAGAACACCGCACCATCGTGATCGCCGAAGAGGCGCTGCAGTTCGGCGAGAGGATCACCCGCGAAAAGCTGCGTGAGATCGAATGGGCCAGCGACGTCACGCCGCGCGGCTCCTATGAGCGGGTCGGCCAGATCGTAACCAGCGACAAGGAGGAGGACGCGCGCTTCGTGGTCTCCTCGATGGAGCCGGGCGAGCCGGTCCTCGCCTCCAAGATCACCGAGCCCGGCCAGCGCGCGAAACTGTCGACCTCGGTGACCCCCGGGATGAAGGCGATGTCGATCCGCGTGAACGACGTGCAGGGCGTGGCCGGCTTCGTTCTGCCCGGCGACCGCGTCGATGTCATGCTGACCCGCGCCTCCCGCCGCGCCGGCGACGAGGGCTATGTCGACGTGCTGCTGCAGGGGGTCAAGGTTCTGGCCATCGACCAGATCGCCGACGACCGCAAGGACCAGCCCAGCGTGGTGCGGACCGTCACCTTCGAGGTCAATACCGAGGAGGCGCAGAAACTGACGCTGGGCGCCAGCATCGGCACGCTGTCGCTGGCTCTGCGCAACATCGCCTCGACCGAGGTCGAGGACATCCGGCGCGTCACCCTGAGCGACCTGGGCGATCTCGACGTCGCCGAGGATCTCGTCCCCGCGCCCGAAGAGCCCAAGACCAACGAGGAGCTGGAACGGCTGAGCGCGCTGGAAGAGTTGCTAAAAGGATTCACTGCCGGTTTTTCTGAACGCATGGACAGCGTCGAGGCAAGCATTCAGAACCAGGAACCTGTAATAATCGAAAAAGAGGTCGTCAAAGAGGTCGAGGTCCCGGTCGAAGTGCCGGTCGAAGTTCCCGCCAAGGTGACACCGCCGGCACCGCGCGTGCAGACCACGATCGGGGTCATCCGGAACGGACGCCGCGACGAATACCGGGTCCTGACGGAACCGGACGGCCAATAATAACGCCCCTGCCGGCGCGCGGGATCCGATCTTCCCGCCGACCAAAGGGGCCTGTGGCAGCATACCAGCGATCGGAGCCGAGAGAATGAGCTTCTTCCAGAAAACATCACCGCGGGGCCTGAGCAGCCTCTTCGCCGCGGCGCTGATGGCGGGGGGACTCGCCCTTGGCTCCGCGTCCGCGTCGGCCCAGACCCGCCTGATCGACATCGCCGACGGGCAGGTTTCCAACGTGATCATCTCGCCGGGGCACACCCTGACCATCGAGACCGACGAGCCCTTCGCGAATATCGTGATCGGCAACACCGACGTGGTCGACGTGTTCCCGCTGACCGAGACCTCGCTCTACCTGCAGGCCAAGAACAGCGGCTTCACCAATGTCACCCTCTACAACGACGCGCAGAAGCTGCTGGAGGTGATCGATATCCGCATCAAGGTCGATTACACCGAGCTGCGGACCGCGATCGGCCGGGCCGTGCCCAGCGCGCAGGTGGAGGTCACCAACGTCAACGACCGCATCCGCCTGTCGGGTACGGTGAAGGACAACGTCGATCTCGGCCGGGTGCTGGAGATCGCCGACCAGTATTCCACCGAGCCGGTGGTCAACGCGCTGCGCGTGGCCGCCGCGCAGCAGGTGCAGCTCGACGTCCGCATCCTCGAGGTCAACCGCAATTCCGGCCGCGAGCTGGGGGTAGAACTGACCGGCACGAAACAATCCTCGGGATTGCAGCGCTTCAGCACCGGAGCCAACGCCGCGACCAGCGTCGCGCCCTTCGGCAACGCGGTCGGGCATCTGCTGTCGATCTCGGGCACCAGCGTCGATTATGTGATCAACGCGCTCGAGGAAAAGGGCCTGGCACGGCGCCTGGCCAACCCCTCTCTGGTCACCACCAGCGGGATCGAGGCGAATTTCGTGGTCGGCGGCGAGATCCCGATCGACAAATCCATCATCGAGGATGGCGAGGTCGCGACCGAGACCGGCTACCGCGAATACGGCGTGCGGCTGAATTTCCTGCCCACGGTGCTGGACAACAACCTGATCAGCCTGCGGATCAGCCCCGAGGTCAGCGATGTGGACACCTCGCTGACCGTCAACGGTCAACCTGCCTTCATCTCGCGCAAGGCCGAGACCACGGTCTCGCTGCGCGACGGGCAGAGCTTCGCCATCGCGGGCCTGCTGCAGGCCAGCAACGAGCGCAACGTCGAGCAGGTGCCTTGGCTGGGCCAGGTGCCGGTCCTCGGCGCGCTGTTCCGCTCCACCGCCTTCCAGAAGCGCGAAACCGACCTGGTCATCCTGGTGACCCCGCACCTGGTGCGCCCCGCCGCGCCGGACGAGCCGCTGCGCTCGCCGCTGGACGACGCGCGCTCCAGCGACGATGTCGAGCTGTTCCTGCTGGGCATGCTGGAGGTGGACCGCCAGCTGCTGCGCCGCTTTGCCGAGGGCGATGGCGTGATCGGGCCCTACGGCCACATGATTGACTTGGAGTTCGAAGATGGTCTCATCGAGAAGAAGTAGGCTGCTGGCCGCCCTGGCCGCCATCGGCGTTCTGTCTGCCTGCGCGGATTACGGCAACCACTGGGACACCGTGACCTTTCGCGCCGGCAACGCGATGAGCCACAATTCCGGCGTGCAGGAGATCTCTCCCTGGCCGCGCCACGTGGAGGACACGACGATCGAACATGGCGGGTGAGCCTTTCGGGGGACTCCGAACGCATTACGGACGGCACGCGGCGCCGGCAGGGGCCGCGGAAACTCCAGGAGGGACGCGATCCAGCCCTGAATATCTGAAACCCGAACGGTGTAGGGCAGATGGCCAGCAGAGCGAGAGCGAGACAGAAACTTCGTCAGGACGAGACCGGATCGGTTCTCACCGAAGCGCTGTTGCTATTGCCTTTCCTGACGATCTTTTCCATCGGCGTTCTGGAATTCGGGAATGTCCTGTGGCAGCGCCACCAGCTTCAGACCGGGGTGCGCGACGCGGCGCGCTACTGGTCCAGGTGCCAGCCGGCGCAGCCGGGCTCAAATCCCCCGTTCTACAGCTGGTGCTCGGTCGCCATAGCGCAGAACATCGCCTTCTACGGAAAGCCCAACCCGACCGGCGCGGACAACCCGCGCGTTCCCGGTTGGACCGACCCCGCCGACCTCACGATCGCACCCGTCCCCCAGCCCAGCCACCCCGCCTCGACCGACCTGGTGACGGTCACGGGGACGCTGGACTACCTCGGCTCGCCGCTGTTCGGGGCGCTGCAAATCCCGATCATCGAAATCGAATACACCCATACGGAGCGGTATGTGGGATGGTGAGGCGGCGAGGCATACGCGCCTTTGCGCGCAACGAGACCGGGGCGACCCTCGTCGAGGGGCTGCTGGTCTTTCCGATCCTGTTGATCGTGTTCTCGGCGCTGATCGAATTCGGCTTTGCCGTGTTCCAGTGGAACCAGGCGGTCAAGGCCGTCCAGCTCGGCGCGCGGCTGGCCGCCGTGTCCGACCCTCTGGCCACCGACATGACGCCCCTGACCGCCGATTATTCCGGCAACGAGGGCCGGGAGACCCCCTCGACCCCGGTCACGGTGAGCTGCGGCGCCGGCACGACGCCCTGCGACGGCGCGCGGCTGAACCGGCTGGTCTATGGCAGCGACGGGGTCTGCGACGGAAGTTTCGGCACCTCGATGCCGGGGATGTGCGATTTCAACGAATATATCCGGCCCGCCAACATCCGGGTATCCTACCAACGTAGCGGCCTGGGTTATATCGGGCGGCCCTGGGGGCCGGTCGTCACCATCACGCTGGAGCTCGATGGCCTGCACTTCAACCTGCCGTTCATGGGGGCGCTGTTGGGCGTCAACGAGATGACCATCCCGGCCCACCCCGTCACCGTTACCAGTGAAGACTTGTGCAGCAGTATCGCCTGCTGACGTGAAAGCGAAGAGTGCCGAATGACCTCATTCAGTCTTTATAATGTCCTACTTGTCAGCGCCACGGATGAGGGCGGCAGGGGCATTGAGGAAATGATCTCGAAGTCGCCGCACTACCGCGTGGCCGGCGTGCGTGCCGACAGCATCGGCAAGGCGCGACCGGATTTCGAGCCGGACATCATCATCGTCGATGTGGAGCGGATCGGCGAGATGGAGGTCGATACGCTCAATCACTTGCACGGGGAATTCAACGATGTCCCGCTGATCGTGACCTCGGAGCCGCTGGCGCAGGAAGACGTGCACCGCCTGATCAAGCTGCGCATCCATGACTGGCTGCTCAAGCCGGTCGATCAGGGCAAGCTCGTCTCCGTCCTGCAATCGGCGGTGCGGACGGCCAAGGCGGTCCAGAACAAGGTGCATGCCGTCATCTCGACGGTGGGCGGGGCGGGCGCGACGACCATCGCCGTCTGCATGGCCGATCTCATGGCCAACAAGCTGCTGAAGAAAAAGGCGAATGTCGCGCTGTTCGATCTCGACTTCTCGACCGGGAACTGTGGCTATGTGCTGAACATGGTGAATTCCTACAACCTCGAATCCGTGGCCTCGAACCCGAGCCGGATCGACGCGGAATTCATCAACCTGATCCAGCAGAAACACGACCGCGGCTTCTACGTCTATTCGTTCAAGCGCCCCGACATCAACACCGAGCTCGACGGGTTCGAGCTGGTCCTGCGGATGCTGGATTCGGTATCGCTGCAACACGACCACACGGTGCTCGACATTCCGTATTACGAGACCGACTGGAAGAGTGAGGTGCTGTCCGGCGTCAACTCCTGCACGCTGGTGACCGAGATGAACCTGCCGGCGCTCAAGCATTGCCTCGACATGCTGCGCCGGATCCGCGAGATCCGCGGTGATGAGTTCAAGGTCAACGTCGTGGTCAACAAGGAGACGCGAAAGCTGTTCGAGCACAGGATCAGCCGCGCGAAGCTGCGCGAACTGTTCGGCAACATCCCGATCTTCTACCTCCCCGACGACAAGGATATCATCGAGGAAAGCGTGGACCGCGGCGTGGTGCCCAGCGATGTCAGCCCGCGCTCGCGCTTCGTCAGGGCGTTGGCCGGATACCTCAAGACCATCGGGATTGGAGGCGAGAATTGACGGCGGAACCTGTCTTCAGGCTGTTGCGGGCGGTTGTGGCGGGGGCGTTGTGCCTGGCCGCCGGCGTCGCCGCGGCGGCGGCCGGCCCGGCGGCGGCCCCGCCGCCCCTGCCCGCCGCCGGCCTAAACGCGCCGGCCGGCCTCACGCGCGCGTCCGAACGCGCGCGGGTGCCGCGATCGCACGGGCCCGAGACTATGCAGATCGTCCCCTACCCCACGGCCGAGGCGCCGGGCACGATCATCATATCCAACGCCGACCGGACGCTGCACCGCGTGCTCGGCGACGGCATGGCCGAGCGCTATGTGATCAGCGTCGGGCGTGACGGCTTCGTCTGGACCGGGGTCACCACCGTCGGGCGCAAGACCGAATGGCCGGGCTGGCGCCCCCCCTCGGCCATGCGCGCGCGCCAGCCCTCGCTGCCCGAATATGTGCCGCCGGGCCCGTTCAACCCGCTGGGCGCGCGCGCCCTCTACCTGTTCCAGGGCGGGCGCGACACGCTTTACAGGATACATGGAACGAATAATGCTGCCTCTATCGGGGGCTACGAGACATCGGGCTGCTTTCGCCTGTCCAACGCCGATGTCATCAGCCTATTCAGCAAGGTCCGGACGGGTACGAAAGTCATTGTCAAGTAACCGATCTTTGGAGGGCGCAACACCATGACGGGACGTTTTTTCCACGGCGTGACCGGGCACGGGGCGCAGAACACGACCCAGGACGAGCCCCTGATCCTGAGGAACGAGGCGGGCGCCACCGAGGCCGAACAGGCCGCGAGGAAAGCCGACAAGAAACGCGGCAACGGCCCGGATTTCGTGTCCGAGCGCGTCAGCCTGCACCGCTACCTGCTGGACAAGATCAACCTCGGCGTGCTCGACACGATCGAGGAGAAGGAACTGCACGACGAGTTGCGCCCGCTGGTCCGCGACTATGTGAAGATGAACAACTTCCCGCTCAACGCGCGGGAACTGGACGCGCTGATCTCGGACATCGCGGACGAGATCCTGGGCCTCGGCCCGATCGAGCCGTTGCTCGACGACGAGACCATCTCGGACATCCTGGTGGTGGGCTACAACAAGGTTTATGTGGAGCGCTTCGGCCGGCTGCAGGAAACCGAGGTGCGCTTCAAGGACGAAGAGCACCTGATGCGGATCATCAACAAGATCGTGGCCTCGGTCGGCCGCCGCGTGGACGAATCCTCGCCGCTGGTGGACGCCCGCCTCGCCGACGGCTCGCGCGTCAACGTGGCCGTGCGTCCGGTCGCGGTGGACGGGCCGCAGGTCTCCATCCGGAAATTCGCGAAGCGCCCCTTCGACCTCAACCGCCTGGTCAAGGTCGGCACGCTGGCGCAGGCGATGGCCGACCTGCTGGCGATCGCGGTGGAGGGCAAGGTCTCGATGGTGGTGTCGGGCGGCACCGGCTCGGGCAAGACGACGCTTTTGAATGCGCTGTCGTCCTATATCCCGCACGAGGAACGCCTGGTCACGATCGAGGACGCGGCGGAACTTCAGCTTCAGCAGCCGCATGTGGTGCGCCTTGAGACGCGGCCCCCGACGGTGGACGGCCGCAACGAGATCATCCAGCGCGACCTGGTGAAGAACGCCCTGCGGATGCGCCCCGACCGCATCATCGTCGGCGAGGTGCGCGGCGCCGAGGCCTTCGACATGCTGCAGGCCATGAACACCGGCCACGAGGGCTCGATGACCACAATCCACTCCAACAGCCCGCGCGACGCGCTGGGGCGGATGGAGCAGATGGTCGGCATGGCCGGCATGCCGATGACCCAGAACGCGATCCGGGTGCAGATCGCCTCGGCCATCGACCTCATCGTCCAGCTCTCGCGGATGCGCGACGGCAGCCGCAAGGTCGTCTCCATCGCCGAGATCACCGGCATGGAGGGCGACGTGATCCAGACCCAGGAAATCATGACCTACAAGCGGCTCGGGGTGGACGACGACGGCAAGGTGCGGGGCGAGTTCCGGGCCACCGGCATCCGGCCCCGGTTCCTGGATGCGGTCGGCTCCATGGGGCTGACCATCGACAAGTCGGTGTTCGACCCGACCAAGGTGCTCTGAGGGCCGGCATGGAACTTATCTTCATATATGCCGGCATCTTCGTTGCGGCCCTGCTTGTCGCCGATACGCTGCTGCGCGCGGCGCTCGGCTCGCGCCGCAGCGCGGCCGAAGTCAATTCGCGGCTGCGGGCGCTGAAGGAAAGCGGCGACCAGACCACCTCCTACACCGAGATCCTGAAACGCCGCGGCCTGTCCTCGGACTGGGACAGGGCCTTCACGCAGAAATGGTTCGCGCGCTTCTACACCCAGTCCGGCATGCAGATGACGGCCGCGCGCCGCTTCGGCTATCTGGTGGCGTTCTTTCTGATCGGTTGGGGGCTGACCTTTTCCGTGCTGCGGGTCCCGCTGCCGTTCCAGATCGTGCTGGCCGCCGCCTTCGCCGCCGCGATGGCGATCCTGCTGGTGCTGTACCAGCGCTCCAAGAGGATCAAGCGGTTCACCGCCCAGCTGCCCCCGGCGATGGACATCATCGTGCGCTCGCTCAATGCCGGTCACCCGCTGAACGCGGCCATCGCGCTGGTCGCCAAGGAAATGCCGGACCCGATCGGGACGGAATTCGGGATCCTGAGCGATCAGCTCACCTTCGGCGCCGATCTCGAAACCAGCATGCTCAACATGTTCGAGCGCGTGGGCGCCCCGGAACTGAAGCTTCTGGCGGTGACCGTCACGGTGCAGCGCGGAACCGGCGGCAACCTCTCCGAGATCCTCGAAAACCTCTCCGGCATGATCCGCGCGCGCATCATGCTCAAGGCAAAGATCCGTGCCATCTCGGCCGAGGGCCGGATCACCGCCATGGTCATGGCCGTCTTCCCCTTCTTTCTGTTCGCGATGATCCGGGCGCTGGTGCCCACCTATTTCGACCCGCTCTGGGAAAGCGGATACGGAACCCAGGTGGTCGTCGGCTGCCTCGTCATCATGTCGTTCGGAATTTTCGTTCTGTATCGGCTGGTCAACTTCGACTTCTAGGAAAGCGCAGGTCTGGTCACGATGAACGAAACATTCTTCCTGGTCGCGATTTTCATCGCTGCGCTGATCGTCGCCTTTTCGCTGATCAGCTATCTCAGCCGCCGCATGCAGCTGCACCGGAACATCGACGCGGCGCAGGCCGCGAGCCGGGCGCAGGACCGGACGGCCTCGCAGATCGACAGCCTGCTGGGCTCGGAGAACGAATATGTCCGGCACTATTACAACGTCCAGAAGAACGACAAGCCCGACAGCCTGCGCATGCGCCTGATCCGGGCGGGGTTCTTCAAGAAGCGCGGATTGCTCTATTTCAACCTCATCCGGATGGCCGTGGCGGGCCTTCTGTTCGTCGGCGTGTGGTTCGTCACCACCACCCTGAGCCCGGCGACCGGCAAGGTCGAGCTGCTGCTGTTCTCCGCGGTGATGTCCGGCCTGTCCTTCATCCTGTGCAATTTCGCGCTGGAAAAACTGGGCGACGGCCGCCGCACCGCCTATCGCAAGCTGTTCCCCGATTTCATGGATCTGCTGATCGTCTGCGTCGACGCGGGCCTGAGCATCGAGGCCGCGCTGGACCGGGTGACGCGCGAGTTCCTGCTGACCAACCGCGATTTCGGCACCCATCTCAGCATCATCGGCATCGAGGTTCGGGCCGGGCGCCCGCTCTACCAGGCGCTGTTCAACTTCGCCGAACGGGTGCAGGTCGAGGAGGTCCGATCGCTGGCCATCCTGTTCCGCCAGTCGGTGGAGCTCGGCTCCAGCGTCAGCAAGACGCTGCGGGTCTTCAGCAACGAGATGCGCCAGCAGCGCATCATCCGCGCCGAGGAAAAGGCCAATTCGCTGCCCATCAAGATGCTGTTCCCGCTGGGGCTGTTCCTGTTCCCGGTCAACCTGGTGATCGTGCTGGTGCCGATCCTGATCGCCATTCTCAAGATGTTTCTCACCCTGTCGCCGGGGGGCTGAGCCGGACGGCTCAGAGGCCCCACATGCTGGCGGTTTCCTTGGTCCGCTGGCTGGCGGCCACGTTGCACCAGGCCAGTTCGAGCAACTCGCGCGACACCTCGGGCTCGCGTCCGAGATAGATGCAGGCGGCGATGATGTGGCGCAGCAGGAAGCCGGGATGCGCGCCGGAGGGCACCAGGTTCTTGGCGTCGTACTTGTCCTTGTAGAACTGCGCCAGCACCCGCTCGTCATAGGGGATGTCCTCGTCGCGGCAGACGCGTCGGAAGATCTCCAGGTAATTCTCCCGGCTCGGGCTGGGCACGCGGACCTTGAAATAGATCCGCCGCAGAGAAGCCTCGTCGGCGATGTCATGCGGCGGGATGTTGGAGGAAAAGATCACCAGCTGGTCGAAGGGCACCCGGAACTTCTTGCCGGTGTGCAGCGACATGATGTCGAAGTTCTTTTCCAGCGGCACGATCCAGCGGTTCAGGAAATCCTGCGGCTTCTGGCGCTGGCGTCCGAAATCGTCCAGCACGAAGACCCCGCCCAGCGCCTTCAGGTGCATCGGCGCCTCGTAGAACCGCGAGGTCTGCTCGAACGACAGGTCGAGCATGTCCAGCGTCAGCTCACCGCCCGCGACCAGCACCGGGCGGCGACAGCGCACCCAGCGCGCGTCCAGCGGGCTGGCCGCGTCATCCGCCCCTTCCTGCCGGTCATGCAGGGTCTCGTCGAAGAACTGGATGACCTGGTTGTCCACCTCGATGGCGTAGGGGTAGTAGATCGTGTCGCGGAAGGTCTCGGACAGCGCCTCCGCGATCGAGGTCTTGCCGTTCCCGGGCTCGCCATACAGCAGGATCGAGCGGCCCGAGTTCACCGCCGGCCCCAGCTGGGGCATGATGTCCGTCGGCAGCACCAGATGGCTGAGCGCCCGCTGCAGCGTTTCGCGGCTGATCCGCTCATTGGCGATGCCCTGGCACAGGATCTGGCGCTCGAACGCCTCAAGCGTGACCGGCGCCGGGCCCACATATTGAGAGACCAGCATCGCCTCCAGCGCCCAGCTCTTGCCACGGTCGGTCAGCGCGTAGCGGATGTCCGACTTGATGTCCTCCGAGGCCACCAGACCGCGGGATTCCACCAGCCGCAGCTTCACCATGTCCTCGACCAGCACCCGCACGATCAGCTTGGGCAGCTTGATGATCTCCGACACCTGCGCCGGGGTCATCGTGCCCCTGACATGCATGATCTTGGCGATCAGGTTAATCATGAAGTCCCGGCTCAGTCCGGTTTCTTCGGGCGTTCTCGGCGGGGCGGCATGCGGGAAATCGGTCACGGCTAAACTCTTCGTCCCATTCTGAAATCGGGGCCGGTCGGCCTGACTTCAGACTGCGACGATAAACGCGACGAGTCCAGCCCGTCGCGCCCTGCCCGGCCGGCTTCAGCGCGGCGGCGCGCGCAGGTCGGCGCAGGAATAGAGATGGAACGCGTAGGGGTCGTCATCCGCCCCCCCGTCGCCGCGCCGGCCCTCCAGCGGTCGCCACGGCGCCGGCGCGCGCCACAGCGCGCCCTCCAGCCCGGCCACCGGGCGGCTCAGCACGACGAGATCCAGTTCCGGCAAGGCGCGGCACACCGACGCCAGCGCCTCCGCGGATGTCGGCCCCGCGCCGCCGTCCGGCCGGGGCCGGGCGCAGTGCCCCTCCTCCTGCATGCCGAGCAGGCGCAGGATCCCGGCCCGCCGCGCATATTCGAAGGCCGTGGCGCGGTAGAACATGACCCCGGCCCCCTGCGTGCAGGAATAGAAGCTGGGCTGACCGAGCTTGAACCACAGAAGCTCAAGCCCCCCCTCCCAATAGGTCGTCCGGCCCGACACCAGCGCCGCGAGCGCCGGATCGGGCGCCGCGCCGGTCTCGACATAGGTCGTCCAGGCGGTTCGGCGGTCGGCAAGCCCCAGCGCGGCGAACGCCAGCGCCAGCGGAAGAAGCGCCACGAGCGCCGGACGCGCGGCGCTGACCCGGCGCCAGCCCAGCAGCAGCCCCAGCGCGCCCAGCGCGATCAGGGGACGCAGGACCGCCACCGCCGCGCCCTCGGCCGCGCCCTGCCGGACAGCGGCAACCCCGACCGTCACGAGCAGGAAGACCGCCGAGACGGCCACCACAAGGTCGATCGCCAGCCTCTCCCAACGGGTCAGCGCCCGGCCCTTGCCGCTCTCGACCGCAAGCGCCAGCAGGCCGGCCAGCCCCATCGCCGCCGACGCATGGGGCAGCAGGCCGGTCCAGGCCGAGATCACGTTCGCCGCGATGGCGAGGATCAGGCAGGGCCGGGCGCGCCCCGCCGCCGGCAGCCGCAGGACGGTCCGAACGGCCAGCAGGTTCCCCATGAGGGTCAGGATCCACAGCCCGCGCCACAGCTGCAGGTTCATCACCAGCACGTTTCTCAGCACCTCGCCGCCCAGCCAGCCGAGCAGGACCAGCCCGCCCGACACCAGCAGCACGATCCGCGCCAGCCGCGCGTCGCGCGGCGGGCCGGACGCCGCGTTCAGCGACAGGATCAACAGCGGCAGCGCGCCCAGCACCGGGCCGCGCCAGGACCAGTCGGCGACGAAGGCATGGGGCGTGCGGTCCCGCACGATGGCCAGCCACGCCTCGTCATAGACCTGCAAGGCGCGCCCGAAGGGCTCCACCCCCGCCGCGGCCAGCGCGGCGACGGCGCCGAGCGCCGCCGCGCCGCCGAGAACCGTCCAGCGGTTGCGGGGCAGCGTGAGCGCCAGGATCGCCGCGAGCCCCGGCAAGGCCATCAGCGGATGCAGCAGCCCCGCCGCGCAGACCAGCCCGCCCGCCGCCCCGCGCCGCCCGCGCAGGGCCGCGGCGAGCGCCAGCAGGGTGATGGCCTCGGCGAGCAGCCGCGGGGTGACGAAACGCTCGCCATAGCTCAGCACGCCCCAGCCGTAATTCGGGACCATCGCGATCGCGACGCCCATGGAGGCGAGGCCGAGCCAGCCGCGCCCGAAAAGACTGCGCGCCAGGGCCCAGAGCGCGGCCAGCCAGACCGCCTGCCCGATGACCGCGAAGACCAGATGGGCCGTGGCCGGCCCCCAGAGCGCCACCGCGGGCGCGAAGACCGGCGAAAACGCCGAGAAACTGTCCTGCGAGCCGTATTGGAAGAACAGATCGCCCTCCAGCCCGGCCCTGCCCAGCCGGTGGAGCGCCTGCGCCATGTAAAGCCTCGCGTCATGCGCGATGCCCTGATAGGGCCGGACCGACAGCCACAGCGCCACCAGCAGCGCGCCCAGCGCCAGCGCCTCGGCCAGGCGCGCGGCCCCGCCGCCCCCCGGCGCGTTTGCGCTGGTCCCGTCGGGCCCCGCCACGCCGCTCACCCGCCGCCGCGGGTTTCGTGGTATTCCTCTTCGGTATTGATGTCCCAGACCTCCTCGTGCACGTCCCGGCCCTCAAGGATCCCGTCCACCGACACCATCGCCGTGAGCATCGAGTGATCCTGGTTGTTGTAGCGGTGCATCCCGTTGCGCCCCACGCAATAGAGGTTTGCGAAGCCGCTGACGTAATCGCGCACCACGTCGAACCGCTCATAACTGCCGAAATAGGCCGGATAGGCCTTGGGCGAGCGCACCACGACACTGTCCTTCACGTCCTCCGGCAGGGCAAAGCCCAGCGCGCCAAGCTCGCGCACCGCGAACTCCGTCATCTCGGCGTCGGGCAGGGTCCAGAAATCGTCGCCCTCGTTCACGAAATACTCCAGCCCGAGCCAGATGTCGCCTGGATCGGCCACCAGCGCGGGGCTCCAGTTGTTGAAGATCTGGATGCGCCCGACCTTCACCCCGGGCTCCTGAACGTAGATCCAGTTGTCCGGGATCTTCTGCGACAGACCCGCCGCGTCGGTGCCGCCGGCCAGCCGCAGCCGGCTGAGCAGCACGCCGATTGTGATGAAGTCGCGATAGGGCAGATCGCCCGCGACCCCGGCCACCGCGGCCGGCGCCGGAGGCGTCCACCCCGCGATCAGGTCCTTCACCGCCATCGAGGAAAAGACGTAATCGCAGGCGACGGTGCGGCGCGTGCCGTTGGCGTCCTCGGTCACGACCGAGGTCACCCGCTCGCCGTCATGGTTCAGCGCCACGACGCGGGTGCGGCAATGCAGCTCGCCGCCCCGCGCGGTCACCTGCCCGGCCACCTTTTCCCAAAGCTGCCCGGGCCCGTGCTTGGGGTAGAGGAAGCGCTCGATCAGGCTGGTCTCCACCCCGCGCTGGGCGATGCCGCCGCTCTGCGGCCTGAGCTTCCTGAGCGCGTTTCTCACCAGCGCGCTGATCGAGACGCCCTTGATCCTCTGCGCCCCCCAGCCGGCCGGGATCTCCTCGCAGGGCACGCCCCAGACCTTTTCCGTGTAGTTCTCGAAAAAGGTCTCGTAGAGCTCGCGGCCGAAGCGGTTGATGATGAAATCCCGCAGGCTGACCTCGGGCCGGATCGGCCGCATGCGCGCCCGCGCGTAGCCCGCCATGATCCGCGCCGTCCTGGCGGGGCCGAGCCGGGCCAGCGTGCCGAGGCCGAACCGGATCGGGTAGTCGAAGAACTTGCCGTCGAAGAGGATGCGCGACACCCGCGGCCGGACCAGCATCACCTCGTCGGTCGCCTCCGGGTCGGCCCCCGCCCGCGGCGCGGACAGGTCGTGGCGGCGGTTGTGATAGCTTAGCGCGATCGCCTCGCCCGGCGCCGCGGCGCCCGCCTCCAGCGGCAGGATGTTCAGCCACCAGTCCATCACCCGCCTGGATTTCGAAAAGAAGCGGTGCCCTCCGATATCGATGCGGTTGCCCTTGTAGTTGACCGTTTTCGAGATGCCGCCGACCTGATCGCCCGCCTCGAACAGGATCGGCCGGATGTCGGAGCGCGTGGCCAGCTCATAGGCGGCGGTCAGGCCCGCGGGCCCCGCGCCGATGATGATCGCGACCCGTGGCGCCATCAGCGATCCCCCCGCTTGCCGGCGGTCGCGCCGCCGGGCCAGGCCCAGACCGGCCGAAAGCTGATGTATTTATGCGCGAGGAACGAATAGACGGCGGTCAGCCCCACCGCCAGAACATGGGCCAGCGTCTCGGCCGTCGGCGACACCGGCAGCAGGGCGGCCAGCGCGCGCAGGACCGCCCCGCCCCGGAAATAGAAAAGCTGCGCCAGCGTGGTCGTCAGCGCCAGCCCGCCCAGCGAGACGAGGAAGAAATCCACGATCTCCCGGCGCGCCGCGCGCCCCGATGGCGGGTAGGTGAAGCGCCGGTTCAGGACAAAGCTCACGCCCATGCCGCATAGGAAGGCCACGGCGACCGAAAAACCGTATCGCCAGCCCCCGGACAGCCCGAGAACACCGTAGAAGAGCTGCCCCGCCAGCAGGTTCACCACCGCGGCAATGCCGGAGAACAGGACAAATCTATGAAGCATTCCAGAGCCTTATCGGGGCGAAAAGCGGCATCCGGGGAACGATACATCATCGCTCAGCCCCCCGTAAAGCGATCGACCTCCGCGGCGAGCCCCAGCAGCGCGTCGGCCACCCGCACCGGATAGGCCAGCGCGGGGTCAAGGCCGCGCAGCGCCTCGGGCAGGCGCCTCAGCTCCTGCGCGGCGTGGTCCCGGATCTCGGCCATCGTCGGCGGTGGGCCCAGGCGCTTGCCGGCGCGCATGACGGGTCGGATCAGCGGCGTGCCGGGCTGGGTGTCGTGCTCGGTGGACAGGATGTCGCCCGCGATGCGGCCGGCGTCGTCATAGCCGCGCCAGACCTGCTTGCGCCCGGGCCACGTCGCCTTGCCCTCGGAACGCTTGCGCCGCGGGCGGCCGGCATATTCCTGCAGCTTGTAGGCGCAATCGAGCGCCGGCGCGTCGCCCGAGGTGGTCAGATCGGTGCCCACGCCGAAGCCGTCGATCGGCGCGCCCGCGGCGCAGAGACGCGCGATCACCTGCTCGTCCAGCCCGCCGCTGGCCAGGATCGCCACGTCGCGCAATCCGCCCGCGTCGAGGATGCGGCGCACGCTGACCGCCAGCGCGCCCAGGTCGCCGCTGTCCAGCCGCACCGCGCCGATGGCGATGCCCTGCGCCTTCAGCCGGGGCGCCAGCGCAACGACCTTCCGCGCCGCGGCCTCGGTATCGTAGGTGTCGATCACGAAGGCCAAATTGTCGGGGCGCGCGCGCGCGAAGCTCTCGAAGGCCGCCGTCTCGTCGTCGAAGGCCTGCACGAAGGAATGCGCCATGGTTCCCACCGCCGGCACACCGAACAGCCGCTCTGCCTCGACATTGGCCGAGCCGTCATAGCCGGCCAGATAGGCCGCCCGCGCCGCCATCAGCCCGGCCTCGGCGCCATGCGCGCGGCGCAGCCCGAAATCGACCAGCCGGCGCCCGCCGGCGGCCAGCACCTGCCGGGCGGCCTTGGCGGCGATCAGGCTCTGGAAATGCAGGATGTTGATCAGCCGCGTCTCGACATATTGCGCCTGCGGCAGCGGCGCGGTGATGCGCAGGATCGGCTCGTCGGGAAAGAACACCGTGCCCTCGGGCATGGCATGCACGTCGCCGGTGAAGCGGAACCCTTCGAGCTGCGCCAGCAGGCTGTCGCCAAAACGGCCGCTGGCGCGCAGCCAGTCCAGCTCCGCGCCGGTGACGCGGAGCGTCTCCAGGAACTCCAGTGCCTGCTCCAGCCCTGCCGCCATCAGGAAATTGCGCCCCGCCGGCAGCTTGCGGACGAAGAATTCGAACACCGCGGTGCCGGTCTCGCCAGCCTCGTAATAGGCCTGCATCATCGCCAGCTGGTAGAGGTCGGTCAGCAGGAAGCTCGTGCGTTGAGTCATCTGTCACCTTCCGGGGATCCGCGCCCCGACAGGATAGGGCCTGCCCCCGATGCCGCAAAGGCGCCCTGCCTCAGCGCCGCGACCACCGCACCGGGCGGGCCGTCGGCCGGGATCGCGGTCCAGGTGATCTCGCCCGTGTCGCGGGCGAGCTGGGCCTCCAGCACCCGCAGATCGGCATCCGACGGCCCGCCCCGGCGCGCGCCCACGCGCCGGCGCAGGGTGTCGGGGTCGGCCGCCAGCCAGAAGGCGGCGAAGGGGGCGCCGGTGCCGGCGACCGCCGCCGCCAGCGCCGCGCGCCGGTCGGGCCTGTCGAACACCGCGTCCACCACCACGCTGGCGCCCTGCCCGGCCAGCGCGCAGGCGCGCGTGGCCAGCCGCGCATAGACCCTGTCGGAGACCTCGGGGCGATAGGCCTCCTGCGGCAGCGCCACGTCGCTCTTCACCCCGAACATCGCCTTTCGGGTGCGGTCGCTTTCCACGACGCGCGCGCCCGGCGGCGCGCCCAGCGCGGGCGCCAGCGCCTCGGCGGCGGTGGTCTTGCCGGTGCCGCTGAGCCCGCCGATGGCCACGATGCGCGGCGGCACCTCGCCCAGCAGCGAAAGGGCCAGCGCGTAATAGCGCCGCGCCGCCTCCGCCTCGCGCGCCGCCCGCGCGCCTGCGCCTTGCGCGAAGGTCGCCGTGACATGGGCCCGGACCGAGGCCCGCACCGCCATGAAAAAAGGCAGCAGGCCGAACCCCTCATCCGTTCCGATCTCGTCGAAATAGCGGTTGGCCACCCGGTTGGCGAGCGCGCCGAGATCGCGGTGCCACAGGTCCATCAGCAGGAAGGCGAGGTCGTAGAGCACGTCCACCGTTGCGATCTGGTCGGAGAAATCGATGCAGTCGAACAGCCGCGGCTTACCCTCGAACAGGCAGATGTTGCGCAGGTGCAGGTCGCCGTGGCAGCGCCGGATCAGCCCCTGCGCCGCGCGCCGGTCCAGCTCCCCTGCATGGCGGCCAAGCCGCACGCGGCAGGCGCGGTCCAGCGCGGCGATCTCGGCGGGCGGGAACAGGTCGCTGGTGGCGAAACCGGCGGCATTGATGTCCAGCACCGCGCTCATGTTGTCCGCGCCGCCGCCCGGCCGCACCGGCGCGCGGGCGTGGAAACCGGCGATGGTGACGGCGAGATCCTCCATCAGGGCGGACGTCAGCTGCCCGGCCGCCGCCATCCGGTCGAACAGCGCGTCCTGCGCGAAGCGGACCATCTCCACCACCGCATCGACCAGCGCGCCCGGCCCGTCGAATTCCAGCCCGCCGCCCGCGGCCCGCGTGATGCGCCGCACACCGAGATAGAGCCCCGGCGCGGCGGGGGCGTTCAGGTCGAATTCCTTGTGGCAGGTGGCCAGCCGGATCTCGGGGGTGGAGAAGTCGGCATAGGGCAGCTTCACCGCGCGCTTGAGCTTGTAGGCGCGGTCGCCGGCGAGGAAAACCTTTGAGATATGGGTCTCGATGATCTCGACCGGGCCGCGGGCGCCGTGGGTTTCGGGCGCCGCGAGAAAGGCTGTGACCGCGCTTTGGTCGTCGGGGCTCATGTCACGGCCTCCTGCGGGCGCCCGGCGCGACGGGGCTCAGCGGTCCTGTTCCCAGTATTCCTCGTCCTGGCGCAGCAGGTTGTAGATCGCCAGTGCCCGGCCGGTCAGCGGGCGCTCCAACTCGCCCATCACGTCGGTCTCCTGGGCGAGATGGGCGGCGACCTCGGTCAGTTCCGCCGGGGTGGCGCCGCTGTCGATGATCTCGACGACCTTGTGATCGCTGATGTCACCGAAGATCTGCCTCACCTCGTCATGGGTCACGGCCATGCCGGTCTCCTCCCGTTTTGGCCCTCACGCGGGCAGTTGGATGTCGTTGATCACCTCGTCCACGCCGAGGATGCACCAGGTGTCGGCCTCGGCCATGTCGCGCTCGGCGGCGCTGCGGACAGCGCCGGTCAGCCGCACCACGCGGCCGCGCACCCCGATGCGGATCTGGCTGTCGTCCACATAGGGGTTGCGGTCGAGCACGATGCGCACCGCCTCCTCGATGCGGATCGGCGCATCCTCCTCGGGGGGGGTCGGCTCCAGCCCGTTGACCACGTCGCGCGCACCGGGCACCCACCAGGCCATCACGCCCGCCAGGCGCTGCGAGACCAGCCCCGGCACCGCGCCATTGAGGATCACCACGCCCTCGCGCACCTCGAAATCGATCCGGCCGCGCGGGTTCTCCGGGGCGGTGGTCGCCGGGGTGAAAACGGCCACGGAAGGATCGTCGCCCGGGCGCCCCTCGCGGATCGCGAAGCCTTCGAAGGCCGGCTCGTTCACGAAGAGCACCTTCAGATGGGCGCGGATCTCGCCGTCCTCCATCGGCGTCGCGGGCGTCACGCGCAGCCGGTCGATCACACCGCGCACCTCCGCCGGCGCGGCGGCCAACTCCAGCGCGCGCTTCTTGGCGGCGACGCTGGGCACCTCGGCGACTAGGGTCAGGGTGCCGTCCGCGCCCAACTCCATCTTCTCCGGCGTGAATTCGGCGCCCAGCCGCGGCTCCTGCCGGAGCGCGGCCAGAATATGCGTCACAACGTCTTGCCCGGTCATGGTTTCCCTCCCCCGGCCTGTCGTTCCTGCGTTATTGAATAGCGGTTTCCGGGGAGTCGGGCCTTGACATGGCTCAAGGCGCCCGGCGGCAACCGCGCTACTTTAGGTGCAGGAGGGCACTGCGATGAGTGGTGACGGGAACCCCGCCGACTGGACGCACTTCCCCCATGAGGGGGATGTCGGTGTCCGCGGTTTCGGTCGGGACATGGCTGAGGCATTCGAGAACACGGCGCGCGCGATGACGGCCGTGGTCGTGCCGCTGGACCTGATCCGGCGCGAGCGGGTGATCCCGGTGACCTGTCGCGCGGCCGATCCAGCGATCCTGCTGCTCGATTGGCTGAACGCCGTCATCTACATCATGGCGACCGAGAAGATGCTGTTTTGCGATTTCCGCGTGCGGATCGACGGCGAAACCCTGGAAGGCGAGATGGAGGGCGAGAACGTCGTCCCCGAACGCCACGAACCCTCGGTCGAACTCAAGGGCGCGACGCTGACCGAACTGGCCGTGTACCGGCAGGCCGACGGCCGCTGGTTCGCACAATGCGTCGTGGATGTCTGAGCGAGGAGGCCGCATGGACCCGAGCCAATTCCAAAGGATCGCCCCCCATCGGTGGCAGCTGCCGCCCACAGGCGGGATGCGGGTGCCGGCGGTGATCATCGCGGACGAGGAACTGATCGCGGCAATGGACGACAAGGTCGGCCAGCAGATCCGCAACGTGGCCTGTCTGCCCGGCATCGTCCGCGCCGCCTACGCGATGCCCGACGCGCATTGGGGATATGGCTTTCCCATCGGGGGCGTCGCGGCCTTCGACCCCGACGAGGGCGGCGTCATCTCGGCGGGCGGGGTGGGCTTCGACATTTCCTGCGGCGTGCGCCTTCTGGCGACCGACCTGACCGCCGATCAGGTGCGCGGCCGGCAGCAGGACTTCGCGCATGAACTGTCGCGCGCCATCCCCGCCGGGGTGGGCAGCCGGGGCCTCATCCATCTCGACGACGCGGGCATGGACGCGATGCTGTCGCGCGGTGCGGCCTGGGCGGTCGCCGAGGGCTATGGCGACGCCGAGGATCTCGCCCGGATCGAGGAGCAGGGCTGCATGACCGGCGCAACGCCGGAACTGGTCTCGGAGAAGGCCAAGCGCCGCCAGCGCGACGAGATGGGCACGCTGGGCTCGGGCAACCATTACCTCGAGGTGCAGGAGGTGGCCCAGGTCTTCGACAAGGAGGCGGCGGCCGCCTATGGCCTGTCGAAGGGGCAGGCCGTGGTGATGATCCATTGCGGCTCGCGCGGGCTGGGGCACCAGATCGGCACCGAATACCTGCGCGAGATGGCGCTGGCCGCGCCGGGCCACGGCATCGCCCTGCCCGACCGCGAACTCGCCTGCGCGCCGATCGCCTCGCCGCTCGGCCAACGCTATCTCGGCGTGATGCGCGCCGGGATCAACTGCGCGCTGGCCAACCGCCAGATCCTCACCTATCTCGCCCGCGCGGTGCTGGAGCGGTTCTTTCCCGGCGTGCGGGCGCCGCTGCTCTATGACGTGTCGCACAACACCTGCAAGGAAGAGACGCATGAGATCGACGGCACGCCCCGCCGCCTCTTCGTGCACCGCAAGGGGGCGACGCGCGCCTTCGGACCGGGGATGGGGCACATGCCGCCGCCGCTGTCGGCCATCGGCCAGCCGGTGCTGATCGGCGGCAGCATGGGCACCGAATCCTGGGTGCTGGCGGGCGACGCACGCTCGGAGGCCGCGGCGCTGAGTTCCGCCTGCCACGGCGCGGGCCGGGCGATGAGCCGCCACCAGGCCGCCAGGACCTGGACCGGGAGCGGCATCCAGAATGACCTTGCCGCGCAGGGCATCATCATCAAGAGCCCCTCGCGCCGCGGCATCGCCGAGGAGGCGCCGGGCGCCTACAAGGACGTCACCCGCGTGGTGGAGGTGGCTGAAAAGGCCGGGCTGGCGCGCCGCGTCGCGCGGCTGCGGCCGCTGATCTGCATCAAGGGCTGAGAAGGCCGGGACCGGGAGAGCCGCATGGAGCTGCAGCTATTCGCCTTCGAGGCCACGCAGGAGATGGGCCGCGCCGTGGCCGCGCACCTGGGCCGGCCGCTCGCCCCTCTGGAGGAGCGCGAATTCGAGGATCGCGAGCACAAGGCGCGCCCGCTGGACTGTGTGCGCGGCGCCGACGCCTATGTGATCCAGAGCCTGCATGGCAGCCCGGACCAGAGCCCGAACGACAAGCTCTGCCGGCTGCTGTTCTTCCTCTCCACGCTCAGGACCAACGGCGCGGCGCGGGTGACGGCGGTGGTTCCCTATCTCGCCTATGCCCGCAAGGACCGCCAGACCAAGCCGCGCGACCCGCTGACCGCACGCTATGTCGCCCAGCTGATCGAGGCCGCGGGCGCCGACCGGGTGGTGACGCTGGAGGTGCATAACCTAACGGCCTTCCAGAACGCCTTCCGCTGCGAGGCGGTGGCGCTGGACGCGCGCGGGGTGCTGCTGGAACGCGCCGCGGAACTGGCCGGCAGCGGCCCCGTCGCCGTGGCCTCGCCCGATCCCGGCGGGATCAAGCGCGCGCAGCTGTTCCGCGAGGCGCTGGAGGCGCGTCTGGGCCGCGCCGTGGGCTTTGCCATGATGGAAAAGCGCCGCAGCGCCGGCAAGGTCAGCGGCAGCCTGGTCGCGGGCGATTTCGAGGGCGCGCGGGTGCTGGTGATCGACGACATGATCGCCTCGGGCGGGACGATGGTGCGCGCGGGCCGGGCGCTGCGCGACCGCGGCGCGGCCGATGTCTGGGCGCTGGCCGTGCATGGCCTCTTCACCTCAGGCGCAGAGCAGGCGCTGGCCGACCCCGCGATCGCCGGCTGGATCGTGACCGACACCGTGCCGCCCTTCCGGCTGAGCGCCGCCGGGCGCGCCCGGGTCGAGACCGTCAGCGCCGCGCCACTGTTGGCCGAGGCGATCAAGCGGCTGCACGGCAACCTTTCGATCACCGATCTTCCGGCGGCCGGGTCCTGATCTCCGCCTCCTGCGACAGGGCGATGTAGGCCTGCGCCAGCGGGCGCCATTTCGCGGGCGTGCGGATCACCGGCTCGGTCAGGTGCAGCAGCGCGAACCGCGCCCGCAGCAGCGCCCGATAACGCCAGTAGAAGGCCAGCAGCGCGGGCGGCGGGCGGTCATCCAGCCCCGCGGCCAGCCGGTCGCGCAGCAGGGCCAGCACCCAGCCGGCGCCGAGCTGCGCGCATTCCAGCCCGAGAAACACGATCTCCTCGAACGGGTCGATGGTGCGCAACATCTCGCTGAATTCGAGACAGTCGATGATGGCCAGCGGTTCGGTCAGAAAGACATGCTCGGGGCGCAGGTCGCCGTGCCCCTCGACGAAGCGGCGGGCGTCGACGCGCGCGCGCAGCAGCGGACGCGCGCGGCCGAAGGCGGCGTCGAAACCATCCAGCGCCGCGCCGACCTGCCCGGCGTCGAGGCCGAATTGCGGATCGGACAGCACGGCGGCGCTGCGCGCGTGCTCCGCCTCGTAATGCGCGATCACGGTCTCGGCCGACAGGTCCCGGCCGGGCAGCCCGGCATAGAAGGCGATCAGCGTCTCGGCCACGCGCGCCACGTCGGCGCGGCGCGCCCGGCCGTCGCGGATCCTGGCCTTCAGCGTCGCGTCTTCCGGCAGGCGGCGCATCTCGACCAGCCACTCGACGATGCGGCCGGTGCCGTCCAGCGCCAGCGCCCCGTCCGGAGCCTGCCGCAGCGCCCGCGCCCCGAGATAGACCTGCGGCGCCAGGCGGCGGTTCAGCCGGATCTCGGCACGCACGTTCGCCGCCCGCCGTTCAAGGCTGTGCAGATCGAGAAACGCCCGGCGCAGCGGCTTTTTCAGCTTGTAGACGCGCTCTCCGGCGAGAAAGACCCAGGACATATGCGTCTCGATCGCCTCCACGCCGGTGGGGGCCGGCGCGTAGCTGTCCGGGCTGGACAGGAACCGGACCTTCTCGGCGAGCGTCGGCTCTGCTCTGGCTGTGCTTGGCTGGCCTGCCTTGGGCATCGCGTCCCTCCCATGCGCCAGAGCATAGCAAAGCGGCGCCAGCGTCCTTGACGCAAGTCAAGGGCGGCGCGGCGAAGCGCCGGACATTCGCAGAACCATGGCTGATACAGCAGGGGTCCTACTGGCCCAGATCCGCGACATCGCGCGCGCCCACGGTGCGCAGGACGCGCTCGAAGGACTGGCCGACGAGGGTGAGCCTGAGATTGTCGTCCATCAGGTTGACCGCGGGATGACGCCCGCCCCACTGATAGGGATTGGCCGCGAACCAGGCGTGACGCTCGACGAAGGGCAGTTTCTCCATCATCAGGATGGCCGCCTCGGCGAAGGCCGCGTTCTGCGCGTAAGTCACCGCGCCCGGCCGGTCCCAGTCGATATAGGCGAATTCGGTCACCCAGATCGGGCGGCGGTATTCGGCATGGACGGCCTCCAGCCATTTCTTGAAGGCCGGGACGCTGCCATTGTCCGAATAGTAGTGCACCGCCATGAAATCCACGCGCAGCCCCTTGGCCTCGACCTGATCCATGAAGCGCCGCTGCCACGAATTCCGGCCCAGCGTGCCGCTCTGCTTGGTGGCCGGGCTGCCCAGGCGCAGACCGCGCGCCTCGAGCTTCGGCCACAGCCGGACCGCCTCCTCCACCGTGAGGCGCGCCTGGTGGCCGCCGCCGCCGTCGGGCTCGTTGAACCCCAGAAGCGTGGTGACAGGCAGGTCCGAGACGATCTTCTTGCGGACATCCGAGGCGGTGCGGATCATCGGCACGAACTCGACCGAGCGCGCATGCCTTTTCGCGTGCCACATCTGGTCCGTGCGCCAGTTGTAATACCAGCCCAGCGCCGGCGTGCCCTCGATCCATTCCAGCATCGTGTTGCGCGGGTTTTCCCACGCGCCGATGCCGGCTTTCTCCGCCAGAACAGGGTTCGCCATGGCGAGCAGCCCCAGAATGAACACAAGCTTCCTGATCATATTCGCCTCACGGGTTTTACGCGAGGCTAGGCAGGTAGCTGGATGACAGTATGGCCGCAATCGGACATCAATATGGCGCCCCGTTCGGCGCCGAATCGCCGATCCGCGCCGCATGATTGCGGCAGGATGCCAGGTTGGATTGCGGGGAATCCGGCGTGTCGGGGGGCCGAAACCGGCCCTTTGCGCTCAATTCACCGGGTCAAGGTGCCGCTGGCGCCTTTCCGCCGAAAATGCCCTGCCCGGCCCCCGGGCGGCGCGGGGAAGCAGGGCCCGCGGCCCGACGGAACGGGGGCGCGGCGGAAGCGGCGGGTGAGGGGCGGCGTGCACCAATCAGCGCGGACACCGGGGCGATAGCCCGAACCGCGTTTCCGGGGCGCGCCGCGCCCGTCGCCGGAAGGCGCTATTCCTCGAGCGCCCGCTTGCGCGTGGCGTATTCCTCGGTGTCGATCTCACCCTTGGCGAGACGCTGCTTGAGAATGTCCAGCGCATCGTCGCGTCGCGGGCCCGGCAGGGTGCCCGACTGGCTGAGCCAGCGGACGGCGAAGACAGCCAGCGCGATGATGACGCCCCAGAAGATGACCATCAGGCCGAGGCCGAAAAATCCGTAGCCCATTCCGTATCCTCCTCCCCACATATGGCCGGGATACACGCCCGGCTCGAATTGCTGGGCGAGCGTCGGAGTGGCGCCGAACGCCCAGGCTGCAAACATACTGATTAGGTATTTCATGAGAATCCTCCACAGATTGCCCGGGCAACCTACGCCCGCGCGGACGCGCCTGCATTGATATCGGTCAACCCGCGGGCCGCGGGGCCCGGACTGTCACCGCCCGAGACGCAGCGGCTGGCGGCGGTTCCCCCACCGGCCCGGCTCCGCCTCGAAATGGCCGGCGCAGGCCGTGCCGCAACGGGCGCAGCTTCCCTCGGGGGTCAGGGCCCAGGCGGCCAGCGCATAGCCGTCGCGGCCGATCAGCAGGGCATCGCAGGCGTGGCAGCGGGTGGCCTGCCCCTCCGGATCCCGCAGGTTGCCGGTATAGACATGCCGCAACCCCGCCGCCCTGGCGATCTCCCGCGCTCGGCGCAGCGTCGCGGGCGGCGTCGCGGGCAGGTCGCGCATGCGCCAGTCGGGGTGGAAGGCCGAGAAATGCAGCGGCACATCGGGGCCGAGCCTGTCCATCACCCAGTCGCTCAGCGCCGCGATCTCACGCTCGGAGTCGTTCTTGCCGGGGATCAGAAGGGTCGTGATCTCCAGCCACAGCGCCGTTTCATGCCTGATATATTCGAGCGTTTCGAGGACCGGGGCGAGGCGGCCGGTGCAGAGCGTCCTGTAGAACCCCTCGGTGAAGCCCTTGAGGTCCACGTTTGCCGCGTCCATCGCGGCGAAGAACTCCCGGCGCGGTTCGGGCGTGATGTAGCCGGCGGTGACGGCGACGGTCTTGATCCCGGCCGCGCGGCAGGCCGCCGCCACGTCCACCGCGTATTCGAGAAAGATCACCGGGTCGTTGTAGGTGAAGGCGACCGAGCGCGCGCCGGCCTCTTGCGCCGCGCGGACGATGTCCTCGGGCGACGCCCGATCCTGCAGCCGGTCGAAGGCCCGCGCGTTGGAAATGTCCCAGTTCTGGCAGAAGCTGCAGGTCAGGTTGCAGCCCGCGGTGCCGAAGGACAGGACCGGGGTGCCAGGAAGGAAATGGTTCAGCGGCTTCTTCTCGATCGGATCGACGCAGAAGCCGGAGGAGCGCCCGTAGGTGGTCAGCACGATCCCGTCGCCCTGACGCGCCCGCACGAAGCAAAGCCCGCGCTGGCCCTCGCGCAGCTTGCACAGCCGCGGGCAGAGATCGCACTGGATGCGGCCATCCCCGAGGCGCTGCCAGTAACGGCCGGCGGCGCCCTCGATGGGCTCGGCAGGGTCGTGTGTTTTCGTTTTGTTCATGCCCTCCAGATGGTGCGGAAATGGCCGGTTTCAATAAGGCGTGCCGGCCGGGCCGCGCGCCCTGCCCCGGCCTAGCGGACCCGCAGGAAGGGGTATCGCGCGAGATCGGCGCGGGACCACAGCGACAACCCCGCCCGGTTGCCCACGGTTTCCACGTCGATCACCATGTCCGGGTCCTCGAAATCCATGCGCCCGGGGGTGCCGCGCGCCGCAAGCCCCGACAGCAGCGCCGCGTCGAGGCTGCGTTCCTCCTCGGGCGAGAGGATCCGCCCCTTGAAGCCGCGGCGGTAGAGTCGGACATGGAAAGACTTGCCGGCCAGATCCGGCAGCCAGCCCAGCACGGCCGCGCGGGCCTTTTCGTCGAACTCTTCGGCGGTCTGGAAGGTGAAGACCACCTGCGCCGGGGCGACGCGCGACAGGACATTCAGGATATCCGGCCTTTCGGCACAGAGCGCCGCGAGGCGTTCCTGAAAGGCGGAGAGGTCGGCGACCAGCAGGGTGACGACATTGTAGTAATCCGTCTTCCGCAGCTTGCCGAAGTCTTGCAGATGCGCCCAGGCGGTCTCGAATTTCCGTTCCCGCACGGTGATCACCACATTCCACGCGCCCATCGCCACACCTCCTCTCTGCATCCTCGCCGGCCTGCTCGGCGGCACAGATCATGCCCGCGCCATGCGCGTTCACCCGCCGGGTGACGCAGGGCGCACGCTCACCCTGACCGGGCCGTCCTTCGGCCCGCCGATCGCCACCCGCGCCAGGCCGAAACGCTCGATCACCCAGGCGTTGGTGCGCAGATGGCTGGTGGCGCCGGGGCACAGAAAGACGGAGGGGGCCGTGGCCAGCGCCATCGGCAGCAGCAGCTGGTCGGCGAGATGCGCGTCCACGCTGGCGCCCGAAGCGTGGAAGCGCAGAAGATCCTGCGCCGCCGCCTCGGCGACCGCCTCGGCCGGCCGCCCGCGCCGCCCAAGCGCGTTGAAGCCGACGCGCCCCGCCGCGTAATGCGCGGTCAGGCACAGCCCCGCCCCGGCGCAACTCGCCTCCATCCGCTCCGGCCGGAGCGAGATGTCCGGCGCGTGGCCGTCCAGCACCTCCGCGGCGCGCCGCGCCATCCGCTCGGCGATGCCGATGTCGAGGTTGGCCACCAGCGCGCGCCCGGTGATCTGCACGAGAGGGCCGCGCTCCGCCCAGCCCAGCCCGGCGATCTGCGGGTCCGCGCGCCCCTCGATCCGGGCCGCGATCTCGCCGCCGCCGGCCGGATACCAGCCGCTGCGCCGCAGCCGGATGCGGGCCCGCAGCCCCATCCGCGCCAGCGCCGGCAGCCAGACCTCGTGGGCATAGTCGAAGGGCGGGCTCCAGGGGACATGGGTGCCGCCGCGCAGCGTCAGGCTGGAGGCGCCCGCTGCGAAGCTCAGCGGCAGAAGCATCGCCTGCAGGATCAGCACCGCCGATCCGGCGCTGCCGCCCGCGCGCAGCGTGGCCACATCGACCGCATACTCCGCCGCGCGAGGCGCCGCGCGGGGGGTAAAATCCAGCTCCTGTGAGGCGATCGCGTCTCCCTCCAGCGCGGCGTCGCAGATCGCGGCGACGGCCCGCACGCTTGCCAGGTGCTGCGCGGCCAGCCCCGGGTTGCGGCGGTCGGCGCGAATGCGTTCGATGCGCAGGGGGCGGCCGGTGATCGCGGAAAGGCCCAACGCGGTGCGGAGGATCTGGCCGCCGCCCTCGCCATGGGATCCGTCGATGGCGACCGACTGTCGTGGCTTCCGCATGCCTCCCTCCCCGAATTTGACCCGTCCCCGCGCGCCCCCTGGGCAAGGCGCCGGATCGTTCAGCCGGGCTGGCCGATCACCACGCTGGTCACGGGCTCTTCGCCCTCCGGCAGGTGCAGCAGTCCCGAAAGCGCCGCGTCGCCGAAGGCGCCCAGCTCGGTCGCCCCCAGCCCGCGGGCCGTGGCCTGCAGACAGATGTTCTGCGCGCAATGGCCGGCCTCGATGGCAATGTAGCGGCGGCCGCGTTCGCCGTATTTCCCGGTCACCCGCGCGGGCACCGCGGCAACGATCACGATCAGGCCGGCGCGCCGCACCCAGTCCTGCCCGAATGCGGCCATCGCGAAGCCGGCGCGGAAATCGCCCCCCGCCACCGGCCGGAGGGCATGGCGTGCCGAAAGATAACGATAGATGCCGGCGTCGAGATCCGCGCCGCCCGCCGTCACGGCATGGAGTTCGAGCGGATGCAGCGCCCCCGCCGAAGGCACGGCGCGCAGCCCCTCCGCCCCGGTGACGCCCTGCCCCGCCCAGAGGATCTGTCCGATCCCGGCCAGTGGCACCGGTCCGCCGCCAAACGCCCTGATCGAGCGGCGCCGGCCGATCGCCCGTTCGAGCGTCAGCCGCCCCTCCCCGTCGGGGGCGGGCAGCGCGATCAGCGGTGTCGGGTCAGAAGCCATATGCGCCGCAACCTCGATCTCGGGCGCCCGCGGCGCGGAGGCGGCGGGACGGGGTGAAACCGGATCTTCCAATACGCCGGGCGGGGGCGGCGCGCATTGACATGGCTCAACCGGCGCGGACGCCGGGCGCGGGAAGTGCCGCGGTCCGGACGCAGGGCGCGCCCGGGCCGCGGGTCAGTCTCAGGCGGCGATCCGCTTCGCCGGGCGGCGCGAGCGGCGGCGCTTGGAGGGGGCCTTCGGGGCCTGCTCCCGCACCGGCTCCCAGCATTCACCGCCGCGCACCGGGATCTTGCGACCCATGGTCTTTTCGATCGAGCGCAACTCGGACATCTCGGGCGGCGCGCAGAAGGCGATCGCCCGCCCGTCGCGCCCGGCCCGCGCGGTCCGGCCGATGCGGTGGACATAGTTGTCGGGCACGTTCGGTAGGTCGTAGTTGTAGACGTGGCGCACGTCGGGAATGTCCAGGCCGCGCGCGGCCACATCCGTGGCCACCAGCACCCGAAGCTCCCCCTCGCGGAAGGCCCGCAGGGCGCGATCGCGCTGGCCCTGGGATTTGTTGCCGTGGATGGAACCGGCCGCGAAACCGGCCCGTTCGACCGCCTTCATCAGACGCTCCGCGCCGTGCTTGGTGCGGGCGAAGACCAGCGCAAGCTCGTCGCGGTGGGTGTCGAGAAACTCGATCAGCAGTGCCGGCTTGGCGGATTGCTCAACGAAATAGACGCTCTGGTCGATCTTCTCGGCCGGTTTGCCCGGAGGCGCCACCTCGATCCGCACCGGGTCGGTCAGGTAGGCCCCGGCGATCTCGGTCATCTGTTTCGGCATGGTGGCCGAGAACAGCATCGTCTGCCGCTGTTTGGGCAGCAGCGGCGCGATGCGCCGCAGCGCGTGAATGAAGCCGAGATCGAGCATCTGGTCGGCCTCGTCGAGCACCAGGAAGCGCGTCTGGTCGAGACGCACGGCCTTGCGGTCGAGCAGGTCGATCAGGCGGCCCGGCGTGGCGACCAGCAGGTCGGTGCCCTTTTGCAGCCGGTGGATCTGGGGGTTGATCGAGGCGCCGCCGACCACGAGACCGATCTTGAGATGCGTGCCCTCCGAATAGGCCCGGAGGTTGTCCAGGATCTGCTTGGCCAGTTCGCGCGTGGGCGCGAGGATCAGGCCGCGCACGCTTTTCGGATCGGGGCTGGTGCCGGTCTTGGTCAGCATGTGAATGAGCGGCAGGCCAAAGGCCGCGGTCTTTCCGGTGCCGGTCTGAGCGATGCCCATCACGTCGCGGCCCTTCATGGCCTCCGGGATGGCCTTTTGCTGGATCGGGGTGGGGCTGGTGATCCCCTGTTCGGCCAGTTTGGCCACGATTCGGGGCCCAAGCCCCATCATGTCGAATTCCACTTGGGAAATATCCTTCCATGTGCGGGCCCACGGGCATCCGCACAAACTGCTGAACCGCATTTTTGGTTGAAGTCGCGGTCGCAAGGGTTTCGCGCCCTGCTCTGGCCCCGGGCCGGATTGCCTCTGAGCCGTCAAGACGCCGGGACCCTGCGTGATCTGGGATCCTGTGACTGTCCGATCCATCCTGCCCGGGCCATCTGGCCGGGCCTGCTCACGCGTCAGTAGACGGAACAGTGCCTCACATGGGGGTTTTGCGGGCGCAAGTCAACCCGGCTTCGGGCCGGTCGCGGTTCAGCCATAAGGGACGGCATCACTTTCCTTGCCGAGACCTGTCTGGCACCACGCTCAGAATATCCCCGGAACCAACCGATAGCGCACGCGACGCGCGTAATCTCGATAGCCCGGCAACTCCTCCTGCAAAGTCCGGTCCTCAAGTACCGTTCTCAATACCGAGATGATTGACGCCACCACCGCAGGAATCAGTGTCCATACCGAACCCAGAGCAAGAACAATTCCGAACAGTGGAAAGATATTTCCAGCATAACCCGGATGCCGCACAATCCGGTACGGACCACTGTCACACACCACATGCCCTCGATCCGTCCGAACGATCACCACGCTGTAGAAAAAGCGGTTCTCTACCACTGCCCATACAGCGAAAGCGTATCCGAGTAAGATCACGATGAAGCCAATGACATTTAGCCATAGCGGAAATTCGGGAGACAAATCAAAGCGGTGGTCCAGCCCTGCCACAATGACCAAGGGGAATACGATACTCACCGCCATCAGTGGAGCGAGCACTTTGTCCCAGGTTTTTGCGTTTCGGATATTTTCAATATTCTGTCGTTCGGCCGTCAGTCCGGGATGTCGCTGTTCCGCCCACATGCGCCCCCCGATGCCTGCCGCAACGATCAGGAGAGAATAAAGCCACGCCTGCCACCAACCTGGGTCGCCGCCACATATCATTAAGATCAGCGGGATCAGGAGATAAACCACAACCAATCTGGTCCAATGGCTGGGGGATATGTTCATGTTGATTTCCAGTTCATCTCGGAGGAACTTCCACTACTAGCGGACCAGGCGCGTCTCACAAAGCGCCGGGCAAAAAATTCTGCGGCAAGGGTGAAGACCACTTTGTGACAGCTGGAAGGAGTTACCGAAGAGACGCTCCCGGCGCTCCAGCGCAGCTGCCCTTCCGCCACGCCGTTCATTGCGCTTCAGTTGCCTCCACAGTGCTTCCAGGGGGATTAACGCAACGCAAGAAGCCGCCCATGGGCGGCTCGCAAGTCGTTGATATTTCTTGGCAGTATTGGTTGCGGGGGTGGGATTTGAACCTACGACCTTCAGGTTATGAGGCAACGCAAGAGGGTTTGAATAGCTTTTCAAAATCAAAGGTTTAGACGGATTTCGGGCTCGCAACGTCATCCACGTGTCGCACGGAACAGACGCAAACCATTGGGAAAGATCGGGAATCCGATCTCTTGCGCAATCATTGCCGCTCCGGAGGCCACGGGGCCGGCCGACAGGGGCGCTCGAACCACGCCCGGTCGCGCAGCGCCTCGTTCTCGACGTTTCCCCATGCGCACGGCGGAACGAAAGGTGGGCGCCCGTCGTCAAGCAGAAGACCCGGTCCGACCCAGCCCGTATAGTATCCGTCGCAGCCCTCACCAGGCTTGCTGAGGCCGCTGACTTCCATCGCTTCAGAGTAGTCCAGTGGCACCCTGCTGTCGGTCTCGGCGTCGTATAGGCCAGTGGACCCACGGTCGTATGACTTCACGAAAGCATAGCGGTCGTTGAAGCAGACGAACTCCACATCGCGCGCGAGCCGGGTTCTGCCGTTCGTCGCGAACAGATCCCAGCGGCCGTAGCGGTTCCAGTCGAACTCTCGGCCCAACTGCATCCCACTCGGCAGTGTCACGGATTCTTGAAAGCTCGTCGCCCACCGCGCACCGGCGACCAATGCCCAGAGGAGGATCAACCCGGTCAGTCCGAGCAGCGCGTATCGGGCAAGCGCGCCCGTGAGAGATCGCGCCCTGGATGTCACCGCCCACCGACCCCGCCGTACTCGCTCCTACCGGCGTCCTTCATCACCTCGGCGGAGAAACGCGCCGTCCAGTTGCCGGTGATCGGATATGGCGTGCCGCCGGCCTCGATGCCGATGTCAAGCGGATCCTCGAAAATATCGCCGAACTCGAAGGTGGTCTCGCCGGTGATCCGAAGCATCGCGCCACGGTCGTCGACACGACCGACGAAGCTTCCGCGAACCACACCGTCGCCATGCGAGAATGCGACATCACCGAAATCATACGGAGCGCCGAAGTCGTAGCTGAGCGACCCCGCGCCCGACGCGCGCGCTTCATTCGCGATCTGGTCCGCGAAGCGACGGAACGCGCCCTCGGCCCCATCGCCATAGGCGTATTGCTCGGCAATCTCTCGCAGGTGTCCGGTCTCCAGCAGGGTGACCGCGCGCCCGCCGCCATTGTAGTAGTGGCGAACGAAATCGCGGTTGGTCCACCGATCATAGCTCGACGCGAGGCTCGTGGTGAACTCGTGAAATCCGAACTCCGTCTCGCCAGCGACGAAGGGAACAGCCTCGCAACGGCAGTGACCTGCCCCCCACGAAGTCCCGCACCATGATGTAGAGTCTGCTCAACCCTGAAGGAGCAGACGAATGCGAAAGAGCCGTTTCACCGAGGCGCAGATT
>NZ_JAGSOU010000039.1 GCF_018139985.1 Actibacterium sp. MT2.3-13A | reverse complement strand
CCGCCTCGGCCTCCCTCAGGATGTCGATGATCTGCGCTTCGTTGAACTTCGATGGCTTCATGGTCCGATCCTTCTGTCAGGTCGGACTCTAGCATCAACCGGAGGAACTATCGGGGGGCACAGCAGGACGGATGCGGTATTCGCTACCTTGCCCCCTGATGATGGGGATACGTGAACTCCGAAAATTGAAAAACACCCCGGTGGACGAGAAGGGGTAGCCCAACTGGACAATTCGCCGACGCAGCTGCGTCGTTGCGAGGAGGCCAGAGGGGCCGCCAGGCCTCAGACCGGACCTGTATATTCGCCGCGCGCCGGGTAATCCTTGGCGATAACGAAGTCCAGGGCCTGCACCAATTCCCTGAAGACCGGACGGACGAAGGGCATCGTCTGCACGGAGGCGTAGTAGAGCGTCTGGTCGGGGCGGATCAGGAAGACGCCGGGTTCCGAGAAAAGGTCCGGCTCCTCAATTCTGATGGATGTCGTGCCGCGCGAAGTGGAAATGAAAAGCCCCCAGTCCTTTGCGACAGAAAGCGGCAGGCCATAGCCGATGCGCAGGTTCTCGGCGCCTATCTTTTCCGCCATTTCCCTTGCGCGATCGCGCTCGTCGGAACTGATGGCGATGGTCTTCACGCCGCGGCTTTCGAACTCGGGCGTCAGACGTTCCAGGTCCTTGAGGTAGTTTGCGCAGATGGGGCAGTGCAGGCCGCGGTAGAACACCACCAGCGAGAAACGCTCAGGGTTTTCCGCGGAAAGGTTGAAGCGCGCGCCGGACAAGGTTTCCACTTCAAGGTCCGGTGTCCTCTGGCGGGGGATGAGCATCAGCAAGTTCCTTCTTTTGCATGCGGTAAGAATCGCCGCGGAACTTGACAATAGGCTATCCTGAAGCACTTAATGTCATTCTATGTTGATCGAGCGTACAAATATGCCCAAAAATACGACGGATCGCCTTTCGGCACTGATCCGGCACTTCCGCATCGAGGCGAAGGTGTTTCCTGCCGCTCGGTCCGGCCTGCAGAAAGAAGGGCCGGGCGATGCAGCTCCGAACCTTTTTATTTTCAGGCACGGCCGTCTGACCTGGCCCGGCCAGGGCATGCCGGAGGGGGGCGCCAATCCGCCGATGCTCGTGTTTTTCCCGCGCGGCACCCCAGCCGGCGCGCATGTCGAACCCGACGTGAACGGCGCGGAGTATGTCTGCGCCGCGGTTGATACAGTTGGTGACGACAATCCGGTGGCCCAGGCCTTGCCGGAGGTGGTGGTCGTGCGGCGCGACGAGGTGTCATCTCTGCAATCGGTAACGGACATGCTCCTGGAAGAAGCCTTTTCCCCTCGTTGCGGCGGCCAAGCGGTGATTGACCGTCTGTGCGAGATCGCTGTCATCCGGCTACTGCGCCACCTCATCGAGGACGGAGAGGCGAAGGTCGGATTGATTGCCGGTCTGGCGCATCCCAACCTGTCGCGTGCGATCGTGGCCATCCACGACAATCCGGAGCGGAATTGGCGGCTCGAGGATCTGGCCGGCATGGCCGCGATGTCGCGTACCCATTTCGCCAACAGGTTCCGCGAAGTGGTGGGGGTTACGCCGGGGGAGTATCTTTCGAGCTGGCGTCTCACCCTGGCGCGCATCGCGATCGCCAAGGGCGCATCAGTGAATGCAGCGGCGATGCAGACCGGCTTTTCATGCTCGGCGGCACTGTCGCGGGCGTTCACGCGCCGCTACGGTGTTTCTCCCAGGCAATTCGCCAAGCCTGGCCCAACCTCGACCAGCGAGCACACCAGAAATACGACCTTCTGAGGCGCGTTGTTTTCGGCAGCGCCGAACTCGGTTCATGTTGCCGAGTGCCGAGGCCAGCCAGGCTTGGGTCGCGCCAAAGGCCGAGGCAGAGACAGAAGGTCGGATCCGGGCCAGGCCGTACGCGTTGCAGGCAGGAATGTCCCCCGAGGCGGGTTGGCGGACCAACCCCTGGAAAGATCCCAGTCAAGGCACAGGCCCGCCGCTCCTTCTGCAGCTGACCCCGCGCTCAGTCGAGTTGGTAGCCCGGTGTCGTCTTTGACAGCGCCACTTCCTCCTCGCTCATCTCCGCCGAGATATCCGCGAACAGCGGCGTTGACAGATAGCGCTCGCCTGTGTCCGGCAGCATGCACAATATGGTGGAACCCTCCGGCGCCTCTGCCGCAACCTTCAGCGCGCCAGCGAAGGTGGCGCCGGCGGATATGCCGACGAAGATGCCTTCCTTCTGGGCGAGATCTCGAGAGGATTTGAATGCTTCGGGACCGGAGATGGTGAGAATCCTGTCGATAACATTCATCCCCACCGCGTCGCCCGTGATCTTGGGGATGAAGTCGGGGCTCCACCCCTGCACCGGATGTGGGGCAAAGGCAGGATGGCTCTCTGACGGCGAGCCATCGGGGTTCCGCAGCTGCGGCTCGCCACTCGTCAACATCGGCGCCAACTCTGGCTCGCAGACGATGATCTTGGTTTGCGGACGCTCTCTGTCGAGGACCCGCGCCACACCCTGAAGGGTGCCGCCAGTGCCGAAACCAGTCACCCAGTAGTCGAGCGCCATGCCCGCGAAGTCCTCCAGGATCTCCCGGGCGGTTGTGCGCTCGTGGATGTCCGGATTGGCAGGGTTCTCGAACTGCCGGGTTTGGAACCAACCATGGGCCTCGGCCAGTTCCACAGCCTTGTTGACCATGCCCGTGCCTTTTTGCGCGGCCGGCGTGAGCACAACCTTGGCGCCGAGGAAACGCATCAGCCTGCGGCGCTCTACGCTGAAGCTCTCGGCCATCGTGACGACCAGTGGATAGCCCTTCTGGGCGCAGACCATCGCGAGGCCAATGCCCGTGTTGCCGCTCGTCGCCTCGACGACCGTCTGCCCCGGCTTCAGCGCGCCCGACGCCTCTGCCGCCTCAATCACCCCCAGCGCCAGACGGTCCTTGACCGAGCCAAGCGGGTTGAAGGCCTCGATCTTGACGTAAAGGTTGACATGCCGCGGCGCCAATTTGCCGATTTTCACAACCGGAGTGCGGCCGATGGTCTGAAGGATATTCTCGTAGAGTGCCACTTCTGCCTTCCTTCCTTCTTCCCTGACCCGGCCTGTTCCGGGCCCGGGCATTCGCGCGCGACCGCAGCGGAAGGCGCGTGTTCCCAGCAGATCACACCGTTTTACCCGGCAACCTCAACCAGCCGGCCGGTTTTGCAGTCATAGATGCAGCCGTGGACCGGGATGCCGTCCGGCACGAGCGGGTGGCTCTTGATGCGCTGGACATCCGCTTTCACGCTTTCCGCCTGATCCCGGATGGTCAGCCAGTCGATAAAGTCGCCCTCGTGCGAGCCGGGGCCTTCGCCGGTGTCGCGCCAGCCATTCTCATCGATCGTCGCGGTGTCGAGGCTGCTGGCGAGCAGGTCGCGCATGATCTCGTCGGTGAAGGTCTCCATGCCGCAATCCGTGTGGTGGATCACGAACCACTCATTGGTTCCGAGCAGCTTGTGCGAGATCACCAGCGAGCGAATGGCATCATCGCTGGCGCGGCCGCCGGCATTGCGGATGACATGGGCGTCGCCCTCGGCAAGGCCGGCGTATTTGGCGGGATCGAGCCGCGCATCCATGCAGGTGAGGATGGCGAAGCCCCGGCCCGGCGGCATCGGCAGATTGGCTTTGTCTCCGAAGTCGCTCGCGTATTTCTCGTTCGCAGCGAGAACCTCTTTCTTGATGTCGCTCACGGCGCCTTCCTCCCCTGTTGCGGAATTCCTCCTATGGCTCTCCTACATCAAATCTAGCGCATGAGGGCCGGATTCACCAAACGGTATCAGCCCACGCTTGGCGCCGGATGCTTTCAGATGCCGGATGTTCGCCAAGGCGGCATCTTCCACTTCGCGGCCTCCACTCTCCCACAGACAGTTTATCTGTCGGCCTCGCCTCAGGCAGGCGGTGGCAATCGGCTGGTTTCGGTGTTTGCTGCCATCGGACTCCCTGACTCGTGCCGCCTCTCCGTCGCACGCACGATCTTTGGTGAGGTATTTCTGCGCCTCAGCTCTTGACCTGCTCCCCTGAAATGTCCCCGTTTCAAGGTTAGCCTGTTCTCCAACCGAGGAGACCGACGATGAAGAGAAGCCGTTTCAGCGAAGGGCA
>NZ_JAGSOU010000038.1 GCF_018139985.1 Actibacterium sp. MT2.3-13A | reverse complement strand
AATCTGCGCCTCGGTGAAACGGCTCTTTCGCATTCGTCTGCTCCTTCAGGGTTGAGCAGACTCTACATCATGGTGCGGGACTTCGTGGGGGGCAGGTCAATGAAACTATCACGCGGCACGCCAGCGCGCAAAGTGTAGTTGGCCCTCAATTAATGATGTGCATTCTGCCTCCAACCAGCGGAAGGTTGGTCGGGTCCTGCGATGGGAGGTCCATGACGGGAGAACTGCGTGATCGCTTCGAGGAATGCCGGAACAAGGCCATCAGTGACTTCACTGGGGACTCTGCAGTGCGACAAAGACCCAAGTTCGAAAGTCGGCTTTGGGCCGATCGCGCCGCGCTGGCAGCCGCGTCCATCGCAACTTTGCGAAGGGCGCTTTCCTGCGCTCAGCGGACGGGTGTCCCAAGCTACCAAATAGGCCACGCCAGCCCCGCGAGCTCTGGTCGCACGGCATGAGTCGAGATCGCGGCAGAAAGGCCAGGGCTTGCATCCCAGAAGCGTTTCGCGGGATACGGCGGCCCGACAACTTCTCCTGGGAAGTCCATTGATAATCGAAAGCCACAATGTCTCCGACCGACCGCCTCAAGACCGACTGTTCCAAATGCGCGGCCCTTTGCTGCGTCGTTTTGGCCTTCGACAAAGGTAAGGATTTCGCATTTGACAAGAACCCCGGCGAACCTTGCCGGAACCTCTCGGGGCACAGTTGCACGATCCACGACAAGTTGACGCAGGAAGGTTTTCCTGGCTGTGTCGCCTATGATTGCCTCGGCGCCGGCAACCGTGTCGTTCAGGAAGTCTTCGCGGGTCGATCCTGGCAGAAGGACCCGCGCCTGATGCCGGTGATGATGGAAGCCTTCTCAGCCATGCGTGAGGTCCACAAGCGGATCGATTTGCTGCGTGCCGCCGAAGCCCTGCCGTTGGAGCCGCGCGACGACCAGAAACGTCGGGACTTCCTCGACTACCTCGAGCAGCACCGCTGGAGTGGGCCTGAGCTCAATGAATTCGAGGTTGGCCTGGCGCTGGAGATCGACATCTTCTTCCATGGGATCGGTAAGTATTTGGTCGTCACCCCCTCCGCCGGGCGGTGAGCCTGTGACTTGATGGTGGGGCACGCTATCATGTGAGACCCTGGCTATACGGCAATGGGGCGAAGGTCAGCTCCGAGCCCTTGTTGTCTGCGCGCAGGAGCAAGCCTCTCACGGTTGCAGCACGGACGCCCGGGGTCCGAACGGCTCTTCAGCAACATTGGCAAGAGCTGTCCTCGACTTTATCTATACTTCATGAGCGACGAATCCGTAGAGACCCTGGCTGCCCGGATTGCCCGCCTCCTGACGGACCGCATCGTTTCAGGGGAAATCGCTCCTGGCACGAGACTGCGGCAGGACCATATCGCCGCGGAGTTCGGCGCCAGTCACGTCCCGGTGCGGGAGGCTTTTCTCGAGCTGAAGATACAGGGCCTGGCCGAGGGACTGCCCCGCCGCGGATTCCGCGTCACCGACTTTGACCTGGCAGAGCTGCGCGAGGTCGCCGAGATGCGCGCCAGCCTCGAATCGCTCGCACTCCGCCACGCTGCACCGAACATGACGCGGGCGATTCTGACTGAGGCGGAGGAGGTTACGCGCCGCGGGGACACCGCCGACAACGTTCGCGACTGGGAGGCAGCGAACCGGCACTTCCATCGCCTGATCCTTTCGCCCTGCCGCATGCCACGCCTCCTGCGCACGATCGACGACCTGCATGTCGCAAGCGCCCGCTTCCTGTTCGCGGCGTGGCGACGGGACTGGGAGGCGCGCACCGACCACGACCACCGCAGCGTCATCGATGCGCTGCGCAAGGGGCAGACTGACCGGGCCTGCGCCACCCTGGCGCGCCACGTCGGATGGATCGGGAAGCGTAAGTCGGCCAGGAAAAATGCCGACGCGAGAGAGACTTACGAGATTCCTGGATAATTATCTATAATCGTGATTGAGCGGCCCGCCAGAAGCCTCTGTATTTGTAGATGCAAGTAAATCTGCTCACGGAGGACCTCTCATGGCGTCACTCACGCCCACCCTTGCCCGCTCCCACGCTCTCTGGCGCTGGATCGCCCTCGCACTCTCCGGCGCGGCCATCATCACCCTTGGCGCCAAGGCCCAGATCCCCTTCTGGCCGGTGCCCATGACACTGCACACGCTCGCGGTGTTCCTCGTCGCCGCGCTGCTCGGTCCACGTCTCGGCGTGGCGGCCATGGTCGCCTACCTCGGGGCGGGCGCAATGGGCCTGCCGGTCTTCTCGGGCTCCCCGGAACGCGGGATCGGGCTGGCCTACATGGCGGGCCCCACGGGCGGCTATCTTCTGGGCTTCCTGGTGGCCTCGGGGCTCATCGGCTGGCTTGCGGCTGGCCGCGGCTGGATCGGGCGGGCGCTTGCGATGCTTGCGGGGCTCGCGGTGGTCTACGCGGCGGGTCTGGCGTGGCTCGCGGCCTTCGTGCCAGCGACCAAGCTGCTGGCGGCTGGGCTCACTCCCTTCCTGCTGGGCGACCTCGTGAAGGTGGCGCTCGCTGCAACGCTCGTCTCCGGTGTGTTTCGTCTGAGGGAGAGGCTGAAATGATCCGCACGGACTGGACGCGGGAGGAAGCGCAGGCCCTCCACGACATGCCCCTCCCGGAACTGATGCACCGCGCACAGGCCATTCACCGCAAGCACTTCGACCCGACCGCAATCGAGACGGCGAGCCTTCTGAGCATCAAGACTGGCGGCTGCCCGGAGGATTGCGGCTACTGCTCGCAGTCGGCGCACTACAAGACCGGCGTGAAGGCGACCAGGCTGATGGGCGTGGACGAGGTGCTCGCGGCCGCGCAGCGCGCGAAAGAGGCCGGGGCGCAAAGGTTCTGCATGGGCGCCGCGTGGCGCAGCCCCAAGGATCGCGACATGGACAAGCTGTGCGACATGGTGCGCGGGGTTTCCGAACTGGGGCTCGAAACCTGCATGACGCTCGGCATGCTGACGCCCGAACAGGTGACGCGGTTCAAGGAGGCGGGGCTCGACTTCTACAATCACAACATCGACACCGCTCCAAACTACTACCGCGAGATTGCGACGACGCGGACGATGGAGGATCGCCTGGACACGGTCGAACTGGTCCGCCAGGGCGGGATCAGCGTCTGCTGCGGGGGCATCCTCGGCATGGGCGAAGCCGAGGAGGATCGTATTTCGATGCTCGTCACGCTGGCCACACTGCCCGAGCACCCGGGGAGCGTGCCGATCAACGTCTGGAACGAGATCGACGGCGTCCCGGTGCAGGACCGCGCCACGCCGATCGAGCCTTTCGCCCTCGTGCGGATGATCGCGCTCGCGCGGATCATGATGCCGGCCTCGGTCGTGCGCCTTTCCGCCGGGCGGACGGAAATGAGCGATGAGCTTCAGGCGCTCTGCTTCCTCGCCGGGGCGAACTCGATCTTCGTCGGCGACCAGCTTCTGACCACGAAAAACCCCTCGACCGGCAGAGACGCCGAACTGCTGAACCGACTTGGTCTGCGCATTGCACCGGCGGCGCCGCACCCGGACGGCGAACGACGGATCGGGCTCGGCGCCCTTACGTCGCGCGAAGCCCTCAGCGGACCATGAAATTCGTTTCGCTGGTCCTCTTCGGGGCAAGCCGAGGATTTCCTAAGGATACAAATGCTATACCCAAGTCATAGGGCAGTTATTTGAGCCCACGTATTCAGAGCGACGCTTTGATGCCATTCCTTCGACTTGCTATCTATTGTGGTCGCGGAGCTTCTCGCGACCACAGCGAACGGCAGGAAGGTCCGGACTCCCGACCTTCAACAGAGCCAGGATCGAGCGCCTGCGGCGAATGTCCGGTCCGGCGGACCGCAGCGCAGCATAACGGTGGTCGCATGAACGGCAGGAAAGGGCCGGGAGCATCATTTTTGGACATCGCCTCTTTAAGTCAAGGTAGACTAATCCCAGTCGAGGCAGGCCACCTCGAAAGCAATACCTCATACCCGGATCGTCTACCTGACCCCTCTCGCCGGCGAGGATTGCCCTAAGGCTGGCTGGGGCGCTCGCTGGGTGGTGCTGACGTTCCGGATGACTTCGGATAGCAGCCAGCGCAAAGAGCTTGCCCTGCGCGCTCTCAGAGAGTCTTGGCGACCGCACCGACCAGGCATGGGAGGTTTCAGCCACCCGGATCTGGCGGCGCCAGAATGCATCCCCTTCGTGTCCATGTGGATCTTCTAAGACTTCGTCATGTCCATGGACATACCCGATGGCGCCCTCCTGAACATCAATCCATTCCTCGCCGCGGTTCAGACCATCCCGTAGGTCGGAAGTGACCGGAGCGCCTCCTCGTCCTCTTTCCTGAGAAGCTCACGCGCCCTCCTGAGCGGGTTCCTGATACGCGACGCGGTCCACTCGTTACCATGCGAAGTCCGGAGACCCTTCCGCCTGCACCGGGATCCGGCGAGGCGCGGCGATTGAGCCATTCGTTACCTGCGACCCAATCTCTGATCTCGTCTGCCCTGTTGGGGTGCACAATGTGCCAAATGGGCTTCACATGACGTCAGCATGGCGTTGGCTGGCTGATAGGGCTTCCCCCACGTAGGCTGCATTGGCCCGGCAAGGTGCACTGTTAACCCCGAACTCGGCTCGGAGAGCGCTGTTGGTTGATGCGCTCAGCGCCTATTCAACCAAGCACCATAAGATCTCTGGCCCTCACTCTACCCGGCCAGAAGGCGTTGATCGACCCCGGGTAAGTCACATCAGGATAGGCATGCAATGACTGCCGCGGTCGTCCCCATCACAGCAGCAGCGGTGATAAACGGCATGAAAAAGGTATTGAAGCCGATCGGCCTAGCCTCCGTCAGCAGCCTGGCGATCTCGGCGCGCATCTTCTCGTGCGCAAGGTTTAGGTCGGGCGTGTGAATATTCGGCATGGTTGCGGTGCCTCCCCGCGTATCAATATGTGCGGTTTCGCTTCGCACATCAAACGCCGGCGCGCGAGACCTGTTCACTTTTGAGCGGCGTGGCGGGACACGGCGAGGAGTGATTATACGGCCGTTCCTCGCCGTGGATTCATGCCTTATTTCATTCACGCCCGCCGGGATGCACAGATCCGGCGCAGCAGCTGCACACGCCGTAGGGTGGGCGCGGGATCACGACCGAAGCTGACCTCGCGCAGGAACCGCAACCAGGCACGTTCGTTCGTGGTCAATAGCTCCACCTCCTGACGTTCGTTCTTGCCCATCACTACCTACTTTCCAAAGACCGCCCTGAGCCTCCCCTGCCGGTCTACGACAGCTCGGGCCCCTACACCGACCCGGATGTGGTGACGGATATCACGCAGGGGCTCGCGCCGCTTCGCCGCGATTGG
>NZ_JAGSOU010000037.1 GCF_018139985.1 Actibacterium sp. MT2.3-13A | reverse complement strand
CGCAAACGCGCGCGCCGCGTCGCGCAGCATGCGCTCGTCCTCGGTCAACTGGTCCTCCAGCCGGAAGGCATCCTCCCAGTCAAAGCGCGACATGTCGGGGGCGTCTTTCGGTTTCAGCGCGGGGGCGTCGGTCATGTCCTGTCTCCTGTGCATTTGCGCGCCAAGGGATAGCGCGGGCCGGGGCGGGGGGCAATCGGGGCATCGCAACCATTCCTTGCCCGCCCCGCCGCACCGGCCTAGGCTTTCAGCCAGGCAGCGCGAGAGGAGGGGCGCATGGGCGAGGATATTTCGGGCATCGACGAGGTGCAGGCCCTGTTGGCGGGGCAGGATTACGTCTGCGGCCGGGCCCTGGCCACGGTGACCTTCCTGGCGCTGAAGCTGGGCCGGCCGCTGTTCCTGGAGGGCGAGGCGGGCACCGGCAAGACCGAGATCGCCAAGGCCATCGCGGCGGCGCTCGGGCGCGACCTGATCCGGCTGCAATGCTACGAGGGGCTGGACGCGGCCAGCGCGGTCTACGAATGGAACTTCGCCGAGCAGATGATCGCCATCCGCACCGCCGAGGCGGTGGGGTTCGAGGGCGCGGGGGCCGACCGCATCGCGCTCAAGGACGAGCTGTTCAGCGAACATTACCTGATCGAACGCCCGCTGCTGCAGGCCATGCGCCCGCATGTGTCCGGCCCGCCGGTGCTTCTGATCGACGAGATCGACCGCACCGACGAGCCCTTCGAGGCGTTCCTGCTGGAGGCGCTGAGCGATTACCAGGTGACCATCCCCGAGATCGGCACCATCCACGCCGCGCGCCCGCCGATCGTGATCCTGACCTCGAACCGCACCCGCGAGGTGCATGACGCGCTGAAGCGGCGCTGCCTCTATCACTGGGTCGATTATCCCACCTTCGACCGCGAGATCGAGATCCTGCACGCCCGCGCGCCGGAGGCGTCGGAGAAACTGTCGCGCGAGGTTGTGGGCTTCGTGCAGAAGCTGCGCACCGAGGACCTGTTCAAGCGCCCCGGCGTGGCCGAGACCATCGACTGGGCGAAATGCCTGCTGGCGCTCGACGTGATCGAACTGTCGCCCGAGGTCATCGCCGACACCATCGGCGCGATCCTGAAATACCAGGACGACATCCAGCGCCTGCAGGGATCGGAGGCCAAGCGCATCCTCGACGAGGTGCGCGCCGAACTGGGGCCGGTGGGCTAGCGCGGCATGGCCGAACTTCCGCCGCTCGAGCTGCCCGAGGAGGGCAAGCTGGCCCAGAACATCACCCATTTCGCCCGCGCCCTGCGCCGGGCGGGGTTGCCGGTGGGGCCGGGCAAGGTGATCGACGCGGTGCGCGCCGTGGCCGCGGCGGGCTTCACCGAACGCGAGGATTTCTACTGGACGCTGCAGGCGGTGTTCGTGTCGCGGCCCGAGCAGCGGCAGGTCTTCGCGCAGGTCTTCCGCCTCTACTGGCGCGACCCGCGCTATCTGGAACACATGATGTCGATGCTGCTGCCCGCCGTCCGCGGCGTGGCCGAGGAGCGGCAGGTGCAATCCGCCGAGAAACGCGCGGCCGAGGCGCTGCTCGACGGGGCGCAGCGCGAGCTGCCCGCGCCGGAGCAGGACGAGGCGGGCGCCGAGATCGAGATCGACGCCTCGCGCACGGCCTCCGCGCGGGAGCGGCTGAGGACCCTCGATTTCGAGCAGATGAGCACCGCCGAGATCGCCGAGGCGCGGCGCATGCTGGCGCGCCTGTCGCTGCCGGTCAAACCGCTGCCCTCGCGCCGCCTGCGCGCCGATTCCCCGGGGCCGCTGCCCGACTGGCGCGCCACTTTCCGCAGCGCGCTGCGCCACGGCGGCGAGATCCGCGGCATCGCGACGCGGACCCGGCGCGAGCGCTGGCCGAGCCTCGTCGTGCTTTGCGACATTTCCGGTTCGATGTCGCAATACAGCCGCATGGCCCTGCATTTCCTGCATGCGGTGGCCAATCACAAGGGCGCGGGCTGGGCCAGGGTGCATGCCTTCACCTTCGGCACGCGGCTGACCAACATTACCCGGCATCTCGCCACCCGCGACGTCGATGCGGCGCTGGCGGCGGCCGGGACGGAGGCGCAGGACTGGCAGGGCGGCACGCGGATCGGTGCTGCACTGCATAGGTTCAACAACGACTGGTCTCGCCGGGTGCTGGGGCAGGGCGCGGTGGTGCTGCTGATCAGCGACGGGCTGGATCGGGGCGACCCGGAGGAACTGACCCGCGAGATGCAGCGCCTGCATTTGTCGGCGCGCCGGGTGATCTGGATCAACCCCTTGCTGCGCTGGGAGAATTTCGCCCCCAGGGCGGCCGGTATCCGGGCCATGCTGCCGCATGTGGACTGCTTTCGCGCCGGTCATTCCATCGCCTCTCTGGAGGGGCTGGCCGAGGCGGTTTCCTCGGCCGCGGACGCCGGGGAAAAGCCGCGCCTGATGCAGCTCCTTTAGGCTGCGACCCGCGAAATTGCCGCCCCGCAGAAGAATTTTTTACCGGTTGATCTGGATCAAGGCGGGGGAGCGTCCCCAAATATACATCTACAATACACGATGCAGTCGGAATGCGCGGACCCGCGACGTCCCGATCGCACTTTTCCCAGCGCCGCGTACTTCCCGACGCGGCGCACCCCAGAGGCGCCGGGCTCTCCCTCCCGCAGCTTCTGTCTTCCCGATGCGGCGGGCCTCCCTCCCGCCGGATCGGGCCCCAGATGCCGCCGCTTTTCCCTGGCGCGGGCATGCACTGGACCGGACGCCGTGGGCCTCCCTCCCACGGCGTCTTTTCATCTGCGGCATCTCGTCCGGGGCAGGGATTTCTTGCCGGCTGCGCTTGAATAATTCACACATCGGAATATGTTCACAATCGAAGTTGGCGGCACGCTCCCGAAGGGCGGTCGGACAAGCGCCGGATGAACCCTGGGTCCCTGCCAGGGTGCCGGTGTCCGTCCCGCAGCGAGGGCCGTGCCCGCCAGGTTCCCAAATGTCCGCGTGCCTTTCCCTCACGCGGCTTCCTGAACGCCGGGGGTCCTCCCACCCGCGGCACCCTGAACGCCGCGGGCCCTCCCTCCCGCGGCGTTTTATTTTTTTGCGCCGCCGGCGCGCCGGAGGCGCTGGCCCGCGATCAGCCCTCAGCGCATCGGTTTCGCGTCGGGCGCGCGCATTTTGGGTGGCGCGGCCAGGGCGTCCGCCGCATATTCTGCGCCAGGGAGGGAGTGCCATGATCACATATGACGACATGCCGGAAACCGCGCTGCGCTGGCACCGCGAGGGGCAGGGGGCCGCGCTGGCCACCGTGGTCGAGACCTGGGGCAGCGCGCCGCGACCGGTGGGCAGCCAGCTGGCGATCTCGGGCCGCGGTGCGATCGCGGGGTCCGTCTCGGGGGGCTGCGTCGAAGGCGCGGTGGTGGCCGAGGCGCTGGACCTGCTGGAGACCGGCGCGGCCCGCGTGCTGGAATTCGGCGTGGCCGACGAGGATGCCTTTGCCGTGGGGCTGGCCTGCGGCGGTCGCATCCGTGTGCTGGTGGAGCCCGTGGGCGGGGCAATTCCCGAGGACATGCTGGCCGAACTGGTCGCGGCCCGCGCCGCGCGCCGCCCCGTCGCCTATGTCGTGAACGTCGAGAGCGGGGCGCGGCGGCTGACGGATTCCTCGGACCCGGCGCTGGGCGCGGCCATCGCGGCGCGCTTGCGCTCCGACAAATCGGGCTACGAGGGCGAGGAGTTCGTCGCGATTCACAACCCGCCGCTGCGGCTGGCCATCGTCGGCGCGGTGCATATCGCCCAGCCGCTGGTGCAGATGGCGCGCCTTGCCGGCTACGACCCGACGCTGATCGACCCGCGCGAGACCTTCGGCTCGGCCGCGCGCTTCCCCGGCGAGACCATCGTCGCCGACTGGCCAGACGAGGCGCTGGCGGCGCACGGGCTGGATGCCCGCACCGCGGTGGTGACGCTGACCCACGATCCGAAGCTCGACGATCCGGCGATCCGGGCCGCGCTGCGTTCGGAGGTGTTCTATCTCGGCTGCCTGGGCTCGACCCGGACGCATGCCAAACGCGTGGCGCGGCTGGCCGAGGCGGGCTTCTCCGAGGCCGAGATCGCCCGCATCAACGCCCCTGTCGGGCTGGACATCGGGGCCCAGTCCCCGGCCGAGATCGCGCTGGCCATCATGGCCCAGATCACCCTCCGTCTGCGCGGCCCGAAAGGATAATCCACTTTCCCGAAAGTCAACGGTTCTCAAACGCTCAAACGCGTGATTTACTCCGACACAAATTTCCAGGGAGGAGAACCATGACGAAGGTCAGCATGACCGTGAACGGCAAGCCCGTTTCCGGCGAGGTCGAAGGCCGCACCCTGCTGGTGCAGTTCCTGCGCGAGGGGCAGGGCCTCACCGGCACCCATGTCGGCTGCGACACCAGCCAGTGCGGCGCCTGCGTGGTCCATGTGGACGGCAAGGCGGTCAAATCCTGCACCATCTTCGCGGCCGAGGCCGAGGGTGCCGAGGTGACAACGATCGAGGGGATGGCCAACCCCGACGGCTCGCTTTCCACCATCCAACAGGCGTTCCAGGACCATCACGGCCTGCAATGCGGCTTTTGCACGCCGGGCATGGTGATGTCGGCGGCGGCGCTGCTGGCGGAAAACCCCAAGCCCACCGAGGCCGAGATCCGCGACTATCTCGAGGGGAACATCTGCCGCTGCACCGGCTATCACAACATCGTCAAGGCGATCCTGGCCGCATCCGGCCAGGATGTCGCCGTGGCGGCGGAATAAGCGGGCCAACCCGCAACCGCAATTTTCAGGGAGGAATTATCATGCCGAAAGATCACGGAATCGGCGCCAGCCAAAAGCGGCGCGAGGACGTGCGGTTCCTGACCGGTCGGGGCCGCTACACCGACGACATCAACCTGCCCGGGCAGGCCCATGCCTGCTTCGTGCGCTCGCAGGTGGCGCATGGCCGGCTGAACGGCGTGGACACCGCCGCCGCCGCGGCCATGCCCGGCGTGATCCGCGTCTTCACCGGCGCGGATTTCGAAGGGGTGGGCGGGTTGCCCTGCGGCTGGCAGGTGACCGACCGTCACGGCCAGCCGATGCAGGAGCCGGGCCATCCGGTGCTCGCCCAGGGCAAGGTGCGCCATGTCGGCGACCCCATCGCCGTCGTTGTGGCCGAGACCTTCGAGCAGGCCCGCGACGCGGCGGAGATGGTGGATGTCGACATCACCGAACTGGACCCGGTGATCGACATGAAGGCGGCGCTGGCCGACGGCGCGCCCAAGGTGCATGACGATCTCAGCTCCAACCTCTGCTACGACTGGGGTTTCGTCGAGGACAACCGCGCGGCGGTGGACGAGGCGATCAGGAACGCCCATCACGTCACCACGCTGGAGCTGGTCAACAACCGCCTCGTTCCGAACGCGATGGAGCCTAGGGTGGCGGTGGGCGACTACAATTTCGCCACCGACGATTCGACGCTCTACACCACCTCGCAGAACCCGCATGTGATCCGCCTGCTGATGGGCGCCTTCGTCCTCGGCATCCCCGAGCACAAGCTGCGCGTGGTGGCGCCCGACGTGGGCGGCGGCTTCGGCTCCAAGATCTTCCATTATGCCGAGGAGGCGTTCTGCACCTTCGCCGCGAAACAGCTCCGGCGACCGGTGAAATGGACCTGCCAGCGCTCGGAGAGCTTCATCACCGACGCCCATGGCCGCGACCATGTGACGAAGATCGAACTGGCGCTGGACAAGGAGGGGCATTTCCAGGCCATCCGCACCGAAACCTACGCGAACATGGGGGCGTATCTGTCCACCTTCGCGCCCTCGGTGCCGACCTGGCTGCACGGCACGCTGATGGCGGGCAACTACAAGACGCCGCTGATCTATGTGAACGTGAAGGCGGTGTTCACCAATACCGTGCCGGTCGATGCCTATCGCGGCGCGGGCCGGCCCGAGGCGACCTTCCAGCTGGAGCGCGTGATCGACAAGGCGGCGCGCGAGATGGGGATCGACCCGGTGGAGATCCGCCGGCGCAACTTCATCACCGAATTCCCCTATGCCACCCCGGTGGCGGTGGAATACGACACCGGTGATTACCACGCCACGCTCGACAAGCTGCTGGAGATCGCCGACGTGGCGGGTTTCGACAAGCGGCGCGCGGAGAGCGCCAAGCGCGGAAAGCTGCGCGGCCTCGGCCTGAACTGCTACATCGAGGCCTGCGGCATCGCGCCGTCGCAGCTGGTGGGGCAGCTCGGCGCGCGCGCGGGACTCTACGAATCGGCCACGGTGCGGGTGAATGCCACCGGCGGCCTCGTGGTGATGACCGGTTCGCACAGCCACGGGCAGGGGCATGAGACCTCCTTCGCGCAGGTGGTGGCGGACATGATCGGCATCGACGAGAACATGGTCGAGATCGTGCATGGCGACACCGCCAACACGCCGATGGGCATGGGCACCTATGGCTCGCGCAGCCTCGCCGTGGGCGGCTCCGCGATGGTGCGGGCGACCGAGAAGATCATCGCCAAGGCGAAAAAGATCGCCGCCCACCTGATGGAGGCCAGCCCCGACGACATCGAGCTCAAGGACGGCCGGTTTTCGGTGGCGGGCACCGACAAGTCGGTGGCGTGGGGCGACGTGACGCTGGCGGCCTATGTGCCGCACAACTACCCGCTCGAGGAGATCGAGCCGGGGCTGGAGGAGACCGCCTTCTACGATCCCAGCAACTTCACCTACCCCGCGGGCGCCTATGCCTGCGAGGTGGAGGTCGATCCCGACACCGGCAAGGTGACGATCTGCTCCTTCGCGGCGGCCGACGATTTCGGCAATATCGTCAACCCGATGATCGTCGACGGCCAGGTGCATGGCGGGCTGGGGCAGGGTATCGGCCAGGCGCTGCTGGAGGGCGCGGCCTATGACGAGAGCGGCCAGCTGCTGACCGGCAGCTACATGGACTACGCCATGCCGCGCGCGGGTGACCTGCCCAGCTTCACCATCGACCATTCCTGCCAGACGCCGTGCACCCACAACCCGCTGGGGGTCAAGGGCTGTGGCGAGGCGGGCGCCATCGGCTCGCCGCCGGCGGTGGTCAACGCCGTGGTGGACGCGCTGCAACGCGCGGGCCACAGCAACGTAACCCATATCGACATGCCGCTGACGCCCTCGCGCGTCTGGGCGGCGATGCAGGGCTGAGGAGAGACGCCAAATGTATGCATTCGATTTCGAACGCCCCACCACAATCGCCGACGCCGTCAAGGCGCTGTCGGCCGAGGACGCGCAGGCGCTGTCGGGCGGGCAGACCCTGATCCCGACGCTGAAACAGCGCCTCGCCTCGCCGTCGCGGCTGGTCAGCCTGACCGCCATCCCCGAGCTTAAGGGGATCTGCGTCGCCGATGACGGCGCGCTCTGCATCGGGGCGGCGACGTCCCATGCCGACGTCGCGGCGGAGGCTACGGCCTATCCGGCGCTGGCGGCGCTGGCCGGCCAGATCGGCGACCCGGCGGTGCGCAACCGCGGCACCATCGGCGGCAGCCTGGCCAACAACGACCCCTCGGCCTGCTACCCGGCCGCGGCGCTGGGCTCGGGCGCGACCATCGTGACCGACAGGCGCAAGATCGCGGCGGACGACTATTTCCAGGGAATGTTCGAGACCGCGCTCGACGAGGGCGAGATCATCACCGAGGTCCGCTTCCCGGTGCCGGAAAAGGCCGCCTACATCAAATTCGAACAGCCCGCCTCGCGCTTCGCGCTGGTGGGGGTGTTCGTGGCGAAATACGCCGGTGGCGTTCGCGTGGCGGTGACCGGCGCGTCGGAGGACGGCGTGTTCCGCTGGGCCGAGGCGGAGGCGGCGCTGTCGTCCGATTTCAGCGCCGGCGCGATCGACGGGCTGTCGGTCGGCGCCGATGGCATGATCGGCGATCTGCACGGCACGCCGGAATACCGCGCGCATTTGGTCAAGGTGCTGACCGCCCGCGCCGTGGCGGCGGCGGGCTGACACGAAAAACCCCCGCCGGGCAACGCGGCGGGGGTTCATCCAGACGCCAAGACTTTTCGGAAAAGTCTTGGCAAGATCCTTCGGAAGGATTCTGCCTTACTTCGGCAGCGGCCCGATCATCATGATCATCTGGCGGCCTTCCATTTTCGGCATGTTCTCGACCTTGCCGATCTCCTTGACGTCCTCGGCGACCCGCTCCAGCAGTTCGCGGCCGAGGTTCTGGTGCGCCATCTCGCGGCCGCGGAATCGCAGCGTGACCTTCACCTTGTCGCCCTTCTCGAGGAACTTGACGACATTGCGCATCTTGACCTCGTAGTCATGCGTGTCGGTGTTGGGCCGGAACTTCACTTCCTTGACCTCGATCACCTTCTGCTTCTTGCGCGCTTCGGATTCGCGTTTCTGCTGTTCGTATTTGAACTTGCCGAAATCCATGATCTTGCAGACAGGCGGCGTCGCGTTGGGCGAAATCTCGACCAGATCCAATCCGGCCTGTTCGGCCAACTCCATGCCGCGCGCCGGGGTAACCACGCCGATGTTTTCGCCTTCGGCGCCGATCAGACGGATTTCGGGGGCCCGGATACGTGCGTTGACGCGGGGGCCAGTGTCGCGCGTGGGGGGCGCGTTGTGAGGTCTGCGGGCTATGGTGTCGTTCCTTCTGCAATTCTAGAGAATGGCTGGCAAAATAGACTTGGGGACGGCTCGTTTCAACCCGGATTCGTGGGCGCGTCAGTGCGGCGCGTTGCGCGCGGCGCGGCCTTCGTGTTTTCTGCGCCGCGACGCATGTATGTTTTCGGCGCTTTCGGCGCCGATTGGGAAAAAAGGACGGAAAGATGCAACGACTCCTCAACATCGTGTCGGCCCTGCTGATGCTGGCCGTGGTGCTCTATGCCTTCGGGATTTTCGGCTATGCCATCTACCAGGGGCTTCAGCCGGATGAGCCCGTGGCGCAAGCCACCGAGGATGCCGCCGCCGTGGCTGAAGAAACCGCCGCCGCGGCGCCCGCCGCCGAAGAGGCCGGCGCGCCCGCACCGGCTCCGGCCGCCCAACCCGAAGCCGTGCCCGCGCCGGCGGCCGAGGAATCCGCCGCCGCCGCACCGGCAGCAGAGACCCCCGCGCCCGCCGAGGCCGCCGCGCCCGCTCCGGCGGCGCAGCCCGACCCGGCGGTCGAGGCCGCCGTCGCCAGGCTGGTCGCCTCCCGCCCGGCGACGAGCCTCGCCGGCCTGCCCGCGGCGCTGCAACCCGAAAGTTTCGACGGCGAGGCGGTTCTCGCGATGATCGCCGCCTCCGATCTTGCCGACACGGTGAAAAGCTCGCTCTCCGCTTCGGTCCGCAACGCGGCGACCAATCCCGACATGGTGCAGGCCGTGGCCCTGCAGGTGAAGGAGGCGCTGGGGCTCAAGGCGCAGGCGCCGGCGCTGGTCCCGGCCGCCCCGGCGATCGACATCTCCGGCCTGCCCGCGGCGCTGCAACCCGAAAGCTTCGATGCCGGCGCCGTGCTGCGGATGATCGCCGAGGCCGATCTGCCCGGGACGGTGAAATCCTCGCTTTCGGCCGCGGTCGAAAATGCCCGGACCAACCCCGGCATGGTGCGGGGCGTCGTGCTTCAGGTGAAAGAGGCGCTGGGGCTCTGATCGCATCCCCGGCCACGAAAAAACGCCGCGCGGGCGACCGCGCGGCGCTGTCTTTTCTCAGGCGCTGGCGGCCTCAGTCCACGAAGGCCTTCTCGACCACATATTCCGCGGGGTCGGAATTGGCGCCCTCGCGCAGCCCGTAGCCCTCCAGCAGGGCCTTGATCTCCAG
>NZ_JAGSOU010000036.1 GCF_018139985.1 Actibacterium sp. MT2.3-13A | reverse complement strand
AATCGCCCGCCCCGCTGCGCGAGATGAAAGCTCCGCGCGTCGGGCGATTGCTCAACCTGCGCCGATCGGCGTAAACACCAACCGGGCTCCGGTCGCGGCCGGATGAAAATCCCGTAGCAGGTCACTGCGAAGAGGGTGGGGCGGTGACTACCGCCCCTTCCGCAGGGCTTTGTCCATTCGTACGGAGCAATCTCCGTAGGGCCTATCGGGGCGATGCGCGTGCGCCGTCGGTCGCAAGATCCTGCCCCAGGCGGCCCCGCATCATAGCTTCAGTCGAACCGAAGCACCGAGGAACCGACCCAGCCGGGCAATTGGTCCGGTCTCGCGGGCGCAAACATCTCGTAATAGACACAGCCCTCCGGGCCGGTTCCGATGGCAGCGTGGCGAGAGCCAGCCGGAAAAAAGACCAGGTCTCCGGGATGGGCCTCGAATTCCCCGCCATCGATCACCAGCCGCACCATGCCCGACACCATGATCAGCATTTGCTCGTTGTCGTGCCAGTGCGTCTTGCCATCGAAGGCAGCATCGGGCGTGGTTTCCACCCGCACCACCGACATCTTGTCGCCGCAGATCCCCCTGCGGTCGGAGCCGGCCCGCATCCCGGCGATCTTTGGCAGGTTATCCCAGTTGATAAGCATGATTCGTCCTTCTGGATCAGATACTTGGAATCAGTCCGCCATCGATGCGGATGACAGACCCGGTGATGTAGGAAGCCCTTTCACTGGCGAGGAAAGCGACGGCATCGCCGTATTCCGCGGGGTCGCCATAACGGCCTACAGGGATCGATGCGGTGCTTTCCGCCGCGACATCCTCGACCGAACGCCCTTCGCGTTCAGCTTTCTTTTCGTCGAGAAAACGGATGCGCTGCGTGGCAATACGCCCGGGCAGCACGATGTTGCAGGTGACGCCGTCCTTGCCGACTTCCCGCGCGAGCGTCTTTGACCACCCCACAAGCGAGAGGCGCAAGGCGTTCGACATGCCGAGGTTGGGGATGGGGGCCACGACGCCCGATGAGGTCGACGTGATGACCCGGCCCCATCCGCGCGCGCGCATCTTCGGCAGAACCGCATCGGTGATCGAGAGCACGGACAGGACCATGCTGTTGAAATAGCTCGTCCAATTCTCGGCCGGTTGGCCGGAAGCGGGCGTCGGCGGCGGGCCACCGGTGTTGTTGACCAGGATGTCGACCGCGCCCAGGCGTTTTTCGATCTCGGCCAGGTTCGGCCCGATCCGCTCAAGATCCGCCAGATCCCACTGGAGCGACATGGCCGTCCCGCCAGCTGCCTCGATCCGTTCGACCGTCCGCTGCGCTGCTTCGGCATTGATATCCGCAACGGCCACTTTTGCACCTTCCGCGGCCAGCGTTTCGGCTATCGCCCCGCCGAGGCCGCCACCTGCGCCAAGAACGAGAGCGCACTTCTCAGAAAGTCCCAGGTCCATTCCGCTTCTCTCCCTTTTCACGCTTTCGTCGTTGCAGCCTGCAGTTCGGCGCGGAAATGATCCGCGACGGCACCGCGCGTGGTGAGCCAGATATCGTCACGCTCCGCACATTTGCGGGCGATCTCGGCATAGGCCCAGGCCCCGGCGGGGCGGCCGTAGCAATGGGTGTGCACCAGGACGTCAATGATCGTCGTGTCGTCTTCATTGGCCAGCATCGGCGGCAGGCACTGATCGAAGAGTTCGATGAACTGACCGGGCGTGCGGCCGAACCGCATCGAATGCGACAGATCGTTGATCTCGATGGTCAGAGGAACCCCGACCAGTTCGCCCTCAGGATAGGTCTGCAGATAGGGCAGGTCCGCATCCAAAACGTCGCCCTGCCACTCGTAGCCATGCGGGATCAGTCGGCGTAACGTCTCGTCGCCGGCGGTGGCCCGGGGGCTGATCCAGCCGCGCGGCCGCGTGCCGGTGACCTGCTCCAGCATTTCGGTGGTGCGGCGGATCGATTCCTCGTCCTCTTCAGGGGCCAGCGTGGCCGGGATCAGGTTTTGCGCCCAACCATGCGCCACGATCTCATGACCCGCATCGGCAACGGCCTTGACCTGAGCCGGATCGCGTTCGGCAAGCATGCCGGAGACAAAGACGTTTGCGCAGGTGCCGGCCTTGTCGAGCGCCCTCATCAGCCGTTGAATCCCGGCATTGGCGCCGTATTTCCCGTAGGACACGGCGTTGGGGTCGCGCACGCCGCCCGGCAGCGGATTCCCCATGGGCCCCACGCCAGAGGCCGAGTCATCCGTGTACATCTCGTAGGCGACGTTCAGGATCACGGCCACGTTCCGGCCTCCGGGCCATTTCATGCCTGCTGGCGCGCGACGGATTTCGGGGGCAATGCTCTCATCTGCCATTGGGGGTCTATCCTTGTCCTAGAAGGGATGTACAGAACGGTGCTCAAACGCCGGGTCTGCAACATGCTTACAAGGCGCCCATCCTGCAGGAAAACGCAATTCAGTCAGCCGCACCTGAATTTCGTGCATCTGCCGGGCATGCACGAAATTCATCTCGCAATGAGGTTTATTAAGTTTCGTTCAGCGAGTTTGCTCTAGGGAGGACAGCGTCCCTTGTGCAAGTCTTCCAGACACGTGATGGCTGTCACGCGTTTGATTTCGCGGAAAATGTGCCATGTGCCCTGCGGTGTCGGGGGTGCGCAAGCGAAGGCGGCCAGTTCACTAAACCTGGTTGGGAGGATCAGACCATGACATTCAATTTCCGGGCGCTTGCCGGGGCCCTGACGCTTGGCGTTTCGCTGCTTGGTGGCTCTGTCGAGGCCGAAGAGATCAATTTGCGGTTGGCCTGGCTGAGCGCCGACAGCCCGCGCGACCCCTACGCCATCACCGCCAACGCTTTCAAGACCGCAATCGAGGAAGCGATGCCCGGCCGTGTGTCCGTCGCCCTGTTCCCGAACCGGCAGCTCGGAGATGACAAGGAAATCCTGGAAGGGATGCAGTTCGGCACCATCGACATGGGCCTGATCACCAACGCGGTCGTCGCGAATGTCGAGCCGACCTACCAGCTTCTCGATCTTCCGTTCCTGTTCGGAAATTCGAAACAATCGCACGCGTTCCTGGACGGGCCGATAGGACAGGAACTCGCCGGGAACCTTCGCCGGCACAACCTCGTGTCTCTGGGGGCTGCGGAAGGCGGTTTCCGCAACATGATCAACAATTCCAGGCCGGTGACCAAACCCGCTGATGTTGTCGGCGTGAAGTACCGCACGATGCAGAACCCGGTCTTCATCGAGATGTTCGATTCGCTGGGCGGCAACCCTGTTCCCATGGCCTGGGGCGAGGTGTTTACCGCGATGCAGCAAGGAACGGTCGACGGTCTGGAAATTCCTTCTGCCGTGGTTCAGGCGAACAACTTCTTCGAAGTGACCAAATACCTGTCGCAGACCCGCCACACCTATTCGGCGATCCATCTGCTGATGTCCGAGCGGAGTTTCAGCCGCCTGCCTGAAGACATCCAGAAAGCCGTGATCGAGGCTGGCCGCACCGCGCTTGAGGTGGAACGTCAGACCGTGGCCATGAACGAGCATGAGATATTGGAGTCGCTCAAAGCTTCGGGCATGGAAATCAATGATGTCGAGGATGTCGCCCCGTTCCGTGAGGCTGTTCAGGGCGTGTATTCTCGGTTCGAGGCATCGATCGGCGCGGACCTTCTCGCCCGGGCACGCCAAGCCGTATCGGGCAATTGACCCACACTTCCGCCCTGCGTGAAATCAAGAAGGCCCGGAAATGACATCGATAGGAGCAGCGCTGTCGAAAGCGAGCGAGTTCGTCAGCAAACTTACCGCAGCCGTCTGCGTGATGATCATCTATCTCATGCTGGGTCTTCTTTCAGCGCAGGTTTTCCTGCGCTATTTTTTCGGATCGCCACCCAGCTGGACCGAGGAGGTGGCGATCATCCTCTTCGCCTGGCTCGTCCTGCTCTATGCGACCGTTGGCGTGCGTGAGCGGTTCCATGTGGCGGTCGACATGATGATCGTCGAAACGACGTGGCTGCGTGTGTTGCTCGACAAGATTGTCGCGCTGGCGATCCTCGGCTTTGGCGTCGTCCTGTTCTGGGCCGGTCTGTCTTATGTTGAGAGGACGGCGGGACAGAAATCAGCGGCCCTGCAGATCCCGATCGAGGTGTTGCACGGCGCCGCTCCCGTATGTGGGGCATTGCTGGCCTTCCATGCGATGGCGATTCTTCTCTCTGCCGAAAAGGCCCACTGACATGAGCATGACCGTCGCAACCCTCATGTTTGGGGCTCTTGCGCTCTTGCTGCTCCGGACGCCGCTTGCCATTGCAATCGGTCTGGCGACGGCGGGAGCGCTCTATGTCGCCGACATCAACATGGGGATTCTGCCCCAGCGATTCATCTCGGGCACACAGTCCTTCAGCCTTCTGGCGATTCCCTTCTTCGTTCTGGCCGGCGATCTGATGACCGCAGGAGGCATCTCGCGCAGGCTGGTCGGCCTGGCGGATGTTCTGGTCCGGCACCGGACCGGAGGGCTCGGCATGGTTGCGGTGCTCGCGGCCGCCTTTTTTGCCGCGCTTTCCGGATCGGCGCCCGCCACTACCGCGGCCATCGGCACAATCATGATCCCCGAGATGGAAAAGCGCGGTTACTCCCGGCCCTTCGCAACGGCGCTCGCGGTTTCGGGTGGGATCATCGGCCCGATGATCCCGCCTTCAATTCCGTTCGTCGTCTGGGGTGTGATGTCCGAACAGTCGATCAGCCGGCTTTTCCTTTCCGGCATCGCGCCCGGTATCCTGTTGGCGCTCGGGCTCATGGCGCTAAGCTGGTGGCATGCGCGCCGACACAAGATCGCACCGCAGCCACGCGCAGGTGCCGCAGAAATCTGGTCGGCCTTCAATGCTGCCAAATGGGCGCTTCTGGGACCCGTCTTCGTGCTGGGAGGCATCTATGGCGGGATCGTCACGCCGACCGAAGCAGCCGTCGTTGCCGTCCTCTTTGCGCTCGTCCTAGGGGTGTTGGTCTATCGCGAAATGGATCTGCCCAGGATCATCAGTGTCACGAAATCTTCCTTGAAAACAATGACCATCGTGATGTTCATTGTCGTGGCGGCGAATGGTTTCGGGTGGCTGGTCGCCTTTGAGCAGTTGCCATCCAAGTTGACCGCGAGTCTGGCCGAGTTCGCGGACCAGCCGGTGGTCTACATACTGATGCTGAATTTCGCCCTTCTGGTGATAGGCTGCCTGATGGACAATCTCGCGGCGATGATTGTGCTTGCGTCTTTCCTGATCCCGATTGGTCAGCAACTCGGTATCGATCCGATCCAGTTCGGGGCAATCATCACCATCAATTTCACGATCGGGATGGCGACGCCGCCTTTTGGCTATGCGGTTTTCGTCGGGGCCGCGATCAGCGGCCTCAAGCTGTCGCAAATTGTGCGCCCCCTGCTTCCGATGCTTGGTGTCATGGTGCTGGTCCTGCTGCTGGTCTCTTTCGTCCCGGAAATCACACTCTGGAAGGGGATGATGTCGAAGTAACCTTCGATGAATTCCGTGCATCTGGATGTGCGCGATATTCGCTCTCCTGCAGCAACGGACAGTTCTAGGCTCCCCCTTGGGAGGAGACCAACCTTGAATGCAATATCAAACGCAAAACTGGAAGAGGCCGACCGTCGCAACATTCATGCACGTCTTGGGATGCTGGTGCCTTCGGGCAATATTCTTGCCGAAGACCAAGTCCGTGCATTGCTGCCGGCGAGCGTGGCACTTCATGTGACGCGCCTTCCGCTGACCCACAGCTCTGACGATGCGCTGAGAGCCATGATCGAAGGCCTGCCGCAGTCCGCAGCCATGCTCGCTGACGCAAGGGTGGATGTCATTGCATTCAACTGCACCGCCGTATCGACCCGGAAACCGGGCGCGGACGCCGACATCGTGCGCCGGATAGAAAACGCAACGGGCACGCCAGCGCTGACGACGGGAGATGCACTTGTTCAGGGGCTGCGGGCGCTCGGATGTTCCCGGATCGCGCTCGTCACCCCCTATGTTGCACCAGTGGTCGAACGGGAAGCCGCGTATTTCCGGCATTATGGGTTCGAGGTGCTGTCAGCGACCGGCTCGGGGATAGACACCAACTGGGACATGGCGAAGGAACGTCCCGAACTGTGGTTCGACTGCACGTTGGCCCAGAAGAACGAGGCGGCCGACGCCTATGTGCTTAGTTGCACGGCAATTCGCACCCTGAGCATCATCGGCCCGCTTGAGGAAACGCTCGGCCGCCCCGTTCTCACCAGCAATCAGGCGATCACCTGGCTCGCGATGCGGCGCCTCGGTGCGGAGCAGAGCGCTTCCGGTGCCGGCCGGCTTTTCAGAGCGGCTTGAGCGCAATTGCATCCGCTGCACCGGGGACGACCTGCGCCGTCTTTGATTACAAAGGAGAGGAGAGACCATGAAGACCATTCATACCATTGCGGCAGCGCTGACGCTGGCGCTCGGGCTGGGCAACGGCGCTTCTGCCGAGACCTGGGATATCGCCACACCCTATCCCGAAGGGAACTTCCACACGCAAAACATCATCCAGTTCACCAAGGATGTGGACGCGGCCACCAACGGCGCGCTGAAAATCACTGTGCATCCAGCGAATTCGCTGATCGCGCACCCCGAGATCAAGAACTCAGTCCGCTCGGGCACGATCCCGATGGGCGAATTCCTGCTCGGCCGTTTGTCCAACGAGAATCCGCTCTTCGAACTGGACATGCTGCCTTTCGTCGTTTCCGGGTATGATGATGCCCGCGAGATGTGGGACGCGTCGCGGCCCGAGATCCAGGAGCTTCTGGGCCGCCAGAATCTGCGGGTGCTGTTCTCGGTGCCATGGCCGAACAACGGGATCTACGTGAACTCCGAGATCAACAGTACCGAAGATCTGCGCGGCCTGCGGTTCCGCACCTACAACACCACGACCGACCGATTTGCCGAACTGGTCAACGCGGTTCCCACCCAGGTCGAAGTGTCGGATATTGCCCAGGCCTTCTCGACCGGTCGGGTGCAGGGAATGATCACCTCGGCAGCCACCGGCGTGGCGGTCAGCGCCTGGGATTTCGTGGACCGCTACTATGCCGTCCAGTCGTTTCTCGGCAAAAACGTCGTCGTGGTGAACGAGAAGATGTTCCAGGCCCTGCCTGAGGATGTCCGGAAGGCCGTGCTGACCGCAGCGGCCGAGGCCGAAACGCGCGGTTGGGCGTTGTCCCAGGAGAACGACGCCAAGATGGCAGGCGTTCTGGCCGAACACGGCATCACGGTCGAAGCACCCTCCGAAGCGCTGCAGGCCGGATTGCTCAAGGTCGGCGAGACCATGCTGGAAGAGTGGCTCGCTCGTGCCGACGCCGGAGGTGGCAGCATCGTCGAACGCCTGAAAAACTGACCGAACAGGCCGGGGTGGCCTTCCGCTGCCCCGGTTTTTTGCATCCATGCGCCATTTCGGGAGGAGGCGGGACTTCATGCTGCGCAGCATTCTTGACGCGACCTACAGAACTGGAGAAATCTTGGCGGCCTTCCTGTTCTTCTTGATCTTTGCGATGATCTTGACCCAGATCGGGCTGTCCCTGGGCGACCGGCTCCTGGCCATGGCTGATCAACCGCCGCTGGGCTTGTCCGTACCTGCCTATGCGGAGTTCGCCGCCTATCTGATGTCGGCTGGCAGCTTTCTCGGGCTTGCCGGAGCGCTGCGTGCCGGGGTCCATGTGCGCGTCACGCTTCTGCTGCACAGCGTGGCGCCTGGAGTGCGCCGCCTGATGGAGGTGGCCGGCGGAATTGCTGCGACTGTCGCGGCCGTCTATTTCTGCTGGCGGCTCTATGTCATGGTGCATGAAAGCTGGCTTTACAGCGACACCTCCTACGGTCTGATCGCGATACCGATCTGGATACCGCAAGCGCCGATGGTCGTCGGTTCGGCCGTCCTCGCCATCGCTTTCGCCGACTACACCGTCTCCGCCATCCTGAACCGAATGCCCGATGAAAGCGGCACCTTCCCCGAATAGAGAGACTGAGACATGGATCTGGCCATTGCCGTTACGGTTTTCGGCGTTCTTTTTGCCCTTCTGGCGCTCGGTGCGTGGGTCGCGATCAGCCTGCTGATCGTTGCCGGCGTGTCGTTGATGCTGTTCGCGAATGTGCCCATGGGCCAATTGCTCGCGACCTCCGGCTGGAGTTCTGTGGCCTCTTATCCGCTGACGGCCTTGCCGCTGTTCATCTGGATGGGCGAGATCCTGACCCGCTCACGCCTGTCATCGGACCTGTTCACCGGGCTCGCACCATGGCTCGGCAGGATGCCCGGCGGCCTGGTGCACGCGAATATTTATGGCTGCGGTCTGTTTGCCGCCGTTTCGGGTTCGTCGGCCGCCACCTGCGCCACGGTCGGCCGGATGACGGTTCCCGAGTTGAGGAAGCGCGGCTACGACGACGACCTGATCCTGGGAACGCTCGCCGGCTCGGCCACCCTCGGACTGCTCATTCCGCCGTCGATCATCCTGATCGTCTACGGCGTCGCCACAGAGCAATCGATCGCGCGGTTGTTCATCGCGGGTGTCGTGCCCGGACTCGTCCTGATCGCGATGTTCACTGCCTATGTCATGTTCCGAAGCCGCCTCGACCCAAAGCTGATGCCCGCGGCCGAGGCCGCCTTGCCGATCCGGGAAAGGCTGCGCCAGACACGAAGCCTTGCACCCGTTGCCATTCTGATTGCAGGCATTATCGGGTCGATCTACGGCGGTGTCGCGAGCCCGACGGATGCTGCGGCGGTGGGTATCGCATTATCCTTGCTGTTCGTCTGGATCTCCGGCGACCTGACCTGGCGCGTGTTTCGCGACGGCCTGATCGGGGCAACCCGGACCACATGCATGATTGCCTTCATCGTGGCCGGAGCCAGTTTCCTTTCCGCCGCGATGGGCTTCATTGGCCTGCCGCGGAATCTGGCCGCATGGATCGGCGGGCTTGGCCTGCCGCCTTACGCGCTGATCGCGGCGTTGACGATGTTCTTTATCGTGATCGGCTGCATCCTCGACGGCATATCGATCGTGATCCTGACGACCGCGATCATGCTGCCGATGGTCACGGCAGCCGGCATCGACCCGATCTGGTTCGGGATCTTTCTGGTGATCGCTGTCGAGATGAGCCAGATCACCCCGCCGGTCGGGTTCAACCTGTTCGTGATCCAAGGCATGACGGGGGTGAACATCTTCCGGATCGCGCGCGCCGCCCTGCCGTTCTTTTTCCTGATGCTTGGGTGCATCGTACTCATGGTGGTCTTTCCCGGGATGGCCACCTGGCTGCCGGCGACGATGATGTCCCGTTGACCCGTCCGGCCGCTTTGCCGATTATCGCGCGACAACTGAAAGGGTAGTGTCCGCTTTGAACCTGCGCCGTTTCGACCTCAATCTGCTGGTGATTTTTCAGGCCATCATCCTTCGCAGGTCGGTCGCCGGCGCGGCCGGCCAGATCGGGCTTTCGCCGTCGGCCGTCAGCCACGCTCTTGCCCGGCTGCGCATCATGCTCAATGACGAGCTTTTTCTGCGCACGCCAACGGGGCTCGAGCCCACGGCGCGGGCGCTCGAACTCTATGAGGAAATAGAGACCGGCCTGTCGCATATTTCGACTGCGATCGAGCTGCAGCATCGGTTTGACCCGGCCCGTTCGGAACGGATCTTTTCGATGCGGATCGCGGATTATGTCGGTGGCATTCTGCTGCCGCGGCTTTCCGAGAGGCTGTGCCGTGAAGCGCCGGGCGTCTCGGTGCAGGTGCTGCCATTCTCCGTCGCGGAGGAGCAGGTTACCGATAGTGCTGATGTCCAGATCATGTTCACACCGAATGACCAGCATCAGAACGAAGCGCGCAGCAAAAGACTGCTCACCGACCGGTTCATGGTGGTGATGCGCGAAGATCACCCCGCAGCAAGCCAGGAAATGACGGCCGAGCTCTATGCCAGCCTGAAGCATGTGAAACTTTCAATGGCGGCGACGGGAACCAAACTGATCGACGATGCGCTGGCGCGGCGCGGACTACGCCGGCAGGTGGTCATGACCGTGCCGAGCTGGTTCGATATGCCGGAAATTATCGAGAAAACCGATCTGGTCGCAATCGTGCCGAGCAGTTGGCCACAGGCCGACGCACGTCTGGCGCGGCTTCATTCCGTGGCGCTGCCACTGGAGGAAGTCAGTTTTTCGATCGACCTTTGCTGGGACGTCCGGCGGGAGAGGGATCCTGGCCAGAGGTGGTTCCGGACCCTGATCTCAGAGATTTTTTCGGAAGAGGCATGAAACGGGCGCCATCAGTGGCTGAGCGGGACAAAGGGGGCTCGTGGCGGTTTGCTGTGACCCCCGATAGTTCCTCCGGTTGATGCTAGAGTCCGACCTGACAGAAGGATCGGACCATGAAGCCATCGAAGTTCAACGAAGCGCAGATCATCGACATCCTGAGGGAGGCCGAGGCGG
>NZ_JAGSOU010000035.1 GCF_018139985.1 Actibacterium sp. MT2.3-13A | reverse complement strand
ATGATCTGCTCGTCCGTAAATCTCGTTCGCTTCATTGTCCGTCCTCAAGTTGGGCCGGACTCTAATCGATGGTGGAGGAAAAATCCCGTAGCAGGTCAGGTGGCGCAAGAGGCATGGCGGCCTGATGCCATCGGAGATGAAGCGGCTGAAGATGCGCGAGGAGGAGAATGGCCGGCGAAAGAAACTGCCCGGAGAATTTCATCGGGTTCCGATGCGCTGGACGAAGCCGGCCGAAACCAGCTGACAGCGCGGAATTGGCCTGCCAACCCGGCCCAGAGGCGCGAAGGCTCGCAGTTTCTTGATGTCACATCGGTGCGGGTTTCGTTCTTTTCTGCGAAAAATACGTTAGGGTGGTCATGTGGGCGCCTTGCATCCGTCTCTGGAGAAGCGGGCCTTGAACGCGTGCCCGTGGTGCGGGAGCGCCTGGCGCCGCGGATTTTCCGCGGACCTGAGTGAGGCTATGCGGATCGAACCGAAACCATGGACCCGCTACCCTTGGTGGCTGCGCCCGTTCTTCTGGAACCAGAAGCGGAAATACGGGGCCGTGCTCGATGCGGCGCTGCTGTGGGGGCGGTCGCCCAAGCTGTTTGCAGGGGTCGCGCTGCTTTATGGCATGATCGAACGCAGATCGTCGCCCCTCGATCCCGCGCTGCGCTCGCTGGTGACGGTGCTTGTATCCCAGGTCAATCATTGTCCGTTCTGTGTCGATCTCAACTCGGCCGCGCTGTTGCGGCGGGGCGTTTCGGCTGAAAAGATTTCGGCGCTGCCGGACTGGCGGACGAGCGATTTGTTCGGCGCGGAAGAGTTCGCGGCGCTCGACTATGCCGATGCGATGACCCGTCACGAGCGCGGCGTTGACGAGGCCGCGTTCGCCCGCTTGACGGAATATTTCGACGAAGATGCGATCATCGAACTGACCGGGCTGATCGCCTTCCAAAACCTCTCCAGCAAGTTCAATGCCGCTCTTGCCGTGCCCGCCCAGGGGTTCTGCCGGCTGCCCGGGCCTGCTGGCGACGGCCCCTCAGATAATGCCGCGAAACCCTCAGGGAAAGGACTTCCCGATGGCCATTGATCTTTCCTTTTTCGGAGCCTCCGGAACCGTAACCGGATCGCGCTACCTGCTGGAAGCCGAGGGCAAGCGCATCCTTGTCGATTGCGGGCTGTTCCAGGGCTACAAGACCCTGCGGCAGCGGAACTGGAAGCCGTTTCCGGTGGATTCCGCCAGCATCGACGCCGTGGTTCTGACCCATGCCCATCTCGATCATTCCGGCTATCTGCCGCGGCTCGTCCGGCACGGTTTCACAGGGCGCATCCACTGCACCGCGGCGACGAGGGATCTCTGCGAGATCCTGCTGCTCGACAGCGCCTACCTCAATGAGAAGGACGCCGAGCGCGCCAACCGCTACGGCTACACCAAGCACAAGCCGGCGCTTCCCCTTTATGACCGTGACGATGCCAAGGCCAGCCTTTCGCAATTTGTGCCGTGGGACTTCGAGACCCGGTTCGAGGCCGCCCGCGGGGTCGGCGCCCGGTTCCGCCGGGCGGGACATATCCTTGGCGCGGCGAGCGTGGAGTTGACGCTCGGCGGGCGCGTGGTGGTCTTCTCGGGCGATATCGGCCGGTTCGACACCCCCACCATGCCCGACCCGAGACCTTTCGAAAAGGCCGACGCCCTGGTCATCGAGTCGACCTATGGCGACCGCAGCCACGCCGGGCGGGACGTGGAGGATGACCTCGCACAGGCGATCACCGAGACGTCGGACCGGGGCGGGACGGTGCTGGTGCCCTCCTTCGCCGTGGGACGGGCGCATTCCCTTTTGTTTCACCTGATGCGGCTCAAGCGGGCCGGACGGATTCCGGACCTGCCGGTGTTCCTTGACAGCCCGATGGCGATCAACGCCGCCGATATCTACTGCGCGCATCTCCAGGATCACAAGCTCACCGCCGCCGAATGCCGCGCCCTCTGCGCGGTGGCGACCTATACCCGCAGCGCCGACGAGTCGCGCGCGCTCAACACAGACCCGATGCCGAAGATCATCATCTCGGCCTCGGGCATGGCCACCGGCGGGCGCGTGTTGCATCATCTGAAGCGCTACCTCCCCGATCCCCGCAACATGATCCTGTTCGCGGGTTTCCAGGCTGGGGGGACGCGTGGCGCCACGCTGGTCGCCGGGGGTGACAGGGTGAAAATCCATGGCGCCTACCACGAGGTGCGCGCCGAGGTGAGGAACCTCCGCCAGCTTTCCGCCCATGCCGACCGCGACGAGCTTCTGCGCTGGCTCGGCGGGTTCCGGTCCGCGCCGGGCCGCATCTTCGTCACCCACGGAGAGCCCGAGTCCTCGGACGCTTTCCGAAAGACGATCGAGGAAGAATACGGCTGGCCCGCAGAGACCCCGGACCACCTGGAAAGGGTCACGCTGTGAGCCGGGCAGCCGGCCCTCCGCCGGCCAGGCCGCACCGGCTCTTGGCGCGCCGCAGCGGCATCGATACCGGCGACGAGCCGGTCATCTTCATGAATTCCGGATGCCACGTCTGCCGCGCCGAAGGGCTGCGGGCGCACAAGCGGGTGCTGGTGTCCGTGGACGGGCGGCAGATCGTGGCGACGGCGCATCACGTCGAAGGGGCGCTCGTGGCGCCCGACGAAGCCGTGCTGTCCGAGGCCGCCTGGCGGCGCCTTGCGCCGGAGCCGGACCAGGCCGTGACGGTCGTTCACCCTCCGACGCTGCCGTCGCTCGGCGAGGTGCGCGGCAAGATCTTCGGCAACCGCCTCGACCGGGCGGCGATGAGGGCAATCGTCGGCGACATCGTCGCGGGGCGCTATTCCGACGTTCACTCCGCGGCGTTCCTGTCCGCCTGCGCGGCGCGGCCGCTGGATCCTGACGAGGTTGAGGCGCTGACGGATGCGATGGTGGCCGTGGGCGACCGGCTGGCCTGGGAGGCGCCGATGATCGCCGACAAGCATTGTGTCGGCGGCCTGCCCGGCAACCGCACCACGCCCATCGTCGTGGCGATCGTCGCGGCGCACGGCGTTCCGATCCCCAAGACCTCGTCGCGGGCGATCACCTCGCCTGCCGGAACCGCCGACGTGATGGAGGTGCTTGCCCCGGTGGATCTGAGCCTGGCGCAGATCCGCCGGGTGGTGGCGCAGGAACAGGGGTGCATCGCCTGGGGCGGCGCGGTCCGTCTGAGCCCGGCGGACGACCTGCTGATCCGCATCGAAAGGGCGCTCGACATCGACGGCCCCGGGCAGTTGGTCGCATCGGTGCTGTCGAAAAAGATCGCGGCGGGGGCGACGCATGTGGTGCTGGATCTGCCCATCGGGCCGACGGCCAAGATCCGCAGCGATGCCGATGCCGCCGAACTGGTTCGCCTCTTCGAGGACGTGGCGGCGCGGTTCGGGCTGGCCGTGCGCCCGGTCCTGACCGACGGCCGGCAACCGGTGGGGCGCGGCATCGGCCCGGCGCTTGAGGCGCGGGACGTGCTCGCCGTGCTCCAGGGCGCGCCCGGCGCGCCCGCCGATCTTCGCGAGCGCGCCGTGACATTGGCCGGGGCGATTCTTGAATTCGTCGGGGCGGTGCCCGGGAACGGGGGCCGGGCGGCGGCGGCCGCGCTCGCAGACGGGCGGGCCTGGGCGAAGTTCCAGCGTATCTGCGAGGCCCAGGGCGGCCTGCGCACCCCGCCGGAGCCGGCGCAATCCTACGATGTAGAGGCCCCCGCCGCGGGCGCGATCGCATCGGTCGACAACCGAAAGCTGGCGCGGGTGGCCAAGCTGGCCGGGGCGCCGGCCGCCGCCGCGGCCGGTGTTACGCTGCATGTGCGGATCGGGGATGTAGTCGCCGCGGGGCAGCCGCTGTTCACCGTCCATGCCCAGACGCGCGGCGAGCTCGACTATGCCCGCGCCTATCTGGAGGGAGCGGGCGACATCATCGGCTGCGAGGCGCCAGGATGAACGGCATCGTCCTCGCCTTGCCCGGAAACGAGGCCATGGCCGCCGCGATCGCCCAGGCGGAGGGGCTGGAACTCGGCGCGATCGAAACGCGGCGGTTTCCCGACGGAGAGACCTACCTGCGTCACCTCTCCGATCTCGACGGCAAGTCGGTGGCGCTGGTGTGCACCCTGAACGATCCCGACGCCAAGCTGGTTCCACTGCTTTTCGCGGCGCGCGCGGCACGCGACCAAGGCGCAGGCCGTGTCGGTCTGGTTGCGCCCTATCTGGCCTATATGCGCCAGGACAAGGCATTCCGGCGCGGCGAGGGCGTTTCGGCCAGGTATTTCGCCGACATGCTCGCAGGCGCGCTGGACTGGCTCGTGACCGTGGAGCCGCACCTGCATCGCATCGCGGGGCTGGAGCGGATCTTTCCCATCCCGACACGGGCGCTGCGCGTCTCTCCCCTTCTGGCGGACTGGATCCGCCACGAGGTGAAGGATCCGGTGCTGATCGGCCCGGACGCGGAAAGCCGGCAATGGGTGACGCTGGTGGCGGACTGCCTTTCGGCACCCTATGCGGTTGCGCGCAAGAGGCGGCTGGGCGACAGGCGGGTGAGGATCGACATGCCGGACCTGTCGCCCTTCAGGGATCGGACGCCGGTCCTCGTGGATGATGTCGTGTCGTCGGGGCGGACATTGCTGGAGCTGGCGGGACGCCTGGATCAGGCATTTCCATCGCCACCCTATTGTGCGGTCGTGCACGGGTTGTTCGGCGGGCATTCCTACGCGCGGCTGGAAGCGGCATGCCAGGCCGTGGCCAGCACGAATACCGTTCCCCACCCCAGCAATGCTGTCGATGTCTCTGCGGATATCGGCGCGGCGCTGCGCGACCTGATCTGAGCCGGCAGGGCCGTCCGGAGGTGACGCCCTATGCCGCGCTCCGACTGCGGCAATGACAATGTTTCCGACCCGCCCTGCAAAGGCCCCCCTGAACTGCGCCGCCTGCAACCTCTCGCCTCCAGGAGCACTTCCCCAGCGGCCCGGCCCCTTGAAGCAAGGCCGTGCCGCCGCCGCCATGGCAAAGCGCTGCATCCGTGCTCGGCGCTCCGAAAGGCCATTTTGCGGGAGGCTTCATTGTGTTAGATTTCTAGTTATGGGCGAGTACATGCCCTGCCCATCCGGGGATGCTGTCACATCGCCCCTTTCCCGGCCCACACATCATGCTGTGATGCCGACGAAGGCAACAGACCGGCTGCAAGGCGCGGCTCAGAATGCCCGCCGGCCGAGAAGGACACGCAAGGGGGAATGCACCATGAGCAAGATCAAGAAAGAAGTCCTGGCCGCGAACGAGAAATACGCGAGCGACTTTGGCGACAAGGCCGACCTGCCGATGCCGCCGGGCCGGGGCTTCGCCATTCTCACCTGCATGGACGCACGCCTCGATCCCGCCAAATACGCAGGTCTGGCCGAAGGCGACGCCCATGTCATTCGCAATGCCGGCGGCCGCGCCAGCGATGATGCCATTCGCTCGCTGGTGATCTCGCACAAGCTGCTCGGGACCAATGAGTGGTTCGTGATCCACCACACGGATTGCGGAATGGAGACCTTCACCGACGAGGTCATGCGCGGCCTGCTGGCCAGCAGCCTCGACACCGCCACGATCGACGAAAGCGGCTGGCGAGACACTGGCAAAGGTCCCGGCTCTCGTGAGGGCGACTACATCGACTGGCTGACCATCCAGGATCAGGCGGAAAGCGTGAAAGCGGATGTCCGGCGCATCAAGAGCCACCCCCTCGTGCCGGACGACATCCCGGTCCACGGCTACATCTATGATTGCAGGACCGGCCGGCTGGTCGAAGTTCCCACGCCATAGTCCGGCCTTGTCGAGATCGTTGACCTGCGGATGGGCTCCCATGCGCGGGTCCGGTGTGAGCCTCACGCTGCGGGGGGCGGAGCATCGCGAGGCCAGACTGACGGCCTTGAGGAACACATAAGGGGAAAGGAGACAAGCCATGCAAGTCGCGGACGTAATGACCAAAGATGTGGTCACGGTGACCGCGGACACGACGGTGGATGAGATCGTGCAGACCCTTCTGCAGCACAATGTCAGCGCCGTCCCCGTTGTCGACAAAAAGAACGCCGTCATCGGACTGGTCAGCGAAGGTGACCTGATGCGGCGGGTGAGGGACGCTGACGCGCCGCGGAGATCATGGTGGCTGGAGCAGTTCGCGGCCCCTGAGAATTCGGCGGCAGAGTTCGTCAAGATGAAGGGGCGCCATGCGCGGGAGGTGATGACGAAGGATGTCGTCACGGTCCCCGAGGACATGCCTGTCGGCCAGGTTGCACGCCTCCTGGAAAAGAAACTGATCAAGCGGGTTCCGGTCGTCCGGGACGGAAAACTGGTGGGCATTGTCAGCCGCTCCAACCTTTTGCAGGGCCTGGGAACGCTGCCGGAGGCCGCTTTGGCGGTGCCGACCCCCGATGACCGGACGCTGCGCGACACGGTTATGACGGCGGTGGCCGAGGTTCCCGCCGTCACGCCCTCCCTGATGAACGTCACGGTCAGCGACGGGGTGGTCCAAATCTGGGGGATCGCCGACAGCGACGCGCAGGAAGACGCGATCCGGGTCGCCGCGGAGAATGTTCCGGGTGTGCGCTCGGTCGAAGCGCATATGGGGCGCATGCCGTATTGGGGCTACGGCATCTGAGGGCGCCGTCACACCGATGCTCGGAGGGGGGCGGAACCGCCCTGCCCTGGCCTCAGCGGTATTCGCCGTGGATGTAGTCCTCCAGCAGCGCGATGGTGAATTTCTGGTCCGCGATGACGGAATTCAGCAGATCGCCGGTCGAGACGATGCCGAGAAGCCTGTCCTCCTCGAGCACCGGCAGATGCCGCACCCGCTTGTGGGCCATCAGCGCCATGCATTCCGCCACCGTCGAGCCAGGCCTGGCGAAGACCACCCGCGTTTCCATGACATCGCCGACGCGCGTCGTCGGCGATGTCTTGCCCTTGAGGAACACGCTGCGGGCATAGTGCCGTTCGGTGAAGATGCCGGCCAGCTGTCCGTTCTGGACGACCGCAACCGCGCCGATATCCTTCTCCTCCATCATCTTGATGGCGTCGTAGACCGAGGCGTCGGGCGAGACCGACCAGACCTCCGGCCCCTTTTCGTCGAGCAATTGCTTCACCGTGGTCATCGCGCACCTCCCTGCTTGCCGATGTGTCAGCCCCGCCGGTACTTCTCCAAGTAAGTGGGCAGGATCGCCCGAAGCGGCGTCGGATCGATCCCGAGATCGGCCAGCCCCGGCGCGGTCCCGCTGACGACATTGTCTGCCCTGAGCAGTTCCACCTGGTCGCGCGTGATCGGCGGCCTGGGAAGGGCCTGCAGCACCGTTCCCAGGATTTCCGCGACGAAGAAAGGCAGAGGCAGCAGCAGCCGCTTTCGATCGATTTCCGCGAGCAGGATTTCCATGAGCCGTCTGAAGGTGTGGATGTCCGGCCCGCCAAGCTCGTAGGTGCGCCCCTGGGTCCCCGGATCGGCGAGGATGGCCGAATAGGCCCTGGCGACGTCGCCGACATATACGGGCTGAAACCTGGTCTTGCCTCCGCCGATCAGAGGCAGCGCCGGAGAGAGCAGCGCCATGCGGGCAAAGCGGTTGAAAAAGTCGTCCCGGGGCCCGAAGACCACGCTGGGCCTGACGATCGTCGCTTCCGGGAACACCCGCCTCACCGCCCGCTCTCCCGCAGCCTTGGACCGGGCGTATTCCGACGGCGACGTTTCGCTGGCCCCGAGGGCAGACATGTGAACCAACCGGTGCACCCCTGCCTTCTTCGCTGCGGCCGCGACGCGACGGGCGCCCTCTTCGTGAATGGGCGCGAATTTCTGCCGTCGGGTCTCGTGAAGGATGCCGACCAGGTTGATGACGTGATCCGCAGCGTCGACAGCGGCGGAGATGGCCGCCTCGTCCTGCACATTGCCATAGACCAACTCGACCGAGCCTTGGGCGCCCGCTGGCGGTTCGAACACGGCCTTCTCCGGATGGCGCACGCCGACGCGCACGGAGGCCCCTTCGGCCACGAGACGTTCAACGATAGAGCGCCCGATGAACCCGGATCCTCCGAAGACTGTGACACGGCCGGGCGACATCTGTTTCACCTAGCCCTTGTCGCGGCCGCGCACATGCGCGGGCGGCGCGGTGGCCTCGATGGCGGTAAAGGCTTCGAGAATGCGATAGGCGTGAGAAGCGCCCTTCGGAACCACCCAAGAGTCGCCAGGTTCCAAACGGACCATCTGACCCTCAATGTGCAACTCCGCCCGGCCGCTGATCACAAAGCCGAGCGTTTCGTAATCCCGGGTCTTTGCCGCCTCCAGATCTCCGGGTGGCTCAGCTTCCCACATCCGCATCGAGACAGCCTTGCCCGACGCGAGTTGTTTCTGACCCATCTCTCCTTTGGGAGAGAATCGTGAGTCGATCTTCTTCACGGTGGTGTCGCTCATGGCGGTCCCCCCTTCTTCCTCTGCGCCCCTCCTCCGTTGGCTGGTGGCTTGCTGCAATTTTGTATCGATTCGGAAATCACGCAATGATCTCCGTCAAGCGCGCCGCGCCGGCCCCCAGGGTACCCCAGGCGGGCAGCGCAGTGGCGAGAGGCGGTGACAAGGCCGCTTGCCGTGCGGCCGCGCGCCGTTCAGAATCCGATCTGCCAAGGAAGAAACGGGCGACGGGCGCATGGAGGGGCGCGATGGATCTCTTCTACATTCTTCTGGTGCTGCTCGTCGTGACCCGCGCCTTCGGGGAACTGGCGGAGCGGCTTTCCCAGCCGGCCCTGGTCGGAGAGCTGATCGCCGGAATCGCGCTTGGCGCCGCGGCGGCCGGCTTTCCGTCGACCTTTCCCGCGCTGAACGGATTGCCTGACAACGAGGTCTTCGTGACCATCACCGATCTGGGGATGTTCTTCCTGATGCTGTTCGCCGGCGTGGAGATGCAGCCCGAAAAGGTGTTCGAGCGTTCCGCCGCCTCCCTGACCGTCGCGATCGGCGGCATGCTGGTGCCGCTGGGGCTTGGCGCGGCGCTTGGCTGGGCGTTTCTGCCGGAATCGCCGCTGCGCCTGACGCAATGCCTCTTCATCGGTGTCGCACTGGCGATCACGGCCGTTCCGGCGACCGTCCGCATCCTCACCGATCTCGGGCAACTCGACTCCCCTGTCGGCCAGATCATCGTCTCGGCGGCGGTGTTCGACGATATCCTGAGCCTGGTGCTTCTGGCCTGGCTTACCGGGATGATGGGCAACGGGGAGGCCCCGGGCCTCGCCGAGTTCGCCCTGCTGTCCGGCAAGGTCGCCCTCTTCCTGGTCCTCACCGCCGCCATCGGGATCTTCGTGTTTCCCTGGGGCGGACGGGTCATGCATAATCTCAGGATCCATGAGCTTGAGATCAGCGCGATGCTGACCGGCGGATTTGCCTTCTCGCTGATCGCCGAGGCGCTGGGCCTTCACTTCATCGTAGGCGCATTCCTCGCCGGCCTGTATTTTGGCCGCGGCACCATTGACGAGGAAACCTACGAGCGTATCCGCAATACGCTGTCTGCCGTGACCTTCGGCTTCCTGGCGCCGATCTTCTTCGCTTCGATCGGTTTCCAGGTGGAGTTCTCGGTCTTCGTCGCCGTGCCCTGGTTTCTCTCGCTTCTGCTTCTGAGCGCCTTTGCCGGCAAACTCCTGGGAGCGGGCGGCGCGGCGCGCGCCTGCGGCTTTGCCGCCAATGAATCGGCCGCGATCGGCGTCGGCATGAGCCCGCGCGGCGCGGTCGAGCTGGTCATCGCCGGGATTGCGCTGGAGGCCGGGCTTTTTGCCACCGATGCCGGCGGCAACCTCATCGTCGCCAACCTGTTCTCGGCGGTGGTCATGATCTCGGTGCTCACCACCGTGATCAGCCCGATGATCCTGAAGTGGGTGTTTGCACGATCCTGACGGTGGTGTCGCTGCGCCAAGATCCGTCAGTCCTTCCGACACGGCCGCCCTTCCGGGTTCCGCAGGGGGTGAGAGGAGCGTCGAATATGTCACGCCCGCCCCGAAGACGACTCCAACCCAGGTCGCCGTCACGATTTGGTGAAAATATCAATGTACCTCACCTTGGCGGGAAGTTATCGATAATCCATGGCCAGGCAGAAAGAAGAAAAATTGGCGTCACGGATCGCGCGTGTCCTGACCGAACGGATCATTTCGGGCGGCATCGCGCCCGGAGCGCGGCTGCGGCAGGATCACATCGCAAAGGAATTCGGCGCCAGCCACGTGCCGGTGCGCGAGGCCTTTCTCCGGCTCGAGGCGCGCCAGCTGGTCGTGAGCGAGCCGAATCGCGGCGTGCGCGTCACCAGCTTCGATATCGAGGAGTTGCGAGAGGTGGCCGAGATGCGCTCGGCGCTCGAGGCCCTCGCCCTGCGCTGACCTGCCCCCCGGTGGTCCCTCGTTCATAACGAGAGTCTGCGGGTTTGGGATTGGTAGTTGGGTTGGTCGGTTTGGGCAAGCGCGCCGGGAGCGGAG
>NZ_JAGSOU010000034.1 GCF_018139985.1 Actibacterium sp. MT2.3-13A | reverse complement strand
GGCCTGCTCGGCGCCCGCCGGCGGGGCGGCGGCGGGCGTTTCGGGCTGCGGGGCTTCGGCATGCCCGGCCGTCGGAGCGGGCGCGGGCACGGGCGCGGTTTCCGCCTGCGGTGCCGGCGCCTCGGGCGTCGCCGCGACGGGGGCCGCGGGGCTCTGCGGGGCAACCGTTTCGGGCCCCTCGACGCCCTCGGGCGCGCGCTGCGCGGTGTAGATGAAATAGCCCGCCGCAGCCACCACGACCACCGCGGTTCCAGCCAGCAGACCCTTTGTGCCGGCACCGGCTCTTGCCCAGATTGTCATTCCCTAATCCCCCTGCGCGGCTCTGTCTCCGGCCACGCTTGCGGGACCATAGCAACCCGGCTATCACGGGTCCAGAACCCAAGCCCCGAGGTCCTGCCATGCCCGCCATGCCCCGATCCGTCTGTGTCTTTTGCGGCTCACGCGTGGGGCGCAACCCGGCCTATGCGCAGGCGGCCGAGGACACCGGCCGGGCCATCGCGGCCGAGGGCTGGCGGCTGGTCTACGGCGCGGGCGACGTGGGGCTGATGGGCCGCGTGGCGCGCGCCACGCAGGAGGCCGGCGGGCAGACCTTCGGGGTAATCCCGCTGCACCTGTTCGAGCGCGAGGTCGGCAAGCGCGACCTGTCCACCCTGATCGTCACCGAGAACATGCATGAGCGCAAGAAGGTCATGTTCATGAACTCCGACGCGATCGTGGTGCTGCCGGGCGGCGCGGGGTCGCTCGACGAATTCTTCGAGGTACTGACCTGGCGCCAACTGGGGCTGCACGAAAAGCCGATCCTGCTGCTTAGCGCCAACGGCTTCTGGGAGCCTCTGAGCGGGCTGATCGACCATTTCATCGCCGAGGGCTTCGCCGACCCCGGCCTGCGCGACTTCGTTCACGTCGTGGCGGACATTCCGGCGCTGACCGCGGCCCTGCGCGCCGCCCTGTCCTGACGCAGGCTCTCCCAGGAATAGATCGCCAGCGCGATCCAGATCAGCGGGAAGGCGATGCCGTGCCAGCGCGTCATGGGCTCGGCGAAGGCCAGCGTCGCCACCAGGAATTGCAGCGTCGGGTTGAGGTATTGCACCAGCCCTACCGTGGCGAAGCTGACCCGTTTCGAGGCGTAGGAGAACAGGATCAGCGGCCCGCCCGTCAGCACCCCCGAGGCGGCCAGGATCAGCGAATCCCGCGCATCATGGCCGAAGGTGCCGAGGTTGCGGCCCACCAGCCCCTCCCAGCCCTGCACATGCACGCCCCAGAGCCAGAATAGCGCCAGCGGCGACAGCAGCAGGACCTCGGTCGTGACCGAGACCAACGGCCCGGCGGGCGCGCCCCTTTTCAGCAGGCCGTAGCAGCCGAAGGTGAAAGCCAGCGCCAGCGATATCCAGGGCGCGACGCCCAGCCCCCATGTCAGCACGCCCACCGCCAGGGCGGCCAGCCCGACCGCGGCCCATTTGCCGGCGCTCAGCCGCTCTCCCAGCATCACGAAGCCCAGCGTCACCGCGACCAGCGGGAAGATGTAGTAGCCCAGGCTCGCCTCCATCGCGCTGCCCACCAGCACCGAATAGATGAACAGGAACCAGTTGGTCGAGATCATCACCGCCGCAAGGAACACCAGCGCCAGCACGCGCGGGGCGCGCAGGAGCCGCGCGATCTCGCCCAGCCGGCCCTGCGCCGCCAGCACGATCCCGAAAAACACCAGCGACCACAGCGTGCGGTGGCTGAGCACCTCCAGCGGCGGCACATGCGCGAGCAGCTTGTAATAGAGCCCTGACAGCCCCCAGATGCAGCAGGCGCCCATCATTGCCAGAATGCCCTTCCGCGCCTCGCTCATCGCCCAGCTTCTCCTTGTGCCGACGCCCCGTCCTATACGATCCCTGGACCGGCTGTCACGGCCATCGGACCCTCCTCGGGATCACAACCGGGGCCCGCGCGCAATGACCTGCGTCAAGGACCGGCTGCCGTCCGGCGCGCAGACTTTCGCTTTTACCTGGCAAGGGAGGGACAGGAAAATGCGGACGATCCGAATTCTTGCCGCATGCGCGGCGCTGACGCTACCCGCCGCCGCATCCGCGCAGGGGATGTCCATCGGCGAACGGGAATACATGAACAGCTGCGCGCAATGCCACGGCCCCGCCGGCAAGGGCGACGGCTTTCTGGTGAATTACTTCCTGGAAGGCGGCGCGCCCGACATCACCGGGCTGGCAAAGGCCAATGGCGGCGTCTTTCCGGTGGCGCGGGTCTATGCCATCATCGACGGAACCGCCACCGCGGGGATCCACGGCGACAGCATGATGCCGGCCTGGGGATACCGCTATTCGCTGCAGGCCGACGAGGATCTGGGGCGCTACTTCGCGCTCTCGGCCGAGGACCGCGCCGCCGCCGTGCGCGGCCGCATCCTGGCGCTGATCGAGCATCTCTCGACCCTGCAGGGTGAATGACCGGGGCGCCGCGCGGCCCCGATCGCCCAAGGAAAACGGCCGCCCCGGTTTCGGGGCGGCCGCGATGCGCTCAGCGCTGGCAGGTGGCTCAGGCCTTCGACAGGCGCTCGGCCACGTTTTCCCAGTTCACCAGGTTGTCGAGGAAGTTGGTCAGATAGGCCGGGCGCTTGTTGCGGTAGTCGATGTAGTAGGAATGCTCCCACACGTCGCAGCCCAGAAGCGCGGTCTGGCCGAAGCACAGCGGGTTCACGCCGTTCTCGGTCTTGGTGACCTTGAGGGTGCCGTCGGTGTCGACCACCAGCCAGGCCCAGCCCGAGCCGAACTGGCCGGCGCCGGCGGCGGAGAATTCTTCCTTGAAGCTGTCGACCGAGCCGAAGGCGTCCTTGATGCGGGCCTCCAGTTCGCCGGGCATGGCGGCCTTGCCGGGCGCCATCATTTCCCAGAACTGGCAATGGTTCCAGTGCTGCGAGGCGTTGTTGAAGATGCCGTTCTGGGCGACCGCACCGGCCTGGTAGGTGCCCTTGACGATCTCTTCCACCGACTTGCCTTCCCACTCGGTGCCGGCAATCAGCTTGTTGCCGTTGTCGACATAGGCCTTGTGGTGCAGGTCGTGGTGGTATTCGAGCGTTTCCCTGGACATGCCCAGATCGGCCAGCGCGTCGTGGGCATAGGGAAGATCGGGAAGTTCAAAAGCCATTTTCGGGCTCCCTGTTCGGTTGCGTTCAGATTGCCCCTAGATGGAGGGCACGGGGGGCGGAGGTCAAGCCCCGCCACCCGGTTTGGCGGCCTGCGGTCAGAAATACCCGACCTCGCCGCCGGGGGCCGCCGCGCCCTTCAGCAGGTCGAAGACATATTGCGCGACCGAACGGAAGCAGACCAGTTCGAACGTCTCTGCTCCCGCCATCCAGAAAGCCGCGGGCACCTGCGCCAGCCGCGTGCGGCGGATCATGCCGGGGGCGAAGGCGGCGGGCGACAGGTCCACCGGCGCCAGCTTGGCCAGAACCTCGCGCGCGCCGGGGCCCTCGATGCGGAACAGCGCGCGGGCGTCGGACACATCCGCGACGAGGCTGTGTTCACCCGAGAGCGCCCCGGTCATGGTGGCCACCGCCGCCGGGACCTCCGCATGGGGGAGCATCACCATCAGCTCGTCGGGCGACATCCAGGCCAGCCCGCGTTCGCCGACCACATGGCATTCGCGCTGGCCCGGGAAATCGACCCCGGCCACGCCGGTCGCGGCGTTCTTGACCGCGACCGAGGCGAGATCGCCGCGCAGCGTGATCATGCCGCGCGGCCCCTGCTCCGCCACCCTGGCGAAGCCCTCGCAGGCGGCGCCGTCGAGGGCGCTGACAGGCTCAGACATTCTGCTTCTCCCCGTCCTTGTCGTAGAACACCGGGTCGACGATCTTCGCACTCATCGTGGTGCCGTCGAGCGTGGCGAATTCGATGATCTCGCCCATCCGCTCCGGCCCGCGCCGGACCAGCCCCAGGGCGATGCCGCGCTCCAGCGTGGGCGAGTAATAGGTTGAGGTCACCCGGCCTTGCGTGTTGCGCTGGCCGTTGGCGTTCTGATCGGGCGCCAGGGCATAGGCACCCTCGGGCAGCACGCCGCCGCCCAGGGTCTCCAGCCCCACCAGTTGCCAGCGCTCGGGATCGACCATGTGCGCACGCTGTTGCGCGCGCTTTCCGATATAGTCGTCCTTCTTCTTCGAGATCGCCCAGTGCAGGCCAAGGTCCTGCGGAATCACCGTGCCGTCGGTCTCGTCCCCGATCATGATGAAGCCCTTCTCGGCCCGCATCACATGCAGCGCCTCGGTGCCATAGGGCATCAGGCCGAACTCCTCGCCCGCCGAGACCAGTTTTTCCCACAGCGCCAGCCCTTGGGAGGCCGGAACCGCGATCTCGTAGCTCAGCTCGCCGGAGAAGGAGATGCGGTAGACGCGGGCGCGGACCCCGGCGATCTCACCCTCGCTCCAGGCCATGAAGGGCAGCGCCCCGGCGCCGACATCCATGCCGCCGAGCTTTTCCAGAAGATCGCGGGCATGGGGCCCGACCACGGCGATCTGGGCGAACTGCTCGGTCAGGTTGGCGGTGTAGACCCGCCAGTCCCACCACTCGCATTGCAGCCAGTCCTCCATGTGGGCATGAATGTGCTCCGCCCCGCCGGAGGTGGTGTGGCACAGGAAGGTCTCCTCGTCGATGCGCGCCACCACGCCGTCATCCATGAGAAAGCCGTTCTCGTTGCACATCAGGCCATAGCGGCATTTGCCCGGCTTCAGGTTGGACATCATGTTGGTGTAGAGCATGTCGAGGAACCTGCCCGCGTCCGGCCCCTTCACCAGGATCTTGCCCAGCGTGGAAGCGTCAAGCAAACCAAGGTTTTGCCTTGTGTTCTTCACCTCGCGCCCGACCGCATCCTCCCGGCTTTCGCCGTCGCGCGGATAGCAGTATGGGCGGCGCCACTGGCCCACCGGCTCCCAGTCCGCGCCGTTCTCTTCGTGCCAGCGATGCATTGGGGTGCGGCGCAGCGGCTGGAAGGTGTCGCCGCGCGCCTCGCCGGCGATGGCGCCGAAGCTGATGGGCGTGTAGGGCGGGCGGAAGGTGGTGGTGCCGACCTGCGGGATATCCGCGCCCAACGATTGAGAAAGAACGGCCAGTCCATTGATATTGCTCAGCTTCCCCTGATCGGTGGCCATGCCGAGCGTGGTGTAGCGCTTGGTGTGTTCCACGCTTTCATAGCCCTCGCGCGCGGCGAGCTGCACGTCGGAAACCTTCACGTCGTTCTGGTAGTCGAGCCACATTTTCATCCGCAGCTCGGCGCCAGCGCCCTGCGGCATCATCCACACCGGCGTCATCGGCCCCTCGGCCTCGGCCTCGGCCTTGGGCACGGCCCCGCCCTTGGCGGCCATTCCCAGCGACCTGACCGCCGACTTGCCCGCGGCATCGCCGTCGGCCAGCGCCTCGCCCGCCAGCAGATAGCCGTTCGCAGAGCCGGCCGCGATCACGAAGGGCGCGCCGTCGTGGCTGGTGGGCGCGCGCTCGGGGTCGGGGCGGAAATGCGCCTGCCCGGCGTCCCAGGTCAGCTTGCCGCCGCAATGCGACCACAGGTGCACCACCGGAGACCAGCCGCCGGACATGGCGACCGCGTCGCAGGGGATCTCTTCCAGCACCGCGCCCTCGCCCGCCTGGGCGCAGAGCGCGACGCCGGTGACCCGCTTGGCGCCCTTGACCCTGGCGATGCCCCGGCCGGTTTCCACCCGGATGCCCGCCTCGCGCGCGGCGCGCACCAGCGGGCCGGAGGCCGTGGGCCGCGCGTCGATGATCGCGGGCACCACCAGCCCCGCCTCACGCAGCATCAGGGCGGTGCGGTAGGCGTCGTCGTTATTGGTGACCACGACCGTCCGGTCGCCGGGGCTGACGGCCCAGTTGGCGACGTAATCGCGCACCGCAGAGGCCAGCATCACGCCAGGGATGTCGTTGCCGGCAAAGGACAGCGGCCGCTCGATCGCGCCGGTGGCGGTGATGATGCGGGCGGCGCGGATCTTCCACAGACGGTGGCGCGGGCGGGTGTCGCCGGGGCTGTGGTCGGCCACGCGCTCATAGCCCAGCGCATAGCCGTGGTCATAGACCCCTGCCCCCATGCAGCGCGTCCGCAGGGTGACATTCTCCATCCCCTCCAGCGCCTTCAGCGCGCGGGCGATCCAAGCCTCCGCCGGGTGGCCGTCGATGGTCACGCCATCGACCGGCGCGCGCCCGCCCCAGTGCGCGGTCTGTTCGATCAGCAGCACGCGCGCGCCCGCGCGGCCCGCGGCCAGCGCGGCCTGAAGCCCGGCGATCCCGCCGCCGATCACCAGCACGTCCACGAAGGCATAGAAATGCTCGTAGCGGTCGGCGTCGCGCTCGGCCGGCACCTGGCCCAGCCCGGCGGACTGCCGGATGAAGGGCTCGTAGACATGTTTCCAGAACGGGCGGGGCTGGATGAAGGTCTTGTAGTAGAACCCCGCCGGCAGGAAGCGCGCCAGCGGCCCGTTCACCGCGCCGATGTCGAAATCGAGGCTGGGCCAGTGGTTCTGCGAGGCGCAGGCCAGGCCGTCGAACAGTTCGGTCGTGGTGGCGCGCTGGTTGGGTTCGAACCGGCCGCCCGTGCCGAGATTGACAAGGCCGTTGGGCTCCTCCGCCCCCGCAGCCACGAAGCCGCGCGGGCGATGGTATTTGAAGGAGCGGCCGACCAGCATCTGGTCGTTGGCCAGCAGCGCCGAGGCCAGCGTGTCGCCCGCGACCCCCTCCAGCCGGCGGCCGTTGAAGGTGAAGCCGCGGCGGGCGTTGCGGTCGATCAGGCGGCCGCCGGTTTGCAGTCGGGTGCTCATGCCTGGGCTCCGGTCTTGCGGGGCGGCGTCGCGCCGTGAGTATTTCTGCCAAGAAGAAGGGTCATGCGAGATCCCTCCAGGCCCAGCCGGGGCGCTTGGCGGTGATCGCGTCCCTGATGTCCTGCGGCGGCGCGGCGGTCTGGGCGCGGTAGGTGCCGAAGACCTCGAGCGTGTCGGTGGCGCGGGCGGCGATGAACCACTTGCCGCAGCCGAAAGCGTGGCGCCAGCGTTCGAAATGCACGCCGCGGGGGTTTTCGCGGTGGAAGAGGTAGGATTCGAACTCCGCGTCGGAGGAGCCGGGGCCGAAGCGTTTCAGATGCGCCTCGCCGCCGGGGGCGAGCTCGGTTTCCTCGGCATCCACGCCGCAATGGGGGCAGTGCAGGATCAGCATTCCGGACTTTCCTCCAATTCGCGATACAGCATCTCAAGAAAATCGTCGTATTCCTCAAACGCAGACCGAACGTAAGAACTCGATAAGTCGATTTGCAGGAAATGGTGACCGTCGCCAAATTCAGCCAATCCTATTTCTTCAATCCCCTCAAAATAACTGGTATCTTTCGACCCTTGGACCACCAAGCCACCAGCATGCGTGATTTTATCACGGACTTTCTTGAAGTCCTGGATCCTTGCCCACGACTGCGTGCTAAAGGCATTGTTCGCGCCACCGAGCTTTCGCAGGATAAACTTAGAACGTTCTAACCCTTGGCCTTTGAAATCTTTGAGTTCAAAGATCGGGTAGGAATTATTTAGAACGCTCTCGGCAGTCATCGTCAGGGTAAATTCAAAGGCGGCAAAAGCCGCAGAAAACGAGGACTGCGCCTCCATTCTTTCGAGAATGGATTGCTCGAGATAACGGCTTCGAATGAAATCTTGCTTCACTTCGGCCTTTTCTTCGTCAGTCATTTCATCCAACAATTTTACCACATGCTCAAAGTCACGAACAGAATTCGCTGGCATCTGGTTTATCGCATCGGTCGACAAGCCATGCAGGCTCCGGAGATGTTGAAGATGAATGAGGCCGTCCATCAGATCATACTTCGCGTTTGTCGCCATCAATGCGCCACCCCCGCTGCCACGCTTTCGTCGATGAACCGCCCCTCGCGGAAGCGGTCGAGGCCGAACGCCTCGGTCAGCGGCGAGGCGCCCCTGGCCATCAGTTCGGCGAAACCCCAGCCCGAGCCGGGGATCGCCTTGAACCCGCCGGTGCCCCAGCCGCAGTTGATGAAGCAGTTTTCCAGCGGGGTCTTCGACAGGATGGGAGAGCGGTCGCCGGTCATGTCCACGATCCCGCCCCACTGGCGCAGCATCTTGAGCCGCGAGATGATCGGGAAGGTCTCGATCAGCGCGCGCACGGTTTCCTCGACATGGTGGAACGATCCGCGCTGGGTGTAGTTGTTGTAGCCGTCCGCGCCGCCGCCGATCACCAGCTCGCCCTTGTCGGATTGGCTCATGTAGCCGTGCACGGTGTTGGCCATCACCACCACGTCGATGCAGGGCTTGATCGGTTCGGAGACCAGCGCCTGAAGCGCCACGGATTCAATGGGCAGGCGGAAACCCGCCATCTGCGCCAGAACGCCGGAATGGCCGGCCACCACGATCCCGAGCTTGTCGCAGGCGATATCGCCGCGGGAGGTGGTGACGCCCGCGACCTTGCCGCCCTTTTGACGGATGCCTGTCACCTCGCATTGCTGGATGACGTCGATGCCCATGGCGGAACAGGCGCGGGCATAGCCCCAGGCCACCGCGTCGTGGCGCGCGGTGCCGCCGCGCGGCTGCCACAGCGCGCCGAGCACCGGGTAGCGCGGCCCGGAGATATTGATGATCGGCACCAGCTGCTTGACCCGGTCGGGCGAGATGAAGCTTGTCTCGACACCCTGGAGGGCATTGGCGTGGGCGGTGCGTTCGTAGCCGCGCCGCTCATGCTCGGTCTGGGCCAGCATCATCACGCCGCGGGGGCTGAACATGACGTTGTAGTTCAGATCCTGGCTGAGCGTCTCGTAGAGGCTGCGAGCCTTTTCGTAGATCGCGGCGGAGGGGTCCTGCAGGTAGTTCGACCGGATGATCGTGGTGTTGCGCCCGGTGTTGCCGCCGCCCAGCCAGCCCTTTTCCAGCACCGCGACATTGGTGATACCGAAGTTTTTCCCGAGGTAATATGCGGTGGCCAGCCCATGCCCGCCGGCGCCGATGATGATGACGTCGTATCGCTTCTTCGGCTCGGGCGAGGCCCAGGCGCGTTCCCAGCCGGTGTGGTAGCGGGCCGCCTCGCGGGCGACGGCGAATACGGAATAGCGTCTCATGGCTCGGTCGAATCCCCCCTTTTCCGGGCGCGCGGCCCCGTGCCCTTGATGGGATTTTGAACCCTTTCGGCCATGACCGCCAGCGGCACTTGCGGGGATGATCGCGACATTGTCAGGAACAGGTGGTCGCAGTTGGCGGCATTGCCCCTTTTCGGAAGGGCCCGGGCAATATACATCCCGGACAGGAAAAATCACGGGAGGCCCCATGACATTCTGGCTGATCGCCGCCGCGCTCGCGCTGCTGACCGTCGCCCTTCTGCTGCTGGCGCTGATGCGCGGCGGGCGGGGGCAGACCCCGGCCGCGGCCTATGACCTGCAGGTCTATCGCGACCAGCTCAGGGAGGTCGAGAAGGATCTCGCCCGCGGCGTGGTGACGCCCGAAGATGCCGAACGGGTGCGCGTCGAGGTCTCGCGCCGCATCCTGGAGGCCGACCGCGCGCTGGCGCGCGGCGAGGGAGCCGGGCGCGCGCCGCGCGGCGCCACGATCGCCGCAGGGGCGCTGGCCGTGGCCATCGTGGGCGGCGGCACGGCGGCGCTTTACCAACGGGTGGGCGCGCCGGGCTATCCCGACCTGCCCCTGCAGGCCCGCATCAAAGCCGCCGACGAGGCCCGCGCCGCCCGCCCCGGCCAGGCCGAGGCCGAGGCGCAGATGCCCGCCCTGCCCCAGATCGGAGAGCCCGATCCGCGCCATGTCGAGCTGGTCGAGAAACTGCGCGAGGTGGTCAAGCAACGCGCGGACGACCTGCAAGGCTATACCTTGCTGGCGCGCAACGAGGCGATGCTGGGCAATTTCCGCGCCGCCTATGTCGCGCAGTCGAAGGTGATCGAGTTGAAGCAGGGCGAGGCCGACGCCACCGATTTCGCCGCCTATGCCGACATGATGATCCTGGCCGCCGGCGGCTATGTCTCGCCCCAGGCCGAGGCGGCGCTGGCGCAGGCGCTGAACCGCGACCCCGCGAACGGCACGGCGCGCTATTACGCGGGGCTGATGTATGCCCAGACCGGGCGCCCCGACCTGACCTTCGACTACTGGCGCCCGCTGCTGGAGAACTCGCAGCCCGAGGATCCCTGGGTGGCCCCGATCCGCGCCCAGATCGAGGAGATCGCCATGCGCGCCGGCGCCGACTATCGCCTGCCCGCGCCCGACGGCGGCCCCGCCCTGCGCGGGCCGAACGCAGCCGACATGGCCGCCGCCGCCGAAATGACCGCCGAGGAGCGGATGGAGATGATCCGCGGCATGGTCGAGGGGCTGAGCGAGCGGCTGGCGACCGAGGGCGGCAGCCCCGCCGAATGGGCGCGCCTGGTCAACGCCCTGGGCATGCTGGGCGAGTCCGAGCGCGCCGCCGCCATCTGGGCCGAGGCGCAGCAGGTCTTTGCCGGCAACGCCGAGGCGCTGGAAACCGTGCGCGCCTCCGCCGAACGGGTGGGCGTGGCGGAGTGAGCGTGCACGAGGAGATCGCCGATTTCGCCGCCGCCCTGCCCCCGCAGCGCGCGCTGCTGGGCCTCGACCTCGGCGAAAAGACCATCGGTGTCGCGGTCAGCGACCTGTTCCTGTCGGTGGCCACGCCGCTGGAGACCATCCGACGCAAGAAATTCGGCCTCGACGCGGCCCGCGTGCTGGAGATCGCGGAAAACCGCAACGCCGGCGGGCTGATCCTGGGCCTGCCGCGCAACATGGACGGGACCGAGGGGCCGCGCTGCCAGTCGACCCGCGCCTTTGCACGCAATCTCAGCCGCCTGACCGATCTGCCGATCGGGTTCTGGGACGAACGCCTCTCGACCGTGGCGGCGGAACGCGCGCTCTTGGAGGCGGATACGTCGCGGAAACGTCGCGCCGAGGTGATCGACCACGTCGCCGCCGGCTATATCCTGCAAGGCGTGCTGGACCGGCTGCGCCATCTGAAAGGGTCGCAATGAAGGACGATATCTGGAGCCGCGACGAGATCGAGAGCCCCTGCGTGAAGATCTGCGTGATCCACCCGGAGACGCGGCTGTGCACGGGCTGCCTGCGCACGATCGACGAGATCACCGACTGGACGAAGATGGGCGCGGAGGCGCGGCGCGCGGTGATGGCGGAGCTGCCCGCGCGCGCGCCGCTGATCACCAGGCGGCGCGGCGGGCGCGACGGACGGCTGCGGCGCGAGAGCTGAGAGCGCGGACGCCTCCGGCGGGAGTATTTCCGCCAAGAAGAAGGGGGGCGTGTCCCAGGGGGGCGGCGCGCTCAGCCGCCGCCCGTCACGCAGGCCAGCGCCGCGTCCAGCACCTCCAGCCCGGCACCGTCGCGATGGGCGCCCTCCGACAGGGTGCGGCGCCAGCCGCGCGCGCCGGGCCGGCCGGCGAAGAGCCCCAGCATATGGCGCGTGACCTGGGCGAGCCTGCCGCCCTGCGCCAGGTGGCGCGCGATATAGGGGCGCATTTCGGCGACCACCTGTTCGGCGGTCTTGCCGCCCTCCTGCCCGAAGATCGCCGCGTCCGCGCCCAGCAGGATGTCCGAGGGCGTGTGATAGGCCGCGCGCCCGATCATCACCCCGTCGAGCCCGCGCGACAGATGCTGCTGCGCCTTTTCCAGAGAGGCGATGCCGCCGTTGATCGAGATATGCAGATGCGGAAAGTCGCGCTTCATCGCGTGCACGAGGTCGTAGTCGAGCGGCGGGATATCGCGGTTTTCCTTGGGGCTGAGCCCCTGGAGCCAGGCCTTGCGGGCATGGATGGTAAAGCGGGTGATGCCGGCGGCGCTGACGCGTTCCAGGAAATCGGGCAGCACCTGCGCGGGGTCCTGATCATCGACGCCGATGCGGCATTTCACGGTGACCTCGACGCTGGCCGCCGCGCTCATCGCCGCCACGCAATCGGCCACCAGGTCGGGGCTTTTCATCAGCACCGCGCCGAAGGTGCCCGACTGCACCCGGTCCGAGGGGCAGCCGACATTGAGGTTGACCTCGTCGTAGCCCTCCTCGCAGCACATCTTCGTGGCCTCGGCCAGCTCGGCGGGGTCCGAGCCGCCCAGTTGCACCGCGACGGGGTGTTCCTCGGGGTTGAAGGCCAGCAGGTGGCGCGCCCCGCCGCGCACGAGCGCGGGTGCCGTCACCATCTCGGTATAGAGCAGCGTCCGCGCCGACATCAGCCGGTGCAGGTAGCGGCAATTCGCATCGGTCCAATCCATCATCGGTGCCACGGAAAGGCGCGCAGCGGCCCGGGCACCTGAGATCCCTTGTTTTTCTGGGTTTTCCAGAAAGCTCATGTTTTCGATTTCCCGAGATTTGGGCCGGTTTAAGCCGGTTTTCGGAGCCAGTGCTACAGGATGTAGCACCGGACCCGTTTTGTAGCACCGTTCTCGGCCCGGCTTCCACCGCTCTTTCGGCACTGCCGAAATCGCGCCCCTCACGGGCGGAGACTCCGGTCATTCGCTGCCGTTCACCGCCGGTTTGGCGAGATTCAAACCCCTCAGGATTCAAACCCAGCCCGAAACACTTCGGATTCTCGCAATCCGACCAACTTCTTGTTCGCTGATACGACCAAGGAAAGGACCCACCATGGGAACCATCACAGAAAGACCTCGCAAGAACGGCAGCTCAAGCTTCACGGCCCAAATTCGAAAAAAGCAGGGCGGCCGCGTTGTCCTCAACCTCGTAGAGACCTTTTGTCGGCACCAGGACGCCGAACGCTGGATGAAACGGCAAGAACAGCGGCTGAAAAAACCCGGTGCCCTGGAGAGGGCCTGCTGTGACCCCCGACATTGATCCAGCTGATGCCGGGGTCCGCGGTTGAGTTTGGCGCTGTTGCGCCGAGGGGGCAATGGGCGAGCGGCGGAACGTTTC
>NZ_JAGSOU010000033.1 GCF_018139985.1 Actibacterium sp. MT2.3-13A | reverse complement strand
AATCGCCCGCCCCGCTGCGCGAGATGAAAGCTCCGCGCGTCGGGCGATTGCTCAACCTGCGCCGATCGGCGTAAACACCAACCGGGCTCCGGTCGCGGCAGGATGAAAATCCCGTAGCAGGTCAATGGCTGCTTTCCTGAATCCGGTTCGCTTCTTCGCAGGGGCGGCGAATTCACACTTCCCGCCCTGTCTATTCTCCAGGCTGAACGCTTGGGCACGATGCGCGAAGGTAGCACCGATGTAGCACCGGTGTAGCACTGGGGATCCAGGCATGACAAAGCCGCCTGCGGTGGCGGCTTGTAAGTCATTGATATTGTTTTGTGATATTGGTTGCGGGGGTAAGATTTGAACCTACGACCTTCAGGTTATGAGCCTGAAGAGCTAGCGGAATAATGTTTACACAGAGCCATCTGCACCGGCTCAGCTTGAAGTTGGCTCGGGAGTAGAGGCTGCGCTCCGAATTGAAGAGGTTGTATACCGAGGCGTGGAAGGCGGCGAATTTCTGCAAACCTCGCAATCGCCGGAACCGCAGCATTGCTCGCTCTCGGCGTCGAAATGGCAGGTGCGAGTTCTCCGCCCGGTCATTAATCCATCGACCTGTTTGGTGTCTGCCACCTGCCCCAAGTTCATTTAATGCGGCGCTGTATGACCGTAGCTGGTCGGCGATGACGGCCTCCGGACGACCGTAGCGGCGCATTGATTTCTTTATGAATTTCAACGCAGCTTTCCGATCCCTCGCCGTCGTGACGAAGCTCTCCAGGACCTCGCCCCAGTGATCCACCGCCCGCCAGAGGTAGCACCGCTTGCCATTGACCATCACGAACATCTCGTCGAGATGCCAGCGCCACCGGCTCGATCGCATCCCCTCAACCCGCCGCTTACGGATCTCCGCAGCGAACAACGGCCCGAACCTATTCCACCAGAACCGCACCGCCTTGTGGTCGATTTCGATCCCCCCGCTCGTGCAGGAGATCCTCGACGTTGCGTAGTGATAGCGGAAACCGCACGTACATCATCACCGCCAAGCAGATGATCTCGGGGCTTGTCTTGAGATACTTGAAAGGCGAGCGCTTGGTCATTCCCGAAGGCTACGAAAGCCCCCTGCCCGGCTCAAGCCAAGTTAATCTGACAACACCGCTGAACCAGTTACCTCTGGCAGAGCGCCCGTCTACTACTCTGCCTTTGCCAGCCGGTAGGCCCGCTCAGCATTTTGCCCAAATACCGCAGCACTTTCCTCCGATGTCAGATCACCCAGCAACTCTGCCGTTGCCCGGGTCCAGTCGGCATAACTGGCGACAAGAGTGCAAACCGGCCAGTCGCTGCCCCAGATCACACGCTCCGGACCGAACTGGGCCAGCAGATAATCTGTGTAAGGGCGCAGTTGGCCCACCGACCACCCCGCGCCCGCCTCGCTCACCAATCCGGAGAGTTTGCAATAGGCTCCGGTTTCACGAGCCAGTGCGGCCATATCTTCCGCCCAACCTTTTTTTGCGCCTTCACGGATCAACGGTTTCGAGCCATGGTCGATCACCACCTGCAAGTCCGGATGACGCCTCAGCCGTGCAAGCAAGTTTTTCAGATGCCGCGGAAGCGTCAGGGCGTCAAAGGTCAGGCCCCCAGCAATCATCGCCTCGAATGCCGGATCCAGATCCTCACGCAAGATCCAATCGGGATCCGCGATGTCCTGGATCATCGGGCGAAGCCCGACCAGATACCTGTCTTCCCCAAGCGCGGCGATCTGTTCCGGCGCATCCGTCGCCTCAAAATCCACCCAGCCAACCACACCGCGCACAAATTCGGTCTCGGCGGCCACCGACAACAGGAAGCGGGTTTCCTCAACCGTCGGCGCGGCTTGCACCAGCACCGTACCGTCGATCCCACCTGCCTCCAGCAACGGGGCCAGATCGGCTGGCGTGAAGTCCCGGTAAATCGGCGCAAGCTCGGGCGTCAGCCAGCCGTAGTCGCCACGGTTGAGCGTCCAGAAATGCTGGTGCGCGTCAATCCTCATGGCGAGATCACGCCTTTCTTGAGGATTATGTTTCCGTATAGGCGCGTCTCGCCCGTTTGCACCACGGCATAGGCCTTGCGTGCCCGGTCGTAGAACGCAAAACGCTCCAGCGCCCGCAGCCGGGAAGGCGAATCTGCAATGCAGCGGATGATGTCCTGAAACTCCTTGACGATCGCCGGCTCGGCCCCGGGGTCGCCGACGACCGCCATCGTATGCGCGGGATCCTCAACGAAACTGTCGAGCGGCATCACGCTGAGAACAGCCTCGAGCGCAGCGGTGGCCGTCACGCCATCCAGACGGAGCACGCGCGAGCCAACGGAATGGGCCGGGAAATTCGCATCGGAGATCACGATTTCGTCGCCATGCCCCATGGCGCGCAGAACATGCAGCAGGTCCGGCGACAGGATCGGGTCGATGCCGCGGAGCATTCAACACCCCTCCGGCGCAGGCGCATCGGGGCGGATCAGGCCCTCACTTTTCAGGTCCGACCACAGCGCAGTGGGGATCTCGCGCTGCAGCAGCGCGACGTTCGCCTCCACCTCCTGGCGGCTGCCGGCGCCGGGGATCACCGTTTTCACGGCAGGATGCCCAAGGACGAATTGCAGCGCGGCGGCGATCAGTGGCGTATCATGCGCATTGCAGACAGCCTCGATCCTGCGCACCCGCTCGAGGATATGTTCCGGCGCATCGGCATAATTGTATTTCGCGCCGTTGACAGGTCCGGTCGCCAGAATGCCCGAGTTATAGGGCCCGCCCAGGATGATCCCGACATCGCGCTTCACGCAAAGCGGCAGAAAGCTGTCGAGCGCCTCCTGTTCCAGAAGGGTATAGCGCCCGGCCAGCAGGAAGCCGTCGAAATCCCCCAGGCCGAGAAGCTTTTCGCAAACCTGCCATTCGTTCACGCCGGCGCCGATCGCCGCGATTTCGCCGGCTTCGCGCAGTTCCGTCAGCGCCTTGTAGCCGCCACCGTCGAAAAGCTCGCGCACCTTGGCGTCGCTGGCTTCCTGTGAGCCTTGCGAGAAGACGCAGACGTCATGCACCATCAGGATATCGACATTGCCGACGCCCATCCGGTCCAGGCTGGATTCGTAGCTGCGCATCACGCCGTCATAGGTGTAGTCGAAGACGATCCGCTTCTGCGGCACGTCGACAAACGCCTCGGGCGTGACCTCATCGGGCTCGCAATCCAGCAGCAGCCGGCCGATCTTGCTGGAGAGGGTGACGTTCCCGCGCCCGATCCGCGCCAAGGCCTGCCCCAGGCGGATCTCGGAACGCCCCAGCCCGTATTGCGGCGCGGTGTCGAAATAGCGGATGCCGGCATCATAGGCCGCCTGTATCGCGTCTTGCGCGGCCTCGTCGGACACCTTGCGATAGAGATTGCCGATCACCGTGCCACCCATTCCCATACGGGTCAGCGAGACCGGCCGCGCCGTGCGGCCATTCAATAGCTTGGTATCCGAAACTTTCATGAACGTTTGCCCCTTCCCGTTTTTTGCAGGCATTACCCCTTTTCGGGCCCCGCTTCGTTCCGCATCGCCGGCCGATACCGTCACACCTGGAAAATGCCGAAGCCGTCCACCTCCGCCACCGGCGTAAGATGCGACCACCGGTCGCTGTCATGCAGGATGATGAGCCGCGACAGATCACCGTCAATCGCCTGGTTGATGCGGTCGATGGTGACGAGTTGGTCGTAGGTACTGCCCACGGCATTTGCGAGCGGGACGTAGGCGCCGTTGTTGTTGTGGCCGCAGATATTGGCTTTGCCGTAAATGCAGTCGCCAGCCACCACGACGCGACCGCGCGCCGTGTCGAGCGCCACAAACTGTTGCCCCATCGTGTGCCCCTGCCCCAGGCGAAGGTGCAGTCCGGGGAAATGGTCATCTACATCCCCGACCACGAGGTTAAGACGGTGTTCAAGCGATGCGTCATAAGCGGCCCGCAAATCATCGGGATTAATGATTTCCGTCAGTAGGCGGAATTGCGGCGGCATCGCCAGCATTTCCATCCAGCTCAGGTATTCGCGCTTCTGGAGGTGAATGGTCGCCTCGGGAAAGGCGCTTACGCCGCCCATATGGTCGAAATGCGCGTGGCTGAGGATGATATCCGTCACATCGCCCGCGGCGACGCCGAGTTCTTCAAGCATCCGGACCGGCGAAATCCAGAAGGGGATGCCGAATTTCTCGGCGAATGCCGCGCCGGAGCCTTCGCGAATGAAGCCGGTGTCGATCAGGACGACCTTGTCGTCCCGCCGCGCCAGGATGAACGAAAACGGAAGATCGACGGTCCCGCCGTCATGGGCGCCATGAATCAGCCCTGCGACGAGCTGGTCCTTGGAGCGCGCGAATTCAATGACGTGCACGTCCCAAACCATATCGGACATCGGTTCCTCCTCAACTTTCGGCAATCGAGCGGCCCAGGCTCGAGAGGCCCACGGCAATGATCAGGATGGCGCCCTGAAGGACGTATTGAGAGAACGTCGGCGCGCCGAAAATGTTGAGTCCGTTGAACCCGAACGCGATGATGAGCGCCCCGATGATAGTGCCAACAATATGGAATTCGCCGTCACGCAGGGTTGCCGAGCCCAGGAACACGGCCGCAAACGCGGTCAGAAGATAGCTGTCCGCCGCGCTGGCGGTTCCCGATCCCAGCCGCGATGCCAGAAGAATGCCGGTCAGAGCCGCGCACATCCCCGAAATGATGAACCCGAGGATCTTGATGCGGTCCACGGAAATCCCCGCCAGGCGCGCCGCGGCAGGATTGCCGCCCACGGCCTGAATCTCCTGCCCGATCGAGGTGCGCTCCACAAGCAACCAGAGAAACGCCACCACGGAAGCCATGATGAGGATATTGTTTGGGATACCGAAAACCCAACGCCCCAGAGAAATATCGAGAAAGGCGTCGGGCACCCCCCTCACAATCGGCACGCCGGCAGAGTAGGCGAAGGCGAGGCCGGTCAGTATGGTACCCACGCCAAGCGTCGCAATGACGGAATTCACCTTTAGCTTTGTGACCACCAGGCCGTTTAGCAATCCGACCAGGGCCCCCGCCCCGATCACGATGACGATCGCGACCGGGATCGGCAATTCGTTACTCACGATCAGCCCGGTCACAAGAATTCCGTGAAGGCTCGCCGCGAAACCGATCGACAGGTCCAGCTCACCCACGATCACCGCCATGGTCAGGCCCGCGGCAATAATCATGGTCAGAGACGCCTGGTTAAGAACGTTGGTGAAATTGAGGACCGTCGGGAACGCCTTCGGCGAAAGAACCGAGAAAAGGACGATCATCGCCACAAGCCCGATAATCGTCGCATAGCGCGCAAAGAAACCAAGCCTGGCCTTTGACCTGGCGGAGAGTCTACGGTTGCCTGCTGTCATTTCGCTCATCAGTTGGTCCCTGGTATTAAGACGCGTGCGCGTAGCTTGCTTGGATTATGGCGTTGCGGTTCAGATGATCGCCGTGGAGTTCGCGTGCGATCCGCCCTTCGACCATGACCAGAACGCGGTCACACAAATCGGGCAGTTCGTCAGGCTCCGAGGAAATCACGAGCACCGCCATGCCTTGGGCGGCGAGGTCGCGGATCAATCGATGGATTTCCCCACGCGCCCCGACATCGACGCCGCGCGTCGGTTCATCGAGGATCAACACCCCTGGCCGCCGCAGCAACCAGCGCCCGATCACCACTTTTTGCTGATTGCCGCCACTGAGCTGCCCGACGGGCGTTTCGATCCCCGGCGTCTTGACGGCGAGGTCGCGCACAACGGCCTCCGTCTGCGATCTGCGGCGGTTGCGATCGATCAGCGGCAGCACGGGGTTTCGTACAATGCCCGCCAGATTGGAGAGCTGCATGTTGAATGCGACTGACTTAGTCAGCAGCAAAGCCTCGGACCGGCGTTCTTCGGGCACGAGACCCAGTCCGGCCTTGACGGCTTCGGATGGCGAGCGCGGGGCGAATGGCTGCCCTTTTAATTTCATTTCGCCGGCATCGACCCGGTCAACGCCGTAGATCAGCCGCGCCAATTCGCTTCGTCCGGCGCCGACAAGGCCGCCGATCCCCAGAACTTCGCCGTGATGAAGGTCGAAATCCACGCCCTTGACCATCGGAAGCCGGGCCACCCCGCGCACCGTCAGCGCGACGGTGCCAAGGTCGTGGTTGACGCGCTTGTCGGCCGGGATCGGATGCAGGTCGCCTCCGACAATGGCCTCCACGAGCGCAGGGCGCGTCAGCCCGTCGCCCTCGAAGCGCGCCACCGCAGCCCCGTCCCGAAAGGCCGTCACGCGATGACAAAGACGCAGGATTTCGTCGAGCCGGTGCGACACATAAAGAACCGCAACGCCCGAGCGAGATAAATCCTCGATAATGGCGAAAAGCCGCTCGGCTTCGCTGGCCGACAGCGACGCCGTCGGCTCGTCCATCACGATCAGGCGTGCCTTGCGCACCAGCGCGCGGCAAATGTTGACCAGCCAGATCTCGGCCGTCGAAAGCGTTTTCGCCTTGGCCGTCAGCGGCACCTTCAGCCCGACCCGCTCGGCGACCGGCTGGATATTGGCGGCGATCGCCTTCCAGTCGACAAGGCCCAGGCGGGTCTTTTTCGGCAGACCCAGCATGATGTTTTCCATCACCGTCATGTCGGGAATGAAAGCCAGTTCCTGATGGATGAAATTCATGCCCAGTTCGGCCGCATGGTGCGGCGTCATGACGACGACATCCTCACCATCGATCCACAGGTCACCGCTGTCGGCGCGTGTCAGCCCTGCCAGGATCTTGATGAAGGTGGACTTGCCAGCGCCATTGGCGCCGACCAGCCCGTGCACTTCCCCCGCGCGCAGGGCAAGGGATACCCCCTTGAGTGCCTGAACGCCCCCGTACGACTTCACGATATCTTTGGCGTCGAGAAATGGCTGCAGCTCTGCATCATTTTCTGCCAATGCGTCTTGTTTGTCGAACATCATGGGGCGTCCAGCTCTTACTTAGTTCCCGTAGGCGTCGGGATGCTCTTCGAGAAACTTCTCGATATTGTCCTGGGTCACGAGAACAGCAGGGACCTCAGCGGCCTTCGGCTCCCAGGCGTCGCCGGCCTTAATGATTTCGTCAAGCCGCTTCACCATGTCGTACCCTTCGGCATAGCTGTCCTCCCAGGCGGTCGCGGTCATGTGGCCGCGGCGGATGTTCTCCAGCGCCTGCGCGTTGCCGTTCACGCCGTAGACGAGCACATCCTCGCGCCCCTGCTGCCGCAGCGAGCCGATTCCGCCAATGGCCGGATCGTCCCAGCACCCCCAGATCGCCAGCGGCTCGGCGCCCTCCGGGTGCGAGGCCAGCCAGGCATTGGTATATTGCGCACCATCCTCAAGATATCCGGGAATCCGCACTTCGTTCTTGGTCACGGAGATGTCCGGGCGCGACTTGAGAAGCTCGTCGAGCAGCAATTCGCGGTCACGGCACACCTCGCCGGTGCGATAGGTCAGCGCCAGAAGGCTGCCACCTTGGCCGAGGTCATCGATCAGCTTCTCGATAACCGGAAGCGCGATCGGCGCGCCGGACCCGTTGGTCGAGGCCACAGTGCGGCCAAGCCCGCCGCCCCAAGTCACCACCGGGATCCCCGCGCTGTCGGCGGCCGCAAGACCGGCACCGATCGAGGAGTACGGGAACACCATATCGATCACGGCAGCAGCGCCACGGTTTGCAAAGTTCTGGATCGCGGCGTTGGCCTGGTCGGCACTGCCCGCGGCATCGATGACAGAAACTTCCCAACCGTCTTCTGCAGCCGCGGCACGCGCACCTTCGATGTAGCGAACGTTGTTAGCCTCATTCGCCGCGATCGAGACGATGCCAAGAAGACGCTCACCGGCCTGCGCCGATGAGACGGTTGCCGCAAAAACGGCTCCGGCGGCCAGAGCCGCGGTGACAACTGTTCTCATGATTTCCTCCCTGTGGATGACTAGGTCGCCGCTCCCTTCGGCGAACACTGGCAAAACGTTTAGCCAGAAGAGCGGATTTGACCATCAAAGGCAAGGAGTCTTTCGCAAGAAAACAGCCCCTCTGACCATTGCAATTTAACTACCCATGGCGAATTCTGGGCGTTACACATGCTGTCTAAACGATTTGCCGGAGGCACGATTTGACCAACATTAAGGACGTAGCCAAGGCAGCCGGAGTATCGACGGCCACGGTGTCTGCGGTTATCAACGAAACCGCCTATGTGAGCCCCGCGCTGAAATCGCGGGTCATGGCGGCCATCGAAGCGCTGAACTACGCCCCCAAATCGGCCGCCCGCAATCTGAAGCGGGGGCGGAGCCAGCTGATCGCACTTGTCGTTTCCGATCTGCAAAACCCGTTTTTCGCGCGGGTCGTGAGCGCCGCAGAAGCCGCCGTCAGCGCCTGGGGCTACAGCCTCGTCGTATTCAACAGCGACGAAAAACCCGATAATGAGGCCAGGATCCTGTCGCGCATCCGCTCGCTTTCCTGCGACGGAATCATTTTGGTTCCGATCGGCACTCCTGAACGCTACGAGCCGTTGATCCGCGACCCAAGCGCCCCCCCTGTCGTGCTCTTGGGACGGGAGATCGACGGAGACCCGTTCGACACAGTGACGCTCGACAATGAACTGGCCGGACAACGAACAACCCGCTACCTGCTGGATATCGGCCACAGGCGGATCGGCTCCATCACAGGACCCACCTTTCTGAGCACCGGGAACGGGCGGCTGCACGGAATGCTGGAAGCGATGAAGGAGCGCGGCCTGACCCCTGCCCCTGAGCACATACGTTCAGGCGGGTTTCGGGAGGAAATCGCCTATTCCGCCGCCATCGATCTGATGAAGCAACCGAATCCGCCGACAGCCCTGTATGTCGCGAATGGGTTGATGGCCCTTGGCGTCATGCGCGCACTCAACGATTGCGGACTGCGGTGCCCCCAGGACCTCTCGGTCGCCTCGACCGATACCCTGCCCGGCGTCGGCGGCCTGCGGCCGCGCCTCACCCGGACCGAACATCCCCTGAACGAAATGATCGATCAGGCTCTACGGTTCCTGATGGACCGGATTTCGGGAGAAGTGAGATCCGCGTCGCGCCGTGTGGTTTTTTCGCCCGAGTTAATCCTCGGAGACAGCTGCGCTCCCCCCAAAACCTCCGGAAACCCGACGCCTTGAAGCTGGCGGGAAAGTAGCGCCAGACAAACGCGGACCAGTCTCCGCCAAGACAGTGACGCGGTCCCTTATGCCGGGCAGAGGCCGCGCCCCTCTTCGAGAGTTGCGGCGCGGTTCTTCCAGAAATTTGCCCGGGAGTGAAGATTGCGGTTGGAGTTACTTCGTGACGCGCTCCCCTCACAACGTTCCCACTCAAGGCGGTGCGGCAAAGGTCCGGGTTTGGCTGGCTAGGTGACCGCGTATCGAAGCGATCCGTTACTGCAAAAATTAGCGATGACACGGAAATAATTGACGCCAAGGCGTTTCGCGAAGCGCTTGAAAAGGTGCTGTCAGACAAATTCGAACTGGTCTCAGCAAGGACAGTGACGCTGCCACTTATGCCGCGCAGAGACCGCGCCACTCAGCCAGAGCGGCGGTACGGTTTTGCTTGAAGTGGTCTCGTTTCGATAGGCTGCGACCCTGGTTGAAGTGGTTGAAGACGGAGGAGTGGACGGCGACGAATTTCTGAAGACTTCGCATGCCGCGGAAGCGCTGCATCGCCCGTTCTCGTCGTCGGAAGGGCAGGTGCGAATTCTCAACCCGGTTGTTCAGCCAGCGTCCACAAACCTGAAGATCATCACAGCCAAGATCCCGCAGTGCGGCCTTGTAGGACGCAAAGCGGTCAGTCACCAAGGCCTCCGGTCGACCGTGCCGCCGCATCAGTTTTCTTAGAATTTTCAATGCGGCGCGCTTGTTTCTTCGCCTTGTGACAACGCTTTCCAGGACCTCGCCTTCGTGATCCACCGCTCGCCACAGATAGTGCCGCTCGCCGTTGATCTTCACGAAGACCTCATCGACATGCCACTGCCAACGCGAAAATGCTCGCAACTGCTGGACCCGTTTACGTCGGATCTCGGACGCGAACATCGGACCAAATCGGTTCCACCAGAACCGGATCGTCTCATGGCTGACGTCGATCCCTCTCTCGTGGAGGAGGTCCTCGACATTGCGTAGCGACAGAGGGAACCGAACGTAGAGCATGACCGCCAGGCGGATGATCTCAGGACTGGTTTTGAAATACTTGAATGGTGAGCGTTTGGTCATCAGCGAAGGCTACGAGACCGCCCTGCCCGTCTCAAGCCAAGTTCCTCTGACAAGGCCCTCGGAACGTCCATGAAAGGACAATCCCAATGACTCCCGAACAGAACAAGACCGCCGCGAAGATGACGTCCGTCAAGGCCGCGTGGGACAAGGCGCCCGCCGGTCCGAAGAAGGACGCGGCCCTGAAGCACTACCAGGCCGCCGAGAAGGCGAACACGGCGAAGAACGACGCCGAGACCAACAAGGAACTCGACGCGGCGACCCACGCCCTCGCGTGACCTCCACCTGCTGACGTGATCACCGGGGCCGCCTGCCGAACAAAGGAGGGCGGCCCTCTCATTTCAGGAGCGGCCCGGTCTGGTCCAGATATGCCGGATCGAACTCGGCAAGTTCTACCAGCCCGCCATAGTCGTGAATCGTCACGCGGCCGTCCCGAAAGGTTACCAGCGCGTGTTCTCGAAGCTGCCGCAGGACGCGGTTCACATGGACCGCGCTCAATCCCAGCGTATCGGCGAGGTGGTACTGCGTCAGCGGGCAGTCGAACCCTTCCTTGCTGCCTATGCCAACCAGCGCAAGCCTCGATCCCAGCTCCAGCAGGAAATGCGCCATGCGGGCCTCCGCATCACGTCGACCGATCCCGACGAGATGTTCCACCACCATCGCCTCGTCCCTTGACGCCGCCCAGAGAATTGCGGTCGCCAGGCGAGGGGTCTGCGCGAACGCCTGGAGAAGGTCGCTCGTCAGCACTTCGGCAGCCTCGATGTCCACGATGGGTTCGAAACTGTGGTCCGACGTGCGCAACAGCACGCTCCGCAACCCCAGAAAATCCCCGGGCACCTGGAAATCCACGATCTGCCGCGTTCCGTCGGGCTGTAGCTTGTAGGAACAGACCCAACCCGCGGACAGAATATACGCGGCCTGAGCCGACTGGCCCTGATGTACCAGATCGCGCCCGGCGACGAAGGTGCGGCGTCGCTGGTGCAGACGCTCCAGTACGGCCAACTCAGCCTCAGACAAGGCGACAAAGGCCAAGAGCTTGCGGGTGAGCGGGCTGTGGTCTGTGGCGGTGATTGGCCTCTCCCGCACTGTTGTTGATGCACGAAAACGTCGGTGCGACGGCTGCTTGCCATCAATCCAGAATACCGCATTTTCTGAAAAGGGTGGTGAAGTTCGTCAGGCCCGCCGTATCCTGAAGGTATTTCTGTTGAAAGGACTGCCCCGATGCGGGATCATGCGGATTATCCGGGCTTGGCTGCACTTTCGATCCGCGAAGCGCCGCTGCCTGCCCTGAGCGATCACGAGCCTCTTCCCGAGAGCGAGATCGTGGGCATCCTCCGGGACGCCGCAGCGACGCACGAGAACGCCATCGGCACAGATCCCGAGGGGAAGATGCACCAAGCCGTCGCCGAACTGATCAACCGGATTATTGCCGGCGGAAGCTCATTTCGAAGGCGGTGAGCAGGTTGGAGCCGTTGCCTCGGACGCTCCCCGGGCACTCAGGCTCCGAGTGGCGCGAACCATCGCAAACAAGAAAAGGCACACAGTATCCATGGTCGATCAGCAGGACACAAAATTGCCCCACGAGGCCGCCGACAGGATAACGAAGCCCTTCGCCCGCTTTCTGAAGATCGAAGCGGCGGCGGGTGGGCTCCTGCTCCTGGCTGTGCTGCTCGCGATGGCACTGGCCAACTCGCCTTGGGCAGAGGCTTTCCTGGCATTCTGGGAGACACCCATTGGCCTGACATTCGGTTCGCTGGATTTCACCCGCTCCTTGCGCCACTGGATCAACGACGGGCTGATGACCTTCTTTTTCTTTGTACTTTCACTCGAACTCAAGAGGGAGATCGTTCTCGGCGAACTGAGAAATCCTCGACAGGCTGCGCTTCCTTTCGCAGGCGCCCTGGGGGGCATGGTCGTGCCGGCCTCTCTGTATCTCGCGTTGATGACCGGACAACCCGGGATGCACGGGTGGGGAACCGTGATGGCGACCGATACCGCGTTCGTGATCGGATGCCTTGCGCTTTTCGGGGGCCGGATCCCTCCAACCCTGCGTCTGTTCCTGCTTTCTTTGGCGATTTTCGATGATGTCGGGGCGATACTCGTCGTCGCTTTCGGCTATGGAGAAACCATGAACTGGTCGGCGCTCGGGCTCGGATTGCTGGGGATTGGCGTGGTCGCGAGCTTCTCGCGATTTGGGGTCAGAAGCGTCCCGATCTACTTCCTGCTGGGAGGCGCGATCTGGCTGTGCTTCGACGCCTCCGGCATTCATGCGACAATCGCTGGTGTGATCCTTGGACTGATGACGCCAACCCGCGTTTGGGTGAGTGATGCACGTTTGCGCGCGATTTTGGGACGTGTGCTGGCCTATCCGTCCGGCGAGCATTGGAGCGGAGACACCGCAGACCGCCATGATCTCCTTCAGGCCGGCAGAGCGGTCTCGGAATCCCTTTCGCCTGTAGAACGACTCGAAACGATGCTGCACCCGTGGGTGGGCTTTGCAATCATGCCGATCTTCGCGCTGGCAAACGCCGGTATCACGATTCACGGCGCCGATTTCGGACAATCGGTCTCCTTGGCGATCATTGTCGGGCTGGTGTTGGGAAAACCGATTGGCGTTCTTGGGTTCAGCTGGCTCGCCGTCCGTTCCGGCCTGGCGGTGCTCGGGCCCGGTCTGTCGTGGCCCTTTGTCGTGGCCGGTTCCTTTCTCACAGGAATTGGTTTCACGATGTCGCTGTTTATCGCGGGCCTGGCGTTCGAGCCGGCGATGCTCAACGCCGCGAAGCTCGGGATTCTCTCGGGATCAGCCATCGCAGCGGCAGCAGGGACCCTGATACTGGTTCGGCTAACATCTCTCGCAGCCCGGGCGTGAGGCGCAACATGAGACAACGACCCAGGTCGACTTCGCCCGGCGGTTCCTATCGTGTGATTCGGACCGGGCAGCCACGTTTGATACGCGGCCATTCCATACGAATGGCCATAGCTTGGTCGTTTTCTCGGAGTGAAACGATTTCAATACCGTTTTGCTTTTCCGCTATACGTACGTGCAGCCCTAGGGTCAGGACTCACAACCAGAACATGACGGTGGCTGCGATGCAGATGGCGGATAGGAACAGCTCTCCGCATCTGTCGTAGCGGGTGGCGATCCGGCGCCAGTCCTTGAGGCGGGCGAAGAGGTTCTCGATCC
>NZ_JAGSOU010000032.1 GCF_018139985.1 Actibacterium sp. MT2.3-13A | reverse complement strand
CTCCGCTCCCGGCGCGCTTGCCCAAACCGACCAACCCAACTACCAATCCCAAACCCGCAGACTCTCGTTATGAACGAGGGACCACCGGGGGGCAGGTCACTCAAAGATGCCGGTCTGCTCAAGTGCCCCAAGACCGGGCAGGATCGCACACTCTACAGCCTGCGCCACACCTACGCGACGTTCGCGCTAGTCAACGACGGCATGGATATCCACGCATTAGCCAAGCAGATGGGCACATCGATTGGGATGATCGAGCGGCACTATAGCCATCTAACACCGCGCATGCACTAGCGAGCTGCTCTGCGTTCACGTCGATGTAGCGTTGCGTCGTGCTTATATGGCTGTGTCCGGCTAGTTCAGCCAGCAAGCGTACTCCCACTCCCTTGTTCGCAAGCCGTGTGATGTATGTGGTTTGAGCATGTCTAGTCCGACTACCGGCAGAATGATCCGCATGTTTGCGAGAAACTGCTCCATATTCGCGACATCGGCTTCGGGCAGTCTGCGGCGGCTGGTGTCTGGTTGCGTTCCGTTGTCGAGCGTTACACGGCCTGCTTGCGCCGTCAGCTGAATAAGCCGTGCCTCAAGGTACTCGGCATGGCCTTTGGACAGGTCATCGTCGCTTGTGGTGACGGCGATGGCGGTTTCCCAGAACTCGCGTTTCTCGGCGCTCTGTTTGATGCGGTCGCGTACTGAGTTGCGCGCTCACTGCTGGCGCGCACGGCAGTGGGGGGCTTATGGGGCGAATGGGGCAGGATATCGCCTGAAATTTCATAATATCAAAATGAATATGATAATGGGAAAATAACTTGCGGGAATCGTGATCTATTGGGAAGTTTGGAGCCGGAGGACAGAACGTGACAACGAGTACCAAGACACGCGGGCGCCAGGCATCTGAGGCGTTGACTGGGGTAGAGGCGAACGAAAGAAAGTCGCCTGGCCGGACGATTCAGTCCGTCGAGCGTGCGCTGCTCCTGCTGGAGGAGGTCGCGAGCGAGCCCGAAGGTCTGACGCTTTCGGATATGGCAGAGCGCACCGGGCTGAATTCCTCGACGTGCCACCACCTCGTGTCCACGCTGGTCAACTGCGGATACCTGACGCACCTGAGCCGCACTCGGGGATATGCTCTGGGGCCAAAGATCAGGGATCTGAACGAATTGGCCGAGCGCGAAACGGACCCGTCGGTTCTACTCAAAGACGATCTCATGGCGCTGGGCCAACAGCTCGGTCGTGGTGTCCAGTTCGCGGTGCTCAGTGAAACCTCGTTGATCACGAAGCTGAGTTTTCCCGATCCGGAGGCCCGGGTCGAGGAACCGGACGAAATCGAAAAGATGACTGCGCTGCACGCGACGGCCACCGGCAAGTCGATCTTGGCCTGGATTCCCGATACCGAACTCGTGCGGGTGATCTCTGCCAACGGGCTCAACGGCTACACTCCCCAAACGATCACGACCCTTTCCGGCCTGATGGAGGAACTGCGGCTCGTGCGTCGCCGCAAGTATGCGATCGACGACGAGGAGTTCCGCAGCGGGGTCGTCTGCATCGGCACCACGCTCCGCGAAGGCGGCGGTGCCGTGGTCGGAGCGATTTCGACCACCCTGCCAGCCCGCGAGGCGACCGACGAATACAGGAAGGCGGTGATCAGCGAGATGATCGCGGCTTCCAACGATTTTTCCAGAAAGCTCCAAGGCGCGCGGCGTTGAAGAGCATGGTTAGCAACGGAGGAGAAACAATGGGAATGCCCGAAAACGTGACCGTGAGTTCGGACTTTCCGATCCCGGAAAAGATGAAGGCTTGGGTGCTTGGGGATCCTGGGCAACTGACGCTGACGGAGAAGCCCGTGCCAGCGCCCAAGAAGGCTGAGGTGCTTGTGCGCATCGACGCGGTCGCCATCTGCGCAACGGACCTCGAGATCATCCACCACGGTCCGCCGGCGATGATCCAGGGCGGCGATCCGTTCAACAAGAACTTCACGCCGGGCCATGAATACATGGGCACGGTCGTGGCCTTGGGCCCGGGTGTCGACGAACATAAGATCGGCGAACGCGTCACGGTCGAAATCCATGCCGGCTGCGGCCAGTGCAAGCGCTGCCGCCAGGGCATGTACACCTCCTGCCACAACTACGGCAAGAACTACGGCGATGTCGACAAGGGGCACCGCGCGAACGGTTTCACCACTGACGGCGGCTTCGCCGAATATGCCGTGAACAACATCAACACGCTGGTGCATGTCGACGACTCCATGTCGGACGAGGAGGCAACGCTCGTCGTGACCGCAGGGACCGCCATGTACGGTCTGACCGAGCTCGGTGGCCTGGTCGCGGGCGAGAGCGTGGTCGTCACCGGCCCGGGGCCGATCGGCCTGCTCGGCGCGGCGGTGGCGAAGGCGCTTGGCGCCCAGCCCGTCATCCTGACCGGCACCCGCGACAACCGTCTCGAAATCGGCAAGAAACTCGGCGCCGATCACGTCATCAACGTGCGCAACGAAGACGCCGTGCAGAAGGTGCGCGAGCTGACCGGCGGCAAGGGCGTCGACTATGTCGTCGAATGCGCCGGAGCGCCGAACGGCCTCAACGAGGCGGCGCAGATGGTCAACCGCGGCGGGAAGATCTGCCTTGCGGCCTTCCCCGGGAACAGCCCCGAGGTCGATGTGGCCTACCTGGTGCGCAACAACATCTACCTTTTCGGCATTCGTGGCGAAGGCAAAAGCGCGACGCACCGCGCCGAGGCTTTCATGCGCCAGAAGCGCTTCGACGCCTCGCTGATCCATACCCACACCTTCGAGATGGAGGATCTGGAGGAAGCGCTGCGCTACGCCAAGGACCGGGTCGATGACGCGATCAAGGTGGTTGTGAAGAACAAGCACGCCCAGGCCCAGAAGGTGGCCGCCGAATAAGCGTTCGGAAACGGGAGGAGACGAGCGATGCTGATCTACGACGAGTATCATCTACCGACGAGCCTGGAGGAGGCTCTTGCCTTGTGGGCGGATGCGCCGGAGGGCAGCCGGCTCGTCTCCGGTGCGACGGATATCCTGCCCTGGGCCCGTGACGGGCGGGCTGGGGACGTGCATCTGCCCGCCCTGATCGACGTGACGCGCATTGGCGAACTGCGCGGTCAAAAGTTCGAGAAGGGACGTGTGCGCCTTGGCGCCAACACTGTCTATCAGGACTTTCTGACCAATGACACGCTGCGGCGGGCCCTGCCGTGCATGCCGCACTGCGCGATCTGGTTCGCCGACGACCAGATCCGCCAGCAGGCCTCGCTGGCGGGGAATCTTGTCAATGCCTCGCCGGTCGCCGACGGGACGCCGCCTGTCGTCGCGCTGAACGGCGAGATCGAGCTCGCCCGTCTGGAGGACGGCGAAATCCGGCGCCGCTGCGTGCCGGTCGTGGACTTCATCGAAGGCCCCGGCCGCACCCGAATCCAGCCGGGCGAGATCGCGACGGCTGTCATCCTCGATGCGGCCAACGGCTATGGCGGGGCGTTCCAGAAGGTGGGCCAGCGCCGCTCGCTCGTGATTTCGGTCGCCTGCTGCGCGGCGCTGGTCAAGACGGACAGTTCCGGCCGGGTGTTCGAGGATGTCCGCCTTGCCTTGGGCGGCGTCGGTCCGGGGCCCATGCGCCTAAGCGCGATCGAAAGCGCGATGCGGGGTGAGCGCGTGTCGCGGGCGCTGATCCGGCGGGTTGCTGCAGGTGCGGGCGACATGGTCGCATCACGCAGCCGTAAGGAATACCGCCGAGAGGTGGTCGTGAATTTCGTCCGGGCGGCACTCGAGGAGGCTCTGGCGAACCAGCCAGACATTGAGGTGAAGTTCCAGGACGCCGGGGAGACGGTCGATGCCTAAGATGAAGCTCGAAATGGAGGTCAACAACCGCAAGGTTGTGAAGGAAACCGATACGCACAAACGCCTGATCGATTTCCTGCGGGAGGATCTGAACCTGACCGGCACCAAGGAGGGCTGCGGCGCCGGGGAATGCGGGACCTGTTCGGTCTTCGTGGACGGCAAGCTGGTCAAATCCTGTCTGATGCCGGCGGCCAAGGCCAATGGCGCGAAAATCGAAACCATCGAGGGCCTTGCCAAGCCCGGCGAGTTGACGCCGGTGCAAAAGGCTTTCCACAAGACCGGGGCGAGCCAGTGCGGCTACTGCATCCCGGGCATGGTCATGGCGGCCACCGCCTGTCTGCGCGAGAACCCGAAAGCCGGGATCGAGGAGATCAAGGAGCGCCTCGGCGGCAATATTTGCCGCTGCACGGGTTACACCAAGATCTTCGAGGCGGTGGAGATTGCGCGTTCCGTCGTGGCGGGTGAAGCCCCGGCCGGCGTGCTCGACGAAGACGAACCGCTTGGGGAATCCTATATCGGCCACAATGTGCGCCGCCTCGATGCGCCGTCCAAGGTCACGGGCCGGCTGAAATATGCCGCGGACATGAAGTTGCCGGACATGCTGCAGATGCAGGTCCTGCGCTCGCCCCATGCCCATGCCAGGATTGTCTCGATCGACACGAGCGAGGCCGAGGCGATGGATGGGGTCGCTTGCGTGATCACCGCCGATGACGTCCCGGGCAAGGACGGTTTCGGGGTCTTCGTGCACGATCAGCCGATCATGGCACGCGGCAAGGTCCGCCATGTGGGCGAGGCCGTCGCCGCCGTCGCGGCCGAGGATCTGGTGACCGCGCGCCGGGCCCTGTCCAAGATCAAGGTGGAATACGAGGTGCTGCCCGGCCTCTTCGATGCCGAGGAAGCGCTGAAGCCCGGCGCTCCGGTCATCCACGATTACGCGCCGGGCAATGTCGTGAAGCATATCCCGGTGCGCAAGGGCGATGTCGAGAAGGGGTTTGCCGAGGCCGACCTCATCCTTGAGGACGACTTCTCCACCCAACAGGTGGAGCATGCCTATCTCGAGCCCGAGGCGGGCGTCGCCTATGTCGATGCCGATGACGTGGTCACGGTGATTTCGCCTTCGCAGAACATCACCCACCACCGGCACATGCTGGCCGACATCATCGCCAAGCCCATCAACAAGGTGCGTTTCATCATGAGCCCCGTGGGCGGCGGTTTTGGCGGCAAGGAGGACATGATCTATCAGGGGATGCTGGCGCTGGCCGCGATGAAGACGCATCGGCCGGTGCAGCTGAACTTCACCCGTGAGGAAAGCCTCATCGCCTCGGCCAAGCGCCATCCCTCCCGCGTCCATTACAGGATGGGGCTGAAACGGGACGGGCGCATCACCGCGGTCGAGTTCAGCATGCTCTCCGACGGCGGCGCCTACGGAATGTCCAGCGAAGGCGTCATGCGCAAGGCGGCGATCCTGTCCTGCGGCCCCTACGAGATCGAAAACCTCAAGGTCGACACCCGCGCGGTCTATACCAACAACACGCCCTCCGGTGCCTTCCGCACCTTCGGCGGCATGCAGGCGCAGTTCGCCACCGAGAGCATGATGGACATGGCTGCCGAGGCGCTCGACCTCGATCCGTTCGAAATCCGCCGGATCAACATGATGAAGATCGGATCCCTGACCCATACTCAGCAGGCGTTGAAGACCGCTTCGCTCGACAGGGTCCTGGACGCGGCAGAGAAAGCCTCCCGCTGGGAGAAGGGCGCCCCGAAAGTCCGCGGCGCGACCCGGCAGGATCTGGACGGTCCTGACACCCGGAAGTCCTGCACGCTCGGCGCCCGGATTGCCGCGGAGGTTTCGGGGGCCGAAAAGGGCCAGAGATCGGGCGCTTCCGAGAAAACCAAAGACAGCGAGAGGGTTGCGTGATGACGAGGACGAAACGCGGCCGCGGCATGGCGGCAAGCTGGTACGGGATCGCGCGCACGGCAACCATCGACCGTGCCGGGGCCTGGGCGGAACTCGATGACGGTGGCACGGCCAAGATCGTGACCGGCGTGACCGAGATCGGCGAGGGTATCCTGACCGTCCTCGCGCAGGTCGCAGCCGACGAGCTGGGTATCCGACCCGAAGACGTGACGATTGGCGATAACGACACTGCCCGTTCGCCCGAGGCGGCCCATGCCGGGGCCACGCGCCAGACCTACATGATCGGCAATTCCGTCGCGCTCGCTTCGCGCGAAGCCAGGAATGTGCTCTTCGAGCAGATCGCGGATCATTGGGAGGTCGAGGCCGATCAGCTTCGCGCCTTCAATGGGGAGATCTGGGCGCTCGAAACCAACCTGCGCATCTCCATGTCTGACGCGGTCGCCATCTGCAAGGGCAGGGGCGTGGTTCCTTTGGGATCGGCCTCTTTCACCGCGCATGGCACCGGGCTTGATCCGGTGGACGGGCGTGGCGCGCCCTGGCAGGCGTATGTCTTTGGCACTCAGGTCGCCGAGGTGGAGGTCGACACCTATACCGGCGAGGTGCAGGTGCTGGGCATTTGGGCCGCACACGACGTGGGGCGTGCGATCAACCCGCGCGGTGTCGAGGGGCAGATCGAAGGGGGCGTGGTGCAGGGGCTCGGCCAGGCGCTGATGGAGGAATACATTACCGTCGACGGGCACACGACCACCCACGGTTTTGCCAAATACATCCTGCCGACATCCCTCGACGTGCCGCAGATCAACTGCGTGATCGTCGAGGATCCCGATCCCGAAAGCCCGCTACAGGCCAAGGGGATCGGCGAGCCGGCGCTCGTGCCGACGGCGCCGGCCATCATGAATGCCATCTACGACGCGATTGGTGTGCGCATAAAATCCTTGCCGGCGACGCCGGAGAAGATCCTCAAGGCGCTGCGGGAGCATTCCTCGGACCGTCAGATGATCGCAAACGCCAATCGCGAAGAACGTGCGCGGTTGCACGAGAGAAGTGCGACTTAGTGCGAATCTGGGCGCGGCGGAAATGAGGAGCCGCCACGCCTGAAACAACAAGGGAGGAAAAAAATGAAGTTTACATATCGAATCCGGGGTGCCGTTACGGCGATCGCCGCGGTGGCCCTCGTGGCGCTGGGCGGGGCTGCCAAGGCGGAATTCCCCGAAAAACCGGTCGAGATGACCGTGCTGTTCGGCGGCACCGCCAACACCATCGCCCAGCTTCTGTCGGAACTCATGTCCGACGCGCTTGGCCAGCCGGTGGTGCCGGTCAGCCGCACCGGTGGCGGGGGCGCAGTGGGCTATTCCCACGTCGTGGGCACTGCGCCGGACGGCTACAACATCGTCTGGAACTCAAATTCCATCAACACAGCGCGTCATACGGGCCATGTGCCCTTCGACTACTCGGCCTTCGCGCCGATCGCGCGCGTGTCGATTGAGATCCCGGCGCTGGCAGTCAACGCCTCGACCGGCTGGACGTCGCTCGCTGACATGGCCGAGGCTGCAAAATCCTCGGACAAGATCCTGCGCGTCGGTATCTCCGGCAAGGGGTCGTTCACGCACCTCACATCCGCGGCGCTTTTTGACGCCATGGGGATCGGTGACAAGGTCGCTTACATCTCCTACGGCAAGGGCAAGGCGCCTGTTGAACTCCTGGCCGGGCGCATCGACGCCGCCATCCAGTGGCCGGGCCAGTTCAAGTCCTATGTCGAAGCTGGCGATCTGACCGTGCTGGCCGTGACCGGGGACGAACGCGTGGCCATCCTCCCCGACGTGCCTACCGCCATGGAGCAGGATGTCGACGTGAACATCTCCATGTGGCGCGGCCTGGCCGCACCGGCTGGCACGCCAGAGGACGTCGTCGCCAAGCTCGCAGCCGCGGCGGAAGAGGCCGTGGACAGCGAAGAATTCCAGAAGGCCGCGGGCAATATCGGCTTCTCGCCCGCTTACCAAGGGTCTGAGGAGTTCGGAAAGCTGATCGCCAAAGACGACAAATTCTACGGCGATCTGCTGAAAAAACTCGGCATGGCGATGTGACCGAGAACCGGAGGAGTGGGAGATGACTGACCGTCGCAAGGATACTGTCTTCAGTTGCGTAATGTTCTTGTTGGCTGGGGCCTGGACGTGGCAGGTCCTCTCTACCATTCCTCCGGGCTACGGTGACGGAGACATCGGCCCACGGGCCTTTCCGCTGGCCTTCGGGCTTATCTTGTTGGCTCTGGCGGCCCTCCTGTTCGTCACGTCGTGGCCGCCTGATCGGGAAGACCTCTGTGTGGTCGCCCCTGGCGGGAAGGAAGTGCAGCTCAGTCAGAAGATCCACTGGCTGCCAAGCGCGCTGCTTCTCGGCGAACTCGTTCTTTACGGTTTTCTGCTCGAGAAACTCGGCTTCTTGATCGCGACGCCCGTGGTCATTCTCTTGGTGATGATGCTGAACCTGCGCATCCGCTCCCTTCGCCGCCTTTTCGGTATGTCTCTCGGCCTCACGCTGGGCTGTTGGCTGGTTTTTGAGAAGCTGCTCGGCATCTACCTCGCCAGTGGCACTTGGATCGATCTGGGATAACCATCATGGAACTCTTTCTCCAAGCCGCGAGTGTTGCCTTTCTGCCGTCGGCCATAGGCGCGGTCGGCCTCGGGGTCCTGATCGGCCTCATCTTTGGCTCGATCCCCGGTCTGACCTTCACGGTCGCACTGGCACTCGCCCTGCCGATCACATTCAGCATGGAGCCGGTTGCGGCGATTGGTCTTCTGCTGGGGACCTATATCGGCGGCATGACCGGCGGGTCGGTATCGGCGATCCTGTTGGGCATCCCCGGCACGCCCTCCGCCGCCGCGACCGTGCTCGACGGCTATCCGATGACAAAGAAGGGGGAAGCATCCATCGCGCTCGGCACCGCCGTAATCGTCTCGGTTTTTGGCGGCATCTTCAGCCTGATCGTCATGATTGTGTCCGTCGATCTTGTTTCGCGCCTTGCCATCAGCTTCGGGCCCGCGGAGATCTTCGCGCTGGTTCTCTTCGGCATGTCGACAATTTGCGGCCTCTGCGGCGGCTCGATAATCAAGGGGCTGATCAGCGGTGTGCTCGGCCTGATGATGATGACGATCGGCCTGGACGAGATCGACGGCGTCCCGCGCATGACCTTCGACAGCGTGAATCTTTTGCAGGGTGTGAACCTGCTCGTAGCGATGATCGGGCTGTTCGCCATACCCTTCATCATCGAGGTCGCGACGCAGAGAATGGACGTGGCACCCACGCGGGTTGCGAAGATCCGGGCCCATCTGCCCTCGCTGAATCTGCTCTGGCGGAAGGTCTGGCTGATGGTTCGCTGCTCGGTGCTTGGAACCGGGATCGGGGCCATTCCCGGAACGGGCGGTGCCATCGCCTCCTTCCTCGCTTACGACCATGCCCGCCGCTTCTCGAAGGAACGCGACTCCTTCGGCAAAGGGAATATCGAGGGCGTCATCGCGCCCGAGACGGCCAACAACGCCGTGACTGGCGGGACGCTGATCCCGCTTCTGTCCCTCGGCATCCCGGGTGACCCGGCCACGGCCATCGTTCTCGCCGGCCTCATGATCCACGGCATCACCCCGGGACCGGCACTCTTCATGCAGCATGCGACCGAGGTGTACGGCATGTATATCGCGGTGGTCATTGCCTATGTCTGGGTGCTGGCGCTGCAACTCGTCGGCATCCGCTTCTTCGTCCACGTTCTGAAGATCCCGCGCGAGTTGCTGGCCGTCGCCGTCCTGGTTCTCTGCGCCATCGGCGCCTATTCGATCCGCAATAGCGCCTTCGACATCTACGCCATGGGGGTCATCGGCGTGCTCGCCTATGTATTCGTCGCCCTCAGGGTGCCGATCACGCCGATCATTCTCGGCATGGTGCTGGGGCCGACTCTGGAAAACGAGTTCCGCACGGCGATGATGCTCTCCGGCGGCAAGGCCGGCATCTTCCTAACCTCACCCATAGCTCTGCTTTTCTTCACGCTGGCCCTGCTTGTCATCGGGCTCCAGGTTGTGAGCGAGCTGAAGTTCAGAAGAAATCCCCAGGAGAAGGTCAAAGCATAATGCTCGACAAGAACCGAGTGCCCGAAGTGGCCGAACAGGAAATTCGCGCGCGTGCCATCCGGCTTGCTGTCAGACCCGTGGACGAGGCCCTGCTGGACGAGGCAGAGGGGGATACCCTTGAGGTCACTCTGTCGGAGGCGCTGGTCATCGGCCTTATGAAACAAGGCGTCACGCAGTTCTACGCGATCTTCGGCCACGGCTCGACCGACTTGGGAGAGGTCCTGCGGATCTACCACGAAGAAGGGGCGCTGACCGTCATCAACTGCCGCAACGAGGTCGAGATGGCCCATGCCGCGACCTCCTATGCATGGGTCTACAACAAGACACCTGCGGTCGTGACGTCGATCGGGCCGGGCGGGCTTCAGGCGATGGCCGGCTCTCTCGCGGCGTCGTCGAATGGGGTGGGCGTCTACCATATCTATGGAGACGAGACGACCCGGGGCGAAGGCTACAACATGCAGCAGGTGCCGAAGCCCGAGCAGGGGATCTTCGGCAAGGTGACGGCCCTCATGGGCCAATCCTACACGCTGCACACGCCTGGCGCGCTCAGGGAATGCCTGCGCCGCGGTTCAACCTGCGTGCACCACCCCTACAAGGCGGGCCCCTTCTTCATACTCCTTCCGATCAACACACAGCCCCAGCGGGCCGAGTTCAACATCCGCACCCTGCCCGGGCGCAACCGCATCCCGGCCCTGGCGCCTGCGGGTGACGGTGATTTCCAGGCGGCCGTTGCGCTGTTGCGGACCCATGAGAAGGTGGTGATCAAGGCCGGCGGCGGCACGCGCGGGCACGCGGAGGCGGTGCGCGACTTCGCCTGCAAGATCGGTGCTCCGGTGGTGCTGTCGCCCGGATCGACCGGGGTCATAATGGATTCCCATGCGCAGAACATGCATGTGGGAGGCTCCAAGGGGTCGATCAGCGGCAACTACGCGATGCAGAACGCCGAGGCGGTGGTCTTCATCGGGAGCCGAGGCGTCTGTCAAGCCGACTGCTCCGGTATCGGCTATCCCAACGCGCGGGCCGCGCTGAACATCAACGGCGATTTTGACGACCTGCACCATTATGCCAACACGGTTGGACTGCCGGGTGACATCTCGGCGGTGATCGAGAAACTCCTTGCCGCGCTTGGCGAGGACACCGGGGCTGGACGACGGAAGCAATGGCTCAAGGATTGCGAAGCCAAGAAGAAGGAATGGACTGAGTTCAAGGCAAAGCGCATCAACGCTGCTCCCATCCTCGATCCGGTCTGGCAGCGTCCGGTGCTCGCACAGCCTGCGGCGATCCACGCGGTGGCCGACTTCGCCAAGAAGAAGGGAGCCATCAAGTTCTTCGACGCCGGCGACGTGCAGGCGAACGGCTTCCAGCTGGTCGAAGATGACGAGCCCGGCCAGACCTTCACCGAGACCGGTGCATCTTTCATGGGGTTCGCGGGATCCGCGCTTCTGGGCGCGGCCTATGTCGAGGAGGCCAAATACGGCATCGCCTTCACCGGCGACGGATCCTTCATGATGAACCCGCAAATCCTGATCGACGCCGTGGAGCACCGCGTCAAGGGCATGATCGCGCTCTTCGACAACCGGCGGATGGCTGCGATCACCGGGCTTCAGCTGGAGCAGTACGGCAAGGAGTTCAAGACGAACGACTCTGTCGCGGTCGACTATGTTGCGCTTGCGGGCGCAGTCGGGGGCGTCAAGGCGCTCTTCGGTGGGGCAAGCCGGGACGAGCTTAACGCGGCGCTGGAGGAGGCCTATGCCCATGACGGTCTCTCGCTCGTTCACATCCCGGTCTACTCGGGTCCGGACTCGCTTGGGGGAATGGGTGCTTACGGGTCCTGGAACGTCGGCAACTGGGTCGACGATGTCCAGTCCCAATACCTGAACGCAACGATCTAAAAGAGATGCCCATGTACAACGATCTTAATCTCTATATCCGCGGCGATTGGCGGCCAGCCTCGGACAATGCCACGAAGTCCGTCACCGACCCCTCCACCGAGGAGGTGATCGGCAATATCGCCGTCGCCACCGAGGCTGATATCGAGGAGGCGCTGTCGGCGGCCAAAGAGGGCTTCAAGGTCTGGAAGCGCACTGGCACCTGGGAGCGCGCCGCGAAGATCCGCCGCGTGGCCGAGTTGATCCGGTCGCGCACCGAGGAGATCGCGACCCTCATGTCGCTCGAGACGGGCAAGCCGCTGGCCGAGGCCCGGGGGGAGACCGGCGCGGCCGCGGACCAGTTCGAGTGGTACTCGGAAGAGACCAAGCGGATCTATGGCCAGATCATCGAGGCCCGGACGCAAGACAGCCGCATGGCGGTGATCCATCAGCCTGTGGGGGTCGTCGCGGCCTTCTCCGCCTGGAACTTCCCCGCGCTTCTGCCGGCGCGGAAGATGGCCGCGGCGCTTGCCGCAGGCTGCGCCATCATCGTCAAGCCGGCGGGAGAGACGCCCGCCTCCTGCGCGGCGCTCGTGCAGGCCTGCCACGACGCTGGCATCCCGCCGGGTGTCGTCAACATGGTGACGGGCAGTTCCAGACAGATCGCGGCGCAGCTCATCCGCTCGCCCATCGTGCGCAAGGTCAGCGTCACCGGCTCCGTGCCGGTGGGCAAGCAGATCCTGTCGCTTGCCGCAGAGGGGGTGAAGAAGGTCTCGATGGAACTGGGCGGCCACGGGCCGGTCGTCGTGTTCGACGATTTCGACCCCGTGGAAGCCGCGAATATCTGCGCGCCGACCAAGTTCCGGAATTGCGGGCAGGTCTGCATCTCGCCCACGCGCTTCTATGTGCACGAGAAAAGCTATGACGCCTTCGCCTCGCGCTTCGCCGAGATCGCGAAGTCGCTGAAAATCGGCCGTGGTCTCGACGAGGGCGTGCAGGTCGGTCCGATGGCCAACCGGCGCGGGCTGGAGACGATCCAGAAGATGACCGAGGATGCCGTCGCGCGCGGCGCCGAACTACTGGCCGGCGGCAAGACCCCTGCCGGATCGAACAAGGGATATTTCATCGAACCGACCGTTCTGGGCCGCGTGCCCGACGACGCGCTGGTGATGAACGAGGAGCCCTTTGGCCCGATCGCGCCGATCACCACCTTCCGCGACTACGACGAGGTCATCGAACGGGCGAATGCCTTGCCTTTCGGCCTCGCCGGCTACGTTTTTTCGAACGATCTGAGTGTCGCGACCCGGGCCTATGAGGATCTCGAACTCGGCATGGTGGGCGTGAACGAGATGCTTCTGGCCACGGCCGAGGCCCCGTTCGGCGGCGTGAAGGAAAGCGGCATGGGGCGTGAGGGCGGATCGCTGGGCATCCACGATTACCTCGACCCCAAATACGTCAAGATCAGACTCGTGGGATAAACTCAAATGACAGACAGGAATGAACAGGGCCTCGCGCGGGGCCTGACCAATTATGGCGACCGCGATTTCTCGGTTTATCTCCGCAACTCCTTCGCCGCGTCGATGGGGTATTCGCGGGATGTCTTGAAGAAACCGATCGTCGGGATCGCCAACAGCTTTTCGGGTTTCAACAATTGCCACCGGCATTTTCCGGAACTGGTGGAGGCGGTGAAACGGGGGGTCCTGCTCGGGGGCGGCCTGCCCATCGAGTTCCCCACCATCTCGCTGGGCGAAGTGTTCTTGAACCCCACGAGCCTCAAGTTTCGGAACCTCATGTCGATGGACACCGAGGAGATGATCCGTGCGCAACCGATGGATGCGGTGGTCCTGATCGGCGGATGCGACAAGACGGTGCCGGCGCAGCTCATGGGCGCGGCCTCGGCCGATCTGCCGGCGGTTCAGCTTGTCGCCGGACCGATGATGACCTCGCGCTATGGCGAAGAGAGGCTTGGCGCCTGCACCGATTGCCGGCGCTTCTGGGGCAAGTACCGGGCCGGAGAGATCACGACCGATCAGATCAACGATATCGAAGGGCGCCTGGCGACGACGGCGGGCACCTGCGCGGTGATGGGCACCGCCTCGACCATGGCCTGCATCGCCGAGACACTGGGGATGTCGCTGCCGGGAACGGCCGCCATCCCGGCGGTCCACGCCGATCGCCTGCGTGCGGCCGAAGCATCCGGCATGGCAGCGGCGCGGATGATCGCCAACCCGATCCGGCCGAGCCAGGTCATCACAGAGAGATCAGTGGAGAACGCGCTGCGTATGCTTCTGGCGCTCGGGGGGTCGACCAATGCCATCATTCACCTGACCGCCGTGGCCGGGAGGCTCGGAATCAAGGTGGCGCTCGAGCGGCTGAACGAGCTCTCCGACACCACCCCGGTGCTGGTGAACCTCAAGCCGGTGGGCTCGCATTACATGGAGGACTTCTTCCACGCAGGCGGTGTGGGTGCCGTGTTGCGCGAGCTGAAGCCGCTTCTGCATCTCGACACGATCGACGTCACCGGTGAGACCCTGGGCGACCGGCTGGAGAAGGATCCCGGCTATGTTGATCACCGAGTGATCGCAAAGGCGAGCGCGCCGCTCGAGCCGCAGGGCGGTCTGGTGGCGCTCTTCGGCAATCTTGCGCCGCGGGGGGCGATCCTGAAGCGTTCCGCCGCTGATAAGAACCTGTTCGAGAAGGAGGGAAGGGCGGTCGTGTTCTCCTCTCTGGAGGATCTGGCAACGCGGGTCGACGACCCCGATCTCGATATCGCCGAGGATGACTTCATGGTGCTGCAGAACGCTGGGCCCAAGAGCGCCTCGGGCATGCCGGAGGCGGGCTACCTGCCGATCCCGAAAAAGTTGAGCACCCAGGGCGTGAAGGACATGGTGCGCATTTCGGATGCGCGCATGTCGGGCACGGCCTTCGGCACGATCGTGCTGCACGTCACGCCCGAGGCCTCGGTCGGGGGGGTGCTGGCGTTGGTGAGGACGGGCGACAGGATCCGCCTCTCGGTCGCGAAAAAGAGCATCGAACTTCTGGTCGATGAGACAGAGCTTGAGCGCCGCCGCGCCGAATGGGCCCCCTCCGTTCAGCCACTGGAGGAGCGGCGCGGCTACGACCGGCTCTACGCGGCAGAGGTGACTCAGGCCGACGAGGGGTGCGATTTCGCGTTTCTGCAGCCGGTTGGAAAAACCGACGATGATATCGAGGAGAGCAGCCGATGAAATTCGGAGTTCCCAAGGAGGTCTTGCCGGGCGAGGCCCGCGTGGCGATGACGCCGGAGTCGGCCGCGATGATCCAGAAGTTGGGATTCGATTGCCTGATCGAGACCGGAGCGGGCGAGGCCGCGGGTTTCTCCGATGAGGACTACCGCGCGGCCGGGGTGTCGGTCGTCGCGGATGCGGCGGCGCTTTGGGCCCGGGCGGATGTCGTGGCGAAGGTTCGCGAGCCCTCGGAGACGGAGGCGAAGCGTCTGGTGAAGGGTCAGACGCTGATCAGCTTCTTCTGGCCGGCGCAGAACGAGGCTCTGCTTGA
>NZ_JAGSOU010000031.1 GCF_018139985.1 Actibacterium sp. MT2.3-13A | reverse complement strand
CCCGAGCGGAAGCGCAAGGATTGCGGCCGCGTCACGCGGAAGCGGAACAGCCGGTCGGTGTAATGCTGCACCTCCGTCACCGTCTGGGCGTCGGGGAGGGTCTTGACTTTGGGGGCGGCGGTTTCGGTCACGGCAGGCTGTCCGGTCATGTTGCATCAGGGGGCCGCGTCCGGCCCCGTCCTCCTGTTCTAGGGTCTGCTCCTCCGGGGGAAAAGCCCGGATTGCGCGACGATTGCGCGCGATTGAGGGGCACAAAGCCGCTTTCGGCCGCGCCGTCCTTGATCCCGATCAAGCCGGGACGCCGTGCCGCGGCGCCGGGGGCTGGAAATCGGGAAATTGTTCCGTTAGCGAGGGGGCGGGGGCGCGTTTCGTGTAATATCGTCCCCACACGCGGCAAGGAGAGCCCCCATGAGCCTGAAACTCGACAGCATCGACCGCAAGATCCTGGCCGAGCTGCAGCGCGACGCCAGCCTGTCGCTGGACGAGATCGCCAAGCGGGTCGGGTCGAGCAAGACGCCGGTCTGGAACCGCATCCGCAAGATGCGCGAGGGCGGGGTGATCAAGAGCCAGACCGTGCTGCTGGACGCCGAGGCGCTGGGGCTGGAGGCCTGTTTCTTCGTGCTGATCCGCACCGCCGAGCACGACGCCGACTGGCAGGCGAAATTCCTCGAGGCGCTGAACGCCCGGCCCGAGGTCCAGGAGGCGCACCGGCTGGCCGGCGACATCGATTATATCCTGAAGGTGCGGGTGAAGAACGCGCGTGCCTACGACGCCTTCTACCAGGCGCTGATCGCCGAGGTGAAGATCCACAATGTCACCGCGCTGCTGTCGATGGAAGAGATCAAGTCCACCACCATCCTGCCGGTCTGAGCGGTCTGGCCAATCGGCGCGCGGCTTTCTAAACTGGCAGACCCGATGCAACGGAGCCTCGAATGACGCGCACGGCACTGGCGCTTGCGGCTTTCCTGATCTGCTCGGCCGGGTTCACCGGCGGGGTGTGGTGGTTCGCCTACAGCTCGGCGCTGGACCAGCTGTCCGAGCGCGGGCGCTCGGACCTGTCGCTGGCTGCCGACCGGCTGGTCAGCCAGTTGCAGCAGTTCCGCGAGTTGGCGGTGCTGATGGCCGATCACCCCACGCTGATCGCCGCGCTGGAGGGCGGCACCGACCTGGCCGCGGCCGAGGCGGTGCTGCTGCGCGCGGCCGACAAGACCGGCACGCTGAACCTGCATGTGGTCGGCGCCACGGGCCGCGTTCTGGCCAGCTCCGCCCGCGGGCAGCTGGGCAGCGACCGCAGCGCGATGCCGTCGTTCCGCCGCGCCATGCAGGGCGCGCTGGGGGCGCATCACGCGCGGCTGCCCGACGGGCCGGGGCGTAGCTTCACCTATTCGGCGCCGGTCTTCTCCGTGCAGGGCCGCGCGATCGGTGCGGTCGATCTGGACGTGGACATCTGGGATGTCGAGGAGGCGTGGCTGGGCGATCCGCAGGCGGTGTTCTTCACCGACGCGGCGGGGGTGGTGTTCGTCTCCAACCGCTCCGAGCTGCTGTTCCGGCAGCGCGGCGCGGTCTCGGAGCCGCCGGCCCTGTTTGGCTACGAGACCGAGGGGCTGTTGCCCTTCCCCGCGTTCGAGGCGCGGCCGCGCGCGGGGCGCGACGTCTGGCATGTCGATGGCGGCCCCTACCTGCCGGCGCGCGCGCTGCACCTGACCCAGCCGCTGCCGGTGATCGAGATGACCGGCGAGATCCTGCTCGACATCGCCCCGGCCGAACGCATCGCGGCGCTGCAGGCGGCGGTGGCCGCGGCGCTGTCGTTGATCTTCGGCGCGACGCTGCTGCTGCTGTCGCAGCGTCGGCGCGCGCTGACCGACCGGCTGGAGCTGGAGGAGGCCGCCAAGGCCGGGCTGGAGACCCGCGTGGCGCAGCGCACCGCCGAGCTGTCGGCGGCCAACCGCGCCCTGCGCCGCGAGGTCGCCGAACGGCTGGAGGCCGAGGCCGCGCTGAAGCGCGCGCAGGAGGAACTGGTCCAGGCCGGCAAGCTCTCGGCGCTCGGCAAGATGTCGGCGGGGCTCAGCCACGAGCTGAACCAGCCGCTGATGGCGATCCGCTCCTTCGCCGAGAACGGGACGCTGTTCCTTGAGCGCGGCGAGCCCGCGCGCGCGGCGCAGAATTTCACCCGCATCTCGGAGCTCGCCCGCCGGATGGGCCGCATCATAAAGAACCTGCGCGCCTTCGCCCGGCAGGAAAGCGAGCCGATGACCGATGTCGATCTGACCGCGGTGATCGGCGCGGTGCTGGAAATGGCCGAGGCGCGCATGGCGCAGGCGGGGGTCACGGTGGACAGCGCCTTGCCCGGCCGGCCGGTGCCGGTGCGCGGCGGCGAGGTGCGGCTGCAGCAGGTGGTGCTGAACCTCGTGACCAACGCCATCGACGCGATGCAGGACAGCCCCGAGAAACGGCTGTGTCTGGCGCTGGAGGAGGCCGGCCCGGTGACACGCCTGCATGTGCGCGACACCGGCCCCGGCATCGCCGAACCGGAGAAGATCTTCGACCCGTTCTATTCGACCAAGGAGGTCGGCCAGTCCGAGGGCATGGGGCTGGGCCTGTCGATCTCCTACGGGCTGGTGCAGAGTTTCGGCGGCGCGATCCGCGGCCGCAACCACCCCGAGGGCGGCGCCGTTTTCACGGTGGAACTGGCCCGCGCCGGGCAGGGGGAGGCGGCGGCATGACGCGCAGGGTTCTGCTGGTGGACGACGACAGGGCGGTGCGCGAGGCGCTGGCGCAGACGCTGGAGCTGGCCGATCTGGAGCCGGTGCTGGCGGGCTCTTACATCGAGGCCAAGGACCATATCACGCCCGGCTTCGAGGGCGTGGTGGTCAGCGACATCCGCATGCCCGGCAAGGACGGCTTCGCGCTGCTGGACTTCGCGCAGGGGGTGGATGCGGACCTGCCGGTGATCCTGCTGACCGGCGAGGGGGACATCCCCATGGCGGTGCGCGGGATCTCGGCCGGCGCGGTGGATTTCCTCGAAAAGCCCTGCGCGCCCAAGGATCTTCTGGCGGTGGTGGAAAGGGCGCTGCGCAGCCGCGCCCTGGTGCTGGAGAACCGGCGGCTGAAGCGGCAGCTGGAGACCGGCGACGCCGCGGCGCGGATGCTGTTCGGCCAGTCGCGGCGCGCCGAGGAACTGCGCGAGCAGGTGCGCGCCGTGGCCCGTGCCTCGGCCGAGGTGCTGGTCACCGGCGAGCCGGGCACCGGCACCTCCAAGGTCGCCGAGGTGATCCACCTGTTGTCGCCGGCCTCCATGCGGCCGTTCCAGAAACTCGCCGGCGCCGCGGCCACGCCCGAGGCCCTGGCCGAGGCCTTCGCCACCGCCGAGGGGGGGACGATCTTCATCGACGAGGTGGCCGCGCTCAGCCCCGCGGGGCAGTTCGCGCTGCAGGAGTTGCTGGAGGGTGACAGCGCCGCGCGGCTGGTCGCCGGCAGCTATCGCGATTTGGCCGAGGAGGTCGCCAGGGGCCGCTTCAGCCCCGATCTCTATTACAAGCTTGACGTGATGCGGGTGCGGATCCCCTCGCTGCGCGAGCGCCCCGAGGACATTCCGGTGCTGTTCCGCCACTACGTCGCCATCGCCTGCGAGCAGGCCGCGCTGCCCCAGCCCGAGATCACGCCCGAGGTGGTCGCCCGCCTGATGGCGCAGGACTGGCCGGGCAATGCGCGCGCGCTGATGAACGCGGCGATGCGCTTCGCCATGGGCCTGTCCGAGATCGGCGAGGCGGAGCCCGCAGGCCTCGCCGAGCAGATGGCGCGGGTCGAGCGCACGCTGCTGATCGACGCGCTGCGCCACGCCCAGGGCCGCGCCTCCGAGGCGGCCAAGGCACTGAAACTCCCGCGCAAGACCTTCTACGACAAGTTGGCGCGCCACGGGATTCGCCCCGAGGCCTATCGCTGACATCTGTGCGGATTTCCGCACAAATCCCCTCTGGCCTGTGCGGAAAATCGCCCATCCGCGCGCATGGGGCTATTCCTTTTTTGCATAGCGAACGTGCAACCGGATGATTTCGCGCGGAAAAATCGGGCGCTCCCGGGCGCGCAGGATTTTTCTTGAGCCCTCGCGCCGGCTTGGTTCTCCTGAGCCTCGGGCGCCCCTTGGGCGCGCGTAAGCCACCACAGGATATCTGGGAGGATACCGTATGAAATTCGCAACTGCCGCCGCCGCTGCGGCCCTGGCCGTATCGGCCAGCGCCGGCGCCGGCCTCGCCGCCTGCGACGAGGGCGAGATCGTCATCAAGTTCAGCCACGTCACCAACACCGACAAGCACCCCAAGGGCATCGCCGCCACGCTGCTGGAAAAGCGCGTGAACGAGGAGATGAACGGCAAGGCCTGCATGGAGGTCTTCCCGAACTCGACCCTCTACAACGACAACCAGGTGCTGGAGGCGATGCTGCAGGGCGACGTGCAGCTGGCCGCGCCCTCGCTGTCGAAATTCGAGCAGTTCACCAAGCAGTTCCGCATCTTCGACCTGCCCTTCATGTTCAAGAACATCGACGCCGTGGACGCGTTCCAGAGCTCGGAAACCGGCCAGGCGATGAAATCCTCGATGGAGCGCCGCGGCCTGAAGGGGCTGGAGTTCTGGCACAACGGCATGAAGCAGTTCTCGGCCAACAAGCCGCTGAACCAGCCCGAGGACGCCAAGGGCCTGAAATTCCGCGTCCAGACCTCGGACGTGCTGGTCGCGCAGATGGAGGCGCTGGGCGCCTCGCCGCAGCCGATGGCCTTCTCCGAGGTTTACGGCGCGCTGCAGACCGGCGTGGTCGACGGTCAGGAGAACAGCTGGTCCAACATCTACGGCCAGAAGTTCTTCGAGGTGCAGGACGGCATCACCGAGACCAACCACGGCATCATCGACTACCTGGTCGTGACCTCGGTCGATTGGTGGGACAGCCTGCCTGCCGACGTGCGTGACCAACTGGCCACCATCCTGCACGAGGTGACGGTCGAGCGGAACGCCGCGGTGAACAAGGTCGACGCCGACGCCCGCCAGGCGATCCTCGACGCCGGCACCACCATCCGCGAACTGACGCCCGAGCAGCGCCAGGCCTGGGTCGACGCGATGAAGCCGGTCTGGGCGAAGTTCGAGGCCGACGTGGGCGCCGACAACATCGCCGCCGCCCAGGCGATCAACGCTTCGATGTAATCATCAGGTCCGCGTAACGAGTGCGGCGGCCCGGGGCTGCGTCCCGGGCCGCATTTGCGGCTGGAAACGCCTTTTTCCACTGAAAATGAACGGGGAGGGGATCGGATGAGCGGTCCGGTGAAAGACCAGGCGCATTCGCGTCTTGGCCGGATGGTGAACGGGATCGAGGAGACGGCGATCGCCGTTCTGCTGGGGCTGATGACCCTGGTCACCTTCGTCAATGTCGTGCTGCGCTACGGCTTCAACTCGAGCCTGATCTGGGGGCTGGAACTGACGCTGGTGCTGTTTGCCTGGCTGGTCCTGTTCGGTATCAGCTACGCGTTCAAGATCACTGCCCATCTGGGCGTCGATGCGCTTCTGAACGCGGTGTCGTCGCGGCCGCGGCGGGTGCTGTCGCTGCTGGCGGCCGTCGTCTGCCTGGTCTACGCGGCGCTGATGCTCAAGGGGGCGTGGGACTACTGGGCGCCTTTCGCCGGTCTCGACGCCACCACCGGGCGCTGGTTTCCCACCGGCTTTGCCGACAGCCGCGACCAGGCCTGGTACGAGACCGAGCAGATCCCGATGCCCGACTGGCTGCGCTTCATCGAGCCGATCTTCAACCAGGGCGAAAGCTACGAGAAGCTGCCGCGCTTCATCCCCTATTTCATGCTGCCCTTTGGCTGCGCGCTGATCCTGTTCCGCATCCTGCAGGCCAGCTGGCGGGTTCTGACCGGCCAGCAGGAAAGCCTGATTGTCAGCCACGAGGCCGAAGACGCGGTCGAAGACGTGGCCGCCCTGAACCGCGAGGATTGAGCCCATGGATGTCGTTCTGCTTTTTGCGATGGTCGTCGGCCTGCTCATCATCGGCGTGCCGATCGCGGTGTCGCTGGGCCTGAGCTCGATGATCTTCCTTCTGCTGTTCTCGGACACCTCGCTGGCCTCGATCGCGCAGTCTCTCTATCAGGCGATGGCGGGGCATTACACGCTGCTGGCGATCCCCTTCTTCATCCTGGCGTCGAGCTTCATGTCCACCGGCGGCGTGGCCAAGCGGATCATCCGCTTCGCCATCGCCTGCGTCGGGCATCTGCGCGGCGGGCTGGCGATCGCGGGGGTATTCGCCTGCATGCTGTTCGCGGCGCTGTCGGGCTCCTCGCCCGCGACGGTGGTCGCCATCGGCTCCATCGTGATCGCGGCGATGCGGCAGGTGGGCTACACCAAGGATTTCGCCGCCGGCGTCATCTGCAACGCCGGCACCCTGGGCATCCTGATCCCGCCGTCGATCGTGATGGTGGTCTATGCCTCGGCGGTCGAGGTCTCTGTCGGGCGGATGTTCCTGGCGGGGGTCATTCCGGGCCTCATGGCGGGCGGCATGCTGATGGTGGCGATCTATGTCATGGCCACGATCCGCAACATGCCCAAGGGCGAATGGCAGGGCTGGGGCGAGGTCGTGGCCTCGTTCCGCGATGCGCTCTGGGGGCTGATGCTGATCGCCATCATCATGGTGGGGATCTACGGTATTCCCGGCGTCACTGGGGCGATCTTCACCCCCACCGAGGCCGCCGCGGTGGCGTCGATCTACGCCTTCCTGATCGCCAGCTTCGTCTATCGCGACATGGGTCCGCTGGCCGCGCGCGAGCCGGGCGGGCGCCCCGTCAGCCTGCTGCGCCGCCCGCAGGCGCTGCTGATGGCCTTCGTCCACCGCGACACCCGCGACACGCTGTTCGATGCGGGCAAGCTGACCATCACGCTGATGTTCATCATCGCTAACGCGCTGATCCTGAAGCATGTCCTGACCGACGAGCAGATCCCGCAGCAGATCGCGGGGGTGATGCTGGAGGCGGGCTTCAGCAAGATCATGTTCCTGGTGATCGTGAACGTGATCCTGCTGATCGGCGGCCAGTTCATGGAACCCTCGGGCCTGATCGTGATCGTGGCGCCGCTGGTCTTTCCGATTGCGATCGAGCTGGGGGTGGACCCGATCCATCTCGGCATCATCATGGTGGTGAACATGGAGATCGGGATGATCACGCCGCCGGTTGGCCTGAACCTCTTCGTCACCTCGGGCGTGGCGGGGATGCCGATGATGCGGGTGGTGCGGGCCGCCGCGCCCTTCCTGGCGGTGCTCTTCGTGTTCCTGATCATCGTGACCTATGTGCCGGCGATCTCGACCTATCTGCCGACCAAGATGATGGGGCCGGAGATCATCACCAAATAGCCCACCAGAGAGGGGCGCGAGACATGGCAAGGGCCGCTCCGGCAGGAGCGGCCCTTGGTGTGTCGCGGGGCGTGGCGGTTTCGGGGCGGCGGTATCTCCTGCCGGGACGCGCCTGAAGCGCAGGCGGCCCCTTGGGCCGCTGCGTCCCGCCGCGGCCGGTCTCACACCGGCGCGTCCTCCAGCGCGGTGACGATGGCGGAGAAATCCGCGGCCTTGAGCGAGGCGCCGCCCACCAGCGCGCCGTCCACGTTGGAAACCGCGAAGATTCCGGCCGCATTGTCGGGCTTGACCGAGCCGCCGTAGAGCAGGCGGATGCCGGAGGCCGTCCGCGGGCCGAGGCGGGCGGTCAGTTCGGCGCGGAGGAAATCGTGCACCTCGGCGATCTGTTCGGGACTGGGCACGCGGCCGGTGCCGATGGCCCAGACCGGCTCATAGGCGACGACGAGGGTGTCGGGGCCGGCGCCCTCGGGGATGGAGCCCGCCAGCTGCGCGCCGATCGCGCCCAGAGTCTGGCCCGCGTCGCGCTGCGCCTCGGTCTCGCCGACGCAGACCACGGCGGTCAGCCCGGCGGCCCAGGCGGCCTGACACTTGGCGGCGACAACGGCGTCGGTCTCACGATGATCGGCGCGCCGCTCGGAATGGCCGAGGATGACATAGGAGGCCCCCGCGTCGATCAGCATCGCGGCAGAGATGTCGCCGGTATGCGCGCCCGAGGCGGCGGCGTGGCAATCCTGTCCGCCGCTGGCGATGGCGGGGCCGGCGGCCTGCGACAGGCGCGAGAGCAGCGTGGCGGGGGGGCAGATCAGGATATCGACCGCCGGAGAGGGATGCGCGGCCCGAAGCGCCGCGACCTCGGCCAGATCGGCCCCGGTGCCGTTCATCTTCCAGTTGCCAGCCGCCAGTTTGCGCATCGCTTGTCTCCCCGTCCGGTTTCGTTTCGGGGATGATTACGCGATGGGGCGGGAAGTGGAAACTGGAAACGCCCTATTTCGGGTCGGGCAGGTCCTTGGTCTCGGCGAACTTGATGGATTCGCCGCAGCCGCAGGCGTCGACCACGTTGGGATTGCGGAACTTGAAGCCGCTTTCCAGAAGCGACACCTCGTAGTCGATCTCGGTGCCGATCAGGAACATCTGCGCCATGGGGGCGATCATCACCCGCGCGCCGTCCTGTTCGATCACCTCGTCCTTGGGGTCGATCTCGGCCACATAGTCCATGGTGTATTCCATGCCCGCGCAGCCGCCCTTCTTGACGCCAATGCGCAGGCCCTTGGCGCTGTGCTGGGTTATCAATTTGGCGATCTGCTTCACCGCCGCCTCGGTCAGGGTGACGGCCTGTTTGCCTGGAATGCCGAACATTGCGCGTTCCTTCTGTTCTGCCCTCCAATCTAGGCCGGGCAGGGCGCGATCTCAAGCGTGGGGATCGTGCGGCGGGGCAGATTCCCTGTGCGGGCCGCGCGTCGGTGCCGCCCGCATCCGGGATTTACATGAAGCCCAGTTCCAGCCGCGCCTCGTCGGACATCATGTCCATGCCCCAGGGCGGATCCCAGGTGATCTCCACGTCGACCTGCTTCACCCCTGGCAGCGGCTCGACGGCCTCGGCCACCCAGCCGGGCATCTCGCCGGCCACCGGGCAGCCCGGCGCGGTCAGGGTCATGATCACCCGCACCGCGTTCTCGTCGTCGATCTCGATCGTGTAGACGAGGCCGAGGTCATAGATATTGACCGGGATTTCCGGGTCAAAGACCGTGCGGCACGCCTCGACCACGCTGTCGTAGAGCGGGTGCTCGGTGCTGGACGGTTTGATGAGGGGGGCCCCCTCGAGCTTCTCGCTCGCCTGGCTGGTCATGCTGCATCTTCCTCAATTCCGATAAAAGATATAGGATTTGTGGACGGCGCCGTCCAGTGCCGATCAGCGCGCCTTCGCGCCGCGCCGACGCACGGGGACGGGGCGGACGCGTTTCTCGATCTCGTCATAGAGAAGGGCGGCGATATTCTTGCCGCTGGCCTTTTCGATCCCCTCCAGCCCGGGAGAGGAGTTGACCTCCAGCACCTTCGGCCCGTCGCTCGCGCGCAGCAGGTCCACGCCGGCCAGGTTCAGCCTGAAGGCGCGCGCCGCGCGCAGGGCGGTTTCGCGCTCGGCCTTGCTGATGCGGACCGCCTCGGCGGTACCGCCCATGTGCAGGTTGGAGCGGAAATCGCCCTCCGCGCCGGTGCGTTTCATCGAGGCCACCACCTTGTTGCCGATCACCAGGCAGCGGATGTCCTCGCCCGCGGCCTCCTTCACGAAATGCTGCACCAGGAAGCTGGCCTTGAGTCCGCGGAAGGCGGAGATCACGGATTCGGCGGCCTTCTTGGTCTCGGCCAGAACCACGCCTTTCCCTTGCGTCGATTCCAGCAGCTTGACGATCAGCGGCGCGCCGCCCACCAGCCCGATCAGGTTGCCGGTATCCTTGGGCGAGGCGGCGAAGGCGGTGGTCGGCATGCCGATCTTGTGGCGCGCCAGGATCTGGTGGGCATAGAGTTTGTCGCGGCTGGCGGTGATGCCGTCGCTGCCGTTCACGCAATAGGTGCCGATGGTTTCGAACTGGCGCACCACGGCCGTGCCGTAGGGCGTGATCGAGGCGCCGATGCGCGGGATCACCGCGTCGTAGCGCGGCAGGCGCTTGCCGTCGTAATGCACCTCGGGGGCCAGCGCGTTGATCGCCATGTAGCAGCGGGTGGTGTCGATCACCTCGACCACATGGCCGCGCTTTTCGCCCTCGGCGACCAGCCGGCGGGTGGAATAGTTGTGCTCCTCGCGGCTCAGCACGGCGATGCGCAGCGCGCGGGCCGGGGCCTCCTCGCGCACGGTGGCGGAATGGTAGACGTCATAGCCGAGCTTCGGCTGGCAGAAGCTTTCGCCGGGGCTGATGATCACGTCCTCGGAAAACGCCTGCCGGCCCAGCAGCATGTGATAGGCCATGCCCTTGCGGTCGGTCAGCGTCAGCTCGATCGGCCAGGTGCGCGCGCCGACGGTGATCTCGGAGCGGATGACATAGCGCAACTCGGTCTCGCCGTTGGAACTGGTCACCTCGCGCCGGTCCACGATCTCGGCCGAGCAGGGGATGGTCAGGTCGTCGCGCCCCGGAATCGGGTGCACCAGGAAACGCACGCGCGGCTTGCTGGCCGCGCCGAAGGGCTCGATCTCGAAGGCGTGCAGCGCCGACGTCTTGGCCCCGGTGTCCACCTTGGCCTTGAGCGCGGGCAGGCCGAGGGCCGGCAGGGCCACCCATTCCTCCCAGCCAAGGCGGAAACCGCCGGTCTCGGGCGCTGTTGCTTCTGTCATCGCGTCACCTGTCTTGGAATTTCGCCGGAATCGCCTATACCGGCTCTCCGATCCCGCCCCCGCAGGAGCAGATATGGCCAAACGTTTCAACTTCGAACTTCTCGCCACGGACAAAAGGGCGCGCACTGGCGTGATTTCCACACCGCGCGGCGAGATCCGCACGCCAGCCTTCATGCCCGTGGGCACCGCCGGAACGGTCAAGGCGATGATGCCCGAAAGCGTGGCGGCCACCGGGGCCGACATCCTTCTGGGCAACACCTATCACCTGATGCTGCGTCCGACGGCCGAGCGTATCGACCGGCTGGGCGGTTTGCACCAGTTCATGAACTGGCACAAGCCCATCCTGACCGACAGCGGTGGCTTTCAGGTCATGAGCCTCGCCAGCCTGCGTAAGCTGACCGAGGACGGGGTGCGCTTCAAATCGCATATCGACGGCTCGGAGCACATGCTCAGCCCGGAGCGCAGCATGGAGATCCAGCGCCTTCTGGGCAGCGACATCGTGATGTGTTTCGACGAATGCCCCGCGCTGCCGGCCACCGACGCGGAGGTGGCGCAGTCGATGCGGCTTTCGATGCGCTGGGCGCGGCGCTCGAAGGACGCGTTCGGGGACCGCCCCGGCCACGCGCTGTTCGGCATCATGCAGGGCGGCGTGACGAAGGAGCTGCGCGAGGAAAGCGCCGAGTCGCTGAAATCCATCGGCTTCGACGGCTACGCGGTGGGCGGGCTTGCCGTGGGCGAGGGGCAGGAGGCGATGTTCGGCGTCCTCGACTACGCGCCGGGCTTTCTGCCTGAGGACCGCCCGCGCTACCTGATGGGGGTGGGCAAGCCGGACGATATCGTCGGCGCGGTCAAGCGCGGCATCGACATGATGGATTGCGTGCTGCCCTCGCGCTCGGGACGGACGGGGCAGGCCTTCACCCGGCACGGCGTGGTGAACATCAAGAACGCCCGCCACCAGGACGACCCGCGCCCGCTGGACGAGGCGTGCATCTGCCCGGCCTGCCGCAACTACTGCCGCGCCTATCTGCACCACGTCTTCCGCGCCGGCGAGATGATCAGCGGCATGCTGCTGACCTGGCACAACCTGCATTATTATCAGGAGCTGATGGCGGGGATGCGCGCGGCGATCGCCGAGGGGCGCTTTGCCGCGTTCGAGGCCGAGTTTCACGCGCAGCGCGCGGCCGGCGATATCGAGCCGCTGTAGGGGCGGCGCGGCGCCGGCGCGCGGCCGGCGCCGCCCTCTCAGACCAGTCCGAACCGCTTCTTGCGCTTGCCCGGCGCGAAGGGATAGCCGTGCGCGGCGAAGAAGGCGCGGATCTCGGGGCTCAGCAGCCCCTTTCCGGTGCCGTTCTGAAGGATGTCGAAACTGCCGCCGTAGTTGAGCTCGATCAGCACCGGGCCGTTCGGCGTCACCGCGATGTCGGTGGATTGGTAGGGGATCGCGCCGAAGACGCGCGCGGCGCGCTCGTTGATCTCGCGCACCTCGTCCCAGAAGGGCAGGGTGAGCCCCTTGAGCCCCGGCGTCTCGGGGTGATCCTCCAGCTCCACGCTGACCGGGCCGTCGCGGCCGGCGACGCGGGTGATGGTGCCGGTCTCGGGGTCGATCCCGCAGGCCAGGTTGCCCGGCCGCCAGAAGGCGCAGGCGACATTGCCGCCGCTGGGCAGCTTGAGCGCGGCCACCGGCGAATAGACCTCGGTGCCGCGGATGAAATTCGGCAGGCGAATGGTGGCCAGCCCGGTGCAGAAGGGCGCGAGGCTGGCATGGTTGTCGAGCCGCTTCTGGATCAGGTAGGCCTGCCCGTCGAGCACCTGCGACAGGAACTGCTCGTAGGTCTTGGGCCCCGTGCCGGTGCAGGTGATGGTCTCGGCGTCGGCGGCCTCGATCACCATGGCGCCGTTGCCGATCATCCCGTCCAGCGTCTTGGCGAACAGCGTGCCCGCCGGATGCGCCAGCACCACCTCGCGCAGCGCCTCGGGGGTGGCGGCGCGGGGGATGCCGGGATAGGCCCGGGCCGAGTTGTCGACGACGGCCACGGTCTGCGGCTGCGCCAGCCCCTCGGCGGCCAGCATCAGGGTCATGACGTATTTGTCCTCGGCCGCGGCCCACCAGCGGAACGGGTTGACGGTGTTGGCCGCCGGCCAGACGGTCTTGGCCCCGACGAAGCGGTCGGCCCCGTCCGGGCCGTGGCGCTCGCGGTTCCACAATTCGTGGCGGACGTAATCGGCCATCTCGACGCCGCGCCCCGAACGGCTGTGGCGCAGGAAGTCACGCCCCAGCGCCAGCGGCGAGAGCCCGCTGCGCCGGGCCGCGAAGGTCAGCAGTTCCTGGTGCGTGCGGGTGTGCGCGCTGTCAAAAGCCTGCTTGTCCTGTTCGACCGCGTTCATTTCAGGCTGCATGTTCATGTGCTCAAGCCCCCGTTTATTGTTTCCCATTCGCGAATCCTAGCGCGCAACTGCGGCTATTGTTTGGCAAAATCTCCGGTGCCGCCGCGACCCCTGCACGGGGCGCCCGGCCCGTGTCTTTTCCGCGGCGGGCCGGAAAATCTTTCATTTTCCTTTCGTTAACTTTAACGATCCGGAGCCGTGGGGCGGGGCGTCCGCGCCATCGCAGGATCTCCGCTTGCCCCCGCTGGGCGGTGGGGGCACAGTGAGGGCAAAGCCGAACGCGAAACGGTTGAAAATCGGGGGATACACCCCAGATATTGAGGCCAAGACAGGAGAGGGCCAGGTGCTGCCGCCAAGCCGGGGCCGGCGCCCTCTTGCATAACCAAGGAAAAAGCATGACCGAGCAACTCAGCCAAACCTACCCTGTCCTGCCGCTGCGCGACATCGTGGTGTTTCCGCACATGATTGTGCCGCTGTTCGTGGGTCGGGAAAAATCGGTCCGCGCGCTGGAGGAGGTCATGGCCGACGACAAGCAGATCCTGCTGTCGAGCCAGATCGACCCGAGCGTCGACGACCCCACCCCCGAGGGCATCTACGAGGCCGGCGTTCTGGCCAATGTGCTGCAACTGCTGAAGCTGCCCGACGGCACCGTCAAGGTGCTGGTCGAGGGCCGCCAGCGCGTGCGCATCGCTGAATATCTCGACAATGACGCCTTCTTCGAGGCCTATGCCGAGCTGCTTGAGGAAACCCCCGGCGACGCGGCCACGCTGGAGGCGCTGGTGCGGTCGGTCGGCAGCGAGTTCGAGCGCTACGCCAAGATCAAGAAGAACATCCCCGAAGAGGCCCTCTCGGCCGTGTCCGAGACCCGCGAGCCGGCCAAGCTGGCCGACCTGGTGGCCGGGCATCTCGGCATCGACGTGGAGCAGAAGCAGGAGCTTCTTGAGACCCTCAGCGTGGCCGAGCGTCTGGAGAAGATCTATGGGCTGATGCAGGGCGAGATGAGCGTCCTGCAGGTCGAGAAGAAGATCAAGACCCGCGTCAAGTCGCAGATGGAGCGCACCCAGCGCGAATACTATCTGAATGAGCAGATGAAGGCCATTCAGAAGGAACTGGGCGACGGCGACGAGGGCCAGAACGAGATCGCCGAGCTTGAGGAGCGGGTGGCGGCCACCAAGCTCAGCAAGGAGGCCCGGGAAAAGGCCGAGGGCGAGATCAAGAAGCTGAAGTCGATGTCGCCGATGTCGGCCGAGGCGACCGTGGTGCGCAACTATCTCGACTGGATGCTGTCGATCCCGTGGGGCGTGAAGAGCCGCGTCAAGAAGGATCTGAACAGCGCCCAGAGGGTGCTGGACGACGACCACTACGGCCTGGAGAAGGTCAAGGAGCGGATCGTCGAATACCTCGCCGTGCAGCAGCGCTCGAAGAAGCTGAAAGGCCCGATCATGTGCCTCGTCGGCCCCCCGGGCGTGGGCAAGACCAGCCTGGGCAAGAGCGTGGCCAAGGCCACCGGGCGCGAGTTCATCCGCATCTCGCTTGGCGGTGTGCGCGATGAATCCGAGATCCGCGGTCACCGTCGGACCTATATCGGCTCGATGCCCGGCAAGATCGTCCAGGCGCTGAAGAAGGCCAAGACCACCAACCCGCTGATCCTGCTCGACGAGATCGACAAGATGGGGCAGGACTTCCGCGGCGACCCGGCCTCGGCCATGCTGGAGGTGCTCGACCCGGAACAGAACTCGAGCTTCGTCGATCACTATCTTGAGGTGGAATACGACCTCTCGAACGTGATGTTCCTGACCACGGCCAACAGCTACAACATGCCCGGGCCGCTTCTGGACCGGATGGAGATCATCTCGCTCGCCGGCTACACCGAGGACGAGAAGCGCGAGATCGCGCGTCAGCACCTGATCGACAAGCAGATCAAGAACCACGGCCTGAAGACGGGCGAGTTCGAGGTCACCGACGAGGCGCTGACCGACATCATCCGCTACTACACCCGCGAGGCGGGCGTGCGGAACCTGGAGCGCGAGATCGCCAAGCTGGCGCGCAAGGCCGTGACCAAGCTGGTCAAACACGAGACCGACCGCGTGGTGGTCACGCCCGAGAACCTGGACGATTTCCTGGGCGTGCGGAAATTCCGCTACGGTCTGGCCGAAAAGGACGACCAGGTGGGCGTCGTCACCGGGCTGGCCTGGACCAGCGTCGGCGGCGACCTGCTGTCCATCGAGGCGCTGAAGCTGCCCGGCAAGGGCCGGATGAAGACCACCGGCAAGCTCGGCGACGTGATGAAGGAATCGATCGACGCGGCCAACTCCTTCGTGCGCTCCATCGCGCCCGAGATCGGAGTGAAGCCGCCGAAGTTCGAGAAGGTCGACATCCACGTCCACGTCCCCGAGGGCGCCACGCCCAAGGATGGGCCGAGCGCGGGCATCGCCATGGTTACCTCGATCGTCTCGGTGCTGACCGGCATCCCGGTGCGCAAGGACATCGCCATGACCGGCGAGGTCACGCTGCGCGGCAATGTGCTGGCGATCGGCGGGCTGAAGGAGAAACTGCTCGCGGCGCTGCGCGGCGGCATCAAGACCGTGCTCATCCCGCAGGAGAACGAGAAGGATCTCGCCGACATCCCCGAAAACGTGAAGCAGGGGCTGCGGATCATCCCCGTCGGTCATGTCCGCGACGTGCTGAAACACGCGCTGGTCGAGATGCCCGAGCCCATCGAATGGGACGAGGCGGCCGAGGAGGCGGCGCAGGCCGCGCTCGCTGCCAAGGCCGGGGCGCCGGGCACGGCCACCGCCCACTGAACCGAGAAAGGCGTGCCCCCGCGGCGCGCCTTTTTCTTGCCCGGCCGTCGGTCCATGATTGCGGAAATTCCCGCCCGGCAGGGGCGTCCGCATCGCGCCCGGGCACGGGCCTCTGCGCGGCGCGCATGCCGCTGTAGCCAAGGCAAATCTTCACCGCTACCCTGTGCCTGATTCAGCCAGAAAGGGCGGGACGCGCATGACCAGGAACACCACCAGCCGCAAATCGACGACTCCGCGCCGCAAGGCCGGAGAAACGCCCACGCCGCCCGGCGCCGCATCCGGGCCGGCCCCCGGTCCGGTCCTGCGCAAGAAGGATCTGATCGAGCGCGTCGTCACCCAGTCCGGCCTGAAGAAGAAGGACGTCAGGCCGGTGGTCGAGGCCACGCTGGCGGTGCTGGGCGAGGCGCTGTCGCAGCAGGAGCGGCTGAACCTGCCGCCCTTCGGCAAGCTGACCGTCAACCGCCGCAAGGCGCTGGCGAATGGCGAGGTGCTGAACGCCCGGGTCCGGCGTAGTCCGCACTCTGTCGAAGAAGTTCGAAAAGACCCCCTTGCAGAGCCCGAGGAGTGACGTTATTACGCCCGTCACCGGGTGATTAGCTCAGTGGTAGAGCGCTTCGTTCACATCGAAGATGTCGGGGGTTCAAATCCCTCATCACCCACCACTCTCTTTTTCCAAGTAAAGTCAAATACTTAGGGCTGGCTCGGCAGGGCTTGCGAACACGCGTGTGTGACTGTGGCACGATTGTGGCACAAGCCCTGCCTTCTAGGCGGTCGGTTTAGGTGCGTACGCGAAGCCGACGTTGTGTTGCCTAGGTTGACCGCGTAACGGAAACGAGCCTCGCTATTTCAAACGGCACTGACAAACAGGACTACATGCCGGTCAGTGTTTCTCCTTCACACGGTGGAGAGATGCGCGAAGCCCTTAGGGTCAGGACCCATAAACCTGCTTGAGGCTGCCCGGTCTGCGTGATTCAAGCTCCCAAACAGAGGGGGCATCATGAGCGGGCATTTCTGGCTGACAG
>NZ_JAGSOU010000030.1 GCF_018139985.1 Actibacterium sp. MT2.3-13A | reverse complement strand
CTCCGCTCCCGGCGCGCTTGCCCAAACCGACCAACCCAACTACCAATCCCAAACCCGCAGACTCTCGTTATGAACGAGGGACCACCGGGGGGCAGGTCAGTGACTATTGGATGCACCCAAGGCCGTCATCCGACGAATGAGTGAGAGGCGCTGGCGCGGATTTCCGCAGTTTGCAGGATTGCGAAAGGGCTGGCAGAAAGAGAGGCCGCGATGGCACTCAACAGACGTCTGGAGAGTCCGGAGCCCCCCCTGACGCAGGACGGGGAATGGCAAATACGGGACTGTCAGACGAATGCGAACCAGGCTCTGCTTGCACAGTGCCGCTGTCTGTGACACCCCGTCCAGTCCACGCCGAGATGATGATTTCGGGCTGGTCCTGAAGTGCATGAACAGAGAGCCTTTGCTCCTGCGCCTAGGCTACGAGACCGGCCCGACCGCCTCAAGCCCGCCTAACCTGACATACGCCCTGCCACCTATGTCTGCGCGCCGCGCTGCTCGTTCTCCTGCGCCTCCATCCAGCCGTTCTCCCACGACAGGTGATCGACCGTGTTCGGCGTGTAGGGGTTGGCGGTGAAGGTCTGCCCCTCCCCCTTGGCGATATAGCCTTCGTCATAGCTGGCCGTGCGCGGGTCCATGTCGTTCTTGCTGCGCGAGATGGTCTGCAGATGGGACACGTATTCGGGATAGGCGGCAAGATCCGTGCGGTCGAGCCCGTCGGGGTGCGCATCGAGCGCGGCGCGGCCCCGGGCCGTCAGACGCCAGGCGCCGCCATCGGCCGGTTCGATGAGCCGCGCGATCTCGAGATCGGCGATGTGCCGGCGCAGCCGGGCTCGCAGGTCTTGGGGCGACACCTCGGGCGTTTCCCTGGCCCGCCGGAACAACTCTTCGAGCGCCGCCTCGCAGCGCTCCAGAGTCACCGCCTCGGCCCCGGACTGCTGCAGGATCACGGCAAAGAAGGTCGGCGTGTTGAGCAGCGGAAAATCGTCGTGGAACATAGAGGCAGTGGGCATGGCAAACGGACCTCCTGCGAATTCTCTCAGAGCCAGCCTATGCCACCTGGAGCCCGGCAGTAAAGAGGCGCCGCCTGCAGCGAAAGGCGCCCCAGGATTTGAGGAGCATTTCGTCATGCCAGAACGCCAGGAAACCGCCCTGCCCGGCGACCGCACGGAACAGCCAAGCGACCACCATCCGATCTGGCTCGAAATTGGCGCGCCGCTCTCGGGACAGATCGGGCGCGGGACGGGGCCTCGGCCCACAGCGGATCAGAATGCGCCCAGATGTCGATATCGGCGCAAGGGCCGTGTATGATCATTCCTCGTGGCTATAGGACCGCCCTGCCTTCCTCACACGAGGTCTTTCTGACAAGGCCCGGCACCCCATCCCGACGTGCTAGCCAGTTTTGAGCAGCCCGTCCTCAGCGGCGGCGCGGAGCCAGTCTTCCAGCCACAGGGTCGATACGTTTCCCGCCCGCACATCCGGGTTTTGCACCAGATCGCGATGCAGGCTGGCCGTCGTCGGATTCGGGCCGATCTCCAGCTCGGTCAAGGCGCCAGACAGCCGGTCCAGCGCTGCCGCACGGCTGGTGTCCCAGACAACCAGCTTGCCCAGAAGCGAGTCGTAATAGGGCGGAACGGTATAGCCCGCATATACGCCAGTATCGAACCGAACGCCGGGACCGCCGGGGGACACAAGCGTTTCGATCCTGCCGGGCGCGGGAAGGAAGTTCTTGTCCGGGTTCTCGGCATTCACGCGCACCTCGATGGCGTGGCCGGCGCAGCGGATCTGCTCCTGCGACAGCGAAAGCGGCGCGCCGCCCGCGATAAGAAGCATCTCGCGTATGAGGTCCACGCCGGTGATCATCTCGGTCACCGGGTGCTCCACCTGAATGCGGGTGTTCATTTCGATGAAATAGAACGCCTCGCGGTCCATGTCGTAGAGGTATTCGAGCGTGCCAGCGCCGCGGTACCATACCTCTTCGGCCAGACGCACGGCCGAGGCGCAGAGATCGGCACGCACGGCTTCGGGCAGCGCGGCGGCGGGCGCTTCTTCCCAGACTTTCTGGCGCCTCCGCTGAAGCGAGCATTCGCGTTCGAACAGGTGCACCGCGCGTTCGCCATCGCCCAGGACCTGCACCTCGATATGTCGGGCGCGCTGGATGAAGGCCTCGATATAAAGACCATCATCGCCAAAGCCCGCCCGGGCCTCGCTCATCGCCATTGGCACGGTCTTCACCAGTTCCTCGCGCGTTTGCGCGACACGTATGCCACGGCCGCCACCGCCAGCGGCGGCCTTGACCATGACGGGGTAGCCGATCTCTTCGGCGACCGCGATGGCCGCGTCGAGGTCCGCCACGCGCCCCTCGCTGCCCGGCACGACGGGCACGCCGGCCGCGATCGCCGCTGCGCGGGCGTTGACCTTGTCGCCCATGCGGTCGATCGTCTGCGCATCGGGGCCGCAGAATATGACGCCCATTTCGGTGACGCGGCGCGCAAACTCGGCGCTTTCGGACAGGAAGCCGTAGCCGGGATGGACCGCGTCCGCGCCGCTCTCAGCCAGTGCCTTCAGGATGTTGTCGATCACCAGATAGGATTTCTGAGCCGGGGCGGGGCCGATTTCGATTACCTCGTCGGCGAGCCTGGCGGCCAGCATGTCGTGATCGGCCGCACTGACGACCTGGACGGTACGGATGTCGAGATCCCGCGCCGCGCGAATGATCCGCACCGCAATCTCGCCCCGGTTCGCAACGAGGAGTTTCTTGATTCCGGTGGCCATGTTCAGCCCTCGATCTCGCAGAAATGGTCGCCGGCATCGATATGCTCGCCGTCGTCGATGAGGTAGCCCTTGAAGGTGCCCGCCGTCTCGGCTTCGAGCGGCATGAAGGATTTCATCACCTCGATCAGCGCCAACGTATCGCCCAGGGCAACGGCATCGCCCGGCGCCTTGAACGGCTGCGCGTCGGGCTCGGGCTTGTGGTAAAGAAGCCCGGGAAGAGGCGACTCGGCTTTGTGGATTGCCATGTTCGGGTTCCTTTCTCGGATCAAAAAAGACGGGTGAGCACGCGTTCGAGTGCGGCCAGCAGATGGTCTGCATTCTCGCGCGTGAACACCAAGGGCGGACGGATTTTCAGAACGTTGGCGGCCTTGGCGCAGCCCGATATCAGAACGCCTTCGTCCCGCATCCCGTTGACGATCGCCGTCGCCGCCCCGGGATCGGGGGTCTTGGCCGCGCAATCGCTGACCATCTCGACCCCGATGAACAGCCCGGCGCCACGCACATCTCCGATGGCGGGGAAACGCGCCTGCAGGTCGCGCAGGCCGTCCCGCAGGTATGCGCCGATCTGGCGGGCATTCTCGATGAGGCCCTCCTGCTCGATCACGTCGAGCACCGCCGCGGCCGCCTCGATCGCGACAGCATTGCCCCCGAACGTATTGAAGTAGCGCGCCTTTTGGCCGAAGTCCTCGACCAGTTCGGGGCGCATGGCGACACCCGCCACCGGATAGCCATTGCCCATGGGCTTGCCCATGGTGACGAGATCGGGCGTAACGCCGTGGCGCTGAAAGCCCCACATGGCGTCGCCTGTCCGGCCGAAACCCGATTGCACTTCGTCCGCGACATAAAGCGCCCCGGCCGCGTGAGTGGCGTCGACGGCCTTCTTGAGGAAGCCCGCAGGACCATCGAAGATGCCATCGCTGGAGAAGATGCCGTCGCAAATGAAAAGCGCGGGCTTGATGCCGTGGCGCTTCAGGTCGGCGAAGGCTGCGGCGACGGACGCGGCGAACCGGTCGTCCAGCCCTTCGGTGATGCGGTAGCTGTCGGGCGCGGGCACGGTGCGGACATGCGGGCCAAGATCGACATTCGCGCCCAGCGAGGGCGAAAACTCGGACACCGCCTGCGTGATACCGTGATAGGCCGTCTCGGTCACCACGATGCCCTGCCCGCCGGTATAGGCCTGCGCGATCCGCATCGCCAGGTCGTTGGCATCCGAGCCGGTGCAGGTGAACATGACGTGGCCGATATCGTCCGGCATGGTGTCCAGCAGACGCTCGGCATAGTCGAGGATAGACCCGTGGATATAGCGGGTATTGGTGGCGAGGATGCCGGCCTGTTTCGCGATCGCCTCGACGACCTTCGGGTGGCAATGCCCGATCGAGGTGACGTTGTTATAGGCATCCATGTAGCTGTTGCCGTCCGGGTCGAACAGCCACACGCCCTCGCCGCGCACGAGATGCAGCGGCCGCTCGTAGAACAGCCTGTAGGCCGGCCCCAGAAGCCTGCGGCGACGGGCGATCATTGCGGCAGTATCGGCGTCCAGATCAGCCTTGCCTTCGACGAAAGCATTCACCATGCCGGAATCGGTCTTCATGTTCTCACTCCATGTCACAGGCGCGCATCAAGGCGGCGGTCACCGCCGCGCGGTCGAGCCTGGCAAAATGCTCCATCGCGCGGCGCGCAGGGCCGTTGTTGCGCAGAATGTAGGCGGCGTTTTCGGGATAGCGTTTCGCGCGCCACCCGGTGATCACGATCGAGGTGACAAGACGCGCGACGATCAGGTCGCGCATCACGGCGATCTCGTCCGCGAGCAGCGGCGTGACCCCGTGATAGGCGCCGATCATGCGCGCAACCGGGGCGAGTGTCTCCTCTGCCCGGTCGGCGAGATAGGAGGCCGCGACCGCCACATCGACGGCCAGGTAGGTGTTCACCATGTCGCCGAAATCGATCACGCCCGAAATGGTCGACGGAGCGTCCGGGCATACCATCACGTTGTGATGGTTGAGATCATTGTGCACCACCTGGCGGCGCAAGTGGCCGATCCGCGGCAATACGCTGGCCGCGTAGTGATCCAGTTCGGCCCGCACGGCCCGACCCAGCTCACCCTCGGGCAATGCCGACAGCAGCGGGCGCAAGCGCGGCGCGTGCCGGATGTCCCACAGCAGATCGCTCCCCTCGCCAGGGTGGTGGAAGTCGCGCAGCGCGGCACCGATCCGCGCCAGGACCCGGCCGATGTTGCGCTCGGTCTCTGGTGTCAGACCGGCCCTGTGGAGCGGCGTTCCTTCGAGCCACGTTATCACGCGAACAACGCTTTCGCGCCCGTCCGGCAGAACCTGGGTGATCTCGTGGCGCCCGTCGAGGGCCGGCACCATCTTGGGCACCGGCAGGCCCGGATCGGCCCGTTCGAGCCAGAGCAGCGCCTCGGTCTGGAAACTGGTGATAAGACGCTCTTCCTGCGGGTTCGCAATTTTCAGGGCGTATCCCCGCCCGTCCGTCGCCACCGCATGGAAGTTCTGGTCGCGTTCGCAGGCGACCTCGCGCGCGGTGGCGTCTATGCCGAAATGCTCGGCCAACAGCCGGCTTGCAGCAGCCTCGTCGATACGGGGCGGTTGACTCCCCAAAAGGCCCGCAAGGAGCGGATCGCCGCCAGGGATCTGCCCACCGGACGTGAGTGTATCAGGCACGTTGCAGCACCTCTGGGCGGGTCAGCATGTCCAACGCGGCCCGCAAGACGCCGGCCTCGTCGCGGTCGACGCGGCGGAAGCGCAGCACCTCGCCCGGCTTGGCCTGCGCGAGTTTCCAGAAGGCCGCGCTGGCAACCGTGAACGGGTTGATGAAGCCGCCAGTGCTGGGGGCGTCGTTGACAAGGATAATCGGTGTCTGCCCGGCCAGATTGACCGCCCCCATCGGGTAGCCGTGGTCAATGATGTTAGAGGGATCCTGACCATGATCGGCATTCTTGTTCGTAGCACGCTCAGAAAAGGCGAATTCGGGTCCGGTCAGGCGGATGCCCGTGCGGCTGCTCTTGGCCTGAACCCTCCAATCGGACGAGAAGAAGGTCTGGACGGTGTCCGGCGACAGCCAGTCGTCATTCGGACCGGCCAAGGCCTCGACGACCCAGGTTTTGTCCCGGCTGAATTCCGGGCGGCTCTCTTCGGGGATGGTCCAGACCGTTCTATCCGCCGTCGCGTCGCCAAGCGGCGTGACCTTGCCGGGGACGAGCGCCCTGCCCCCGACACCTGCCTGATGGAACACCGCGCGGGAGCCGAGAACCGGCTCGGTCGCGATGCCGCCCGAAATCGCGATATAGGCGCGCGCGCCGGTCATCGCCGCACCGAGCGCAAGCTCCTGCCCGGCTGCCGCCGCGACGGTGGTCCACATCGGGATGGGGCTGCCGTCCAGGGTGGGACGCATGTCGCCGCCGGTCACGGCAACCAGACAATCCGCGTCGAGCTTCAGAGTCGGACCGACGAACTGGCACTCCAGCGCCGCCGCGTCCCGGTCGTTTCCGACCAGCAGGTTGGCCTGCCGGAAGGACCAGCTGTCAAAGGGCCCGGACAGGGGAAAGCCCTGTTCGAGAAACCCGATGCGACCCGGCAACTCCTGCACACAGGTCTGGAGCCCCGGTTTCAGGGTGACGAAGCTTCGGCTCATGCGGCAGCCTCCTGTGCCTTTGCCCAGTCGAGGTAGAGATCGACCGAGAAGACCTGGTAATCGATGATGTCGTGCCGGTAGGTGCCTTCGGCCACCTGGGCTTGGATGTCGCGGTATTCCTCTGCCCCAACGGGGGCGAAGCGGACGCGATCGCCGGCGCGAAACAGTGCCAGGCTGTCCTTGAAATCGGGAAGACGCTGCTCGCCGTCATAGGTCGGCGCGGGCGTATGGCCGATCAGCTGATAGCCGCCCGGCGTCGCGTCCGGGTAAATGCATGTCAGTGCGCCGCCGATGCCGATGGCCCCCTTAGGCGTATGGGTCCGTGGGGGATTGTATTTGGGCGCAATGATGCGACATTGCGGCCGCAGCGGCAAAAGCGAACACAGGCCCGGCCAGAACCCGAGCGCTGCAACCCAGTATTCCGTCCCCGAGTGCCGCCGCATCAGGGCGGCACGATCGGACAGACCGTTCAATTCGCAGATCAGATCCGAGTCTGGCACCTTATCGGGATAGCTCTTGCGATAGGCGTCGATGCAGGCTGTCGTTTCGTCATCGTAGTAGAGCACCGGGATCGTGATCAGCCGACTGGGCAGCGAACCGGTGACGCCACGCCCCAATTGCTCGTAGATCTGGCCGATCTCGGCGCACAGATCCTCGTAGGACATCACGTCCGGATCATAATTCACCTGGAACGACGCCAGTTCGGGAATGAGATCCTGAATTGCGGCGATCTGCGCCTGGCGAACGGCCGCGACCAGTCGGTGGACGATGAAATTGATGGTGAAGTCCATCCCGTCCCCGAGCTCAACCTCGATCGCACGGTCGCCCCCCGGATAAAATCGCAAAGCGTCGTAGAGCATGTCGCTGGTATCTCCCTTGGGTTGGGCAGTGCGAACCTGCTGAGTGTTATGGCACTGGACCATTCTGCCGATTTGAAATATATCATATATCAAATTGGGTCAACGAGGTTTCTGTTTGATTTCTATGGCGACGTAGTATTTCGAAGCAGCGAACCAGGAGGGGAAGTATGAAGAAGATCGAGCACCAGCCGTTGAGCGACCGGGCATATCAGGCGCTCAGGGACAGCCTCCAGGAAGGCGTGTTTCTTCCTATGCAGCCCATGATCATTCGCACCCTTGCGGCCGAATACGGAATCTCGGCCACGCCGATCCGCGAAGCGCTGCAACGGCTGGTGGCGGAGCGTCTTCTGATCGTGCTTCCGAACCGCTCGATCGTGGTGCCACGGATGACCCGGCAACGCTTCCTTCAGCTGATGCCAATTCGCGTTTCGCTCGAGGGCATGGCCGCGCGGCTCGCGACGCCCAATTTCTCGGAAGAAGAGATCAAGGCGCTGTCCGATGTGGTTCAGCGCGTTTCCGAAACAACGCGGAGTTTTGACGCGAAGACCTACCTTCTGCTCAACCGCGAATTCCACTTTATGATCTATGAGAAGGCTCAGAACCCCGAGCTGCTCCAGATGATCAATGATCTTTGGCTGAAGGTCGGCCCCGTCTTCACCGGGCTCTTCGACGACAACTACTACCGCCAGCACGCCAATGACGAACACCAGAACATCCTCGCCGCGATAGAGGCCGGCGACGCCGAGGCGGCCCAACGCTACATGCAGAAAGATATCGACATCGCTGCCAAAGCATTGCTGCCGCTGTTGCCCGAAGAGGGCGACACCTGACCGGTCCGGGGGATGTTTCATCAGAACGAACATTGGAGAACCGCCATTCAGGTCCGGTTCAGCCGGACGAACAGCAGCCAGAAGACCCCGACCAGAAGTGGCAGTGTCAGCAGCAGGATGATCGACGACAGTGAGAAGATGATCGGCACCTGGCTTTGCTGTGCCGCGGCCTGAATCCAGTTCCACACCGGCATCGTTTCATCCGTTCCGCGCAGGAAGATGGTGCGCATCACTTCGTTGAAGGACATCAGGAAGCCAAAAAGGCCCGCGCTGACAATGCCCGGCATCAGGATGGGAAATTCAATGTCGCGAAACACCTGCCAGTCGGACGCACCGAGATCGCGGCCAGCTTCAATCAGGGTGCGGTCGAAGCGCAGAGTGACCACCAGAACGATCAGCAGGGCATAGGGAAACGCCCAGACATAGTGCCCGACGGCGATCGACCAGAAACCAAGGTCCAGCCCCAGAACGGAGCGCGCGAAGATAAACAGCGCGGCGCCGAGCGACATACCGGGGACGAACAACGGCAGCACGAACATCAGCAGGATGCGACCGGGTCTGTACATCGTGGGAACGGCACGCCCGATCACCGTTGCCGTCACAGCGCTCACCAGGCCGACGATCAGGCCAATCACGACACTCGCCGTCATCGGCATGTGCCAGGCGTCGCTGGCAAACAGGGCGCGGTAGTGCTGGAATGAGAACGGCCCGGGGATGCCCGAGAGCGGATCCTGCGACACGGACAGCAGCACCAGCCAGAGCAGCGGGAAATAGATCAGCCCCAGTGTCGCGATCCCCAGCCACTTGCCAAGCGACTTCCAGAACGGGCTATAGCTGATATCCATCCACACGGAACGCCGCGCTTGCGGGACGACGGTTGCTTCAGTCATCACAGACCCTTTCCATCAACGCAGGGTAAGGCCCGAGCCGCCGAAGCGGCGCAGCACCAGCATCATCATGCCAAGCAGCAACAGCAGAAGGCCTATGACGAAGGCCGAGAGCGCCGCGACGACCGGGTAACGCAGGGCGGTGTAGGCGCTCTCGATCGAGTTGGAGAGCAGGTTCACGAAGCCGCCTCCGAGCATTCCCGGCTCGACCCATGCGGCCAATGCCGGGCCCAGCGTGAAGACGAACCCCGCCATGACGCCGGGCAGCGACAACGGCAGGATCACGCGAGAGAACGTCTGCGCGGGCGACCCGCCCAGGTCGGATGACGCCTCGATCAGCGTGTCATCGATCAGGTTGATCGCCATGTAGATGGGCAGCACCATCGGCGGGAAAAGCGCCGGGATCATCCCGAAATGCACCGAAAACTCGGAATAGAGCAGCCAGTCCACCGGGCCTTCAGTCAACCCGGTCGAAATCAGGATGGTATTGACCAGGCCGTTCTGCCCGAGGATCGCGCGCCACACGATGGTGCGCGAAGAGAGGTCGAGGAAGAACGGGATGGTCAGCAGCGCAAGAAAAATCGCCCGGCCAAGCTTGCTCACGTTGCCCTTGGCGAGCCACAGCGCGAAGGGAAACCCGACCAACAGTTCGATCATCGTCACGGTCAGCGCGATGCGCAGGGTGCGCAGCGTGACCTCGAACCGCCCTGACGAGAACAAACTGGTCCATGTTTCGAGGGACGGGCTGTAGACGGTCTGGAAATACTGCGTCGTGAAGAAGCTGTAGACGAAGAGAATGATCAGCGGAATTATCACGATGATGAACCACGCGAGGGAGATCCCCCAAAAGGCCAAACTGGCCAGAGGCAGCCTGAAACTCGGTCGCTCCATCCGGTTCTCCTGTCTGGCGTTGGCGGGACTGCCAATCTCGGCGTTCATCGTCATGTTCTGGCCTGTCTTTTCGGTCATGGGGCGGGCTGAACGCCCGGGGACCGTGGCTTCGGCCCCCTTCGAAAAGGGGGCCGTTGCGTCGGCAATGATTGGATCAGGCGTTCAGGAAACGCTGCCACTGATCCTCGATTTCGGCCGAGTTCTGCGGCGTCGTCGTCGAGACGAAGGGCTTGGAGAATTTCTTCGCCACCTTGGCTTCGGTCGCCTTCAGCGCATCGATCTCTTCCTGGCTCCAGCCGTTCTCTTCGGCATAGGCAACGCCGAGATCCATGTTCGGGCCGGCATAGCCACGGTCACGCGCCTGAAGCGCGCGATACTCGCCGCTCAGGAAGTAGTTCAGCACCTTGTAGATCGCGTCCACGTTGTCACGTTCCATCGCCTGCTTGGCGACATAGGCGCCGTGGCCCCACTTGAAGTAACCCTCCACGGTGTAGGCATAGCGGGTAGCATCCGGCCCAAGCACCAGGTTGGCCTCGCGCACGGCGGGTTCCCAGCAGTTGATGACGTCCACTTCCTCATTCGTCAGAAGTTGGATCTGCTCTTCGAAGGCACCGTAAAGGGTGCGGAACTGACCCGCTTTCTTGCGCTCGATCAGGAAGTCAGCCACGATCTTGGCCTCGTCGCCGGTCATATCCGCAACGTTGCCGATGTCCGCCTTGCCGGTCGACTTGAGGTACAGCGCCGCGCTGGGGAAGGAATAGGCCCAGCCCTGCCCGAAGGCGACCCGGCCACGCGTGTTCTCGTCCTCGAACATCAGCGACCACGAGAGCTCTTCCTCGCTGTCGGCATCGAGGCCGAGCTTCGCGGGGAAATAACCGAAGCTGTCCGCGTTACCGATGACGGGAACGCCCCATTGCGTGCCGTCCTTGTCGGTCACGACGTCGGACCGCTTCCAGTCGTCCGAGGTGCGTTCCCACAGGGACAGCTCGGGATGGTCGGTCTGGATCTCGGCATAGAAGCCGCGCGGACCAAGGATATCTTCGGTGCCGCTTTCGAAAATGAACAGGTCCGCAGAGTCCCCGAGATTGGATGCCATGATGTCGCGCATGAAGACGCCGACATCGTTGCTGGTGCCGCTCAACTCGCAGCGAACACCAATGCTGGCCTCCATCGGCGACCAATCCTTGAGCGCGGCGGTCGGCACGCCGTAGGCCTTGACCAGCGGCATACCCTGCGCATTCGCAGCACCCGGCGCAAGCGAGGCCGCGCCGCCCAGAGTGGCCGTGCCCGCCACCGCCGCCATGCCCTGAAGCATTGTGCGGCGCGTAAGTTCTATCTGTTCCGTCGTCGAAAACTTGTCTTTCATTTCATCCTCTCCTGTTGGCCACCGCTGGTGCAGCGGTTCTTTTTCAGACGTCGTTGTCCGCAAAGATCACCGCGTCTGTCTCTTTCCAGCCCACCCGGCTGAAAGACTCGTGCTCCGCCGGAGCGCCATGCCAACTGCGCAGACGCAACGGACCGGCGGCAGTATCCATCAGCATGTCCGTATACTTGCCGCGGTAGACCTTGCTGCGCAGCGAACCGTCGAGACCCTGGTCTTCCGGTCCGACCGGCGCGATCCGTTCGGCCCGGAGGGCCATGTTGACACGGTCGCCGACAGCCAGATCGTCCGCGGCCAACGTGCCTAAGACGCGCGCCCCGCCGGTCAACTCGACCTGCCCGCGGTCACCTTCACGCTGGATCAGCCGACCCGGAAGAATGTTCTCGTAGCCCATGAAATCCGCGGCAAAGCGCGTTGCGGGACGGTCGAACAGTTCCAGGGGCTCTCCGCGTTGTTCCACCCTCCCGTTGCGCATGAGGATGACCCTGTCACTCATCGTCAGCGCCTCTTCCTGCGAATGCGTGATGTAGACAAAGGTCATGTCCAGTTTGCGCTGAAGGTCCATCAGCTCGAGTTGCATGTCTTGGCGGAGTCGCTCGTCCAACGCTCCGAGCGGCTCATCGAGCAGCAACACGGCCGGGCGCGTCACCACGGCCCGCGCCAGTGCAACGCGCTGCCGCTCGCCGCCGGACAGCTGCCGGATCGAGCGGTCGGCCTTTTGTTCGAGCCGGACCATCTCAAGGGCGCGGCGGGCCTCTCGAATGACGTCGTCCGCAGGCAACTTGCGGATCTTCAGCCCGTAGGCCACGTTCTCCAGCACGCTCATATGCGGGAACAGGGCATAGTTCTGGAAAACCGTGGTACAGCGCCGCTTGGCCGCCGGGACGCCGACGACGTCTTCGCCGCCGATGCGCAGCCGGCCGACGGAATACGGTGTCTCCAGACCCGAGATGACGCGCAGCATCGTCGTCTTGCCAGAGCCGCTTGAGCCGAGGATCGTCAGGAATTCGCCCTTTTGGGCCGAAAGCGAGACGTTCGAAAGTGCAGTGACCTGGCCATATTTGTGCACGACATCACAGACTTCCAGCATGGGTTCAGTGGTGAAATCCTTCATCTTCGGTCCTTGGTCGAGCACGGTTTCAATTCCGCAAGATTGCGATTTCGAGGGTCACAACTTGCAGCGCGAGCGACACAGCAGTATCGAGCAAGCTGCGCGAGAGCCGCACCGGATCGGCCAGTTCCGGCAGCCCCGACGCCCAGTTGACATGACTGTCATCGAAGCCCGCGTTGCGTCGCAGCACCTTCAGCGGCGCGCGCAGCGCCTGGCATAGCACCCGACGCGCCGCACGGTCGGTTTGGTCCGCGCCCTGCCCGGCCTCCAGGTGTTCGGCGATACGACACAGTCCCTGCCCCGCCCCGGACATCCAGCCGCCCGCCCTTGCCGAGCGGACCGACGCCAGCGCGCGCGTCATTTGCTCGTGCAGGTCCGGACGGGTCCGGTCCGGACCAACCATCAGCTCCACCCAGCGCCCGGAAAGCCGGGCATGCCGCCGTTGCGCGTGTTCACGGTCCAGCGCGAGATAGCGGTGGCGCTCAATTTCGCCCTCGATTTCGCCCAGGCGAAGGGCGATCGCCTCGGGCTCGCCACCCGGATCTGTCAGCGTGATCCGGTTGCCGCGCCGACGGTAGCCCCCGGCGCTGCCCAGTTGCCCCGGCGAAAGGCCCGCCAAGCTCTGCCCTGTCTCCTCGGACACCAGCGTCGCGCCTGTCGCCACCGCCAAATCAGCGAGGATCTGCGCGGCGCGGGGACCCTTGTCGCAAGGCACCAAGGCGGCGACCCGCAGCACGCCGGCCGTGCGATTGCGTTCCAGAAGCTGGCGCGCAGCACCTTCAATCCCGCGCGCCGCAATCACCAATGACTTGTCGCTTTTGGCGAAGCCTTCGATCACCGGGACCAGTGTGTCGAAATCGCTGATAATGTCGTTCGCCACGATCAGATAGACACGGTCCATATGATCCAGGCTGCCGGTCAGCACGGCCTCCATCTCTGCCGTGAAGCCCGAGGCCTCTTGCAGCTCGACCCCTGGCTCTGGCCGCTCGCTCAGTTCGACATGGCCTTCGGGACCGGCCCGCTCCAGCGCGCGCGCCAGAGCCGCGGATACGTCCTCCTGCAGGTCTGCCGCCCGCAACAACGGCCTCAGATCATCCGCAACCAGCGTCTCCGCAGCGAACTGGATATCGAGCTCGGGCGCCAACCTGTCCACGGCACGGACAAGCGCCGTAGGATAGACACCCGCAGCGATCGCGGCCTGCGCCGCCTCCAATGCCGCGCCAAACATGACCGCAAGACGGGCGGAACCGTCCCTGATATCCTGATCAGCGGACACGACGCCCTCGCGGAAAAGCTTTTCAATGACACTGTCGCCGGTGACACGGCGGATCACGTCGACGCCGGTCGAGGCGTGCCGGACCCTTGACCCGGACGCGTAAAGCGTGGCCCGCCCATTCGGGCCCATCGAGGCGGAAGCGGCGCGCACAGCAGGCGCGAGACGCCGCGCAACATCAAGCCGCAGCGCCTCCTGGGCCAGTGTCCGCGTCGCGGTCATGTAATGCCCAACGCGTCTTCGGCCACGAGCGTTTCATAGACGGCGCGGGCCACAGCCAAGGCGCCGGGCGTGTCGGAATGGACGCAAATGCTTTCGGCAACGACGGGAACATCCTTGCCATTAACCGAGCGCGTCAAGCCCTCACGGACAGCGCGAAGGACCTTCCCCTTCACCGCCTCAGCATCAACTGGCGGGTGTTCGCGCGAGATGACCTGACGGCCATCATCGCCGTAGTCGAGATCGACGTAGAATTCACAACTGAAGGGGATGCCGCGACGGGTAAAGACCTCCGACATGCAGCAATCGGAATAGCCAATGACCGGCAGATCGAAGATTTCGGCTGCATCGGCAATACCCTCAGCGACATGCATTTCGTTCTGAGCCATGCCGAAGAGCGCACCATGCGGCTTGATGTGAGACAGAGAAATACCTTCCGCCGCAGCAAACGCCTGCAGCGCGCCGGTCTGATAGATCACGAGGCCCGAGACCTCTTCACGGGTCATCTGCATGCGGCGGCGACCGAACCCTTCACGGTCCGGCAGGCCGGGGTGAGAGCCGACGTTGACCCCAGCCGCCTTCGCGGCCCGCACGGTCCGGCGCATAACGACAGGATCCGATGCATGGTAGGCGCAGGCGATGTTCACATGGGTGACGAAGGGCATACAGGCTGCGTCGTCGCCGAATGAGTAGATGCCGAACGACTCCCCCATGTCACAATTGATAGTCACCATGTGCGCTTCCCTTTGGACCGTTTTGCGTGGCTCGCTTACGTAACGAAGGCCTCTGATATATGATGTACCGTATATCTACCAGCCCCCAGGAAAGTGTCAAGCGCCTGGGTGGGTGCCGTCAGACGAATGCGACCAGTCTCAACTTGGACAGCGACACTATCCCTTATGTCTGAGCCACCCCCCGAAATTCGGACACTGACATAAGCTACGATTTGCAGTCTGCTGATCTTCAACGAATAGGAGATCAGATATGTCGAAACGCAAGCAGCACGCGCCCGAGTTCAAGGTAAAGGTGGCGCTGGAGGCCCTGAAGGGAGAGGAGACCGCCGCCGAGCTGGCGAGCCGGTTCGGGGTCCATCCGACGAAGATCCATCAGTGGAAACGTGCTCTCCCGATGCTGGTCTTGCCGGAATTGCCGACATGGCCATCGATCGGCACGTTGAAGAGCGGGTCCGAGAATACCATCCGCGCTGTCTCGCCGCCCGCGAGACGCCCCACCACCTCCGGGTCAAGCGCATCCCCGCCGGAACTCGGGGCGCCAGGTTTCCGCTGATCCTAACACTTGGGCACATTTCCCTGTTCCACCCTATGTTTTCCCTGTTTCTCGAGAAACTTTCCCTGATCCGGAAAGCCGAATTCCCTGTTTTCGAAAGAGCAGGGAATTCACCGCAACCATCCGAAACTGCGTGACTGTTTTGGGTGAATTTCAGGTTCTTTCCGGTGCCGGGACCTAAAACACCCGATTTCCCGGTTATTTCCCTGTAAATCGGGGAAACGGACGCAAACCGAACCCTCCCAAATCCCGCACAGAGACTCTGGCTGCAATTCCGCCCAACACCGGCAGGATCCACAGTCTCTGTCGGCGACATCCCACAGCAAGCCCCCGGAATTGCTACACAATTCCAAGGCAAAGGGCAAAACTGAATTGAGACAGGGGTGCGTGGCGGAGCGAAGCAGATTGGAACTGGGGAGGCGGTTTGATCTGAAGCACGCTTTGTTTGCCCTGCGGACAATGCGCCGGTGGAAAATGCTGCAGCATCGACGAATGGCAGCAATGCGAAAGCTCCAATGAAGCGGACGGTCTTGTCAGATTAACTTGGCTTGAGCCGGGCAGGGCGGTCTCGTAGCTTTTGCTGATGACCAAACGCTCACCATTCAAGTATTTCAAAACCAGTCCTGAGATCATCCGCCTGGCTGTGATGATCTTCAGGTTTGTGGACGCTGGCTGAACAACCGGGTTGAGAATTCGCACCTGCCCTTCCGACGACGAGAACGGGCGATGCAGCGCTTCCGCGGCATGCGAAGTCTTCAGAAATTCGTCGCCGTCCACTCCTCCGTCTTCAACCACTTCAACCAGGATCGCAGCCTATCGAAACGAGACCACTTCAAGCAAAACCGTACCGCCGCTCTGGCTGAGTGGCGCGGCCTCTGTGCGGCATAAGTGGCAGCGTCACTGTCCTTGCTGAGACGAGTTCGAATTTGTCTGACAGCACCACGCTGAGTTTTTTGAGTTCACCAGTCGGGCGTCCATCCCCGGGGGTGGCAGACAACCGTCGGAGGGCCGTACTGATCGGACGGGGGTGGAGCGGGATGGAACTCGCGCAGGGCCTGTTCCGCTTGCCTGCGGGCAGTCTCGAGGTCTTGGTGGGTACGCCTCTGCGCGTCGAGCTGCATCTGGCGCCGCTGCTCTTCCTGTATGCGCTGCATCTCGCGCGCCCGCCCCATTTGCTCCTGCAGTCGGGCCTGCCGGCGCATCTGCTGTTCGGTCAGCATCGCCAGATCACGCCGCGCCAGTTCCAATTCCCGCACCAGCCGCCCCAGCGTTTCCTCGTTCTGCCGTACAGCCTCGGCTGCCTGCCGCGCCGCTTCGCGCGCGGTAGCGTCGGCGGTGTCGTGTGCGCGCTGAGCAGCCTCGACCGACTCCCTAAAAAGCGTCTCGGCCTGCTGGCGGTTCGACTCGATGTCGTGGGTCAGCCGATTAACTTCCGTGGTCACGTGCTGCACATCGCCTCCTTCGTCACCTGTTCCGCTGAACAGTGCCCCAATTCCTTCGGGCACCACGGCGAGGCTCTTGATCAGGCTCGAAACCAGCCCCTCTTTCCAGGGCTGGATTTTCCGCAGCCGATCGGCACGGGCGCCATAGTCGCTAACATATTCGGCACCGGAAAAGTTATAGAGCGAGGCGACCTTGGCGAAATTCGGGTCGATTGTGCGGACCCAGAATTCATGCAGAATGTGTGCGGCCAGACGGATGTTGACCACTGGATCCTTCAGGTCCTCCTTGCTGATCCCCATCTCTTTCCACTTCTCGGCATAGATGTTGGCCGGGCGCAGGCTCTTGCGCAGCCGGAAGGGAATGCCCGCGTCGTAGTAGCCGTGAGCGTTTTCCAGATAGATGATCGCCCTCAACGCATCAGCTGGTATCAAATTCTGTTTGGCCGCGTCCTCGATTTCGGTGGCGTATTTTCGCACTGCCCAGCGGCCGAAGATCGGCATCATATGCCACGGCGGACCAGGGTCGGCTTGGGTGTAGTTACTAACCTCAAACATGCCGGGGCGATTGGCGTTGATGCAGGCTATTCGCGCGTCGGCGTCCCGGATAATTGGCCCGGACAGAAGCTGCGACTGTGGCCCGAAGGCAACCTCTTCGGGCCCATAGAAGGTCAGAAACAACAGCGGATCTGCGGTGTCGATCTCTGCCAGCGCGGTATCGGCTTCGCGGCCGAGTTCATTATAGCTCTCCGCAAGGGCAGGATTATCGGCGCGGATCGCATTGGCCCGGTCGCGAAACATGCCGCACAGCTCTTGTAACTGCGAGCGCAGGTCGTTCCGCAGCGCCTCGGGAGCCGTCAGATCATTGACCACCATATAGATTTTGAAGCCGCTGAATTGGAATATCGCTGTGTTCTTGGCCACGGTTTCTATCCCTTGCTCGCCGCCCGCCAACGGCAGGCATGCGCCATGAACCCAAGTCTGACAGTCTTAACGGAAGACGTGGGTGCTCTCGGAGCGAGAACAGCATGAAAGAACGCAAAAAGGCTTTGACTGAGATCAACGGGAGGTGTGACCTGCTACGGGATTTTTCCTCCACCATCGATTAGAGTCCGGCCCAACTTGAGGACGGACAATGAAGCGAACGAGATTTACGGACGAGCAGATCATC
>NZ_JAGSOU010000002.1 GCF_018139985.1 Actibacterium sp. MT2.3-13A | reverse complement strand
CAGACCCGCAACCCGCCCCGCATCCAGGTCCGCACCGAACACCCGATGCCCCGCACGAAGCAGCGACTGCGCCATGCCGTAGCCCATCGAGCCGAGGCCGATCACCGAGACGGTGCTGCCGGTCATCGCGCCGCTCCGGCGGCGGAGGTCGCGGGGGTTGGGATCATTTGTCCTCTTCCAGGTAGAAGCGCACGTTCTCCTCGAAGCTGGCATCGGCCTCCAGCCCCAGCGCCAGCGCCTTTTCGGGGCGGTAGTCGAAGCGCCAGGTGGAGACGATCCTTTGGATCTCGGGCTGTTCCTCCCAGCGGATCAGCTTGGCCGGCTCGGGGCCGGCGACGGCGGTCATGGCGTCGATCATCTGGCCGATGGTCCGGGTCTGGCCCGGCATGGTCATGCAGACGTTCTGGCCCAGCTGCTCCTGCTCCAGCTCGGTGCCGCGGATCAGGTTCTCCACGCAGCGCTTGGGCGAGAGGTAGTAATGCAGGAAATCGGGCGCGACCGGGCAGATCGCCTCTTCGCCGTTCAGCGGCTCGCGGATGATCGAGGACATGAAGGACGAGGCGGCGCGGTTCGGTTTGCCCGGGCGCACCGCGATGGTGGGCAGGCGGAAGCCGCGGCCGCGGATCAGGCCGCGGCGGGAATAGTCGTTGACCAGGAACTCGCCCATCGCCTTCTGCGCGCCGTAGGAGCTTTGCGGGTTGAGGGCGGTCCAGTCCTCGATCGGGTCGGGCACCTCGCCGCCGAACACGGCAAGCGAGGAGGTGAAGACCAGCACCGGGTTGCTTTGCAGCGCGCGGCAGCGTTCGAGCACGTTGTAAACGCCGAACAGGTTGACCTGGAGGCCGGCGTCGAGATCGGCCTCGGCATGGGCCGAGACCACGGCGGCGAGGTGGTAGATCACCTCGTCCTCGGCGGTGACGGCCGCGTCCACGCTGGCGCGGTCACTGATGTCGCAGGCCAGAGTCTCGACCGGGAAGGGGGCGTCGATGACGGGCGGCGCGCTGAGGTCGGCCAGCCGCAGCCGGGTGATGGGCTTGCCGCGCAGCTCGCCCTTCTGCGCCAGGCGCCGGGCCAGTTTCTGGCCGATGAACCCGCCACCGCCAATGATCAGAACATTCATGATGCCGCTTCCTTGAGTTTCTCTGTGTGTGCTGGAGGCCCCTTGCGGGGCGAGAGGCAAGGGCGGCCGTGGCCGCCCTTGCCGAGGCTGTGGCAGGCTCAGCCGCCGAGGCCGATCCGGCTGATGAAGGCCCTGTGGCTCTCCACCATTTCCTTGGTCTCGGGCGTGCGGGTCGCCCAGTCCGCCCAGGCCTTCTGCGCGGCGGCGCGGAAGGTGGCGCGGTCCTCTTCCGACCAGTTGTAGATGGTCACGCCCTTTTCGGGCAGCTTGGCCTTGGCCTCGCCGTTCTCGACCAGGGTGCGCATCATCAGCTGCAGCGCCGCCTTCTGCATGGCGGTTTCGATGATCGCCTTGTGCGCGTCGGGCACGGTTTCCCACTTGGCGCTGTTGCAGGCCAGCTGGTCCGAGGACATCGAGTGGAAGCCCGGGAAGGTGGTGTGCTTGGCGATGTCATAGACGCCGAGACCCACGTTGTTGGCCAGCGTCGAGGCGTCGGCGCCGTCGATGATCCCGGTTTCCAGCGCGGTGAAGATCTCGGTGAAGTCCATCACCACGGGCTTTGCGCCCAGCTCGGCGAAGATCTCGGATTCCATGCCCGGAGGCGAGCGGAACTTGAAGTTCTTCAGGTCTTCGACGCCGCGCAGCGGGCGGGTCGAGTTCAGCGATTCCTGGCCGCCCAGATAGGCGGCGATGAAATGCATGCCGAAGGGGGCGTAGAGCTCGTTGATCTTGTCATAGCCGCCGCCGTAGTTGATCCAGGCGAGGTATTGCAGCGGGGTGTCGTAGCCGCCCATCGTGTCGGCGACGAACTGGAAGGCCGGGTTCTTGCCGGTCTGGTAGCTGCCGTTGGTCATGTCGCAGTCGAGGATGCCGTTGGCCGCGGCATCGAAGGTCTCGGCCGATTTCACGACCGCCGCCGAATAGTACATCTCGATGTCGATGTCGCCGCCGGACATGCGTTCCACGTCCTTGACGAACTCGGCGATCACCTTGCCCGACGTCGATTCCGGCGACTGGTGGGTCTGGATGCGCAGCGTGGTCGTCTCGGCGCTGGCGGCACTGGCCAGCAGGGCCGCTGCCGTCGCAGCGGCGGCGAACGTCTTGATAGGCGTCATATGTGTTTCCTCCTCTGAATCCGGAGCCGAAAGACTCGTCCTCCGGGGCGCAAGGTGGCAGAAAGCCCCGAGGACGGGCAAGCGAAATCTGGTATACCAAATGGAAGGCATTGTATTACCCGTTGATTTACCGCTATTTTTTTCGTTTCCAGTAGCTGCCTCAGCGCGCCAGGGCCGCGTCGTAGGCGGCGGTGATGGCGCGCGCCGCCGCGGCGACCTCGGCGGCGGACATTCCCGGACGGTACAGCGCGGTGCCGACCCCGAAGCCGGCCGCGCCGGCCGCGATCCAGCCGCCGAAATCGTCGGGGCCGACGCCGCCCACGGCATAGACCGGCGCCTCGGGGGGCAGCACGGCGCGCAGCGCCTTCAGCCCGGCGGGGCCGATCAGGAAGGCGGGGAAGACCTTCAGACCGGTCGCGCCGGCCTTCAGCGCGGCGAAGCACTCGGTCGCGGTGAAGACGCCGGGATAGGCGTCCATGCCGAGGTCGCGCGCGGCGGCGATGACCTCCGTGTCGGCGTTGGGGGAGACCACGATGCGGCCGCCCGCCTCGGACACGTGGGTCACGTCGGGCACGCTGAGGACCGTTCCGGCGCCGATCACCGCGCCGCTGCCCATCCGCGCCATGCGTTCGATGCTGTCGAACGGCCGGGGCGAATTCAGCGGCACCTCGATCGTGGTGATGCCGGCCTCGACCAGCGCGGCGGTGACCGGCTCTGCCTCCTCGGGGGTGATCCCGCGCAGGATGGCGATCAGGTTTCGGGTCATGTCTCTTGCGCCTCCAGCGCGTTGTGGGCGGCGCTCAGCCCGGCCAGCGTGGCGGCCGCGGTATCGAGGACCACGGGGTCGTGGCCGGCGTGGCGCAGCGCCGCGAGATAGGGCGCGCTGGCCCCGTCGGCGCCGATCACGGCGATCCGGCCCGGGGGGGCGTCGGCCTCTTCGATCCCGGCCAGCTCGGCGCCGATCAGCAGCCCCGAGAGCCGCGCGCGGGCCTCGGGCGGGGTGAGCCCGGACAACAGCGACTGCGCCCGGATCGAGAACAGCGCCGCCGACAGGCGCGCGGGGTGGGCGCGGGTCTCCTCCAGCGCGGCGAGGAAGGACGCCTCGTCCCAGCCCGTCCCGCCGAGCGAGTGGCGCAACACCGAGTTCTGCGCCAGCAGCGCGAACAATTCGCCGGTCATGAAGGTGCGGAAGCCGGTCACCCGGCCGCCATCCAGCGTCACCCATTTGGTATGCGTGCCGGGCAGGCAGACGAGCCCGGCGAAACCCGGCTCGCCGGCCAGAAGCCCGGCGATCTGGGTCTCCTCGCCGCGCATCACGTCGGCAGGCGCCTGCTGGCACAGGCCGGGCAGGATGCGCACCCTGAGGCGCGGATCGCGGGCCGGCGCCGCGATCGCGCCGGAAGGCGCGGCCGGGGCGCAGGGCACCTCCAGATAGGGCGCCTCGATCCAGCCCTGCCGCGCGCCCACCATGCCGCAGGCCACCACCGGCATCGGCCGGTCCGGCGCCAGCCAGGGCGCGACCAGTTCCAGCAGGGCGGGCTCGAACGCTTCGGGCGCGAGCCCGTTCATGCCCTTGTCCGAGGCCGCTTGGGCCAGGGGGCCATCCGGCCCCATCGCCCAGGCGCGCAGCCGCGAGGTGCCCCAGTCGACCGCGATCCAGTCAGCCTGCATCGCGGGCCTCAGCGCAGGTCGTCGGGCAGAACGGCCTCGGGCATGTTCTGGTAGCAGACCGGCCGCAGGAAGCGGCGGATGGCCAGCGTGCCGACCGAGGTCGCGCCGAAATTGGTGGAGGCGGGGTAGGGGCCGCCATGCACCATCGCGTCGCAGACCTCGACCCCGGTGGGGAAGCCGTTGGCCAGCACCCGGCCGGCCTTGCGCTCCAGCACCGGCAGCAGTTTGCGGGCGGCCTTGGCGTCCTCGTCGTCCAGGTGCAGGGTGCAGGTCAGCTGGCCCTGCAGCGAATGCGCCAGCGCCAGCATCTCGTCCATGTCCTTGACCACGACGATCAGCCCCAGCGGGCCGAAGACCTCTTCGCCCAGCGCCTCGTTGGCCAGCCATTCGGCGCCGGTGGTGAGGAACAGGTAGGGAGTGGCGTTGCGCATGTCGCACACGCTGGTCAGAACCTCCTGGACGCCCTTGGCGCCGGCGATCCGGTCGCGGCCCTGGCGATAGGCGGCGGCGATGCCGTCGGTCAGCATGGTCTGCGCCCCCATCGGGGCCAGCGCCTCCGAGGCGGCCTTGGTGAAGGCCTCGGCCTCGGGGCCCTCGATCACGACCGAGATGCCGGGATTGGTGCAGAACTGCCCCGCGCCCATGGTCAGCGATCCGGCCCAGCCCTGCGCGATCTCGGTGCCGCGGTTGGCCAGGGCGTGGGGCATGAAGAACATCGGGTTGACCGAGCCCAGCTCGCCGAAGAACGGGATCGGCTCGGGCCGCGCGGCGCAGAGGTCGAATAGCGCGCGCCCGCCGCCCAAGGAGCCGGTGAAGCCCACCGCCTTGATCAGCGGGTGCTGGACCAGCGCCTGGCCGACGTCGCGCCGGCCGCCCTGGATCAGGCTGAACACGCCCGGATGCAGGTTGCATTTGGCGATGGCGGCATGAATGGCCTCGGCCACGATCTCGCCGGTGCCGGGATGGGCGGAGTGGCCCTTGACCACCACCGGGCAGCCTGCGGCCAGCGCAGAGGCGGTGTCGCCGCCCGCGGTGGAGAAGGCCAGCGGGAAGTTCGACGCGCCGAACACGGCCACCGGGCCGATCGGGCGCTGCATCATCTTCAGGTCGGGGCGGGGCAGCGGCTGGCGGTCGGGCAGGGCCTTGTCGTGCCGGCGGTCGAGGTAGTCGCCCTTCAGGATATGTTCGGCGAAGAGGCGCAACTGGCCGGTGGTGCGGCCGCGCTCGCCCTGGAGGCGGGCCTCGGGCAGGCCGGTCTCCTGGGCGCCGATCTCGGTGATGGCCTCGGCGCGGGCCTCGATCTCGTCGGCGATGGCGTTGAGGAAGGCGGCGCGCTCGGCGCGGCTGGAATAGCCGTAGCTCCAGAACGCCTCTTCGGCGGCGGCGCAGGCGGCATCGACATGCGCCGGCGTCCCGACCGAGAAGTCATGCGCGGGGCCGTGGGCGGGGGCCGAAGTGAAGCTCGCCTCGCCGGCGATCCAGTCGCCCGCGATCAGGTGTTTGCCATGGGGGGTGAAAGTCATCCGTCAGGTCCTCGATGGTTTGCGCCAGAGTGGTTCGCGGGCAATGCCGATTCCGTCTCGCGGGCCTCGCGCGCGGCGCCCGGGCGCGGTTCGCCCCGTCCGGCATGCCGCGCGGGGTGGCTTGGAAACGGAAGCAAAAACAGTGGCTTGCATCTCCGGTTCGGCGCGCTTGACAAAATGGTATACCATAATTCACCCTACAACCATATTGTGGAGGCGTTCAACCGCAAAACTCCTGATTTCGCGAGGGGAGCGGCGGTCGCCCGTGGGGGAGGAAACCGGCGGTTCGGGGCGGCGTATTTTGGCGCGATCGGGGTGACGTATCGTAATCGCGCGGCAACCCGGCGATGCCCCCGGACGTGAGCAGACGGACATGAATTTCAGCGGGATGCGCACCCGACCGCGCCCCCCAATCCAGGATAAGACGCCGCCGGGCCGGAGAGGAGGCCGGCCCGGTGGACGGCACTCAAACACATCACAAGGAGGAAAGTTATGTTGAAGAAATCCCTGATGGGCGCGGTGGCCATGACCCTGGCCCTCGCTGCCGCACCGGCGCTGGCCGATACATCGGGCAAGCGCATCGCGCTGTCCAACAACTATGCCGGCAATTCCTGGCGCCAGGCCATGCTGAAAAGCTGGGAGAAGGTCACCGGACAGGCCGTCTCCGAGGGCGTGGTCGCCGAGGCGCCGGCCTTCACCACCGCCGAGAACCAGGTGACCGAGCAGGCCGCGCAGATCCAGAACCTGATCCTGCAGGGCTATGATGCGATCGTCATCAACGCCGCCTCGCCGGACGCGCTGAACGGCGCGGTGAAACAGGCCTGCGACGCGGGCATCGTGGTGGTCTCGTTCGACGGTATCGTGACCGAGCCCTGCGCCTGGCGCATCGCGGTCGATTTCAAGCAGATGGGCGCGGTGCAGGTCGACTACCTCGCCGGGCGCATGGCCGAGGGCGGCAACCTGCTGGAAATCCGCGGCCTGGCGGGCGTCTTCGTCGATGACGAGATCAGCGCCGGCATCCATTCCGGCGTCGAGAAGCATCCGCAGTTCAAGATCGTGGGCTCGGTGCATGGCGACTGGGCGCAGGACGTGGCCCAGAAGGCCGTGGCAGGCATCCTGCCCTCGCTGCCCGAGGTGCAGGCGGTCGTGACGCAGGGCGGCGACGGCTACGGCGCGGCGCAGGCGTTCAAGGCGGCCGGGCGGCCGACCCCGCTGATCATCATGGGCAACCGCCACGACGAGCTGACCTGGTGGAAGGAGCAGAAGGACGCCAACGGCTATGAGACCATGTCGGTCTCGATCGCGCCTGGTGTCTCGACGCTGGCCTTCTGGGTGGCGCAGATGATCCTCGACGGCAAGGAGGTGCCGAAGGATCTGACCGTGCCCTTCCTGCAGATCAACCAGGACAACCTGGAGGAAAGCCTGGCCAATACCGAACCCGGCGGTGTCGCCAACGTCGAATATTCGCTGGCCGATGCCGAGGCCGTCGTCGCCGGCGAATAAGCCTGCGGCGAGACCCTGACCGAGGATCCCGGCCATGCCCGAGGCGCCACTGCCGATTGTCGATTTCTCCAATGTCGCCAAGAGCTTTGGCGCCGTCCGGGCGCTGGCCGGGGTCGATCTCACGGTCCGTCCCGGCGAATGCCTCGGGCTGGTCGGCCACAACGGCGCCGGCAAGTCCACGCTGATGAACGTGCTGGCCGGCACCCTGTCGCCGGACAGCGGCGAGATGCGGATCCTCGGCGAAGACATCCGCCAGCGTTACTCGGTGGCGCTGGCGCATCAGATGGGCATCCGCTGCGTGTTCCAGGAACTGTCGCTGTGCCCCAACCTTTCGGTGGCCGAGAACACCCGCGTCGTGCATCCCACGATCAAGGGGCCCGGCTGGCGCGGGCGGGCGGGGGCGCTGATCCTCGGCAAGCTCGACGAGATATTTCCCGGCCACGGCATCCAGCCCGGCGACCATGTGGGCGACCTGTCGATCGGCAAGCGCCAGATGGTCGAGATCGCGCGCGCCTTCACCGTCACCGCCGCGCCGCTGCACCTGGTCATCCTCGACGAGCCGACATCGTCGCTGGACGCGGTGACGGCGGGGCAGCTTCTGCAATACATGCGCAAGGCGATCGGGCAGGGGGCGAGCTGCATCCTGATCTCGCATGTGCTGGGCGAAATCCTGGATTATTCCGACCGCATCGTGGTGATGAAGGACGGCGGCGTCGTGGCCGAGCGGCCCGCGACGGGATTCAGCCGCGACACGCTGGTCGCCGCGATGGGCACCGTGGCGCGCGCGCCCGCGGCCGGTCAGGCGGCGCAGGCGGCGGACCGGCGCGAGGAGCGACCGCTGAGCGTGCGGGTGCGCCCGAAGGGGCGTCCGGGCGGCGCCGCGCTGGAGGCGCGCCGCGGCGAGGTGATCGGGCTGGCGGGCCTGGCCGGCCACGGCCAGACCGCGACCCTGCTGCAGGTGTTCCGCGCCGCCCGAGGCCGCGACCCCGACACCGAGGTGACCGGCGCCGTGGCGCTGGTCGCGGGCGACCGTCAGACCGACGGAATATTCCCGCTGTGGTCGATCTCGCGCAATATCGGCGTGCGCTCGCTGAGGCGGATGCTGCGCGGCGGGCTGATCGACCCCGCCGCCGAGGCCGAGATGGCCGAGGACTGGAAACGCAAGATCGGGATCAAGACACCGGACATGAACGACAACATCCTGTCGCTGTCGGGCGGCAACCAGCAAAAGGCGCTGTTCGCGCGCGCGCTGGGGTCGGACGCCGACATCGTTCTGATGGACGACCCGATGCGCGGCGTCGACGTCGGCACCAAGCTTGAGGTCTACGACCTCGTGCGCGCGGAGGCCGCCAGGGGCCGGACCTTCCTGTGGTACACGACCGAGATGGACGAGCTGAAGAACTGCGACCATGTGTTCGTGTTCCGCAACGGTCGGATCGTGGCCGACCTCGCCCGCGCCGAACTGACCGAGGAAAAGGTCCTGCATTCCTCCTTCACGGAGGACGCGTGACCATGTTGGCGCAGGTTCTCTCGCCGCGGGCGCTGCGCGCCGCGCTGCCGGCGGCGTCGCTGGTGGTGCTGCTGGCGGCGATCTTCTACATCCAGCCCCGCGCGATGAGCTATTTCGGGCTGAACCTGATGCTGCAATACGCGGTGCCGATCGCGCTGGCGACCATCGCGCAGATGTTCGTCATCGCGATCAACGATCTGGACCTGTCGATCGGCCCTTTCGTGGGGCTGACCGCCAGCATCGGGGCGACGCTGCTGGCCAGCTCGCCGGTGCTGGGCGTGCTGGCGCTGATCGGCTGCGTGGCGGCTTATGCCGCGCTGGGGGCGCTGATCCACTGGCGCAACCTGCCCTCGATCGTGGTGACGCTGGGCATGTCCTTCGTCTGGCTGGGGGTGGCGGTGATTATCCTGCCCACGCCGGGCGGCACGGCGCCGGGCTGGATCAAGGCGGTCATGGGGGTCAAGCTGCCCTATGTGCCGTTCCCGATCGTCGCCGCCGCGATCATCGCGCTGGTGGTGCATGTCGTGCTGATGCGTTCGGCCTATGGCGCGGTGCTGAGGGGCGCGGGGGGCAATGCCCGCGCCATCGGGCGCGCCGGCTGGTCGCTGCTGAAGATCCGCATGGTGATGTATGCCGCGGCCGGCACCTTCGGCGTGCTGTCGGGGCTGTCGCTGATCGGGCTGACCTCGGCGGCGGACGCGCATATCGCCGACCGCTACACGCTTTATTCCATCGCCGGGGTGATCCTGGGCGGGGGGGAGTTCGTGGGCGGCCGGGTGTCGCCCATCGGGGCGGTTCTGGGCGCGCTGACGCTGACGCTGACGGGCTCGTTCCTGATCTTTCTCAAGATTTCACCGGACTGGCAGATCGGGGCGCAGGGCGCGATCCTGATCATCGTGCTGGCGCTGCGCGCGCTGATCAAGCGGCGGGAGGGCTGAGGTGATGGGCGCGATTTCCAAACTCGCCGCGCGGCCCTGGATCTGGTCCTATCTCGGGCTGCTGGTGGTGTGGCTGGCCACGGTGACCTTCACCGGCGGCAAGGGCGGGGCGGAGATCCTGTCGGCCGCGCTGTCCTTCGGCACCTTCACGGTGATCGTCGGGCTGGGCCAGATGTTCGTCATCACCACCGGCCCGGGCAACGTGGATCTGTCGATCCCGGCTACGATCGCGCTGTCGGGCTCGCTCGCGATGAAGGTGATGGGCGGGGCCGACGCGATGCTGCTGGTGGGGCTGGTCGTGTCGCTGCTCTGCGGTGTGGCCGTGGGCGGCTTCAACTACGCCCTGATCCGGCTGCTGCGCATCCCGCCGATCATCGCCACCCTGTCGTCGAGCTTTCTGGTGCTGTCCACCGCCATCGCCTATGGCCGCGGGCTGAAGATCAAGCCGCCGCCGATGCTGGCCGATTTCACCACTGCGCGGGTCTTTGACATCCCCGTGCTGGCGCTGGTGGTGGCCGGGCTGGCGGTGGCGATGTCGGTGCTGCTGAACCGGACCATCTATGGCCGCTCGGTGCTGGCCATCGGCCAGAACATGCGTGCGGCCTGGCTGGCCGGTATCCCGGTGGAGCGCATCCGCTTCCTCACCTATCTGCTGAGCGCGGTTCTCGCCAGCCTCTGCGGCTTCGTGCTGGCGGGGTTCTCCGGTGGCGCGTCGCTGAACATGGGCGAGGAATACCTTCTGGCCTCGATCGCCGTGGTGGTGATTGGCGGCACCTCGGTCGCGGGCGGTCGGGCCAACGTGCCGGGGATCTGGGGCGCGGCGCTGTTCATGTTCCTGCTGGTCACGATGCTGAACACCTTCGGCGCCAGCGCCGGCGTGCGCCTGATCATGACCGGCCTGATCATCGTGGCCGTGATCACCATCGCCGGAGGCGACAAACCGCAACGCTGAGAGGGAGGCGCACATGGCCCTGGTCGGAGACAGTTACGAATATTACGACAAGAGGTTCTATGACCTGACCGTGCCCATCGCCGAGGTCGAGGAACTGTATTCCGGCTGCCGCTGGGCCGAGGGGCCGGTCTGGTTCGCCGAGCACAACACGCTGGTCTGGTCCGACATCCCCAACCGCCGCCTGCTGCGCTGGTCCGAAGGGGCGGGGGTGTCGGTGTTCCGCACCGGCAGCAACTTCGCCAACGGCAACACCCGCGACCGGCAGGGGCGGCTTGTGTCCTGCGAGCACGGCACCCGCCGCGTCTCCCGGACCGAGCCCGACGGCACAATCACCACGCTGGCCGAAAGCTACCAGGGCGGGCGGCTGAACTCTCCCAACGACGTGGTGGTGAAATCGGACGGCACGGTGTGGTTCACCGACCCCGATTACGGCATCATGTCGGATTACGAGGGCTTCCGCTCCGAGCGCGAGCAGGAGGGCTGTTTCGTCTTCTGCCTCAACCCCGAAAGCGGCGAGATGCACGCCGTCGCCACCGATTTCGCCAAGCCCAACGGGCTGGCCTTTTCGCCCGACGAGAGCATCCTTTATATCGCCGACAGCGGGCTCAGCCACGACCCCGACGGCCCGCACCATATCCGCGCCTTCGACGTGACGCCCGACAACCGGCTGGAGAACGGTCGGGTGTTCTGCGAGGTCGATCCCGGCGTGCCCGACGGCTTTCGCGTCGATGACCGGGGCAATGTCTGGACCTCCTGCCGGAACGGGGTGCTGTGCTTTGCGCCGGACGGCACCGCGCTTGGCAAGATCCGCATCCCGCAGATGGTGGCCAACCTCACCTTCGGCGGGCCGATGCGCAACCGGCTGTTCATCACCGCGACCAAGTCGCTCTATGCCGTCTACGTCGCCGCCAACGGGGCGCAGCGGCCCTAGAAGCGCGGCACCGCGTTGCCCTCCAGGAACTCGGCAAGGTTCGCTCGCTGCACATCGGTCAGCGGCCAGGCCGAGGGCGGGCGCGTGGCGCCGCAATCGTGGCCCAGCAGGTGCAGCGCCGCCTTGACCCCGGTGACGTTGGTGCCGTTCAGCTCCTGCGCGCGGATCGCCTCGAACGCCTTCATGCCGTCGATCAGGCTGCGCGCCCGGGCGTAGTCACCGGCCTCGAGCGCCGCGTGGATGGCGACCGAGCGTTCCGGCCAGACATTGATCAGCCCCGAGGTGAAGCCGCGCGCGCCCACCGCGTAGAGCGGCGGCGCCCAGACCTCGGCCAGCCCGCCGACCCAGATGATGGAGGGATCGGTGGCGGCGATCGCCTCGGCCAGTTTCAGGGGGTTGGGCGTGGCCCATTTCACCCCGATCACCCCCTCGATGGCGCAGAGATCGGCAATCGCGGCGGTGCCGATGGCATCGTTGCGCAGATACAGCACCACCGGCAGCCCGTCGCCGGCATCGGCCACGCGGCGGACGTATTCCACCACCCCGCGCGGCGCGGCGAAGGGATCGGGCGGCTGGTGCACCATCAGCGCCGCGGCGCCAGCGTCTTTCGACACGCGCGCCAGCTCGCAGGCATCGGCGACGCTGCGCCCCACGCCCGCCACCAGCGGCACCCGGCCCGCGACATGTTCGGCGGCAGCCCTGACCATGCGCTCGGCCTCGCGCAGGGTCAGGGCGTAGAACTCTCCGGTGTTGCCGTTGGCGACCAGAACGTGGACGCCGGCAGCGATGGCGCGTTCCACGATGGGGCCTTGCAGGGCGGGGGCCAGCCGATCGTCGTGGTCGAAGGGGGTGACGAGGATGCCGGAAATGCCGGTTAGGGCGGCGCGCAGATCGGTCATGGCGGGGGGCTCCTTCACGTCAATAGATGTCGGGCTCGCCCGCGGCCGGACCGAAGCCGCGGGTCAGGAAATCGAAGTCGCAGCCGGTGTCGGCCTGTCCCACATGGCGGGCGAACATCCATCCCCAGCCGCGGGCATAGGGCGGTTCGGGCGGTTGCCACGCGGCCCGGCGACGGGCCAGTTCGGCGTCGTCCACCTGCATGTCCAGCCGCCGCGCGGCGAGGTCGAGCGTCACGATATCGCCCGTGCGCAGCAGCGCCAGCGGCCCGCCGACATGCGCCTCGGGCGCGGCGTGCAGCACGCAGGCCCCGTAGGAGGTGCCGGACATCCGCGCGTCCGAGATCCGCAGCATGTCGCGCACGCCCTCCTTCACCAGCTTCTTCGGGATCGGCAGCATCCCCCATTCCGGCATGCCCGGCCCACCCAGCGGCCCCGCGTTGCGCAGCACCAGAACGTGGTCGGGGGTGACGTCAAGGTTTTCATCCTCGACCGCCGCCTTCATCTCCGAGTAGCTGTCGAACACAAGCGCCGGGCCGGAATGGCTGTGAAAGCGCGGGTCGCAGGCGGCGGGCTTCATCACCGCGCCGCCCGGGCAGAGATTGCCGCGCAGCACCGCCAGCGATCCCTCGCGGTAGACCGGGTTCGACAGCGGCCGGATCACGTCGTCGTTGAAGACCTGCGCGCCCGCCAGCGTCTCGCCCAGCGGCTGGCCCGAGACGGTCGGCGCCGACAGGTCCAGCCGGTCGGACATCTCGGCCATCAGCGCGCGCAGCCCACCGGCGTAGAAGAAATCCTCCATCAGGTAGGTCTCGCCCGAGGGGCGGATATTGGCGATCACCGGCATGTCGCGCCCCAGCGCGTCGAGATCGTCCAGGGTCAGTGCCACACCGGCGCGGCCCGCGATGGCCAGCAGGTGGATCACCGCGTTGGTCGAACAGCCCGTGGCCATTGCAACCAGCGCGGCGTTGCGCATGGCGGCGGGGGTGACGATGCGGTCCGGCGTCAGGTCCTCCCACACCATCTCCACAATCCGGCGGCCGCAGGCGCGCGCCATGCGCTTGTGCCCGGAATCGGCGGCCGGGATCGAGGACGCGCCGGGCAGGGTCAGCCCCATCGCCTCGGCGATGGCGGTCATGGTGCTGGCCGTGCCCATGGTCATGCAGGTGCCGTAGGAGCGCGCGATGCCGCCCTCGACCCCCTGCCATTCGGCGTCGGAGATGTTGCCGGCGCGGCGCTCATCCCAGTATTTCCACGCGTCTGAGCCCGATCCCAGCACACGGCCCGCGTAATGGCCGCGCAGCATCGGGCCTGCGGGCAGGAAGATCGCCGGCACGCCGCCCGACAGCGCCCCCATCAGCAGCGCCGGCGTGGACTTGTCGCAGCCCCCCATCAGCACCACCCCGTCGAGGGGGTGGCTGCGGATGTTCTCCTCCACCTCCATCGCCAGAAGGTTGCGGTAGAGCATCGAGGTCGGCTTGCTGAAGGTCTCGTCGACCGAGATCGCGGGCAGTTCCACCGGAAAGCCGCCGGCCTGCAGCACGCCCTGTTTCACCTGCTCGGCGCGCTCGCGGAAATGGCCGTGGCAGGGGTTCAGGTCCGACCAGGTGTTAAGGATGCCGATGAAGGGCCGGCCGGCCCAGTCCTCGGGGGCATGGCCCATCTGCATCAGCCGCGAGCGGTGGCCGAAGCTGCGCAGGTCGTCGGGGGCGACCCAGCGGGCGCTGCGCAGCGTGTCGGGGGTCTTGCGCGGGCGGTCTGTCATCGGTGCGGTCCTTTCCGTCAGTCGGTTTCGACCAGCGCGCCGCGGGCCTGCACGACGCGGGCCGACAGCGCCATGCCGCGTTGCACCGCATCGGCCAGCGGCGCGCCCTGCAGATGCGCGGCGAGGAAGGCGGCGTTGAACGAATCCCCCGCCGCGGTGGTGTCGACGACCTCGGCCGCCGGGGCCGGGGTGAAGGCATGGGAGAATCCGTCGCGGTTCCAGACATGCAGGGGGCCGGCGCCGTTCTTCACCGCCACCAGCCCGGCGCCGGCGTTGGCATAGCGCGCGATGGTGGCCGCCGGGCCCGCGTCGCCGAACAGCGCCGCCTCCTCGTCGAAGGAGGGCAGCACGATATCGGCCACCGAGGCGCCCTTCATCAGCCCGGCGCGCATGTCCTCGGGGCCGTCCCACAGGCGCGGGCGGTGGTTGGGGTCGAAGACCACCAGCTTGCCGCCGGCGCGCGCCCGGACCAGCGCCGCGCAGAACTGCGTGCGCGCCTCGGGCGGCAGGATGGCCAGCGTGATGCCGGAGAACAGGACCACCCCGGCGCGGTCGAGGATGCCGTCCAGCCAGTTCGGGTCGTCGGCCAGCCGCCGCGCCGCCGACTGGCCGCGCCAGTAGGAAAAGCTGCGCTCGCCGCCCTGAAGCTGGATCATGTAGAGCCCGACCGTGGTGCCGGGGACCGTGCGGATGGTGGAGACATCGACGCCGCTGCTGGCGATGAAGGCGCGCATCCTCTCCGACACCGTGTCGTCGCCGACGCAGGTGCCGTAGGCGACCGTCCAGTCCGCGGGCAGCAGCCGGCGGGCGTACCATGCGCTGTTGAACGTGTCCCCGGCGAAGCCCATGTGGAAATCGTCATCGCGCAGCGGCGACAGCTCCACCATGCATTCGCCGATGGACAGGAAGGTCTTGGGAAGGTGGCTCATCATGCCGTCTCCTTACAGGATCACGCGGGGTTCGGCCTGACCGGTGGCCTCGACCGCGATGCTGAAGGTCATGCCGGATTCGCGCAACTCGGGACGGGCACGCGGCGACAGCGGCTTGGCGGCGCTGGTGGCATAAAGCGTGCCCAGCCCCTCGCCGCCGAAGGCCGGGCAGGTGATCTGCGGCGCCGGCAGGTCGATCCGGGCGAGCAGCCGCCCGTCGGGATCGTGGCAGGTCACGCAGGCGAAGCCGAACTGCGCGCACCAGAAACGGCCCGCGCTGTCGATCACCGCGCCGTCGGGGCGGAATTCGGTGTTCGGCAGGTCGAGATAGACCTCCGGCTCGCCCGCGGGCCAGCCGCTGCGCTCGTCCAGCGCCTGGCGCCAGACGATGCCGCGCTCGGTGTCGGTGAAATGGGCGAAGCGCCGGTCGGGGGTGAAGCAGATCGCGTTGGGGATCGACAGCGGCGCGTAGAGTTGGCGCAGCTCGCCGCGGTAATAGCGGTAGATCGCGCCGGCACCGGGCTCCTTCAGCTTGCCCATGGTGCCGATCCAGAACCCGCCCCAGGGATCGGCGCGGCCGTCGTTGGCGCGGGTCACGGGGTTGTCGGCCTCCAGCGCGCAGACGGTCTCGGACGTGCCGCCGTCGAGGGCAAAGCGGATCAGCCCGGTCTCGCCGGCGATCAGCAGGTGGTCGGCGTCGATCCACCCCACGGCCGAGACATGCTCGTCGAACGCCCAGGCCCGCGCCGCGCCCGAGGCGTCGCGCCGGGCGTGCAGGCGCTTGCCCGCGATGTCGACCCAGAACAGCTCCTGCCGGCCGGGGTGCCACAGCGGGCTTTCGCCGAGCTGGCAGGGCGTGTCGTCGAAGATCTCAGGCGCGCTCACAGCAGGCCCCGGCCGGCGAGGTTGCGCATCAGCGCCCCGGTGCCGAAGGCCCATTCCGGGCAGTCGGTGGACAGGCGCACGGTGTTGCGCAGCTCGCCCAGGCCGGCCTCGCGGATGCTGACCACGTCGCCGACCTTGTGGGTGAAGCCCTGTCCCGGCGCGTCGCGGTCCTGGATCGGTGCGAACAGCGTGCCGAGGAACAGCATGAAGCCGTCGGGATACTGGTGATGGCGGCCGATGGTCTGGCGCACGATGTCCTCGGGGTCGCGGCTGATCTGGGTCATCGAGGAATGGCCGTCCAGGACGAAGCCGTCCTCGCCCTCGACCTGCAGCGTCAGCTCGGCGCCGCGCACGTCGTCCAGCGTGTAGCCGCCGTCGAAGACCCGGATGAACGGCCCGATCGCGCAGGAGGCGTTGTTGTCCTTGGCCTTGCCCAGCAGCAGCGCCGAGCGCCCCTCGATGTCGCGCAGGTTCACGTCGTTGCCCAGCGTCGCGCCGCGGATGCGGCCGCGGCTGTCGATGGCCAGCACGATCTCCGGCTCGGGGTTGTTCCATTTCGAGATCGGGTGCAGCCCGACCGACGCCCCCCAGCCGACCGAGGCCATCGGCTGCGACTTGGTGAAGACCTCGGCATCGGGGCCGATTCCGACCTCCAGGTATTGCGACCACAGCCCCTCGGCCTGGAGCACCGCCTTGACCTGCATCGCCTGGTCGGAGCCCGGCACGATGCCCTTGAGCGAGCCGCCGATCGCGCCCTGAACGCGGGCGCGGATCTCCTGCGCCAGGTCGGGGTTGCCGGCGGCCTGTTCCTCGATCACCCGCTCGACCATGGATTCGGCGAAGGTCACGCCGCTGGCCTTGATCGCCTGCAGATCGGCGGGCGAGAGGAAGCGCAGGCCGTCCGCCCCCGCGCCCTCGGTCGAGGCCGCGGCGATGTCGCAGAGCGCCCCGATATCCTCGCCCCGCGCGCCGCGCAGGTAATCGGCCAGGTCGTCGCGCTCCATCAGGTCGCGCATAGTGGGTGTCTCGCGCGAGGTGATGTCGATCACCCGATCACCGCGCAGGGTGACCAGCGCCGGCCCCGCGCCGGGCCGCCAGACCCGGCCCACCAGCAGCGCCTCGCCCAGATTGTTCGTCATCGGTAGCATGTCGTTTCCTCCAACTTCGTCGCGGCCTTGCCGGTCCGCGTCATTTTTCTGTCAGGGCAGCAGCTTGCCCGGGTTGAGCATCCCGTCGGGGTCGAGCGCGTGCTTGATCGCCTGCATGACCTCCACCGCCCCGCCATGTTCGGCGCGCATGTATTTGCGCTTTCCGATGCCGATGCCGTGTTCGCCGGTGGCGGTGCCGCCCAGCGCCAGCGCCCGCTGCACCAGGGTCTCGCTGAATTCCGCCACCCGCGCCATTTCGCCGGCGTCCTTGGGGTCGAGGCTGATGCCGCAGTGGAAATTGCCGTCGCCGACATGGCCGACGATGGCGCAGGTCAGCCCCAGCCTGCGGCTTTCGGCGCGCGCCGCGCCGATCGCTTCGGCCAGGCGCGAGATCGGCACGCAGACATCGGTGCTGAGCGTGCGCTTGCCCGGCCGCAGGGCGCGGATCGCGTAATGCGCGTTGTGCCGCATCCGCCACAGCCGGCTGCGGTCTTCGGGCCGGGTCGACCAGTCGAAGCCGGCGCCGCCGAACTCCGCCGCGATCTCGCCGAAGGTCTCGGCCTGTTCGGCGACCCCCGCCGGAGAGCCGTGGAACTCGACGAAGAGGTGCGGCTGCTCGGGCAGCGCGCCCTTGTCGTAGAGGTTGAAGCCGCGCACCATCATCTCGTCCACCAGCTCGATCCGGGCCATCGGCAGGCCGGTCTGGATGGTGGCGATCACGGTGTTCACGGCGCTGTCCACGTCGGGAAAGCGGCAGGTGGCGGCGGACACCGCCTCGGGCAGACCGTGCAGGCGCAGGGTCAGCTCGGTGATGATCCCGAGCGTCCCCTCGGAGCCCACGAACAGCCCTGTCAGGTCGTAGCCCGCGCTGGATTTGCGCGCCCTTGTGCCGGTACGGATCACGCGGCCGTCGGCCAGCGCCACCTCCAGCGCCATCACGTTGTCGCGCATCGTGCCGTAGCGCACCGCGGTGGTGCCGCTCGCCCGCGTGGCGGCCATGCCGCCCAGCGTGGCGTTGGCGCCGGGATCGACCGGAAAGAACAGCCCGGTGCCGCGCAGCGCGTCGTTCAGCGCCTCGCGCGTCACGCCGGGCTGGACCACCGCATCCATGTCCTCGGCGTGGATGGCGAGGACCCTGTCCATCTGCGTCATGTCGAGGCTGACGCCCCCGGACACCGGCAGGTGGTGCCCCTCCAGCGAGCTGCCGGCGCCGTGGGCGGTGACCGGGCAGCCGTGATCGGCGCACAGGCGCAGGATCTCGGCCACCTCGGCGGCGCTGCGCGGAAAGGCCACCGCATCGGGCAGGGCGGTCGCGAAATGCGCCTCGTTCGCGCCGTGGCTGTCGCGCAGCGCCGCGGCGGTGCTCAGTCTCTCGCCCAGCAGCGCCGCGAGGGCCTCAATGGCATCGGTTACGCTCATTTGCCCCAGCTCAGCACGACCGGGTCGAGGGGGCGAAGCAGCTCGATCAGCGCGGCCCGCGTCTGCGGGTGCAGCGGCGCGATTGGGTGGCGGCAGAACTCCGACGCGATCACGCCGCCCTCGGCCATCGCCGCCTTGGCCGCGCGGAAACCGCATTGCCGGTTCTCATGGTTGATCGCGGGCAGCACGCGGGCATAGGCGGCCAGCGCCGCGTCGCGCGCGCCCGCCGCGTGGTGACGCAGCACCGGCGCGATCTGGTCGGGGATCATCGCCGAGGTCATGGAGCCGCTGGCGCCGGCGTCGAGATCGGCCATCAGGGTGATCGCCTCTTCGCCGTCGAACGGGCCCTCGATCGCGTCGCCGCCCTCGGCGATCAGCGCGCGCAGCTTGGCCGCGGCCTGCGGGCATTCGATCTTGAACAGTTTCACCATCTCGATCTCGCGCGCCATTCGCACCAGCAGCGGCACCGGCAGATCGACCCCCGAAAGCGGCGCGTCCTGCACCATGATCGGGATGCCGACCTCGCCCACGCGGGCGAATTGCTCGTAGGTCTGTTCGGCCGTGCCTTTCAGCAGCGCGCCGTGATAGGGGGCCATCATCATCACCATCGCCGCGCCCAGTTCCTTGGCCTGGGCGGCGCGGGCCACCGCGATCGGCGTCGAGAAATGGCTGATGGTCACGATCACCGGCACGCGGCCGGCGACATGCTCCAGCGACAGCCGGGTCAGCGTGTCGCGCTCCTCGTCGGAGATCAGGAACTGCTCCGAGAAATTGGCCAGGATGCAGATGCCGTCGACGCCCTGGTCGATCATGCAGTCGAGGACGCGGCGCATCCCGTCGAGATCCAGCGTGCCGTCGTCGTGGAAAGGGGTCGGGGCGACCGGCCAGATGCCGGAATAGGGGCGGGTGGTCATGATTGTCCTCTCAGTTCGAAATGCGTCGTGTGGTGGTGAAGGCGCGGTCGAGCTCGGGGTTGAGCTCCAGCCCCAGGCCGGGGCCGGGCGGCACGGTGATCATGCCGTCCTGCACCTGCGGAAGGGCGGTGACGAGGTCGCGGTACCAGGTGCGGTAGAAGGCGCGCACGCTTTCCTGGATCAGCGCGTTGGGGGCGCTGAGCGACAGGTGGGTGGAGGCCGCCAGAACCACCGGCCCTGTGCAGTCATGCGGCGCCACCGGCAGCTTGTGCGCCTCGGCCATGGCGGCGATCTTGCGCGCCGCACTCAAGCCCCCGCACCAGCTGAGATCGAGCATCACCACCCCCGCCACGCCGGTTTCCAGCAGGTCGCGGAAGGCGCCTATGCCGCCCAGCGTCTCAGACGCGCAGATGGGCGCGGGCGAGGCCTCGGCATAGCGTTTGAGCAGCGACAGGCTGTCCATGCGGATCGGGTCTTCGTGCCAGTAGGTGCCGTAGGGCGCCAGCGCGCGGGCGATCTTCATCGCCGGCAGGAGCTGCCACATCGAGTGGAACTCGACCATGATGTCCATGCGGTCGCCCACGGCATTGCGGATCTTCTCGAACGGCTCCAGCGCGGCGCGCAGGTCGGCGGCCGAGATGTCGGCGCCGTTGGTCTTTTCGGCCGCGGCGTCGAAGGGCCAGATCTTCATCGCGGTGATGCCGTCCTCGAGCAGCGACAGCGCCAACTCGTCGGCGCGGTGCAGGAAGCCGTTCAGGTCGTCATAGGTCCCGCCCGCCGCCAGCCCGTAATTGCCGGTCTGCTGGCCCGCGTTGTCCTTGACATATTCGGTGCCCGCGCAGGTGTTGTAGGTGCGGATCGCGTCGCGCGTGAACCCGCCCAGAAGCTGCGCGACGGGCTGGCCCGTGACCTTGCCGAAGAGATCCCACAGCGCGATGTCGAAGGCCGAGTTGCCGCGCGTCTCCGCCCCCGAGGAGCGGAAGCCGAGGTAACCCTCGGCCTTGCGCGCCAGGTGCTCGATACGCAGCGGGTCCTCGCCAAGCATCAGCGGGGCCAGGGTCTCGTGCACATGCGCCTCGGCGCTGGCCGCGCCAAAGAAGGTCTCGCCGAGGCCGGTCACGCCCTCGTCGGTATGGACCTGCAGCCAAAGCAGGTTGGGGCGCTCCGCGATGCGGATGGTCTCGATGGCGGTGATCTTCATCATGCGTCTCCGTTGAAGCCCGACAGCAGCGCCAGCGCCACCACCGCCAGCATCGACAGCGCCATGACGACATTGATGCGGAACTGGTGATGCGCGGCGAGTTCGAACCGTTTCAGCGCCACCCCGGCATAGAGCCAGGCGAGGTGGATGGGGATCCAGATCGCGTTCAGGATCATGAGCTTCATCGCGGTCTCCGCGGCCAGGCTGTCGGGGTAGAACGCGAATCCGGTGAACAGCGTGGTGTTCACCGCGTAGGCCTTGGGGTTGATAAGCTGCAGCAGGATGCCGGCCAGGATGCCGGGGGCGGCCTTGGCCTCGATGAAGGCGATCTTCGAGCCGGCAAAGGCGATGCGCCCGGCGAGATAGAGCAGGTAGGCGGCCGAGGCCAGCAACAGCGCGGTGCGGATCACCGGGACGCCCAGCACGATGGCCGCCAGCCCCGAGATCACCGCGACCGAGACGAGGTTGGTGCCGATGAACAGCCCGGCGACATAGCGCAGCCCGAAGCGGAAGCCGAACCCCGAGCCGACGCCGGCGGTGGACAGCACGCCGGGGCCGGGGGTGATGAGCAGCAGAAAGACGGCGGCGGCGAAACTCAGCATCGGGTGGCTCCGGTCATGCCGTGAAATCCAGCTGCACCTTCATGGACCGGGCCCTGTCGGCGGCGGTCTCGAAGGCGGTCTCGAACTCGTTGAGCGCGAAGGTCTGGGTCAGCAGCGGCTTCACCTCGATCAGGCCCTTCGACATCAGGGTGACGGCGGTGGCGAATTCCTCGTGGAAGCGGAAGGCGCCGCGCAGCTCCAGCTCCTTGGCGGTGACCTGCATCATCGGCACGCTCATGTCGCCCGACAGGCCGAGCTGGACGACCACCCCGCGCGGGCGCAGGCAGGCGATTCCCGCGGCCAGCGCCGGGGCAGCGCCGGAGCATTCGAATTGCACGTCGAACCAGCCCTTGGCCGCGGAGTAGGGGGCCAGCGCCTCGGGATCCTCGGCGGTGTTGAGCACGATGTCCGCGCCCATGGCCTTGGCGAATCCCAGCGGCGCCGCGGTGATGTCGGTCGCAACGATCTCGGCGGCGCCGGCGCGGCGCGCGGCCTGGATCGCCAGCACCCCGATCGGGCCGCAGCCGGTGACGAGCACCCGCTTGCCCAGCATCTCACCAGCGCGGCGGGTGGCGTGCAGGCAGACCGCCAGCGGCTCGGCCATCGCGGCCTCGGCGGGGGTCAGGCCGTCGGCGGGCACGCATTGCGCGGCCCGGGCCACCAGCTCCTCCCGGAAGGCGCCCTGGATATGCGGGAACGGCATGGCCGAGCCGTAGAAACGCATGTTCAGGCAATGGTTCGGCAGGCCCTGAAGGCAATAGGGGCAGTCCCCGCAGGGGCGCGAGGGGGAGACCGCCACGAGCTGACCTTCCTCGAGGCCGGTCACGCCGGGGCCGGTCTCGACCACATGGCCCGCGACCTCGTGGCCGAGGATCATCGGCTCGCGCAGGCGCACGGTGCCGAATCCGCCGTGGCGCCAGTAATGCAGGTCCGATCCGCAGATGCCGCCGCGGCTCAGGCGCAGGCGCACCTCGCCGGGGCCGGGGGCCGTGCGGGGAATGTCGGACAGACGCAGATCCTTGGCGGAATGAACGAAGAGTGCTTTCATCCCGGCCCTCCCTTTGGTGTTTCGGTCATGGTTTCGCGCCCTGGCCCGTGGCGGCTTGCGCGTTCGGCAAAATGGTATACCATTTCGGGAAAGCATCAAGATGCTCGTCGGAGAATCCGCAGGCGCCCGTCTCCGGGGCGCCGGTCCCCGGCGGGCAAATTGTTGCCGGGGAGGGAGAAAACCATGAAACTCTTCGATCTGACGGGCGCGACGGCGCTGGTCACCGGCTCGTCGATGGGCATCGGCCACGCGCTGGCGCGCGGGCTGGCGCAGGCGGGCGCGCATGTCGTGCTCAACGGCCGCGACGCGGAGCGCCTGTCGGCGGCGGCGCATGGCCTGCGCGACGAGGGCTACAAGGTGCATGAGCTGCCCTTCGACGCCTGCGACGCGGCGGGCGTGGCCGAGGCGGTCAACCGATTCGAGCGCGACGAGGGCCCGATCGACATCCTGGTGAACAACGCCGGCATGCAGCACCGCGCCCCGCTGGAGGATTTTCCCATCGCCGATTTCGACCGGCTGATGCGCACCAATGTCTCGTCGGTGTTCTACGTCGGCCAGGCGGTGGCGCGGCACATGATTGCGCGCGGCGCGGGCAAGATCATCAATATCGCCTCGGTGCAGTCGCAGCTCGCCCGGCCCGGAATCGCGCCCTACACCGCCTCCAAGGGGGCGGTAGCGAATCTGACCAAGGGCATGGCCACCGACTGGGCGAAATACGGGCTTCAGGTCAACGCCATCGCGCCGGGCTATTTCGACACGCCGCTGAACGCCGCGCTGGTCGCCGACCCCGCGTTCAGCGCCTGGCTGGAGAAACGCACCCCCGCCGGGCGCTGGGGCCGGGTCGAGGAGTTGGTGGGCGCCTGCGTCTTCCTGTCCTCGGCGGCCTCCAGCTTCGTCAACGGCCACACGCTCTATGTCGATGGCGGCATCACGGCCAGCCTCTGAAAAACTGCTTAGACAACTCACGGGAGAGAACATGACAGACGCAACCAGGAAGCCGGTGATCGGGTTCATCGGGGTGGGCTACATGGGCCACGGCATGGCCAAGAACATCCTCAAGGGCGGCTATGATCTGATGGTCAAGGGCCACCGCAACCGCCAGCCGGTCGAGGATCTCGTCGGCCAGGGCGCGCGCGAGGCGGCCAGCCCGAAAGAGATGGCCGAGGCCTGCGACATCATCCATATCTGCCTGTCCAACAGCCCGCAGGTCGAAGGCGTGATCCGCGGCGCGGACGGCATCCTGGCCTCAGGCAAGGCCGGGCTGATCGTGATCGACGCCAGCACCGCCGACCCGTCCTCGACCGTCGCGCTGGCCGAGGAGATGGCGGCGGCGGGCATGACCCTGGTCGACGCGCCGCTCGGCCGCACGCCGAAGGAGGCCGAGGAGGGCACGCTGGACGCGATGGTCGGCTGCTCGGAGGAGACCTTCAGGACCGTGCTGCCGGTGATCGAATGCTGGGCGGGCACCATCAACCATGTCGGCCCCGTGGGCAGCGCGCACCGGATGAAGCTGATCATGAACTTCCTCTCGATGGGCTACGCCGCGCTCTATTCCGAGGCGGTGGTGATGGCCGCCAAGGTCGGCCTGTCGCCGCAGACGGTGAACCAGGTGATCGGCGGCAGCCGGCTGTCGAACGGCTTTTTCGAGACCTTCATGCGTTACGCCGTGGGCCGCGACCGCGACGCGCACAAGTTCACCATCGCCAATGCCAGCAAGGACGTGCGCTATGCCGCGAACATGGCCAGCGACGCCGGCGTGGTGAACATCATGGGGGCCGCGATCAAGCATTACTTCACCCATGCCGAGGCGATCGGGAAGGGGGGCGACTATGTGCCGATGTTGTCGGACCATGTCGCCGCGCTGAACGGGATGGACCTCGCCGCCGAGGTGAAAAAGGGAAAGTGAGCGCGTCGGGGGGATGATCCCCCCGCGCCTTTCGCGCCGCAAGGGAGGGCGGCCAGATGCTGACACAGGACCAAAGGGACTTCTACGACCGCAACGGCTATCTCATGGTCGAGAACGCCGTGACCGACGAGCAGTTGGCCGAGCTGCGGCGCATCACCTACGATTATATCGAAAAGTCGCGCGCGGTGAGCGAAAGCAACGATGTCTATGACCTCGACGAGGGCCACAGCGCCGAGACCCCGCGGCTGACGCGGATCAAGCTGCCGCACAAGCAGCACCCCTATTTCTGGGAACTGCTGCGCAATTCGCGCCTGACCGAGGTGCTGAACGACCTGCTGGGCCCGGACACGATGATCCAGACCAGCAAGCTCAACACCAAGGCGCCGGGCGGCGGGGCGGCGGTGGAATGGCACCAGGACTGGGCCTTCTACCCCCATACCAACGACACCATGCTGGCCTTCGGCCTCATGCTGGAGGACGTGACCGAGGAAAACGGCCCGCTGATGGTCATCCCCGGCACCCACAAGGGGCCGATCCTCAGCCACATGGCCAATGGCGTGTTCTGCGGCGCGGTCGATCCCGACGACCCGCTGTTCGAGTTGGACAAGGCGGTGACGCTGACCGGCAAGGCGGGCAGCATGACCGTGCACCATGCCCGCGTGCTGCACGGCTCGGCCCCCAACACCAGCGACCGGGCGCGGCTGATCCTGTTCTACGAATGCCACGCGGCCGATGCCTGGCCGCTGCTGGGGGCGGGCTCCTACATCCACTCGCTCGGCCAGCGGAAACTGTGGGACGATTTGCAGGACCGGCTCGTCACCGGAGAGCTGTGCCTGACGCCGCGGCTCGAGCAGGTGCCGGTCACCATCCCGCTGCCGCCGGCGCCGGACGCCAGCTCGATCTTCAAGTCGCAGAAGACCGGCGGCGCCAAGAGCGCCTTCGCGAAGGTTTAGCCCAGCAGGTATTGCGAGAGGTAGAGCGTGGCCATCCCGGCCGCGATCGCGCCGATCACGTTGAACCGGACGCCCACGACAAAGGCCGCCCCCGCCGCCATCAGGCGCGCGGGGTCGGTCTCGCCCCCGGTCGCCGGCGGCCACAGCACCAGCGGCGTGATCAGCGCCGGGAACACCGCCACAGCGACATAGCGCAGATGCACCAGCGCCCAGGGCGGCAGGCTGCGCCGCCCCATCAGACCGAGGAATGAAAACCGGATCAGGAAGGTGCCGATCCCCAGCAGGACGGTCACCGTCCAGAAGATGTCGCGCTCGATCATGCCCGCACCGCGCGGCGCTGAAGGTAGTATTCGGTCTGCGCGCCCGCGACCATCGCCAGCGCCGCGGCCACGACCAGCGCCAGGTTGTAGGGCATCCAGCCGAACAGGACCGCGGCCAGAACCGACACGCCGGCCGCCACCACATGCGGCAGGCTGCGCATCATCGGCGCCACCAGCGCGATGAAGCACACCGGAATGGCGAAATCGAGCGCGAATTCGGGCGGGATCGCCTGGCCCAGCACCGCGCCCGCGAAGGTGCAGACATACCACAGCGGGCAGACCGCCATGACGCAGCCGAAGTAATAGGCGACCTTCTGGTCGAGCGGCATCTTCGGCTCTTCCTCGAAGGTCTTGACCGAGACGGCGAAGGTCTGGTCCACCATCAGATAGGCCATCAGCAGCCGCTGGCGCAGTGACGCGCCGCCGACATGCGGCACCAGCGCGGCGGAATACATCGCCATGCGCAGGTTCACCGCCAGCGCGCCCAGCAGCACCACCACAACCGGGGCGTGTTCCTGCATCAGCGCCAGCGCGGTGAACTGCGAGGCCCCCGCGATCACCAGCACCGACATCGACATCACCTCGTAGACCGCCAACCCCGCGTCGCGCGCCACCACGCCGAAGAGCATCGAATAGGGGATCACGACCAGCACGAAGGGGCTGCAATCCCGGAAACCGCGGCGAAAGGCCCTGCGTCTCGCGTCACTCATCTGAGGCCGGTCCCTAGTCGATCTTCTCCGACTGCAGCAGCAGCTTGACATAGGCCAGCCCCACGGCGGTGGCCTCGCAGCGGGCGTTGGCGTGGGTCGTGGCGGCGTCGGGATCCTGCCGCACCAGCGTCAACTCGCGCATCCGGTCGCATTGCAGCAGGTTGGCCTGGAGGTCGTATTTCACCTCGATGCCGGCGATCATGGCGATCTCTTCGGAGGCGGCGGCGCCGATCTCCTCCATGCGCGTTCTGATGCGTTCGCCCCAGGCGTCCTTGGCCTCGAGGAAGCAGGCGATTCCGGCCGCGCTGCCCTGTTCGAACTGCAGGCAGGCGGCATGGGCGCGGTTCACGCAGTCGGCGGCGGGAGCGCCGGCGGCGGCCTGGGCTTCGACGCAGGCGCGCGGCGACTCGTCCGTCTCGGCGGCCTGGCCCGGGGCTGCGCCCAGCATGGCAAGGCTGCACAGCGCGGCGAGAATGACAGGGCGGGGCGTGGTCATTGGGTGTCCTCCGGTCGGGCGTTCGGCTTTTCTGTCGCGGGGATGCGAAAGCTATTGCATTTGGTATACCAAATCGCAATCCTGTGAAAAGAGAGAAGTCCTCCGACCATGCAGAAGGAAGCGCCGCCATGAGCGATACACGCGCAAACAGGAAGTTCCGTTCGCAGGAATGGTTCGATAACCCCAACAACCCTGGGATGACCGCGCTGTACCTGGAGCGTTACCAGAACCAGGAATACACCCGCGATGAATTGCAGGGCGAGCGCCCGGTGATCGGCATCGCCCAGACCGGCAGCGACATCGCGCCCTGCAACAAGATCCACGTCTTCCTGATGGACCGGATCAAGGCGGGCATCCGCGATGCGGGCGGCATCCCGATGGAGTTTCCCGTGCACCCGATCCAGGAGACCGGCAAGCGCCCGACCGCGGCGCTGGACCGCAACCTGGCCTATCTGAGCCTGGTCGAGGTGCTGCACGGCTACCCGATCGACGGCGTGGTGCTGACCACCGGCTGCGACAAGACCACGCCGGCGATGCTGATGGGCGCGGCCACCGTGGACCTGCCCGCGATCGCGCTGAACGGCGGCCCGATGCTGGATGGTTGGTGGAACGGCCAGCTGGCGGGTTCCGGCACCATCGTGTGGGAAAGCCGCCGGCTGCTGGCCGAGGGCGTGATCGACTATGACGAATTCATCAGCCGGGTCTGCGCCTCGGCGCCCAGCCTCGGGCATTGCAACACCATGGGCACCGCCAGCACCATGAACGCCATGGCCGAGGCCCTGGGCATGAGCCTGACCGGCTGCTCGGCCATTCCCGCGCCCTTCCGCGAGCGCATGGCGATGGCCTACCAGACCGGGCGGCGGATCGTGGAGATGGTCTACGAGGACCTCAAGCCCTCCGACATCCTGACCCGCGAGGCGTTCGAGAACGCGATCGTGGTGAACTCGGCCATCGGCGGCTCGACCAACGCGCCGCCGCACCTGCAGGCCATCGCCCGCCACGCCGGCGTCGAGCTGCACGTCACCGACTGGCAGAAGGTCGGCTTCGACGTGCCGCTGCTGGTCAACATGCAGCCCGCCGGCGAATACCTCGGCGAGAGCTTCTTCCGCGCCGGCGGCGTGCCGGCGGTGATGGGCGAGCTGCGCAAGGCTGGCCGCCTGCACGAGGCCGCCATGACCGTCACCGGCAAGCCGATGGGCGGGAACCTGGAGGGCTGGGAGAGCCGCGACACCAAGGTCATCAAGACCGTGGCCGAGCCGATGCGCGACAAGGCGGGCTTCTTGGTGCTGTCGGGCAACCTGTTCGACTCGGCGCTGATGAAGACCAGCGTGATCTCGCCGGATTTCCGGGCGCGGTTCCTGTCGGCTCCGGGCGCCGAGGGCACGTTCGAGGCCAGGGCCGTGGTCTTCGAAGGCCCCGAGGATTACCACGAGCGGATCAACGATCCGGCGCTGGAGATCGACGAGAAGACGATCCTGTTCATCCGTGGCGTGGGCTGCGTGGGCTATCCCGGCTCGGCCGAGGTGGTAAACATGCAGCCGCCCGACGCGCTGATCCGGGCGGGCATCAACCACCTGCCGACGGTGGGCGACGGGCGCCAGTCGGGCACCTCCGAAAGCCCCTCGATCCTCAACGCCTCGCCGGAATCGGTGGTCGGCGGCGGCCTCGCGCTGCTGCAAACCGGCGATAGGGTGCGTCTGGATCTGAACGAATGCACGCTGAACGCGCTGGTCGACGACGCGGAATGGGAGGCGCGCCGCGCCGCCTGGACCGCGCCGGAGATCCACCACCAGACGCCGTGGCAGGAGATCTATCGCACCCATGTCGGCCAGCTGGCCGATGGCGGCTGCCTGGAGCTTGCCACCTGCTATCACCGCGTGGCCAAGGACCTGCCGCGCGACAACCACTGACCGGGAAAGGACCCTGATGAGCAACGACACCGCACAGAGCATCCTGATCACCGGCGCGGGCAGCGGCATCGGCCGGGTCACCGCGCGGCTGTTCCTGGACGAGGGCTGGCGCGTGGCGCTGGTCGGGCGCCGGGCGGAGGCGCTGGAGGAGACCGCGCAGGGCCACGCGCGCGCGCTGGTGCTGCCCCTCGACGTGACCGACGCGCAGGCCGTGGACGCCGGCTTCGGCCGGCTGGCCGACGAATGGGGGCGGCTCGACGTGCTGTTCAACAATGCCGGCATGGGCCTGCCCTCGACCATGATCGACGAGATCGCGGTCGAGGACTGGCTGGCGCTGAGCAACGTGAACATCACCGGCATGTTCCTGTGCGCCCGGGCGGCCTTCGGCCTGATGCGGCGGCAGGACCCGCAGGGTGGGCGGATCATCAACAACGGCTCGGTCTCGGCGCATGTGCCGCGGCCGGGTTCGGCGCCCTACACGATGTCCAAGCACGCGGTGACCGGGCTCACGCGCACGCTGAGCCTCGACGGGCGGGCCTTCAACATCGCCTGCGGCCAGATCGACATCGGCAACGCGCTGACCGACATGGCGCAGGCGATGACCGTGGGCGTGCCGCAGGCTGACGGCTCCATCCGGGCCGAGGCGGTGATGGATGCCGCCCATGTGGCCAGCTCGGTGCTGCACATGGCGCGCCTGCCGCTGGAGGCCAACGTGCAGTTCATGACGGTGATGGCGACGGCGATGCCCTATATCGGGCGCGGCTGAGCAGCCCCGATTGCTTCGATCGCAAGGGCCGCCTTCGGGCGGCCCTTATTTTTTCAGCTGCCGCTCGCGCGCCCAGATATAGATGCCCGAGCCGACGATGATCAGCGCGCCGACCAGCGTCCACAGCGTCGGCAGCGTGGCGAACAGCAGCACCCCCGCCACCGTGGCGAACAGCAGTTGCAGATAGACCACCGGCGCCAGCACCGATGCGTCTGCCAGCCTGTGCGCCACCGTCACCAGCGAATGCCCCAGCACGCCGAAAGTGCCGATCAGGGTCAGCACGACATAACCCGTGATCGTCTCGGGCCAGATCCAGACCTTCAGCATGAAGGGCAGGAAGACCAGCGTGGCAAGGCCGCTGGACCACAGCTGGCTGGTGGCGTTGCTCTCGGTGCCGGCCAGCAGGCGCGTCAGCACGAAATAGAGCGAGGCGCAGCTCATCGCGCCCAGCGACAGGAACATCGCGGGGTGGAATTCCGCCCCCCAGGGCTGGAGCACGACCAGCACGCCGGAAAAGCCCACCAACACCGCCATCAGTCGCCGGATGCCCACCCGCTCGCCCAGGATGGGGATGCTGAGCAGCGAGACGACGATCGGCCCGGCGAAAAAGATCGCGGTGGTCACGGTGATCGGCAGATAGGTCAGCGCGGTGAAGTTCAGCGCGGTGCTGCCCAGCAGCAGCGCCGAGCGCAGGAATTGCAGCAGCGGATTGCGCGAGCGGAAGGCCGACAGCCCCTCGCGGGGCAGGAACACCACCAGCGAGGCCAGGAAATGCCCCGCGTAGCGGGCAAAGACCACCTGAAGCGCCGGCAGCCCTGACAGGATCAGCCACTTGGCCGAGCTGTCGATGCCGGTGAAGAACAGGACCGCGCCGCACATGATCAGGACGCCGGCCAGCGGCCGGTCCTCGCGCGCCTTGGCCGGCTTGCGGTCCGGGCGCGGCGGCTGGAGATATGTCGGAGCCATCGCGGTTCAGTCCCAAGAGTAGGTCCGCGCGCCGGGATGGCGCGCGGCAGCGGGGCAGGGCCCCGGCCGTTTCAGCCTCAGCCGGCGGCCCAGCCGCCGTCGATCACATGCGCCTGTCCGGTTGTAAAGGCGGATTCGTCGCTTGCCAGGTAGACCGCCAGCGCGGCCACCTCCTGCGGCGTGCCGATCCGGCCCATCGGCTGGCGGGCGATGAAATCGGCCTTGGCCTTTTCGTAGTCGCCGGTGGCGCGCAGCCTTTCGTGCAGCGAGGGGCTGTCCACCGTGCCCGGGCAGATCGCGTTGCAGCGGATGCCCCGGGTCACATATTCCAGCGCCACCGATTTGGTCAGCCCGATCACCGCCGCCTTGGTGGTGCCGTAGACGAAGCGGTTGGGCGCGGCCAGGATCGACGAGCAGACCGAGCTGATATTGACGATCGCGCCGCAGCCCTTGCCCAGCATGCCGGGCAGCGCCGCCTGGATGGCATGCATCTGCGCGCGCACGTTCAGGTTCACGGCAAAGTCGAACTCGTCATCCGTGGCCTCCAGGATGGAGCCCGAATGCACGACGCCCGCGCAGTTGACCAGCAGGTCCGGCGCCGCCTCGCGCACGGCCGCCTGAAGCGCCGCCTTGTCCGTGACATCCAGCGCAAAGGCATGCGCCGCGCCGATGCCTCCCAGCCAGCCGCCGTTCAGGTCGGTCGCCGTGACCTCGGCGCCCTCGGCCACGAATGCCTCGGCGATGGCGCGGCCGATCCCCTGGCCGGCAGCGGTGACGAAGGCGCGTTTTCCGATGAGGCGGCTCATTTCTGGATGTTCCCGGCGAGGTAGTCGACCATCTCGGGCACCATGCGGTCGCCCCAGCCCGCCTCGATCGCCTCGGCCAGGGTGTCCGCGGCGCAGGCCGACATCCGCGAGGCCGCGCCCAGTTCCTCGGCCATGCTGCGATAATAGCCTACGTCCTTGGCGGCGTTGTTCATCGAGAACGCGAGGTCGATCCTCTTCTCCGTGGCGAAGGCCTTGACGAAATCCATCATGCCCGAATGCAGCGGGCCGGCCGACATCACCTGATAAAGCTTTTCGCGCGGCACGCCGGCCTTGTCGCCCAGGGCGAAGGCCTCGGACATGGCGCAGGCGGTGGTCATGGCGAAGAAGTTGTTGATCAGCTTGATCGTGTGGCCGGTGCCCAGCTCGCCGAGGTGGAACACGTTCTCGCCCAGCGCGTCGAGCACCGGCTTGGCCCTGTCATAGGCCGCCTTGTCGCCCGAGCACATGATGTTCAGCTTGCCTTCCTTGGCATGCGCGGGCGTGCGGCCCAGCGGCGCGTCCAGATAGGTGGCGCCCTTGGCGGCCATATCGGCGCCGATCTTCTTGGTGGAGCCAGGCAGCGAGGTGCCGAAATCGATCACGATCGCGCCGTCCTTGAGGCCGGCCAGCACGCCGTCCTCGCCATAGACGCGGGACTCGACATGCGCGGAGGTGCCCATGCAGAACATCACGATGTCGGAGTTCTCCGCCACTTCACGCGCATTTGCGGCCTCGGTCGCGCCGCGGCCAAGCGCTGCCTCGATGCCGGTGCGGTCGCGGTGGCCCAGAACGGTTACGTCATAGCCCGCCTTTTGCATGCATTCCACCATGGCCGAGCCCATCAGGCCCAGGCCGATAAATCCGATTGTCGGTTTGCTCATGTCGTCAACTCCTTGTCAGGTATGAGGTAGTCGAGCCGGGGCAGGATCCGCGCGGCGTCGGGCGGCAGGCCGGTGTAGGCTTCGAAGGTGCGCAGCGCCATGTGCTTGAACAGCGCGAAGCCGGTGATCACCTGTGCGCCGGCCGCCTCCGCCGCCTGAACGAAGGCGGTCCGGGTGGGCGTATAGACGGCGTCGAAGGCCCATTGAGGCGCGCCGGACAGGGGGGTGGGAAAGGCCGAACCGGGATATTCGGCCATGCCCAGGGGCGTGGCGTTGACCAACCCGTCGCTGGCCGCGGCGATCTCGGCGGCCTGCGCGATGGGCACCGCGCGCGCCGCCGGGCCGATGCGCTGCGCCAGTTCCTCGGCCCTTTCGGGGCGGGCATCCCAGATCGCGATCTCGCGCGCGCCAAGCCGGGCCAGCGCCGGCCCGAGTGCGCGCGCCACGCCGCCGGCGCCCGCCATCGCCACGCGGCCGGGCAGGGCGGCCCCGCGCTCCGCCCGCCAGGCGGAGAGGAATCCGGTGTAGTCGGTGTTGAAGCCGCGCAGCGGCGGGCCGAAGGTGATGGTGTTGCACGCCCCCAGCCCGCGCAGCCCCGCGGCCATGGCGCCGTCCACCCAGTCGGCGGCCTGCGCCTTGTGCGGGTGGGTGACCGAGACGCCCTTCCAGCCCGCGGCGCGGCAGGCGGCCACGGTTTCCTCGAAATCGAACTCCGGCCGGTCGGCGGTGTCGATCAGCTCGAACGCGAAATCGAGCCCGCTTTCCTCGCACATCATGCGCAAAGCGGCGGGCAGGCGGGTGCGCCCGATATGCGCGCCGATCAGCCCCGCCCGCAATGCGCCCGGTGCCGCCATCACATCACCGCGCCGATCTGCCAGGGCACGAACTCGTAGTCGCCCAGGCCCTGCGCCTCGGACTTGCTCTTCTCGCCGCTGGCCATGCGCAGGAGCATCTCGTAGATCTCGCGCCCGACCTCCTCGACGCTGGCGCCCTCGGTCAGGATGCGGCCGGCGTTGACGTCCATGTCCTCGACCATGCGGTTGTACATCTCGGTGTTGGTGGCGATCTTCATCGAGGGTGAGGGCTTCGCCCCGAAGGCCGAGCCGCGCCCGGTGGTGAAGGCCACCAGGTTGCAGCCCGAGGCGATCTGGCCGGTGACCGAGGCCGGGTCGTAACCGGGGCTGTCCATGAAGGTGAAGCCGCGGGCGGTCACTGGCTCGGCATATTTGTAGACGCCGGTCAGCGGCGTGGTGCCGCCCTTGGCCGCCGCGCCCAGCGATTTTTCGAGGATGGTGGTCAGCCCGCCCTTCTTGTTGCCGGGGCTGGGGTTGTTGTCCATGCTGCCCAGGTTGCGGGCGGTGTAATCCTCCCACCAGTTGATCAGGCCGACCAGCTTGTCGCCGACATCCCGGTTGACCGCGCGGGCGGTCAGCAGGTGCTCGGCGCCGTAGATCTCGGGCGTTTCGGCCAGCACGCCGGTGCCGCCTTGCGCCACCAGCAGGTCGCAGGCATAGCCCAGCGCCGGGTTGGCGGTGATGCCCGACCACGCGTCCGACCCGCCGCATTGCAGCGCCACCATCAGCTCGGAGGCCGGGCATTCGGTGCGGGTGTTTTCGTTGACGATGGGCAGCATGGACTCGATCTTCTTGATGCCCAGCTCCACCGTCTTGCGGATGCCGCCCACGTCCTGGATGTTCATGGTCTGGAACAGCGGGCCGGGGGTCAGTCCGTAGGCCTCGATCAGCCAGTCGATCTGGTTCATCTCGCAGCCCAGGCCCGCCATCAGCACGCCGCCGACATTGGGGTTGCGGGCATAGCCCCACATCACGCGCTGCAGCGCCTCGAACCCGTCGCCGGAGCCGGCCATGCCGCAGCCCGTGCCATGCACGAAGGCGACCACGCCATCCACGTTGGGATAGGCGGCCAGCGCCTCGGGGGTGAAATGCGCCGCGATCATCCGCGCCGCCGTGGCCGAGCAGTTCACCGAGGTCAGCACCGCGATGTAGTTGCGCGTGCCGACCCGGCCGCTGTCGCGCCGGTAGCCCATGAAGGTGTCGGGCCTGGCCACCTTTTCGACCGGACGCAGGTTGGTCGAGAATTCGTAATCGTGGCTGACGTTGCGAAATTCGAGGTTGTGAGTGTGCACATGCTGGCCGGGCGCGATATCCGCGGCGGCATAGCCGATGAGCTGTGCGTATTTCAGCACCCGCCCGCCCTTGGCGATGAACTCGGTGGCCATCTTGTGGCCGCGCGGGATGGGCTGGGTGGCGCCCTCCTCGCCGGCGACGAGGGGGCGCACGGCGGTGACGACATTGTCGGCCGCGTCCAGCCGGATCGTGGCGGGGGAGGTCTGGGTTTGGGAGGTCATGTCTCGGGTCCTAATGAAAGGGATCGGGGGCGGGCCGTGCGGCCCGCCGCCCAGTTTACAGGAATAGCGACACGATCGGCGGCCAGATCAGCAGCACCGACAGCGCCAGCAGCTGGATGCCGATGAAGGGCATGAAGCCGCGGAAGATGTCGGTCAGCGAAATATGCGGCGGCGCCACGGATTTCAGGTAGAACGCGGCCGGTCCGAAGGGCGGCGACAGGAAGCTGACCTGCATGTTCATGGTGAACACGACGCCGAACCAGATCGCCACATGGCGCGGATCGAGATTGCCGAACACGCCCAGTTCCTCGACCGGCAGACGCAGCACGATCGGCAGGAACACCGGCATGACCAGCAGCACGATGCCGACCCAGTCCATGAAGGCGCCGAGGAACAGGAAGATCACCATCATGATCAGGATGATGCCCATGGTCGGCAGTTCCGCCCCGATGATCGTGTTGGCGATGTAGGTCGGCCCGCCCGCGATGGTGTAGGCACCGGCCAGCGCCGTGGCGCCGATCGTCACCCAGATGATCGTGCCGGTGGATTTCAGCGTGCGCTTGAGGCTTTCGAACAGCAGGTGGACGCTCATCTCGCCGCGGATGGCGGCGATCACGCCGACCGCGATCACGCCCATGCCGGCGGCCTCGGTGATGCCGGTGATGCCGCCGTAGATCGAGCCGAGCACGACGCCGATCACCACCAGCGGCGCCACCAGGCCCTTGCCCATGCTCCAGGACTGCGCCAGTCGCTCGCGGCCCGCCACGAAGAAGATCAGCGCCAGGGCCACCGCGGTGGCGACGCCGAACTTCACGACGTAATCGGCCGTGCCGAAGGCGATGGAATCGACCCCTTCGGCGGCCGTGTTCTGGCCGGTGACGGTCAGGAACACCGCGCGCAGGAAGAGCACGCTGCTGAAGCCCGCGATCAGGGTCAGCAGGAACGTACCGAAGAGCAGCCCCTTCTCGCGGCCTGCCGGCTCACCGGGCACGGGCTCGGGCAGGGGGGCATGCGAGGGGTTCAGTTGCGTGCGCAGGACGATGTAGATGATGAAGAACGATGCCAGCATGAAGCCGGGCAGGAAGCTGGCCGTGAACAGCGCCTTGATCGAGGTCTCGGTGATCAGGCCGTAGATGATCAGAACGATCGAGGGCGGGATCATGGTGCCCAGCGAGCCGGAGGCGCAGATCGTGCCGATGGCGAGGTTCTGGTTGTAGCCCAGCCGCAGCATCTGCGGCAGCGCGATCAGGCCCAGCAGGACCACCTCGCCGCCGATGATGCCTGACATGGCGGCCATGATCACCGCCATGATCGAGGTCACGATCGCGATCCCGCCGCGGGTGCGCGACAGCCACACGTTCAGCGAATTGTACATCTCGCTGGCGATGCCAGAGCGTTCCAGCAGGTTCGCCATGAAGATGAACAATGGGATGGAGATGAGGACATAGTCCGTCAGCAGCCCGTAGACCCGTTGCGCCAGGATGTTCAGCGGCCCCGTGCCGAAGGTTCCGAACAGCAGGTCGGGGCCGAATTTCATCACCAGCACGCCGACGGCGAGAATGGCCGAGGCGAAGCCCAGCGGCATGCCGATGGCCAGCAGAACGAGCATCGACACCAGCAGGATTGTCGAAATGGTTCCGATATCGAACATTGATCAGCCTTTCTCGACTTTGTGGGAATGTTCCTCGACGCTGTGGATGATGTCCTCCACCTCTTCTTCGTCGATGATGGCATGGTGTTCTGGCAGCTTGTTCCAGTCGGCGATCAGATTGAACACCGCCTGGATCGCCACCAGAAGGATGAGCAGCAGGATCATGGGTTTCAGCGTTGCCGGGATCGGCGGGTCGAAGGCGGTGCCGAAGGTTTCCCAGCGCAGGAACTTGGCATGCGCCTCGTTGTAGCTGCCGTAAACCATGGCCAGCGCGAAGACCACGATCAGCGCGGCCGAAATGATGTCGCACAGCCGTTGCAGCCAGCGGGGCATGACGTCGTAGAGCAGGTAGATGCGGATATGGCTGCGCTGCTGCATGGCGTAAAGCCCGGCCAGCAGGAAGATGAAGCCGGCCATCCACAGCGACAGTTCGTTGGCCCAGAGCGTCGGGCGCTCGAACACATAGCGCACGATGACCTCGTAGGTCATGACCGCGACGAGGACCACGATCAGCATCATGGTCGCGCGGCCGAGGAAAAGGCTGACCCGGTCGAAGGGCGTCTCGACAACTCCCTCGCCGATGGTCGTGTCGGCCTTGACGATACCCACGACAAGCGTGGCGATCGCGCCGAAAAGCATCAGGAAATCCAGCGCGTCCGCCGGCGGGTTCTGCGATGCGATGGCATCGTTCGCCCAGCCGAGCAGGACGATGAACTGCGGGAAGTACCACATCAGATACCCGAGGCAGATGATGAAGGCGGTTGGCCAGATGATGTCCTTGACGGACTCGGACCTGTGCATGGTGGGCCCTTTCTCAAACTCGGTGCAGGGAAGGATGGGCAGCCCCCCGGCCGGGGGGCTGCCCTGTTCGAATGCCGTTGAGGCGTTACTAGTTCATCAGACCCAGCTGGGTCATGAAGGCGATGTGGCTGTCGACCAGGGCGCGGGCCTCGGGGGTCTTGTCCGCCCAGGTCTGCCAGGCCTTCTGGGCCGCAGCGCGGAAGGAGGCGCGATCCTCTTCGGACCAGTCATGCAGGGTGACGCCTTCGGCGCGCAGCTTGGCGGCGGCCTCGTTGTTGGCCACTTCGAAGGTCAGCGCGATCTGGAACGACAGCTTCTGCATCGCGGTGTCGATGATGCGCTTCTGCTGCTCGCTCAGGCTTTCCCACTTGTCCAGGCGGCAGGCCAGGTGGTCCGACGGCATCGAGTGGAAGCCGGGATAGGTGGCGTGCTTGACCAGGTCATAGAGGCCGAGGCCGACGTTGTTGGCCAGGCCCGAGGCATCGGTGCCGTCGATGATGCCGGTTTCCAGCGCGGTGAAGATCTCGGTGAAATCCATCACGATCGGCTTGGCGCCCAGTTCGGCGAAGATCTCGGTCTCCAGGCCCGGGGGCGAACGGAACTTGAAATCCACCAGGTCGGCGGGGCCGGCGATCGGCTTGGAGGAGGACAGCGATTCCTGGCCGTAGATCCACCAGCCGACCAGCTTCATGTTGAACTGGTTGTAGAGCGAATCCGCCGCTTCGAAGCCGCCGTTGTAGAGCCAGGCGTATTGCTGCCAGGGCGTGTCGTAGCCGCCCATGATGTCGCCCACGAACTGGAAGGCGGGGTTCTTGCCGGTCTGGTAGGCGCCGCCGGTCATGTCGCAGTCGAGAATCCCGTTGGCCGCGGCGTCGAAGGTCTCCACCGTTTTGACGACCGAGGACGAGTAGAACATCTCGATGTCGATATCGCCGCCGGACATGGTCTCCACGTCGTCGACGAATTGCGCGGCCAGTTTGCCCGAGACCGTTTCCGGCGCGTAATGAGTCTGGATTCGCAGCGTTTCCGCGGTTGCGGGCACGGCGATGGCGGCGGCCATGGCAGCCGACATCAGCAAGGTCTTGCAGGTCATAGTCTTCCTCCCTTTGAACAAGGCACAAAAATGTGCTTGGGGTCGGCGCCACCCTTGGTGTTTTGGGGATGGTATACCGAACGCCCGGGCAGGCTAACCAAGTCAATCTCGACAATCAACGATTTTTGGTATACCAAAATTTATCAAGGGACCTATATCCAAGGATCGAGGATGGCTGATAAGGTGCGTTGGGTAACGGATTGAACAAAGACGAGAAAATGAGCACTCATACGCTTCCTGAGCAAATTGCGAATTCTCTGCGCCGCGACATCCTGTTGGGGAAACTCGCGCCAGGGACCAGCATCAAGGAACGCGACAACGCGGCCGAGCTGGGTGTCAGCCGCACGCCGATGCGCGAGGCCATCCGAATCCTTGCCAAGGAGGGGCTCGTCATCCTGCGCCCCTCGCGCAGCCCGGTGGTCGCCGATCCCTCGCTCAAGGAGGTGACCGACGACCTCGCGGTGATGAGCGCGCTGGAGGTGCTTTCGGGCAAGCTGGCCTGCGCCAACGCCACGGCCGAGGAACTGGACCGGATCGCGGCCCTCCAGGACAAGATGCTGGAGATATCGGGCGACGCGAATTCTCTGGATTTCTTCGAAACCGACATGGCCTTTCACCGCGCGATCGCCGAGGCCTCGCACAACCCCGCGCTGGCTGAGACCCACGGCGCCTATATCGCGCGGCTGTGGCGCACCCGTTACCTGTCGGCCAGCCAGCGCAGCGACCGCGCGCGCGCGCTGCATCAGCATGGCGAGATCGTGCGCGGCCTGAAGGCGCGCGACACCGAGTTCGTGGCGCGCGAGATCGAAAGCCACGTCCAACACATCCTGATCAATATCTCGGACCTGTTCGAGGAGCGCGACGCCCGTCGGGCGGGCCGGATACCGGATTCCACCAACATATCTGACATCTGACAAAGGGAGAGCGGATGAAACTCTTGCGTTTCGGGCCTGAGGGCCAGGAAAAACCGGGCATTCTCGACGACCGCGGTGCGGTGCGCGACCTGTCGGGGCGGGTCGGCGATTTCAGCGGCGAGGGGGTCTCGCTGGAGGCGCTCGACGCGCTGCGCCAGATCGCCATCGACGATCTGCCGGTGGTCGAGAACCCCGGCCGGCTGGGCAGCTGCCTGGCCGATGTGCCGAACTTCTACTGCATCGGCCTGAACTACGCCAAGCATGCCGCCGAGACCGGCGCCGAGCCGCCGAAAGAGCCGATCATCTTCTCCAAGGCGACCTCGGCCCTGTCCGGGCCGTTCGATCCGGTGGTGATCCCGCGCGGCTCGGAGAAGAGCGACTGGGAGGTCGAGCTGGGCGTGGTGATCGGGCGCGAGTGCTCTTACGTCTCCGAGGCCGACGCGCTGAGCTATGTGGCGGGCTATTGCACCATCAACGACGTCTCCGAGCGCGCCTTCCAGATCGAGCGCGGCGGCCAGTGGATCAAGGGCAAATCGGCCCCCACCTTCGGCCCCACCGGCCCCTATCTGGTGACCGCCGACGAGGTCGCCGACCCGCAGAACCTGAACCTGCGCCTCAGCCTGAACGGCCAGGTGATGCAGGATTCGAACACCTCGGACATGATCTTCGGCGTGGCCGAGATCATCTCCTACATGTCGCAGTTCATGATGCTGCGCCCGGGCGACATCATCGCCACCGGCACGCCCTCGGGCGTGGGCATGGGGCTGAAGCCGCAGCGTTTCCTGCGGCCCGGCGACGTCATGGAGATCGAGGTCGAGGGCCTCGGCGCGCAGCGGCAGGAAGCCGTCGCCGCCAGCTGAGCGGAATTGGCACGCCCGTCACTCAGGTGACGGGCGTGACCAGCGCCTCTTCGGCGAAGAAGGCGGCGAGATTGGCGCGCTGCAACTCGCCCATCGCCTTGCGGGTCTCGATCGTGCCCGAGCCCTGGTGCGGTTGCAGCACCACGTTGTCCAGCTTCAGGAAGCGCGGGTCGATGTTCGGCTCGTTGTGGAACACGTCGAGGCCCGCGCCGCGGATCGCGCCGCTTTCCAGCGCGTCCAGCAGTGCCGCCTCGTCGATGGTCGAGCCGCGCGAGATGTTGACGATCACCCCGTCCGGGCCCAGCGCCTCGATCACCTCCCGGGACACATAACCGGTGGTCTCGGCCCCGCCGACCAGCGCCACGAACAGGTCGTCGACGGCGCGCGCCAGCGACACCGGGTCGGCGTGGTAGGTCCAGCCCGCGGGCGTGTCCTTGGGTGTGCGGGAGTGATAGTGGATCTCCATCTTGAAGGCGGCCAGCCGGTCGGCGATCTCGCGCCCGATGCGGCCCAGCCCCACGATGCCCGCGCGACGGCCGCTGGCCTTGCGGTTCAGCGGAAGTTCGCCCTGTTTCGGCCAGGCGCCGGAGCGCACCCAGTCCGACCCCTCGATCAGCCTGCGCGACTGCGCCAGCAGCATCGCCACGGCCAGGTCGGCCACGTCGTCGTTCAGAACGTTGGGCGTGTTGCTGACCCGGATGCCGCGGGCGCGGGCCGCGGCGACGTCGATCGCGTCGAAGCCGACGCCGTAATTGGCGATCATGCCGAGGCCGGGCAGCAGGTCCATCTGCGCCGCGCCCAGCGGCGCGTGGCCCTTGAACGCGATCGCCCGGACCGCGCGGCGCCGCGCCTCGGGCAGTGCCGTCAGCGCCTCGGGGCTGTCCACGGCGTGCACCGTGTAGGCGGCCTGCATCGCCGCGATGTCCCAGTCGAAATAGCTTCCGATCGCAATCAGCTCGGGGCCGGCCATGATCGTCTCTCCCTGTCCATTGCTCCGCGGTCGAGTGGCGCGGCGGCGGCTCTGCGGCCGGCTTTCGCCCTCGACCGGCCCGTTATCGTCGCTGAACCGCCGTCGCGCAAGACGGGCCGGGGAGGGTGCGGTCAGCCGACGCGCTCGCGCCGCAGGGTGGGGGCCTGCGTTGCGGCATGGGCGGCGATGTCCTCCAGCGGGGCGAACCAGACGTCCCCCAGCGCGACATAGCGTTCGAGATGCCTTTCCAACTCGCGCCAGCGCGCCAGCCGCCCGGTCAGGAAGGGATGCAGCACCGGCATCCAGAACCCGCCCGCCTCATGGGCGGCGTCGAATTCCTCGGTGAAGGCGCGGATGCCGTCGCTGGGCGCGCGCACCGGCATGAGGTAGTCGATCTCGCCGAAATGGGCAAAGGGCGGCCAGTCGTCGGTGCCCCAATGTGGCGGGATCTCGATCAGGCTGCCGGCGGGCGTTTCGACCAGATAGGGCAGGTCGTCGGCCATCATCGAGCTGTCGTAGAGGAAGCCATGCGCGATCAGCCGATCGACCATCCTGGGCGTCAGGCTGTAGACCGGCGCGCGGTAACCGCGCGGCTTGCGCCCGGTCATTCGCACATGCACCTCCAGCGCGCGTTCGAACAGCTCCGCCTCGCGGTCGTCGGAATGCTCCATCGGGTCCTCGTGGCACCAGGAATGATGCCCGATCTCGTGCCCGCCCTCGAGGATCGCCTCCACCGTCGCGGGATAGGTCTGCATCACCCAGCCGGGCATGAAGAAGGTCTGGCGCAGCCCCAGCCGCCGGTAGGTCTCAAGGATGCGCGGCACCGCGACCGTGGGCCCGTAGCGCCCCATCGAGACCGGCTGGAGCCGCAGCTCGGCGTCCTCGGGGCGGGCGGTGCGGATCAGCGAGTCGGCGTCGATATCGAACGTCACCGCCGCCGCGCAGCGCTTCCCCTCGGGCCAGTCGATCGGGTGCAGGAACATGGGTTACTCCTTAATGGGCGTGACAGGGCGGCCGCCAGCGGGCCGGAGGGCGGGCGCGGCCGTCATGCCGCGCGGACCGCGAACAGGGCGGTCAGGTCGTTGCGCAGGCGTTCTTCGATGTCCTTCTGGGTGCAGTCGTCGGACGAGATGAACTGGATGAAACGGGCGTTCTCAAGATGGAACAGCGCCTTGCCCAGATGCACGGCGTTCACGCTTTCGGGAATCTTTCCGGCCGCCTGCAGCGCCTCGATCCGGCGCACCAGCACGAAGGCGAGCTGCTGGTCGAGCTTGAAATAGGCCTTGGTCAACTGGGTGCCCGCGCTGGTCGTCACCGCCGCGATCACCTGGCGCCAGATCTCCTTGTCGAGATTCGCGATGGCATGGTCCAGGATGTGCCGGGCGAACTGGATCGTCAGTTCGATCAGGTCATCCTCGTCGCGCGACAACGAGTCTTCCAGCCGCTCGATCAGCTGCTTGTCGCTTTCGATCACCAGCGCCAGAAGCACGCCGGCCTTGGTGCCGTAATAGTTGTGCACCGTGACCCCCGATACGCCCGCGGCCTCGGCGATGCCTTCGATCGTGGTCTTTTCGTATCCGTGCTTTCTGAAAAGGGTTTTTGCCGACGACACGATGCGGTTTCGCCGGTCTTCCTTCTGGCGTGCTCGAAGGGTGGTCACGGAGGTCTCCCAACTGCTGCTGCCCGGGGCTTGGCGGGCGGAATGAGGGAACTTTAGCGCAGCATAAATTTTTATTGAATAAAAAATTTTATCCGATACGATTTTTTGGGAAACGACAAAGCCAAGCAAACCAAACAGTGAGGTAAGACCATGCGCCCATGTCTGAACATCGCCGCTGCGGCGGCCATCGCGGTGGGGGGCGGCGCGGGCGCTGTTTCCGCCGAAACCGTCAATGTCGGGGTCTGCGTGTCCTGGCCCGGATACGCGATGCTGGAAGTCGCGCGCCAGAAGGACCTGCTCCCGGATCATGACCTGAACATCACCATCTTCGAAGACCCGCTGGGCGGCCATTCGGCGCTGGCGGCCGGGCAGATCGACGTCTACGGCTGCACCGCGGATTACACGCCGCTGATCGTGGATCGCGGCACCGACGTGGTGAACGTGGCGTTCCTCAACCCGTCCTACGGCGTCGATCATGTGATCCTGGCCCCCGAGGTGGACACCGCGGACCTGGCCGGCAAGAAGGTCGCCGCGCCGCAGGCCTATATCGGCCACCTGCTGATGGGCATCTGGCTGGATTCGGTGGGCATTTCCCCGGGCCAGGTCGAATGGGTGAACCTGAACGCCGACGAGGCCGTGGGGCCGATGCTGTCGGGCGATCTGTCGGCGGCCTACATGTACGAGCCCTGGATCTCCAAGGTGCTGGAGGCCAGCCCCGGCGCGAAAAGCGTCGTGAACACCGGCAACCCGGAGGTGCTGAAGACCGGCATCTTCATGGACGCCCTCTACATGAACAAGAACTTCATCGAAGAGAAGCGCGACGTGGCGCTCGCCGTGCTCAAGGCGCGCTGGGAGGGGCTGGGCTACTGGAACCAGCACACCGAGGAGACCAACAAGCTGATGGCCGATTTCCTGCAATGGCCGGAAGAGGACATCGGCTACGTCATCGGCACCAACGGCAAGAGCTTCGAGGGTGGCATCTACATGATGGACTTCGATGAATCGGCCCGTCTGTGCGGCGTGCTGGAGGGCGACGGTCCGTTCGGGATGGCCAATGGCTCGATGGTGGACTCGATCGCGCTGACCAACGAGTGGTGGGTCAAGCTGGGCCTGATGGACAAGACCGTCGATGCCGCCAAGGGCGTGGATTGCAGCCTGATGGGCGACCTCGTGGCCTCGGGCTACCGCCAGTCGCTTGCGGCACATTGAACAGGGGCAGGGGGCGCGGCGCATCGCGCCCCCTGGCCGTCTACGTCACGGAGTATGGTCCTTGTCCCCTGACAGTCGTTCCAAGCGGTTTTTTCAGCTCAGGCATCCGGTGGGGAGGCGGCAGCGCTTTCTTTCCGCTATCGGGATCTGGGTGGTGTTTTTCGCCATTTGGGTCTTTGCCACTTCCACCGGCATGGTGAATGAGCTGCTGGTGCCCGCACCGCAAAAGGTGTTCGCCACCACCTACCAGCTGTTCATCGAGCGCGGGTTCACCGGCGACGTGCTGATCTCGATCGGCAGGGTGCTGGGGGCCTTCGCCATGGCCTGCGCCGTCGCGGTGCCGCTGGGGGTGCTGATGGGCAGCTTCCCGGCGGTCGAGGCGATCTTCGCCCCCTTCGTGTCGGCCTGGCGCTACCTGCCGGCGCCGTCCTTCATCCCGATCCTGCTGATGTGGTTCGGCACCGGCGAGGCGCCGAAACTGGCGCTGCTGTTCATCGGGGTGATCTTCTTCCTGATCACGCTGATCATGGACCACACCAAGAACGTCCGCGAAGAGCTGGTGGAAACCGCGCTGACGCTGGGCGCGGGCCGCTCGACCGTGGTGATGAAGGTCGTGTTCCCGGCGGTGCTGCCCGATATCGTGGTCGCCATGCGGCAGATGCTGGCCATGGCCTGGACCTATCTCGTCATCGCCGAGATCGTGGCCTCCACCACCGGCATCGGCGCGATGATGATGCGCGCGCGGCGCTTCCTGAAAACCGACGAAATCCTGTCCGGCATCATCGTGATCGGCGCGCTGGGGCTGCTGTTCGACCTCGCGTTCGCGGCGCTGCACCGCTGGATGTTCCCCTATCTGAGGAAAAAGCGCTGATGGACCGCGACAGCATTCTCGAAATCCGAAATGTCTCCAAGACCTTCGACCTGGGCGGGGGGCGCGAGCTGCTGGCGGTGCAGGACATCACGTTCAATGTCGAGCGCAACTCGATCTGCGTGCTGCTCGGCCCCTCGGGCTGCGGCAAGTCCACCGTGCTGCGGATGATGGCGGGGCTTGAGACGCCCAGCGCGGGCGAGGTGGTGATCGGCGGCCACGCCGTCGACGGCCCCGGCCGCGACCGCGGCATGGTGTTCCAGGCCTATACCTCCTTCGACTGGCTGTCGGTGCGCCGCAACGTCGAATTCGGCATGAAGATCAACGGCGTGCCCGCCGGCGAACGGCGCGAGCGCGCGGCGCATTTCATCAACCTCGTGGGCCTGGGCAAATTCGCCGATGCCTACCCCTCGCAGCTGTCGGGCGGGATGCGCCAGCGGGTCGCGATCGCGCGGACGCTGGCCAACGATCCCGAGGTGCTGCTGATGGACGAGCCCTTCGGCGCGCTCGACGCCGAGACGCGCTGGCTGATGCAGGAGCTGATGATCGACGTCGCGGAAAAGACCAGCACCACCATGGTCATCGTGACCCACGACCTGGAGGAGGCGATCTTTCTTGCCGACAAGATCATCTTTCTCTCCAGTCATCCCGGCCGCCTGAAGGAGGAGATCATCCCGGCCTTCAAGGGAGGCCGGCGCATCGCCGACAAGGAGCGGGTGGTCAAGCTCGACGGTTATGGAGAGCTGGAGGCCCGCCTCATGCGCCTGATGCGCGAAGAGGGGCGGCACGCCGAATGAGCATGGGCAAGAGCGGGGGACCGACGGCATGAGCGTGACATTCGATTTCACCGGCAAATCGGTCCTGGTGACAGGCGCCAGCAGCGGCATCGGTTTCGGCGTGGCGATGGGCTTCGCCCGGGCCGGCGCCGAGTTGACGATCCTGTCCTCGACCGACGCCATCTTCGAGGCGGCGAAGCGGATGCCGGGCAGGGTCACGCCGATCCGGTGCGACATCTCCGACGCCGCGATGGTGACCGAGCGGCTGCGCGGGATCGAGCGCGTGGACGTGCTGGTCAACAACGCCGGGCTGGAGCGTCCGACGCCGCTGACCGGAGATCATCCGGCCGGCAACGAGACCTTCGAGCGGATCGTCGCGATCAACATCACCGGCACCCAGAACGTGACCGACACGCTGATCGGCCGCATCCCGGAGGGCGGGCGGATCATCCTGACCGCCTCGATCTGGGCGCGCACGGCGGTGCCGGGCTTTTCGGCCTATGTGGCGACCAAACACGCCAATCTCGGCCTGATGCGCGCCTGGGCGCAGGAACTGGGCCCGCGCGGGATCCGCGTCAACGCGGTCTGCCCGGGCTGGGTCAAGACCGGCCCGGCGATGAATTCGCTGCGCGAACTGGCGCGCAGCAGCGGCCGCAGCGAGGAGGAGGTCGCGCGCGAGATCATGTCGGCCCAGGCCATCGACGGGCTGATGGAGCCCGCCGACATGGCCGATATCTACATGTTCCTGGCCAGCAGCGGCGGCGCGAACATCACCGGCCAGGCGATCAACGTCGACCGCGGCGAGGTGATGTCATGAATCTTTCGGGCAAGGTGGCCGTGGTCACCGGCGGGAGCCGCGGGATCGGGCGGGCGATCGCGCTGGCGCTGGCCGGGCAGGGGGCGCGGGTGGCGATCTGCCACCATGCCGACCCGGCGGCGGCGGCGACGCTGGCGGAAATCAAGGCCCTGTCCGACGGCATCGCCGTCGATGCCGATGTCTCGGACGAGGCGCAGGTCGAGGCGCTGTTCGATGCGGCCAACGCGCAGTTGGGCGCGGTGGAGATCCTGGTCAACAACGCCGGGATCCTGCGCGAAAGCCCGCTGGCCGAGACCGAGGCGGCTGATTTTGACCGGGTGATCGCGGTCAACCTGCGCGGCACCTTCCTGGCCGCGCGCGAATTCGTCCGGCGCGGCGGCGCGGGCCGCATCATCAACATCGCCAGCGACCTCGGCCTTCTGGGCCGCGAGCACATGGTGGCCTACACCGCCTCCAAGGGCGGGATCATCAGCCTGACCCGGACGCTGGCGCGCGAACTGGCGCCGCATGTTCTGGTCAACGCCATCGCCCCCGGCTCGGTCGAGACCGACATGACCAGCCCCGGCAGCATGAGCCCCGAACAGCTGGCCAAGGATATGGACACCCCCCTTGCGCGCTTCGGCCAGCCCGAGGAGATCGCCGCGATGGCGCTTTTCCTCGCCGGCCCCGACAGCCGCTTCATCACCGGTCAATGCTTCGGCGTGAACGGTGGCAGCGTGATGCACTGACAAAGGACTCAGACATGAGCAGCGATCCGTTCTTTCATCCCGTCTCCGGCTTCGACCTGCCGCGCTACGCCGGCGTGCCCACCTTCATGCGCCTGCCGCATGTCGATCTCGACAACCCGCGGCTGAAGGATGTGCAGGTCGGCCTGATCGGCACGCCCTGGGACAGCGGCACCACCAACCGCCCCGGCCCTCGGCACGGCCCGCGCCAGCTGCGCGACATGTCCACCATGATCCGTGCCCAGAACGGCGCGACGGGGGTGCGCCCGTTCGAGATGGTGAACTGCGCCGATCTCGGCGACGTGGCGCCCAACCCCGCCGACCTTCACGACAGCATGGGGCGGATCACCGCCTTCTACGAAAAGGTGCGGGCGGCGGGTATCGTGCCGCTGACGGCGGGCGGCGACCACCTGTGCTCGTTGCCGATCCTGCGTGCCCTGGGCAAGCCCGAGCCGTTGGGCATGATCCATTTCGACAGCCACACCGACCTGTTCGAGAGCTATTTCGGCGGCACGAAATACACGCACGGGACCCCTTTCCGGCGCGCCATCGAGGAGGGGCTGCTGGACCCCAGGCGCGTCGTCCAGATCGGGATCCGCGGCACCACCTATGACAGCGAGGACCGCGACTTCGCCGACAGCGTGGGGGTGCGCGTGATCGCGATCGAGGAATTCCACGCCCGCGGCCCCGAGGATGTCATGGCCGAGGCGAAGGAGATCGTCGGCACCCGCCCGACCTATGTCTCCTACGACATCGACTTCATCGATCCGGCCTTCGCGCCGGGCACCGGCACCCCCGAGGTCGGCGGGCCGAGCTCGTTCCAGGCGCTTGTGGTGGCGCGTCTGCTGGCGGGGGTGAACATCGCCGGCGCCGATCTGGTGGAGGTCTCGCCGCCCTTCGACAGTTCCGGGGGGACGGCCTTCCTCGGCGTGTCGGTGATGTTCGAGATGCTGTGCAACATCGCGGGCGGGCTGACGCAGAAATAGCCGCGCGCCGCCGCGACGGACCGGCAAGGAAAAAGGGGGGCCGGATGGCCCCCCCGATTTCTCAGCCCAGCGGCGAGAAGGCGGCGGGCTGGAGAAAGACGCTCTCCTGGTAATCGAGGTAGGGCAGGATCTTGGGCACGAAGCTCTGCCATTCGGCGTCGGCGCCCAGCTTGGCGCGCTGCGCGCTGCGGTGGCCGTAGTCGTCATAGGCCCAGATGAACACGACGGAATTGAGCGGGCCGCTGTCGGTCACCCAGCAGCCGATCAGCTTGGCGTATCTGGTGATGATGTGCAGACCCTCGGCCTGGTAAAGCTTGAGGAATTCCGGGGCCTTGCCCGCGGTGATGCGATAGGTGCGTTTTTCGTAGATCATGGTTTTCCCGTTCATTCGTCGCTGCGCGCCCGTGGTGCGCCTGCAAAAAGGCTAGTCGCTATCCTCGCGGGAATGCAATAGATAAGTCATCAGGTGACGACAAGGTGTCCCCCTCAATGACAGTCGAACCGAGGAACATGCCTTGGCGTCATGGGGGGATTGGGCTAAGCCAAGCAGCGGCCGGAAAAGGGGTGAAGGCGTGAAGGCGAAATCCGATGCATTGCGGGAAAAGGGGCGCCAGGCGGGTCGCGCCAAGAAAGAGCCGGCGGCCAGCGGCGCGGCGCGGCTGCCGCATGCCGAACGGCGGGCCCAGATCCTCGAGACGGCTTCGGATTTCTTCGCCGAGAACGGGCTGACGGGACAGACGCGGCGCCTGGCCGATGCCTGCGGCGTGTCGCAGCGCCTGCTCTACCGCTTCTTTCCGACCAAGGAGGACCTGCTGGCCGAGGTCTACCGGCAGGAGATCCTCGGCGCGTTCAAGGCCAGCTGGTTCGTCGATCTGCAGGACCGCAGCGTGCCGGTCGAGACCCGTTTCAGACGCTTTTACGTCGATTATCTCGAGACAACCTTGACGCGCAAATGGCTGCGCCTGTTCCTCTATGCGTCGCTGTCGGACGCGTCGATGGCGCCCGACTACATCGCCAGCATCGTGACCCAACTGCTGGAGGTGCTGATGCGCGAGGCGGCGCATGAGCTGGGCGTCACCCTGCCCAAGGAGCGCTCGGCCACGCATGAGATGGCCTGGACGCTGCACGGCTCGATCTCGCACTACGCAATCCGGCGCCACATCTACAAGGCCAGCTGGCGCATCCCCGAAGACAAGGTCGTGGCGATGCATGTGCGCATGTTCCTGTCGGGCTTCGCCCCGATGGTTGAGGCCTATAACGAGGATCTCTCCTGAGGCCCTGCGTGCCCCCGCGCGGTTGCCTTTCTGCACAGGGAATCCGCACTTCCGAGGTTGGCGTGCCGCAGGTGCGTCCTGTTGGCGAAATTTTCTTGCGAAAATAAGTCGTCAATTGACGACAAAGAATTCACGCACTAACGTCGATTCTCAGGGGCCGTCTGGCCTCTCGGCAGGGATGGTTTCTCGCGGTGCGCCGTTGCGGCGGCGGCGGGGCCCGACAGATGAACAGGGGAACAACACATGTCACGACTCATCAAATCGCATATCGGCCGGCGGGACTTTCTGCGGACCTCCGCCGCGGCGGGCGCGGTCGCGCTGGCGGCTCCGGCGCGCATCGCAGGCGCCCAGGGCGCCCAGGCGATCAACATGCATGCCTGGTCGGCCGCGGTCGACACCGTGCAGAGCCACATCAACGCCTTCACCGACGCCACCGGCATTGCGGTCAACTACGGCAACTCGCCCTGGGCGCAATACCGTGAGGGCATGGTCACCAAATTCGTCGGCGGCGCGCCGCTGGACATGATGTGGGTGTCGGACGCCTGGCTGCCCGAATGGGCCGAGGCCGGCTGGATCTCGCCGATCGACGATTTCGACTTCCTCACCGCCTACAACGCCGAGGCCGAGGATTTCTGCACCGACTCGATGACCTATAACGGCCGGCAGTATGGCCTGACCTATTACACCGACTTCATGGCCTTCCTCTATGACGAGCAGAAGCTGAAGGAGGCCGGCTTCGACGCGCCGCCCGCGACCTGGGACGAGGTGGTCGAGCAGTCGCTGGTGATGAAGGAGAAGGGCATCTCGGAATACCCGATGATGCTGGCCATGGCGCAGGAAAGCTGGCTGATCGAATTCATGTCGTCGCTGGTCTATTCGCATGGCGGCCGCTTCACCGACGATGCCGGCAAGTCGATCATGCAGCACGACAAGGACGGCGCGATCGAAGCCCTGCAATGGGTCGTGGACGCGGTGAACAAGCACGGCATCGTGTCGCCCGCCTGCGTCGAGACCGGCGAACTGTCGGGCCTGAAGGCCTTCGCCTCGGGCAACCACGCCTTCGCGATGGTCGCGAAATACCGCCTGCGCATGCTGAACGACCCGGCGCAGTCGCAGATCGCCGGCCACGTCAAGCAGGCGCTGATGCCCAAGGGCGCCAACGGCGACCACAACACCGTGGGCTGGATGCGCTTCCACGGCATGGCCACCCAGTCGGCCCAGGACAAGCAGCGCGCGGAGAACGCCGCCAAGCTGATCGAATGGTTCGGCGGCAAGGCCAACGGCGAGTATAAGTTCCAGAAACTGCTGTTCATGGACATCGGCGCGGGCTTCGGCGTGAAGCCGCTGTTCGACGATCCCGAGATCCGCGACGCCTATGGCAAATACGGCGACGTCGACATCATCAAGGCCCAGCAGGCGCTGGCCCTGAAGAAGGACGTGGTCACGCCCTGGTTCGGCGAATGGAGCGAGACCAACGGCTCTGCCTGGCAGGCGGCGATCCTCGGCAACAGCGACGTCGCCTCTGCGATCGGCAAATCTGCCGCGCTCTGGGATGAGCTGAAAGACAGCTACTGAGGCTGACGGACAAACCGCCCCGGCGCAGGGTCAACAGCCCTGCGCCGGGTGCTTTCGAGGGGGCCCGCGCAGCGGGCAGAGGCAGGACCAGAGACGTGACTGATGTCGTAAACCCACCATCGGGCAGGGGGCGGATGCGCCGCCTGTTCGGCTACGAAGAACGCAGCGCCGCGCTGTTCCTGGCGCCGGTGATGGCGGTGCTCATGGGGGTCGCGGTGTTCCCGATCCTCTACTCGCTCTATCTCAGCTTCTTCCGCATCAAGCTGACGCGCCCGAACCGCACGCCCTTCGTGTGGTTCGACAATTACACCGACCTGTTCACGAACGACCTGTTCTGGGTGTCGGTGGCGCGCACCGTGACATTCTCGGTGGTGTCGGTGTCGGCGATTGCGGTGATCGCGCTGCTGGTCGCGCTGCTGCTGAACCAGGATTTCCGCGGCCGGCGGATCCTGTCCACCATCCTGCTGGTGCCCTGGGCCATTCCCTATGTCGCCAACGCCTTGATGTGGAAATGGATCTACGATTCCGGCTATGGCGCGCTGAACGGCATCCTCTACCAGATGGATTTCATTGACAAATACATGATCTGGCTGGGCGATCAGGAAAAGACGATCTTCCTCATCGCCAACGCCTTCGTGTGGAAGGAGGTGCCGCTGGCCACCATCCTGCTGCTGGTGTCGCTGAAATCCATCCCCTCGGATCTCTACCAGGCCGCGCGCGTCGATGGCGCGAGCGTCTGGCAGCGCTTCGTCCATGTCACGCTGCCCGCGATGAAGCCCGGCTTCATGCTGGTGATGATCTACGAGACGATGATGGCGATCCGGCATTTCGACCTGTTCTTCATCCTCACCGAGGGCGGGCCGGGTGACGCCAGCCATGTGCTGTCCTGGCACATCTATGTGGAGACGTTCCGCAACCTCTCCTTCGGCAGCGGCGCGGCCATGTCCTATGTGCTGGCTCTGGTCACCTTCGCGCTGTCCTACACCTTCATCCGCACCCTTGGCCGGAAGGTTTGAGCATGTCCGACAAAACCCTGACCCAACCCGGTGGGATCGACTACCGCCGCCGCCAGCGCCTGGCGCGGCTGGCCCAGACCCTGGTGATCCTCGCCGGCGCGATCGTGCTGACGATCTATGTGCTGGCGCCGGTGACCTGGCTGGTCTCCTCGTCCTTCCAGACCGAGGCCGAGATCGTCTCGGTCCCGCCGCACTGGATCCCCGACGAGCCGACTCTGCAAAACTTCGAGGCGATCTTCAGCGCCACCGAGGAGGAGGAGATCACCTACGAGACCCGCAGCGGGCAGGACCCGGCCTCGGGTGGGTTCATCCCCTCGACGGCCAAGAACCTGCTGCCGGCGATGTGGAACAGCTTCCTCGTCGCGACGCTCGTGGTGATCCTCAACCTGCTGGTGGGCGTGCCCGCGGCCTATGCGCTGGCCAAGATCCGGTTCTGGGGGCGCGATGCCTCGGTCTATTTCATCCTGATCACGCGGGTGATCCCGGACATCGCGCTGGTGGTGCCGTTCTTCCTGGTGATCAAGAACCTCGGGATGCTCGACACCATCGGTTCGCTTGTGCTGACCTACCTGGCGGTGACCGTGCCGTTCTCGGTGTTCATCCTGGTCCAGTATTTCGAGGGCCTGCCGGATGAGCTGGACAAGGCCGCGCGCGTCGATGGCTGCTCGCGCTTCCAGGCGCTGGTGCGGGTGTTCCTGCCGCTGTCGCTGCCCTCGCTGGTGGCGGTGGTGCTGTTCACCTTCCTGACCAGCTGGAACGAGTTCCTGCTGGCCCTGATGTTCACCCAGACCGAGGCCTCGCAGACGCTGCCCATCGTGCTGGCCGCCTTCACCTCGGATTTCACCATCAGTTTCTCGTTCATCAACGCCGCCGGCGTGCTGGCCATCGTGCCGCCCGTCATCGTCGCCGTGATCTTCGAGCGCTACATCGTTTCCGGCCTCACCGCCGGCGCCGTCAAAGGCTAGGAAAGGAAAGACCCCGTGGCTCGTATCCGTTTCGAGAACGTCGAGAAGAAATACGCCAACGGCTTCCATGCCGTGAAGGATCTCAATCTCGACATCCAGGACAAGGAGTTCCTGGTTCTGCTGGGGCCCTCGGGCTGCGGCAAGTCGACCACGCTGAACATGATCGCCGGCCTCGAAGAGGTCAGCGACGGGCGGCTGATGTTCGACGACATGCTGGTCAACTACACCCCGCCGCACAAGCGCGACGTGGCCATGGTGTTCCAGAGCTACGCGCTCTACCCGCACAAGACGGTCTATGACAACATCGCCTTCGGGTTGCAGATGCGCAAAGCCCCGCGCGACGAGATCGACCGCCGGGTGCGCGACGCCGCCCAGAAGCTGGAGATCGCGCATCTGCTGGACCGGCGCCCGTCGCAGCTGTCGGGCGGCCAGCGCCAGCGCGTGGCGCTGGGGCGCGCGATGGTGCGCGAGCCTTCGGTGTTCCTGATGGACGAGCCGCTGTCGAACCTCGACGCCGCGCTGCGGATCTCCATGCGCGCCGAGATCAAGGAACTGCATCAGGCGATGCAGACGACCTTCGTCTACGTCACCCACGACCAGGCCGAGGCGCTGACGCTGGCGGACCGCATCGTGGTGATGCGCGACGGCGTGGTGCAGCAGGTGGGCAGCCCCGACGACATCTACGAGCGGCCCCAGAACACCTTCGTCGCCTCCTTCCTGGGCAACCCGCCGATCAACTACATCGACGGCACGATCGAGGTCACCGACAGCTCCACCGCGCGCTTTGTGCGTGGCGATCTGGCGCTGACCCTGACCGAGGCGACGGCGCGCAAGCTGGCCGATTGCAACGGCCGCGAGGTGCGCCTGGGCATCCGGGCCGAGGACGTGGACGAGACCGCGCAGGGCGGCGAGGGCTCGGTCATCCGGGGCAAGGTGAACTCGGTCCTGCCGGTGGGCTCGGACCAGTTCCTCGGCTTCGACTTCTACGGCGAGGAGCTGTTCTTCCGCGTCGGCAAGGATCTCAGCCACAGGCTCGGCGATGACGTGGCGCTTTCGGTCGATCTGAACCGGCTGCACGTCTTCGACAAGGACAGCGGCAAGACCCTGATCTGGTAACGGAGCCCCGCGATGAAACCCGCCCCCTTCACCTACCACAGACCCGCCAGCGTCCGCGAGGCGCTGGAGCTCTTGGCGCGTTACGGAGCCGATGCCAAGCCGGTGAGCGGCGGGCAGAGCCTCGGCCCGATGCTCAACATGCGGCTGGCGCGGCCGGCGCACCTGGTCGACCTGAACGACCTGCTGGAGCTGGACTATGTCCGCAACACCGGGGGCGTGATCGAGATCGGCGGGTTGACCCGCCATCACCGGGTGGCCTCCGCCCCGGAGATCGGGCGCGACCTGCCGCTGCTGGCCGAGGCCGCCGCGACCATCGGCCATTACGCCATCCGCCAGCGCGGCACACTGGGCGGCAGCCTGGTGCATGCCGACCCGGCGGCGCAGCTGCCGCTGGTCGCGGTGACGCTGGGGGCCGAGGTCGTCCTGCGCTCGGCCAAGGGCGAGCGCAGCGTGCCCGCCGACGAGTTCGTGCAGTCGATCATGACGGTCGATCTGGCCGACGACGAGATCGTGACGGCAGTGCGCTTTCCGCAGCAGTTGGCGGACGAGGGCTCGGCCTTCGACCTGTTCAGCCGCCGCCACGGCGATTTCGCCATCGTCAGCGTGGCGCTGACCCTGCGCCTCGATCCGGCGGGGGCGATCTGCGCGCTGCGGCTGGGGCTCGGCGGGGTCGGTCCGGTGCCGCAGCGCCAGACCGGGGTCGAGCAGGAGGCCATCGGCTGCCTGCCCGACGCCGAGACCGCCGCGCGGCTGGCGCGTGCCGCCGCCGCCGCGATCACCCCCGAGGATCATCCGCAGGTGCCCGCCGCCTATCGCCGCGAGCTGGTCGAGACCCTGACCGCGCGCGCCTTCCTGCGCGCCGCCAAGCGGGCAGGGGTGACCGCATGAGCACGCCCGTGCCGATCTCCCTCGTCGTCAACGGCGAGGCGCATGACCTCGTCGTGCCGCCACGCAAGCTGCTGTCGGACGTGCTGCGCGAGGATCTGAACCTCACCGGCACCCATGTCGGCTGCGAGCACGGCGTCTGCGGTGCCTGCACCATCCTGATCGATGGCCGACCCGCGCGCGCCTGCCTGACCTATGCGGTGCAGCTGGAGGGCCACGAGCTGACCACCATCGAGGCGGTCGCCGAGGGCGACACGCTGAGCCCTCTGCAGCAGGCGCTGCACGAGGAGCACGGGCTGCAATGCGGTTTCTGCACCGCGGGCATCGTGATGACCTTCGAGGCCTATCTGCGCGAAAACCCCGCGCCCTCCGAGGCCGAGGTGCGCGATGTGCTGTCGGGCAACCTGTGCCGCTGCACGGGATACCAGAATATCGTGACGGCCGTGCTCAAGGCCGCCGAAGCGATGCGCGGGGGGCGGGGCGCATGACCACCGAGACGCCGTTCACCCATATCGGCAAGCCCTTGCCCCGCAAGGAGGATCGCCGGTTTCTGACCGGCAAGGGCCGCTATCTCGACGATGTCGTGCTGCCTGGCGCGCTGCAGGTAAGTTTCGTGCGCGCGCCCCATGCCCACGCCCGGATTGCGGCCATCGACACCGAGGCCGCCCGCGCGCTGCCCGGCGTGCTGGGCGTGTTCACCGGCCGCGATCTGGCGCAATGGACCGCGCCGCTGCGCCTCGCGCCGCCGATCGAGGGGTTGCACCCGGTCGAGATGACGACCCTGCCCATCGACAAGGTGCGCTTCCACGGCGACCCGGTGGCGGTGGTCGTGGCCCGTGACCGCTATGTCGCCGAGGACGCGGCCGAGCTGGTCGAGGTCAGCTATGAGCCGCTGCCCTGCGTTGCCGACACCGCGGCGGCGCTGGCCCCCGGCGCGCCGCTGGTCGACGACACGCTGCCCGACAACCTGGTCTCGCACCAGAGCTTCCGCGCCGGCGACCCGGTCGCCCGCCGGGCCGAGGCCGCCCGCGTGGTCGAGGCGCGCTTCGACCTGCACCGCCACACCCATGTGCCGATGGAGACCCGCGGCTGCCTGGCCGACTGGGACGCGGGCCGGTCGCATCTGACCATGCATATCGGCACCCAGGCGCCGCATCCGATGCGCAGCCAGCTGGCCGCGCGCATGGGCCTGACCGAGACCCAAGTCACGGTGATCAGCCCGGATATCGGCGGCGGCTTCGGCCAGAAGATCGCGCTTTATCGCGAGGAGTTGACCGTCGCGGCGCTGTCGCGCCATTTCGGCCGCCCGGTGCGCTGGCGCGAGGACCGGCTGGAGAACCTGACCTCGGCCAGCCATGCCCGCGAGACCCATTGCGTGACCCGCGCCGCGGTGCGCGCCGACGGCCGCATCCTGGGGCTGGAACTGGACCTGACCGAGGATTTCGGCGCCTATTGCTTCTACCCAGCCAACTATATGGCGCGGGTGATCGCGATGATCCTGACCGGGCCCTACCGGATCAGCGACTACGCCTTCGACGTGAAGGTGGTGCTGACCAACAAGTGCGGCAACGGCCCGATGCGCGCGCCGATGGCGATCACCAGCTGGGTGATGGAGGGCACGATCGACGCGGTGGCGCGCGAGCTGGGCCTCGACCCGGTCGAGGTGCGCCGGATCAACGCGGTGCGGCCCGCCGATCTGCCCTTCACGATGCCCACCGGCGAGGTGCTGGAGGATGTCACGCCGCTGGAAACGCTGGAGGCGGCGGTCGCTGCCATCGACGTGCCCGCCTTCCGCGCCCGCCAGGCGCAGGCGCGGGCCGAGGGGCGGCTGCTGGGCCTGGGCCTGTGCACGGTGGTCGAATCCACCACCTACGGCTCGGAATTCTACAAGGCCGCCGGCATCCCCGGCTCGGGGCACGAGGCCGCCTGGGTGCGGATCGAGCCGTCGGGCGCGGTCAATGCCTCGGTCGGCGTGATGGGCTCGGGGCAGGGCTATGAAACGCCGCTGGCGCAGGCCGTGGCCGAGGGGCTGGGCGTGACCCCGGACATGGTGAATGTCCACATGGGCCATACCGACATCGCGCCCTACGGCATGGGCAGCCGCGGCGCGCGCGGCGCCACGGCAGGGGGCGGGACGCTCTATCTCTGCGCGCAGAAGGCGGCGGAAAAGGTGCTGGCCATCGCCGCCGGCATGCTGAACCTCAACGATGCGCAGGGGCTTCGGTTGCAGGACGGCCAGGTCGAGCGGCGGCTAGAGGACGCCTGGCAGGCCACCGGCGTCAGCCTCGCCGACGTGGCGCGGCGCGCCTATCTCGACCCCACCGCGCTGCCCGAGGGCATCGCGCCGGGCCTCGATGTGTCGCTCACCTACGACCCTCCGGCGATGACCTATTCCAACTCCACCCATGCCTGCGAGGTCGAGATCGACCCGGCCACCGGGCGCATCGCCATCGCCCGCTATGTCGTGGCCGAGGATTGCGGCACCGTGCTCAACCCGCTGGTGGTCAAGGGCCAGCAGCAGGGCGCGGTCGGCATGGGGCTGAGCGGCGCGCTGTTCGAGGAGGTCATCTATGACGAGAGCGGCCAGAACCTGACCGCGACGCTGGCCGACTACCTGGTCGCCACCGCCTGCGAGCTGCCCAATATCGAGATCCTCCCCATGCACACCCCCAACCGCAAGACCCCGGCGGGGATCAAGGGCATGGCCGAGGGCGGCATCATGGGCTCGATCGGGGTGATCGCGGGGGCCGTCAACGATGCGCTGGCGCCCCTCGGCGTGACCGCCGAGCAGATGCCGCTGTCGCCGCAACGCATGCGCGCACTGATGCGCGGCGCCGGCAATTTCACTTACGGAACCTCTTTTTCAGACCCTGGCACCACCGCTCACGACACCACCACTCACGGAACGCCAGGCAACTCAGACGGAAGGACAGGCAGGGCATGAACGCTTCGACGGAAAAGATGACGGTCGGCTTCATCGGTCTCGGGATCATGGGACAGAGCATGGCGGGGCATATTCTGGCCGCCGGCCATGATCTCTGCGTCTACAACCGCACCCGCGCCAAGGCCGACGACCTGGTCGCCAGGGGCGCGGTCTGGAAGGACAGCCCCGGCGACGTGGCCGCGGCCTGCGACGTGGTGATCACCATCGTCGGCTACCCCAAGGACGTGGAGGAAGTCTACCTCGCGCCCGGCGGCATCGTGGAGCGCGCCCGCGACGGTGCGATCCTGATCGACATGACCACCTCCAGCCCGGAACTGGCGCAGCGCATCGCCGCGGCGGCCGCGGATCGCGGGCTGGCGGCGCTGGACGCGCCGGTGTCGGGTGGCGACGTGGGCGCCCGGGCCGGCACGCTGGCGATCATGGTCGGCGGCGACGCCGCGGCTTTCGACAAGGCGATGCCGCTTTTCGACGCGATGGGCGGCAAGATCGTGCACATGGGCGCCGCGGGCGCCGGCCAGCACACCAAGATGGCCAACCAGATCGCCATCGCCTCGACCATGCTGGCGGTGAGCGAGAGCCTCTCCTACGCCAAGGCGGCCGGGCTGGATCAGACCGCGGTGCTCGACGCGATCGGCACCGGCGCGGCGTCGAGCTTCCTGCTGAACGGGCTGGGGCCGAAGATGGTGGCCGGCGATTACGCGCCGGGCTTCTTCGTGCACCATTTCGTCAAGGACATGTCCATCGCCCTGGCCGAGGCCGAGCGCATGCAGATCGACCTGCCCGGGCTGACGCTGGCGCGCGGCCTCTACCAGCGCCTCGTCGACGGCGGCTTCGGCGAGGACGGAACGCAGGCGCTCTACCGCGTCTATACCCAGATGACGGGGGCCTGAGATGCGGTTCGAAGGCGATGCCCTGATCCCGGCCGCCCCCGAGGCGGTCTGGAAAGGTCTGAACGACCCCGAGGTGCTGCGCCGCTCCATCCCCGGCTGCCAGGCGATGGAGCAGACCGGCGAGCGTGAGTTCACCGCCACCGTGGTCGCCAAGGTCGGGCCGGTTTCGGCCACCTTCAAGGGCAAGGTGGAACTGGCCGACCTGAACCCGCCGGTCTCCTACACGCTGCGCGGGCGCGGTCAGGGCGGGCCTGCGGGCTTCGCCAAGGGCGAGGCCCGGATCACGCTGGCGCCCGAGGGCGACGGCACGCGGTTGAGCTATGTCGCCGACGCCGATATCGGCGGCAAGCTGGCCAGCGTCGGCGGCCGCCTGATCCAAGGCGTCGCGAAAAAGACGGCCGACGACTTCTTCGCCGGATTCTCGCGCGTGCTGACGGGCGGCGAACAGGCTGCCGCCACCCCGGCAGGTGGTGCTGCCGCCGGCGCGGCGCCCGCCGCGGCGCCCGCGGCGGCTGGGCATATTCCGCTGATCGACCGCGTGGCCTGGCTTCTTGTCGGCCTCGCCCTCGGTATCGGCCTGACCCTCATCTTCGGGTGACCGCGATGCGTATTGCAGACGATATCCAGGCCATGCTGCCGTTGCTCACGCAATGGCGCCACGACCTGCACGCGCATCCCGAGACCGCCTTTCAGGAACATCGCACCGCCGTCTTCATCGCCCGCGAACTGCGCGCGATGGGGCTGGAGGTGCATGAGGGGATCGCGGGCACCGGCGTCGTCGGCATCCTGCGCAACGGCGACGGCTGGACCGTCGGCCTGCGCGCGGATATCGACGCGCTCGACGTGACCGAGACGACGGGGCTGCCCTATGCCTCGACCACCCCGGGCAAGATGCATGCCTGCGGCCATGACGGCCACACCACGATGCTGCTGGGCGCGGCGAAGCACATGGCGGCGAACCCGCCGGGGCCGGGCACGGTGGTGTTCATCTTCCAGCCCGCCGAGGAGAACGAGGGCGGCGCGCGCGAGATGATCGCGGACGGCCTGTTCGCGCGTTTCCCGGTCGATCAGGTGTTCTCGATGCACAACTGGCCGGGGCTGGAGGCCGGGCGCTTTGCCGTGCATTCCGGGCCCGTGATGGCCGCCTTCGACACGTTCGAGTTGCGCCTGATCGGGCGCGGCAGCCACGGCGCCATGCCGCATGAGGGGATCGACCCGATCACCCTGGCCGCGCAGGTGCAGATGGCCTGGCAGACGCTGATCAGCCGCGCCGTCGCGCCCGTCGATCCGGCGGTGATCTCGATCACCCAGATCCACGCCGGCGACACGCTGAACGTCATCCCCGAGCGGATCGTGCTGCGCGGCACGGTGCGGACCTTCGCGCCCGGGACCCGCGATTTCCTTGAGGCGGAGATGGGCCACCGCGCCCGTGCCATCGCCTCGGCCTATCACGCCGAGGCGGAGTTCGATTACCTGCGCCGCTATCCTGCCACCATCAACGCCGCCTCCGCCGCCGCGCTGGCGCTGGAGGCCGCGCAGGGCATCGTCGGGCCCGAGGCCGTGGCCACCGACCTGCCGCCCAGCATGGCGGCCGAGGATTTCGCCTTCATGCTGAACGACCGCCCCGGCGCCTATATCTGGATCGGCAACGGACCGGCCGAGGGCGGGCGCAACCTGCACAGCCCGAACTACCAGTTCAACGACGAGATCCTGACGCTGGGCGCGCAGTATTTCTGCGAGGTCGCGGCGCGGGCGCTGAACGCCGGGAACCGCCCGGCCTAGGCCGCGGCGGCCCAGGTTTCCGCATGGATCGCGGGGGCGTCGGCGATGGCCGGCGCCCCGCCGCCTTTTCTAGCCGCAGCCGCCCGCCGTCGGCGTGACGATGACCACGGCGTCGCCCGGGGCGACATGGGTCTGGTCGGCGGCGGCCAGCACCTCGACGGTGCCGTCGGCGCGGTGGATTTCCGTCCGCCCCACGCGGCCCGGGCCGCCGCTGCCGATGCCGCGCGGCGCGATCTCGCGGTGCGAGGACAGGATCGCGAGGTCCATCGCCTCGAGGAAGCGGATGCGCCGCGTGGTGCCGTCGCCCGCGCACCAGGTGCCCTTGCCGCCCGAACCCGCGTCGATGCCGAACTCCTCCAGCACCACCGGGTAGCGCAGCTCCAGGATCTCGGGATCGGTCAGCCGCGAGTTGGTCATGTGCACATGCACCCCGTCGGTCCCGGCGAAGCCGGTGCCGTCGTTCATCCACCCCGCCGGGCTGCCCGAGCAGATCGTCTCGTAATACTGGTGCCGTTCGTTGCCGAAGGTCAGGTTGTTCATCGTGCCCTGGCTGTTGGCCATCGCCCCCAGCGCGCCGAACAGCGCGTTGGTGACATGCTGGCTGGTCTCCACGTTGCCGGCGACCACCGCCGCGGGGTAGCGCGGGGCGAGCATGGAGCCCTCGGGCACCACGATTTTTACCGGGCGCAGGCAGCCCGCGTTCATCGGGATCGGCGCCTCGACCATCACCCGGAAGACGTAAAGGACGGCGGCGCGCGTCACCGGCGCGGGCGCGTTGAAATTGTTCGCCATCGCCGGAGAGGTGCCGGTGAAATCCACCGTGGCCTCGCCGCGCTCGCGGTCCACCGTCACCTTGACCCTGATCACCTGGCCGGTGTCGGTGGGGTATTCGTAGGCCCCGTCCGACAGCCGCCCGATCACGCGCGAGACCTCGGCCGCGGCGTTGTCCTGAACATGGCCCATATAGGCCTGCACCACGTCCAGCCCGAAGCCTTCGATCATGTGGCGCAGCTCGGCCACGCCGCGGGCGTTGGCGGCGACCTGCGCCTTGAGGTCGGCGACGTTCTGGTCGGGGTTGCGGCAGGGGTAGGGGTGGTCGGCCAGCAATTCGCGCAGCGGCCCCTCGCGGAAGCGCCCGTCCTCGACCAGCTTGAAGTTGTCGATCAGGACACCTTCCTCGTCCACCCGCGTGGCGCGCGGCGTCATCGAGCCCGGCGCGATGCCGCCCACATCGGCATGGTGGCCGCGCGAGGCGACCCAGAACAGGATGTCCTTGCCTGCCGTGTCGAAGACCGGCGTGACCACGGTGATGTCGGGCAGGTGGGTGCCGCCGTTGTAGGGGGCGTTCAGCGCATAGACGTCGCCGGGCCGGATCTGGCCGCGGTTCAGGCGGATCACCGTCTCGACCGAGCGGTCCATGGAGCCCAGATGCACCGGCATATGCGGCGCGTTGGCGACCAGCGCGCCCTCGGCGTCGAACACCGCGCAGGAGAAATCCAGCCGTTCCTTGATGTTTACCGAACGCGCGGTTTTCTGAAGCGCCACGCCCATTTGCTCGGCGATGTTCATGAACAGGTTGTTGAAGACCTCCAGCAGCACCGGGTCGGCCTCGGTGCCCGCGGCGCGCTGGCGCGCGGCGGCGGTGACGCGGGTCATCAGGATGTGGTCGCGGGCGGTGACCTCGGCGCGCCAGCCGGGCTCGACCACCACGGTCTGGTTGGCCTCGATGATCAGCGCGGGGCCGGTGACGCTGCGGCCGGGCGTCATGGCCGCGCGGCGGACCACCGCCGCGTCGTGCCACTGCCCGCCGGAATAGACCGGCACGCGGGTTTCGGCCTCGGCCGCGCCCTCGGCCAGGTCGGCGGCCGGTTCCGGCTCGGCGTCGGCGTCGCCGGCCTGGCCCTCGATCTCGGTCGCCTCGACGATCAGCGGCGCGTCGGGGTCGGTGAAGCCGAACTCGGACATATGCGCGGCCTCGAACTGTGCCCGTGCCCCGGCCATGTCGCCGTCCCAAAGGACGGGCAGGGCGGTGTCGGTGCCGGCATAGCGCAGGTGCAGCCGGCGGGTCAGCCCGATCGCCGCCTCGGCCACGCCCTGGGCGGAAAGCGCCGCGCGCACCTCGCCGGTCAGCCGGGCGAGCGATGCCTCGATGCCCTCCAGCGCGCCCTGCTGCATTTCCACCTCAAGCCCCTGCTGGCGCGCCTCGGTGACGCGCGCGAGGCCAATGCCGTAGGCCGACAGCAGGCCCGACAGCGGATGGATCAGCACGCGGGTCATGCCCAGCGCGTCGGCCACCAGGCAGGCATGCTGCCCGCCCGCGCCGCCGAAGGCGTTGAGCAGGTAGCGCGTCACGTCATGGCCGCGCTGGACGGAGATCTTCTTGATCGCGTTGGCCATGTTCTCCACCGCGATCTGGAGGAAGCCCTCGGCGACCTCCTCCGCGCTTTTGCCCTCGGCCCCGGCGATTTCGGCGAAACGCGCGGCGACGGCGTCGCGGTCCAGCGGCTGGTCCTGATCGGGGCCGAAGATGGCGGGGAAGAATTCGGGGTTCAGCTTGCCCAGCATGACGTTGGCGTCGGTGACGGTCAGCGGCCCGCCGCGGCGATAGCAGGCGGGGCCGGGATCGGCCCCCGCGCTGTCGGGCCCGACGCGGAAGCGCCCCGGCTCGGCATGCAGGATGGAGCCGCCGCCGGCGGCCACGGTGTGGACGCGCAGCATCGGTGCGCGCATCCGCACGCCCGCGACCTGGGTCTCGAAGGCGCGCTCGAAATTGCCGTCGAAATGCGCCACATCGGTCGAGGTCCCGCCCATGTCGAAGCCGATCACATGGTCATGGCCGGCCAGTTGCCCGGTGCGTGCCATGCCCACGACGCCGCCCGCCGGGCCCGACAGGATCGCGTCGCGGCCCTTGAAGCGGTCGGCGGCGGTCAGCCCGCCCGAGGACATCATGAATTGCAGCGTCGGCCCCGGCTGGTCCGGCGGCGTCGCGCCCAGCGCCGAGGCGACCCGCGCCACATAGCGCGACAGGATCGGCGTCAGATAGGCATCGACAACCGTTGTGTCGCCACGCCCCACCAGCTTGATCAGCGGCGAGACCTCGTGGCTGGCCGAGATCTGGCCGAAGCCCGCGGCGCGGGCGGCGTCGACCAGCATCCTCTCGTGCTCCGGTGCGGCCCAGGCGTGCATCAGAACGATCGCCACCGCGTCGATCCCGTCGGCCCTGGCCTGCGCCAGCGCCCCGGCCACCGAGGCGGGGTCGAGGGCGCGTTCGACCGTGCCGTCGGCGCGGACGCGCTCCTCCACCTCGACCACGCGCTCATAGAGCTGCTCGGGCAGGATGATCTCCTTGGCGAAGATGTCCGGGCGGTCCTGGTAGGCGATGCGCAGCGCATCGCGGAAGCCCTTGGTGATCAGCAACAGGGTGCGGTCGCCCTTGCGCTCCAGCAGGGCGTTGGTGGCGACCGTGGTGCCCATCCGCACCGTGCCCACGCGCCCGGGCGGGATCGCCGCGCCGGGCGCGAGCCGCAGCAGGCGCCGGATGCCCTCGATCGCGGCATCCTCGTAGGCCTCGGGGTTTTCCGACAGCAGCTTCAGCGCCGTCAGCTCGCCCTCGGGGGCGCGGCCGATGACATCGGTGAAGGTGCCGCCGCGGTCGATCCAAAAATCCCAGCGCCGGGTGACTTGTCCGTTCTCTGCCTGATCGCCCATCGTGATCCTCCCGGCTCTGGCTTGCGTTCTCGCTTACAAATTATTGACAAAATGCAAGTGTGTGGTCAAGCTGCCTGTGTCGGGTCCGGGGTGGCCGGCCCGTCAATCAGTTCGCCACCGCAACCAACAGGGACAAGAAAAATGACCTTTCACATGCTCAAACCGCTTGCCGGTGCCCTTGTCGGCGCGGCCTTGGCCCTTCCCGCCGCGGCGGAGAACTGGGACATGCCCACGCCCTATGGCGACAGCGTGTTCCACACCCAGAACATCCAGCAATTCGCCGCCGACGTGTCCGAGGCCACCGGCGGCGCGCTGACCATCACCGTGCATTCCGCGGGCGCGCTTTTCGCCCATCCCGAGATCAAGGATTCGGTGCGCCGCGGCCTCGCGCCGATCGGCGAGACCCTGATGTCGCGGCTCGCGAACGAGGACCCGGTCTTCGCCGTCGACTCGATCCCCTTCCTGGCCAGCAGCTATGACGAGGCCCGCGCGCTGTGGGATGTCTCGCGCCCGCTGGTCGAGGAAAAGCTCGCCGCGCAGGGTCTGACGCTGCTTTATGCCGTGCCGTGGCCGGGGCAGAGCATCTACACCAAAGAGCCGGTCAATTCGACCGCCGATCTGCAGGGCGCCGCCTTCCGCGCCTACAACACCGCGACAGAGCGTCTGGCGCAGCTGATGGGTGCGGTGCCGACCCAGATCGAGACCGGTGACATCCCCACCGCCTTCGCCACCGGGCGCGTGGCCGCGATGATCACCTCGCCGTCGACCGGCGTCTCCAGCCAGGCCTGGGATTTCACCACCCATTACACCGACACGCAGGCATGGCTGCCCAAGAACATGGTGATTGTGAACAGCCGCGCGCTTGAGGCGCTGCCGGCCGATCAGCAGGCCGCCGTCAGGGACGCCGCCGCCAAGGCCGAGGCCCGCGGCTGGGAGATGTCGGCGGCCGAGACCGCCGCCAAGATCGCCACGCTCAAGGAAAAGGGCATGACCGTTTCCGCGCCTTCGGACACGCTGAAGGCGGAACTGGCCGAGATCGGCAAGACCATGACCGCGGAATGGCTGGCCTCCGCCGGCGACGAGGGCGCCGCGCTGATCGACGCCTACACCGCGGCCAAGTGAGCCTGACCGGGGCGGGGCCGGACCGGCCCTGTCCTTTCCTCATCCTGGGAGGGGCTCATGCGTCGTCTTCTCGACCGGCTCTATGACGCGGCGCTGGCGCTGGCCGCGCTGACCTTCGCGGCCATCGCGGTTCTGGTGCTGATCCAGATCGCGGGGCGGCTGATCGACCGCGCCGCCCGTGCCATCGGTGCGCCGCCGCCGGGGCTGACCGTGCCCTCGCTGGCCGAGATCGGGGCCTTCCTGTTCATCGGGGCGGTGTTCCTGGGCCTTGCCGGGACGCTGCGCGCGGGCGGGCATGTGCGGGTGACGCTGCTGACGCGGGCCATGGCCCCGGGTGCGGCGCGGCTGCTGGGGCTGGCCGTGACCCTTTGCGCCGTGGGGCTGGCCGGTTTCGCCACCTGGTCGAGCGCGGTGCAGACGCTGGACAGCTGGCGCTTCGGCTCGCTCAGCTACGGCATGGTCAAGGTGCCGCTGTGGCTGCCGCAAGGCGTGATGACGCTGGGGCTCGCGCTGCTCGGCGTGGCGCTGCTCGATGCGATGGCGGCGCTGGCGCGCGGCGAAACGCCGGCCCATGAGCAGGCCGAGGCCGCACGCGGGGAGAATGGCTGATGGATCTGTCGCTTCTCGCCCCGCTTCTGATCGTCGTTCTTTTCGGGGCGCTGGCCGCGGGCCTGTGGGTCGGTTTCGCGCTGATCGCGGTGGGCCTCGTGGCGATGGCCGCGGCCTCCTCTGCGCCGGTGAGCCTCGTCTTCGCCACCAAGGTCTGGGGTGGGCTGACGGTCTGGGACCTGACCGCGCTGCCGATGTTCATCTGGATGGGCGAGATCCTGGTGCGGTCGCGCCTGTCGGCGGAAATGTTCTCGGGGCTTGCGCCCTTCACCGCGCGGCTGCCGGGACGGCTCTTGCATGTCAACGTTCTGGGCTGCGCGCTGTTTGCAGCCGTCTCGGGCTCGTCCGCCGCGACCACGGCCACCATCGGGCGCATGTCGGTGCCGGAGCTGACCCGCCGCGGCTACGACCCGCGCATGGTGATCGGCACGCTGGCCGGTTCGGGCACCTTCGGCTTCCTGATCCCGCCCTCGATCATCCTGATCGTCTATGGCGCGGCGACCGAGCAATCCATCGCGCGGCTGTTCCTCGCCGGCGTGGTGCCGGGGCTGATGCTGGCGGCGCTGTTCTCCGGCTACATCATGCTCTGGTCGGCCTTCAACCGCGACCGCATGCCCGAGGACGAGCCCGCGACGAGCCGCGGCGAGGCGCTGCGCGCCATGGCGCGGCTGCTGCCGGTGGTGGGGCTGATCCTGGCTGTGATCGGCTCGATCTACGCCGGTATCGCCAGCCCGACCGAGGCGGCGGTGATCGGGGTCGCCGGCGCGCTGCTGCTGGCCTGGGCGACCGGCGCGATGGATCGCGCCGGATTCTTCGACGCGCTGCGCGCGGCGACCGTGACCACCTGCATGATCTGCTTCATCCTGGCCGGCGCGGCCTTTCTGACCGTGGCCATGGGCTATACCGGCATCCCGCGCCAGCTGGCGGCCTGGATCGGGGGGATGGGCCTGTCGCCCTTCACCCTGCTGGCGGCGCTGACGGTGTTCTTCATCGTCATGGGGATGTTCCTGGACGGCATTTCCATCGTTGTGCTGACCGTTTCCATCATCCTGCCGATGGTGACGCAGGCCGGGATCGACCCGATCTGGTTCGGCGTCTTCCTGGTGCTGGTGGTGGAGATGAGCCAGATCACCCCGCCGGTGGGCTTCAACCTCTTCGTCTTGCAGACCATCACCGGCCGGGACATCTTCGCCATCGCGCGCTATGCGCTGCCGTTCTTCGGCCTCCTGGTGCTGGCGGTGGCGCTGCTGACGCTGTTCCCCGGGATCGCGCTGTGGCTGCCGGGGACGATGTTGTCGAAATGAGCGGGGAGGGAGAAAACATGCGCCGCGTCGGACCTGTCGTCAGCTCGGCCCATCTGGCCAATTCGGAACTGCCCGAACTGTCCGAGGTGGAGTTCGCCATCACCATGGCCAACCACGCCTTCCAGCGCTGGATGACGCGCTGCGCGGCGGCGTCGGGGGCGCCCGGGATGGCGCCGCTTGAGGTGCTGGTGCTGCATCTGGTGCACCACCGCGAGCGGCCCAAGACGCTGGCCGATATCTGCCTGGTGCTCAATGTCGAGGACACCCATCTGGTCAACTACGCCCTGCGCAAGCTGGGCGAGCGGGGGCTGGTCGCGGCCGGCAAGAAGGGCAAGGAGAAAACCGTGTCGATCACCCCCGAGGGCGCGGCGCTGTGCGCCCGCTATGCCGAGGTGCGCGAGGCGCTGCTGGTCAAGGGCGTGGCCGCCGCCGGCATGGACCCCGACGAGATGTCCCGGCTGGCCGCGCTGCTGCGGGCGCTGTCGGGCAGCTATGACCAGGCGGCCCGGGCGGCGGCCGCGCTGTGACCCGCGCGCTCGCCGGGCTGGCCCGGCATGGCCGCTGGCTGCTGATCGCGGGGCTGGGGCTGGGCATCGTCTGGCCGGCCTTGGCGCGGGTCATGGCGCCGGCCATCGTGCCGCTGATCGCGCTGATGCTGTTTCTCGCCGCGCTGCGCCTCGGCCCCGCCGCCGCGCTGCCCGCGCGCAGCGGTCTGCCGCGGGCGGTGGCGGTGACGCTGGTCCTGCAACTGGCGCTGCCGCTGCTGGCCTGCGCCGTTCTGGGCGGGGCAGGGGGGCTGGGCACGGTGGCCGCGACGGGCGTGGTGCTGGTCCTGGCCGGGGCGCCGATCACCGGCACGCCGGGGCTGGCGGCGATGTGCGGCGCGGATGCGGGCGTGGCGATGCGGCAGCTGATCCTCGGCACCGCGCTTCTGCCGCTGAGCGCGGTGCCGGTCTTCCTGCTGCTGCCGGTCTTTCCCGATGTGCTTTCGGTGGTTGCCGGGGCCGCGCGGCTGCTGGGCGTGATCGCGCTGGCGACGGGGCTGGCGTTCTGGCTGCGCCGCGCGGTTCCGGCGCTGGCCGCACCCGCCGCGGGGCCGGCCATCGACGGGGCGATGGCGCTGGTCATGGGGCTGGTGGTGATCGGGCTGATGTCGGCGGTGGGGCCGGCGGCGCTGGCGCTCGATCCGGGGCTGATCGGCTACATGGCGCTGGCGTTCGCCCTGAACATCGGCCTGACCTACGGGATGTGGCGGGGCAGCCGCCGCGTGATGCCCGGGGCGCAGGCGGCGGGGCTGGCCGTCGCCGCCGGAAACCGCAACCTCGCGATCTTCCTCGCCGCGCTGCCGCCCGAGACGGTCGAGGCGCTGCTGCTGTTCGTCGGCTGCTACCAGGTGCCGATGTATCTGACGCCCCTGATCCTGCCGCGCCTGTTGCGGTGGGCGCCGGAGGCGCGTTAGGGCGCGGGCGATCCGATGCGCTCGATCGCGGCAACGGTTTCGCCGGCCACGGCCAGGGCCCGTCCGGTGGCGATCAGCATCTGCGGAAGCACCAGCCATTCCAGCGCCCATCCGGTGCCGGAGCGCTCCTGCTCATGCACCAGCGCGTGGTGCATGCCGGGCAGAAGCGTCGCGGTGTAGCGCGCCAGCGTGACCAGCAGCTCGGCGCGCACCGGGTTCTGCTTGTGCGGCATGGCCGAGGAGCCGCCGCCGCCCGACAGCCGGATCTCGTCGATGCCCTGCTGCGCCATCAGCGCCATGTCCTGCCCGATCTTGCCCAAGGTGCCCGCGACCAGCGACAGCCACGAGGCCAGCTCTCCCAGCCCGTCGCGCATCGCGTGCCAGGCCTTGGGCGGGTTGCCGAGGGCGAGGGCCGCGGCCAGCGCCGCGGCCACCGCGTCGCCCTTGCCGCCCAGAACGTGCCGGGTGCCCACCGCGCCGCCGAATTGCAGGCGCATGAGGCGAGGGGTCATCTCGGCCAGCCGCGCGCGGTGATCGGCCAGCGGCGCGCGCCAGCTTTCCACCCGGTCGGCCACGGTGACGGGCAGGGCGGCCTGCATCCGTGTGCGGCCCATCAGGGGCGCATCGCCATGTTCCGCGATCAGGGCCTCCAGCGCCGCCTCCAGCGCCGCCAGCCGCGCGTCGAAGAGCGGCAGCAGATCCTTCAGCGCCAGCACCAGCGCGCTGTCGGTCACGTCCTGCGAGGTCAGGCCGCGGTGGATCGCTGGGTGCAGCGTCGCCTCGGCCTGGGCCTTCAGCTGCTTCACCAGGTCGGGGACCACGACCCCGTCGCGCGCGGTGCCCGCGCGCAGGGCGGCCATGTCGAACGTCGCGGCCTCGATTGCCGCGGCGGCGCGCTCGGCGAGACCGGCCTCGACGACGCCCGCCGTCCCCAGCGCGCGGGAATAGGCTGCCTCGACCCGCCGCATCGCGGCCAACTGCGCCTGCGCCGACAGCGGCGCGGCGACCTCCTCGTCGGCGAAGAGGCCGCCCAGCCAGGGATGGGTGAAGGGATCGGGCCCCATCAGGCGCCCGCCGGCCGCAGCCCGAGGATCTCGCGCGCCTGCGCGGGCGTGGCCACGGGGCGGCCGTATTTCTCGCACAGATCGGCCGCGCGCCGGATCAGCGCGGCGTTCGACGGCGCCAGCGTGTCGCGGTCCAGCCGCACGTTGTCCTCAAGCCCGGCGCGGGTATGCCCGCCCGCCGCGATGGCCCATTCGTTGACCACGACTTGGTTCGGCCCGATGCCCGCGGCGCACCATTCGGCGCCCGGCGCGCGCTCGGCCATGATCCGGGCGTAGAAGTCGAACACCTGCTTGTCGGCGGGCATGGCGTTCTTCACGCCCATCACGAATTGCACATAGAGCTTGCCGTAAAGGCGGCCCTCTTCGTGCATCCTGATCGCCTGGAGGATGTGCGACAGATCGAACGCCTCCACCTCGGGCGTGATCTCGTATTTCACCATCTCGGAGGCGAGCCAGTCCACCAGATCCGGCGGGTTCTCGTAGACCCGGGTGGGGAAGTTGTTGGAGCCCACAGACAGCGAGGCCATGTCGGGGCGCAGGGGCAGCATGCCGCCGCGCGCCTGGCCCGCACCCGAGCGACCGCCGGTGGAGAACTGGATGATCACGCCGGGGCAGTGTTTCTCCAGCCCTTCCTTCAGCCGCGCGAATTTCTCGGGGTCGGAGCTGGGGGTGGCGTCCTCGTTGCGGACATGGGCGTGGATGATCGATGCGCCGGCCTCGACCGCCTCGTGGCTGCTCTCGACCTGTTCGGAGATCGAGATCGGCACCGCCGGGTTGTTTTCCTTGGTCGGCAGCGAGCCGGTGATGGCGCAGCACAGGATGCAGGGTTTGCTCATTTGTCCCTCATGTGACGGCGCGGCCCTTGGGGGCCGCGCGGATGGTCAGATGTCGAAGAAGACGGTCTCGTCGCCGCCCTGAAGCCGGATGTCGAAACGATAGACGACCTGGCCGTCGCGTTCCGTGCGCCGGGCGATCAGGGTCTGGCGGCGGCGCTCCCACTCGACGCCGTTGATCACCGGGTCGGCGGCGTTGGCCTCGGCCTCGTCGTCGAAATAGATCCGGGTGTTGAGGCCGATGTTGATGCCGCGCGCCACGATCCAGAGGTTGATATGCGGCGCCATCATCTGGCCGTTGCGGCCCATCACCGGGCCCGGCTTTACGGTGTCAAAGCCCCATTCGCCGGTGTCGAAATCGGTGATCACCCGGCCCCAGCCGCGAAAGCCCTCCTCGACCTCGCCGTCGTGTTCGGGATGGGCGTAGATGCCCTGCGAATTCGCCTGCCAGGCCTCCAGCAGGACATCCTTGACCGGGCTGCCGGTGCCGTCGATGACGATGCCCTCGACGCGGATGCGCTCTCCCTTGGCGTTGGGGCCGGCGATGTCCCAGCCCAGCTCCTGGCGGTAGATGTCGAATCCCGCGGCGCCCGGCGCGAGGCCGATATGGACGTAGGGGCCCGCGGTCTGCGAGGGGGTTTCCTTGAGATAGTCGAGCTTCTGTTCCATCAGTTCCCCTCCAGCCGGTTTTCGAACAGGGTCGAGCGGCGCCCGCGCAGCACGATGTCGAACTTGTAGGCGATCGTGTCCAGCGGGATCGTCGCGTTCAGGTCGAGCTTGGCCACGAGCTGCTGGATCGCGTCGGGATCGGGGATCGTGTTCACGATCGGGCAGCGCGGGATCAGCGGGTCGCCCTCGAAATAGAGCTGCGTGATCAGCCGCTGCGCGAAGGACGCGCCGAAAACCGACACATGGATATGCGCGGGCCGCCAGCTGTTGATGTAGTTGCGCCAGGGGTAGGCGCCGGGCTTGACGGTTCGGAAATAGTAATATCCGTTCTCGTCGGTCAGGGTCCGGCCACAGCCGCCGAAATTGGGGTCGATCGGCGCGAGATAGGTGTCCTTCTTGTGGCGGTAGCGGCCGCCGGCGTTGGCCTGCCAGATCTCGACCAGCGTGTTCGGCACGGGGCGGGCGTTCTCGTCCAGAACGCGGCCGTGCACGATGATCCGCTCGCCGATCGGGCTTTCGCCGGGCTGGGCGTAGTTGCTGATCAGGTCGTTGTCCAGCGGGTCGATGTCGTTGTGGCCGAACACCGGCCCGGTGATTTCGCTGGGGCTGTTTTCCAGCGAGATCAGCGCATATTGCGGCGAGCGCGTGACCGAGGTCTTGTAGCCCTTGTCAAAGGCCGGCGGGTGCCATTCCCGGTCGCGTTGGTAATATTCGCCCTTGTGGTTCATATCCGTCGTCTCCTCCCGTATCGGGCCGCGCGGCCCGCTTACTCCTCCGCCATTTCGGCATAAGTCTGCTTGGCCAGCTTGATGGCATGGTTCGCCTTCGGCACGCCGGCGTAGATCGCGACATGCTGGAACGCCTCGATCACGTCGCGCTCGCTCGCCCCGGTGCGGGCGGTCGCGCGCACATGCATCGGAATTTCCTCGAAATTGCCCGTGGCCGCCAGAAGCGCCAGCGTCAGCATCGAGCGTTCGCGCGGTGTGATCGCGTCGCTTGCCCAGACAGTGCCCCAGGCGGCCTCGGTGATCAACTCCTGAAACGGCGCGTCGAAATCGGTCTTGTTGGCCTCGGCGCGGTCGACATGCGCGTCGCCCAGGACCCCGCGGCGGATCTCCATCCCCCTGGCATAGCGTTCAGACATGTCCGACCTCTTCGATGAATGCGTTCAGTATTCCGGCGTAGCGTTCCGGCGCCTCGACCGGCGGCAGGTGTCCCGCGCCCTCGATCAGCGCGAAGCGCGCGCCGGCCACAAGATCGGCGGTGGCGCGGACCAGATCGGGCGGGCTGGCGCCGTCCTCGGAACCGGCGATGGCCAGCACGGGCAGGCGCAAGCCGCGGGTGCGTTCCGTCAGGTCGGCGCCGGCCAGCGCGTGACAGCAGCCCAGGTAGCCGTCCTTCGGCGTGCGCACCAGCATGTTGCGCCAGGCCTCCAGCTCATCGGTCGCGCGGAAGGCGGCGCCGAACCAGCGCTCCAGGATCGGCTCGGCCAGCGCGGCGATCCCGCCGGCCTCGATCGCGGCGATCCGGCCGGCCCACATCTCGGCCGTGCCCATCTTGGCTGCGGTGTTCGACAGCACCGCGGCGCGCACCAGGTCGGGCCGGCGCGCCGCCAGCCCCTGCGCGATCATGCCGCCGATGGAGAGTCCCACGAACAGGCTGTCGCGCACGCCCAGATGGTCGATAAGCGCCTCGGCGTCGGCGATCAGCGCCTCCATGTCGTAGGGCGCGGCGGGGCAGGACGACAGCCCATGCCCGCGCTTGTCGAAGCGGATCAGCCGCAGCCCCTGCGGCAGGCGCGGGATCACCTTGTCCCACAGCCGCAGATCGGTGCCCAGCGAATTGGCGAAGACCACCGGCCGGCCCGCCGGGTCGCCGTCCTCGCGCCAGTGCAGCGCGACATCGTTCAGCCTGGCCACCCGCATCAATAGGGCAGCCCGACATAGTTCTGCGCCAGCGCCGCCTGCGCCGCGTCGCTGTCGCGCAGGAATTCCAGCTCGGCGCGCTGCATCTTCAGGTCGAACGGGTCCTGGTCGGGGAAGCGGTGCAGCAACGAGGTCATCCACCAGCTGAAGCGCTCGGCCTTCCAGATCCGCGCCAGCGCCTTTTCGGAATAGCGGTCGATGCCCTCGGCGTCCTTCTCCTCATACCATTGCAGCAGCCCGTGATAGAGGTAATGCACGTCCGAGGCGGCGGTGTTCAGCCCCTTGGCGCCGGTCGGCGGCACGATGTGGGCCGCGTCCCCGCACAGGAACAGCCGGCCCCAGCGCATCGGCTCGGTCACGAAGCTGCGCAGCGGCGCGATGGATTTCTCGATTGAGGGGCCGGTGACCAGCCGGTCGGCGGCCTCGGCCGGGATGCGGCGGCGCAGCTCGTCCCAGAACGCCTGGTCGGACCAGTCCTCGACATGGTCGGACAGGCTGCACTGGATGTAATAGCGGCTGAGATTGGCGTTGCGCATCGAGCACAGCGCGAAGCCGCGGGTGGAGTTGGCGTAGATCAACTCGTCATTCACGGGCGGGGTTTCCGACAGGATGCCCAGCCAGCCGAACGGGTAGACCTTTTCATAGTCGGTGCGCACCGACTCGGGGATGGTCTGGCGGCTGACGCCGTGGAAGCCGTCGCAGCCGGCGACGAAATCGCAGTCGATCCGTTCCTCGCGGCCGTCCTTCACATAGGTCACATAGGGTGCGTCCGTGTCGGCGCCGTGGATCGCGACGTCGGCGGCCTCGAACACGGTCTTGGCGCCCACGGCCGCGCGCGCGTCATAGAGGTCGCGCGTCACCTCGGTCTGGCCATAGAGCACGACGCTGGTGCCGGTGTGCTTCTTGAAGTCGATACCGAACTGCGCGTCGTCGTAGGAGATGATGGTGCCGTCATGGATGAAGGCTTCGCGTTCCATCCGCTCGGCGGCGCCGGCCTCGCGCAGCAGGCTGACGAAGCCCTGCTCCAGGATGCCCGCCCGGATGCGGCCCAGCACATAGTCCCGGGTCTTGCGCTCCAGCACCACGGCGTCGATCCCCTTGCGGTGCAACAGCTGGCCCAGCAGCAGACCCGAGGGGCCGCCGCCCACGATCACGACTTGTGTTCTCATCCCTTGATCCTCCTGACGGCAAGGTGAATGAGTGGAAATCGAATGTAAAATGAGATAATGTCCGAAAAGGTTTCCTATTAGGGAAAGAAAGCCGTGATCGACCGCCGGATAAAATTCCGTCACATCCAGTGTTTCGTGGAAATCGTGCGGGAAAAAAGCATGAAGCGGGCGGCCGAACGCCTGTATCTGACCCAGCCGGCGATCTCCAAGACGCTGAAGGAGCTTGAGGATATCCTCGGGGCCACGCTGCTCAACCGGTCGCGCGCCGGCGTCGAGCTGACGAGAAAGGGCGAGGTCTTCCTGCATTTCGCCGAGATGAGCCTGGCCTCGCTGCAGCAGGGGCTCGACGGCGTGCGGCAGGCGGGCGACACCGGCAAGACGCGGCTGGCGGTGGGCGCGCTGCCCAGCGTTGCGGCGCGGCTGATGCCGGAGGTGGCGACCGAATTCTTCGATCTGGCCCCGCAGGTGACCCTCAGGATCGTGGACGGGCCGCACCGGTTTCTGATCGACCGGCTGCGCTCGGGCGAGTTGAACCTGGTGATCGGCCGGATGGGCGCGCCCGACAGCATGCAGGGGATCTCCTTCATGCAGCTTTACCACGAGCGGGTGGATTTCGTGGTGCGCGCGGGCCATCCCATTCTAGAGGACCCGGATCTCAAGCGGATCGGCGAATGGCCGGTGATCTACCCGCCTGAGGGGGCCGCGATCCGCCCGCTGGTGGAGCGTTACCTGATCGCCAACGGCGTGGGCGAACTGCCGACCCGTCTGGAGACGGTCTCGGGCGCCTTCGGGCGGGTCTTCACCCGCAATACCGACGCGATCTGGATCATTTCCTCCGGCGTGGTCGCGCATGAGATCGACGAGGGGCGGCTGGTGCGGCTGCCCTTCGACACCGCGATGACCCGGGGGCCGGTGGGGCTGATGACCCGCCCCGACACCGAGCCGACCCCGGCCGCGCGGCTGTTCGGCGTCGCGGTGCAGAACGCGATCGAACGGTTGGGCCTGTGACCCCCCGGGCGGTTGTTTTCCGTATTCGACAACAAAATTGGTGAATTACTCAATTTACATTCCGGTTCCGCTTGTCCAGCCTTTGCCCGGGGGGAATCCGTCTGACGCCGCACCGCTCAACTCGCGCTGCGCCATTCGGGGCCCTTGCTCGTTCGCCCGCCAGGGCGGGATGATAAGATGTCACCATGGGAGGACAGGATGACATTCGGAAAGACCATCACGCGGCTCGCATTCGGCCTCGGCGCCGGCCTGCTGGCGGCCTCGGCGTCGTATGCGGCGGATTATGAATTCAAGCTGCACCATTTTCTCAGCGCCAAGGCGCCTGCCCATACCAAGATGCTGGAGCCCTGGGCGCGCGCCGTCGAGGAGAACTCGGGCGGCAAGGTGAAGATCGAGATCTTCCCCTCCATGACGCTGGGCGGCCGTCCGCCGGAACTGATCACCCAGGCCCGCGATGGCGTGGTTGACCTGGTCTGGACGGTGAACGGCTATACCCCTGGCGTCTTCGCGCGCTCCGAGGTGTTCGAGCTTCCGAACGTCTTCACCAACGATCCCAAGGCCGCGAACCTGGCCATGGCCGCGATGTTCGAAAGCGACCTGAAGGACGACTACAAGGGCGTCGAGGTGATGTTCCTGCACACCCATGCGGGCAATGGCATCCACATGCGCGACACCGCGGTCCACAGCCCCGATGACCTGAAGGGCAAGAAGATGCGGATCCCGACCCGCACCGGCGCCTGGGTGATCGAGGCGCTCGGCGCCGCGCCCGCCGCGATGCCCGTGCCCGAGCTGCCGCCGGCGCTGCAAAAGGGCGTGATCGACGGCGCCTTCATCCCCTGGGAGATCATCCCACCGCTGAAGATCCAGGAGCAGACCAAGTACCAGATCGAGGGCGCCGACAACATGCGATTTGGCGGCACCGTGTTCCAGGTGTCGATGAACAAGGCACGCTGGGACAGCCTGCCTGCCGATATCCAGAAGGCGTTCCGCGACGCCTCCGGCACGGAATGGCTGGCCGAGGTGGGCGACATCTGGCGCGCCTCGGATGACTTCGGCATCGACCTCGCCGTCAAGGCCGGCAACGAGCATATCGTGCTGAGCGAAGAGGAAACCGCCGCCTTCTCCGCCGCGCTGGAGCCGGTGGTTGAACGCTGGGTCGACGAGGTCAAGGGCAAGGGCATCGACGGCGCGGCGCTGGTCGCCAAGGCGCGCGCCGCCATCGCAGAGGCCGCGGCCGACTGATGGACGCGCTGCCGCACACCGACGGCGCCGGGTTTCCCGGCGCCGTTCGCCGTCTGGTCACCGGCTGGGCGCTGCTCGGCGGGGCGCTGCTGCTGGTGGTTGTCGCGATCAACATGATCTCGGTGATCGGCGGCGTCTTCGGCACGCCCTTTCCCGGCGATTTCGAGCTGACCGAGATCGGCGTCGCCATCGCCGCCTTCGCCTTCCTGCCCTATTGCCAGGCGACGGGGGCGAATGTGACCGCCGACATCTTCACCGCCGGCGCCTCGACGCGCTGGATCGCCGGCTTCACCCTTCTGGGCTCGCTGGTGGCGCTGGTCTTCAGCGTGATCCTGATCTGGCGGATGTATCTCGGCATGATGGACCAGAAGGATTACGACTACACCACCGCGATCCTGCAGATCCCGCATTGGTGGGCCTTCCTGCCGATCCTGGTGTCGCTGGCGCTGCTGGCGCTGGCCGCCCTGGCCACGCTGCTGGAGGAATTCGAGACCGTGACAAAGGGGACGCATCGTGTCTGAGGCCATCGTAATGGGGCTGGGCGGGCTGGTCGCGCTGATCCTGCTGATCGGCATCCGCATGCCCATCGCCTATGCCATGATCCTCGTGGGCGGCATCGGCACGGTGATCCTGAACGGGCCGCTGCTGGTGCTCAGCCAGCTCAAGACGCTGGCCTATGGCCAGTTCTCGATCTACGACCTCTCGGTCGTGCCGATGTTCGTGCTGATGGGGGCGATCGCGTCGAAGGCGGGGCTGAGCCAGGCGCTGTTCCGCGCCGCGAACGCCTGGCTGGGCTGGCTGCGCGGCGGCACCGCCATGGCCGCCATCGCCGGTTGCGCGGGCTTCGGCGCGGTCTGCGGATCGTCGCTCGCCACCGCCTCGACGATGGGCAAGGTCGCCTTGCCGGAGTTGCGCCGCTACAACTACTCGGGCGCGCTGGCCACCGGCACGCTGGCGGCGGGGGGCGTGCTGGGCATCCTGATCCCGCCCTCGGTGGTGCTGATCATCTACGCGATCATCGTCGAGGCCAATATCGTCACCATGTTCATGGCGGCCTTCCTGCCGGGCATCCTGGCGGTGATCCTGTTCCTGCTGACCATCGCGGTCTACGTCGCGGTCCGCCCCGAGGCGGGGCCGCGCGGCGGCGCGCCCGACCGGCGCGAATTCACCGAGGCCACGGTGGGCGTGATCCCGGTCCTGGTGATCTTCGGACTGGTGATCGGGGGCATCTACCTGGGCCTTTTCAACCCGACCCCGGCGGCGGCGGTGGGGGTGGCGCTGGTGCTGGCCTTCGGCCTCGTGCAGCGCAAGCTGGCGCTGCCGGAGATGGTGGACGCGCTGAAGGAGACCGCCTCGACCACCGGCATGATCTACCTGATCCTGCTGGGCGCCGAGATGCTGAAGATCTTCATGTCGCGCTCCGGCCTGCCGCAGGAGGCCGCGACCTGGATCGCCGGCTCGGGGCTGGCGCCGATGACGATCATGATCCTGCTGCTGCTGGCGCTGGTGGCGCTGGGGTGCCTGATGGACAGCCTGTCGATGATCCTGCTGGTCATCCCGTTCTTCTGGCCGGTGCTGGTCGAGGTCAACGGCGGACTCTACCAGATGGCCGACGGCGCGGGCTATGGCATGAGCACCGAGGATCTGAAGATCTGGTTCGGCATCCTGGCCCTGATCGTGGTCGAGCTGGGGTTGATCACGCCGCCGGTGGGGATGAACGTCTTCGTCATCTCGTCGCTGGCCAAGGACACCCCGATGATCGAGACCTTCAAGGGCGTGATGCCCTTCTTCGCGGCCGAGATCCTGCGGGTCTCGATCCTGGTGGCCTTCCCGCCGGTCACGCTGTGGCTGCCGCGGCTGCTGTCCTAGCCGCTCAGCCGGTCTCGGCCAGGTAGGCGGCGCAGCCGGTCAGGGCGGCGGCGTCCTCCTCGATCACGAGGATCGGGAAGGCGGCCATGAGGTCGGCGAAGCGCCCCTTGTCGGCGAAGGCCTCGGCGAAACCGTAACCGGCCAGGTGGGGCGCGACGGCGCGGCCCACCGCGCCGGCCAGGTAGATCCCGCCGAAGGGCAGGGTGGCCAGCGCCAGATCGCCCGCCACCGTGCCCAGAATCCGCACGAACAGCCGCAGCGTTTCGCGCGCCGCCGGTTCGCCGGCGGTCGCACCGGCCATGATCTCGGGCGCGCTGGCCGCATGCGGGGTGCCGGCATGGGTGGTCAGCCAGCCATGCAGCCGCTCCAGCCCGGGGCCCGACAGCGCGTCCTCGACCGTGGCATGGCGGGTGCCGCCGCTGATCTGGCGCGCCATGTCGAGATCGGCGGCGCTGAAACAGGGCAGCGAGACATGGCCGGTCTCCGAGGCGGTGGCGTAGCGCCCGCCGGGGCCGGTGTAGACCGTGGCGCTGTTGAACCCGGTGCCGATCCCGATCACCAGCCGTGTCGCGCCCTCGGCCGCGGGCTGGCCGGGGCGGATCTGGCGCAGCGCGCCCCCGGGCAGCGCTGCCAGCGCGTAGCCATGCGCCTGCAGGTCGTTCAGCAGGCCCGCGCGCGCCACGCCGGTGGCGCGCTTCAGGGTGGGCAGGTCGATGTTCCAGTCGATGTTGGTCATGTGGCCCACGCCGTCGTGCACCGGCCCGGCCAGCGCCAGGCAGGCGGCCGCGGGCCGCGCGCCGGTGTCCTCCAGAAAGGTCCGCAGGATGTCTTGCAGGCTGGCGTGATCGGCGTTGCGGTATCGCCTGAGCGCGCCGCTGAGCAGCGAACGCCCCCGCGCCAGCGCGATGCGGGTGTTGGTGGCGCCGATATCGGCCACGAGGCTCAGCGGGGCGGCTGCGGGCATGTCGCGGGCTCCTGTCCGGGCGGGCCGGGGCCCGTTCCCTCCCGTGATACGGGGCTTGGGGGCCTCGCCGCAAGATGCGGGGCGCGCGGGGCGGGGTGTCGCGTGGCCGGAAAAGAAAAAGGGCCCGTGCCGGGGCCCTGTCGCCAGGGGCGCGGAAACCGCGCCCCTGAGGGTTTTGGTGCTCAGCCCCGTTACACCTGTCCCGGCAGCCAGAGCACGATCGTCGGGAAGGCCACCAACAGGCCGATGGTGACGGCGTCGGCGACGAAGAAGGGGGTGACGCCTTTGAACACGTCCTGCACCGAGATGTCGTCGCGCACGCCGGCCACCACGAAGCAGTTCAGCCCGATCGGCGGGGTGATCAGGCAGAACTCGGCCATCTTCACCACCAGGATGCCGAACCAGATCGCGCACATCGGACCCGACATGCCGAAGGCGCTGTCGGCCGCGCTGACCATCTCGCCCCCGTTCAGGGCCATCACCGCCGGGTAAACCACCGGCAGGGTCAGCAGAAGCATCCCGATCGCATCCATGAACATGCCCAGCACGGCATAGGCCAGAAGGATCAGCAGCAGCGTCACCATCGGCGGCTGGTGCAGGCTGGTGATCCAGTCCGCGAAGGCCCCGGGCAGGTCGGCAAAGCCGAGGAAACGGACATAGATCAGGACGCCCCAGATGATGGTGAAGATCATCGCGCTGAGCTTCGCCGTCTCCAGCAGCGCGTCCTTCAGCTGGCTCCAGCGCATGCCGCGGTAGAGCGCCATGCAGAAGACCACGAAGGCCCCCAGCGCGCCGCCCTCGGTGGGCGTGCCCCAGGCGTCGCCGCCAAACGGGTTGTAGATGAAGAAGACGATGATCAGCACCACGAAGAAGATCGGGAAGGCCGGCGGCAGGGCGGCAAAGCGCTGCTTCCAGCTGAAGCCTTTGACCGGCGGGCCGAATTTCGGCAGCACCAGCGCGAGGCCCACGATCAGGCAGCCATAGATCACCGCCGAGAACGCGCCGGGGATGAACCCCGCGAGCAGAAGCTTGCCCACGTCCTGTTCCACGATGATGGCGTAGATCACAAGGATCGCCGAGGGCGGGATCAGCGAGGCCAGCGTGCCGCCCGCGGCCACGACGCCCGCGGCGAAGCGCTTGTCATAGCCGACCTTCAGCATCTCGGGGATGGCGATGCGGGCGAAGACCGCCGCCGTGGCGACCGAGGCGCCCGACACCGCCGCGAACCCCGCGGTGGCGAAGATGGTGGACACCGCCAACCCGCCCGGCAACCAGCCGACCCAGCGTTTCGCGGCCTCGAACAGCGCCTTGGTGAGCCCCGCGTAATAGGCGAGATAGCCGATCAGGATGAAGGTCGGGATCAGGCTCAGCGCCTGGCTGGCGACCTTGGAATGGGGCACCTGACCCGCGGTCTTGACCGCCACCGTCAGCGCCCAGCCGAAATCGTCGGGGGCGTAGCCCTTCTTGGCCCAGAAGATCCAGATCAGCCCGACCAGGCCCGACAGCGCCGCGGCAAAGGCCACGCGCATGCCCAGCAGGACCAGGACCAGCATGCCCAGCGAGACATAGATGCCAATTTCAATAGGTTCCATTGCCCGCCCTCTCAGTCATCTGCGCCAGAGACCATTTCGGCCTCGGAGGCGGCCTGTTCGGCCGCCGATTGCACCAGCGGCACCGCGATCGGCTCCACCAGGTCGAGCACGAAGGCCCGGGCATAGCCCCACAACTGCAGAACGAAGCGCAGGCACAGCACCGAAAAGGCCACCGGCGCCAGCAGCTTGGCCGGCCACAGCGGCAGGGCGATGTCGATGGAGCTGTCGCGGCTCCACAGCGGCGCGGCCCAGTCGAAGCTGCGCTGGAAATGCGCCCAGCTGCCCCAGACCAGCAGCACCATGAGCACCAGCGCGACGAGCGTGGTCAGGAATTCGGCCGCCCAGAGCGCGCGCCCCTTCAGGGTGCCCACCAGAATGTCCATGCGGATATGTCCGCCGTCGCGCTGGGTGTAGGAGATCCCCATGAAGGCGATCAGGGGCATCGCCTGTTCGATCCAGTCGACATAGCCCGGAAGAGGCTGGTTGAACAGGTTGCGCCCGCTCACCGAGATCACGGCCAGCACCATCAGCATGAACACCGCGATGCCGCTGATCAGCCCCAGCACGCGCTCTATTCGGAATAGTCCCCTGTCCAGACGGCTCAACCCCGAGCCGTCTTCCAGCACAGCCGCAGATCCCGCCATGCTTTCCCCCTTTTTTGTTGTTCTGTAATTGAAAAGGGCCGCCACGCAAGACATGCGGGCGGCCCGTTCTTTGGCGTCAGTTCTTGGCGCGGAAATCTTCCAGCGTCTTCATCACCAGGTCATAGAGCTCCTGGCCGGGGATGCCCTGGGCCGTCACCTTCTCGATCCAGGCGTCGCGGGCGGGGCCAGCGGCCTTTTCGCGGAACAGCGCCAGTTCCTCTTCCGAGAAATGCACCTTCTTCACGTTCTTCTCGGCCAGAACCGATTCCCAGCGCTCCAGCAGCTTGCCGTAGTTGGCGATGTAGAAGTCGACCGCCTCTTCGACCGAGCTGTCCAGCGCCTCGCGGTGGGCGTCCGACAGGCCCTCATAGGCGTCGATGTTCACCACCACCGGGCAGTTGACGGTGCCGGGGTTGAGGTTTTCCGTCCACCAGGTCGCCTGGTCGATGGTGCGGAAGCTGAGATGCGCGTGGGGGGCGAAGGCCACCGTGTCCACCACACCCGATTCCATCGCGTTGTAGGCCTCCGAGGAGGTCACGCTGGTGGGCACCGCGCCGACGGTGCGGAAGGCATCGCCCAGGCCGCCGGTCGCGCGCACGCGCATCCCTTCCATCTTGGCCAGGGTGTCGCGCGGCTCGCCGGTGCCGACGAGGTTGTACTGCGGCATCGGGCTCGGCATCAGCAGGCGGGCGTTCCAGCGCGCCAGGTCCTTCTGGGCCGCCGGATGGGCGTAGACCGCGTTCGAGACGGCGACCTCCTCTTCGAGCGTGTTCACGCCCAGGAAGGGCAGTTCCAGCACGGTCACGGAGGGGTTCTTGTCCTCGTGGTAGCCGGCGCAGATCTGCGCCATCTCGAAGGCGCCGATGCTGATGCCGTCGAGGTTCTCGGTGTTCTTCGACAGACCGCCATAGCTGACGTTCATGGTGAACTCGCCATTGGTCTTCTGCGCCACCAGCTCGGCCAGCTTTTCGATGTTCTCGGTGAAGGCGCGACGCTTGCCCCAGACCGAAACATTCCATTCCTCGGCCACGGCCGCCTCGGTGGCGAAGCCCAGCGCAAGCGCCGTCAGGGCCGCTTTGCCCAGCAGTTTCTTCATAAGTGTCCTCCCATTGAGTTGGTCTATCCCCAGTCCGCGCGAGTGTATCGTCCTGACCGCTGGTGGCAATCCGCAATAATACGGAGGCTTGCGCGCGCGGGCGCGGCGTGAAACGGTGCGCCGAAAATTCAGCACAGGAGCCCGCCATGCCCGCCCCCACGAACCACCTGAAAGCAGCCCTGGCGAAGGGAGAGATGCAGATCGGCCTGTGGCTGGATCTGGCCAGCGCGGCTGTGGCCGAGATCGCTGGCGGCGCCGGCTTCGACTGGTGCCTGGTCGATGGCGAGCACGGCCCCTACGACATCGTCGCCATCCGCGAGCAGCTGGTCGCGCTGGACGCGCAGGGCTGCGCTGCGGTGGTCCGCGTGCCGGCGAACGAGGAGTGGATGATCAAGCAGGTGCTCGACCTTGGGGCGCAGAACCTGCTGGTCCCGATGGTGGACACCCCCGAGCAGGCCCGCGCGGCGGTGCGCGCGGCGCTCTATGCGCCGCAGGGCGCGCGCGGCATGGGGGCGGCGGTGGCGCGCGCCTCGAACTACAACGCGATTCCCGACTATGTGGCGACGGCCAACGCCCAGATCTGCGTGATGGTGCAGGCCGAAAGCCGCGCCGCGCTGGACAATCTCGACGCCATCGCCGCCACCGAAGGCGTGGATGCGGTGTTCATCGGGCCGGCCGACCTGTCGGCGGACATGGGTCTTCCCGGCCAGCTCGACGCGCCGGAGGTGGTGGCTGCGATCGACGACGCCATCGCGCGCATCCGCGCGGCGGGCAAGATCGCCGGGATCATCACCTTCGATCCCGAGGAATTCGCCCGCTACCGCGACCTCGGCCTGACCTTCCTCGGCGTGGGCGGCGACATGCCGGTGCTGGCCACGGCCCTGCGCGGTCTGGCGGCCGACACCCGCAAGCGGCTGGGCTGAGCCGCAGCGGCGATGCGGGGCATAATGCGCAGTTGACGGGAGCGCGGCCAGGCGGCATCCGGGCCGGACAGCAAGCGAGGGGTGCGTGATGTTCCAGATGGCGCAGAAACTGAAGTTCGGGCAGCGCACGCCGCCGGCGATCTTTCCGCCGGTGCTGGGCCTTCTGGGCCTGGGCCTTGCCTGGCGCCGTGCCGAGGCGGTGTTCGTGATCCCGCCCGCGATCGCGGACCTGCTGCTGGGCATGGTCACGCTGCTCTTGCTGTGGTGCCTCCTGGCCTACGGCGTGAAGCTGACCCGCCGTCCCGGCGTCTTCGTCGAGGATCTCGCGGCGCTGCCCGGGCGCGCCGGGCTCGCGGCGATGATGATGGCGGTCATGCTGCTGGCCGCGGCGCTGTTGCCCCATGACACGGGGTTGGCTGGGGCGGCGCTGCTGGCCGGTCTGGCGGGGCACGGCCTGCTGGCGCTGATCGTGGCCTTCAGGCTGCTGACCGGCCCGGCCGAGCAGCGCCAGATCACGCCGGTCTGGCACCTGAGTTTCGTCGGACCCATCCTCGCGCCGCTTTCGGCCGTTCCGCTGGGCTATCGCGCGGGGTCCGAGGCGCTGTTCTGGGCGATGCTGGCGCTGTCGGCGGTGATCTGGGCGGTCAGCCTGGGGCAACTGGTGCGCCGCGACCCACCCGCGCCGCTGCGCCCGCTGCTGGCGATCCACCTGTCGCCGGCCAGCGTGCTGGGGCTGGTGGCGCTGCAGCTGGGCTGGACCGGCGCGGCGATGGGGTTTGCCGCCTTCGGCGGGCTGATCCTTGCGGCGCTGCTGCTGCGGGCGCGTTATGTCGCAGCGGCGGGGTTCAGCCCGCTGTGGGGCGCGTTCACCTTTCCGCTGGCGGCCTTCGCCAATCTGACGCTGGCGCTCGCCGACGGGCAGGGGGATCTGTTCCGCCTGGCCGGCGCGGCGTTGCTGGTGGCGGCGACCGGCGCGATCCCGGCGATCGCCTTCAAGGTGATGCAGGGCTGGGCCAAGGGCCAGCTCGCCGCCAAAACCAACGCCGCGACAGCGTGACCGGGCGATTGCCTCTTTCCTTTTGCGCGGCCCCATGAAATAGGGAAGCGCCAAACGAAAACTCCGCAGGAGGCTCCCCATGGAGATTCGCGAGGCCCTGACCTTCGACGATGTGCTGCTTGTTCCCGCCGCAAGCTCGGTCCTGCCTTCGCAGGCCGATACCTCGACTTTTGTCACCAAGTCGATCAAGCTGAATATCCCGCTGCTGAGCTCGGCCATGGACACCGTGACCGAGCACCGCATGGCCATCGCCATGGCGCAGGTCGGCGGCATCGGCGTGATCCACCGCAACCTTACGGTCGAAGAGCAGGCCCGCGAGGTGCGCCGCGTCAAGCGCTTCGAGAGCGGCGTGGTCTACAGCCCCGTGACCCTGACCCCCGATCAGACCCTGGCCGACGCCAAGGCGCTGATCGAGCGTTACAATTTCACCGGCTTCCCGGTGGTGGACGAAAAGGGCCATGTGGTCGGCATCGTGACCAACCGCGACATGCGTTTCGCCAATGACGACAGTACGCCGGTGCGGGTGATGATGACCACGAAGGATCTCGCCGTCCTGAAGGAGCCCGCCGACCGCGGCGAGGCGCTGAGCTTGATGCGCGCCCGCCGGATCGAGAAGCTGCTGATCACCGACGACAAGGGCAAGCTGACCGGCCTGCTGACGCTGAAGGACACCGAGCAGGCGGTGCTGAACCCGCAGGCCAGCAAGGACGGTCTCGGCCGGCTGCGCGTGGCCGCCGCCACCACCGTGGGCGACGCCGGCTTCGAGCGCAGCCAGGCGCTGATCGAGGCGGGCTGCGACCTGATCGTGATCGACACCGCGCATGGCCATTCCGAGGGCGTCGCCCGGGCGGTCGAGCGGGTCAAGGCCCTCTCGAGCGATGTGCAGGTGATGGCCGGCAACGTCGCCACCGCCGAGGCCACCCGCGCCCTGATCGACGCGGGCGCGGATGCGGTCAAGGTCGGCATCGGGCCGGGCTCGATCTGCACCACGCGGATGGTCGCTGGCGTCGGCGTGCCGCAGCTCACCGCAATCATGGATTGCGCCGCCGCCGCGCGCGACAGCGGCGTGCCGGTGGTGGCCGATGGCGGCATCAAGTTCTCCGGCGATTTCGCCAAGGCGATCGCGGCCGGCGCGCACTGTGCCATGGTCGGCAGCATGATCGCCGGCACCGACGAGAGCCCGGGCGAAGTCATTCTTTATCAAGGCCGTAGCTTCAAAAGCTACCGCGGCATGGGAAGTCTGGGCGCGATGGCGCGCGGCTCCGCCGACCGCTATTTCCAGAAGGACGCGGCCTCGGACAAGCTGGTCCCCGAGGGGATCGAGGGCCAGGTGCCCTACAAGGGCACCGTCGGCGCGGTGATCCACCAGCTGGTGGGCGGCCTGCGCGCGGCGATGGGCTATACCGGCAATGCCACGGTCGAGGCCATGCGCGCGAACTGCCGGTTCGTCCGCATTACCGGCGCCGGCCTGACCGAAAGCCACGTCCACGACGTGCAGATCACCCGTGAGAGCCCCAACTACCGGGGCATTTGATTCAAGGCGTCAGAACAATGGCTTGCGCGGCAGAATTAATGTGGACTGCGGCATGACCCCCGCCGCCCGCATCGCCGCGGCGATCGAGTTGCTCGACGCCGTGCTCGCCGGGCAGCCGGCCGAGAAGGCGCTGACCACCTGGGCCCGCCGCAGCCGTTTTGCCGGCGCCAAGGACCGCGCCGCGATCCGCGATCATGTGTTCGACGCGCTGCGCTGCCGCCGCTCCTGCGCCGCGCTCGGCGGGGCGGAGAGCGGTCGCGGGCTGATGCTGGGCGCGTTGCGCGCGGCCGGGCGCGACCCGGCCGAGGTCTTCACCGGGGCGGGCCATGCGCCCGCTCCGCTCAGCGCGGACGAGGCTGCGCCGGGCGTCACGCTGACCGATCTTCCTGAGGAGGTCGCGCTGGATTGCCCCGACTGGTTGGCGCCGCGGCTGCGCGCCAGCCTTGGCGCCGATTTCGCGCCAGTTCTGCAGGCGCTGCGCCAGCGTGCGCCGGTTTTCCTGCGCGTCAACCTGCGCCGCGCGACGGTGGCCGAGGCGCAGGCGCGCCTGGCCGGGGAGGGCATCGCAACTGCGCCCCATCCGCTGTCGCCGACCGCGCTGGAAGTGCTTGAAAACGCCCGCAAGGTGCAGGGATCGGCCGCCTTCCGCGATGGGCTGGTGGAGCTGCAGGACGCCGCCTCGCAGGCGATCACCGACCTGTTGCCGCTCAGCGACGGGCTGAAGGTGCTGGATTATTGCGCCGGCGGCGGCGGCAAGACCCTGGCCATGGCCGGCCGCGCCGAGGCGCGTTTTTTCGCCCATGACGCCAATCCGCAGCGCCTGCGCGACCTGCCGGCGCGGGCCGAAAGGGCGGGGGTCGCGGTGCGGCTGCTCCCCGGCGCGGATCTGGAGCAGGAGGCGCCCTTCGGTCTGGTGCTCTGCGACGTGCCCTGTTCGGGCAGCGGCGCCTGGCGGCGCAGCCCCGAGGGCAAGTGGCGCCTGACCGCGCAGGAACTCGACCGGCTGACGGACACCCAGGCCGCCATCCTGAACCGCGCCGCGGATCTGGTGACGCCGGGCGGCTGGCTGGCCTATGCCACCTGTTCGCTGCTCGACGAGGAGAACGGCGCGCGGGTTTCGGACTTCCTCGACCACCGCGCCGGATTCGCCCTGCGCACGCAGCGCCGGCTGACGCCGCTCGACGGCGGCGACGGGTTCTTCCTCGCGGTCATGCAGCGCGCATAAATCCTTAGGCGTCTCAACTGCCGATTGCTATCGTCCCCGTTAAGCGGCGCTTAACCACTTGGCGTCGAAATGCGGGGAGACGAATCGCAACGGGGGCAAGACGTGTCGCACACGGCACAGGATTCCGATCCGCTATCCCAGGCAGCGGCGGCGTTTGCGCGCCGTGCCTGGGAATTGCTGGTCATTGCGCTGGCGGTGCTGCTGGTCGGGCTTTATGTGCCCGATCCGCTGTTCGGGCCGGTGCTGGCCGGGATCGCGCTGACGCTGGCGATGCTGACGTTGGGGATGATCTGGCGGCACCGGCGCGGCACGGCGCAGGCGCGCGCGGCGCTGCACCTGGCCCGGCAGTTCGCCGGGCGGGATGACGCGCCCGGCTTCGTCACCGATGGCGACGGCCGCGTGACCTACCGAAACGCCGCGGCCCGGACGCGCTTCGGCGCGGACGGCGACGGGGCGCAGACGCTGGTCCGCGCGCTGGGGGAGCTGTTCGCCGATCCCGCCTCGGTGATCTACCGCATCCTCGGCCGCGCCGCGGCGCAGGGCGCGGCGCGCGAGGACGTGGTGACCCGCCACGGCCATGTCCGGGTCGCGGCCCACCGCATCGCCGGCGGCATGGTGTTCTGGCGCTTCGACGAGATGGAGGATCCCGGCCCCGCGCGCGGCATCGACGGGCTGGGCCTGCCGGTGCTGACGGTCGGGCGCAACGACACCGTCCTGTTCATGAACGAGGCGGCGCGGGGCCTGATCGGCGGCCGGGTGCGGACGCTGGGGCAGGCGTTCGGCGGGCCGGTGCCGGCGGGATCCGGGGTGGTCTCGCTGCCCGGCCCGGACGGGGCGGTGGCGGTGCAGATCGTGGAATTCGCCAGCGGCGCGGGCCGCCGCGAGATGCTGCTGCTGCCGCAGACCGGGACGGGGACGGGCGCAGCGACCATCGACGGGCCGCTCTTCGATGCGCTGCCGGTGGCGATGCTGCAGCTGGCGCCGGACGGTCGGGTGCACCGGGCCAACCGCCTGGCGCGCGACCTGCTGGGCTGGACCGGCGGCGAGGTCAACCTGTCGGAGCGGGTCGAGGGGCTGGGCCGCTCGGTGCGCGACTGGCTGGGGGACGTGGCAGCGGGCCGCGTCGCCAACCGCTCCGAGGTGCTGCGCGTGGCGCGCGACGACCGCGAGCTGTTCCTGCAGGTCACGCTCGAGCGGATCGTCCAGGACGGCGCGGTCAGCCTGGTGGCGGTGCTGCATGACGCGACCAAGCTCAAGTCGCTGGAGGCGCAGTTCGTGCAAAGCCAGAAGATGCAGGCGATCGGTCAGCTCGCGGGTGGCGTTGCGCATGATTTCAACAACCTTTTGACTGCAATATCAGGGCATTGCGACCTGTTGTTGCTGCGCCACGATGCCGGTGACCCGGAATACGGCGACCTCATGCAGATCGCCCAGAACGCCAACCGCGCGGCCAGCCTGGTGGGCCAGTTGCTGGCCTTTTCGCGCAAGCAGACGTTGCGGCCAGAGCTGCTGGATCTGCGCGACATCCTGACCGATCTCACCCATCTGCTGAACCGGCTGGTGGGCGAGAAGGTGTCGCTGGTCTTTTCGCATGACCCCGGGCTCACGCCGATCCACGCCGACAAGCGGCAGCTCGAACAGGTGATCATGAACCTTGTGGTCAACGCCCGCGACGCCATGCCCGAGGGCGGCGAGATCCGCATCGAGACCGCGCTGCACCATCTCGACGCCGAGCTGGAGCGCGACCGCGCGGTGGTGCCGCCGGGCGACTATGTGCTGGTGCGGGTGATCGACGAGGGCAGCGGCATCCCGGCGGACAAGATGGACAAGATATTCGAGCCGTTCTTCACCACCAAGCGCACCGGCGAGGGCACCGGCCTGGGCCTGTCCACGGCCTATGGCATCATGAAGCAGAGCGGCGGCTTCATCTTCGCCGACAGCGCGGTGGGCAGCGGTACCTGTTTCACCCTCTATTTCCCCGCCCGCGACCCGGCGGAGGACATGCCGGCCGCGCGTGCCGGCCCGCGTGGCGAGGACGCGCCGGAGGCGGCCCCGGCGCCGCTGCCCGATGGCGGGGCCGACGGCCGCGCCGCCCGGGACGGGCCGCTGCCGCGCGCCGACGGCAGGCGGCCGGGCGAGGGGGTTGTGCTGCTGGTCGAGGACGAGGCGCCGGTGCGTGCCTTCGCCTCGCGCGCGCTGCGCCTGCGCGGCTATACCGTGCTCGAGGCCGACAGCGCCGAACAGGCGCTGGAGACCCTGCGCGACGGCACGATCGACGTGGATGTCTTCGTCACCGATGTGGTGATGCCCGGCATGGACGGCCCGACCTGGGTGCGCGAGGCGCTGAACGACCGGCCGCGGACGCGGGTGGTCTTCATCTCCGGCTATGCCGAAGAGACCTTCGGCGACGCGCAGGCGGAGATCCCCAATTCGGTCTTCCTGCCCAAGCCGTTTTCGCTGACCCAGCTGACCGACACCGTGCAGGCACAGATGATCTAGCGCTCAGCCCGGCCGCGCATGGCCGGCGCGCAGCTTCGCGTGCAGCGTGAAATCGGGGGCGCAGACCTCGCGCAGCCGGGCCTCGATCGCGGGGGCGAGCGTCGGCTGTCCGGATGGCGAGACATTGCGCGCGGGCGGCTCGATCGCGACGCCGAGGCGCTGTTCGAGAAAGCGGCGCAGGCCGTCCTGGTCCTCATAGGCGAACAGATGGTCGACGATCACCTTGCCGGCCTTGTTGGATGCGAAGCGCGCCTGCGAGCCGACCCGCGCAAAGGCCGGCGGGGCGGGCGAGAGATAGGCCTCGACGAATTCGTCGAAGGACCGCCCGGCGGTCGAGTTCGGCTGCCCCTCGAGCTGCGGCCGCCCGCGGTAGCGATACCAGCTGCCGAGCCAGTCGATCGGCTCGCGAATCACGGCGAGGGTCTCAAGCCGCTGGCTCTCGTCGGGGTCGAGCAGGGGCAGAATCCTGCGCCGGAATCCCTGCGCCGTCACATGCTTGGCCCCCGGCGGGTGCCGGATGACCATGTCGGCCTGCGCCCCCAGCGCGGCCTCGTAGGCCTGGGTGCCGGTCTTCGGCACCGCCAGCATCACCAGCCGGGCCTTCCAGAACATCATCATCGCGCGTGTTTCCCGCCATCGGGGTTTCCCAATGGCGTGTAAACTACTCCTTAACCCAGATCGGAAAAACATCCTTTGCGTAAAATTTCTTGCAATGTTCCCCCTTTGATCTCATAAGGGGAGAACAAGAGGCGAACACCGGCGATGATTGCCGCCCGGCCGCGGGTGTGGAATAAGGAAGCAACCAATGGCAATGGCGAACCTTCTGGACATGGCAGACAAGCGTAACCCCGACAAGCAAAAGGCCCTCGATTCCGCGCTGGCGCAGATCGAACGGCAATTCGGCAAGGGCTCGATCATGAAGCTCGGCGCCGACAACCCGGTGACCGAGATCGAGTCGACCTCGACCGGGTCGCTGGGCCTCGACATCGCGCTGGGGATCGGCGGACTGCCCAAGGGCCGGATCATCGAGATCTACGGCCCAGAAAGCTCGGGCAAGACCACGCTGACGCTGCATTGCGTGGCCGAGGAACAGAAAAAGGGCGGCGTCTGCGCCTTCGTGGACGCCGAACACGCGCTCGACCCGATCTACGCCAGGAAACTGGGCGTCGATCTGGACGAGCTGCTGATTAGCCAACCCGACACCGGCGAGCAGGCGCTGGAGATCGTGGACACGCTGGTGCGCTCGGGCGCGGTCAGCATGGTGGTGGTCGATTCGGTCGCCGCCCTGACCCCGAAATCCGAACTCGAGGGCGACATGGGGGACAGCAGCGTCGGCGTGCAGGCCCGGCTGATGAGCCAGGCCATGCGCAAGCTGACCGGCTCCATCTCGCGCTCCAACTGCATGGTGATCTTCATCAACCAGATCCGCATGAAGATCGGCGTGATGTTCGGCAGCCCCGAAACCACCACCGGCGGCAACGCGCTGAAATTCTATTCCTCGGTGCGGCTCGACATCCGCCGCATCGGCGCGATCAAGGACCGCGACGAGGTGGTGGGCAACGCCACCCGCGTCAAGGTGGTCAAGAACAAGGTCGCGCCGCCCTTCAAGCAGGTCGAATTCGACATCATGTATGGCGAGGGAATCTCCAAGACCGGCGAGCTGCTGGACCTGGGCGTGAAGGCCGGCGTGGTCGAGAAATCCGGCGCCTGGTATTCCTACGGCGATGAGCGCATCGGCCAGGGCCGGGAGAACGCCAAGACCTTCCTCAAGGAGAATGTCGGGATCGCCGCGGATATCGAGGACAAGATCCGCGCCGCCCACGGGCTCGACTTCCACATGAGCGAGGATACGGACGTGGTCGAGGGCTGAGCGGCAGGGCCGCGGCGGCGAAATACGGGCCGGGCGGAGACGCCCGGCCCTTTTCTTGCGGTGGACAGGCCCCGCGCGCGGGGATAAACGGGGCGAAACCCGATACTCACGCCGCGAAAGGCCACAAGCGATGCCGAGCCTGAACGAAATCCGTTCGACCTTTCTGAACTTCTTCGAGAGAAACGGCCACGAGGTGGTGGAGAGCTCCCCGCTCGTGCCGCGCAACGACCCCACGCTGATGTTCGCGAACTCCGGCATGGTTCAGTTCAAGAACCTGTTCACCGGCGTCGAGCACCGCGATTACACCCGCGCCACCACCGCGCAGAAATGCGTGCGCGCCGGCGGCAAGCACAACGACCTCGACAACGTGGGCTACACCGCGCGTCACCACACCTTCTTCGAAATGCTGGGGAATTTCTCCTTCGGCGACTATTTCAAGGAAGAGGCGATCCCCTTTGCCTGGGACGTGGTGACCAAGGAATTCGGGATCAACAAGGACCGCCTGCTGGTCACCGTCTACCACGACGATGACGAGGCAGCGGCGATCTGGAAGAAATACGCCGGCCTGCCCGACGAGCGGATCATTCGCATCGCCACCGACGACAATTTCTGGATGATGGGCCCGACCGGCCCCTGCGGCCCCTCGTCGGAGATCTTCTACGACCACGGCGACCACATCTGGGGCGGCCCTCCGGGCAGCCCGGAAGAGGACGGCGACCGCTTCATCGAGATCTGGAACCTCGTCTTCATGCAGTTCGAGCAGTATGAGGACGGCCACCGCGAAAACCTGCCCAAGCCCTCGATCGACACCGGCATGGGGCTGGAGCGGATCGGCGCGCTGCTGCAGGGCAAGCATGACAACTACGACACGGACCTGATGCGGGCGCTGATCGAGGCCTCGGCCCACGCCACTTCGACCGAGCCGGACGGGACCGGCAACGTGCATCACCGGGTGATCGCGGACCATCTGCGCTCCACCTCCTTCCTGATTGCGGACGGGGTGATGCCCTCGAACGAGGGGCGCGGCTATGTGCTGCGCCGGATCATGCGCCGCGCCATGCGCCATGCCCACCTGCTGGGCGCGCAGGATCCGCTGATGCACCGCCTGGTGCCCTCGCTGGTCACCCAGATGGGCGCGGCCTATCCCGAACTCGGCCGCGCGCAGGCGCTGATCGAAGAGACGCTGAAGCTGGAGGAGACCCGCTTCATCCAGACGCTGGAGCGCGGGCTGCGGCTGCTCGACGACGAGCTGGCGCGGCTGCCCGAGGGCGCGGCGCTGCCCGGCGAGGCGGCGTTCAAGCTCTACGATACCTACGGCTTCCCGCTGGACCTGACGCAGGACGCGCTGCGCGAGAAGGGCCGAAAGGTGGATGTCGCCGGTTTCGACGCGGCGATGGAAGAGCAGCGCGCCAAGGCGCGCGCCAGCTGGGCCGGCTCGGGCGAGACCAAGGACGCGGCGATCTGGTTCGACCTGGCGGACAAGAAGGGCGCGACCGAATTCCTGGGCTATGACACCGAAAAGGCCGAGGGCCAGATCGTGGCCGTGGTGCGCGACGGCGCGGCCCTGGACGCGGCCGACAAGGGCGACAGCGTTCAGGTCGTGGTCAACCAGACCCCGTTCTACGCCGAATCCGGCGGCCAGGTGGGCGACACCGGCACGCTGAAGACCGAGACCGGGCGCGCGCGCATCACCGACACCCGGAAGGTGGCGGGCGTGTTCCTGCATTTCGCCGAGGTGACCGAGGGCCGGATCGAGCCCGGCCAGGGCGCCGAGCTGGAGGTCGATCACGCGCGGCGCGCGGCGATCCGGGCCAACCACTCGGCCACGCATCTGCTGCACGAGGCGCTGCGCGGGACGCTCGGCGAACATGTGGCGCAGCGCGGCTCGCTCAACGCCGAGGACCGGCTGCGCTTCGACTTCTCCCACTCCAAGGCGCTGAGCGAGGAGGAGCTGGCCAGGGTCGAGGCCGAGGTCAACGGCTTCATCCGCCAGAACACCCCCGTCGAGACCCGGATCATGACGCCGGACGACGCCCGCGCGATCGGCGCGCAGGCGCTGTTCGGCGAGAAATACGGCGACGAGGTGCGCGTGGTGTCGATGGGCCGGGCGCCGACCGGCAAGGGGGCCGACGGCAACACCTGGTCGATCGAGCTGTGCGGCGGCACCCATGTGCGCCAGACCGGCGACATCGGCCTGTGCGTGGTGCTGGGCGACAGCGCGTCCTCCTCGGGGGTGCGGCGGATCGAGGCGCTGACCGGCGAGGCGGCGCTGAGGCATCTGATCGGCCAGCAGCGCAGCCTGGGCCAGGTGGCCGAGGCGCTGAAGGCGCAACCCGCCGAGATCGTCGAGCGCGTGCGCGCGCTGGTCGACGAGCGCCGCGCGCTGCAAAACGAGGTCGCGCAGCTGCGCCGCGAGCTGGCCATGGCCGGCGGCGGCGGCCAGGCCGCGGCCGAGCCGGAGACGGTGAACGGGGTCAAGTTCCTCGCGCAGGCGCTCAGCGGCGTGTCGGGCAAGGACCTGCCGGCCCTGATCGACGAGCACAAGGCGCGGCTGGGCTCGGGCGCGGTGCTGCTGGTGGCCGACGCGGGCGGCAAGGCGGCCGTCGCGGCGGGCGTGACCGATGACCTGACCGGCCTCGTCTCGGCGGTGGACCTGGTCAAGGCCGCGGTGGCGCAGCTCGGCGGCAAGGGCGGCGGCGGCCGTCCCGACATGGCGCAGGGCGGCGGCAAGGATGCCGCCAATGCCGAGGCCGCCATCGCCGCCGCGAAATCCGTGATCGAAGGAGCCTGAGATGCCCGCCCTCTGGATTGGCCATGTGACCGTCACCGACGAAGAGGCCTATGGCAAATACGCCAGGCTGGCCGGCCCCGCGATCGAAAAGCATGGCGGCCATTTCATCGCCCGTGGCGGCCGCTTCGTGCAGCTTGAGGGCCGGGAACGGCCGCGCAACGTGGTGGCGCGCTTTCCCTCCGTCGAGGCGGCGGAGCGGTGCTACCACAGCCCCGAATACCAGGAGGCGTTGAGCCACGCGCGCGGCGCCTCCGAGCGGGAACTGCTGATCGTCGAGACCAGCGAGTGACCGCTCAGTAAGGGGTCTTGGGCGTGCGGTCGGCGGACAGCGATTGCTGCCGGCGCGCGACCAGCAGCTCGATCGCGTCGGCCAGATGCACCTCGGCGATGTTGTAATCGCCGCGGGCCACCCGGATGCGGTGCGCCTCGATCATCACATCAGCATGGGTGCAGCCCGTGGGCGGCTCGAAGCGGTAGCAGGCGAGCTCGATCAGCAGGCCCATCGGGTCGGTGAAATAGATCGAATCCATGAAGCCCCGGTCGCGGGGTCCGGAATGTCGGATGCCGCGCTCGTCGAGCCGCTCCACCGCCTGGGAAAAGGTCGCCTTGCTGACATTGAAGGCCAGGTGATGCACGCAGCCCGGCTCGGTCGGGGTGCGGCGGCGGTCGGGTTCGCGGCTCTCGTTGGTGAACACGGTGATCAGCCGCCCGTCGCCGGGATCGAAATAGAGATGCCCCTCGTCGGGATTGTCGAGATTGGGCTGATCGAAGATGAAGGGCATCCCCAGCACGCCTTCCCAGAAGTCGATCGAGGTCTGCCGGTCGGCGCCGGTCAGCGTGATATGGTGCACGCCCTGTACCTGTAGCTTGCGCATGTCTGTCTCCCTTTCCGGGGCACAATAAAGCACCTGGCGCGGCGAGGGCCACGAAAAAGGCCGGCGCGCGCGGCACCGCGGGGGGCGCGGTCAGAGCGGCGGCAGGCGCAGATCGACCTCGCCGCTCTGGATGCGGGCGATGAAACCGCAGCCATTTTCGGGCTGGGTGAAATGCAGCCAGACCCGCGAGGCGAAAAACAGCGGGTCGGCCTGGGCGATGAAATCGTTGAGGATTTCGATCTCGATCGGCCCCTCCGCCGCATAGCCCCCGATCAGGGCCTCGCGCGCCTCCGGCGGCAGCAGCGACAGCTGCATCGCATAGGCGACATATTCATGCTCGGCGACGCAGCGCGCGCGCGTGCATTCGGCCTGATCGAGGAAGGCATGGGCGAGTTCATGCACCAGCAGGCTCTGGAACATCAGCGGCGGCCCCAGCCCGGCGAAGGGATGATCCTCGGCGAGAATGCCGGGCAGGGCCTCGGGCTCGGCCAGCAGGATCTCGTTGCTGCCCGCGGTGTAGCTGCCCACGAAAGGCCCCGACGTCTGGCCCGACGCCTCGACCAGGCGAACGGTCAGGGGTCCGTTCTGGCGCAGCCCGCAGGCTGACAGGGCGGGGCGGATCTCCTCGATCTGGTCGCAGACCTGTCTGGCACGCCCCTCGTCGCGCGCCTCGACCGTGACCTCTCCGCCCGGGCAGGTCAGCGGCGCCGCTTGCAGCGGGGCGGTCAGCGCGCCGGCCAGCGCCGCGCCCACCGCAAGGGCCAGAATTGGGATCACGGGAACGCACCGCGCCGGTTGCCTTGAGACCCGTTCAGTCTCGCAGCCCCCGGCGCGGCGCGCAAGTCTCAGCCGGCGGCGCGGGCCTGGCGCTTGCGCTCATGCGGATCGAGATGGCGCTTGCGCAGGCGGATGGCGTTCGGCGTGACCTCGACCAGTTCGTCGTCGTCGACATAGGCGATGGCCTCTTCGAGGCTCATCCGCACCGGCGTGGTCAGGCGCACCGCCTCGTCCGTGCCCGAGGCGCGGATGTTGGTCAGCTTCTTGCCCTTCAGCGGGTTCACCTCTAGGTCGTTGTCGCGCGAATGCTCGCCGATGATCATGCCCTGATACACCGGCTCCTGCGCGCCGATGAACAGCTTGCCGCGATCTTCGAGGTTGAACAGCGCGTAGGCGACCGAGGTGCCGTTCTCCATCGAGATCAGCACGCCCGCGCGGCGGCCCGGGATCGGGCCCTTGTAGGGGGCCCATTCGTGGAACACGCGGTTCAGGACGCCGGTGCCGCGGGTGTCGGTCAGGAACTCGCCGTGATAGCCGATCAGGCCGCGCGACGGCACATGGGCGATGATCCGGGTCTTGCCGACGCCGGCCGGGCGCATTTCCAGCAGTTCGCCCTTGCGCGCGCCGGTGATCTTTTCGATCACCACGCCGGAATATTCGTCGTCCACGTCGATGGTGACTTCCTCGATCGGCTCCAGCCGCTGGCCGTCCTCCTCGCGGAACAGCACCTGCGGGCGGGAGATCGACAGCTCGAAGCCTTCGCGGCGCATGTTCTCGATCAGCACGCCCATCTGCAATTCGCCGCGGCCCGCCACCTCGAAGGCCTCGCCGCCGGGGGTGTCGGTGACACGGATGGCGACGTTGGATTCGGCCTCCTTCATCAGCCGGTCGCGGATGACGCGGCTCTGCACCTTCTTGCCGTCCTTGCCGGCGAGCGGGCTGTCGTTGATGCCGAAGGTCACGGTGATGGTGGGCGGGTCGATCGGCTGGGCCGGGATCGCCTCGGTGACGGCGGGGGCGCAGATCGTGTCGGCCACGGTGGCCTTGGCCATGCCCGCGATGGAGACGATATCGCCGGCCTCGGCCTCGTCGATCGACTGCTGGCTGAGGCCGCGGAAGGCGAGGATCTTGGACACCCGGAACTGTTCCACCAGCGAGCCGTCGCGCGCCAGCGCCTTGACCGCGTCGCCCGGCTTGACCGTGCCGCTTTCGATGCGGCCGGTCAGGATGCGGCCGAGGAACGGGTCCGCGCCCAGCGTCGTCGCCAGCATGCTGAAGGGCTCATTGCGGCGCGCGACCTGTTTCGGCGCCGGGACATGTTCGAGAACCAGATCGAAAAGCGCGTGCAGGTCCTTGCGGGGCCCGTCGAGCTCGCGATCGGCCCAGCCCGAGCGGCCGGAGGCGTAGAGATGCGGGAAATCCAGCTGCTCGTCGCTGGCGCCGAGATTGGCGAAGAGGTCGAACACCTCGTTCAGCGCGCGCTCGGGCTCGGCGTCGGGCTTGTCCACCTTGTTCAGCACCACGATCGGGCGCAGGCCCAGCGCCAGCGCCTTGGCGGTGACGAACTTGGTCTGCGGCATCGGGCCTTCGGCGGCATCGACCAGCAGGACCACGCCGTCGACCATGCTCAGGATGCGCTCCACCTCGCCGCCGAAATCGGCGTGGCCGGGGGTGTCGACGATGTTCACGCGGTGGCCGCCCCATTCGACCGAGGTCGCCTTGGCCAGGATGGTGATGCCGCGCTCGCGTTCCAGATCGTTGCTGTCCATGGCGCGCTCGGCCACGGACTGGTTTTCCCGGAACGCGCCGGACTGTTTCAGAAGTTCGTCCACCAGCGTGGTCTTGCCGTGGTCCACGTGGGCGATGATCGCAATGTTGCGAAGGTCCATATTCGTCTGCCTTATCTTGGGTTGGGGCGGCCTTACCTTGCAGGCGCAGAAAAGGCGAGTCCTTAATGCGCCGCAGGCCGGGGGCTAGCGGGCGATGTAGCGGTCGCGGCGGTGGTTGATCGCGATCATCACGTTCAGCAGCGCCGCGCCGGCCAGCGAATAGGCCACGGTCAGCGCATCGAACAGCGCGAAGGCCAGCGCGAAGACGCAGGCGTCGAAGCCCAGCTGCACCCAGCCCGCCTTGATGCCGCGGGTGTCCTGCAGATACATCGCCACGATGCCCACCCCACCCAGCGTGGCGCCGTGGCGGAACAGGACCAGCAGCCCCGCACCACCCGTCACCCCCGCCAGAAGGGCGCCGGCCAGCGGATGCACGGCGTCGAGCCGCATCACCAGCGGGAATAGCTCGGTGAAACCGGACAGGATCGCCACCGCGGCGAAGGTCTTGAGCGTGAAGGCCGCGCCCATGCGCCGGAAGGCCAGCCAGTAGAACGGCAGGTTGAGCGCGAAGAACACCGCGCCGAAGCTGACCCCGCCCGCATATGACAGCAGCAGCGACAGCCCCGCGATCTGCCCGGTGATCAGCCCGCCCTGGCGCAGGAACTGCACCGAAAGCGCCACCAGCGCGGTGCCGATCAGCAGCGCGAAGGCGTCTTCGAAGAGGGAATGCCGCTCGGGCGTGGCGGGTTCGAGGAAGGAGGCCATGGGGCTCGCTTATGCCGGATGCGGCGGATTCGTCCAGAGGGGACGGTACCGCAGGGGCTGCGCGCCGCAGCCGGAACGAAAAAGGGCCGGCGCGCGGCCGGCCCTTCGGATCGGTTATCGCGCCGGGCTCAGCCGGCCAGCGCCTTGTTCAGGTTCTCGTCGACCTTTTCGAGGAAGCCCATGGTGGTCAGCCATTTCTGGTCGGGGCCGACCAGCAGGGCGAGGTCCTTGGTCATGAAGCCCGATTCCACGGTCTCGACCACCACGCGCTCCAGCGTTTCGGCGAAGTTCCGGAGCTGCTCGTTGCCGTCCAGCTTGGCGCGGTGCTTCAGGCCGCCGGTCCAGGCGTAGATCGAGGCGATCGAGTTGGTCGAGGTCTCCTCGCCGCGCTGGTGCTGGCGGTAGTGGCGGGTCACGGTGCCATGCGCGGCCTCGGCCTCGACGATCTTCCCGTCGGGGGTCATCAGCTGCGAGGTCATCAGCCCGAGCGAGCCGTAGCCCTGCGCCACGGTATCCGACTGCACGTCGCCGTCGTAGTTCTTGCAGGCCCAGACATAGCCGCCGTTCCACTTCATGGCGCAGGCCACCATGTCGTCGATCAGGCGGTGTTCGTAATGGATGCCCTTCTTCTTGAATTCCTCCTCGAACTCCTCCTCGTAGACCTTCTGGAACAGGTCCTTGAAGCGGCCGTCATAGGCCTTGAGGATGGTGTTCTTGGTCGACAGGTAGACCGGCCAGCCCAGGCTCAGGCCGTAGTTGAGAGAGGCGCGGGCGAAGTCGATGATCGAGTCGTCGAGGTTGTACATGCCCATGGCGATGCCGGCCGAGGGGGCATCGAACACCTCCTTCTCGATCACGGTGCCGTCCTCGCCGACGAATTTCATCGTCAGCTTGCCCTTGCCGGGGAACAGGAAGTCGGTGGCGCGGTACTGGTCGCCGAAGGCGTGGCGGCCGATCACGATCGGCTTGGTCCAGCCGGGAACCAGGCGCGGCACGTTCTGGCAGATGATCGGCGCGCGGAACACCACGCCGCCCAGGATGTTGCGGATCGTGCCGTTGGGCGAGCGGTACATGCGCTTGAGCCCGAATTCCTCGACCCGGGCCTCGTCGGGGGTGATGGTGGCGCATTTCACGCCGACGCCGACTTCCTTGATCTTGTTGGCCGCGTCCACGGTGATCTGATCGTCGGTGCGGTCGCGCTCCTCGATGCCGAGATCGTAGTAGAGCAGGTCGACGTCCAGATAGGGCAGGATGAGCTTCTTCTTGATGAAATCCCAGATGATCCGGGTCATCTCGTCGCCGTCGAGTTCGACGACGGGATTCTCGACTTTGATCTTGGTCATGCGCTGTCCCTTTACATGGCAGTGAATCGCTTGGCCGCGTCATAGCGCATGACGCGGCGGCTGGGAAGATGGTATGCGAAGGTATACAGAAATCCGCCGCGCGCGGCGCGCCTTACCCTTTTTCGGGCGCGCCGGGTGTGGTTTTCGCCGCCGCGCGGGCCTTGGCGATCCGCGCCTCGAGGAACTTGCGCGCCCGCGCCTCGGCCAGCCGCACCCGCACCGAGGTCATGAACGCCTCCTTGGTGGTCGAGGAGGTGTCGGCCAGCATCCGGGCGATGTCGTCGATCAGACGGGGATCGTCGAGATCCTCGGCCGCCGCGATGGCGTCCCGGGCCAGCTTGTCGGCGAGTTCTTCGATCAACCCCATCGCAGATCCTACCGCGTGTTCTCGGTCAGGCGGCGGCTGACGTAGGTTTTGACGTTGCCGATCAGCTCGTCCATGTGATCCTCGAAGAAGTGGCCGGCACCCTCGATCTCGGTATGGGTGACGGTGATGCCCTTCTGCTCATGCAGCTTGTCCACCAGCGTGCGGGTGTCGGCCGGAGGAGCCACGCGGTCGGCGGTGCCGTTGATGATCAGCCCCGAGCTGGGGCAGGGCGCCAGGAACGAGAAGTCGTACATGTTGGCCGGCGGCGCCACCGAGACGAAGCCGGTGATCTCGGGGCGGCGCATCAGCAGCTGCATTCCGATCCACGCGCCGAAGCTGAAGCCGGCCACCCAGCAATGCTTGGCGTTCTGGTTCATCGACTGCAGATAGTCGAGTGCGGCGGCGGCATCGGAAAGCTCGCCAATGCCCTGGTCGTATTCGCCCTGGCTCCGGCCGACGCCGCGGAAATTGAACCGCAGCACGGTGAAGCCCATCTCGTAGAAGGCGTAATGCAGGTTGTAGACGACCTTGTTGTTCATCGTGCCCCCGAACTGCGGGTGCGGGTGCAGGATGATCGCGATCGGGGCGTCCTTTTCCTTTTGCGGGTGATAGCGGCCTTCAAGCCGTCCTTCGGGGCCGGGAAAAATGACCTCGGGCATAGAGCGATGTCTCTTCGGCTGCGGGCGCCCGAAGAGATTCTTGACGAAATCTCTCGGGCAACCTAGAACTGTTCTAAAATCCGGTAGTGGACCGGTTTCGGGTTCTATGGGAGGTAAAGTCCCTGAACGTTCCCGTCAACAGTTTGAAAAGGTCCGGCGATGAAACTCAGCACGAAAGGGCGCTACGCCATGGTAGCGCTGGCAGATCTGGCCCTGCAACCCAGCGATGCGCTGACCTCGCTGGCCGGGATCTCCAAGCGTCAGGATATCTCGCTGCCCTATCTGGAACAGCTTTTCGTGAAGCTGCGCCGGGCCGGGCTGGTGGAATCGGTGCGCGGACCCGGCGGCGGTTACCGGCTGGCGCGCGACCCGGCCGAGATCCGGGTGGTCGATGTGCTGGCGGCGGTCGACGAGACGGTGAGCGCCATGCACACCGGCGCCGGCGCCTCGGGCGGGGTGTCGGGCACGCGGGCGCAATCGCTGACCAACCGGCTGTGGGAGGGGCTGAGCGCGCATGTCTATGTGTTCCTGCACCAGACCCGGCTGTCGGACGTGATCCGCAACGACCTGACGCCCTGTCCCGCGGTGCCGAACCTGTTCCAGGTGGTGGACGAGGGATGAGACTGACCGTAAGAGAGGCTCGCCTGCGGCGCATGGATGGCGCAGGGGCGAGGGGCGCTGCCCCTCGCGCTCCCCGGGATAATTGGGGCCAGAAGAAGGGGGCGGTGTTGTGAGCCGGGTCTATCTCGACTGGAATGCCACGGCGCCTTTGCGGCCGGAGGCCCGCGCGGCGATGATCGCGGCGATGGATTTGGTGGGCAACCCGTCCTCGGTGCATGCCGAGGGGCGGGCGGCGCGGGCGCTGGTGGAGAAGGCGCGCGCGCAGGTCGCCGCGGCGTTCGGCGCCGAGGGGGCGGATGTGGTATTCACCTCCGGCGCGACCGAGGCTGCGGCGCTGGCGCTGGCCGGCCGCGGCCTGCATGGCAGCGCGGTGGAGCATGACGCGGTGGGCGCCTGGGTGGCGCCGGATCTGGCGGTGACGCCCGAGGGCCGCGTGGCGGTCCCGGACCCGGCGCGGAGCGTGCTGCAACTGGCCAATTCCGAGACCGGGATCGTGCAGGTGCTGCCCGAGGGTCTGGCGCTGAGCGACATGACGCAGGGGTTCGGCAAGCTGCCCGTGGCGTTCAACTGGTCGGGCGCACAGATGGCGCTGATCTCGGCGCACAAGCTGGGCGGGCCGAAGGGCGTGGGCGCGCTGGTGCTGAAGCGGGGCCTCGATGTCGAGGCACGCATCCGCGGCGGCGGGCAGGAAATGGGCCGCCGCTCGGGCACCGAGAACGTGATCGGGATCGCGGGTTTCGGCGCCGCCGCAGAGGCGGCGGCGCGCGACCTGGCCGAGGGCGCCTGGGACGCGGTGGCCGAAAAACGCGATCTGCTGGAAACGGCCATTGCGGCCGGCGCAAAAGGGACTATTTTTGTCGGGAAAGACGGGCCGCGCCTGCCCAATACCTCGTGCCTGGTCACGCCCGGCTGGAAGGGCGAGACCCAGGTGATGCAGATGGACCTGGCCGGCTTCGCGACCTCGGCGGGTTCGGCCTGTTCCAGCGGCAAGGTGAAGCCGAGCCGGGTGCTGGAGGCGATGGGGTTCGACGCCGAGGCCGCCGCCTCGGCGCTGCGGGTGTCGCTGGGGCCCGCGACGACAGAGGATGAGATCCTGCGCTTTGCCGAGACCTGGCTGGCGCAGCACGCGAAATTCCGGGCCCGCGCGGCCTGAGACGGAAAAGGACGGGAGACCGATATGGCAACGCTGCAGGAAACGGAGATCCGCGAAGGGGTCGACCGCGAGACGGTGGAGACCGTCCAGTCGATGGCCGGCAAGTACAAGCACGGCTGGGAAACCGAGATCGAGATGGAATACGCCCCCAAGGGGCTGAGCGAGGACATCGTCCGGCTGATTTCCGAGAAGAACGAGGAGCCCGAGTGGATGACCGAGTGGCGCCTTGCGGCCTATCGCCGCTGGGTGCAGCTGGAAGAGCCCGCCTGGGCGATGGTGAACTACCCGGAGATCGATTTCCAGGACCAGTATTACTATGCCCGTCCGAAATCGATGCAGAAAAAGCCAAAATCGCTGGACGAGGTCGATCCCAAGCTGCTGGCCACCTATGAGAAGCTGGGCATCCCGCTGAAGGAGCAGATGATCCTGGCCGGCATCGAAGGCGCCGAGGAGGCCCCGGCCGAGGGCCGCAAGGTGGCCGTGGACGCGGTGTTCGACTCCGTCTCGGTCGGCACCACCTTCCAGGCGGAACTGAAGAAGGCCGGCGTCATCTTCTGCTCGATCTCCGAGGCGATCCGCGAGCATCCCGAGCTGGTGAAGAAATACCTCGGCTCCGTGGTGCCCGTCAGCGACAATTTCTACGCCACGCTGAACTCGGCCGTGTTCTCGGACGGCTCCTTCGTCTATGTGCCGCCGGGGGTGCGCTGCCCGATGGAACTGTCGACCTATTTCCGCATCAACGCCGAGCAGACCGGCCAGTTCGAGCGCACGCTGATCATCGCCGACAAGGGCGCCTATGTGTCCTATCTGGAAGGCTGCACCGCGCCGCAGCGCGATGTCGCGCAGCTGCATGCCGCGGTGGTGGAGATCATCGTCGAGGAAGACGCAGAGGTGAAATACTCGACCGTCCAGAACTGGTTCCCCGGTGACGAGAACGGCAAGGGCGGCATCTACAACTTCGTCACCAAGCGCGCCGATTGCCGCGGCGACCGCGCCAAGGTGATGTGGACGCAGGTGGAGACCGGCTCGGCCGTGACCTGGAAATACCCCTCCTGCATCCTGCGCGGCGAGGACAGCCAGGGAGAGTTCTATTCGATCGCCATCACCAACAACTACCAGCAGGCCGATACCGGCACCAAGATGGTGCATCTGGGCAAGAACACCAAGAGCCGGATCGTCTCCAAGGGGATCAGCGCGGGCCATGCGCAGAACACCTATCGCGGGCTGGTGTCGATGCATCCGAAGGCGAAGAATTCGCGCAACTATACCCAGTGCGACAGCCTGCTGATCGGCAGCACCTGCGGGGCGCACACGGTGCCCTATATCGAGGTCAAGAACAACTCGTCCCGGGTGGAGCACGAGGCGACCACCTCCAAGGTCGATGACGACCAGCTGTTCTACTGCCGCTCGCGCGGCATGGACGAGGAGGCGGCCGTGGCGCTGGTCGTGAACGGTTTCTGCAAGGAGGTCCTGCAGGCGCTGCCGATGGAGTTCGCCATGGAGGCGCAGCAGCTGGTGGCGATCTCGCTGGAAGGCTCGGTGGGATGAGGTGGGGTGCCACCCGCCCTGCGCGGAACAGGATCTGGGAGAGCTGACATGATCGTCACCACCACCCCCTCGGTCGAGGGGCGCAGGATCACCGATTACAGGGGCGTCGTCGTGGGCGAGGCCATCCTGGGGGCCAACGTGTTCCGGGATGTCTTCGCCAGCATCACCGATATCATCGGAGGCCGCTCGGGCGCCTATGAGAAATCGCTGGGCGAGGCGCGGGAGACCGCGTTTCGGGAATTGGAAGAGCGCGCCGCCGCGCTGGTGGCGGATGCCGTGGTCGGCGTCGACCTCGATTATGAAGTCGTGAACAACATGCTGATGGTGTCGGTGTCCGGCACTGCCGTTAGCCTTTCGCAAGGATAAGAAAATGCTGGAAATCAAGAACCTGCACGTCAAACTTGAAGAAGAGGACAAGCAGATCCTCAAGGGCGTGAATCTCACCGTCGAGGCCGGCCGGGTGCATGCGATCATGGGGCCGAACGGGTCGGGCAAATCGACGCTGTCCTATGTGCTGTCGGGGCGCGACGGCTATGAGGTGACGGAGGGGGCCGCCACGCTGAACGGCGAGGACCTGCTGGGGATGGAGCCCGAGGCGCGCGCCGCCGCCGGCGTCTTCCTGGCCTTCCAGTATCCGGTCGAGATCCCGGGCGTGGGCAACATGACCTTCCTGCGCACCGCGGTGAACGCGCAGCGCAAGGCGCGCGGGCAGGAGGAGCTGTCGGCCGGCGATTTCCTCAAGCTGGTGCGTGAAAAGGCCAAGGACCTGAAGATCGACGCCGAGATGCTGAAGCGCCCGGTCAACGTCGGCTTCTCCGGCGGCGAGAAAAAGCGCAACGAAATCCTGCAGATGGCGATGCTTGAGCCCAAGCTCTGCATCCTTGACGAGACCGACTCCGGCCTCGACGTGGACGCGATGAAGCTGGTGGCCGACGGCGTGAACGCGCTGCGCGACGCGAACCGCGGCTTCCTTGTGATCACCCACTACCAGCGGCTGCTGAACCACATCAAGCCCGACGTGGTGCACATCATGGCCGATGGCCGCATCATCAAGACCGGCGGGCCCGAGCTGGCGCTGGAGGTCGAGAAGAACGGCTATGCCGACATCCTGGCGGAGGTGGCGTAATGGCGCTGGCGCAAGCGAAGATTGACGCGGCCGAAGCCCGGCTGGCGGCGCTGAGCCTGCCCGAAAGCACCGGCTGGGCGCAGACGGCGCGCGCCGACGCGCTGGCCCGCCTGCGCGCGATGGGCCTGCCCGGCCGCCGCGACGAGTATTGGAAATACACCGACCCGAGCAGCCTGACCGCCCCCGAGGCGCCGCGCGCGGCGCTGTTCTCCGACCCGAGCGATGCGCCGGTCTTTGGCGAGATTGACAGGCTGAAAATTGTCTTTGTTGACGGTATCTTCGATGCCGAAGCTTCGGACCCGCTTGAAATGGCCGGGATCGAGATCGAGCGTCTGGATGCCGCCATGCAGGCCGATATCCACTGGGCGAAGGACGTCTACGGCGTGCTTGAGGCGCGCGGCCAGAGCCCGGTCGAGCGTCCTCTGGCGACGCTGAACACGGCCTGCGCCACGGATGGCGTGGTGATCCGCGCCACGGCGAGGGCGGAAAAGCCTGTAAATCTGATTTATTTGCATAAATCAGAGAGTTCGGATGCGATCCTGCACCATGTTGTGAAGATCGAGAGCGGCGCGGAGCTGACCGTTCTGGAGAATGGACCGGCCGCGGCGCGGTTCAACAAGGTGATGGAGGTCGAGGTCGCCGATGGCGGCGCCTTCCACCACATCCGCACCCAGGGCCGCGACCACGAACGCCGCGCGGTGACCCATCTCTTTGCCCGGCTCGGCGCGGAAAGCCTGTTCAAGAGCTTCACCATGACCGCCAACGGCGTGATGACCCGCAACGAGGCGGTGATCGAGATGGCGGGCGATGATGCCAGCGCGCATATCGCGGGCGCGGCCTTGGGCGACGGGGAGTTCCACCACGACGACACCGTGTTCATCACCCATGACGCGCTGAACTGCGAAAGCCGCCAGGTGTTCAAGAAGGTGCTGCGCAACGGCGCGACCGGCGTCTTCCAGGGCAAGATCCTGGTCAAGGCGGGCGCGCAGAAGACCGACGGCTACCAGATCAGCCAGTCGCTGCTGCTGGACGACGACAGCCAGTTCTATGCCAAGCCCGAGCTCGAGATCTATGCCGACGACGTGGCCTGCTCGCATGGCTCGACCACCGGCGCGATCGACGAGGACGCGCTGTTCTACCTGCGCTCGCGCGGGGTGCCGCTGGCCCGGGCGCAGGACATGCTGGTGCTGGCCTTCCTGGCCGAGGCCATCGAGGAGATCGCGGACGAGACCATCGCCGATGAAATCCTTGCGCGCCTGCGCGGCTGGCTCGACCGGCGGCACGGCTGAGATGGCGGTCACGACCGAGATCGCCCGCAGCTGGCGCGCGCCGCGGGCCGCGCTGCGCCGCCAGCTCGACGGTGGCGTGGGCGAGGACCGGGCGCTGATCTACCTGGTCGTGGCCTGCCTGCTGATCTTCGTCGCGCAATGGCCGCGGCTGGCGCGCGAGGCGCATCTCGACCCCTCGGTGCCGCTCGACGCGCGGGTCGGCGCGGCGCTCTTGGCCTGGATGTTCATGGCGCCGCTGATCTTCTATGCGCTGGCCGCGCTCAGCCATTTGCTGGCGCGGCTCGCGGGCGGGCGGGGGAGCTGGTTCTCCGCGCGGCTTGCGCTGTTCTGGACGATGCTGGTGGTCTCGCCGCTTTGGCTGCTTTACGGTCTGGTCGCGGGGTTCATCGGGGCCGGCGCGGCGCAGACGCTGACCGGCATCGTGCTGCTGGGCGGGTTTTTGACCCATTGGGGGCTGTGCCTGGCCGAGGCCGAGGGGATGGGTGCCGGCGGGGCAAGCGAAAGACCGAATAGATGAGCGACAACACGCTGACTTCTTTGTTGATTCTGGCCCGCGACACGGTGCGCCGCCCGCAGGAGGGCGCGCGCCGCGTGCTGTCCCTGCCGCTGCCGCCGCGCGCGGCCTGGGACGGGCTGGCGCTGGTGCTGATCCTCAGCCTGCTGCTGACCCATCTGACCAACCTGATCCTGCCCGCGCCGGTCGATCCTCTGCTGCCGCTTTTCGCCAACTCGCCGCTGCTGACGGCGGCGATCCTGGGCGGGTTCATGGTGGCGATGGTCACGGCCATCTACGGCGTGGGACGCGTGATGGGCGGCCACGGCACATTCGAGGGCGCGCTGCGCCTGACCGTCTGGCTGCAGTTCATCATGCTGGTGATCCAGGTGGTCCAGACGGGGTTCCTGCTGGTGCTGCCGATCGTGGCGGTCCTGATCGGGCCGCTGGCCTTTGGCCTGATGCTGTGGCTGCTGACCAATTTCATCGCGGTGCTGCATGGGTTCCGCTCGCTCGGGGCGGTGTTCATGATGATCATGGTCACGGCCTTCGGCCTCGGCTTTGTCCTGTTCTTCCTGCTGGCGCTGTTCGGCGTCACCCTGCCCACGGAGATGCCCCATGTATGACGTTGACGTCATCCGCCGCGATTTCCCGATCCTGTCGCGCGAAGTCAACGGCAAGCCGCTCGTCTATCTCGACAACGGCGCCTCGGCGCAGAAGCCGCAGGTGGTGATCGACGCGATCACGCGCGCCTATTCCCAGGAATACGCCAATGTGCATCGCGGGTTGCACTACCTGTCGAACCTCGCCACCGAGAAATACGAGGCTGTGCGCGGCACGATCGCGCGTTTCCTCGGCGCGGCGGATGAGGGTGAGATCGTCTTCACCTCCGGCGCCACCGAGGGGATCAACCTGGTCTCCTACGCCTGGGCCGCGCCGCGGTTCCAGCCCGGCGACGAGATCGTGCTGAGCGTGATGGAGCATCACGCCAATATCGTGCCCTGGCATTTCCTGCGCGAACGGCAGGGCGCGGTGCTGAAATGGGTGGATGTGGAGGCCGACGGCAATCTCGACCCCCAGGCGGTGATCGACGCCATCGGGCCGAAGACGAAACTGGTCGCCATCACCCAGATGTCGAACGTGCTGGGCACCGTGGTGGACGTGAAGCCGATCGTCGAGGCGGCGCATGCGCGCGGCGTGGCGGTGCTGGTCGACGGCAGCCAGGGCGCCGTGCACAAGCCGGTGAATGTCGATGAGATCGGCGCCGATTTCTACGCCATCACCGGGCACAAGCTCTACGGTCCCTCGGGGTCGGGCGCGATTCACATCCGCCGCGAGCGGCTGGCCGAGATGCGCCCCTTCCTGGGCGGCGGCGACATGATCCGCGAGGTGCACAAGGACAACGTGACCTATGCCGACCCGCCGATGAAGTTCGAGGCCGGCACGCCCGGCATCGTGCAGCAGATCGGGCTGGGCGTGGCGCTCGATTACATGATGGGGCTGGGAATGGAGAACATCGCCGCCCACGAGGCCGCGCTGACCGCCTACGCGCGCGAAAGGCTGGGCGGGCTGAACTGGTTGAACGTTCAGGGCAACGCGCCGTCGAAGGGGGCGATCTTCTCCTTTACGATGAGCGGGGCGGCGCATGCCCATGACATCTCGACGATTCTCGACAAGAAGGGGGTCGCGGTGCGCGCGGGCCATCATTGCGCGGGCCCGTTGATGGATCATCTCGGGATCGCGGCCACCTGCCGGGCCTCCTTCGCGCTCTACAACACGAAATCCGAGGTCGATGCGCTGGTCGAGGCCCTGGAACTGGCGCATGATCTTTTCGCCTGATTTCCCGGTTGCGGGGGCCGGGCGCATGGCCTATATGCTCGGCCTCAGGCACCTGTAGCTCAGCTGGATAGAGCGCTGCCCTCCGAAGGCAGAGGCCAGAGGTTCGAATCCTCTCAGGTGCGCCACTTTCCCCGTCAATCGCCCGGTGTTCGCGTCGGTATCGGTGTTCCGGCGCCCGGCGCATGCTGCGGCCCCGTCGCCGAAAACGTGGGAATCAGAGATCCCGCGGCGCGCGCCGCGCCGGCCGGCCCTTGATGCCTGGCGCGGAAGATCGGCAAAATCCGTTACCACAAAAAAACATGCGCCGCCGTCCGGATGGACGGCGGCGATCAGGGGCGTTGTGGTTGCGGGGGTCCTCGCCCGGTGGGGGCTCACGCCCGCAAGTGATCTGGAGTCAGTGCGTCGATTTCGCGTCGGCGGCCTTCGTCTCGGAGTGCGGCCAATACTGCGAGTCCAGAACGAAGACCTTTTCATGCGAGTCGAATTCGAGCGTATAGTGACGCCCGTCATAGACATGAACGCGCCTCAGGGGGCACCCCCCCGACTGGGTGATCACGCGGTCCCCGCGCCGGAGATCCTGCACTGGCAGCGCGCCGCGCAGCGTCAGGACGATCGCGTCGACGGGGAGGGTCGCGGAAGGGCATTTCGCGGTTTTCGGAGCGCTTGGCATGGTGTGGGGCGGGTATTTCTCGTCGTGCGCGGCGATCCGCACGGTTCCTTGCCCGGCATCGTTGGGTGTCATGGTCGTAAGCCTTGTCCAATTGAGCAACTCGCTTATAGCGGGAAAATGTGGCGAAAATTTGATCACGGGAAAACGGCGCGCGAGCGCGCGGGACCCGGGGCAGGGGGCGGCCCCGTCCGGCGGTCTTCGCAGGGCCGAACTGCACGGTTCCCCTAGGCTGTTCCCCGCGCCATTCCGCGCAGGATCCCGGCCTGGAAGCCGGTGAAATCCCAAGACCTTCGCGCGCTGGCGATCAGGGCGCGCCCGGCGCCTCTTGCGGCAGGCGCGGGCTCATCGGGTCGGCGATGCGATGCGCCTGGAACGTGTCCGGCAGCGCGGTCAACTCGATCTCCGACACGATCCCGGCGCAGTTGAACGGATCGCCCTCGGCAAAGGCGCGGGCGTCGGCCGCCGTGCGCGCCTCCAGCAGGCCGAAATTGCCGATCGCCGCGCCGTCGTCGCCGATCAGCGCCGCGCCGATCAGCACCGAGACCCGCCCGCCGCCGCCGGAGGCCACCCAGGCGCGATGCTCCGGCCGGATCTCGTCGCGCAGGGCGTCGTGGCCGGGTTGATGGCGGCAGCGCATCAGGAAGAAGGCCATCACGCGTTCTCCAGCACGACCATGCCGGCGCCCGTCATCGAGGCCGGCGCGTGGTAGTGCTTGTGCACCAGTTTGACCTCGGGGTTCATCGCCGCGCGCATCACCAGCCACATGATCAGCTCGGCCCCCTCCGAGCCGAAGGTCTCGACGTAATCCTCGCGGCTCATGTCACGGTAACGCCCGGGGTCGTTCGCGATGCCGTCGAGCCAGGCGAGATCCGCCTCGCGGTTGATGAAGCCCGCGCGCCGCCCCTGCAACTGGTGCGACAGCCCGCCGGTGCCCATGATCACCACGCGCTCGTCGCCGGGGAAGCTCTCGATCGCCGCGCGCAGGACCTTGCCCATCTCCCAGCAGCGTTGCGGGGTGGGGATGGGATACTGGATGGTGTTGACCCAGATCGGCAGCACCTTGACCGGCCAGGCCTCGGGGCGGCCGAAGAACAGCTCCATCGGAACCTGGAGGCCGTGATCGACGTCGATCTCGCGGCAGACCAGCGGGTCGAAATGGCTTTCCACCAGCTTGTCCACGAAATGCCAGGACAGCTCCGCCGCGCCCTCGAAATCGGGGATCGCGCGGCGGCCCCAGCCCTCGTCCACGGGCCTGTAGCGGTCGGCGACGCCGACGGCGAAGGTCGGCACCCGGTCGAGGAAGAAACTGTTGCCGTGGTCGTTGAAGATCACCACCGCCACGTCGGGCCTGGCCGCGCGCATCCAGGCCTTGCCGGCCTCGTAGCCGTCGAAGAAGGGTTTCCAGTCAGGCGTGCCGTCCAGCCCCTTGTCGAGGGCCACGCCGATGGAGGGAACGTGGCTGGTGCCCACGCCGCCGATTATCTGTGCCATCAGGTCTTTCCCAGCCGGTGTTTCAGGAAATCGTCATGCGCCATGCCCGCCTGCGCGGCGCCGATCTGGGTGATCGGGACCGGATCGACGGCGGAAATCTTCAGGATGAAAAACAGGTTGCCGCCCAGCCGCACCATCTCGTGCCAGTCGCGCGCCCGCACCGCGGCCTTTTCCGCGTCGGAAAGGTCGAAGCGGTCGAGGAACGCGGCCTCGTCCTGCTTGAATGCCGCGCGGTTGGCCGGATCGCCCAGCGCCATGGCCATCTTGTTCAGCCGGTAGCCGCGGATCGAGCCCGCACGGTCGAACAGCGGCGTGTCGGGGATGTCGTTGCTCTCAGTCATGGAGCGCCTCCTCGTGGCGCGACAACCAGCCGTTGATCGCGGCCACGGTTTCCGCGGGGCGCTCGACGGGCATGAAATGGCCGGCATCCGCGATCACCTGAAGCTCCGCATCGGGGGCGAGATCGGCGATCTCGCGGTGCTGTTGCTCGGGGGACCAGCCGTCCTCGGTGCCGGTCAGCAGCAGGATCGGGCAGGCGATGGCGGGCAGGTAGGCGGCCGCGTCGGGGCGGTCGATCAGCGCGCGGATCTGGCGCTCATGGACCTGCGGTCCGGCGGCGAGGACCATCTCGGTCAGTTCCGCGACCAGCGCCGCGTCGTCCCTGCGCGCGGGCGCCAGCATCGGCGGCAGCCACTCGGCGGCCAGCCCCGCCATGTCCGCGTGCGCGAGGGCGATCTTGGCCTGGCGCTTGGGCAGTTCGCCCTCGGTCAGCGCATTGTGCCCGGTATTGGCCAGCACCAGGCCGCGCACGCGGTCGGGCGCCTGGCGCGCCATCTCCATCGCGACGCGCCCGCCCATGGAATGCCCGACGGGCAGCAGCGGGCCGTCGAATTCCTCGAGCAGCCGGCGGGCCATCGCCGGGATCGTGCAATCACGGGTCACGTCGGCGTTTTCCGGCGCAAAGCCTGCCGGCGCCGCGGCGGCGACGTGGCGCCAGACGCGCGAATCGGACACCAGCCCGGGGATCAGTAGCAATGTGGTCATGCGGGGCAGTCCTCCTCTGCCTCGTGGATACATGACATCATCGGTTATCGAGAAAAGCCCAATTTCGCAACATGTATCGCCTAGGATTGTATACAGACGGCGAGATACCGCGCTATGTTCAGGTCGCGGACCGGATTGGTGTATACCTGCGGCAGAGGGAGAAGGAGACGGGCGCGTGGCGCAAGAAATCGAAGCAAAGACCCACACGACGCGGGCGCTGATCGAGTTGCGCCAGCGCATCCTGAGCGGCGCGTTTGCCGGCGGCACCCGTCTTTTCGAAGTCGCGCTGGCGGAGGAGCTTCAGATCTCGCGCACGCCGGTCCGTGCGGCGATGTCGCGCCTCGCCGAGGAGGGGCTGCTGGAGCGCGTCCGCAACGGCGGCTTCGTCGTCCGCAGCTTCGCCTATGCCGATGTCCTGGACACGATCGAGCTGCGCGGGGTGCTAGAAGGCACCGCAGCGCGGCTCGCCGCGGAGCGCGGCGTGACGGAGGCGAAACTCAGGGAGATCAACGACATCCTGACCCGGCTGGACGCCTGTTTCGGGGCCGCGCCGGGCGCGGTCGATTTCGTGTCCTACTCCGATCTGAACGGCCGCTATCACGAGGCGTTGTCCCGCCTGGCGGACAGCCTGACCATCGAGCGCGAGATCGCGCGGGTGACGCATCTGCCCTTCGCCTCGCCCTCGGCCTTCCTGCCCACCGGGCTCAAGCCCGAGGCCTTCGGGCGCTCGCTGCGGATTGCCCAGGCCCAGCACCGCGCGATCGTCGAGGCGATCGCCGCGCGCGAGGGCACCCGGGCCGAGGCGCTGGCCCGCGAACACGCCCGCGCCGGGCGCGAGAACCTCGCGCGCATCTTCGCCGGCGACCGCGATGTCGCCAGCGCCATGCCGGCGCTGGCCCTCGTGGAGCCGGGCGGGCGCGACCGGGCCTGAGCCGGGGCCCGCGGGTGTCGGCAAAACGCCGCCCCGGCGGATTTTTGAGCTTGCCGAAAACCGGGGAGGCGCGCTAACCCATGTATACATCAGCTTGCCTGAAGGGAGGAATTGGAAGTGTCAGGTCAAAATCTCACCTCTGTTTTGGAGGCGTATTCGAACCCGGTGGAGCTTCTCCGGAATTCGAAGATCGGTATGTATGTATACCCTGTCGTCGCGCCGGAGTTCTCGAACTGGCGCGATGAGCAACGCGCATGGCGCGACTCGGCGGTGCTGTTCGACCAGACGCATCACATGGACGAGCTGATCGTCGAGGGGCCCGATGCGGCCGCCTTCCTCGATCACGTCGGGATCAACAGCTTCGCCAATTTCGGCCTCAACCGCGCCAAGCACTTCGTGCCGGTGACGCCGGCCGGCCATGTGATCGGCGACATGATCATCTTCCGCGAGCGCGAGGACAAATTCGTGCTCGTCGGCCGCGCGCCCACGGCGAACTGGGTGCGGTTCCAGGCCGCGATCGGCCACTGGAAGGTGCGCCTGGTCCACGATCCGCGCTCCGACAGCCGCCCCGACGGCCGCGCGATCTACCGCACGCATTACCGCTTCCAGATCCAGGGGCCCGACGCGGCGAAGATCTTCGAGAAGATCAACGGCGGCCCGGTGCCGGAGGTGAAGTTCTTCCATGTCGACTGGATCAACGTCGGCTCGCGCCGGGTGCAGGCGCTGCGCCACGGCATGGCCGGCGCGCCGGGTCTGGAGATCTGGGGCCCCTATGCCGACAAGCACTACATCCAGTCCACCATCATGGAGGCCGCGCGCGAGGTCGGCGTGGACCTGCGCCTCGTCGGCAGCCGCGCCTACTCCACCAACACGCTGGAATCGGGTTGGATCCCGTCGCCCCTGCCGGGCATCTACACCGGCGACGGCATGATGCAGGAATACCGCGACTGGCTGGGCGCCGACAGCTACGAGGCCGTGGGCTCGATCGGCGGCAGTTTCGTCAGCGACAACATCGAGGACTATTACGTCAACCCGTTCGAACTGGGTTACGGCTTCTACATCGGGTGGAAATCCGACTTCATCGGCAAGGACGCGCTGACCCGGATGAAGGACGCCAGGAACCGCAAGAAGGTCACCTTCGAGTGGAACCGCGAGGACGTGCTGAAGGTCATCGCCTCGGGCTTCGAGGAGGGCACCCCCTACAAGTGGATCGACTTCCCGCAGCCGAACTACGCCTCGAGCAGCGCCGACATGGTGATGCATGGCGACAAGATGGTCGGCATGTCGATGTTCAACGGCTACAGCTTCAACGAGCGGTGCATGCTGTCGCTCGGCGTCGTCGACGCCGACGTGCAGGAAGGCGACGTGCTGACCCTGAAATGGGGCGAGCCGGACGAGACCGGCAAGACCTCGACCGAGCGGCACAAGCAGGCCGATATCCGCGTCCGCGTCTCGCCCACGCCCTATGCGCGCGAGGCCCGCGAGAACTACGCCGAAAGCTGGCGCACCAAGTCGAACGCCTGAGGCGCCACGGCTGGATCCCTGGCGGCGGCGCGACGGCAGGTCGCGCCGCCGGTTCCCCGTAAGGGGCGGCGGGTCGGATTTTGAATTCCCGAAATTCCTTTAAATCCGTGCCGGGTGCCGCCTATGGCGGGACACGGTGTTGCGTATTTTGAATGACCGAGGCGAAGAGCGAATTAGGTGTATCGCCCGCCGCCGGGTAGCCTGTGCCCACGGATGGGAGACCCGCGCCGGCCGGAGGAGGGCCCGGAGCAGGGATCAGGACCTAGGGAGGAACACATGCTGAAAACCAAAATCACCGGCCTTGCCGTGGCAGCCGCCATGGCTGCGGGCAGCCAGTTCGCCGCGGCCCCGGCCGTTGCCGAAGAGCTGTCCTTTGCCCACTTCGTGCCGCCGGCGCACACGCTGACCACCGCCGTGGTCGAGCCGCTGGCCAACGGGGTGAGCGCCGAGACCAACGGGGATCTGACCGTGCGCGTCTATCCGGGCGGCGAGCTGGGCGCCGGCCCGCTGGAGCAATATGTCCGCGCCGTGCAGGGCGTGGCCGATATCGTCTGGGGCCTGCAGGGCTACACCTCGTCGCAGTTCCAGAAGACCATGATCGCCGAGCTGCCGGGCGCCGTGCCGGACGGGGCGCCGGGCTGGAAGGCGATCTGGAACGCCTATGACCTGATCCAGGACGAGTTCCCGGCGACCAAGCCGCTGGCGCTGTGGACCTCGGAGCCGAACATCTTCATCATGAAGGATCACGAGGTCCGCGCGCCGTCCGATGTCGCCGGTCTGAAGATCCGCGTCGCCGGCTCCGCCTCGGCCGCGGTGATCGAGGCGCTCGGCGGCACCCCGGTGCAGATGCCCGCGGGCGAGATCTACAACGCGCTGCAGACCGGGCTGATCGACGGCGTGGTCACCGGCACCTCCGCGGTCGGCGATTTCAAGCTCGACGAGGTGGCCAACTCCTACACCTTCGGCGCGCCTCTGGGCAGGCTGACCTTCTATGTGGTGATGAACCAGGCCCGCTATGACGGGCTGAGCGACGCGCAGAAGGCGGCGATCGACAAGTATGCCGGCGAGTTCCTGTCGAAGAGCGCCGAGGATGGCTGGCTGGCCAAGACCGCGCAGGTGTTCGAGGCGCTCAAGGCCGCCGGCGACAACACCATCATCGAGCTTTCCGACGACGAGGCCGCGGCCTTCGGCGCGCTGACCTTGCCGGTGACGGACAGGATCGTCGCCGATCTCGGCGCCCAGGACGTGCTGAGCGCGCTGCGCGGCGAGTAAGCCATGCTGCGCGGCCTGCGAAAACTTGCGGACGGGCTGATCGGCCTGTCCGCGCTGCTCGGCACGATCGGTCTGATCTTCGTGACGGGAACGGTCATCGTCGATGTCGTCGGCCGCGCCTTCCACGCGCCGCTGCGCGGGGCGCAGGACTATACCCAGATGGGAATGGTCATCATCGTCTTCGGCGGCATGGCGCTGTGCGACAAGCTGGGCGGGCATGTCTCGGTCGATATCTTCGAGCGGAGCTTTCCGCATCGGTTCAACCATTTCGCGGATATCGCCGCGGCGCTGATCGGCGCAGCGGTGTTCGCGGGCATCGCCTATACCGTCTATGAAAGCGCGAAACTGTCCCAGATGCTGAACCTCGCCACCAATATCGTGCGCCTGCCCAAGGCCTGGTTCCAGTGGGTAATGGTCGGCATGGCGCTGGTCACCGCCCTGGGAATGATCGTGCGCGCGATCGAGCTGTCCCTTGCGGGGTCCGGCGCGCGCGCGCCCAGGGAGATCCGGGAATGAGCGGCGCACTGGTCGGCCTGATCGGCATCCTCGTTCTCTTCGTCCTTCTGATCGTGCGGATCCCCGTGGCGCTGGCGATGTTCGCCGTGGGCTTCGTCGGCATCTGGGCGCTCAAGGGGCTGAACGCGGCGATGAGCCTGATGGCCTCGGAAAGTTTCACCCTGGCCTCCTCGGCCGAGTTGGTCGTGGTGCCGCTGTTCATCCTGATGGGCAACGTCGCCTCGGTCACGGGGATGAGCGCGCGGCTCTACGATGCCGCCTACGCGATCATCGGCCACGTCAAGGGCGGGCTGGCCTCGGCCACGGTGCTGGGCTGCGCGGGCTTCGCCGCGCTGTCGGGCTCGTCGGTGGCCTCGGCGCTGACCATGGGCAAGGTTTCCATGGCGCAGATGGACCGCTTCGGCTACGACAGCCGGCTGTCCACGGGCGTGGTCGCGGCGGGCGGGACGCTGGGCATCCTGATCCCACCCTCGACCGGCTTCGTGATCTACGCGATCCTCACCCAGCAGTCGATCGGGCGGCTGTTCCTGGCCGGCGTCCTGCCGGGGCTGCTGCTGCTGACGATGTTCGTCGCCACCGTGTCGCTGATGTGCTGGCTGCGCCCGAGCCTCGGGCCGCAGGGCCCGCGCAGCACGCTGGGCGAGAAGGGCCGCAAGCTGGCCGCGGCGCTGCCGGTCCTGCTGGTGGTGCTGCTGACCATCGGCGGGATATACGGCGGGATGTTCTCGCCGGTCGAGGCCTCGGCGGTGGGCGCCGGGCTGGTCATCGTGATCGGCGTGATCGAGCGCCGGCTGACCTGGGCGAGCTTCTGGGCCGCGGCCAAGGATTCGGTGGTCACCACCGCGACGGTGATGCTGATCCTGATCGCCGCGCATATGATCAACCCGTTCCTCGCGCTGACCCATATCCCCAGCCTGGTCGGAGAATTCCTTACCGGGCTCGAACTGGCGCCGCTGGCGGTATTGGGGCTGATCCTGCTGACCTATCTGGTGCTGGGCTGCTTCCTCGAAGGCTTTGCCATGATGGTGCTGACCATGCCGATCTATTTCCCGGTGATCACCCAGCTCGGCCTCGATCCGATCTGGTTCGGGGTGCTGGTGGTGCTGACGCTGGAAATGGGCCTGATCTCGCCGCCCGTGGGCATCAATGTCTTCATCGTGAAATCGGTCGCGCGGGATGTGCCGCTGGGCCGGATATTCGCGGGCGTCGCGCCGTTCTGGGTGGCGATGTTCGTGACGCTGGTGATCCTGGTTCTGTTCCCGCAGATCTCGCTGATCCTGCCCAACACGATGATCCAGTAGGAGGAATTCCGATGGCAGAACCCTGTTTCGATGTCGCCCATCTGGGCCATGTCGAGGTCTACACCGACAAGTTCGACGAAAGCCTCGATTTCTTCACCCGCGTCTTCGGCCTGACCGAAAGCGGACGGGACGGCGACAGCGCCTATCTGCGGGCCTACGACGATTACGAGTTCCACACGCTGAAGCTCACCCGCCACCACACCACGGGCGTCGGCCATATCGGCTACCGCACCTCCTCGGCCGAGGCGCTGGAGCGGCGGGTGGCCGCGATCCGGGCGGCGGGCTACGGGGGCGACTGGGTCGAGGGCGACCTCGGCCACGGCCGCGCCTTCCGCTTCCACGATCCCGACGGCCATGCCTTTGAGCTCTACTGGGAGACGACGCCATACGAGGCCCCCGAAGAGGAGCGTCCGGCGCTCAAGAACATCGCGCAGCGCTATCACGGCCGCGGCGTCTGCCCGCGCCGGATCGACCACCTGAACCTGCTGGCCAGCGACGTGTCGGTGTTCCGCGATTTCATGGTGACCTGCCTCGGCAGCCGGATCACCGAGCAGATCCAACTCGACAACGGCCGTCTCGGCGGCTGCTGGTTCACGGTCAACAACAAGACCTATGACCTTGCCTGCACCGAGGATCACGCGCGCGGCGCGCGCGGCCGGCTGCATCACGTCACCTATGCCACCGACCAGCGCGAGGACATCCTGCGCGCCGCCGACATCTTCCTGGAGAACGGCGTCCATATCGAGACCGGCCCGCACAAGCACGCCATTCAGGGCACCTTCTTCCTCTATGTCTGGGAGCCCGCGGGCAACCGGGTGGAACTGGCCAACGCCGGCGCGCGGCTGATCCTGCGGCCCGACTGGCAGCCCGTCACCTGGACCGAGGCCGAGCGCCGGAAGGGCCAGGCCTGGGGCCTCAAGACGATCGAGACATTCCACACCCACGGAACGCCGCCCGCGAACGAGGCGGCGCAGTAGGAGAGCAAGATGACGAAGACAGCTTTGGTGATCAGCGCGCATTCGGCGGATTTCGTCTGGCGCTGCGGCGGGGCCATCGCCCTGCACCAGCAGAAGGGCTACGACGTGACGGTCGTCTGCCTGTCCTATGGCGAGCGCGGCGAAAGCGCGAAGCTCTGGAAGCAGGAGGGGATGACCCTCGACAGGGTCAAGACCGAGCGCCGCAAGGAGGCCGAGGCCGCAGCCGCCGCGCTGGGGGTGCATGACATCCAGTTCTTCGATCTCGGCGATTACCCGCTGGTGCTGGAGCGCGAGGACAAATACCGGCTGGTCGACGTGATCCGTGCGGTGCAGCCGCGCTTCATGCTCGGCCATTCGCATTACGATCCCTACAACACCGACCACATGTATGCGACCTCAGTCGCGCTGGAGGCGCGCATGATCGCGCAGGCCTGGGGTCACAACCCCGGCGAAAAGGTGCTGGGCGCGCCGCAACTGTATCTCTTCGAGCCGCACCAGACCGAGCAGATGGGCTGGAAGCCCGATGTCTTCCTCGACATCACGCCGGTCTGGGAGAAGAAGCGCGCGGCGATCGAATGCATGCAGGGCCAGCAGCATCTCTGGCACTACTATACCAACGTGGCCGAGAACCGCGGCAACCACTTCCGCCGCAACTCCGGCGGGCAGGCCGGCGGGCGGGACTGCCAATATGCCGAAGGCTTCCAGTCGGTCTTTCCGCGCACGGTGGACGAACTGTGATGGCGCGGGTGGTTCAGGATATCGCGCGCGCCGATGCCGCGGTGATCGCGGGGCTGGCCGAGGCCGGCGTCGCGACGGTGCACGAGGCGCAGGGGCGCAAGGGGCTGCTGGCCTCCTACATGCGGCCGATCTACGCGGGCGCGCAGGTTGCCGGCTCGGCGGTCACGATCTCGGCCCCGCCGGGCGACAACTGGATGCTGCATGTGGCGATCGAGCAGGTGAAGGCGGGCGATATCCTCGTCCTCGCCCCGACCTCGCCCTGCGAGGACGGCTATTTCGGCGACCTGCTGGCCACCTCGGCCCGCGCGCGCGGCTGCCTGGGGCTGGTGGTCGACGCCGGGGTGCGCGACGTGCGCGACCTGACCGCGATGCAGTTCCCGGTGTGGTCCAAGGCGGTCTTCGCGCAGGGCACGGTTAAGGAGACGCCGGGCTCGGTCAACGTGCCGGTGGTCTGCGCGGGCGCGCTGGTCAATCCCGGTGACGTGATCGTGGCCGATGACGACGGCGTCTGCGTCGTGGCCCGCGACGAGGCCGCGGCGGTTCTGGACAAGGCGCGCCAGCGCATGGCCAACGAGGAGGCCAAGCGCGCGCGCCTGGCGGCGGGCGAGCTGGGCCTCGACATCTACCAGATGCGGGCGCGGCTGGCCGAGAAGGGGCTGAAATATGAGTGAGCGCGCGCAGCTTGCCCGCCCGGGAGCCGCGTCATGAGACAGGCGCGCTGCATGTGGATGCGCGGCGGCACCTCAAAGGGCGGCTATTTCCTGGCCGAGGATCTGCCGCAGGACGCGGCGGCGCGCGACGCCTTCCTGCTGGGCGTCATGGGCTCGCCCGATCCGCGACAGATCGACGGCATGGGCGGGGCCAGCCCGCTGACCTCGAAGGTGGCGGTGGTCCGGCCCTCGGCGCGGGAGGGGGTGGATGTGGATTACCTGTTCCTCCAGGTGTTCGTGGACCGCGCCCTGGTGTCCGACGCGCAGAACTGCGGCAACATCCTGGCCGGGGTCGGGCCCTTCGCGGTGGAGCGCGGCCTGGTCGCCGCGCAGGACGGCGAGACGCCGGTGCGGATCTTCATGGAGAACACCGGGCAGCTGGCCGTGGCGCGCGTGGCCACGCCGGGCGGGCGCGTCAGCTATGCCGGCGCGGCGCGGATCGACGGCGTGCCCGGCACCGCCGCGCCGGTGCCCATCGCCTTTCGCGACACGGCAGGGTCGTCCTGCGGGGCGCTGCTGCCGACGGGGAACGCCAGCGACGAGATCGCGGGCGTCGACTGCACGCTGATCGACAACGGCATGCCCTGCGTTGTGATGCGCGCCGACGCCTTCGGGCTGAGCGGGCAGGAGGCGCCGGAGGAGCTGGAGGCCAACGCTGCCCTGCGCGACAGGCTGGAGGCGATCCGCCTCAAGGCCGGGCCGATGATGAACCTCGGCGATGTGGCGGAGAAATCCGTGCCCAAGATGACGCTGGTCTCGGCCCCGCGAGCGGGCGGCGCGGTCGCCACGCGGACCTTCATCCCGCACCGCTGCCACGCCTCGATCGGGGTGCTGGGGGCGGTCTCGGTCGCCTCTGCCTGCCTGCTGCCCGAAGGCCCCGCGCGCGAGGTCGCGGTGCTGCCCGGCGGCGCGGAACAGGCGCTGTCGGTCGAGCACCCCAGCGGCGAGACCACGGTCATCGCCACCCTTTCGGGCGGCGAGATCGCCGAGGCCGCAGTGCTCAGGACGGCGCGCAAGCTGATGGACGGGACCGTTTTCGCGCCGGTCTGAGCGCGCGTTTCGAGGCGGGGCCGCAACGATGGATTTCGAGAAACAGGGGGCCGGCATGAAAGACTGTGCATTCATCGGATATGGCGAGGCGGCGCGGGCCTTCCGCGAGACGCTCGCGGAACACGCGCCGGAAATGTCCTTCCGCGCCTATGACATCAAGCTCGACGGCGCCGGGGGCGAGGAGATGCGCGCGGCGATGCGGCGCGACGGCGTGACGATCGCGCCCAGCCCCGCGGCGCTGGCCGGCAGCGGCTGGGTCTTCAGCGCGGTGACCGCCGACCAGTCGCTTGCCGCGGCGCGCTCGGTGGCGTCGCATATCGGCGCGGGCACGGTCTTCATCGACATCAATTCGGTCTCGCCGGGCCGCAAGCGCGAGACCGCTGCGCTGATCGAAAAGGGCGGGGCGGCCTATCTCGACATGGCGGTGATGGCGCCGGTGCATCCGCGCGGCCACCGGACCCCGGTGCTGGTGGCGGGCGCGGCGCTGGCGCTGGCGCTGCCGCGGCTCAAGGCGCTGGGGTTCGACTACCGCGTCGCGGGCGAGGCGGCGGGCGCGGCCACGGCGATCAAGATGATCCGGTCGCAATTCGTCAAGGGTCTGGAGGCGATCACGGTGGAGACGCTCCTGGCGGCCGAGGCCGCTGGCGTCTTCGGCGAGATCCTCGCCTCGCTGTCGTCGAGCTACCCCGGCCTGGGCTGGCCCGATTTCGCCGAATACCAGTTCGAGCGCACGCTGCGCCACGGGGCGCGTCGTGCGGCGGAGATGGAGGAAAGCGCGGCGACCGTCGCCGCGCTCGGCCTCAACGGCGGGCTCGGCGCGGAGGTCGCGGCCGTGCAGGCGGCGATGGGGCAGGCCGGCGCCGCCTGCCGGCCGCGCGCGACGCTGCATGAGACCGTTGCCGCGGCGCTGGCGACGCGGCGCGACGGGCAATCCGGCTGACCGGCGCGCCGGCGGGCGGGCCGCCGGAGGCGCATGGATACACGGTCCGGCGAAAACCGGCGCTCAGGCAGATCGGTCCGGGAAAAAACTTGATGGCCTCGCCTCGATGTATACATTGAGGGTGCGAGTTCGGCAGGAGGAGAGAGGCCATGCTCAGTTTCATCGGGAGGCCCGGTCGCCGGGGAGAGGCCACTGGTGCCGGGCTGCACAGCATCCTGCAGGGTTATTCGATCGAGGTCATGCCGCGCACGGCCGCCACGATCGGGGATTTCCGCGAGGTGCTGCCCGAGGGCACGCGGGTATACATCGCTCATATAGAGGGCACGCCGATCGAGGACATGGTGGCGACGGCCGCGCGCCTGGCCGGGCAGGGCTTCGCGGTGATGCCGCATTTCCCCGCCCGGATCATCCGCGACCGGGCGATGCTTGGAGACTGGATCAAGCGCTATCGCGGCGAGGCCGGGGTCGATCAGGCGCTGCTGCTGGCCGGCGGCCTGGCCGCGCCCCGCGGCGACTTCGAGAATTCCATGCAGCTGATGGAGACGGGCCTTTTCGACGCGCAGGGCTTTGCCCGGCTGCATGTCGCGGGCCACCCGGAGGGCAACCGCGACATCGACCCCGACGGCGGCAGCCGCGCGGTGGACGAGGCGCTGCGCTGGAAACAGGCGTTCTCCGAGCGCAGCGACGCCGAAATGGCGATCGTGACCCAGTTCGTCTTTGAGGCGCGACCCGTGCTCGACTGGGCGGCGCGGCTGCGGGCGGCGGGGATCGGCCTGCCGGTGCATGTCGGTATCGCGGGCCCCGCGAAGCTGCAGACGCTGATCAAATTCGCCATCGCCTGCGGGGTCGGCCCGTCGCTCAAGGTGCTGCAAAAGCGCGCGAAGGATGTCTCCAGGCTGCTGCAGCCTTACGAGCCGACCGAGATCCTGACCGATTTCGCCGAAGCGCAGGCTCTGTCGGGGGGGGCGGCGGTGGCGAAAATCCATTTCTTCCCCCTCGGCGGCATCAGGGCCTGCGCCGACTGGGCCGGCAATCACGGCGCCCTGCCGATGCGGGCCGCCGGGTAGGGCGCCGCCCCGGCTTGCCGGGCGCGCGCCGCGCTTGCTATCACGGAAGGGATAGGGGGCGCAGGGGCGGGAAATGACGAACAAGATGTGGCTTCCCAACCTCCGGCACCTGGCCGGGGTTCTGGCCATCGCCCGGCTCGGCACGATGACCGACGCGGCGGCGGAGCTGAACCTGTCGCAGCCGGCGCTGGCGCAGGGCATCGCCGCGATCGAGCGCGACCTCGGCATCGCGCTGTTCATCCGCAGCAGCCGGGGCATGGATCTCAGCGAGGCCGGGCGGCTTTTCGTCGCTCGCCTCGGCCGCGGCTTCGGCTACCTCGATCAGGCCGCGCGCATGTCGGGGATCGGGAACCTGCACCGCACGCTGACGCTCAACCAGGCGCAGAGCCTGATCGCGGTGGCGGAATCGGGCGGCATCCGGGCCTCTGCGCCGCAGATTGGCCGGTCGGTCTCGGCGGTCAGCCGGGCCTGCCGGCGGCTGGAGGACCAGGCGGGCGCGCAGCTGTTCGAACAGACCTCGACCGGGTTGCGCGCGACCCGCCGGGGCGAGGAACTGGCGCGCCTGATCAAGCTCGCCCTGAACGAGATGCGCCAGGCGGTCGAGGATGTCAGGAGTTGGCACGGGGTCTACACCGGGCGGCTGGCCATCGGCTGCCTGCCGCTGGCGCAATCCTCGATCCTGCCGGAGGCGCTGAACCGTTTCGCCGTGGAATTTCCCGAGGTCGGCCCGCAGGTGGTGGATGGCTATTACGCCAGCCTCGCGCGCGCTCTGCGCCGCGGCGATCTGGATTTCCTGGTCGGCGCGCTGCGGCGGAACGACCTGCCGGACGGGCTGGTGCAGCACCGGCTGTTCACCGACGTTCTGGTGGTGGCGGCCGCGCCCGCGCACCCGCTGGCCGGCGTGGCCGGGGTCGGGCTGAACGATCTGGCGGGTTTCCCCTGGATCGCGCCGCGGATCGGCGCGCCCTCGCGCTCCTATTTCGAGCAGATGCACGCCCGTCTCAGCGTCCCCTCCGGGGTGCCGAAGCCGATCGAGACCGGATCGCACAGCGTGATGCGGGGGCTTCTGATGGGGTCGGAGCGGCTGACGCTGATCTCCAAGACCCAGGTCGCGCGCGACATCCGGCTGGGGCTGCTGGCACGCATCGATGTCGAACTGCCGGACAGCGAGCGGGAGATCGGTGTCACCCATATCGAGGGCTGGCTGCCAAGCGTCGCCCAGGCGCGTTTCCTCGAGATCCTGCGCGACGTCGTCAGGGACCGCGCGGGCGGCTGAGCGGGCCGCGGTCGGGGCGTCGCGTTCGGGCGGCGGCCGCGCGCCCCAGGGCGGGGGCGGGGCATGAGTATTTTCGCCAAGAAGAAGGTCAGAGCATCGCCGGCAGGCTGGCCGCGAGCCTGTCTTCGCCGCCCGGGCGCCAGCCGAGGCGGGCGAGGCGGGTGCAGGTCATGGCGCTGACCGGGTTGCCCGCGCGCGCGGGCGGCGGATGCGGGCAGCCGGTGAGGGCGGCGACGCGGGCCAGCAGGTCGTGCCGGTCGAGGGTCAGGTCAGAGGCGTTGAAGGCGCCGGTTTGCGTGTTCCGCAGCAGCAGGCGCGCGGCGGCGGCGAGGTCGAGGCCATGCAGTTCGGTCGCGCGGCGGGGCTCGACGGGGCGGCCGGAAAGGTAGGCGTCAAAGAGGGTGGCCCATTTGTGGCGCCGGCGCGGACCTGCGGGGCCGTAGATGCCGGTGGCGCGCAGGCTGGCGGTGGCGAAGCCGGGGGCGGCAAGGGCCGCGAGCGCCTGTTCGGCCTGCCATTTGACATCGCCGTAGAGCGTGTCGGGGCGCGGGGCCAGATCCTCGGACAGCGGCGTGCCGGGCGGGTAGGCGCCGTAGACCGCGCGCGAGGAGAGGAACAGGACACGGGTGAGGCCGGCGGATTTCGCCGCCTCGAAGAGGCGCAGCGAGCCGTCGAGATTGGCGCGGGTGAACCCGGCCGGATCGTCGCCCTCGCCGCCGCGGTAGCGTCCGGGCGCGTGCAGGAAGGCGCAGTGGATCAGAGCGTCAAACCCGTCGAGCGGCGGCGTCTCGCCCAGCGCGTAGGGCAGATGCGCCACCGGGGCGGAGAAGAAATCCGCGCGGGGCGGGGTTCGGCCAAGCACGCCCACCCGGTCGCCCGCGGCGAGCGCCGCCTCGACCAGGAAGCGGCCGACGAGGCCGGTGCCGCCGGTGATGGCGAGCCTCATCGCGCGGGCTCCGGCAGGTCGGAGAGCGCGGGGACGGGGCCGTCGCCGGCGTAAGCCTGCCACAGCTCGATCAGCGGGCGCAGGCGGTCGGCCTTGTCGTGATCCTGCCAGGGTTTTTCATATTGGAAATGCAGCACCCGGATGGCGTCCCAACTCCACAGATCGGGCAGGTTGAACCAGACATATTGCAGCATGTTGGCAAAGACCGGCAGGCCGTGCCAGTCGGGGAAGAACGCCTGCAGGAAGCTCTGGTCGGTGCGCCGCCAGAAGGCGCCGGGCCGGTCGAGCCGTTCCAGCATCGCGTCGAAGGTCGCGGGATCGGGCCGGGCGGTGAAGACGCCGGAATTCATGCGGTGAAAATCGGCGAGGCTTTCGTAGACATTGGGGGCGGCGCAGAATTCGGGATAGGCGAAGAGCCTGTCGATATTGCGCAGCACCAGGGTGTCGGCATCCAGAAACACCACCGCCTCATAGTCGAGCTGCCAGAGCCGGAGCTTGGCGAAATTGTCGAGCGGCGTGTGGAAGGCGGGCTTGGCGCCCTTGGTGAAGGGGGCGGCGGCGTGCAGGGCCTGGCGCGCATGGCGGGCGTTGAAATCGGCGGAGGTGGGCAGAAGGTCGACCTCGACCAGGCGCGCGCCCAGGGCGGCGAGGGGGGCGAGCGCCGCGTCCGCCACGCCGCCGGTGTGCATCACCACGATATCGGCCGGTGTGCCGCTCAGCGCGAGGGAACGGACCAGCGCCCGCGCCCCCAGCGCGAAATCGGCATTGGTCACCAGCGTGACATAGGCGTTGCGGCTCATGACACCGATTTCAGATGCGGCGCCTCGGGGTCGGTGACCACGCGTTTGGCCAGGTCCTTGGTCCAGGCGGACACCGCCGGCACATGCTTGCGGTCGATGCGATGGGCGAATTTGCGGGCCACCTCGACGACCTCGCTCAGCAGGCCCGCCTCCAGCGTGGTCGGGTTCAGGCCGAGGCAGAGGAACTGGTCGTTCCGGACGATCAGGTCGTTCTCGGCGGCCTCCTTGCGCGGGTTGGGCAGGTAGGCGACCCGGGCGCCGGTCAGCCGGGCGATCAGCTCGGCCAGGTCGCGCACGCGGTGGGTCTCGGTCATCTGGTTGAAGATTTTCACCCGGTCGCCGGATTTCGGCGCGTCGTTCAGCGCCAGCTCGATGCAGCGCACCGAGTCCTGCAGGTGGATGAAGGCGCGGGTCTGCCCGCCCGTGCCATGCACTGTCAGCGGATAGTCGATCGCCGCCTGGATCAGGAAGCGGTTGAGCACGGTGCCATAGTCGCCGTCATAATCGAAGCGGTTGATCAGCTGCGGGTGGCGCCGCGTCTGGTCGGTATGCGTCCCCCAGACGATGCCCTGGTGCAGATCGGTGATCCTGAGCCCGTCGTTCTGGGCATAGAACTGAAACAGGATCTGATCGAGGCTCTTGGTCATGTGATAGACTGAGCCGGGGCGGGTGGGATAGAGGATCTCCAGCCCCTTCTTCTCGCCCTCGAGATTCTCGATCTCGACGTCGAGATAGCCCTCGGGGATGGCGGCGCCGACCGAGGAATAGCCGTAGACGCCCATCGTCCCCAGGTGCACCAGATGCGCGTCGATGCCGGTCTCGACCATCGCGGTCAGCAGGTTGTGCGTCGCGTTGACGTTGTTGTTGACGGTGTAGACCTTGTGGCGGTCGGATTTCATCGAATAGGGCGCGGCGCGCTGTTCGGCGAAATGGATGATCGCGTCGGGGCGGTGATCGGCCAGCCATTTGCGGACCAGTTCATATTCCTTGGCCAGATCGAGCAGGTGGAAGCGGATCTCGTTGCCGGTCTCCTGCTTCCAGATGCGGCAGCGTTCCTGGATCGAGTCCATCGGCGTGAGCGATTGCACGCCCAGTTCGGTGTCGATCCAGCGGCGGGAGAGGTTGTCGACGATATGCACCTCATGGCCGAGGCTTGACAGGTGAAGCGAGGTCGGCCAGCCGCAGAAACCATCACCGCCAAGAACCGCAATCTTCATCGAAATCTCCTTTCGGATGCCGCTGGGACGCGGGCGCCCCGGTTTCGTTCCCGATAAGGTTGACGCAAGTCAAAGTCATTTGAAAGTTTTGTGTCAGGCCGGGCCGGCGGAGTGTTGCCGGGCGCCCTGCGTCACGGGCGGTCAGCGGCAAGACCATCGACCCGGCCCGGCCGGCCAACCTCCACGTCCTGGCGGCGGATCGGATCGCGTCCTTCGCGGTGGCGGATGCCCATCTGCCGAGGGTCGGGGATGCTTTCCTGTCGCGCGCCTGCGCCTGGGTGATTGCCGGCTGCGACAGCGTGGCCTCACCCCCGAACAGGAGCGCTATCTGCAACAGGCTGAGCCCGCCCCGCGTGTGCGGCGGCAGAACCGGCGCGGGCGCAACGCAACAGCGCCGCTGGAGGCTGTCCAGCGGCGCTGTTTCAAGTTCCGGTTCGGCAAAGGGGGCAGGGCGCCGCGGTCAGCTGCCCCAGCTGCGGACCGGGCCGCAATCCATGTGCACGAAGTTCGATCGCGAGTATTTGCCCACGCCGCCGGCACTGCAGGCCATGGCGGCGCTGTAGATCTGGCCGACCGAACGCGACTTCAGCCGCAGGTCGGCGGCCTCGCCCTTCATGTGGCGCGAATTCTTGGCCACCCCGCGCGAACGGGCGCGCAGCATCGCGTTGGTCTCCGGCGAGCGATAGCCCGAGAGCAGCATGTAGGGCTCGTCGGTGTCCATCAGCCGGTGCGCGGCGGTCATGATGTCGATGGTGCGGGTGTCGATCCGCATCACCTTGTCGTTGCGCCAGTCGCGCATGAAATGGGTGATCTCGTCGATGGCTTCCTGGATGTATTCGCCTTCGATCCAGTAGATCGTGTCGATGCTTTCACCGGTGCGGCCGGAATACATGCGGATCTTGCGGATATCGCCGGCCCCACGGGTGAAAGCGAAGGCCTTGCTGAGGGGGGCCGCTGCGACGGTGGTTGCCGCGAAAGCCCCGAGTAGCCCCCGCCGGGTCATGCCGGAAATCTGTCGTGTCATGTAGACGCCTGTCCTGTCGCTGCTCGCCGCCGTTTTGGCGGCTCTTTGGTTGGTCCACTTCCCCAAGTGCGACCTTTTTATGGCACAGACCTGGCGGCAGCCCAATAGGCTGTGCGCCCGCCGCGCGGCGTTCCGGCCGAAATCGGCGGGATTTTGCTCAAATGTCCCGGATGTGACCGAAATACTTGGCCCCGCCGCGATTGCGGGCTGCGTGCAACACCGGCGCGGCGACGGGCGCAACCTGCGGAAATGTGAGTGGACAGCCTTTCGCGGATCACCCACAATGGCTGCCGCGCGCAAACAGATCAATTATTTCCGAGGTTTCAATGACGCTCGCCCGGTTCCGCATTTCGGCCCTCACCCCCCTTGTCGCCCTCGTTCTGGCGCTAGGCTTCCTTGCCGCGCCGGTCGCGGCCGCGACCACGGTGACCGCCTACAAGCAGGCGGTGGCCGAGGCCGCCGCGCGCGACGAGGCGCTGGCCGAGTTCTACCGGGGCCGCGACTACGCGCCGATCTGGACCTCGCGCGGCGACGCCGCGCGCCGCCGCGCCTTTCTCGAGGCGCTGTCGCGCGCCGACGACCACGGGTTGCCGCGCGGCCGCTATGACGCGGACACCCTCGCCGCGTTGTTCCGCGACGCCCGCAGTCAGCGCGACATCGGCCGCGTTGAGGTCGAGGCCAGCCGGCTGTTCCTGCAATACGCGCAGGACATCCAGACCGGCGTGCTCGATCCCGGCCGGATCGACGACGGCATCAAGCGCCGCCCGCCGCGTCGCGACCGGCTGGCCCAGCTGGAGGCCTTCGCCAAGAGTTCGCCCAAGGGCTATCTGAAGAACCTGACGCCGAAATCGCCGGAATACACCCGCCTGATGGCCGAGAAACTGCGGCTGGAGCGGCTGCTCGGCCGCGGCGGCTGGGGCGCCGAGGTGCCGGGCGGCAAGCTGGAACCGGGCGACAGCGGTCCGCGGGTGGTGGCGCTGCGCAACCGGCTGATCGCCATGGGCTACATGGAGCGCTCGGCCTCGCAGAGTTACGACGCTGACCTGCAGAAGGCGGTGCAGCTGTTCCAGGGCGAGCACGGGATGAACCCCGACGGCGTGGCGGGGCCGGCGACGCTGGAGCAGGTCAACCTGCCGGTCGAGACCCGCCTGCAGCAGGTGATCGTGGCCATGGAGCGCGAGCGCTGGCTGGGCCCCGACCGCGGCAAGCGCCACGTTCTGGTCAATATCACCGATTTCCACGCCCGGATCATCGAGGACGGCAAGGTCGATTTCATCACCCGTTCGGTGGTGGGGATGAACGCCCACGACCGGCGCACGCCCGAATTCTCGGACGTGATGGAGCACATGATCATCAACCCGACCTGGAACGTGCCGCGCTCCATCGCGGTCAAGGAATACCTGCCGGAGCTGCAGAAGGACCCGTATGCCGCCGGCCACCTGCGCCTGATCGACGCCTCCGGGCGCGTGGTCAGCCGCGACGGGGTGGATTTCACGCAATACAACGCGCGCAACTTCCCCTTTGACATGAAAGAGCCGCCCTCGCGCGGCAATGCGCTGGGGCGGGTGAAGTTCATGTTCCCCAACCGGCACAACATCTATCTGCACGACACGCCGTCCAAGCATCTGTTCGCGCGCGAGGTGCGGGCCTTCAGCCACGGCTGCATCCGACTCAGCGATCCGTTCGATTTCGCCTATGAGCTGCTGGCCGGGCAGGTCAGCGACCCAGTGGGCTTCTTCAAGGCCAAGCTGGACACCGGGGTCGAGACCCAGGTCGATCTGGCCCGCCCGCTGCCGGTGCATATCATCTACCGGACGGCGATGAGCTCGCCCAAGGGGCGGATGGAATACCGGCGCGACATCTATGGCCGCGACGCGCGGATTTTCGAGGCCCTCAGCGAGGCCGGGGTGGTGCTCCGCGCGGTTCAGGGCTAAACCTCTGCCCCACAGGACCGACGGGCCCGCATCGCGGGCTTGAGACGCAAAAGGGGGCATGATGGCCTATAGCATCGCGGAAATCGCCGACGCCCTCGGGGCCGAGGCCGTGGGAAATGCGTCGCTGCGCGTGACCGGAGCGGCCGAACCGGCCGGCGCGCGCGCCGATCAGCTGGCGCTGGCGATGGATCCGAAATACGCCGAGGGGCTGGCCCGCGGGCAGGCCCGCGCGGCGGTGCTCTGGGCCGGGGCCGACTGGCAGGCGCTGGGGCTGGAGGCCGCGATCCTGGTGCCGCGCCCGCGCTACGCGATGGCGGGCCTCACCCGGCTGATGGACCCGGGCCCCGAGATCGCGCCGGGCGTCCACCCCAGCGCGGTGATCGACCCCTCGGCCGAGATCGGCGCGGGCGCGGCGATCGGCCCCTTCGTGGTGATCGGCCGCGGCGCGACGATCGGCGCGCGCGCGCGTATCGCCGCGCATGTGTCGATCGCCGAGGACGCCCGGATCGGCGAGGACGCGCTGCTTTGCGCCGGGGTCCGGATCGGCGCGCGGGTGGTGATCGGCGACCGCTTCATCGCCCAGCCCGGCGCGGTGATCGGCGCCGACGGCTTTTCCTTCGTCACCCCCGAGAAATCCACCGTCGAACAGGTGCGCGAGACCATGGGCCAGGTGCAGGAGGCGGCGCGGCAAAGCTGGACGCGCATCCATTCGCTGGGCTCGGTGCGGATCGGCGACGATGTCGAGGTCGGCGCCAACGCGGCGATCGACCGCGGCACGGTTCGCGACACCGAGGTCGGCTCGGGCTGCAAGATCGACAACCTCGTGCATCTCGCCCATAACGTGGTGACCGGGCGCGACTGCCTGTTCGCGGCGCTGGTGGGCGTGGCAGGCTCGACCCGGATCGGGGACCGGGCGGTGTTCGGCGGTCAGGTGGGCGTGGCCGACAACCTGGTTATCGGCAGTGACGTGGTCGCCGGGGGCGGCACCAAGATCCTGTCCAACGTGCCCGCGGGCCGGGCGGTTCTGGGCTATCCGGCGATGAAAATGGAGAGCCATATCGAGATCTACAAGGGCCTGCGCCGGCTGCCGCGGCTGTTCGCGCAGGTGGCCGCGCTGCAAAAAGCGGTTTCAAAGACCGGCGAGAGCGACTAAATCAACGCCAAAGCAAGGGCAGAGGGAAAGCCATGTCGCAAAGCGTCAAGGACAAGGTGATCGGGATCATCGCCGAACAGGCGGTGCTGGATGTGGCGGATGTGACCATGGACAGCACGCTGGAGGATCTGGGGATCGACAGCCTCGGGCTGGTTGAATCGATCTTCGCCATCGAGGAGGCCTTCGACATCCAGGTGCCGTTCAACGCCAATGACCCCGCGTCCAGCGAGTTCGACATCTCGTCGGTCGCCACCATCGTGGCTGCGATCGAGGGGCTGGTGGCAGACCAGAAAGCATGAAGCGCGTCGTCATCACCGGCCAGGGCACGATCAACGCGCTTGGCCATAACGTGCCCGCCACGCTGGAGGCGATGCGCGAAGGGCGCTGCGGCATCGGCGAGCTGGACATCCGCGACGTGGACCGCCTGTCGATCCGCATCGGCGGGCAGGTGCGCGGCTACACCCCCGAGGAGCATTTCAACCGCCAGCAGATCGCGCTCTACGATCGCTTCACCCAGTTCACCCTGCTCGCCGCGAAACAGGCGCTGGCGCAATCGGGCCTGACCTTCACGGGCGAACTTGCGGCGCGCTCGGGCGTGGTGCTGGGAACCTCGGGCGGCGGCATGAACACGCTCGACGAGAACTACCGCTCGGTCTACGAGGACGGCAAGAACCGCGTGCACCCCTTCGTCGTGCCCAAGCTGATGAACAACGCCGCGGCCAGCCACGTCTCGATGGAATACAACCTCAAGGGGCCGAGCTTCACCGTGGCCACGGCCTGCGCCTCGTCGAACCACGCGATGGGGCAGGCGTTTCACCTGATTCGCAGCGGCATGGCCCCGGTGATGGTCACCGGCGGGTCGGAATCGATGCTGTGCTTCGGCGGCGTGAAGGCCTGGGAAGGGCTGCGCGTGATGTCCAAGGACGCCTGCCGCCCGTTCAGCGCCAACCGCAACGGCATGGTGCAGGGCGAGGGGGCCGCGATCTTCGTCTTCGAGGAATACGAGCACGCCCGCGCCCGCGGCGCCGATATCCTGGCCGAGGTGGTTGGCTTCGCCATGACCTCGGACGCCTCGGACATCGTCATGCCGAGCAAGCAGGGCGCGGCGCGCGCCATCTCCGGCGCCATCCGCGATGCGGGCCTGTCGCCCGAGGCGGTGGGCTATATCAACGCCCACGGCACCGGAACCGCGGCCAACGACAAGACCGAATGCGCCGCCGTGGCCGATGTTTTCGGCGCGCATGCCGACCGGCTGATGATCTCCTCGACCAAGTCGATGCACGGCCACCTGATCGGCGGCACCGGCGCGGTCGAACTGCTGGCCTGCATCATGGCCCTGCGCGACGGCGTCATCGCGCCCACCATCGGCTACGAGGAGCCCGACCCGGAATGCTCGCTCGACGTGGTTCCGAACGAGGCGCGCGAGGCCGATGTCGATGTCGTGCTGTCCAACGCCTTCGCCTTCGGTGGGCTGAACGCGGTGCTGGCGCTGCGCAAGATCTAGCCGCCGCGCCGGACGCGATTGGCGAATGTGAAAACGCCGCCCCACGGGGGGCGGCGTTTCGCGTTCCGTCCGGCTCTGTCCGGGATCACTTGGCCGGCAGATTGTTCGCGCGCACCGCGTCGAAGCCGGCGGTGAAGCCCTTCAGCGAAATGTCGAGGTCGACGGTCTGGTCGGGCGCAGCCATCGGCACGATGGTCAGGGTCGCCTTCGAGCCGCCCTTGAGCGCGGCCAGATCCTCGGCGGTGAAGCCGACGCGGGCGAAACATCCCGCCTGGCTGCACCAGGTGAAGGGGTAGACCTTGGCCTTGCCGGCATCGACGGCCAGGCGCAGCTGCTGGGTGAGCAGCGTTTCCAGCGGCGTGGCGATGGTGGCGCCGGCCACCGCGCCCTGCTCGCCGTTCACGGCAAAGACGCTGATCTCGGCGGTCGGGTTGTTCTCCGCATCCGACAACAGCTGGTAGAGCTGGCAGGGATCGGTCTGACCCTCGGGCGCGTGCACGCAGCGCAGTTGCCAGTCGCCGTGCTCTTCCTTGACATAGGTGGTGCCGACCTTGTCTTCGCCCTCCTGCTGGCCCAACGAGAGGGTGGGATCGGCTTGCGGTGCTGCCGCGTCCTGGGCCAATGCCGGCGTCGCCGCGCCAAGGGCCAGAACGCAGATCAGGGTCTTGAAAAGATCACGCATGTCATCTTTGCCTTCTGAGAATTTTCATCGGGGCCGATGTATCACGCGGGCCCGGCGGTGTCAGGCCGAAATCCCGGACGGGACGGGCGATCACGGCGGTTTTACGCCGGGCCTGTCACCAACGAGAAAAAGGGCCGCGGAACGGCCCCTTTCCGTAAGTGTGTTCTCCCCGTCGGACTGGCCGACTTAGTCATTGAACGTGACGCTACGGCCTTTGCCCCAACCCGTCAACAGAGAATATTTGGGCGTTCAGCTCAATGTTTTCGCATGAAAAAAAGACCGCGCCGGATGCGGCGCGGCCAGTCCCACAGGGAGGAAGCCCGGCCCGGCCGCAGGACGCGGCCGTCTCCGGTGCATGCAGACTGGCACGGCGGCGTTAAGATTGTATGGTGGAGCCGGGCGCATCGCGACAGGCAGGAGGGGCGCGACATGGCGGACGGGGTGTTCATCGGCGGCGGCGGCGAGGGCTATGCGCTGGCGCAGAACCTGTTGCTGGAATATGCCAACCGGCACGGCCTGATCGCGGGGGCCACGGGCACCGGCAAGACGGTGACCCTGCAGATCCTGGCCGAGGGGTTCTCGGCCGCGGGTGTTCCGGTCTTCCTGTCCGACGTGAAGGGTGATCTCTCCGGGTTGGGGGCGGCCGGCTCGGTCGACTTCAAGCTCCACGACGCCTTCACGAAACGCGCGCAGACCATCGGGCTCGACCTGTCCTACCGCGCCGCGCCGGTCACCTTCTGGGATCTTTTCGGCGAACAGGGCCACCCGATCCGCACCACCGTGGCCGAAATGGGCCCGCTGCTGATCTCGCGCCTGCTGGAGCTGAGCGAGCCGCAGGAGGGCATCCTGAACATCGCCTTCCGCGTGGCCGACGAACAGGGCCTGCCGCTGCTGGACCTCAAGGACCTGCAATCGCTGCTGGTCTGGGTGGGCGAGAACCGCGCCGCGCTCAGCCTGCGCTACGGCAATGTCTCGGCGGCCTCGATCGGCGCCATTCAGCGCCGGCTTCTGGTGCTGGAGAACCAGGGTGGCGCGCAGCTGTTCGGCGAGCCGGCGCTGGCGCTCTCCGACCTGATGCTGCGCGATGCCGACGGGCGGGGGCGGGTCAACATCCTCGCCGCCGACAAGCTGATGGCCGCGCCGCGGCTCTACGCCACCTTCCTGCTGTGGCTGCTGTCGGAGCTGTTCGAAGAACTGCCCGAGGTCGGCGACCCCGACAGGCCGAAACTGGTCTTCTTCTTCGACGAGGCGCATCTGCTGTTCGACGACGCCCCCAAGGCGCTGATCGACAAGGTCGAGCAGGTGGCCCGCCTGATCCGTTCCAAGGGGGTGGGGGTCTATTTCATTACCCAGAACCCCGCCGACGTGCCCGCGGACATCCTCGGTCAGCTCGGCAACCGCATCCAGCACGCGCTGCGCGCCTTCACCGCGCGCGACCGCAAGGCGCTGCGCCTCGCCGCCGAGACCTACCGCGACAACCCCCGCTTCGACATCGAAACCGCGATCCGCGAGGTCGGCGTGGGCGAGGCCGTCACCTCCCTGCTGGAGCGCAAGGGCACCCCCGGCATGGCCGAGCGCACGCTGATCCGCCCGCCCGCCAGCCAGCTCGGCCCGATCGATCCGGACCTGCGCGCGCGGCTGATCGCCGCCTCGCCGCTGGCCGGCAAATACGAGACCCGCCTCGACCGCGACTCCGCCCATGAGATGCTGGCCCGCCGGGCCGCTCAGGCCGCCACCGAAACCGCCCCGCGCGAATTCAGCGCCGCGCGCCGCTATTCCGGCGGCCGCAGTCGCCGCGAACCGCCTGCCGACGACACGCTCGCCTCGGCGCTGCAAACCGCGCTCGTCAAGGAACTCAAGGGCACCACCGGCCGCCGCCTCGTGCGGGGCCTTTTCGGCACCCTGCTCAAGCGCCGCTGACCGCCTTCTCCCTGGCCCGAATACTCTGGCAGCAAGTGGCCCCGCAGGGGTCAGAGCGGGCAAAGCCCCCGGATCTCAAACGAAGGGCGCCAACTGTGGTATGATTGCCCGGTCACGAGGTTTTCGATCACCAGGGAGGGGAAACCATGGCTGCTTTCAACGTCGTTCGCATGAAGCTGAAACCCGGGGAGGAGGACGCCTTCGTCGCATTCCACCGGGGCCGGGATATCAGCGCGTTCAAGGGGATGAAATCATTCCATCTGGTCAAGACGGGAGACGGCGAATTCGTCGTCATCGGCGAATGGGAAGACATCGACGCGCTGATCGCCGCGCGTCCGCAGATGATTGCCACGCTCGACGGCGTTCGTGACAAGCTTGAGGATCTGGGCGGCGGACTGGGGCTGACCGATCCACGCTCCGGCACGGCCGTCGTCTCCCTCGGCGTCTGATCCGCGCCGGTCGCAAGCGGCGCGCTCTTCATCTGGCCTAAAATATCCTGGGGGTGAATGGCCCCGAAGGGGCCAGAGGGGGCAAAGCCCCCTCGACCGGGCCCTTCCTTACAGCGGCCGGATCTTCAGCCGCGTGATGCGGTTCTCCTTGCGCGCGCTGACCTCGAAGCGGAAGCCGTGGAACGAGAACACCTGCCCCTCGCTGGGGATCATCTGCGCCTCGTGGATCACCAGCCCGGCGACGGTGTTGGCCTCGTCGTCGGGCAGCGACCAGTCGGTCGCGCGGTTGAGGTCGCGGATGGTCATCGCCCCGTCCACCAGCAGCGCGCCGTCCTCGGTGCGCCGGATCGGGTGCTCGGCGTTGATGTCGAACTCGTCGGTGATCTCGCCCACGATCTCCTCGAGGATGTCCTCCAGCGTGATCAGCCCCTGCAGCGCGCCGTATTCGTCCACCACCAGCGCGAAATGGGTGTGCCGGCGCAGGAACTCGCGCATCTGGTCGTCGAGCGTGGTGGTCTCGGGCACGAAATAGGGCTTCATCGCCACGTCGGTCACGCGGAAGTTCCGCAGCCCCTCTTCCGAGGCCTCAGGCCCGCGCAGCAGCTTGTCCACCGCGCGCAGCAGGTCCTTGGCATGGACCACGCCGACGATGTTCTCGGGGTCGCCGCGGAACACCGGCAGGCGGGTGTGCGGCGAGGACAGGCATTGCGACAGGATCGCCTCGGGGTCGTCGTCGGCATCCACCATCTCGATCTGCGAGCGGTGGAGCATGATCTCCTCGATATAGCGCTCGCTGAGGTCCAGCGCGCCGAGGATGCGGTCGCGCTCCTCCTTCTCCACCACGCCTTCGGAGCGGCCGATCTGCAGCGCGCCGGCGATTTCCTCGCGCACGGCGAGGATGTGGCTGTCGGGATCGGTCTTGACCCCGAAGAGCGACAGCACCTGCCGCACGAAGGCGCGCACCGCGCCCACCAGCGGCGAGAACAGCAGGATCACGACCCGGATCGGCCCGGCCACCCGCGCGGCGGCCAGTTCGGCATTGGTGATCGCATAGGTCTTGGGCAGAACCTCGGCGAAGATCAGGACGAGGAAGGTCATTACCAGCGTCGCCAGCGCCACGCCGCCCTCGCCGAACAGCCGGGTGAACAGCGCCGTGGCCAGCGAGGTGGCCAGGATGTTCACCAGGTTGTTGCCCAGCAGGACCGAGCCGATCAGCCTCTCGTTGTCCTCGGTGATCTTCAGCGCGGCGATGGCGCCGGGATTGCCCCGGTCGGCCTGGCTGCGCAGCTTGCCGCGCGAGGCCGCGGTCAGCGCGGTCTCGGAGCCCGAGAAGAAGGCCGACAGCAGCAGCAGCACCAGGATGCCGCCCGTGGTTAGCCAGAAGGCGGCGTCGAGTGTGGCTGGGAAACCGGGTGTGCTGTCCATCGTGATCCTCGTGGCGGTGTGGCAACGTTTATGGGGGCGCGGGGGCGGGCGATCAAGTCAGGGCTCGCGCGCCAGCGGGTGATGCTCCAGCACCAGCGCCTTGAGCCGCTCGTCCAGGACATGGGTGTAGATCTCGGTGGTCGAGATATCGGCATGTCCCAGCAAGGTCTGGATCGCGCGCAGATCGGCGCCACCCTCCAGCAGGTGGGTGGCGAAGGCATGGCGCAGGGTGTGCGGCGTGACCTTCGCCGGATCGACCCCGCCCGCCAGGGCCAGCTCCTTGACCAGCGCGTAGAAGCGGTGGCGCGTCAGGTGCCCCTCCTTGCCGCGCGAGGGGAAGAGGAAGCGGCTGGCCGGCCTGCCCTCGGCCTTGGCGGCGTCCTCGGCCTCGTCGCGGCGGGCCAGCCAGGCGGCCAGCGCCGCCTGCGCCGGGGGCGAGAGGGGGACCATGCGTTCCTTGCCGCCCTTGCCGCGGATCAGCAGCATCCGCGGGTTGCCGCGCGCGGCGGCGGCGGGCAGGCCCACCAGCTCGCTCACCCGCATGCCGGTGGCGTAGAGCAGTTGCATCAGGCAGGCGTTGCGCAGCGCGTCGCGGCCCTGCGCGGCGGCCTCCAGCAGACGGTCCACCTCGGCGTGGCTCAGGGTCTTGGGCAGGCGCTTGGCCTTGCCCGGCCCCTTGATCTGCAACGCCGGGTTGTCGGCGCGCCAGCCCTCCTCATAGGCGAAGCGGTAAAGCTGCCGGATCGCCGAAAGGCGCCGCGCGCGGGTGGCGCGCGCCAGACCCTGGGCGTCGCAATGCACCAGGTAGCCCTCGATCTGCGCGCGGCTGGCGGTGGCCAGGTCGCGCCCGTTCAGCCAGCCCGCGAAATCCTTCAGGTCGCGGGCATAGGCCAGCAGCGTGTTCTGCGCGGCGTCGAGTTCGGCCGCCTGGGCCTCAAGGAAGGTCTGGATCCAGCGGGCGGCCTCGGGGGTCATGCCTTGGGCTCCAGGATCACGATCTGCAGGGCCGCGCGGCGGGCCGCGTCCTCCAGCCCCACGGCGCGCAGCAGCGCCACGCCCGCGGTCAGGTCGCCCAGGTCGCCCACCGCCCCCGTGCCGATCAGGGCGATCGCGTTCAACAGCGCCTCGCCCAGCCGGCCGCGCTCCAGCAGCGCGCCGAGCTGCGGGCCGGGATCCGCGCCGGCGAAGGCCTCGGCCAGCGCGGCGGCGGCAGGGGTGGGGGGCTCAAGCCCGCTCACATCGCCGCGCGCCAGCCCGGCCAGGAACGCCTCGCGCGGGGTGTCGGGCCGATGCGCGGCGGCCACCGCCTCGTAGCTGTCGGACAGCAGCCCGATGCGGAAGGCCAGCGCGCGCGGCACGTCGCTGAGCGGCAGGCGCGCCAGCCGCTCGCCGTAGAGCGTGGCGAAGGGCACCTCCAGGCCCGCCTCCTCCATCGCGGCCCAGGCCGAGGGCAGGGCGCGCGCCACCGCGCCGGGATCGCCCGACAGCAGCGCCACGTCGAAGGCCTGGACCGCCTCGACCCGGTCCCAGACCCCGCCCGAGGCCGCCGGCATCCGCTCGGTATAGATCCCGAGCAGGCGGTTGGCGTCGATCGCGCCGCTGCGCGCCAGCCGCTCGGCGGCCTCGATCCGCGCCTTCCAGCCGGCGGTGAAGCGCAGGTCGGACTGCGCGAAGGCCAGCGGCAGGGTGGTGGTGGGCAGCGCCTCGCCGATCGCCTCGAACATGCGGAAGAACAGCGGGTTGGGATGCGACGGCACGGGCAGGGGCGGTTCGCCCTCGAACAGCTCGGGATCGAGGAAGCGGATCAGCAGCGCGTCCTCCTCCTCGGTGACGAAGCCGAGCGCCTTGGCGGTGTCCAGCGTCAGCAGCGCCGCGTTCCAGTCGCCGCCGCGCGCAAGGCAGAAGATGCGGGCGGGAAAGGTCGGCGCGATGTCGGGGGCGGCGCGCATCGCGGCGCAGGCCCGGTCCTCGTGGCCGGTCAGCAGCGAGACGTCGAACCAGCGCCGGAACAGCGCCGCGTCGGTCGGGCCCGCGCGCTCCAGCAGCGCCTGCGCCTGGTCGAGCGCCCCCAGCGCCAGCAGCGTGTCGAGCCGGGCCAGAAGCAGCCGCCCGTCCTGCGTGCTGCCGGCGGGCGGGTCCAGTTCGGCCAGCAGAAGGGTGTAGAGCAGCCCCGCCGTGGCCGGCAGGCGCGGCGCGCGCTTGGCCTGGATCAGGCGCACCAGTTCGTCGATGTCGCTGTCGCCCCATGCGTCGGCCGGCAGGCCGGTGACGGCGGGCGGCAGCAGGCCCACTGCATCCAGCCGCGGACCGTCGAGGGCGGTGACGCTGATCTGCTCGGGCGCGGCGCCGTGGACTTCCTCACCGGGGCGGGGCTGGGCCGGGGCCGCGGGCTCGGCGACCGAATCCGACAGCCAGTCGATGGCCGACAACGGCGGCTCGGCGCGCGCCGGCCCGGCGAGCGCAAGACCGACGCACAGCGCCCGCGCGGCGCGCTTAATCGACATCGAGCGTCACCGGCACGCTGACCTCGTGCCGCTCGGGCGCCATGTTGCCCAATCCCAGATAGGCGAATCCCGCCAGCCCGATCAGGCCGAGGATTGCCAGGAAGACGAGTGCCTTGAAAATCCGCCTCATAGAACTGCCTCTTTTTCTGTCCCGTTGCTGCGCGAATGCCGCGCTTGTCACGATTATATATGGCATTTCCCGCGACTTCACGCCATTCAGGGGGCCGATGCGAAAATCAGGCAGGAGGGCGCCCATCTTGGGCTGGCGGCTGAAAAAGACGATCGTGATGGTGGGCATGATGGGCGCGGGCAAGACGGCGGTGGGAACCGCGCTGGCCCGGCGGCTGGAGGTGCCCTTCCTCGACAGCGACGAAGAGATCGTCAAGGCCGCAAACATGTCCATCGCCGAGATTTTCGAGCGCGACGGCGAGGCGTTCTTCCGCGAGAAGGAAAGCCAGGTCATCGCCCGCCTGCTGGACGAGGAGCGCGGCGTGCTGTCCACCGGCGGCGGCGCCTTCCTGTCGGAGCGCAATCGCCGCATCATCACGGAAAAGGGCGTGTCGGTCTGGCTGAAGGCCGATCTGGAGTTGCTGTGGAACCGCGTCCGCCACCGCGACACGCGCCCGCTGCTGCGCACCGCGAACCCCTACCAGACGCTCGCCGATATCCACGCGGCACGGGTGCCGTTCTACGAACAGGCCGATCTGGTGGTCGAGGGGCGCCCGGAATATTCGATCGAGGACATGACCGACGCCGTGATCGCCGCGCTCGAGACGCGGCCGGACGTGCTGGAAAGGACCTGAGAACATGCAGACCGTTCACGTTCCACTGGAGGGCCGCGCCTACGACATCCGCATCGGCGAGGGGCTGATCGGCCGCGCAGGGCAGGAAATCGCGCCGCTTCTCAGCCGGCCCCGGGTGGCGGTGATCACCGACGAGACCGTGGCCGCCCTGCATCTGGACGCCCTGCGCGCGGGGCTGGCCGGGGCGGACATCGAGATGGTCGCTCTGGCCCTGCCGCCGGGCGAGGCCACCAAGGGGTGGGAGCAGTTCAGCCGCGCCGTGGAATGGCTGATCGAACAGAAGGTCGAGCGCCGCGACATGGTGCTGGCCTTCGGCGGCGGGGTGATCGGCGATCTGGCGGGCTTCGCCGCGGCCGTTCTTCGCCGCGGCGTTCGCTTCGTTCAGGTGCCCACGACGCTGCTCGCGCAGGTGGACAGCTCGGTCGGCGGCAAGACCGGCATCAATTCGCCCCTCGGCAAGAACCTGATCGGGGCCTTTCACCAGCCCAGCCTCGTGCTGGCCGATATCGGCATCCTCGGCACGCTGACGGCGCGCGATTTCCTGGCTGGCTATGGCGAGGTGGTGAAATACGGGCTGCTGGGCGACGCCGAGTTCTTCGAATGGCTCGAGGCGAACGGCCCGGCGCTGGCGGCCGGCGACATGGCCGCGCGCGCCTACGCGGTGCGCCGCTCCTGCGAGATGAAGGCCGAGATCGTGGTGCGCGACGAGACCGAGCAGGGCGACCGCGCGCTGCTGAACCTCGGCCACACCTTCTGCCACGCGCTGGAGGCCGCGACCGGCTATTCGGACCGGCTGCTGCACGGCGAGGGGGTGGCGATCGGTTGCGCGCTGGCGTTCGAGCTGTCGGCGCGGATGGGGCTGTGTGCCCAGGAGGAGCCCTCGCGTGTGCGCGCGCATCTGGCCGAGATGGGCATGAAAAAGGATCTGGCCGACATCCCCGGCGACCTGCCCGGAACGGAGGCCCTGATCGGGCTGATGGCGCAGGACAAGAAGGTGCTCGACGGCAAGCTGCGCTTCATTCTTGCGCGCGGCATCGGGCGGGCCTTCGTGACCTCGGAAGTGGACCGCGAGGCGCTGCGCGCGGTGCTGGACGAGGCGCTGGCCGCGCGCTGAGCCGCGGCACCATGAAACGCTCCCGCAGGGCGCGGATATACTGCCAGTGACAAGAGCCGCGCGCAGAGGTTCGTGCGCCTGGGGCGGTGCCTGCCCCCGATTGGCGCGATCGCGCCCTCACCGTGGGGAGGGGCGGCGCTGCCCGGGCGGACGCTAGCGCTCCTGCCCGCTGACGACCATCAGTTCGCCGATGTTCTCGCGCGTGATGTAGCCGACCATCCGCCCGTCGCGTGCGACCACCGCCACCGCCGCGGCGGTCTCCTGGAACAGCGCGTCCAGCGCGGCGTCCAGAGGCGCGGTCAGCGCGACGCTGGGCGGCGGGCCGGCCATGATCTCGCCGACATGATGCGGCGGCTGCGCGCTGTTGAGCGCGGTGAAGAGCGCGCCGCGGGTCAGCACGCCCTCGGGCCGGCCCCCGGCGTCGAGCACCGGAAATTCGTGCTGCGTGGTTCGGATCAGGGCGTTGCTGGCGGCCTGAAGGCTGTCGTCGCGGCGGAGGGATTCGAAGCTGGTGATCATCGCATCGCGCGCCCGCAGGCTGCGCGCCGCCGCGCGCAGCGCCACGTCCGAACGTTCGGCCGCCGCCGCCATGAAGATGAACACCGCGATCAACAGCAGGATCGGGTTGCCCCCGGTCAGGCCGAGGAAGCCGAAGAGGAAGGCCAGCACCTGCCCCGCACCGGCCGCGACGCGGGTCGCCTTGACCCGGCTCATCCCCATCGCCAGCACCGCGCGCAGCACCCGCCCGCCATCCATCGGGAAGGCCGGCAACAGGTTGAACAGCGCCAGGAACAGGTTGACCGCGGCCAGCCGCTCGACGATGCCGACGCCCGGATCCTCGATCGCGCCGAGGGCGTCGATCTGGGACTGCACGCCGGTGATCAGCGTCAGCGCCGCCCAGATCGCCACGTTGACGGCGGGACCGGCCAGCGCCACCGCGATCTCGCGCAGCGGCTTTTCGGGCAGGCGTTCCAGCCGGGCCATGCCGCCGATCGGCAGCAGGGTGATGTCGGGGGTCCTGATGCCGTAGCGCCGCGCGGTCAGGGCATGGCCGAACTCATGCGCCACCACGCAGGCGAAAAGCGCCACGATGAACAGCACGTTCTCCACCGCCGCCGCCGGGCCGCCCTCGGCATAGGCGACCGCCCCCACCCAGAGCAGCAGCAGGAAGAAGGTGGCGTGCACCCTCAACTCCGAGCCGAACAGCCGTCCGATGGGGAAGGACCATGTCATCGCGTCGCCCTCCGCGGGCTGGGGAAGTCCTTAGAACGGGATCTCGTCGTCGAGATCGCGCGAGGGGGAGGGTGCGCCGCCGCCCATTGCGCCCTGGTCGTAGCCGCCCGGCGCCCCCTGGTCGTAGCCGCCCGAGGGCGCGCCGTAGCCGCCGCCGCCCGCGCCGTAGCCGCCCGATTGCCCGCCGCCTTCGCCGCGGCCGTCGAGCATGATCAGCGTGCCGTTGAACCCTTGCAGGACGACCTCGGTGGAATAGCGGTCCTGGCCCGACTGGTCCTGCCATTTGCGGGTCTGAAGCTGGCCCTCGATATAGACCTTCGAGCCCTTGTGGAGATATTGCTCGCAGACCCGCACGAGGCCCTCGGAAAAGATCGCGACCGAGTGCCACTCGGTCTTTTCGCGGCGCTCGCCGGTGTTGCGGTCTTTCCAGGTTTCCGAGGTGGCGATGCGCAGGTTGCACACCTTGCCGCCATTCTGGAAGCTGCGCACCTCGGGGTCGCGGCCCAGATTGCCCACCAGGATTACCTTGTTCACCGAACCTGCCATGTGTCGCTCCCCGAATCTGCGTGTGTCTGGTCCTAGGGTTACACCACCCCATCAGCGTTAATGGAAGGTCAAATCGCGCGGCCCTTTCGGCAAGAAGTTGCCCGGGGACTGGTGAAAACCGGGTTTTGCGTTATATTGCGCGCAGATTTCTGAGGGGGGCGACATGTTTGTTCGAAGGGTGGCGATCCTGGCCCTGGCGGGGGGGCTGGCGGCGGGCGCGGCGCTGGCCGACAGCTATTCGGCCAGCTCCAAATCCCGCGCGCGGCTGTTCAAGTCGCAGACCCGGCTTCTCGATACCCGCGCCGCGCAGCAATATTCGAATTCCGTTCGCCTGCAGCCCGCTCCGGTGATCACGCCGTCGAAATTCGGCAGCCCGGCCTATGGGGGCAAATACCGCGGCGAATTCCTGCAGATGGCGCGCAACGCCGCGGCGCTGCACAACGTGCCCGAGGACCTGTTCCTGCGGCTGGTGCAACAGGAAAGCGGCTGGCACCCCGGTGCGAAAAGCCACAAGGGCGCGATCGGGCTGGCGCAGCTGATGCCCGGCACCGCGCGCAAGCTGGGGGTCGATCCCCATGATCCGCGTCAGAACCTCGAGGGCGGGGCGCGCTACCTGCGCCAGCAATACGAGCGGTTCGGCAACTGGCGTCTGGCGCTGGCGGCCTATAACGCCGGCCCCGAGGCGGTGCAGAAACACGGCGGCGTGCCGCCCTATAGCGAGACCCGGAACTACGTCCGCGCGATCTGGGGCAGCTAGGCGCCTTTCCGACGGAATGACGCTCAGCGCCCCTCGGGCCCGTCATAGGCACGTTCCACCCGCGCCACGCGCAGGGTGTAATGCTCATACCACCGCTCGTGCCCCAGTTTCTGCGCCAGCAGGTGCCGGGCCTGCTGTTTCCAGGCGATCAGCGCGGCCTCGTCGGCCCAGTAGCTGACGGTGATGCCGAGGCCGGTCTCGTCGCGGGTGCTTTCCATGCCCAGATAGCCGGGCCGGGCGGCCGCGAGCGCCGACATCTCGTCGGCCATCGCGGCGTAGCCGTGATCGCCCGCGCTCCGCTGCGCGGTGAAGATCACGGCGTAATAGGGGGGCTCGGGCAGGGGGGCGAAACGGCTCATGGCCCCGCCATAGCAGAAACGCGCCGCCAAATCATCCGGGCCCTTGCGTCACTCCGCGGCGATCCGGATCACCGGCTCCATCCGGGCCAGCCAGTCCTCGCTGAGGTGGCACTTGATCTGGTGGCCGCCCTGCACTGTGCGGATCGGCGGCACCTGCGTCTCGCACAGCGCGCCCGGCACCTCGGCCTTCCAGCGGCAGCGGGTCTGGAACGGGCAGCCCGGCGGCGGGTCGATCGCCGAGGGCACGTCGCCCTCCAGCACGATGCGCTGTTTCTGGACATGGGTGTCGGCGATGGGCACCGCCGAAAGCAGAGCCTCTGTATAGGGGTGGTAGGGGGGCGAGAACACCTGGTCGGTCGTTCCCATCTCGACCACATGGCCGAGATACATAACCATCACCCGGTCGGCGAGATAGCGCACGATGCTGAGGTCATGGGCGATGAACAGCAGCGTCGTTCTGTTCTCGCGCTGGATCTCAAGCAGCAGGTCGGCCACCGCGGCCTGCACGCTGACGTCCAGCGCCGAGACCGGCTCGTCCGCGACCACGATCCGCGCGCCGCCGGCGAAGGCCCGCGCGATGCCCACGCGCTGTTTCTGCCCGCCCGACAGCTGCCGCGGCATGCGGCCGGCGAATTCGCGGGGCAGTTTCACCAGGTCCAGCAGCTCCAGCATCCTCTGCCGTCGCGCGGCCTCGGTCCCGCCCACGCCGAAGACCTCAAGCGCGCGCATGATCTGCCGGCCCACGCTCATCGCGGGGTTCAGCGTGTCGAACGGGTTCTGGAACACCATCTGGATGTCCGAGACCGTCCTGGTGTCGCGTTTCTGGATGGGGATGTCCTGGATCTCCTGCCCGTCGAGCAGGATCGTGCCGCCCGTGGCGGTCTCCAGCCCCATCAGCACCTTGGCGAAGGTGGACTTGCCGCAACCGGATTCGCCCACGATGGCCAGCGTCTCGCCCTCGCGCGCTTCGAAGGAGAGGGTCTCGTTCGCCTTGACCACCCGTTTCGCGCCGCCGCCGAAGATCTTGCTGGCCGCGACCTCGTAATATTTCCTGAGCTGCTCCATCTTCAGCACGACAGGGCCCGGCTCGGCGGTTTCGCTGCGGGCGGGGGGCGCGGGCGGTGCGCTCCAGTCGATTTCGCGGAATTTCAGGCAGCGGGTCTCGTGGCGGTCATTGCCGTGCACGGGGGTCATGCGGACGTCCTGCGCGTCGCAGCGCCCGGCCTCGAAATAGTCGCAGCGGGGACCGAAGTTGCATCCCGGCGGCCGTTCGTGGGGCAGGGGGAAATTGCCCGGGATCGCCACCAGCGGCCGCGCGTTCTTGTCCGCGCCGGGAAGCGGGATCGAGCGGAACAGCGCCTGCGTGTAGGGGTGCCGCATCTCGTCGAACACGTCCCCGATCGAGCCGCGCTCCACCGCCTCGCCGGAATACATCACGCAGATGCGGTCGCAGGTCTCCAGCACCAGCCCGAGGTTGTGGCTGATGAACAGCATGGATGTGCCGTATTTCCGGCCCAGCTCCTTGACCAGAGCGACGACTGCGGCCTCGACCGTGACGTCGAGCGCGGTGGTGGGTTCGTCTAGGATCAGCAGCGAGGGCTTTGACATCAGCGCCATGGCGATGACGATGCGCTGCTGCTGCCCGCCCGACAGCTGGTGCGGATAGCTGTTCAGGATGCGTTTGGGGTCGGGCAGTTTCACGTCCTCGACCATCGCCAGCGCGCGATCGTAGGCCGCCTTTGCCGACAGGCCCTCGTGGATCATCGGCACTTCCATCAGCTGCCGGCCGACCCGCATGGCGGGGTTCAGGCTGGCCATCGGCTCCTGGTAGATCATCGCGATCTCTGAGCCGCGCAGGCCGCGCAGCTCGGTCTCGGACATCGCGCCGAGGTCGCGGCCCTTGAACCTGATCGTGCCGCCAACGATGCGGCCGTTGACGCCGAGGTCCTGCATCACCCCCAGCGCCACGGTGGACTTGCCGCAGCCGGATTCGCCGACGAGGCCCACCGCCTCGCCCGGCTGCACGGTGACCGAGAAATCCATCACCGCCGGGATCTCGCGCAGCCGCGTGAAGAAGCTGATCGAGAGGCGGTCGATCTCCAGAACCGGGCCGTCATACTGCCATTTCGCCATGATCCCTCTCCCTCAGTCCTTCAGGCTTTCTTCGCGCAGCCCGTCGGCCAGCAGGTTCAGCCCCAGAACGAGGCTCATGATGGCGACGGCGGGCACCAGCGGCGGGAAGGGGAAGAATTGCAGCAACCCCCGGCCCGCGTTGATCGAGGTGCCCCAGTCGGGGCTGTCGGGCGGCAGGCCGAGGCCGAAGAAGCCCAGCGTTCCCAGAAGGATCGTGGTGTAGCCGATGCGCAGGCAGAAATCGACCAGCAGCGGCCCGCGCGCGTTGGGCAGGATCTCCCACAGCATGATGTACCACGCGCCCTCGCCGCGGGTCTGGGCGGCGGCCACATAGTCACGGGTGCGGATGTCCAGCGTCAGACCCCGCACGATACGGAACACGGTGGGCGAATTGACGAAGACCACCGAGACGAAGACGATCAGCACCCCTCCGGGGATGGAGACCAGCCCCAGCGGGTCGGCGTCCCAGGCGAGCCCCAGATAGAGCCAGCCGCCGATCAGCACCGTCAGCCCGACATGGATGTTGCGTGTCATCGGCCTGGTGTGGAACCGGGAATTCCACAGGATCACGAGGAAGACGACCGGAAACAGGAACAGCACCTCCGCCATGTATTTCGGCACGCCCATGGCGATGATCTCGGGCGTGACCAGCAGGAAGAACAGCAGGATCACCGGGAAGGCCAGCACGAGATTGGCAACGAAGGAGAGCGCGGTGTCGAACCTGCCCCCGAGATAGCCCGCGGGCACGCCCAGCGTGATCCCCACCATGAAGGCGAACAGCGTCGCCGCCGGCGCGATGGTCAGCACCACCCGCGCGCCTGCCACCATGCGCGAGAACACGTCGCGCGCCAGCGCGTCGCCGCCCAGCAGGTAGTATCCGTAGACGCCTTCGCCGGGGCTGCGCAGCGGCGTGCCCGGCGCCTTGTTCTTCATCCCCGAGATAACGTCGCCGACCGGGTCATGGGTGACGATCACATCCGCGAAAAGCGCCGAATAGACCCAGAACATCACCAGGGCGAAGCCGATCATCCCCACCCTGTTGTCGAACAGATTGCCGTAGAGCCCCAGCCGGCGCTTGAAGGCGATGGACAGGGCGAAGGTCGCGGCCAGCGCGATCCAGACCGGCAGGAAGCGGGTGGAGATGCGGCCGATGATGCCCTTGGCCTCGACCGGCGCCACGATGCCCGCGACCAGGTAGATCACGATCAGCGCCAGCACGGCGAAAAGGCTCCAGCGCGTCACCCGGCCGGCTGCGGCTGCGGCATGGCTGCCGGCGGCCCCGGCGCCAGGCCGCGCGACGCCACCCAACCGCGCGATCGCCAGCCCGGCATGGGTCAGAATCGACAGCGCCAGCACCGCCACGGCGAGGCCCAGCGCGGGGTTCAGATACGGGCCGATCGCGCCCGTCCAGGTCAAGGGTTCCATCCGTCTGCTCCCCTTTCGCTCAGTTGACGCGGATGCGCGGATTGAGAAGCGCATAGCCGATGTCGGAGATCAGCTGTGTGACCAGCACAACCACCACCGCCACCACCGAGACCGCCATCAGCAGCTCGATGTCGTTGTTCGACGCCCCCTCGACCAGCGCGTTGCCGAAGCCGGGATAGACGAACAGCGCCTCGACGATCACCACGCCGGTCAGCAGCCAGGGAAATTGCAGCATGATCACGGTGAAGGGCGCGATCAGGGCGTTTCTCAGCGCGTGTTTCAGCACGATGTTGCGGAAACTGACGCCCTTCAGCCGGGCGGTGCGGATGTATTGCGCGGTCATCACCTCGGCCATCGAGGCCCGGGTCATGCGCGCGATGTAGCCCATGCCGTACAGCGCGACGGTGATCACCGGCAGGGTGAAGTTTTCGAAGGTGATGCCGTCCACCGCCGATTTCGCCGATCCGGTGAACCATTTCAGCCCGACCATCGAAGAGGCGAAGATCACCACGAAGATCACGCCGGAGACATATTCCGGCGTCGAGGTCGAGGCGATGGCGAAGGTCGAGAGCGTCCGGTCGGTGGCTGAGCCCTCGCGCATCCCCGCCACCACCCCGATGATCAGCGCCATCGGCACCATCACCGCGAAGGCCCAGAACATCAGCATGCCGGTGCGGGCCAGGCGTTCGCCGATCAGCTCCGTCACGGGGACGCGGAACTTGGTGGAATAGCCCCAGTCGCCCTGCAGCACGCCGCAATGGCGCGGGATCGCCCCGTCATCGCCGGCCAGGCGCGCGCAGCGGCCGCTCCGCGTTCCGTTCGCGGCCTCATAGGTGTAGCCCGGCAGCACCCCGAGCCATTCGCCGTAGCGCGCCAGCATCGGCTGGGCGTAGCCGTTGCGCTCCAGCCAGCTGGACACCTCCGCATCGGTGATGCGGGCGCCGAGCTGCGTCTTGGCCAGTTTTTCGAGGTTGGGCGGCAGGTTGGTCAGGAAAAAGACGATCAGCGTCATGCACAGCGCGGTCAGCAGCATCACGCCGAGGCGTTTGAGGATGAATGGTCCCATCTGTTCCCCTGTGGCTTGCCGCGGCCCGGATCGGGCGCGGCTTGCGGTTGTTCATGCCGGCTGTCGCCGGAGGGGCCGGGACGGCGCGCGCGACGCGCGCCGTCCCGGCGCGCTCAGGCCCAGCCCAGATGGTGAACGTTGATCTCGAACTTCGGATGCATCTCGGCGTTGACCACGCCCTCCTTGTAATGGCGGAAGAGCGAGCGCCAGTAGGGGATGATCGCCACGCCCTCGTCGACCATCATCTGCTCCAGGCGGGCCATGACCTCGCGCCGCGTCGCGCTGTCGGCGATGGCGGTCGCCTCGTCGAGCAGCGCGTCGAACTCGGCCGATCGGAAGCCGGTCTCGTTCCACGCCGCGGTCGAGCGGTAGGCAAGATTCAGCAACTGGATGCCGGTCTCGCGGTGGTTCCAGTTGGTCGAGGAGAAGGCGTATTTCTGCCAGTCGTTCCAGAAGGTCGAGCCGGGCATCACCGTGCGCTTCACCTTGAAGCCTGCGTCGCGCAGCTGCGCCGCCACGGCGTCGGTGGTGTTCTTGCGGTAATCGTCGTCGATGGAGATCAGTTCATGCTCGAAATCCATCATTCCGGCCTCCTCCATCAGGCGGCGGGCCTCCTCGACGTTCTTTTCATGCGCGGGGATGTCGGCATGGTCGGGATGCACACCGTTGGCGACGTGGTAGTTGTTGTTCGACACCGTGCCGCGGCCCGAGATGCCCAGCTCCAGCGGGACGTTGTTGTCCACCGCCAGCGCCAGCGCCCGGCGCACGCGCTTGTCGGCGTAGGGCTTGATGCCGCCCACCTCGGTTTCTGCGTTGGGGCGGATGACCACGGTGGCGGCGGTGCCCACCTCGCTTTCGATCCAGCCGATCGAGGCGAAGATGTCGATGAAATCGGATACCGTCTCGTAGGTCACGTCGAACTCGTCGGCGTCGGCGCCGGCCAGCCAGGCCGAGGGGTCGGTGCCGTAATCGAGGAACTCGATCCGGTCGAGATAGGCATTGCCCCAGTAGGCATGCCCGGCGTTGCGGACCAGCACGATCTTTTCGCCGACCTTGAACTCCTCGAACTTGTAGGCGCCGGTGCCCACGCCGTGATCGGCCAGCGAGCTGCCGATCAGGTCGCGGTGCTGGATCGCGGCGGGGTAGTCGGCCATGCCGAACATCAGCGTCCCGTCCGGGGTCAGCGGCTTGACCTTGACGGTGTGGCTGTCCACCACCTCGACCGCGCCGGGGGCGGCCTTGCCGTCCTTGATCAGGGTGCCCACCCGCCCGGTCATCGAGTTGCCCTCGACGGATTCATCGCACCAGCCGATGATGTTGGCGGCCACGTCCTCGGCGGTGAAATCGTCGCCGTTGTTCCACTTGACGCCCTTTCGCAGGTTCAGCGTGTATTCGGTGGCGTTGTCGTTGGCCTCCCAGCTTTCCAGCAGCATACCGTGCAGCGTTCCGTCGCGGCGCACCTCGACGAGGTATTCGAGGATGCCGCGGGTCTCGTTGGCGATCTCGGACCAGTCGTAGGTGCGCGGGTCCTTCAGCTCGCGGCAGTTCATCTGGATCCGCAGCGTGCCGCCCTGCTTCGGCGTGGCCAGTTCGTAGCCCGCCGCGCCGGCGGGGCTGTCGATCCCGCCCAGCGCGTAGGCCGCGGCGGCGGTGGCGCCCATCGCGGTGGCGCGCGACAGGAATTCGCGGCGGCTGAGCAGGCCGGCCCGAAATTCCCCGGCATACATCTTCACTGCGGGGTGCAGCGGTTTGCCGTTGATCGTGGAATGCTTCATGTCTTGCTCCCTGTGAGACGGTGTGACGGTTCTGCTGCGTCGGAGCCCCGCTCCTCGGCCCGGTTGCCGCGGTCTCGGCGGTCGGGCCGGAAAGACAATGCTCCCAGTATAGCCGCATCAGGCCCGCGAGTCGCGCATGGGTCGATCGGCCGGCGCGGCGTGCCGTCGGCTGGAATGCGACATCTGCCTGTAACAAAAACGACATCGCGCCGGAGCGCAACCAAAAGCTTCGATTGTCGAAGCGTCAACCGGCGCGGCGGAAGGCCATCGGCGATTTGCCCGCGCGCTGCTGGAAGGCGCGGGTGAAGTAGGCCGCCGAGGCGAAACCCAGCCCCGCCGCGATCTGCTTGACCGGCAGCCTGGTGTCGGCCAGCAGGCGGCGGGCCTCGGCGATCTTGCGGTCTGCCAGGAAGTCGGAGGCGGTGCGCCCGCAGGTCTCCTTGCACACCCGGGTCAGGTGGGTCGGCGTCACGCCCAGCGCCTGCGCGTAGTCCGAGACCGATTTCTCGGTGCCGAACTCCTGCTCGACCAGCGCGCTGTAGCGCCGCGCCAGCCTCCGGGCGGCGTCCGAGGGGGCCATGGCGTCCTCGTTGGTCAGCAATTGCCGCTCCAGCCACACGCCCAGCAGGCCGGAGAGATGGAGCATGGCGCGGTGGCGCGCCGGGCGGTCGGCGTCGGCCTCGCGCTGGAGCTGTTCGAGGATGCCGGTGATCTCGCCCTGGGCCATGGCGTCGCGGATCCGCAGGTGGCGCGGCGTGTCGGGCAGGTGCAGCCCGTGGTCGCGGGAAAAGAACACCGCCGTGCCGAAGACCTGCGGCGTCATCTCGAAGCCGTGCATGGTGCCGGCCGGGATGAACACCGCGTTATGCGCGCCGTAGCCGCGGGTCACGCCGGCAACGGTGATCCGGCCCTGGCCGCGGGTGAACCACAACAGCTGGTCCACCGAATAGCTGCGCATCGCCTCCACCCGCCAGCGCCCGCCCTGGGCGAGGCGGTGGATCGGGATCAGGCGCAGGTCGGAATCGCTCATGTGCAGGGTCCGGCGGCAAGGGCTGTCGAGGTCGGGCAACCCTATGCGGCTCGATTGTCCTGCGTAAACAAAAATGTTCGAAAAGTGCAGTTCCGCGCGGAAATCGGCTCGGTGTCCGGGTGGAGCGGGCGCGGCGCGGGTTATCCGGCCGCGATCCAGCGCCACGCGCGCATCTTGGAGCGGAACCAGGTGCGCTGCCGCTTGGCGTATTGCCGCGAGGCGGCCTGGGCGGCGGCGCGGGCTTCCTCGAGCGTCATCTCGCCCTTCAGATGGGCGATCAGCTCGGGCGCGCCGATGGCTTTCATCGACAGCAGGGCGGGGTCCCAATGCGCGAGGTTGGCGCGGGCCTCCTCCAGCGCGCCCTCGGCCAGCATCATGTCGAAGCGGCGGTCGATGCGTTCCGCCAGCCAGTCGCGGCCGGCCTCCAGCACCAGCGCCTGCGCCCGGTCGAGCGGCAGCAGCGCCGGCCCGGTGTCGTCCTGCCAGGCGGCCAGGCCGCGCCCGGTGGCGCGCAACACCTCCCAGGCGCGCTGCACGCGCATCGGGTTCAGGGTGTCGACGCGGGCGCGGGTCTGCGCATCCAGTTCGGCCAGCAGGGCCGCGTGCCCCTCCGCCGCGCGGCGGCGGTCGGCCTCGGCGCGGATCTCGGGCGGGGTGGCGGGAATCTCGGCCAGCCCTTCGGTGAGCGCGGTGAAATAGAGCCCGGTGCCGCCGACGATGATCGGGCGCGCGCCGACGCGCAGCAGCGGCGCCACCTCGCGCAGCCAGTGGCCGACGGAATAATCGCCATCCCACGGCACATGCCCGTAGAGGGCATGCGGCGCGCGCGCCTCGTCCGCCTTCGAGGGGCGCGCGGTCAGCACCCGCCAGTTGGCAAACACCTGCAATGCATCGGCATTCACGATCACGCCGCCCTGTTCCTCGGCGATGCGCAGGGCAAGCCCGGACTTGCCGCTGGCGGTGGGCCCGGCGATCAGAACCGGGCGGGCGGGGTCGAGGGTGGTGATATCCATACTGCTTCGGTGCCTGTTCGCCGTTGAACCTCTGGCCCTTTTCCGACATTTTGCGCGCAAGCCAGAACAACCGGACCGGGGAACTAACTATGAGCGACGGCACTGCCAATCAACCGGCGCCCGCCTACAAGCGTGTGCTTCTGAAAATCTCGGGCGAGGCGCTGATGGGTGATCAGGGCTTCGGCCTGCATCCGCCCACCGTCCAGCGTATCGCCCGCGAGGTGAAATCGGTCCATGATCTCGGCGTCGAGATCTGCATGGTGATCGGCGGCGGCAACATCTTCCGCGGGCTGCAGGGCAGCGCGCAGGGGATGGAGCGCACCACCGCCGATTACATGGGGATGCTGGCGACCGTGATGAACGCGCTGGCCATGCAGTCGGCGCTTGAGGGGCTGGGCGTGTTCTGCCGGGTGATCTCGGCCATCCGCATGGACGAGGTGGCCGAGCCCTATATCCGCCGCCGCGCCGTGCGCCACCTGGAAAAGGGCCGGGTCTGCATCTTTGCCGCCGGCACCGGCAACCCCTATTTCACCACCGACACCGCCGCCACCCTGCGCGCCAACGAAATGGCCTGCGAGGCGATCTTCAAGGGCACCAAGGTCGACGGCGTCTACGACAAGGACCCGGCGAAACACGCCGACGCCAAGCGCTTCGACGACATCACCTATGACGACGTGCTGCAAAAGCACCTCGCGGTCATGGATGCCTCGGCGATCGCGCTGGCGCGCGACAACAACCTGCCGATCATCGTGTTCTCGCTGGACGAGCCGGGCGGGTTCCGCGGGATCCTCGCCGGGCAAGGCACCTATACAATCGTGCATGGTTGATTGTATAGCAAGGCAACCGGGGCCGCGCGGCCCGCGCAAGAACAAGAGAGACTGACAATGGCAGACGAAGAGCTTGAGATCGACCTCGATGACCTGAAACGCCGGATGGACGGCGCCATGGCGGCGTTGAAGACGGAATTCGCCTCGCTGCGAACGGGCCGGGCCTCGGCCTCGATGCTGGAGCCGGTCATGGTCGAGGCCTATGGCCAGCGCACCCCGATCAACCAGGTCGGCACCGTCAACGTGCCCGAGCCGCGCATGGTCACGATCAACGTCTGGGACAAGGCAATGGTCGGCAAGGTCGAGAAGGCGATCCGCGAAAGCGGGCTGGGCATCAACCCGCAGCTCAACGGCACCATCATCATGCTGCCGATCCCCGAGCTGAACGAGGAGCGCCGCCGCGAACTGACCAAGGTCGCCGGCCAATATGCCGAACAGGGCCGCGTCGCCATCCGCAACGTCCGCCGCGACGGGATGGAACAGCTGAAAAAGGCCAAGGCCGCCGGCATGAGCGAAGACGATCACAAGATCTGGCACGACGAGGTGCAGGAGCTGACCGACCGCTATATCGCCGAGGTCGACAAGGCGCTTGAGCACAAACAGAAGGAGATCATGCAGGTTTGACCTGCGTGATCGCGAAAGGGGCACCCTTGGCCGAGACCAAATCCCAGGCGGGCGGGCCGGCCCATGTGGCGATCATCATGGATGGCAACGGGCGGTGGGCGCAGCAGCGCGGCCGCCCGCGGCTGTTTGGCCACCAGGCCGGCGCCAAGAGGGTGCGCGAGATCGTGCGCGCCTGTCCCGACCTCGGTGTGCGCTACCTGACGATCTTCGCCTTCTCCACCGAGAACTGGAAACGCACCCAGGCCGAGGTGGCCGGCCTGATGACCCTGTTCCGCCTCTACATCCAGAAAGAGGCGCAGGCGCTGCTGGCCGAGGGGGTGAGGGTGCGCTTCATCGGCGACCGCGAGCGGCTGGAGCCCAAGCTGGTGGCGCTGATGGATCATCTGGAGACGCTGACCGCGGGCAATGACCGGGTGCATCTGACCATCGCGCTGAACTACGGCGGCCGCGACGAGGTGGCGCGCGCCACCAAGCGGCTGGCGCGCGAGGTGGCGGCAGGCCGGCTTGACCCGGAATCGGTGGACGAGACGACGCTGACGCGCTTTCTCGACACCTGCGTGCTGCCCGATCCCGACCTGGTGATCCGCACCAGCGGCGAGGCGCGCATCTCCAACTTCCTGCTGTGGCAGTCGGCCTATGCGGAATACGAATTCACGCCGGTCCTGTGGCCCGATTTCACGGCCGAGATCTTTGCCGAGATCCTCGGCCGCTTCGCCGGCCGCGAGCGGCGCTTTGGCGCGGTGAAGGCCTGATGGCGCAGGGGCGGTGGAGTGACCTGAACCAGCGGCTCGTCTCGGGCGCCGCGATGGCGGGGCTCGGCGTGCTGACGATCTGGCTCGGCGGGCCATGGTTCACGTCGCTGGCCGCGGCGGTCTGCGGCCTGATGATCTGGGAACTCGCGCGCATGATCGCCCCGCAAAAGCGGTCGGAGGCGCTGCAACTGGGGCTTCTGGGCGGCGCCGCGGTGCTGCTGGCCAGCGCCTTGCCCGGCATGTTCGCCTTTCCGCTGCTGGCCGCCACGCCGCTGGTGGGCGGCGCGCTGCTGAAACGCGAGCGGCTGCTGTTCGGCCTGTTCGCGCTGGGGATCCTGGTGGCGGGCTACGGCCTTGCCGGGTTCCGCGATCAATATGGCGTGGTGTGGCTGTTGTGGCTGGTGCTGGTGGTGATCGCCACCGACGTGCTGGGCTATTTCGCCGGGCGCTTCATCGGGGGGCCGAAATTCTGGCCCCGCGTCAGCCCCAAGAAGACCTGGTCGGGCACGGTGGCGGGCTGGATTGGCGCGGCACTGATCGGGGTGCTGTTCCTCGGCTTCACCGATGCCGGGCGCGACCTGCCGTGGATTTCGGTCGCGCTGTCGATGGCCAGCCAGGCCGGCGACATCGCCGAAAGCGCGATCAAGCGGCGCTGCGGGGTCAAGGACAGCTCGGCGCTGATCCCCGGCCACGGCGGGCTGTTCGACCGCTTCGACGGGCTGCTGGGCGCGGCGCTGCTGATGCTGCTGGTGGCGCAACTGGTCTATGTGCCCGAGGTGAGGTTCTGAGACGATGCGACGGGTGACGATCTTCGGCTCCACCGGCTCGATCGGGGAGAACACGGTCGATCTGATCGCGCGCCGCCCCGGCGATTTCGAGGTGGTGGCGCTGAGCGGCGGACGCAACGTCGCGCGGCTGGCCGAACAGGCCCGCGCGCTGAACGCCGGGCTGGCGGTGACCGCCTATCCAGACTGCTACGCCGATCTGAAGGATGCGCTGGCCGGGACCCCGACCGAGGTCGCCGCCGGGCCCGAGGCGCTGCTTGAGGCCGCCACGCGGCCCGCCGACTGGATCATGTCCGCGATCGTTGGCGCGGCGGGGCTGATGCCGGGGCTGAAGGCGCTGGAGCAGGGCACTACGCTGGCGCTGGCCAACAAGGAAAGCCTGGTCACCGCGGGGCCGCTGCTGATGGCGACCGCGCGCCGGCACGGCGCGCGCATCCTGCCGGTGGACAGCGAGCATTCGGCGGTGTTCCAGGCGCTGGCGGGCGAGGACATCGCAGCGGTGGAGCGGATCGTGATCACCGCCTCGGGCGGGGCGTTCCGCGACTGGCCGCTGGCGGCGCTGGCATCTGCCACGCCCGAACAGGCCGCGACCCATCCCAACTGGGCGATGGGCCAGCGCATCACCATCGACAGCGCCTCGATGTTCAACAAGGCGCTGGAAGTGATCGAGACGCACGAATTCTTCGGCATCGCGCCGGAGAAGATCGAGGTTCTGGTGCATCCCGAATCCCTGGTGCACGCGCTGGTGGGGTTCCGCGACGGGGCGCTGATGGCGCATCTCGGCGCGCCCGACATGCGCCATGCCATCGGCTACGCGCTGAACTGGCCTGAACGCGCCGAGCTGCCGGTGGCGCGGCTGGATCTGGCCGCGATCGGCCAGCTCAATTTCGCCGCGCCCGACCCGGCGCGCTACCCCGCGCTGCGGCTGGCGCGGCAGGTGATGGAGACGGGCGGTCTGGCCGGCGCGGTGTTCAACGCCGCCAAGGAGCGCGCCCTCGACGCCTTCATCGCCGGCGAGATCGGGTTCCTGCAAATGGCCGAGGTGGTGGCGGCCGTCCTTGACCGGGTTTCGCGCGAAAACCGCCTTAATACTGCCGAGATCACCCTTGATACCGTTCTGCAGTTTGACCATCTCGCCCGGGAGGAGGCCGCGAAGGTGATCCGCGGGCGGAAAAAGACATAAATCAGAGGCAGAGCGCGTGGATATTCTTGGGCTGATCCCCTCCTTCGGCAACATTCTTTATACGGTTGGCGCGTTCGTGCTGGCGCTCTCGGTCATCGTGGCGGTGCATGAATTCGGCCATTACATCGTCGGCCGCTGGTCGGGCATCCACGCCGAGGTCTTCTCGCTGGGCTTCGGCCCGGTGCTGCTGTCGCGCGAGGACCGCTTCGGCACGCGCTGGCAGATCGCCGCGCTGCCCTTCGGCGGTTATGTGAAATTCCTCGGCGATGCCAATGCCGCCAGCGGCATGGATGCCGAACTGCTGCGCGAGATCGACGACGAGACCCGGCGCCACACCATGCATGGCGCGCCGCTCTGGGCGCGCGCGGCCACCGTGGCGGCGGGGCCGGTGTTCAACTTCATCCTGTCGATCCTGGTCTTCGGCGCGATCCTTTTCTTCCGCGGAGAGGCGATCGAGCCGCCCACCATCGGCACGCTGAAACCCGTGCCGGCGCAGGCGATGGGCCTGGCCCCCGGCGACGAGATCGCCGCGATCGGCGACCGGCCGACGCCGGACTACGCCGCGCTTTACGCCGCGACCGCGGCGCTGCCGCCGGCGGCGGTGGTGGATTACACCGTGCGCCGCGACGGCGCCGAGCAGGTAGTGCAGGGGCCCTATCCCTTTCCGCCGGTGATCGACGCATTGCAGCCGGGATCGGCGGCAATGGACGCGGGGCTGGAGGTCGGCGACGTGATCCTGTCGGTGGACGGCAAGCCTGTCACCGCCTTCCGGCAGCTGCAGGAGATGGTCCGGCAATCGAGCGGGGAGGTCATGCAGCTCAGGGTCTGGCGCGACGGCAAGGAGCTGGAATTCGCGCTGGCCCCGCGCCGGGTGGATCTGCCGCTGCCGGATGGCGGCTTCGAGACCCGGCTGCTGATCGGCATGACCGGCGGGCTGCTGTTCACCCCCGAGACCCGGACACCCGGCGCGCTGGCCTCGCTCGCGGCGGGGGCGCAGCAGACGCTGTTCATCACCCGCTCCAGCCTGTCGGGCCTCTACCACATGGTGACCGGCGCGATCAGCTCATGCAACCTGCGCGGCCCCCTGGGCATCGCCGAGACCTCGGGCGCGATGGCCAGCCAGGGCACGCAGAGCTTCATCTGGTTCATCGCGGTGCTGTCCACCGCGGTCGGGCTGATGAACCTGTTCCCGATCCCGGTTCTGGATGGCGGGCACCTGGTGTTTCACGCCTACGAGGCGGTGACGGGCCGCGCCCCGAACGAACGCGTGATGAGCATCCTGCTCAGCCTCGGACTGGCAGTGCTGCTGACCTTCATGGTCTTCGCGCTGAGCAACGACATCCTCTGCCCCTGACCCGGCGGGGCCACGTTCGGGCCCTAATGCTGCCATAATCGCCCCATAGCTTTGCTGCACCGCAGTCATTCGAGCAGAGGAGGGCGGAACATGGAAACGATCCAGGACGGCTATCGCGGGCTTTCCGTGCTGTTCAATCTCAACTGGGATCGCCTGTTCTATCTGGCGACCATCTTCGGGGCGCTCATGGTCGGCGCCTTCGTGGGCTCGCTTCTGTAAAATTTACCTCCCGCACCCAAGGAACCGCGCGCCGAGCCGACCAGCCCGGGCGCGGTTCTGCCTTTTGACAAGGGACGCCATTCCAGCTAGTCAAGTCTCTGAAACAAAGGCGTCAAAGCGGGACAGAAACATGACCAGATCGATCGTTGGCGCCTTGGCGCGGAAGCAGGGTGCACTGGACTTGGGACAACAGCTTCTGATGGCTGTTTTCCTTGCCGTCGCAACGATTTGTCTGGCCGCTCCCGAGGCCCGGGCGCAGGCGGAAAGCTACCGTTTCACCTCGGTCGAGATCGAGGGCAACCAGCGCGTCGATGGCGCGACCATCCTCAGCTACGCCGGAATCGGCCGCGGCCAGACGGTCTCGGCGGCCGAATTGAACGACGCCTACCAGCGCATCGTCGACAGCGGCCTGTTCGAAACCGTGGAACTTCAGCCCCAGGGCGGGCGGCTGCTGATCCGGGTGGTCGAGTATCCGACGATCAGCGTCATCAACTTCGAGGGCAACGCCCGGATCAAGGACGAGGACCTGGCCGCGATCATCCGCTCGCAGTCGCGCCGGGTCTACAGCCCGCGCCTGGCCGAGGCCGACGCCGCCGCCATCGTGCAGGCCTATGAGCAGCGCGGCCGCCTGGCCGCCACGGTCGAGCCGCGCATCATCCGCCGCTCGGACAATCGCGTCGACCTGGTCTTCGAGATCGCCGAGGGCGCGGTGGTCGAGGTCGAGCGCATTTCCTTCGTCGGCAACCGCAGCTTCGGCGAGCGCCGTCTGCGCCGGGTGCTGCAGACCAAGCAGGCCGGCCTGCTGCGCGCCCTGATCGGCAGCGACACCTTCATCGCCGACCGCATCGAGTTCGACAAGCAGGTGCTGCGCGACTTCTACCTGTCGCGCGGCTTCGTCGATTTCCAGGTACTCTCGGTCAGTTCCGAACTGACCCGGCGGCGCAGCGGTTTCCTGGTGACCTTCAACATCCGCGAGGGGCAATCCTTCCGCTTCGGCGAGATCACCGCGTCGAGCGATCTCGAGGAGGTCGATCCCGATCTGTTCGAACAGGAAATCCGGGTGCGCGCCGGCGGCGTCTACAGCCCGCTGGCCATCGAGAACACCATTGCCCGGCTGGAGCGGCTGGCGCTGCGCCAGGGGCTCAATTTCATCCGGATCGAGCCGCGCATCACCCGCAACGACCGCGACCTGACGCTGGACGTGGATTTCGCCATCACCAAGGGGCCGCGGGTCTTCGTCGAACGCATCGACATCGAGGGCAACGCCACCACCCTGGACCGGGTGATCCGGCGCCAGTTCAAGACCGTCGAGGGCGACCCGTTCAACCCGCGCGAGATCCGCGAGTCGGCCGAGCGCATCCGCGCGCTGGGGTTCTTCTCCAAGGCCGATGTCGAGGCCCGCGAGGGCACCTCGCCGGACCAGGTGATCGTCGACGTCAACGTCGAGGAGCAGCCGACCGGCTCGCTCTCCTTCGGTCTCAGCTACAGCGTCGACAGCGGCGCCGGCGCCACGGTCAGCTTCAGCGAGTCGAACTTCCTGGGGCGCGGCCAGTATCTGAGCTTCAGCCTGACCACCGGCGCCGACAGCCAGAGTTCGCAATTCGTCTTTGCCGAGCCGGCCTTCCTGGGCCGTGACGTGACCTTCCGCTTCGCGCTCAGCCACACCGAGACGGACCAGGAAAACGGCGAGACCTACAAGACCACCGAAACGGTGTTCAACCCGTCGCTGGAATTCCCGGTCAGCGAGAACGGCCGGCTGCAGGTCGGGCTGGGCGTGCGCAACAACAAGATCGCCAACTACACCGGCGATTCCGCGATCATCGCGGCCGAGGCGGCCGAGGGCGACCGGCTGGCCGCGTTCTTCGGCTACACCTACAGCTATGACTCGCGCCGCGCCGGCCTGAACCCGAACACCGGCATCGTGCTGAACTTCAGCCAGGAATTCGCCGGGCTCGGGGGCGATGCGGAATATATCGAGACCACCGCGCTGGCGAAGGCGCAGACGCTGGCCTTCCGCGAGGAGGTGACCCTGCGCGCCGAGCTTGAGGGCGGCGTCATCAACATGCTGAGCGGCACCAGCCGGGTGACCGACCGCTACTACCTGAACGGCAAGATCCGCGGCTTCGAGTTCAACGGGCTTGGCCCGCGCGACCTGGCGGCGACTGACGAGGACGCGCTCGGCGGCAACATGTTCGCCGTCGCCCGCTTCGAGGCCGAGTTCCCGCTGGGCCTGCCCGAGGAATACGGCATCTCCGGCGGCGTCTTTGCCGATGTGGGCACGGTCTGGAGCCTCGACAACGTCAATGGCGGCCCGGCCGGCGCCGACATTGTCGATGACAGTTTCGAGCTGCGCGCGGCGGCCGGTTTCTCGATCTTCTGGGACACGCCGATCGGTCCGCTGCGCTTCAACTTCTCGCGCCCGCTGAAGAAGCTGAAATACGACCAGCAGCAGAATTTCGACCTGACCATCTCGACCCGGTTCTGATGGTTCTGCGCGCCTCTCTCCTGGGGCTGGCCCTGGCGCTGGCCCTGCCCGTGGGGGCCTTGGCGCAGGAGGCGCGCGCGCCTGTGCAAAGCCTGATCGTGACCCTCGATCAGGAGCGGCTGTTCCTGCGCTCTGCCTATGGCCAGGGCCTGCTGGACGAGGTCGAGGAACAGGCCGCGGCGCTGGCCGCCGAGAACCGCAGGATCGAGGCCGAGCTGACGGCGGAGGAAAAGCAGCTCACCGAGGACCGCCCGGGCATGGCGCCGGAGAAGTTCCGCGAGCTGTCCGCCGCCTTCGACGAAAAGGTGGTTGGCATCCGCGACGCGCAGGACGCCAAGGCGCGCGAACTGGTGCGCGAGCGCGAAGAGGTGCAGCAGCGATTCTACCAGGAGGTGCTGCCGGTCCTGACCGAGGTCGTGCGCGAGCGCGGCGCGGTGGTGGTGCTGGAAAGCCGCTCGGTGGTGCTGTCCGCCGGCCAGATCGACGTGACCGCCGAGGTCATCGCGCGCATCGACGCGCAGTTCGCGCCGCAGGCCGGCGCCGCGGAGGCGCCCGCCGGGACCGGGAACGGGACCGAGGGCGCGCCGGAGGCCCCGGCCGCGCCGCGGCCGTAGCCGGCGCTTGCCCCGGCGGGGGCGAGTTGCTACTGCCTGCGCAACAGCCGGTCCGCGCGGCCGGCGGCAAGAAAGGACGAGACGACATGACCGACCAGCCGGTGACCGAGGCCGATATCCACCTGATCCAGCGGATCATCCCGCACCGCTACCCGTTCCTGCTGGTCGACAAGGTGCGCGACATCGTCGCCAACCACAGCGCGGTGGGCGTCAAGAACGTCACCTTCAACGAGCCGCATTTCCAGGGCCATTTTCCCGCCACCCCGATCATGCCCGGCGTGACCATCGTCGAGGCCATGGCGCAGACCGCGGCGGTGATGGTCGGCGTGTCGATGGACCTGGCCGACAAGAACATGCTGGTCTATTTCATGGCCATCGACAAATGCAAGTTCCGCCGCAAGGTGGTTCCCGGCGACGTGCTGGAGATGCATGTCACCGTGACGCGCGGCAAGCCCGGCGCCAAGGTCTGGAAATTCCTCGGCCGCGCCGAGGTCGAGGGTGAACTCGCCTGCGAGGCAGAGTTCACCGCCATGATGGACATGCCGCAGGAGTGAGCCTCATGGGCATCGACGCAAGCGCACGCATCCACCCCTCGGCGGTGATCGAGGAGGGCGCCCGGATCGGCGCCGGCTGCGTCATCGGAGCCTTCGCGGTGATCGGCCCGCGGGTGGTGCTGCACGAGGGCGTCGAGGTGAAATCCCACGCCATCGTCACCGGCGACACCGAGATCGGCGAGGGCACGGTCATCTTCCCCTTCGCCAATATCGGCGACATCCCGCAGGACCTGAAATTCCGGGGCGAAGAGACCCGGTTGATTGTCGGCAAGCGCAACCGCATCCGCGAGGGCGTGACCATGAACACCGGCACCGAGGGCGGCGGCGGCGTCACCCGGGTCGGCGACGACTGCCTGTTCATGACCGGCACCCATGTCGGCCATGACGCGCAGGTGGGCAACCGGGTGATCATGGCCAACCACGCGGCGCTGGCGGGGCATTGCGTGATCGACGACGAGGTGATCATCGGAGGGCTGTCGGGCATCCACCAATGGGTGCGCGTGGGCCGCGGCGCGATCATCGGCGCGGTGACCATGGTCACCAACGACGTGATCCCCTACGGGCTGGTGCAGGGGCCGCGCGGCCATCTCGACGGGCTGAACCTGGTGGGGCTGAAGCGGCGCGGCGTGCCGCGCTCCGACATCACGGCGCTGCGCGCCGCCTACCAGGCGCTGGCCCAGGGCGAGGGCGCCTTTCAGGAGCGCGCCCAGCGGCTCGCCGACGACACCGACAGCGATTATGTCCGCGACATCGTCGAGTTCATCCTCGGCGATAGCGACCGTTCCTTCCTGACCCCGAGCTGAGCCGCCCCATGACCGCCACCGCCCTCATCGCCGGCACCGGCGCGCTGCCCGTCCTTCTGGCCGAACGGCTGGAGGCCGAGGGGCACCCCTTCCTGCTGGCCGAGATGGAGGGCCACCCGGCCGAGGCCCGCCCGGGCTGGCGGGTGGAGCGCTTCTGCGTGGAGCGTCTGGCGCTGCTGTTCGCGCTGCTGCACGACGCGGGCGTCCGTCGCGTGGTCTTTGCTGGCGCGGTGGCGCGTCCGAAGATCGACCCGGCCCGGATCGACCCCGGCACCGCGCAGTTCCTGCCGCGCCTCGTCGGAGCCTTCCAGCAGGGCGACGACGCGCTGCTGCGGACCGTGATCGCGCTGTTCGAGGAGGCCGGCTTCGAGGTCGCCGGCGCCGAGGCCATCGCGCCCGAGCTGGTGCCCGGCGAAGCGGTCCTCACCCCGGCCCGGCCGTCCGCGGCCGACGAACAGGACGCCGCCCGGGCGGCGCAGATCGCCTCGGCGCTCGGGGCGCTGGACGTGGGGCAGGGCGCGGTGGTGGCGCAGGGGCTGTGCCTGGCGGTCGAGACCCTGCCGGGCACCGACGCCATGCTGCAATGGGTGGCCGACGTGGCGGGCGCCACGCGACCCGATCCCAAGGGTGCGCGTGGCGTCTTCTACAAGGCCCCCAAGCCGGGGCAGGAGCGGCGGGTGGACCTGCCCGCCATCGGCCCCGGGACCATCGCCGCCGCCGCCCGCGCGGGGCTGGCCGGCGTGGTGATCGAGGCCGGCGGGGTGATGATCCTGGACCGCGAGGCGACGCTGGCCGAGGCGGAGCGCGCCGGGCTGTTCCTCTGGGCGCGGAGGCCATGACGCGGCTGTTCCTCATCGCGGGCGAACCTTCGGGCGATGCGCTTGGCGCGGCGCTGATGGCCGGTCTGAAGGAACTGGAGCCGGGCGTCGAATTCCACGGCGTGGGCGGGCCGCTGATGCAGGCCGAGGGGCTGGACAGCCTGTTTCCGATGGAAGAGCTCAGCGTGATGGGCCTGGCCGAGGTGCTGCCGCGCTACCGCCAGCTGATGCGCCGGATCAAGCAATGCGCGGAGGAGGTGCTGGCGGTCGCACCCGACGCGCTGATCACCATCGACAGCCCCGATTTCGGCCTGCGCGTGGCGCGCCGGGTCAAGGCGGCCTCGTCCATCCGCACCGTGCATTACGTCGCCCCCACGGTCTGGGCGTGGCGTCCGGGGCGCGCGGCCAGGATGGCCGAGGTGATCGACCAGGTTCTGGCGCTCTTTCCGTTCGAGCCGCCCTATATGGAGGCCGAGGGGATGCGCTGCGATTTCGTGGGGCATCCGGTGGTGGCCCAGCCGCAGGCCAGCGACGTCGAGGCCGCCGCCTTCCGCGCGGCCCACGGCATTGCCCCCGACGCGCGGAGCCTGCTGGTCCTGCCCGGCTCGCGCCGGGGCGAGGTCGAACGCCTGGCCCCGATCTTCGGCGAGGCGCTGCGCCCGGTGCTGGCCCGCCATCCCGATCTGCGCGTGGTGGTGCCCGCGGCGCTGCCGGTGGCGGGGATGCTGCCGCAGCTGCTGGCTAAATGGCCGGGCAGTCCGATCCTCCTCGACCCGCGCGGTCGGCGCGAGACCGAGGCGCTGGCCGAGAAACGCGCCGCCTTCCGCGCCGCCGATCTGGCGCTGGCGGCCTCGGGCACGGTGTCTCTGGAACTGGCTGCGGCGGGCACGCCGATGGTCATCGCCTATGACATGAACTGGATCAGCCGCACCCTGATCGGGCAGATGCTGAAGATCGACACGGTGACGCTGGTCAACATCGTGACGGGCACCCGCGCCGTGCCCGAATTCCTGGGCGGGGCGTGCAAACCCACGCCGATCGCCGGGGCGCTGCTGGCGCTGCTGGAGGACGAGGCGGCCCGCGCCGCCCAGCGCGCCGCCGGCGCCGAGACCATGCGGCGTCTGGGGCAGGGCGGCGAGGCGCCCGGCCTGCGCGCCGCCCGCGCCGTGCTGGACGGCTTGCGCTGAGGACCGTCCCTGGGCGATACTGACGCCATCCCGGAGGGATCGCCATGTTCCGTATCGCCGTGTTCCTGCTGCTGCTGACACCCGCCCTCGCGCGCGCCGAGGACCTGCCTCCGGGCACCCCCGGAGCACCCGGCGGCATGGGCGGCTGCGACGCGGAGGCCTTGCCCGCCGATGCCGACCGCGGCGCGTGGTTCTACGGCCAGGCCTGCCTCTACTGCCACGGGCCGGCCAGCGTGCTCACCTCCCGCGTGCAGGGCCAGACGCGGGCCGAGAAATCCGCCTGGCTGGAGGCGCTGCTCAGCCACCACCACTGCGCGACCGACGCCACGATCCGCGCCGACCTGATCGCCTATCTGCTGGGGCTCTAGCGGCCGCGCCAGATCCAGCCGCCGCCGAGAACGCGCGTGCCGCCGGTCTCGTAGAACACGCAGGCCTGGCCGGGGCTGACGCCCTCCTCGGGGGTCAGAAGCTCAACCTCGGCCTCGGTGGCCGAGAGCGGGCGCAGGATCGCCTCGCGCGGCGGGCGGGTGGAGCGGACCTTGACCGAGACATGCCATTCCGGCCGGGAGTCGAAGGGCGCGTCGCCCAGCCAGTTGATCTCGCGCACCGGCACGATCCGGGTCGAGAGCATCTCCTTCGGGCCGACGATCACCCGGCGCGTCTCGACGTCGAGCTTGACGACATAGAGCGGCTCGCTCAGCCCGCCGATGCCGAGGCCCCGGCGCTGGCCGATCGTGTAATGGATCACGCCCTCGTGGCTGCCCAGCACGCGGCCGTCGGCATGCACGATCTCGCCCGGCTCGGCCGCGCCGGGGCGCAGCTTTTCGATCACGCCGGCATAGTTGCCGTCGGGCACGAAGCAGATGTCCTGGCTGTCGGGCTTGTCGGCCACGGCCAGCCCGTATTCGGCGGCCAGCGCCCGCGTCGCGTCCTTGGAGGGCAGGTGGCCCAGCGGGAAGCGCAGGTACTCCAGCTGCTCCGGCGTGGTGGAGAACAGGAAATAGCTCTGGTCGCGGCCCGGATCGGCGGCGCAATGCAACTCCGCCCCGTTTTCGCCCGGCTTGCGCTGGATGTAATGGCCGGTCGCCATGCAGTCGGCCTCCAGATCGCGGGCGGTCTGCAGCAGGTCCTTGAACTTCACCCGCTCGTTGCAGCGGATGCAGGGCACGGGCGTGGCGCCACCGAGGTAGCTTTCGGCGAATTCCTCGATCACCGCGTCGCGGAAGATATTCTCGTAATCCAGAACGTAATGCGGGAAGCCCTTTTCCTCGGCCACGCGGCGCGCGTCGTGGATGTCGATGCCGGCGCAGCAGGCGCCCTTCTTGGCCAGCGCCGCGCCGTGATCGTAGAGCTGCAGCGTCACGCCGACCACGTCATAGCCCTCGTCGGCCAGCATGGCCGCCACGACCGAGCTGTCCACCCCGCCCGACATCGCGACCACCACCCGGGTCTCGGAGGGCGGCTTGGCGAATCCAAGCGAGTTCAGCGCATCTGTCTTGCGGTCGAGGGGCATGTCGGTCTCCTGCGGGAAGTCCGTGGGAATATAGGAAAATGCGAAATACTCTCAAGGGCTGGTTTAAGGTCTCCTTAAGTTCGGCTGCGCCAGCCTTGCCCTCGCGACGAAGAGGGAAGAGCCATGTTCATCAAACGCATCAACGGGCCGCGCATTGTCACGCTGCCCGATGGCAGCACCATGACCCGCGCCGATCTGCCCCCTGAGCTTACCAGGCGCTGGGTCGCCAGCCGCAAGGCCGCAGTGGTCAAGGCGGTGGCCTGCGGGCTGATCACCCGCGACGAGGCCAAGGCGCGCTATGCGCTATCCGAAGAGGAGCTTTCCAGCTGGGAGAATGCTATCCGCCATCACGGGAAAGAGGCCCTGAAGGCCACAACCATTCAGCGCTATAGACAACCTTGAATTGCACTACTAGCATGCAGGTCATTGGTAACGTGTAATTAACCATTTTTTCCGAATTTGATCAGGTATTTTGGAGTCACTGGGGGGAATATCTGATGCGCATCCTGCTTGTCGAAGATGATCCGACAACGGCCAAGAGCATCGAGTTGATGCTGGGCCACGCGAACCTGAACGTCTATACCACGCCGCTGGGCGAGGAGGGGCTGGATCTGGCGAAACTGTATGATTACGACCTGATCCTGCTCGACCTGCACCTGCCCGACATGAACGGCCACGAGGTCCTGCGCCAGCTGCGCCTCGCGCGCGTCGACACCCCGATCCTGATCCTGTCGGGCGCCGATGACACCGAGAGCAAGCTCAAGGGATTCGGCTTCGGCGCCGACGATTACCTGACCAAGCCCTTCCACCGCGAGGAGCTGGTGGCGCGCATCCATGCGATCATCCGCCGCTCCAAGGGGCACGCGCAATCGGTGATCCGCACCGGGCGGGTGGCGGTGAACCTCGACGACAAGACCGTGGATGTGGACAACGCGCCGGTGCACCTGACCGGCAAGGAATACCAGATGCTGGAACTGCTGTCGCTGCGCAAGGGCACCACCCTGACCAAGGAGATGTTCCTCAACCATCTCTACGGCGGCATGGACGAGCCCGAGCTGAAGATCATCGACGTCTTCATCTGCAAGCTGCGCAAGAAACTCAGCCAGGCCACTGGCGGCGAGAACTATATCGAGACGGTCTGGGGGCGCGGCTATGTGTTGCGCGACCCCGAGGCGGCGGTCGTCGCCGGGCCGGTGGCGCTGGGGGCGTGAGGCGCGCGCCGTGACGCCCCGGGCCAAAGGGCGCGGGGCGACGCCACGCGCGGGCTGGACCTGCCCGCCCTGTCCTCCTATCACTTTCCGGGGACAGGCCGGGAGGGATGCGAGTTGTCCGAGACGAAGGCGGTTGAGGATCTGAGCGAGGCGGAGGCCGCGGCCGAACTGGCGCGGCTGGCCGGGATTCTGGGCGAGGCGAACCGCGCCTATTACCAGAAAGACGCGCCGGTGATGTCGGACGCGGAATTCGACGCGCTGAAAAACCGCAACGCCGCGATCGAGGCGCGATTCCCGGCGCTGAAACGGCCCGACAGCCCGACCGAGCAGGTCGGCGCCGCCCCGGCCGAGGGGTTTTCCAAGGTCACCCATGCCCAGCGCATGCTGTCGCTGGCCAACGCCTTCGAAGACGGCGAGGTAGAGGAGTTCGTCGCCCGCATCCGCCGCTATCTCGGGCTGGACGCCGGCGCGCTGCTGGCCTTCACCGCCGAGCCCAAGATCGACGGGCTCAGCCTGTCGCTGCGCTACGAGAATGGCCGGCTGGTGCAGGCCGCCACCCGCGGCGACGGCGCGGTGGGCGAGAATGTCACCGCCAATGCCCGCACGATCTCCGATATCCCGCAGCTCCTGAGCGGCGCGCCCGAGATCCTCGAGGTGCGCGGCGAGGTCTACATGGGCCACGCCGATTTCGCCGCCCTGAATGCCCGGCAGGAGGCGGCGGGCGAGAAACGCTTCGCCAACCCGCGCAACGCCGCCGCGGGGTCGCTGCGTCAGCTCGACCCGGCGGTGACGCAGGGGCGGCCGCTGAAATTCTTCGCCTATGGCTGGGGGGAGCTGTCGGAGCCGCTGGCGCAGACCCAAAGCGGAGCCATCGCCCGGCTGCGCGATCTCGGCTTCCAGACCAACCCGCTGACAGCGCTGTGCGACAGCGCCGAGGCCCTGCTGGACCATTACCGCCGGATCGAGGATCAGCGCGCCACGCTGGGCTATGACATCGACGGCGTGGTCTACAAGGTCGACGATCTCGAGTTGCAGCGCCGCCTCGGCATGCGCGCGACCACGCCCCGCTGGGCGGTCGCGCACAAATTCCCGGCCGAGCTCGCCTGGACCCGGCTTGAGCGGATCGAGATCCAGGTCGGCCGCACCGGCGCGCTGAGCCCGGTGGCCCGCCTGAGCCCGGTCACGGTGGGCGGCGTGGTGGTGTCGAACGCGACGCTGCACAACGAGGATTACATCGCCGGGCGGTCCGCATCGGGCGAGATGATCCGCGGCGGCAAGGACATCCGCGAGGGCGACTGGGTGCAGGTCTATCGCGCAGGCGACGTGATCCCAAAGGTCGCCGACGTGGATCTGTCGAAACGGCCCGACGATGCCGAGCCCTATGCATTCCCAACCGAATGCCCCGAATGCGGCTCCGACGCGATCCGCGAGGAGGGCGACGCGGTGCGCCGCTGCACCGGCGGGCTGATCTGCCCGGCGCAGGCCGTTGAAAAGCTGAAACATTTCGTCTCGCGCGCGGCCTTCGACATCGAGGGGCTGGGCGCGAAACAGGTGGAATTCTTCTACTACCTCTGCCGGATCTCGGAACCGGCTGATATCTTCACCCTCGCCGCGCGCGACGGCGATCCGCAGCGCCTGACGGCGAAACCGCGCGAACTGGTGTCGCGCCAGATCGCGGTGCCGGAGCGCGGGGCGGAGTTCCTCGACCGGCTGGCCGAGATGCTGCGCGCGTCAGGCGTGCCGGTGGCCGACGAGGACGCCGACCATGTGATCGCGGGCATCGAACACCTCGCCGGCAAACCGCTGGCCCAGGTGAAGGGCTGGGGCGAGAAATCGGCGCAGAACCTCTTTGCCGCGATCGAGGAGCGGCGCCGCATCGCGCTGAACCGGGTGATCTTCGCCCTCGGCATCCGCCATGTCGGCGAGGTGGTGGCGGCCGATCTGGCCCGCCACTACGGCACATGGCCGGCGATGGTCGCCGCGCTCGACGCCGCGCGCCCGGCGCTGGAGCGGTATCTGGAGGCCGAGGCCGCGGTCGCGGCCGAGCGCGCCGTGGCCGCCGAGGACGGGCGGCGCGCCAGGGTCGCCGACACCCGCGCCGCCGTCTGGGCCGGGGAACCCGCGCTCCCGCAGGGGGCGCGCGCAGCCTGGGACGACCTGGTCGGCGTCGACGGCATCGGCACCACCGTCGCCGTGGCGCTGGTCACCGCCTTCGCCCAGCCGGCCGAGCGCGCCTCCATCGACCGGCTGGTCGCGCAGCTCGACATCCAGCCCGTCGAGGCGCCCAGGGCCGCGGACAGCCCTGTGGCGGGCAAGACCGTGGTCTTCACCGGCACGCTGGAAAAGATGACCCGCGCCGAGGCCAAGGCGCGGGCTGAGGCGCTGGGGGCCAAGGTCTCGGGCTCGGTGTCGAAGAAGACCGATCTGGTGGTGGCGGGGCCCGGTGCGGGCTCCAAGGCCAAGAAAGCCGAGGAACTGGGGGTCGAGACCATCGACGAGGACGCCTGGCTGGAACTGATCGGGGACGCATGAGCGGCCGGCCCGACATCCTGTTTCCGCTCTTCGCGGAGCTTGAGGGGCTCGACGGGATCGGGCCGAAAACGGCGCGGCTGTTCCAGCAGATGGAGGTGGTGAAGCCCCGCGACCTGATCTTCACCCTGCCGCATTCGGGCACCGACCGGCGGCGCCGCGCGAGCATCCGCGAGGTGACCCCGGGCAGCACCGCCACCGTCGAGGTGCGGGTGGGCGCGCATATGGCCCCGCGCGGGCGCGGCCCCTACCGGGTGCAGGTCCAGGATGCCGAGACCGCCTTTCAGCTGGTCTTCTTCCACGCCCGCGGCGACTACCTGCAACGCCAGCTTCCGCCGGGCGAGAGCCGCGTGGTCTCGGGCAAGGTGGAGCTGTTCGACGGGGTGGCGCAGATGGCCCATCCCGACCATATCCTGCGCCCCGAGGACGCGGCGGAGATCCCCGATTTCGAGCCGGTCTACCCGCTGACCGCGGGGCTGACGCAGCGGGGCATGACGCGCGCCGTCGCCTCGGCGCTGACGCGGCTGCCGGATCTTGAGGAATGGATCGACCCCAGCCTTGTGGCCCGCGAGGGCTGGCCGGGCTGGGCCGAGGCGGTGCGCGCGGCGCATGCGCCCGCCGGCGGTGCCGATCTTTCCCCGACCGCGCCCGCGCGCCAGCGGCTGGCCTATGACGAGCTGTTCGCGCATCAGTTGACGCTGGCGCTGGCCCGCCAGTCGGCGCGGCGCGGCGCCGGCAAGCCCACGGAGGGCGACGGGCGGCTGCGGCGCAAGGTTCTGGCGGCGCTGCCCTACACGCCCACCGGGGCGCAGGAACGCGCCATGCGCGAGATCGCCGCGGACATGGCCGCCGGTCGCCGCATGAACCGGCTGTTGCAGGGCGATGTTGGCGCGGGCAAGACCCTGGTCGCCTTCATGGCGCTTCTGGTCGCAGTGGAGGCGGGCGGGCAGGGCGTGATGATGGCGCCGACCGAGATCCTCGCGCGCCAGCATCTCGAAAGCCTGCAACCGCTGGCCGAGGAGGCCGGCGTGGTGCTGGAGCTGCTGACCGGCCGCGACAAGGGGGCGGAGCGGCGCGCCAAGCTCGACGCGCTGGCGCGCGGCGACATCCAGGTCCTGGTAGGCACCCATGCGGTGTTCCAACGGGACGTCGAATTCCACGACCTGCGGCTGGCGATCATCGACGAGCAGCACCGCTTCGGCGTCGCGCAGCGGATGGAGTTGAGCGCCAAGGGACGCGGCGCACATGTTCTAGTGATGACCGCGACGCCGATCCCGCGCTCGCTGTCGCTGGCGCAATACGGCGACATGGACGTGTCGGTTCTGGACGAGAAGCCGCCCGGGCGCACGCCGGTCAAGACCGCGCTGGTCTCCGCCGGGCGGATGGAGGAGGTGGTGGATCACCTGCGCCATGCCATCGCCGAGGGGCGGCAGGCCTATTGGGTCTGCCCGCTGGTCGGCGAAAGCGAAACCATCGAGGCCACCGCCGCCGAGGAGCGGTTCAAGCGCCTGCGCGCGGCCCTGGGCGAGGGGCTGGTCGGGCTGGTCCACGGCCAATTGCCGCCCGCCGAGAAGGATGCCGCGATGGCGCGCTTCGTGGCGGGCGAGACCAAGGTACTGGTCGCCACCACGGTGATCGAGGTCGGCGTGAATGTGCCCAATGCCTCGATCATGGTGATCGAGGGCGCGGAGCGCTTCGGGCTGGCGCAACTGCACCAGCTGCGCGGGCGCGTCGGGCGCGGCGCTGCGGCCTCCACCTGCCTGCTGATGTACGACCCGCCGCTGACCGAGGGGGGACGGCGGCGGCTGGAGATCCTGCGCGAGACCGAGGACGGATTCCGCATCGCCGAGGAGGACCTGGCGATGCGCGGCGCGGGCGACCTGATCGGCACCGCGCAATCGGGCCTGCCGCGATTCCGCATCGCGGATCTGGAGCGGCAATCGGCGCTGATGGCGGTGGCCCAGGCCGACGCGCGGCTGCTGCTGCAGGAGGATCCGACGCTGGACAGCCCCCGCGGCCGCGCTGCGCGCGTGCTGCTGTGGCTGATGGAGCAGGACAAGGCGATCCGTTTGATTTCAGTGGGTTAGCCTTTTTGTTCCGCTTTGTTCTCAAATGTTCCTAAAAAGTTCTTTATTTTTTCGGCGCGATGTGGGAACAAAGTGGCAACACAGTGACCATCGCAAGGATCCCACCCATGCTGACCGAGCTGAAATCCGTGATCGAACGTTCCTCCGCCACGCTGCTGCAGGATGCGCTTGGCGTCATGGCGCTGATGGTCATGCTGCTGGCCGGGCTGCACCTGCCGGGGCTGTTCTGAGCCGAAACCGTTTCTGCCTGCGATCCGCGTCCCGGGCCGCGCATCCCGTCCCCAAGCGATGCGCCTGACTGCCGGGCTTGCCTGTCCTCGTGCATTCAGGGGAGTGCCTCTTCCCCGCCGCCCGGACGCCTGAATCGCCACTGACCGCCGCCGTCGCCCCACGACGCGCGGCGGTTTTTTCTTGGGGTCTTCCGAAGCGGGGCTGCCGTCAGGCGCAGGCGGCGCTTGCGGCCTGATCGAAGGCCTCCAGCGTGGCGTCGAGCGCCAGCAGGATCGAGGCGTGGCGGTTCTTGTATTCACGCGCGGGCATCAGCACCTCGAGCCCGTCGAAGGGCGCCTCGGGGGCCGGGCCGCCCTCCTTGAGCATCGCGGAAAGCTGGTCGCGCGCGCGCTGCACCTCTGCGCGGTTGCGGCCGATGATGCTGGCGCCGACGACCGAGGCCGAGGCCTGTCCCAGCGCGCAGGCCTTCACGTCCTGCGCGAAATCGGTGATCCGCCCGTCGGCGAGGCACAGGTCCACCGTCACCGTGGAGCCGCAGAGCGGCGAGCGCTTGCGCGCGCTGCCGCAGGGCGAGTCGAGCCGGCCCTGATGCGGGATATCGGCCGCCAGCGCGAGGATGCGCTGGGAATACAGCTTGATCAGGTCGGTGTCGCTCATGGCTTTCCCTCGTCGGTCTCATCCCATAGATAACCCGCTGTGACACGTTTGCAAAGGAGCCCACCGATGGCTTTCGACATCAAATCCCTGCGTTTCAACGACCAGGGCCTGATCCCGGCCATCGCCCAGGACGAGGGCGGCCAGGTGCTGATGATGGCCTGGATGAACGCCGAGGCCGTGGTGCGCACGCTGGAGACCGGGCGCGTGACCTACTGGTCGCGTTCGCGCCAGTCCTTCTGGGTTAAGGGGGAAAGCTCGGGCCATGTCCAGCGGCTGGTGGATTTCCGCGTCGATTGCGACCGCGACTGCCTGCTGCTGATCGTGGCGCAGACGGGACCCGCCTGCCACACCAACCGGCGCAGCTGTTTCTACACCGCCGTGCGGGACGGCGAGGAGGTGGAGCTGATGAAACCCGTTGCCGGCTGACGGCGGCGTCGCGCCGTGAGTATTTTTCCAAGAAGAAGGTCAGAGGCCGATCATCGCCCGGATCTCGGCGGGGCTGAGCCCGTCCTCGCGGTATTTGCGGATGGCGCGGGCGTCGTCGCGCTTGGCCAGCCGCCTGCCGTGCTCGTCGCGGATCAGGCGGTGGTGGTGGTAGAGCGGCGTGGGCAGGCCCAGCAGGCGTTGCAGGAGGACATGGATCGCGGTGGCCTCGAACAGGTCCGCGCCGCGGGTGACATGGGTGATGCCCTGCGCCGCGTCGTCGATCACCACCGAGAGGTGATAGGAGGTGCCCATGTCGCGCCGGGCGAGCACGATGTCGCCGATGCCGGAGAGGGCCTGCTCGCGGCGAATGGCGATCTGGCCGGTTTCGCCCGCGGGGCCGGCGCCGGTTTCGATGAAATGCATCGGCGCGGGCCCGATCGACGCCCAGGCGCGGGCCATGTCGAGGCGCAGCGCGCGGTCGGCGGGCAGCGGGCCGCTCGGGGCGGCGGCGGGGCGGCAGGTGCCGGGATAGACCAGCCCGTCGGGGCCGTGCTGCGGGGCGCCCTCCTGCGGGGCGCGGGCGGCCTCCTCGATGTCGCGGCGGCGGCAGGCGCAGGGGTAGAGCAGGCCCCGCGCCCAGAGGCTGTCCAGCGCGGCGCGGTAGGCGGGCAGGCGCGCGGACTGGCGCATCACCGGGGGTTCCCAGGAAAGGCCCAGCCAGGCGAGATCCTCGTAGATCAGGGCCTCCCATTCGGGGCGCGCGCGGGCCCGGTCTATATCCTCGATCCTGAGCAGGAACTCCCCGCCCGCCGCCCGCGCCATGTCATGGGCAAGGATCGCCGCATAGGCATGGCCGAGATGCAGCGGCCCGGTGGGCGAGGGGGCGAAGCGGGTGCGCATCCTAGCCGGCGAGCCAGGCCCGCCAGTCGGCCTTGGCGCGGTCGGTGTAGGCCTTGTAGCGGTCCTTGCGGCCGCGGCGGCCGGCCCTGAGCCCCTCGACCGGCGGGAACAGTCCGAAATTGACGTTCATCGGCTGGAAGGTCTTGGCCTCGGCCCCGCCGGTGATGTGGGTGACCAGCGCGCCGGTGGCGGTGGTGGCGGGCACGGGCGGCAGGCTCCGCCCCTCGATCTCGGCCACGGCGAGGCGGGCGGCCAGCAGGCCCATCGCCGCGCTTTCGACATAGCCCTCGACCCCGGTGATCTGACCGGCAAAGCGGATATGCGGTTTCGATTTCAGCCGCATCTGCTCGTCGAGCAGCGTGGGCGAATTGAGGAAGGTGTTGCGGTGGATGCCGCCCAGGCGCGCGAAGCGGGCGTTTTCCAACCCCGGAATCATCCGGAAAACATCGGTTTGCGCGCCATACTTCATCTTGGTCTGGAAACCCACGATGTTATAAAGCGTGCCCAGCTGGTTGTCGCGGCGCAGTTGCACGATGGCGTGCGCCTTGACGTCCGGCTGGTGCGGGTTGGTCAGGCCCACGGGCTTCATCGGGCCGTGGCGCAGGGTCTCGCGGCCGCGCTCGGCCATCACCTCGATCGGCAGGCAGCCGTCGAAATAGCCGGCGGTCTCGCCCTCGTGGAACTCGGCCTTGTCGGCGGCCAGAAGGGCGTCGATGAAGGCCTCGTATTGTGCCTTGTCCATCGGGCAGTTGAGATAGGCGGTGCGCTCTTCCTCGGTTTCGCCCTTGTCGTAGCGCGACTGGAACCACGCCTTTTCCATGTCGATGCTGTCGGCATAGACGATGGGCGCGATGGCGTCGAAGAAGGCGAGGCTCTCGGCCCCCGTCTCGGCCCGGATCGCCTCGGCCAGGGCGCCGGAGGTCAGCGGGCCGGTGGCGATGATCCAGTGGCCGTCCTCGGGCAGCGCGGTGATTTCACCCTCCGCGACGGTAACGAGGGGATGGGCGCGCAGCCGGTCTGTGACGCCCTGCGAGAAGCCCTCGCGATCCACGGCCAGCGCGCCGCCGGCGGGCAGGCTGTGGGCGTCGGCCATCTCCATGATCAGCCCGCCGGCCTGGCGCATTTCCCAATGCAGCAGGCCCACGGCGTTCTGCTCGTCATCGTCCGAGCGGAAGGAGTTGGAGCAGACCATCTCGGCCAGCTTGCCGGTCTGGTGCGCGAAGGTGCCCACGCCGGGGCGCATTTCGTGGATGACAACGGGGATGCCGGCCTGAACGGCCTGCCAGGCGGCTTCGGAGCCCGCAAGCCCGCCGCCGATGATGTGAAGTTCTTTGCTCATGCTGCGCGATGTAAGCGCTTTGCGGGAAAAGGGGAAGGGGCGGCGTGGGCCGCCCCTTCGCCCGGGTCTCAGGCGGTCGCGGCGCGGCGCTTGCCGGCGCGCAGCGCGTCGAGCGACAGCGCGCCCGCGCCATGGGCCGCCAGCAGCAGGAAGCCGCCGGCGAGGCCGAGGTTCTTGTAAAGGCTGATCATCTGCATCTGGTCGCCCGGCACCAGGTGGAAGATCAGCCCGGCCAGAACGCTGAACCCGGCCAGCGCCAGCGCCACGATCCGGGTCTGGAAACCGACGAGGATGGCGAGGCCGCCCAGAAGCTCCAGCACGATGGTCGGCCAGACGAGCAGGCCCGGCACGCCCTGCGAGGCCATGTAGGCGGCAGTGCCCTCCGCCGCGCCCAGCTTGCCATAGCCGGCGGTGATGAAGAGGATGGAGAGCAGGATCCGGGCCAGCAGCCCGGCATAGGATTTGGTGTCGTTCATGTCGCGTTACCCTTTTGACTGTGACAGGCGATGGAGCGACATTAAGTGTGCGTAAGATCGGTATAAACGCATCAATCCTAACAGTTTCTGCGCACAATTGCACAAAACTCGAAAGGAATCGCGCGGCCGCCACAGGCGGACCTGCCGCGGCCCCATCGTGCCGGATGTCCGGTCCGGGGCCGCGGCGCGCGTCTGCTTACGCTTCGCCGGCTTCGGCGTCGTCTTCGTCGGCCTGATCGGCGATCCGCGCGACCGACACCACCTCTTCGCCCCGGGCGGTGTCGAACACCTTCACCCCGCCGGCGCTGCGCGAGCGGAAGGAGATGCCCTCGATCGGGCAGCGGATCGACTGTCCCGTGGAGGTCGCCAGCATCACCTGGTCGTCGATCTCGACCGGGAAGCAGGCCACCAGCGGCCCGCCGCGCATCGCCTTGTCGATCGCCTGCACGCCCTGGCCGCCGCGCCCGCGGACGGGATAGTCGTGGCTGGAGCTGAGCTTGCCGGTGCCGCGCGCGGTGATGGTCAGGATCAGATCCTCGGCCGCCGACATCTCGGCATAGCGCTCGGTCGAGAGCTGGCCGGCGGCGACTTCGGGCTCGTCCTCGTCGGCCGGCTCCTCGGTGGCGCCGGCCACCAGGCGGCGCTGCTTCAGATAGGCGGCGCGTTCCTCGGCGGTGGCCTCGAAATGGCGGATCACGGCCATCGACACGACGCTGTCGCCCTCGGCCAGCCGGATGCCGCGCACCCCGGTTGACTTGCGGCCCTTGAAGACACGCACATCGGTGGTCGGGAAGCGGATCGCGCGGCCATGGGCGGTGACCAGCATCACGTCGTCCTCCTCGGCGCAGATGCGCGCGTTGACCAGCGACACGCCCTCGGGCAGGTCCATCGCGATCTTGCCATTGCGCATGACATTGGTGAAATCGCTCAGCGCATTGCGGCGCACGTCGCCCGCGGTGGTGGCGAAGACGATCTGCAGATCGGCCCATTCCTCCTCGGGGCGGTCGACGGGCATGATCGCGGCCACAGAGACGCCGGCGGGGATCGGCAGGATGTTGACGATCGCCTTGCCGCGCGCGGTGCGCCCGCCCAGCGGCAGGCGCCAGGTCTTCAGCTTGTAGACCATCCCCTCGGTGGTGAAGAACAGCAGCTGGGTGTGGGTGTTGGCGACGAAGAGGGTGGTGACCACGTCCTCTTCCTTGGTGGCCATGCTCGACAGCCCCTTGCCGCCGCGCCGCTGCGCGCGGAAATCGGCCAGCGGCGTGCGCTTGATATAGCCGGACTGGGTGACCGTCACGACCATCTCCTCGCGCTCGATCAGGTCCTCGTCCTCCATGTCGCCGGACCAGTCGACGATCTCGGTGCGGCGCGGCACGGCGAACTGTTCCTTCACCTCGCGCAGTTCGTCGGCGATGATGCCCATGATCCGCTCGCGCGAGCGCAGGATGGCGAGGTAGTCCTTGATCCTGGCAGCCAGGTCCTGCAGTTCGTCGGTGACCTCCTTCACGCCCATCGCGGTCAGGCGCTGGAGGCGCAGGTCAAGAATGGCGCGGGCCTGGGTCTCGGACAGGTTGTAGGTGCCGTCCTCGTTCATCTTGTGGGTCGGGTCGTCGATCAGCCGGATATAATCGGCGATATCGGCGGCCGGCCAGCGCCGGGTCATCAGCTTTTCGCGCGCCTCGGCCGGGTCGGCCGAGCTGCGGATGGCGGCGACCACCTCGTCGACGTTGGAGACCGCCACGGCGAGACCGCACAGGATATGGCTGCGCTCGCGCGCCTTGCGCAGATCATAGGCGGTGCGCCGCGCCACCACCTCCTCGCGGAAACTGATGAAGGAGGTGAGGAAGCGGCGCAGGGTCAGCTGCTCGGGCCGGCCGCCGTTCAGCGCCAGCATGTTGCAGCCAAAGGAGACCTGCATCGGGGTGAAGCGGAACAGCTGGTTCAGCACCACCTCGGGCGTTGCGTCGCGCTTCAGCTCGACCACCACGCGCACGCCCACGCGATCGGATTCGTCCTGGACATGGGCGATGCCCTCGATCTTCTTCTCGCGCACCATCTCGGCGATCTTCTCGATCATCGAGGCCTTGTTCACCTGATAGGGAATCTCATCGAGAACAATGGCGTAGCGGTCTTTCCTGATCTCCTCGACGCGGGTCTTGGCGCGGATCACCACGCTGCCGCGCCCCTCGAGATAGGCTTTCCGCGCGCCCGAACGACCGAGGATGATCCCGCCCGTCGGGAAATCCGGCGCCGGGATATAGTTGATCAGCTGCTCCGAGGTCAGATCCGGGTCCTCGATCAGCGCCAGCGTGGCATCCACGACCTCGCCCAGGTTGTGCGGCGGAATGCGCGTGGCCATGCCCACCGCGATCCCCTCGGCGCCGTTGACCAGCATGTTGGGATAGCGCGCGGGCAGGACCGTCGGCTCGCGGTCCTTGCCGTCGTAGTTGTCCTGGAAATCGACCGTCTCTTTCTCGATATCGGCCAGCAGCGCCTGGGCGGGCTTGTCCATCCGCACCTCGGTGTAGCGCATGGCCGCCGGGTTGTCCCCGTCCATCGAGCCGAAGTTCCCCTGGCCGTCCAGCAGCGGCAGCGACATCGAGAAATCCTGCGCCATCCGCACCAGCGCGTCATAGATCGCGGAGTCGCCGTGGGGGTGGTATTTCCCCATCACGTCGCCCACCGGGCGGGCGGATTTGCGATAGGGCTTGTCGTGGGTGTTGTTGGTCTCGTGCATGGCGAAGAGAATGCGCCGGTGCACCGGCTTCAGCCCGTCGCGCAGATCGGGGATCGCGCGGGAGACGATCACGCTCATCGCGTAATCGAGGTAGGAGGTCTTCATCTCCTCCTCGATCGAGATGGAGGGGCCGGAATAGACCGGACCGCCTGCGCCTTCGTCTTCGTTTTCAGGGGTTTCCGGCGTATCGTTCATGTTCTTTTCCGCCCGTTTGTCCGCGCTCTATATCTTGTGGCGCTCACTATATCCGATCCCGGATATGGGCTGCAATGGTCCGGGCGCGGTTTCCCCACCCGCTGCGCGGAAGGAGGGGTAACGCATTGTTTTCATTGCAATGTAAATCCTTTCCGGCGGCCATTTCCGAGGCGCCCCGGTTTGCCGGCGGCCTTAGCGCGGGCCGTGGCGCCGGGCGGCGCTCAGCGCGCGCGGGCCGCCATCAGCCACAGCGCGGCGAACAGGACCGAGGCCAGCGCGTTGTAGCTGGCCATCGACAGGCCGAACATCTCCCACGGGACGACGTCGCACATGATGATGGTCGTCTGGGCGTCGAAATTCAGCAGATCGCCCCCCGACAGCCCGCTCAGCGCGCCGCCGTCGCCGGTGCAGGAGCTGGGTCCGGCCCACCACTTGCGCTCGACCCCGGTGTGATAGGTGCCGATACCGGCCGTGGTCAAAGCGGCGAGCGCGCCGAAGACCGGCAGGGCCGGCCCGCGCAGCACCAGCGCCAGCGCCCCGATCGCGATTGCCGCGCCATGTGGCCAGCGCTGCCACAGGCACAGCTTGCAGGGCGCGAGCCCGCCGAGATACTGGAACCCGAACGCCCCCAGCAGAAGCGCCAGGGAACCGCCGGCGGCGAGAAGGATCAGCATGCGTCGGTTCATAGATATTTCACCAGATAGAAGCCTCCGATCAGGGCTATCACGAAGATCACGAAGATCAAGTTCAGCCACCTCTCGATGAAATCACGAATGGGTGCGCCGAATTTCCACAGCAGCCCCGCCAGGATGAAGAACCGCGCGCCGCGCGCGACCACGCTGGCCAGCATGAAAACCCCGAGGTTCAGCCCCGTGGTGCCCGACAGGATGGTGATCACCTTGTAGGGAAAGGGCGTCATCCCCGCGACCAGCACCGCCCAGGCGCCCCATTCGTTGTAGCGGGCGCGGAAGTCCTCGAAATAGGCGTCCTTGCCGTAGAACTCCAGCACCGGGCGGCCGACGCTCTCGAACAGGCCGTAGCCGATGTAATAGCCCAGCATCCCGCCCAGCACCGAGGCCGCCAGCGCCACGCTCGCGATCACCCAGGCGCGCGCGGGGCGGGCGATGATCATCGGGATCATCAGCACGTCGGGCGGGATCGGGAAGACCGAGCTTTCCACGAAGGACACCACCGCCAGCGCCCAGAGCGCATAGCGGCTTTCGGCCAGCGAAATCGTCCAGTCATAGAGCCCGCGGATCATGGCCCACTCCCGCCTCGTTGCGCGGCCCATGCAGCATGTCCCGGCGCCGGGGTCAAGCGCGCGCGAACCTTGCGGGGCGGGACGTGCCCGGGCTACACCGGCGCGCAACGGGAATGCGGGGCGCGGGGAGGCGCGGGGAATGGCGATCGCAAGGGCGGCGGAGGCTGCGACCGGCCGCGTGCTCGATCGGGCGGCGCGCGGGATGGCCTATGGCGGCGGCGCGGCGCTACTGGGGATCGCGCTGGTCACAGTGGCCTCGGTGACGGGGCGCGCGCTGTCCGGGCTTGGCCTCGGGCCGGTCACCGGCGATTACGAGCTGGTCGAGGCGGGCTGCGCCATCGCGGTGTTCTCCTTCCTGCCGCTGTGCCAGCTGCGGCGCGGGCATGTGACGGTGGATGTGCTGATCCAGCGTTTCCCGCCGCGCGCGCGGGCGGCATTCGGCCTGCTGGGCGACACGCTGATCACGTTGACCGCGGGCGTGATCCTGTGGCGGCTCTGGCTCGGCTTCGGCGAGAGGTTTCCCTATGGCGGCGATGCCCTGCGCGCGGCGCTGAGCATGGGCGACAGGCCGTTCTTCGCTGAAACCACCTATGACCTGCAATTGCCGGTCTGGATCCCCTACGCGCTGTCGCTGGGGGGCGCGGCGGCGTTCTTGGTGGTGTCGCTCTATACCATGTGGCGCGGCCTGAACTGGACGCTGGACGGGGAGGAGGGGCGGCCATGACCGGGCTGGAACTGGCGCTCGCGGGGTTTGCGCTGATGCTCTTGGCGATCTTCCTGCGGGTGCCGATCGCCGTGGCGATGGGGATCACCGGCTTTGCCGGCACATGGATGGTGCTGGGCTACCCCAACGCCACGCTCGGCCAGCTGAAATCGCTGAGTTACGACACGTTCTCCAACTACAACCTCTCGATCGTGCCGCTGTTCCTGCTGATGGGGCAGCTGGCCACGCGGTCGGGGATGAGCGGGGCGCTTTTCGCCGCCGCCTCGGATTGGCTGGGCCACCGCAAGGGCGGCATCGCCATGGCCGCGGTCGGGGCTTGCGCGGGCTTCGGCGCGGTCTGCGGATCGAGCCTCGCCACCGCCTCCACCATGGGTCATGTCGCGCTGCCCGAGATGCGCAAACGCGGTTATTCCGACGCGCTGTCCACCGGGGTTCTGGCGGCGGGCGGCACGCTGGGCATCCTGATCCCGCCCTCGATCATCCTGGTGCTCTATGCGATCCTGACCGAGCAGAACATGGTCAAGATGTTCATGGCGGCGCTGATCCCGGGCCTGCTGGCGGCTTTGGGCTACATGCTGACCGTGGCGGTCTATGTGCGGCTGCGCCCCGATGCCGCCAGCGCGGCCGAGCGGGTGCCGCTCGCCCGCCGTCTGCGCACGCTGGTCGGCATCTGGCCGGTGGTGGCGATCTTCGCCCTGGTGATGGGCGGCATCGCGGCCGACTGGAACTGGGGGCGGGAGGGGGTGCAGGCGCTGTTCACCCCCACCGAGGGGGCGGCGGTGGGCGCGGTGGCGACCGGGCTTTACGGCGCGCTGAGCGGGGGGCTGGGCTGGGCCGGGCTGCGCGCCGCGATCCTGGAGACCGCCAGCGCCACGGCGATGATCTTCTTCATTGTGCTGGGGGCGCAGCTGTTCAACGCCTTCCTTGCCCTCACGCAGGCCCCGCAGGCGCTGGTCGATTGGGTGACGGCGCAGGGCTTCGCGCCACTGACGGTGCTGGTGGCGATACTGGCCTGCTATCTGGTCTTCGGCTGCGTGATGGACAGCCTTTCGATGATCCTGCTGACGGTTCCGATCTTCTATCCCGTCATCCAGGCGCTGGATTTCGGCCTCGGCCCCGAGGAGGCCGCGATCTGGTTCGGGGTGCTGGCCCTGATCGTGGTCGAGGTCGGGCTGATCACCCCGCCCGTGGGGATGAACCTGTTCATCATCCACGCGGTCGCGCGCGACGTGCCGCTGGGGCTGACCTATCGCGGCGTCGCGCCCTTCGTGCTGTCGGACCTGCTGCGCGTGGCGCTGCTGCTGGCCTGTCCGGGGCTGACGCTGTGGCTGGTGCGCGTGGCGTTCTGAGCGGCGTTGACCGGGCCGCGCGGCCACGCTACACCGCGCGGGCTGGCCCGAGTGGCGGAATGGTAGACGCAGGGGATTCAAAATCCCCCGGTAGCAATGCCGTGTGGGTTCGAGTCCCACCTCGGGCACCAGTTTCAAAGTTTTTTTGGGATTCGCCGCCTCGGCGCGGCCGCCCATTCGACTGCCCCGCCGGGCCGTCCCGGACGGCGCCTGGGACGGCTGGGTGATTCGGGCGGAGCCGCCCGTCCGATCACAAGAAACGTCACCAATGGCGATGCGCCGATGCCATTGCCGCGGTTTCGAGAACACTTGACCCTTGCCCCATTGATGACACATTCGCCACGGCCTGTTGCCGGATTTGCGCCGGACAGCCATTTCCCAAACGGGAACAATGCAGCGGAAACGCCGCAGAAGACGCGGAATTTCAGCGCCGAGGCGACCGGATATGCTCCGAAAGCCCTAGAAACCCCACAACATATTGGCGAATTGCCTAAATCCGGTGGGTCGTCTCGGGAAACAATCCCCCGATCCAATTCCACCCCAAATGAGGCATGATCGCTATCTTTTGGCCGTCTCGATGCCATCTAGACGCCTCGATTTCGCCTTTTTTGTTTTGTGCCGCCCGGCCAACCGGCTAAAACATCCATGCCCAACTGGGGGGCGACAAGATCAGGCCACGGGGGCGGCCGCACACGCAACGGTATCCTGGCGATGCCGCAGGGCGGAGTGCACCGACCGATGAGAACGGCACTGCGCGGGCAGCGATGCACCGCGCAGACGGGAAAGCTGTGCCATGTGACTGGCGCGGCCCCACCGTCCGCCGCGGCCCGGCTGTCTCCGATCCGGTGAACGACGTTGCGTATGCGGGCCCGCCATCCGGCCTGACGACTGTCGCTCCGCATGACCAGGGCAGGTGTGACCGGCCAATGGATGACGAGTGAACTGATCCGTTGGGCAAGCGAGAACGAGTGCCCCGCCACGGCGGGTCGTGCGTGAAACGGCCGGTCCTCCACCTGTCCGAACACGACTGTCCGCGGCCCTGCAATCGGGGGTGGGCCGGGGACGAAAGCGAAGAGTTTAAGGGTGGTGCGGCCTGAGCCGACAGGCCCGCTGATAGGCAAAGGAATTACGCAATGGCCGATTTTCTGCTTGATTGGGCAACCGCGAATGACGACGGCACGACCACGCTGAGCAGTGGCTCCGGCTCGGTGGATGTCACCGTTTCCACCCCCACCAATTCCGACGGCGACAGCGCCGCCGCCGTGGGCGAGGGCTCGCGCTTCGGCGAAAGCGCGCTGGCACCCTCCAGCGGCGTTTCCGAGCCGGTGACGACCACCATCAACTTCTCCGAGCCGGTCGAGAACCTCAGCTTCGAGATCTTCGACGTCGACGCCGGGAGCTGCAGCTGGGACGACAAGGTGACCGTGATCGCGCGGGACGCCTACGGCAATATCGTGCCCGTCACCTTTTCCGACACCACCGCCAACCACGCCGTCTCGGGCAACAGCATCGAGGGCGAGGGCCATGACAGCTCCGGCGTCGAGGGCTCGGGCGCGTCCGATACCGTGACCGTCTCCGTCGCCGGCCCGATCGTCAGCCTGGAACTGGTCTACGAGGATGGCGACGACGCGACGTATTCCGGCACCATCGGCTATTCCGACATGAGCTTCGACCTGGCGCAGGCGCCCGACGGCATCGTCGAGGGCACCGCCAACGACGACCTGATCGACGCCGCCTACACCGGCGACCCGGATGGCGACATGATCGACGCGGGCGATGCGATGCTGCCCGGCGAGGCCTCCGATGACGACATCGTGCTGGCCGGCGCCGGCGACGACACCGTGCTGTCGGGTTGCGGCGACGACGAGGTCTACGGCGGCTCGGGCAACGACACGCTGGACGGCGGCACCGGCAACGACATCCTTTATGGTGACGGCGGCGCCGCCACCGGCGCGGCCACCATCACCTTCGAATACGAGGAGGCCGGCTACCACAACACGCTGGGGGTCTATTACATCGACCCCGCGACCGGCGAGATCGCACAGGTCGAGATCGCCTTCGACGACACCTCGGCGCAAGGCTCGGGCGGCGACCTGGAGCCGGGCGTGAGCGCCTACAACTACGACAACATCCCGGCCGGCGCGCAGGTCGGCGTCTTCGCCATCACCAACGGCGCCGGGCTGAACGATTTCGACGGGCTGGGCGCGGGCAGCTTCGTGTTCCGCGACGCGGCGACGGGCGGCCCGGCCACGCTGGACACCGTCACGCCGATCCTGGTGCATGTCGCCACCGACGGCACCGAAACCGTGATCTCGGGCGACATCTACCACACCGCCGGCTACGGCAGCCATGTCGGTCTGAACGCCGATGGGGTGGAGCATTTCGCCGGCGTGTCGGAAAACGCCGACGGCTCGGTGACGCTGGGCTTCGAGGACATCAACGCCAACGGCGACCCGTATTATGCCGACGACCAGGACTATGACGACCCGGTCTTCTCGGTGGCGCTGACCGGGCCGGACCTGACGCTGTTGAATTCGCCCTATGAGGTCTCGACCCCGGCCGAGGTCGTGGACGAGGGCGACGACCTGCTGATCGGCGGCGCGGGCGACGACTCGCTCTTCGGCGGCGGCGGCAACGACACCCTGCTGGGCAATTCCGGCGCCGACCTGATCGAGGGCGGCACCGGGGACGACTACATCGTCGGCGACAGCCCCGACGGCGGCTCCGACTATTTCGAGCCGAGCGACAAGGACATCTCGAACGTCGTGTTTTACTACGACACCGACGGCGACGGCCTCTATGACCACACGGTGAAGATCGACAATTTCCCCGACAGCGGAACCGCGACCTTCATCAGCAACGACCTCGACGATTTCTACGCCGAGCTGAGGGATTACATCGAGGTCAACGACCCCGCGCTGGCCGGGCTGGAGCCGCTGATGGGCGTGTCGCTCAAGGCGGGGACGGAACGCACCTATTTCGCCGTGGACGGCAACCTCAACGGCGCGCTGCCCGATGCGGGGCCGACGCTGAACACCGGCGCCACCGACCTCGTGCTCGAATATTCCGATTTCCATCAGTGCTACGACCCGGCCGACGCCGGTGGCTCGGGAGCGGACGGCATGGGTTATGACGACACGCTGATCGGCGGGACCGGGAACGACACCATCATCGGCGCCGGCGGAAGCGATTCCGTCGACGGCGGCGACGGCGACGATGTGATCGACGCGGGCAACGGCACTCCGCTGCCGGATCGCGGCTATCCGGGGCTGTTCCCGGGCGATGCGGACCCGTTCGACGACCGTGACACCGTTTTTGGCGGCGACGGCAACGACGTGATCGCCACCGGCGACGACAACGACCTGATCGATGGCGGCGCGGGCAACGACGTGATCAACGCGGGCGTCGATGACGACACCGTGAAGGGCGGCGAGGGCGACGACCTGATCACCGCCTCCGAAGGCTCCGACCTGGTGGATGGCGGCGCGGGCAACGACACCATCTATGGCGGCCTTGGCCCGTCCTTCCCGGACAGCCTGAACATCCGCGACGACCAGGGCGATCTGGTGCCCGACAACGGCATGGACACGATCCACGGCGGCGCCGGCGACGACGTGATCCATGGCGAGGACGACGATGACACGCTTTACGGCGACGCGGGCAATGACTGGCTCGACGGGGGCATCGACGAGGACACCATTTACGGCGGCACCGGCAACGACACGATCATTGGCGGGCAGGGGGCGGATACACTCTCGGGCGGCGACGACCGCGACAGCTTCTTCGGCGGCAACCAGGGCGAATTCGTCCACGGCGGCGGCGGCGGCGACGATTACGACACGCTCGACCTGACCGGGGCGGGGGCTGCGCAGAACCCGGGCGGCTCGCTGAATGTCGTCTACGACTCGAACCCCGAGAACGGCACCGTCTATTTCCGCGACGCCGACGGCGAGATCACCGGCACCATGCGCTTCGAGGAGATCGAGAACGTGATCCCCTGTTTCACGCCGGGGACCATGATCGCGACGCCCACCGGCGAGCGCCGGGTCGAGGATTTGCGCGAGGGCGACAAGATCATCACCCGCGACAACGGAATTCAGGAGATCCGCTGGATCGGCCAGAAGGCGCTGAACGGCCGCGACCTGGCGCGCGCGCCGCATCTGAAGCCGATCCTGGTGCAGAAGGGCGCGCTTGGCCACGGCTTGCCGGAGCGCGACATGGTGGTCAGCCCGAACCACCGGCTGCTGGTCGCCAACGACCGCACCGCGCTCTATTTCGACGAGCACGAGGTCCTGGCCGCGGCCAAGCACCTGGTGAACAACCGCGGGGTCTCGGTGCTGAACACGCTGGGCACGACCTATGTGCATTTCATGTTCGACCAGCACGAGGTGGTGCTGTCGAACGGCGCCTGGACCGAGAGCTTCCAACCCGGCGACTACACGCTCCGGGGCATGGGCAATTCGCAGCGCAACGAGATCCTCGACCTGTTCCCCGAGCTGCGCACGCATCAGGGGCTCGAGGGCTACAGCGCCGCGCGCAAGACGCTCAAGCGGCACGAGGCGGCGCTGCTTCTGCACTGATCCGACGGGATATGCAGCACGGGCCGGGGCTGGCGCCCCGGCCGGGCCTGCGGGCGGTGCGTGGCATCGCCCGTGCGCTGCAATGTTGAGAGGGGCGCGCCAATGGCGCGCCTTTCGCGTTACTGTTGCGCGTTGCGCCAGGTTTCCCAGGCCTCGGGCGTGTCCAGATCGGTCAGCGCGCGCTGGCCGGGCAGGGGGATCGGGCGGATCTCGTCCCGGTGGGCCTGCAGCACCGTCCGGGCGCCCTGATCGCCGTGCAGCCGGGCAAGCTCGGCGAACAGCCGCTGCGGGAAAAGGACGGGGTGGCCCGGCTGGCCATCGGGGCCGGCCCCGCGCAGGATCGGCGCCTCAGGATCGTCCCGGAAAGCATTGAAGAATCGCCTGAAATCCTCCGCGCCAAGCTCCGGCATGTCGGCCAGGACCACCAGCGCCGCGCGGCAGCCCGCGGGCAGGGCGGCGATGCCCGCGCGGAAGGAGGCGGCCATGCCGGCCGCCGCATCCGCGACCTCCACGACCTCGACCGCAAGCCCCTCCAGTGCGGCGCGGCGCGCCTCGGCGCCGGGCGGCAGGGTCACATAGACCCGCGCGCCAGTGGCCAGCGCCGCCTCCGCCTGCCGGCGCAGCAGCGGCCGGCCCTCCACCGGCTCCAGCAGCTTGTCGCGCCCGCGCATCCGGGAGGAGGCCCCAGCGGCCAGCAGAAGAAGGGCCATGTCATCCATGCCCACGATCCTAGCCGCGTGGCCGCGCCCCGTCAGCATCGAAGACGCGCCCGCGCCTCAGCGTTCGGGGATCAGCCCGCGCGGACTGAAGCGCAGCACCAGCAGCAGGATCACCCCCATGGTCAGCAGCCGCATATGCGCGGTGCTTTCCAGCAGATGCGCCTTCAGCGCCGATCCGTCGGCCATGCCGGCGGTGATCAGCCCCATCAGGGCGTTGCCCAGGGGCTCCACCTGCACCCAGAGAAACCAGATCAGGAAACCGCCCAGGACCGCGCCCCAGTTGTTGCCCGACCCGCCCACGATCACCATCACCCAGATCAGGAAGGTGAAACGCAGCGGCTGGTAGGAGGAGGGCGTCAGCTGCCCGTCCAGCGTTGTCATCATGGCGCCCGCGATGCCGCAGACGATGGAGCCCAGGATGAACACCTGCAGATGCCGCGCCTTGACATCCTTGCCCATCGCCTCGGCCGCCACCTCGTTGTCGCGGATCGCGCGCATCATCCGCCCCCAGGGCGAATTCAGTGCCTTCTGGCTGAGCCAGATCAGGGCCAGCAGGACAAGCGCGAAAAGACCCATGTAGCACAGCTTGACGAAGATGGTGGAGGCCAGCACCGGATCCATCCCCCAGGCATCGGCCCGCGCCACGAAAGCGGCGCTGCTCTGCAGATCGACCTCGTAGGGCACGGGGCGGGGCAGGCCGTTGACGTTCTTCACCCCGCGCGACAGCCAGTCCTCGTTCTTCAGCACCGCGATGATGATCTCGGCGATCCCCAGCGTGGCAATCGCCAGGTAATCCGAGCGCAGCCCCAGCGCGGTCTTGCCGATGGCCCAGGCGGCGACGGCGGCCAGCAGCCCGCCCACCGGCCAGCCCAGCAGGATCGGCAGGCCCAGCCCCCCGAGATAGCCGGTGCGGGCCGGGTCCACCGCCTCGATAGCCGAGACCGCCGGGTCGAACAGCGCGCGAAACGCGAAGAAGCCGACGATCAGGATCGCCAGAACCGCCAGCCCGCGCACGCGCCCCTTGGCCATGCGCTTCCATGTCATCACGGCGGCGACCAGCGCGCCCGCGCCGACGCCCAGCGCCAGCAGCACGCGCGCGCCGCCCGCAGACCACGCCTCGGGAACGGGCGGCATGGAGATCAGCACTGCGCCCAGCCCCCCGAGCGCGACAAAGCCCATCACACCCACGTTGAAGAGGCCGGCATAGCCCCACTGCACGTTCACGCCCAGCGCCATGATGGCCGAGATCAGCCCCATGTTGACGATGGCCAGCGCCGCGTTCCAGCTCTGGAACAGGCCGGTGCCCAGGATCAGCAGGGCCACCAGAACGAAAAGGAAGGTGTCACGCTTGGTCATACCGATTTCCCCTTGAACAGGCCCGTCGGGCGGAACAGCAGCACGATGATCAGGATGGCGAAGGAGACCGCGAATTTGTAATCGGTCGACATCAGCTGGACGAGGCCCTCGGGCTCCAGCCCCTCGGGCAGCAGATAGGCCAGCACCTTCTTGAAGGCATAGGTGACCGTCACCTCGGAAAAGGCGATGACGAAGCCGCCCACGATCGCGCCCAGCGGGCTGCCGAGCCCGCCCACGATGGCGGCGGCGAAAACCGGCAGAAGCAGCTGGAAATAGGTGAAGGGCTTGAAGCTCTTGTCGAGACCGTAAAGCGTGCCGGCGATCGTCGCCAGCGCTGCCACGATCAGCCAAGTATACATCACCACCCGCTCGGGGTTGATGCCCGACAGCAGCGCCAGGTCCTCGTTGTCCGAGAACGCCCGCATCGACTTGCCGGTGCGGGTGCGGTTGAGGAACCAGAACAGCGCCGCCACCACGATCACCGCCGTCACGATGGTCAGCGCCTGGGTGGAGCGCAGCGCCAGCCCCTCTTCGAGGCCGGTCGCCTGCTTGAAATCGCGCGCATTGATCAGGAACCGCGCGCCATCGGCGAAACGCTGGTCATCGGGCCCGATGATGAAGCGCACCAGCCCGTTCATGATGAACATCACCCCCATGGAGACGATCACCAGGATCACCGGCTTCGCCTTTTGCCGGCGGTAGAAACGGTAGACGATCCGGTCCGTGCCCAAGAGCAGCCCCGCCGTCGCCGCGATTCCAAAGGGCAGGGCGAGCAGCGCCGTGGGCAGCGGGTCGATCGACACGCCCGCCCTCTGCAGCCCCCAGGTCACCAGCACCGTGACCATCGTGCCGAAGGCCATGGTGTCGCCATGGGCGAAGTTGGAAAACCGCAGGATGCCGTAGATCAGCGTCACCCCCAGCGCCCCCAGCGCCAGCTGCGCGCCATAGGCGGTGGCGGGGATGATGACGAAATTCGCCAGCGCCACCAATGCGTTGAGAATATCCATGCCTCAGCCCCCCAGGAATGTCCGGCGCACGTCGGGGTCCGCCAGCAGCGCCTTGCCGGTGTCGGTATAGGCGTTGCGCCCCTGCACCAGCACATAGCCCTTGTCGGCGATCTCCAGCGCCTGGCGGGCGTTCTGCTCCACCATCAGAATCGAGATGCCGCTGCGCGCCACCTCGATGATCCGGTCGAACAGCTCATCCATCACGATGGGGCTGACCCCCGCGGTGGGCTCGTCCAGCATCAGCAGCTTCGGCCGGGTCATCAGCGCCCGGCCCACCGCCACCTGCTGGCGCTGCCCGCCGCTGAGTTCGCCGGCATGCTGGTGCCGCTTCTCGCGCAGGATCGGGAAGAGGGTATAGACCTCCTCCATCGTCCCCGAGAAATCGTCGCGCCGCAGGAAGGCGCCCATCTCAAGGTTCTCCTCCACCGTCATGGTGGCGAAGATGTTGTTGACCTGCGGGACAAATCCCATCCCCTTGGCCACCCGCTCCTGCGGACTGAGCGCGGTGATGTCCTCGCCGTCCAGAACCACGCGGCCGGTGTGGATGTTCAGCATCCCGAACACCGCCTTCATTGCGGTCGACTTGCCGGCGCCGTTGGGCCCCACGATCACCGCGATCTCGCCGCGCTCCACGGCCAGCGTGCAGCCATGCAGGATGTCCGCGCCGCCATAGCCGCCGGTCATCCCCTCGCCGATCAGAAACGGCTCAGCCATCTCAGCACGCCCCCTTCTTCTTGGCAAAAATACTCAAGATCCCGCCCTTCGCGGCCGGCGCGGCGCCGTCACGCCGGGCGCTCCCGGCCGGGCTCGCGCCGCTCATTGCGCCGTCGCCTTGTTCTTCAGGCCAGTGCCGAGATAGGCCTCGATCACCGCCTCGTTCTGCATGATCGCGTCGGCCTTGCCCTGCGCCAGCACCTTGCCCTCGGCCATCACGATCACCGGGTCGCAGAGCCGGGCGATGAAATCCATGTCATGCTCGATCAGGCAGAAGGTATAGCCGCGCTCGCGGTTCAGCCGCACGATGGCGTCGCCGATGGTGTTCAGAAGCGTCCGGTTCACCCCCGCGCCCACCTCGTCGAGGAACACCACCTTGGCGTCCACCATCATGGTGCGGCCCAGCTCCAGCAGCTTCTTCTGCCCGCCCGACAGGTTGCCCGCCTTCTCGTCCGCCAGGTGGTCGATGGTGAGGAAGTTCAGCACCTCGTCGGCCTTTTTCGCCAGCGCGCGCTCGTCCTCGGCCACCTGTCCGCGGCGGAACCAGGCGTTCCACAGGTTTTCGCCGCGCTGGCCGCCGGGCACCATCATCAGGTTCTCGCGCACCGTCATCGACGAGAATTCATGTGCGATCTGGAAGGTCCGCAGAAGCCCCTTGTGGAACAGCTCATGCGGCGGGAGGCCGGTGATGTCCTCGCCGGCCATGGTGATCTTTCCCGAGGTGGGCTTCAGCACCCCGGCGATCACGTTGAACAGCGTGGATTTGCCCGCGCCGTTGGGGCCGATCAAGCCGGTGATCGACCCTTCGGCGATCTCGATCGTGGCCCCGTCCACGGCGCGAAAACCGCCGAAATGCTTGTGCACGTCCTGTGCGATGATCATCGACCGCCCCCGTTTACGCGTGGGTCATTCTCTCAAAACTCAGACAGCCCGGCAACGGGCCGGGCTGTCTTAGTGATTTGACGGATGGTGTCAACGATAGCCGACGACCTTGATCTCGCCACCCTCGATGGCGATCTCGCGGTAGGAGCCGGCGCTTTCGCCGGGCTCGATGAGCTCGACCGAGGCCGCGCCGACATAATCGATGTCGCCGCCATCGGCGAGGATCTGCAGCGCCTTGCCGATCTCGCCGGGCAGGATCTTCTCGCCGGGCGCGTTGGCCACGTCCATCACCTTGTCCTTGTAGACCGCCGGGTCGGCCGAGCCGGCCGCCTGCATCGCCAGAACGATCAGCGCCGCGGCGTCATAGCCCTCGCCCGAGAAGGCCGAGGTGCCGTCGAAACCCGCGGCCTCGGCCATCTTGGTGTAGATGTCGCGGCCCTCGCCGGCGGCGGCCGGGTTCTGGCCGAAGGAGCCGTCGATATCCGCGCCGAAGCGGTCGGTCAGCGCGTTTCCAACCATGCCGTCGGGGAAGACGAAGGTGTCGAAGGCGCCGCTGTCGAGCGCCGCCTGGACCACGCCCGCGCCGCCCTGGTCGACATAGCCTGCCACCACCAGTGCCTGGCCGCCGGCCGAGGCCAGCGCGCCGACCTCGGCCGAGTAGTCGGCCTTGCCGTCCTCATGCGCGGTGTTCAGGGTCACGGTGCCGCCCTTGGCGGTGAAGGCTTCCTCGAAGGTCGAGGCCAGGCCCTTGCCGTAGTCGTTGTTGGTGTAGGTGACGGCGACTTCCTTGATGCCGTGATCGAGGATGATGTCGGCCATGACCTGGCTCTGGCGGGCATCCGAGGGCGCGGTGCGGAAGAACAGCCCGTTGTCCTCGATGGTCGAGAGCGCCGGCGAGGTGGCCGAGGGCGAAATCATGACCACGCCGTTCGGCACGGCCACGTTCTGCAGCGCCGCGGTGGTCGCGCCCGAGCACATCGGACCCATCACGCCCGACACGCGGTCGGCGGTGATGATGCGCTCCACGGCCGCGGTGGCGGCGGCGGCATCGATGCAGGTGGTGTCGGCGCGGACCGGGGTGACGGTGGCGCCGCCCAGGAACACGCCCGAGTCGCTGGCCTCCTTCAGGGCCAGTTCGGCGCCTTGAGCGATCGGCGGGGCCAGCGATTCGAGCGGGCCGGTGAAGGCGAGGGCGACGCCGACCTTAATTTCATCGGCGGCGAGTGCGCCGGTGGCGCCCAGGGTGCTCAGCGCGGTGGCCAGAAGCAGTTTTTTCATCTCTCAACTCCCATGTTGAATAGGTCGTCCGGCGCGAACGTTAGATCGGGCGCGGTGAAATGAAAACCCTGCATGCGTTGGTTGCCGTAGCGTCCATTGACCGGATTCGGGCTTGAAACTAGCGTGGAATCACCCATCGCCAGAGGAGGGTTTGATGCCGCGTTTTCTTTGTGTCCTTGCCGCCGTCCTGTCGCTTTTGAGCGCCGCCCCCGTCCGGTCCCAGGAGACCGACAGCATCTTCGCCGACGACGCCACGTTCCACAGCTTCGTCGATGGCCATATCGCCCGGCGGGACTTCATCCCGCTGATCCAGAGGCTGGGCGGGCGCGACGAATACACCGCCGAGCAGCTGAACGGGCTGCAGCAGCAGTTCCTCGCGATCTACCCCGCCGATTTCACCCACCGCGCGACGGTCCGCACGCGGCTGCTGGAGAATGGCTTCCGCGAGGAGATCGTCGGCTACTGGACCGGGCTGGCCTATATCTGGTTCTACGCGATCACCCATCAGCGCGACGACGGGGTGGTGGTGATCAGCTTCGCCCTGAACAGCAATTACGACCAGGTCGCCGCCCGGTTCTGAGCCTCAGGCCGGCGGCCGGGCCGCCTGGCTGCCGCGTTCGCGGTAGGGGGTGGTGTTGTAATGCGCCCGGTAGCATTTCGAGAAATGCGACGGCGAGGCGAAGCCGCAGGCCAGCGCGACATTGATCACGCTCATGTCGGTCTGCATCAACAGGTTGCGCGCCTTCTGCAACCGCAGTTCCATGTAGTAGCGCTTGGGGCTGCGGTTGAGGTAACGGCGGAAGAGCCGCTCCAGCTGGCGGGTGCTCATCCCCACCTCCTTGGCCAGCAGCGCGGGGCTGATCGGCTCCTCGATGTTGTGCTCCATCATCTGGATGACCTGGCTGAGCTTGGGGTGACGCACGCCGATGCGGGTGGGGATCGACAGGCGCTGGGTGTCCTGGTCCGTGCGGATCGAGGAATAGATCAGCTGATCGGCGACCGCGTTGGCCAGATCCTCGCCGTGGTCGTCGGCGATCATCTTCAGCACCAGGTCGATCGAGGCCGTGCCGCCGGCGGTGGTGAAGCGATTGCCATCCGTCACGAAGACCGATTTTGTCAGCTCGACCTCCTCGAACTCCTCGGCGAAGCTGTCGTGGTTCTCCCAGTGGATGGTGGCGCGCCGCCCGTCCAGCAGCCCGGCCCTGGCCAGCGTGTAGGCGGCGGTGCACAACCCCCCGATGGCCACCCCGCGCCGGGCCTCGCGCCGGAGCCAGTTCAGGATCCGCCGCGTGGTCGCCTTCTGCACCTCCAGCCCGCCGCAGACCAGCACCACGTCCTCGCGGTTCACCTCGTCGAGGTCCATGTCCAGCTTGAACGCGGTGCCGTTGGAGCAGCTCACGAAATCCCCGCCCTCGCCGGCGAGTTTCCAACTGTAAAGCGTCTTGCCCGCCATCCGGTTGGCGATGCGGAGGGGCTCGATCGCGCAGGCGAAGCTGAGCATGGTGAACTGGTCGAGCAGCACAAAGACGAAGCGCCGCGGCCGTGTCCCGCTGGCTTCGACATCCACGATATGTTCGGGGCGGACGACTTCCTCCACACCGCGCTCCCTTGGCAGATCCGGTTTCCAGCGAAAACAGGTTTGCCTGTCGCAATCAAGCCATCATGTCGCATTTGAGGATCGGATCGCGGCGTGCATCGTTTTTGCGGTAGCGCGCGCGGCCTCGCCGGCCTATAAAGACGGGCGCAAATTTGCAGACCCCTGGAGCGAAGACGATGACGAAGTGGCACAAATCTGACTGGAGAGCAAAACCCCGGATTCAGATGCCCGAGTATACGGATCCCGAAGCGCTGGCCGCCGTCGAGGCGCAGCTTGCCAAGTATCCGCCGCTCGTCTTTGCCGGCGAGGTCCGCAAGCTGAAGCAGAAACTGGGCGCGGCCGCGCGCGGCGAGGCCTTCCTGCTGCAGGGCGGCGACTGTGCCGAGAGCTTCGCCGAATTCTCCGCCGACGGTATCCGCGACACCTTCAAGGTGCTGTTGCAGATGGCGATGGTGCTGACCTACGGCGCCAAGGTGCCGGTGGTGAAGGTCGGCCGCATGGCCGGGCAGTTCGCCAAGCCGCGCTCGGCGCCGACCGAGGTGGTCAACGGCGTCGAGCTGCCCAGCTACCGCGGCGACATCATCAACGGGTTCGAGTTCACCGCCGACGCGCGCATTCCCGATCCCAAGCGGATGCTGCAGGCCTACACCCAGGCCGCGGCGACGCTGAACCTGCTGCGCGCCTTCTCCAAGGGCGGTTTCGCCGATGTGCACCGGGTGCATTCCTGGACGCTCAGCTTCACCGACCAGGAAGAGGCGCAGAAATACCGCGAGATGGCGAACCGCATCTCGGACACGCTGGACTTCATGACCGCCGCCGGCCTCAACGCCGACACCAGCGCCAAGCTCAGCGAGGTGGATTTCTACACCTCGCACGAGGCGCTTCTGCTGGAATATGAAGAGGCGCTGACGCGCGTGGATTCGACCACAGGCGCCACCATCGCGGGCTCGGGCCACATGATCTGGATCGGCGACCGCACCCGTCAGCCCGACGGCGCGCATGTCGAATTCTGCAAGGGCGTGATCAACCCGCTCGGCCTGAAATGCGGCCCCTCCATGAAAGAGGACGACCTGAAGCGGCTGATGGCCACGCTGAACCCCGAGAACGAGCCTGGCCGGCTGACCCTGATCGCGCGTTTCGGCGCGGGCACGGTGGGCGATCATCTGCCGCGGCTGATCCGCACCGTCCAGGCCGAGGGCGCCAACGTGCTGTGGTCCTGCGACCCGATGCACGGCAACACGATCAAGTCGGGCTCGGGCTACAAGACGCGGCCCTTCGACAATGTGCTGCGCGAGGTGCAGGAGTTCTTCGCGGTGCACAAGGCCGAGGGCACCATCCCCGGCGGCGTGCATGTCGAGATGACCGGCAAGGACGTGACCGAATGCACCGGCGGCGTGCGCGCGGTGTCGGACGAGGATCTCTCCGACCGCTACCACACCGCCTGCGACCCGCGCCTCAACGCCAGCCAGTCGCTGGAGCTGGCCTTCCTCGTGGCCGAGGAACTGTCGGCGATGCGCGACGACCGCGAGGTCGCGGTGGGCTGACCCGCCGGCGGATCGAACGGATCATGGGCCGGGCCTTTGCCCGGCCCTTTTCATTTGCCGCGGCAGACGGGGTTGGGGGCGTTGTGGCCCGGCCGCGGCCTGTGCTATCGCGGGGCAGAACGACACCCCAAACCGGAACCGGGCGCGCGCCGCCCGAACATGCAGGGACGACGGAACGAATGGTTCACTCCATGACCGGCTTCGCGGCCGCAACGGGCGGGCGGGGCGACTATCGCTGGGCCTGGGACATCCGCAGCGTCAATGCGCGCGGCCTCGACCTGCGGTTGCGGCTGCCCGACTGGATCGCGGGACTGGAACAGGGCGTGCGCGCGGCGCTGACCGGGCGGCTGGCGCGCGGCAATGTCAGCCTGACCCTGCGGGTGACGCGCGAGGCGGGCGGGGAGGAAATCCAGATCGACGAGCCGGCGATGACCGCGGTGCTCTCGGCCCTGAAGCGGATCGAGGCGGCGGCGCGGCTGCACGATCTGGCGCTCGCCCCGACCACGGCGGCCGAGGTGCTGACGATGCGCGGCGTCCAGATGGGCTCCGGCGCCGAGGAGGACACCGCGCCTCTGCTCAAGGCGCTGATGGCGGATCTGCCCGCGCTTCTGGACGATTTCACAGCCATGCGGGCGGCCGAGGGGCGGGCGCTGGTCGCGGTGCTGCAGGGCCAGCTGGACACGGTCGAGTCGCAGGTCGCCAGGGCCGCCGCGGCCGCCGAGGCCCGCGCCGCGCGCAGCCACGAACTGCTGCGCGAGAACCTCGCCCGCGTCATGGACAACGCCGAGGGCGCCGACGAGGCCCGCGTGGCGCAGGAACTGGCCCTGATCGCGGTCAAGGCCGACATCCGCGAGGAGCTGGACCGGCTGACCGCCCACATCGCCGCCGCGCGCGATCTGCTGGCCGGGCAGGGGCCGGTGGGCCGCAAGCTGGATTTCCTGATGCAGGAATTCAACCGCGAGGCCAACACCTTGTGTTCCAAGGCACAATCCACGGATCTGACCCGCATCGGCCTTGACCTCAAGGCCACCATCGATCAGATGCGCGAGCAGGTTCAGAACGTGGAGTAAGGCATGGCCGACCGGCGCGGGCTTCTCATCATCCTTTCCTCGCCCTCGGGCGCCGGGAAATCGACGCTCACCCGGCGGCTGCTGGACTGGGATCCGGCGTTCCGCTTCTCTGTCTCGGCCACCACCCGCGCGCCGCGCCCCGGCGAGGAGCACGGGCGGGACTATTTCTTTCTCGACCGCGCCGAGTTCGAGGATCTGATCGACACCGGCGGCATGCTGGAACATGCCGAGGTGTTCGGCAATTTCTACGGCTCGCCCCGCAAACCGGTCGAAGAGGCGATCCTGTCCGGCCACGACGTGCTGTTCGACATCGACTGGCAGGGCGGACAGCAGGTGCGCAACTCGGCGCTTGGCAAGGACGTGGTGTCGATCTTCATCCTGCCGCCCTCCATCGCCGAGCTGGAGCGGCGGCTGAAAACCCGCGGCCAGGACAGCGACGAGGTGATCGCCGGGCGGATGCAGAAATCGCGTGACGAGATCAGCCATTGGGCCGAATATGACTATGTGCTGGTGAACCGCGATCTCGACGCCGCCTATGACGAGCTGAAGGCCATCGTCACCGCCGAGCGGCTCAAACGGGAGCGACAGACCGGGCTGAACGAGTTCGTGCGCCGGCTGAACAAGGAATTCGAGGAGAGGCAATGACCCTTTACGCGCTGGACGGCCATGCGCCGCAACTGCCCGAATGGGGCGATTACTGGATCGCCCCCGACGCCAACCTGATCGGCCGGGTGATCATCGAAGAGAACGCCTCGGTCTGGTTCGGCGCGACGCTGCGCGGCGACAACGAGCCGATCACCATCGGCGCGGGCAGCAACGTGCAGGAAAACTGCGTGATGCACACCGACATGGGCTTTCCGCTGACCGTGGGCAAGAACTGCACCATCGGTCACAAGGCGATGCTGCATGGCTGCACCATCGGCGACGAGAGCTTGATCGGCATGGGCGCGACCATCCTGAACGGCGCCAGAATCGGCAGGAACTGCCTGATCGGCGCCGGCGCGCTGGTCACCGAGGGCAAGGAGATTCCGGACGGCAGCCTGGTGATGGGCGCCCCGGGCAAGGTGGTGCGCCAGCTCGACGAAAAGGCGATCGCCGGGCTGCGCGCCTCGGCGCTGCATTACCAGCAGAACATGCAGAGGTTCCGCGACGGCCTGGCCCCGGTGGCCGAGTAGGCCGCCGGTTCCGCAGCCCCATCCGAACACCCCAAGGAGCCCTCGATGACCGAGACCCCCAAGACCGTCGTACGCCGCACCCCCTGGCCGGACAGTGCCTCGCGCCCCGTGGGCACGCCGATCCAGCCCTCGGTGGTCTATGCCTCGGACAGCCCCGATGCGCTGGACGCGCAATATGAGGGGCGGTCCAAGGGCTATACCTATGCGCGCGAGGGTCATCCGAACGCCGATGTGCTGGCCAACAAGATCGACGGCCTGGAGGGGGCGGAGGGCGGTCTCATCCTCGGGTCGGGCATGGCGGCGGTGACGGCGGTGATGATCGGCGGGCTGAAGGCGGGCGATCACGTTCTTGGGGGCGATCAGCTTTATGGCCGGTCGCTGCGGATGATGGCGGAGGAACTGCCGCGCTTCGGCGTGCAGACCTCGCTGGCCGACCCCACGGATGTCGCCGCCATCGAGGCCGCGCTGCGCCCCGAGACCAGGATGATCCTGGTCGAGGTGGTGTCGAACCCCACGCTGCGGGTGGCCGACATCGAGGGCATCGCTGCGCTGGCCGCCGCGCGCGGGATCCTGCTGGTGGTGGACAACACCTTCACCACGCCGCGCGCCTTCCGCCCGTTCGAGCATGGCGCCGATGTGGTGATCCACTCGGTCACCAAGCTTCTGGCGGGGCATTCAGACGTGACGCTGGGCTATGTGGCGCTGAAGGACGCGGGGCTGCGCAAGAAGATCTACGACAGCGCGGTCACGCTCGGCCTGACGCCCAGCCCCTTCGATTGCTGGCTGGCCGAGCGCGGCCTCTATTCCTTCGAGCTGCGCTACGACCGGGCGGAGGAGAACGCGACACTTCTGGCTGACGCGCTGGCCCAGACGCCGGGCGTGAAACGGGTGCTCTACCCGGGCCGGGCCGATCACCCCGACCACAACCGCGCCGGAGAGCTGCTGGGCGCGCGCAGCGGCAACATGCTGAGCTTCGAGCTGGAGGGCGGGCGCGCGGCGGCCAATGCCTTCACCCGCGCCTGCCCCGACATCGCCTTTGCCCCCACGCTGGGCGATATCGGCACCACGCTGTCGCATCCCGCGTCCAGCTCGCACCGGGCTCTGACGCCGGAGGGGCGCGCGGCGCTGGGAATCAGCGAGGGATTCTTCCGGGTGTCGGTGGGGGTGGAGCCCGCCGAGCTGCTGATCGGGGAGATGACGGCGGCGGCGAAACAGGCGGCGGGCTGAGCCGCGCTGCCTCAGTGCCAGACCCGCGGCAGGAACTCGACCTGGACGCGCGGCGCGATCTCGTTGAGCTCGCGCAGGACAAGGTCGGCCCGGGGCAGGGGCGGCGCGACCACATAGTAGCGGCCGCGATAGCCGGCGGCCTCCAGTTCCCAGGCCAGGTCCAGCGCGTCGAACTGGTCGCTCACCAGCGGCGAGACCACGCAATCGGCCCAGGGCGCCAGCGCCAGCGCCGCATGCAACAGGATATAGGGCAGCGTCTCCAGCCGCGCCGACCTCAGCGGCCCGTGGCGACCGGGCAGGTCACCCGCGGTCAGGCCCACCAGCAGCACCATCGGCTCAGCCGGCGGCGTGGCCGGAAGGTCGAGCAACTGCGAAAGGCGGCGGGACATCGGCGCGGTTTCTCTGTCTTGGCACCTGGCCAGAGGGGTGGCCGGCTTATGGTTGGTTTTTACTCAGACATACAAAAATGCGGCGACGTGCCATGCCGCGCATTCAAACCCAACTGGCTCAACCTGTCAAAAGCAAACCATTCGCCGAGGAAAAGTCGTTTTCGCGCGTGTCCGGTTTACAAACCGGCCCGGCCGGGCAACCTTGCGCGGCGTCTTTCCCCTGCAAGCGGGCCGTCATGCGATGAACAGCGAACTGATCTCAACCATCCTGGACGGGGTGCCCCTGCCAGCGCTGCTGGTCAGCCGGGACGAGCGCGTGGCGGCCATGAACGAACCCGCGCGCCAGATGTTCGGGCGGGGCGGGCTGGGCCGGCATTACATCTCGGTGCTGCGCCAGCCGGCGCTGCTGGACTGCGTGGAGGAGAGCCTGCGCCTGCATCAGCGCCGCACCATCCGCTATCTCACCACCGACCTGTCGCGCGAGGCCACCTACCAGGTCAGCGCCAGCCCGGTGGGCGAGGACCGCGAGGCCGGGGTGCTGGTCTGTTTCGAGGACATCACCGAACGCGAGCAGGCCGGCCAGATCCGGCGCGATTTCGTGGCCAATGTCAGCCATGAGCTGAAGACGCCGCTGACCGCGCTGCTGGGCTTCATCGAGACGCTGAAGGGACCGGCGCGCAACGACGCGGCGGCGCGCGAGCGGTTCCTGACGATCATGGAGCGCGAGGCCGAGCGCATGAACCGGCTGGTCAGCGACCTGCTGTCGCTCAGCCGCGTCGAAAGCGAGGAGCGTATGCGCCCGGGCGGGCGGGTGGACGTGGTCGCGCTGGTTCAGTCCACGGTGCAGACCCTGCGCCCGATGGCCGGCGAGGCCGGGGTGCGCCTGGAACTGACCGGCGACGACCGGCATGTCGAGGTCCAGGGCGATGCCGACCAGCTGGTGCAGGTTTTCACCAATCTGATCGAGAACGCGATCAAATATGGCGGCTCGGGCGGGCTGGTGAGCATCCGCATCACCCACAGCGAGCGCGAGCTGGCCTTCCGCGGGCCCGGCGTGCGCATCGACGTGCAGGACCGGGGAGAGGGCTTCGATCCGGTGCACATTCCGCGACTCACCGAGCGATTCTACCGAGTCGACAGCCACCGCTCGCGCGAGATGGGGGGCACCGGGCTGGGCCTGGCCATCGTCAAACATATCGTCAACCGCCATCGAGGCCGCTTCCGCATCGAAAGCCAGCCGGGGCAGGGAAGCACGTTTTCCGTCATGCTGCCAGTGGCTTAGCCCCGCGCGCCCGAGCGCCCGCGTTTTTTTGTGCCAGAAGGTCGCAGGCGGAGTAGGGCGGTTGTCACGAAAGCGTTACACTCCTGTCACAAAACCATTGTGCCCGGGGTCTAGGGACCGCGGCAGGGTCGCCACTTCTGACGACCGGACACTGACACCAGGAGCTCTATATGTCCTCTGTGAAACTGACCGCCTCCGCTCTGGCGATCGCTGCCGTTTCTGCCACCGCCGCCGCCGCGCGCGACAACGTGCAGATTGCCGGCTCCTCGACCGTCCTTCCCTATGCCTCGATCGTGGCCGAAGCCTTCGGCGAAAACTTCGACTTCCCGACCCCGGTCGTGGAATCGGGCGGCTCCTCGGCCGGTCTGAAGCGTTTCTGCGAGGGCGTGGGCGAGAACACCATCGACATCGCGAACGCCTCGCGCAAGATCAAGGACAAGGAAATCAAGGCCTGCGCCGAGGCCGGCGTGACCGACATCATCGAGGTCCGCATCGGCTATGACGGGATCGTCTTCGCCAGCCAGATCGACGGCCCGGCCTTCGCCGCCTTTGAGCCGGCCGACTGGTACAACGCGCTGGCGCCGAAAGTGGTGAAGGACGGCGCGCTGGTCGACAACCCCTACACCAAATGGTCGGATTTCAACGCCGATCTGCCGGACGCCGAAATCGCCGCTTTCATCCCGGGCACCAAGCACGGCACCCGCGAAGTCTTTGAAGAGAAGGTCCTGGCCGCGGGCTGCGAAGCCACCGGCGCGCTGGAAGCCATGGTCGCGGCCGGCATGTCCGAGGACGACGCCGAGGACGCCTGCATCGCCGTGCGCACCGACGGGCGCTCGGTCGATATCGACGGCGACTACACCGAGACCCTGGCCCGCATCGACGCCAACCGCAACGGCGTGGGCGTGTTCGGCCTGGCCTTCTACGAGAACAACACCGACAAGCTGAAAGTGGCCACCATGTCGGGCGTCGCGCCCTCGACCGAGACCATCGCCTCGGGCGAATACCCGGTGTCGCGTCCGCTGTATTTCTACATCAAGAAGGCGCATATCGGCGTGATCCCCGGCCTGAAGGAATATGCCGAATTCTTCGTCGCCGACGAGATCGCCGGCCCGGACGGCCCGCTGGCCGCCTACGGCCTGGTGTCGGACCCCGAGCTGGCCGAGACCCAGGCCGCCGTGGCTGACGAAAAGACCATGAACTGAGCGCCAGTCGCTTCTTGGAGCGGCGCGGTTTACCGCGCCGCTCTTTTGTGCCTATTAGGGCCAACCGCAACTGAACGAGGGACGCATGCCTGTCCTGTGGCTCATCCTGATCGTGATCGCGCTTGGCGGGGTCGGATATTTCCTCGGGCGCGGGCGCGCCCTCGGCTCGGCCGGGGGGGATGCGCGGCGCCTGCATTCGCTGCCCTCCTACTACGGGCTCAACGCCGCACTCTCGGCGGGGGTGCCGGCGCTGCTGCTGCTGATGGGATGGCTGCTGGTCCAGCCGCTGCTGATCGACAGCCGGGTCTCGGGGATGATCCCGGACACGGCGATCGGGGAGGGTTCCAACCTGTCGCTGGTGATGAGCGACGTGCGCCGCGTGGCCGAGGGGCTGGACCTGGCCGTGCAGCAGGGCGCGATCACCGCGCAGGAGGCCGGCACGCTCAGCCCCGAGACCACCGATATCCGCGAGTTGCTGGGCCGCGTCGGCGTGGCGCTGGGGGCGGAGGTGCGCCCCGAGGTGCTGACCGCCGCGCAGCGCTACCGCGTGCTGAGCGGCACCGGGCGCTGGCTGATGACCGGGCTGGTGCTGGCGCTGGCGCTGGGTGGACTGGCCCTCGCGCTGGCCCGAACCGACAAGGATTTCCGCGCCCGCAACGTGGTGGAGGCGGGCGTCAAGGCGCTGCTTATCCTCGCCTCGACAATCGCCATCCTGACCACGCTGGGCATCATCCTGTCGCTGATCTTCAACACCGCCGAGTTCTTCCGCCTCTACCCGGCGCTGGATTTCTTCACTGGCCGGACCTGGAGCCCGAGCTTCGGCGGCGGATCGGAGCTTGGCATCCTGCCGCTGCTGTGGGGGACGCTCTATATTTCGCTGATCGCGCTGCTGGTGGCGGTGCCGATCGGGCTGTTCGCCGCGATCTACCTGTCGGAATACGCCTCCCCGCAAGTCCGGGCCATCGCCAAGCCGATGCTGGAGATCCTGGCCGGCATCCCCACCATCGTCTACGGCCTGTTCGCGCTGCTGACCGTCGGGCCGCTGCTGGTCAGCGTCTTCGGGCAGGGCGGGCTGCTGGGCGTGAACTGGATGCAGGGCGGCACGGCAGTGATGACCGCCGGCCTGGTCATGGGGGTGATGCTGATCCCCTTCGTCAGTTCGCTGTCTGACGACATCATCAACGCGGTTCCGCAGGCGATGCGCGACGGCAGCCTCGGCCTCGGCGCCACGAAATCGGAAACCGTGAAACAGGTGGTGCTGCCCGCCGCGCTGCCGGGGATCGTGGGGGCGATCCTGCTGGCCGCCTCGCGCGCCATCGGCGAGACCATGATCGTGGTGCTGGGGGCAGGGGCCGCGGCCAAGCTCAGCCTCAACCCGTTCGAGGCGATGACCACCGTCACCGCCAAGGTCGTCAGCCAGCTGACCGGCGACGCCGATTTCGCCTCGCCCGAGGCGCTGGTGGCCTTCGCCCTGGGCATGACGCTGTTCGTGATCACCCTCGGGCTGAACGTGTTCGCGCTTTATATCGTCCGCAAGTATCGGGAGCAGTACGAATGACCGATCTCTCCGCAAACCAGCCCCGGCGCGGCGCGCCGGCGGGGCGGACCGGCGGTTCGCTCTACGCCACCGATGCGCGCACCCGGCGCCGCAACGCCGCCGAGAAACGCTTCCGCCTTTACGGCATGGTCGCGGTGGCGATCGGCGTGGCCTTCGTGATTGCGTTGCTGTCGGTGATCCTGCTCAACGGCACGGGCGCCTTCCAGCAAAGCTTCGTCACTGCGCCGGTCTATCTGGACCCGGCCAAGCTGGACAAGAAGGGGGCGCGCGACATCGAGGATATCAAGAAGGTCTCCACCTTCGGCTACAGCCCGCTGATCGACGAGGCGCTGCAGACCATGCTGGCCGAGCGCGGGATCGACAGCACCTTCGAAAAACCCAAGGAATACCGCGCCCTGCTGTCGGCCAGCGCCGCCGCGCAGGTGCGCGACTACGTCATCGCCAACCCCGGCAGAATCGGCGAGACGGTGGAGTTCCGCCTGCTCGCCTCCAGCCGGGTGGACGGCTACCTGAAGGGCCGCGTGACGCGCGACTCGATCGCGCGCGACAAGAACATCAGCGCCGCGCATCTCGATCTGGCCGATGCGATGGTCGCGGCCGGGATGCTGCGCAAAGGCTTCAACTGGGCCTTCATCACCGGCGCCGACGCCTCCGAATCGCGGCCCGAGCAGGCCGGCATGGGCGTGTCGATGCTGGGCTCTCTGTTCATGATGCTGGTGGTCCTGGGGCTGTCGCTGCCGATCGGCGTGGCGGCGTCGATCTATCTTGAGGAATTCGCGCCGAAGAACCGCTTCACCGACCTGATCGAGGTGAACATCTCGAACCTCGCCGCGGTGCCCTCGATCGTCTTCGGCATCCTCGGCCTCGCGGTGTTCATTCAGTTCGCACATCTGCCGCAGTCGGCGCCCCTGGTGGGCGGCCTGGTGCTGACGCTGATGACGCTGCCGACGATCATCATCTCGACCCGCGCCGCGCTGAAGGCGGTGCCGCCCTCGATCCGCGACGCGGCGCTAGGGGTAGGGGCCTCGAAGATGCAGTCGGTGTTCCACCACGTCCTGCCGCTGGCGATGCCCGGCATCCTGACCGGCACCATCATCGGGCTGGCGCAGGCCCTCGGCGAGACCGCGCCGCTGTTGCTGATCGGGATGGTGGGCTACATCGCCTCGAACTACCCGCAGGGCATCGGCTCGGGCTTCCTCGATCCGAACTCGGCGATGCCCGCACAGATCTACGAATGGGCGAAACGCGCAGACCCGGCCTATTATGAGCGCGCCTGGGGCGGTATCATCATCCTGCTGCTGTTCCTGATGACGATGAACATCATCGCCATCCTGCTGCGCCGGCGCTTCGAGCGCCGCTGGTAACGGGGACCGCCGCAATGAACGACATGCGAATTCTGGAGAGATCGGTGGGCATCAAAGAGGTCAAGATTTCCGCGCGGGGCTGCCAAGTCTATTATGGCGACAATCACGCGATCAAGGATGTCGATATCGACATCGAGGACAAGACGGTGACCGCCTTCATCGGTCCCTCGGGCTGCGGCAAGTCAACGTTTCTCCGCTGCCTGAACCGGATGAACGACACGATCGACATCGCCCGCGTCGAGGGCACGATCCTGCTCGACGGAGAGGACATCTACGACCCCAAGGTCGATCCGGTGCAGCTGCGCGCCAAGGTCGGCATGGTGTTCCAGAAGCCCAACCCGTTCCCCAAGTCGATCTATGACAACATCGCCTACGGGCCGCGCATCCACGGGCTGGCCCGCAACAAGGCCGACCTGGACGAGATCGTCGAGAAATCCCTGCGCCGCGGCGCCATCTGGGACGAGGTGAAGGACCGTCTGGACGCCCCCGGCACGGGGCTGTCGGGCGGCCAGCAGCAGCGGCTGTGCATCGCGCGCGCCATCGCCACCGAGCCGGAGGTGCTGCTGATGGACGAGCCGTGCTCGGCGCTCGACCCGATCGCCACGGCGCAGGTCGAGGAACTGATCGACGAACTGCGCGAAAGCTATTCGGTGGTGATCGTGACCCACTCCATGCAGCAGGCGGCGCGGGTCAGCCAGAAGACCGCGTTCTTCCACCTCGGCCACCTGGTCGAATACGGCGAGACCGGCCACATCTTCACCAATCCCAGCGATCCGCGCACGGAAAGCTACATCACTGGTCGCATCGGCTAGGGAGGCCCGCAATCATGCCCGATCAACATATCGTCAAATCCTATGACCGAGACTTGGAGTCGATCCAGGCGCTGATCATGAAGATGGGCGGCCTCGTCGAGGAGGCCATTCTGTCGGCCGCGAACTCGCTGGAAAACCGCGACGAGGAACTCGCCCGCCGCGTGCGCGAGAACGACAGGGTCATCGACGCCCTCGAAGAGCAGGTCAACGAAGAGGCCGCGCGCGTTCTGGCGCTGCGCCAGCCCGCCGCCTCGGACCTGCGGACCGTGCTCAGCGTGATGAAGATCAGCGCCAATCTCGAACGCGTGGGCGACTATGCCAAGAACATGGCCAAGCGCACCTCGGTGCTGGTCCAGATGGCCCCGATCGAGGGGTCCTCGGGCGCCATCCGGCGCATGGCCAAGACCGTCGAGGGCATGATGAAGGACGCGCTGGACGCCTATATCCAGCGCGACGCCGAACTCGCCGAGGACGTGCGCCGGCGGGACGAGGAAGTGGACCAGATGTACAACGCGCTGTTCCGAGAATTCCTGACCTTCATGATGGAGGATCCGCGCAACATCACCGCCTGCATGCACCTGCATTTCATCGCCAAGAACATCGAGCGCATGGGCGACCATGTGACCTCGATCGCCGAGCAGGTGATCTACCTGACCACCGGCGAAATGCCCGAGGACAGCCGCCCCAAGGGCGACGCCACCGCCTTTGCCGCCGATGAGGCCCCGTAATGGCAACGGTCGAGCGGCCCACCGTTCTGGTGGTCGAGGACGAGCCGGCGCAGCGCGAGGTGCTCGCCTATAACCTCGAGGCCGAGGGCTTTGCCGTCACCAGCGCCGAAAACGGCGAGGAAGCGCTGCTGCTGGCCGAGGAAGCGGTCCCGGACATCATCGTCCTCGACTGGATGCTGCCCTCGGTCTCGGGGATCGAGGTGTGCCGGCGGCTGAAATCGCGGGCCGAGACCCGCGGCGTGCCGATCATCATGCTCTCGGCCCGGGCCGAGGAGGTGGACCGGGTGAGGGGGCTTGAGACCGGCGCCGACGATTATGTGGTGAAGCCGTATTCGCTGGTCGAGCTGATGGCCCGCGTGCGCGCCCAGCTGCGCCGCACGCGGCCGGCCACGGTCGGAGAGCGGCTGGAATTCCAGGGTATCGTTCTGGACTCCGAGACCCACAAGGTCTTCCGCGACGGAGAACAGCTGAAGCTGGGGCCGACCGAGTTCCGGCTGCTGAGCACCTTCATGGAAAAACCGGGCCGCGTCTGGAGCCGCGAGCAACTGCTCGACCGGGTGTGGGGGCGCGACATCTATGTCGACACGCGCACGGTCGACGTCCACATCGGACGGCTGCGCAAGGCGCTGTGCCAGTTCGGCGGAGAAGACCCGATCCGCACGGTGCGGGGCGCCGGCTACGCTCTGGGCTGATTCCGATAATCAGTATTATGTTAATATCTTGGGCGTGTATCCCCTTGACATACGGTAGCCTCGTTCCCATCTGATTAGTATCAGAGGGGACACAGCCATGAAACCGACCACCGTTCGCCAGTTCTTTCAGAAGTTTCCGAATGATGACGCCTGCTTAGAGCATCTTTTTAATGTTCGCTTCGGACAAGGCCACGTCTGCCCCAAGTGTGAGCGCTCGGCCAAGTGGTATCGCCTCAAGTCCGAGCAAGCCTATTCTTGCCAATGGTGCGGCCATCACATTCATCCGATGGTCGGCAGCATCTTCGAAAAGAGCCGCACCCCGCTTCAACTGTGGTTCTACGCGATCTTCCTGTTCACCACGTCCAAGCACGGCGTCAGCGCCAAGGAACTGCAACGCCAGCTTGGCGTGACCTACAAGACCGCGTGGCGCATGGCGTGCCTGATCCGCGACCACATGGCCGCTATCGACGGTGACGCGCCTCTCGGCGGCGCTGGTGAGGTCGTGGAAGTCGATGAAACCTTCTACGGCGGCGTTACCACCGGAATGGACTGGCGTGAGCGCAAGGCCGTTGTCATGGGCATGATGGAGCGCGGCGGTGACGTGATCCTGAAAGTCGTTCCCGATCAACAGCGCTGGTCTCTGCTCCCGCAGATTACTAACAACGTGAAGCCTGGGTCAGAGGTTCACACCGACGAACACCGCGCCTACAAGAAGGCTCTGCCGGTTGACGACTACACCCACAAGACCGTCAACCACGGCCAAGGCGAATACGCTACGCTTGATGGCGTCAGCACCAACCAGATCGAGAGCTTTTTCAATCACTTGAAGAAGTCTATTGCGGGCACCCACACAAGCGTATCGCACAAGCACCTTGAGCGATACGTCAAGGAGTTTGAGTACCGCTTTAATCGTCGGATGCAGCCAGAGACGATGCTTGACGAACTGCTTTCTCGGTTCCATTAGTTGGGTTCTTAATCGTAGCATCCAGCTTGTCGAGGTCGCCTTGTGGGTCGGCCTCGTGCTCTTTGACGAATTCGTCAATTTTTCCCTTCTGCCGAGCTGTTTTTAGATTTTGCATCTTCGTCTTTCCTAATCTTTTTCACCCATTTCTTAATATCTGAGCGCCGGAATTCTAGATCAACATAAGTGTTCCCGTCAGATCCTATTTGCGCTTCAGATGGCGGTCTATGTTGAACACGGGAGTACGTGTGATCTTGCAGTGGGGTTGGAACGCGCATCAAAGAGCTACCATTCTCCAACTTCCCCCGCATAGCAACATGACCGTTGCTAACGCCTTGCTCCAGGAAGTCCATCGCAACATCCGCCAAACATCCACCTTGCTCCACCGGGAAGTCAATCATGGCCGCGAAATAATCTAGTTCTGATTTTCCAAAATGATGCCTCAGGCACCTAGCAGCTCGTTCTGGCGACAGCCACTTATATTGCAGCCACCGTCGAATATTTCGTACCTCAGCCGAAATATATGCGACCAAAAGGACAAGCGAGATCAGACCGGGAGTCGTGAAAACCCAATCTGGCAAAAAGCCCAAAATACTAGGGTACATCATGGGAAGTTGCCCCCAATCAAATGGGGAGACCAAAATCCCGAGCACCGTGGCAACGGTGAGTATCGTGCGTAGAACTGGCATAACAATCTGATCTCACGAGTCCTCCACGTGAGTCGAGTCTTTACGTATGCTGAGGGGATACACCCCATATCTTGCATTGGCATCCGGTCAAGATCGGCGGCAAACCCCTTCACACAACGGCTTTTTCCAGGAATGGCCGGTTCGCGCCAATGCGATCCGGCCCCAGCGGCGACAGATCCAGGCTCCGATACGCCCCGCCGGTGATCAGCTCTGCGATGCCGCGCCCGATGGCCGGCGCCTGTTGCAGCCCGTGACCGGAAAAACCGTTCATCAGGTACAGGTTGTCCAGTCCCGGCCAGCGTCCGACGATCGCGTTCTGATCGAGCGTGTTATAGGCGTAATGCCCGGCCCAGCTGCGCAACACCTTGATCGCGTCGAACCCGGGCGCCCGCGCATGGAGCCGTTCCCAGATCACGTCTTCGAACAGATGATGATCCGGCTCGAAATCCTCCGGGTCGGCCGGCCCGTCGCCATCGGGCACCGTGGCACAGATCCAGTGGTCGCCCTCGGGCCGCAGGTAGAAGCCGGTGTGATCGACCAGAAGCGGCGCGTCGCGGTGGCGGGCCTTTGGCGCATCGATCAAGAAAACCGTGCGTTTTCGTGGCTCTACGGGCAGAACCTCGCCCAGCATCCGCAGCACCGCCGCGGCCGAGGTGCCCGCCGCGTTGATGACCGCGCTGCAACGCAGACGGGTGCCGTCCTCCAGGGTCACGCCCGTGACGCGGTTTGCCCGGCGGCTCAGCCCACAGACCCGCGCGTGGCGGAAACGGACCCCGCCGGCGCGGGCCGCTGATTTCAGCGCGCCCATGAGCCCCATGTTGTCGAACCAGCCCTCGTCGCGCGGGCCGAAGCTGCCCAGGACCACATCGTCCAGCGCCAGCCAGGGAAAGCGCGCCGCCAGCTCCGCGCGGTCGAGCAGCTCGGTCGCCGCGCCCTCGGCCCGCTGGATCTGCTGCAACTCGGCCATCAGCGCCGCCTTTTCGGCGCTGCCCGCGAGAAAGAGATAGCCGTTCTCGATCAGACCGAGATCGGACACGCCACCTTCCGGCCCGGCATGATTCCTGATGTTTCTAATAAACTCAATTCCATATCGTGAAATCTTCACGTTCAGAGCCGTCGAGAACTGCTGCCGGATCGAGGCGACGGACAACGCGGTTGAGGCGCGCGCATAGCTGGGGTCGGCCTCCAGGACCAGCACCTTCAGCCCCTGCCCGGCCAGCCGCGTCAGCCAGAACGCCGCAGCGCTGCCCATGACGGCTCCGCCGATGATGATCACGTCGAACTTCCCGTCAGCCATGCGCGTCGAGCTCCCTGCCCGGTCAATTCTAGCAGAAACTGTTAGCGCTGCCACATTTGCGCCGTTGGGTCTCGACATCCCCGGGGAAACCTGTCTAAAAGTGCAGCTAGGGGGACTACTTATGCCGTCACTACTGATCTTGAACGGGCCGAATCTCAACCTTCTGGGCACCCGCCAGCCGGAGGTCTACGGCCGCGTGACCCTGGCCGACATCGAGAATGCCTGCCGGACCAAGGCGCGAAACCTGGGAATCGGTCTGGATTTCCTTCAGTCGAACCATGAAGGGGTGCTGCTTGATGCGATCCACGCCGCGCGCGGGGTTCACGACGGCATCATTCTGAATGCCGGCGCCTACACCCACACCTCTGTGGCGCTGATGGATGCCATCGCCTCGGTGGCGCTGCCGGTGATCGAACTGCATTTGTCGAACATCCATGCGCGCGAGCCGTTCCGGCACAAATCCTTTATCGCGCCGGTCGCGCTCGGGCAGATCTGCGGCTTCGGCGCGGCGGGCTACGGGCTGGCCATCGACGCCTTGTTGGAGCATCTCCAGGGGGGCGCGTAATGCTCGACGACCTGGAGGCGATCGTATCGGCGCGCAACATCGAGGAGGTCTGGTCGCACCTGCCGCCGCGCATGGCCGACTACGGATTCGACCGGGTGATCTACGGCTTCACCCGGTATCGCATGGCCCGATCCTTCGGCAATCCGCATGACCTGCTGATCTTGTCCAATCACGAGAGCGGCTATATCGACCCCTTCATCAAGGGCGGCCTGTATTTCGACGCGCCGATGGTGCATTGGGCGGCCAATCATGTCGGGTCCTGTTCGTGGCACTGGATGCGGGAACGGGCCGAGGCCGGCGCGATGACCCCGGAAGAGTTGCGGGTGATGGAATTCAACCGCAAACACGGCGTGACCGCGGGTTACACGATCAGCTTCATGGAACTGTCGTCACGCGCGAAAGGCGCCGTCGGTCTGTCTGCGCCATCCGGGGTGAGCCAAGACGACGTGGACGAGATCTGGGCCCAACACGGGCGCAAGATCGAGTTGCTGTGGAACGTGGCGCATCTGAAACTGGTCAACCTGCCCTACAATCCGGGCGGGCGTGCCCTGACCCCGCGCCAGCGCGAGGCGCTGGAATGGGTCAGCGACGGAAAGACCACGGCCGACATCGCCACGATCATGGGGCTGACCTCCGCCACCGTCGAGAAGCATCTGCGCCTCGCCCGCGAGGCGCTGGAGGTGGAAACGACCACCCAGGCCGTGCTCAAGGCCGCGGTCCAGAACCAGATTTTCCTGGTCGAGCCGTGATTTTGTCCAAATGGTCAGGGTAGGGATTTCCTGACTTAATTCTCCTTGGGTAAAGATGCATAATAAAGTTGTTCCGTGAGTGGTGGCAATTGATGCCAGGGAACAGCGGCCAGGAGCGATGCGCAATTCTTGCATAGGCTCCGGGTCGTCCGGGAAACCGGAATGTCGTGCCCAGCCGGTCTATAGTCGGCCGGCGGGTGCGGCGCCTAAATTGCGTCCTGTCCTCATCCCCAACAGGTGTGGCGCAACAGGAAAACGGTGCAGTCGATCCGACTGCACCGTTTTTTTGTGCGACATTGCGGTCGCCCGGCGCCTGGCAAGACGCGGCCCGGCGCACCGGGCCGCGCAAGGGCTCAGCCCTGTGCGGCCTTGGCCACCTCGGCGGCGAAGTCCTCTTCTTCCTTTTCGATCCCCTCGCCCACTTCGAGGCGCACGAAACCGGTGATCTCGACGCCGGCTTCCTTGGCGGCGGCCTCGACGGTCAGGTCGGGGTTGATCACGAAGGCCTGGCCCAGCAGGGTCACCTCCGACAGGAACTTCTTCATCCGGCCTTCGATCATCTTCTCGATGACCTGCTCGGGCTTGCCCGATTCACGCGCGATGTCGATCTGCACCTGGCGCTCCTTCTCGACCACGGCCGGGTCGAGATCGGCTTCGCCCAGCGAGGCCGGGTTGGCGGCGGCGACATGCATGGCGACCTGGCGGCCAAAGGCCTCGTTGTCGCCCTTCAGCGCGACCAGCACGCCGATCTTGCCCATGCCCTCGGCGGCGGCGTTGTGGATGTAGGACACCACGGTATCGCCCTCGATCGACGCCATCCGGCGCAGGGTCATGTTCTCGCCGATGGTGGCGATCTTGTCGGTCAGGATGTCGGCGACGGTCTTGCCGCCGAGGTCGGCTGCCTTCAGCGCCTCGATGTCCGATGCGCCCAAGGCGGCCTGCGCGATGCGCGCGACCATGTCCTGGAACTCGGCGTTCTTGGCGACGAAGTCGGTTTCCGAGTTCACTTCCACGGCCACGGCCTTGCCGCCTTCGACGGCGACGGCCACCAGGCCCTCTGCCGCGGTGCGGCCCGATTTCTTGGCGGCCTTGGCCAGACCCTTGGTGCGCAGCCAGTCGACGGCGGCTTCCATGTCGCCGTCGGTCTCGGTCAGCGCCTTCTTGGCGTCCATCATGCCTGCGCCGGTCTGGTCGCGCAGGTCCTTCACCATTGCTGCGGTGATTGCCATCTTGGCTCTCCTCGATTTCCTGTGTGATGCCCAGGCGCGGCCTTACCCGCGCCCGGTATCAATTCCGTGACAGCGGGCGCTCAGCCCTCCGCGCCGGCCTCTTCGGCCACCGCGGCTTCCTCGATGCCCTCTTCCAGGGCGCCGAGGTCAAAGCCGGCGGTTTCCATCTGGGCGGTCATGCCGTCCAGCGCGGCGCGGCTGACCAGGTCGCAATAGAGCGAGATGGCGCGCGCGGCGTCGTCGTTGCCGGGGATGATGTAGTCCACACCCGCGGGCGAGCAGTTGGTGTCGACCACGCCGACCACCGGGATGCCCAGCTTCTTGGCCTCGAGGATGGCCAGATCCTCTTTCTTGACGTCGATCACGAACAGCAGGTCCGGCAGGCCGCCCATTTCGCGGATGCCACCCAGGCTGGCCTGCAGCTTGGCCTGCTCGCGCTCCATGCCCAGGCGTTCCTTCTTGGTCAGGCCTTCGGCGCCGGATTCCATCTGCTCGTCGATGGCCTTCAGGCGCTGGATCGACTGCGAAACGGTTTTCCAGTTGGTCAGCGTGCCGCCCAGCCAGCGGTGGTTCATGTAGTACTGGGCGCATTTCTCGGCGGCGTCCGCCACCGGCTTCTGCGCCTGGCGCTTGGTGCCGACGAACAGGATGCGGCCGCCCTTGGCGACGGTCTCGCGGACCGCGTTCAGCGCCGCGTCCAGCATCGGCACGGTCTGCGTCAGGTCGAGGATGTGGATGCCGTTGCGCTCGCCGTAGATGAACTCCTGCATACGGGGGTTCCAGCGTTGCGTCTGGTGGCCAAAGTGAACGCCAGCTTCCAGCAGCTGACGCATGGTGTATTCGGGAAGCGCCATGTCTTTTCCTTTCCGGTTTGCGCCTGAGCGGGGTCTTCAAGGGCTGATGCCCAACCGGCGGACCGTCACGGGATTTCTCCCCGCCCGGCCCAAACCCCGCCTGTGAAGTGAGCGCGCGTTTACACCGCCCTCCGCCCGGGCGCAACCCCCGCCCCCTTCTTCCGGCCGGAAATATCGCCGCCGGAGGCATCCCCCGCTTGCCAAGCGCGCCGCCCGCGGTCCAAATCCGGGCCATGACCACGCGCCCCGACATCCTGTGCATCGGCTCCGTCCTGTGGGACGTGATCGGCCGCAGCCCCGCCGCCATGCCCCCCGGCGCCGACATGCCCGGCCATATCCGCCGCCTGCCCGGCGGCGTGGCGATGAACATCGCCGTGGCGCTGCGCCGCCACGGGCTCGCGCCGGCGCTGCTCAGCGTGGTGGGCGAGGATGCAGAGGGGCGCGAGTTGCTGGCCGAGGCGCGGGCGATGGGGCTGAACACCGACCACGTCCACCGCAGCGCCGATCTGCCCACCGACCGCTACATCGCGGTCGAGGACGCGCGCGGGCTGGTGGCCGCCATCGCCGATGCCCGCTCGCTCGAAGCCGCGGGCAACGCCATCCTGGCCGCGCTTTCCGACGGGCGGCTCGGCGCGCCGCACGCCCCCTACCCCGGCCTGATCGCCCTCGACGGCAATCTCACCGAGACCCTGCTGGCCGAAATCGCGCACAGCCCGCTTTTCGCCGCCGCCGACCTGCGTGTGGCGCCCGCCAGCCCCGGCAAGGCGGAGCGGCTGCGCCCGCTGCTCGGCCATCCGCGCGCGAGCTTCTACGTCAATCTCGAAGAGGCCGGTCTGCTCTGCGGCACCCGCTTCGCGGACAGCGCCGCCGCCGCCGCAGGCCTGCACGCGGCCGGAGCGGCGCGCGCGCTGGTCACGGCCGGCGCCGGCCCGGTGACCGATGCTACGCCGGGCGGGCCGATCACCCGCCGGCCGCCCAAGGTGACGCTGCGCCGCGTCACCGGCGCCGGCGACAGCTTCATGGCCGCCCATATCGCGGCCGAATGCGCCGGGGCGGATCGCGCCGCGGCGCTCGAGGCCGCGCTCGCCGCCGCCGCCCGCCATGTATCGGGAGACTGACATGACCCTGCCCCTCGACTTTTCGCCCGAGGTCGCCGCCGCCCTCGCCGAAGCCCGCCCCGTGGTGGCGCTGGAAAGCACCATCATCACCCACGGCATGCCCTGGCCGCAGAACCTGGAGACCGCCCGCGCCGTCGAGGCGGCGGTGCGCGCCGCCGGCGCCGTGCCCGCCACCATCGCGGTGATCGAGGGCCGGATCCACGCCGGCCTGACCGGCGACCAGCTGACTGCGCTGGCGCAGGCGAAAGCGGTGCGCAAGCTCAGCCGCACCGATCTCGCCGCTTGCCTTGCGACGGGCGGGACCGGCGCCACCACCGTCGCCGCCACCATGATCTGCGCGCATCTCGCGGGCATCGCGGTCTTCGCCACCGGCGGCATCGGCGGCGTGCACCGCGGCGCCGAACTGAGCTTCGACATCTCCGCCGACCTCGGCGAACTGGCCCGGACCCCGGTCACGGTGGTTGCCGCCGGCGCCAAGGCCATTCTCGACCTGGCCAAGACATTGGAGGTGCTGGAAACCCTCGGCGTGCCGGTCATCGGCTACCACAGCGACGATTTCCCTGCCTTCTGGTCGCGCCGCTCCGGCCTGCCCGCGCCGCTGCGGATGGACAGCGCCGCCGAGATCGCCCGCGCCCACCGGCTGCGCGGCGCGCTCGGGCTGGCCGGCGGCCAGCTGATCGCCAACCCGATCCCGCCAGAGGCCGAGATTCCGCGCGACGAGATCGACCCGATCATCGCCGCCGCCCTGTCCGACGCCGCGCGTGCGGGCGTCGCCGGCAAATCCGTGACCCCCTTCCTGCTGCAGCGCATCTTCGAGCGCACCGGGGGCCGCTCGCTCGAGGCCAATATCGCGCTGGTGCTGAACAATGCGCGGCTGGCCGCGGCGATCGCCCGGCACTTGTGCAACAGCTGAAGGAAACGCCGCCCGGCCCGCCGCGCGATATTGTGGACGCCGCGTCGAGCCCCTAAGTTGCGCTGCAAAGGGAGCAGGGCACAGCATGTTCGAAAACGACCAGGACGACCACACCGAGCAGACCCGCAGGCGGCGGCGCCCGCTGGGGTGGCTGCGCAACTCCTTCCTCACCGGGATCGTGGTGATCGCCCCGATCGGACTGACCGTCTGGCTGATCTGGACCGTGGTGGGCTGGATCGACGGCTTCGTGCTGCCCTTCGTGCCCAATGCCTATCACCCCGAAACCGTGCTGAGGCAGATCTTCGGCGAGGACACGCAGGTCAACATCCGCGGCGTCGGCGTGGTGTTCTTCCTGATCTTCACCGTGCTCGTGGGCTGGATCGCCAAGGGGCTGATCGGCCGCTCCCTGCTGAGCTGGGGCGAGGGGCTGGTGGACCGCATGCCGGTGGTGCGCTCGATCTATTCCGGGGTGAAGCAGCTCGCCGAAACCGTCTTCGCCCAGTCCGAGACCTCCTTCGACCGCGCCTGCCTGGTGGAATATCCCCGCAAGGGGATGTGGGCCGTGGCCTTCGTCTCAACCGCCACCAAGGGCGAGATCGACCGCCGAATCCCGCGCGACGAGCCGTTGATCTCGGTCTTCCTGCCGACCACGCCGAACCCGACCTCGGGCTTCCTGCTGTTCGTGCCGCGCGAGGACGTGATCTTCCTCGACATGGGGATCGAGGACGCGGCCAAGCTGGTGATCTCGGCGGGCCTCGTCTACCCCAACGAAAAGAACCCCGCAGGCCCGCCCATCGTGGCCGAACCCCTGCACGAGCCCCCCGCCGAGTGACCCGCCGATGCTGGGCGCGGCCGCAACCGGCTACCTGACGGCGCTGTCCCTGATCCTGGCCATCGGCGCGCAGAACGCCTTCGTGCTGCGCCAGGGGCTGCTGCGTGCCCATGTGTTCTGGCTCTGCCTGCTCTGCGCGCTCTCCGACGCGGTGCTGATCGCGGCGGGCGTGGCGGGATTCGGCACGCTGGTCACGCTGGCGCCCTGGCTGCCGCGCGCCATGACGCTGGCCGGCGCGGCCTTCCTCGCGGTCTACGGCGGGCTGCGCCTGCGCGCCGCCTGGCGCGGTGCCGGCGCATTGACCGCGCAGGGGCAATCCGCGGCCCTCTGGCCCACCCTGGCCGCCGGCGCCGCCTTCACCTGGCTCAACCCGCATGTCTATCTCGACACGCTGGGGCTGATCGGCGCGGTCTCCACGCAATACGCGGCCGCCGGCGACAGGATCACCTTCGCGCTGGCCGCCTCCGCCGCCTCCTTCACCTTCTTCTTCTCGTTGGGCTACGGCGCGCGCCTGCTCGCCCCGCTCATGCAGAGCCGGCGCGCCTGGCAGGGGCTCGATCTCGGCATCGCCCTGGTGATGTGGGCGCTGGCCGCCGCGCTGCTGCGCGCACTCTGACGCGCCGCTCCTGCCTTCTTCTGGCTTCAAATATCCCGGGGAGCGCGAGGGGCGGCGCCCCTCGCCCCGTCCCCCGTCACAACGCCGTCCAGCCGCCATCCACGCTGATCGTCGTCCCGGTGATCTGCGCCGCCGCGTCCGAGCACAGGAACACCGCCGTCCCGCCCAGTTGCTCCACGGTCACGAAATCCTTCGACGGCTGCCGCGCCAGCATCACGTTGCGGATCACCCCGTCGCGATCCATCCCGTATTCCTTCATCGTGTCGGGGATCTGCGCCTCGACCAGCGGGGTCAGGACATAGCCCGGGCAGATCGCGTTGCAGGTGATCGGCTGTTCGGCGGTTTCCAGCGCCGTGGTCTTGGTCAGCCCGACGATGCCGTGCTTGGCCGCGACATAGGCCGATTTGAAGGGCGAGGCGGTCAGCCCGTGCGCCGAGGCGATGTTGACGATCCGCCCCCAGCCGGCCGCGCGCATCTTCGGCAGCGCCGCGGCGGTGGTGTGAAAAGCGGAGCTGAGATTGATCGCGATGATCGCATCCCATTTCTCGGCGGGAAACTCGTCGATCGGCGCGACATGCTGGATGCCAGCGTTGTTAACCAGGATGTCGCAGGCGCCGGCGCGTTCGATCAGCGCCCGGCAGTCGCCCGGTTTCGACATGTCGGCGGCGATGTAGCGCGCCTCGATCCCGTGATCCTGCGCCAGACGCGCGGCCAGCGCGTGATCCTCGTCGCGGTCGGTGAACGAGTTCAACACGATATCGGCTCCGGCGCGGGCCAGTTCGATGGCCACGCCCAGCCCGATTCCCGAATTCGATCCGGTGATGACGGCGGTTTTTCCCTTTAGCGACATTTGCGGTGTCTCCCCTCGTTGGACGGGGCGAGCATATATGTCGCAGGTGCAAAGGGAAGCCGGTTTGCGCCACCAAAAAAAACGCCGGCGCGAAGCCGGCGTTAAGTTATTGAGGCAGGTTTCATACAGGCAAGAAACCTATCGAGCAGTGCCCCCTTTATACGCAAACCGCCGCTCAGCTCCAAGCTAAAAGTTTGAAAAGTCACAAAAGCGCGCCTAGGCTCCGGCCCAATGAAAACAGGGATACCGGGAATTGTCGTGGAAATGAGACCAATTTTTTTCGCCCGCCGCGGGCTCGGACGGACGCTGGCCGCGCTGATTCTGGCGAGCGGATTCGCCAGTGCCGAACCGCAGCACGGCATAGCTATGTATGGCGAGCCCGCCCTGCCACCTGATTTTGTGTCCCTGCCCTATGCCAATCCGCGGGCGCCCAAGGGCGGGCGCATCGTCACCGGCGAGGTCGGCGGCTTCGACAGCCTCAATCCGCACATCCTCAAGGGCCGCGTTCCCTGGCAGCTGCGCTTCCTCGCCTACGAGTCCCTGATGGGCCGCAACTGGGACGAACCCTTCTCGCTCTACGGTCTGCTGGCCGAATCGGTCGAAACCGGGCCGGCGCGCGACTGGGTGGAATTCACCCTGCGCCCCGAGGCGCGATTCTCCGACGGCAGCCCGGTCACGGCCGAGGACGTGCTGTGGTCCTTCGAGACCCTGGGCACGATCGGCCACCGCCGCTACGCCGACGCCTGGGAGAAGATCGCCACCGCCGAGGCCCTGGACGACCGCCGCGTGCGCTTCACCTTCAACACGCCGGACCGCGAGCTGCCGCTGATCCTCGGCCTGCGCCCGATCCTGAAAAAGGCGCAATGGGAGGGGCGCGATTTCACCGCAAGCGGCCTCGACGTGATCCCGATCTCAACCGCGCCATATGTGATCGACGATTTCGAGCCGGGCCGCTTCGTCTCGCTCAGACGCGACCCCGATTACTGGGGCCGCGACCTGCCCTTCCGCCGCGGCACCCATAATTTCGACGAGATCCGCATGGAATTCTTCGGCGATGCCACCGCCATGGCCGAGGCTTTCAAGGCCGGCGTGATTTCCGCCATCCGCGAAACCAGCGCCGCGAAATGGGACAGCAACTACGATTTCCCCGCAATGCGCGAGGGCAAGATGGTGAAATCGGTGATCCCGCACCAGCGCCCCTCGGGCCTGCAGGGGCTGGTGATGAACACCCGCCGCCCGGCGTTTTCCGACTGGCGCGTGCGCGACGCGCTGATCCACGCCTTCAACTTCGAATTCATCAACCAGACGCTCACCGGCGGCGCCGAGCCGCGCATCACCTCCTATTTCTCCAACTCGGTGCTCGGCATGCGCGCGGGCCCGGCCGAGGGCCGCGTGCGCGAGCTGCTGGAACCCTTCGCCGATACCCTGCTCCCCGGCGCGCTGGAGGGCTACGCCCTGCCCGTCTCCGACGGCCGCCCCGCCAACCGCAAGAACCTGCGCCTCGCCTTCAAGCGGCTGGAGGAGGCCGGCTGGCGCGTCGCCCGGGACGGCGTGCTGCGCAATGCCCAGGGCACCCCCTTCAGCTTCGAGATCCTGCTCAACCAGGGCGCGACCGAACACCAGCAGATCGTCGATCTCTATCTCGACGCGCTGACCCGGCTGGGCATCGCGCCGCGCGTCACCATGATCGACAACGCGCAATACCAGGAGCGCACCCGCGGCTACGATTTCGACATGGCCTTCTACGCGCGCGGCGCCTCGCTCAGCCCCGGCAACGAGCAGCGCTTCTACTGGGGCCGCGAGGGCGTCACCCAGCCCGGCACGCCGAACTGGATGGGCATGGACAGCCCCGCCGCCGAGGCGCTGATCGACCGGCTGCTCAACAGCACGACCCAGGAGGACTTCACCGCCGCCGCCCGCGCGCTCGACCGGGTGCTGGCGGCCGGCCGCTACGTCATCCCGATCTGGCATGCGCCGGTCTCGCGCATCGCCCATGACGCGCGCCTGAAATACCCCGATCGTATCCCGATCTACGGCGACTGGATCGGCTTCCAGCCCGATGTCTGGTGGTATGAGGAGAAATGAGCATGATCCGCATTGCCCTGATCATCCTGGCCCTGGGCCTCGCCGGATGCGGCACCGTCGAGGGCATGGGCGAAGACATCGCCGCCGGCGCCCGCAGCCTGCGCAACGCGTTCTGAGGCGTCCCGCGCCCGCGCCGGCCCCTCGGGAAGCTTCCCTTCTTCTTGGCGCAAATACTCCGGGGGTCTGGGGGCAGCGCCCCCAGCCACGCCTCAATCCAGCGAGGTCACCCAGAGGATCGTCGCGTCCTCCTCGGACAGCGAGATCACGTTGTGCCCCATGGTGGCGTCGTAATAGGCGCTGTCGCCGCGGCGCATCTCCACCGGCTCGTAGAACTCGGTGTAGAGCCGGATGACCCCGGTCAGCACATAGAGGAACTCTTCGCCGTCGTGGCGCACCCAGCCATCGAATTCCTCCATCGAGCGCGCCCGCACCCGCGCGCGGTAGGGCAGCATCCGCTTCTTGGTCAGGGCGCCGGCCAGCAGCTCGTGCTCGTAGGTGGCGGTGGCATGGGCGCCGCCCTCGCCCGAGCGCGTCACCGCCATGCGCCCGTTCACCTGGTCCTTCACCGGCGGGGTGAAGAGCTGGGGCACCGAGATCTGCAATCCCTCGGCCAGCTTCTTCAGCGCCTCGTAGGTCGGCGACATCTGGCCGTTCTCGATCTTGGAGAGCGTCGAGCGCGCGAGCCCGGCCTCCCGCGCCGCCTGTTCCAGCGTCCAGCCGCGCCGCTTGCGCAGCTCGCGCACCCGCTGGCCGAGATTCAGCGGCTCCACGCGCGCCGCCGCGCCGGAGGCGCGGGCGAGGCGGATGATGCTGGGTTGCTCTTTTTCGCTCATGGGATGTGCATGTAGACCGCCACCCCGGCCCTTGCAACTGCAACGGCCGCGGCGTAGCAGAACGTCATGCAGTCGCTCTTCGATCTCCACGGCCCCGCCCCCTGCCCCGCGCCGTTCAACCTGGCCGCCTATGTGCTGGGCCAGGCCGCCGCGCAGCCCGACAAGATCGCGCTGGCGGTGGTCAGACCCGCCGGCGCCGAGCGCTGGAGCTACGGCCGGCTGGAACAGGCCGTGCGCGGCGTCGCCGGCGGGCTGGCCGCGATGGGGCTCAGGCCCGGCGCGCCGGTTCTGCTGCGGCTCGGCAACACGGTGGATTTCCCCATCGCCTTTCTCGGCGCCATCGCCGCGGGACTGCTGCCGGTGCCCACCTCCTCGCAGCTCACCGCGCCCGAGATCACCAAGCTCGCGGCGGAAATCGACCCGGCACTGGTCATCGCCGGCCCCGGCATCGCCCGGCCCGACCATCCCGCGCCGGTGATCGACACGGCGGCGCTCGAACGCTTCTTCGGCCACGCGCCGGCCGATTACGCGATGGGCGACCCCGACCGCGCCGCCTACATGATCTACACCTCGGGCACCTCGGGCGTGCCGCGCGGCGTGGTCCACGCCCATCGCGCGGTCTGGGCGCGGCGCATGATGTGGGAGGGCTGGTATGGCCTGACCGCGAATGACCGCCTGCTGCACGCCGGCGCGTTCAACTGGACCTACACGCTGGGCACCGGCCTGCTGGACCCGTGGTCGATCGGCGCCACGGCGCTGATCCCGGGCGAGGGTGTCACCCCGCAGGCGCTGCCGCTGCTCCTGAAACGCTTCGACGCCACCATCTTCGCCGCCGCCCCGGGCGTCTATCGCCAGATGCTCAAGGGCGACGCAGCGCTCAACCTGCCCAGGCTGCGCCACGGCCTCTCGGCGGGCGAGAAACTGCCCGAGGCGCTGCGCGCGGCCTGGACGGAGGCCACCGGCACCCCGATCTACGAGGCGCTGGGGATGTCGGAATGCTCGACCTTCATCTCGGGCAGCCCGGCGCGGCCCGCGCCCGTGCCCGCCTCCGGCTACCCGCAGCCCGGCCGCCGCATCGCGGTGCTGGGCGAGGATTTCCAGCCGGTGCCGCGCGGCACGCCCGGCCAGCTCGCCGTCTCCCGCCGCGACCCGGGCCTGATGCTGGGCTACTGGAAGGCCGAGGCCGAGACCGCATCCCGCTTTCACGGCGAATGGTTCCTGACCGGCGACATGGTGGCGATGGCCGAGGACGGCGCGATCACCTATCTGGGCCGGGCCGACGACATGATGAATGCCGGCGGCTTCCGCGTTTCGCCGGTCGAGGTCGAGGCCGCGCTCAGCCAGCACCCCGCGATCCACGAGGCCGCCGCGACCGAGATCGCGGTCAAGGCCGACACCACGGTGATCGCCGCCTTCTATACCGGCGCGGAACTGCCCGAGGAGGAGCTCAGGGCCTTCGCCGCCGAGCGGCTGGCGCGTTACAAGCAACCCCGCCTCTACGTCCATCTCGACGCCCTGCCCAGGGGCGCGAACAACAAGCTCAACCGGCGCCTGATCCGCCAGCAATACGAGGCCGCCCATGGTCAAGCTTGACATCCTCTCCGACCCGATCTGCCCGTGGTGCTACATCGGCAAGACGCTGCTCGATCGCGCCCTCGCCGAGCGGCCCGACCACCCCTTCACCATCGAATGGCACCCGTTCCAGCTGAACCCCGACATGCCCGCGCAGGGCATGGACCGGCGCGAATACCTTGAGACGAAATTCGGCGGCAAGGAGCAGGCGGTGCGGGCCTATCTGCCGGTGCATGAGGCTGCGGCCAAGGCCGGGCTGGAGCTCGATCTCGGGGCCATCACGCGCACGCCGAACACGCTGAACGCCCATCGCCTGATCCACTGGGCGGGGATCGAGCGCAAGCAGCAGGCGGTCGTCTCCTTCCTGTTCGAGGCGTATTTCAAGACGGGCCAGGATATCGGCGACACCGAGGTTCTGGTCGCGGTCGCGGAGCGCGCCGAAATGGACGGCCCCGCCATCCGCCGCCTGCTGGAGGGCGACGCCGATGCCGAGGCGATCCGCGCCCGCGACGCCCATGCCCGCGCCCGCGGCGTGAACGGCGTGCCGACCTTCATCGTGGCCAACCAGCATGTGCTGACCGGCGCCCAGCCGACCGAGCTGTGGCGCCAGGTGATCGACGAGATCAGCGAGAATCTCCGCCGCGGGGCAGAGTGATGCCCCGCCGCCTGTCGCAGCCGGAATTCATCGCGATGATCGCGATGCTGTTCGCGACAATCGCCTTTTCCATCGACGCCATGCTGCCCGCCCTGCCCGAGATCGGGCAGGAGTTGAGCCCCGGCAACCTCAACCGCGCGCAGCTGATCCTGACCAGCTTCGTCCTCGGGATGGGTGTGGGGACCTTCTTCACCGGGCCGCTGTCGGACGCCTTCGGGCGCAAGCCGGTGATCATGGCGGGCGCGACTCTTTACTGCCTGTCGGCCGCGGCGGCCTGGACCGCGCGCTCGCTTGAACTGGTGCTGGTGGCGCGGTTCCTGCAGGGGCTGGGCGCGGCCGGGCCGCGGGTGGTGGCGATCGCCATCGTCCGCGACCTCTACGAGGGGCGGCAGATGGCGCGGCTGATGTCGCTGGTGATGCTGATCTTCACGCTGGTGCCGGCCCTCGCGCCGACGCTGGGCGCGGGGATCATGGCGCTGACCGGCTGGCGCGGGATCTTCGGCGCCTTCGTGGGGTTTTCGGTGCTCTCGGCGGTCTGGGTCGGGCTGCGCCAGTCCGAGACCCTGCCACGCGAAGCCCGCCGCCCGCTGCGCGTGCCCGTGCTCCGGGCGGCGGTGGCCGAGGTGTTCTCGACCCCGATGGTGCGCCTGTCGATCCTGGTTCAGGCGCTGTGCATGGGGATGCTCTTCGCGGTGCTGAGTTCGACCCAGCAGGTCTATGACATCACCTTCGGGCGCGGCGAGAGCTTTCCGCTGTGGTTCGCCTTCACCGCCCTGATCGCCGCCAGCGCCAGCGTGATCAACGCGACGCTGGTGGTGCGGCTGGGGATGCGCCACATGGTGACCCTGGCGCTGGGCGGGCAGATCGCGCTGTCGGCGCTGATGCTGCTGATCAGCCTCACCGGCCCCTGGCCCGATGCGGTGGCCTTCCCGGCCTGGTTCATCTGGACGACCTCGGTGTTCTTCATGGTCGGCCTGACCATGGGCAACCTGAACGCGCTGGCGATGGAGCCGATGGGGCATGTCGCGGGCATGGCGGCCTCGGCGATCAGCGCGGCGGCGACGGTGGCGGGTGTGGTGATCGCGGCCCCGATCGGGCTGGCCTTCGACGGCACGCCGCAGCCGCTGGCCGCCGGCGTGCTGGTCTGCGGCGCGATCGGCTTCGCCGTGATCCGGCGCATGGCACGGTTGGAGCGCGCGGTGATGCACCCCGAGTGACCGGCCCGATTGTTCGGCGCGAACACGACGCCCGCCCCGGGCCGCCGATCCACCCGACGCCGCCAGGGGCGAGTGTTCGCGGGAAAGCCGGTCAGCCGGCCTTGGCCTTGGCCGCCTTCTTTTCCTGAGCGACCTTCTCGGCCAGGTCGCGGGCGATGGCATAGGCGCCCTTGATCTTGTCGCTGTCCTTCGCCCAGTCGCGGCGGATGACGATCTTGTTGTCCTTGACCTTGGCCAGGCCCTTCTGCGCCTGGATATATTCCACCAGCCCGGCGGGCGAGGCGAACTTGTCGTTGTGGAACTGGATCGTCGCGCCCTTGGGCCCGCCGTCGAGCCGCGCGATGCCCGCGCGCTTGCACATCGCCTTGATGCGCACCACCAGCAGCAGCGTGTTGACCTCCTTCGGCAGCTTGCCGAAACGGTCGATCAGTTCCGCGGCGAAACCCTCCAGCTCCACCTTGGTGGTCAGCCCGCTGAGACGCCGGTAGAGGCCCAGCCGCACGTCGAGATCGGGCACATAATCGGCCGGGATCAGCACCGGCACGCCGAGGTTGATCTGCGGCGCCCATTGCTCGTCGGCCTCGGTCAGCCCCTCCAACTCGCCCGACTTGATCTTGGCGATCGCCTCTTCCAGCATCGACTGGTAGAGCTCGAACCCCACCTCGTTCATCTGGCCCGACTGCTCCTCGCCAACCAGGTTGCCGGCGCCGCGGATGTCGAGGTCCTGACTGGCCAGCGTGAACCCCGCGCCGAGCGTGTCGAGGCTGCCCAGCACGCGCAGCCGCTTTTCGGCCTGCGGCGTCAGCTTGGCGCGCGGCTTGGTGGTCAGGTAGCAATAGGCGCGGGTCTTGGCCCGCCCCACCCGGCCCCGTATCTGGTAGAGCTGCGCCAGCCCGAACATGTCGGCGCGATGCACCACCATGGTGTTGGCGGTCGGGATGTCGAGGCCGGATTCAACGATGGTCGTGGCCAGCAGCACGTCATATTTGCCGTCGTAGAAGGCGTTCATCCGGTCGTCGAGCTCTCCCGCCGCCATCTGGCCGTGGGCGGTGATGAAGCTGACCTCGGGCACCTGCTCGCGCAGGAAGGCCTCGATCTCGGCCAGGTCGGTGATGCGCGGCACAACGTAGAAGCTCTGCCCGCCGCGGTAATGCTCGCGCAAGAGCCCCTCGCGGATGGTCACCGCGTCGAATTCCGACACATAGGTGCGGATCGACAGGCGGTCCACCGGCGGGGTGCCGATGATCGACAGGTCGCGCACCCCGGTCAGCGACATCTGCAACGTGCGCGGAATCGGCGTCGCGGTCAGCGTCAGCACATGGATGTCCGAGCGCATCTGCTTCAGCCGCTCCTTGTGGGTGACGCCGAAATGCTGCTCCTCGTCGATGATCAGCAGGCCGAGATTGGCGAATTTGACGCTTTTCGCCAGCACCGCATGGGTGCCGATCACGATGTCCACCGTGCCCTCGGCCAGCCCCGCGCGGGTCTCGGTCGCCTGCTTGGCCGAGACGAAGCGCGACAGCTGCCGCACCACCAGCGGGAAGCCCCGGAAGCGCTCCTGGAACGCCTTGGCGTGCTGCCGCGCCAGCAGCGTCGTGGGCGCGATCACCGCCACCTGCGCCCCGGACATCGCCGCGACGAAGGCCGCGCGCATGGCGACCTCGGTCTTGCCGAAGCCGACGTCGCCGCAGATCAGCCGGTCCATCGGGCTGCCCCGGCCGAGGTCCTCCAGCACGTCCTCGATCGCGCGCAGCTGGTCCTCGGTTTCCTGATAGGGGAAGCGGGCGGAGAATTCCTCCCAGATGTGCTGGGTCGGCGCCATCACCGGCGCATGACGCAGCGCGCGCTCGGCGGCGACGCGGATCAGCTTGTCGGCGATCGCGCGGATGCGTTCTTTCATCCGCGCCTTCTTGGCCTGCCAGGCGCCGCCGCCGAGCTTGTCGAGAAGTCCCTCCTCGTGGCCGAAGCGGCTGAGCAGCTCGATATTCTCAACCGGCAGGAACAGCCGGTCGCCGCCGGCGTATTCCAGCGCGATGCACTCGTGCGGCGCGCCCGCCGCCGTCACCGTCTCAAGCCCGGTGTAGCGGCCCACCCCGTGGTCCACATGCACCACCAGATCGCCCGGCGACAGCGCCTGAGCTTCGGTCAGGAAGTTCTCGGCCTTCCTGCGTTTTTTCGGCGCGCGGATCAGCCGGTCGCCAAGCACGTCCTGTTCCGAGATCACGGTCAGGCCGGGGCTTTCGAAGCCGTGTTCCAGCGCCCAGACGGCGAGGTATAGGCCCTTCGCACCGATCTCGCGCGCGTCCTTCACCGGCGTCATGCCGGTCACACCCTCGTCCTTCAGCAGCCCGGTCAGGCGCTCGCGCGCGCCCTCGGAATAGGAGGCGACGAGCACCGCGCCATCCTTGAGCTTTACCTGAATATGATCCTTCAGAGCCTCGAAAAGATTAATGTTTTCGAGCCTGCGCTCGGGCGCGAAGTTGCGCCCGATACGACCGCCGGCGTCCAGGACACCCGGCCCCGTGCCGCGCGGCAGCGCGCTGAGCTGCACCACCCGGTGCCGCGCCACCGCCTGCCCCCAGGCCGCGTCGTCGAGATAGAGCAGCCGCGGCGGACAGGGCTTGTAGACGGTCTCCAGCCGGCTTTTCTGCGCCATCGCCTCGCGCCGGGCATCGTATTGGTCGGCAATGCTTTCCCAGCGCGACAGCCGCGCCGGCGTGGTCTGGTCGTCGAGAAAGACGGAGGCGTCCGGCAGGTAGTCGAAAAGCGTCTCCAGCTCTTCGTGGAAGAACGGCAGCCAATGCTCCATTCCCTGCTGCTTGCGCCCGGCGCTGACCGCCTCGTAGAGCGGGTCGTCGCTGCCCGCCGCGCCGAACTCGATGCGGTAGTTCTGCCGGAACCGCGTGATCGCGGCCTCGTCGAGGATGACCTCGGAGACCGGCGCCAGCTCGATCACCTTCAGGGCCTCCGTGGTGCGCTGTGTGGCCGGGTCGAAGCGGCGCGCGCCGTCCAGCACGTCGCCGAAAAGATCCAGCCGCACCGGCCCCTCCTGCCCCGGAGGAAAGATGTCGATGATGCCGCCGCGCACCGCGTAATCGCCGGGCTCGGTCACCGTCGGCGCCTGCACGAAGCCCATCCGCACCAGGAAGGCGCGCAGCGCCGCCTCGTCGATGCGCTGGCCCACGCGGGCCGAGAAGGCGGCCTCCTTCAGCACCGCGCGCGCGGGCAGCCTCTGGGTCGCCGCGCCGAGCGTGGTGAGCAGCACGAAGGGCCCCGGAACCCCATGCGCCAGCGCCGCCAGCGTCGCCATCCGCGCCGCCGAGATGTCGGCATGGGGCGACACCCGGTCGTAGGGCAGGCAATCCCAGCCGGGAAAGCTGAGCACCACGATGTCGGGGGCGAGAAACTCCAGCGCAGCGCGCATTTCGGCCAGGCGCTTGTCGTCGCGGGCGACATGCACGACCGGCGTGCCGCGCTTTTCGAGTTCGCGGGCCAGGAGCCGGGCGTCAAAGCCCTCCGGGGCGCCGCCGAGAGTGATATGGTCAGGCTGGGACATGACAGCGTGACCTAAGGACACGGGCGGCGAAGTCAACCACCCAGAACACCGATCTGCATGTTTTGCAGCATCCCCCAGAAGGCGGTGACGAAGATCGACACCATGCCGATGGCCTGGGTGTAGAAGCGGTGCCGCTTGAGCCGCCTGTGCAATTGCTGGCCCTCGGGCGCCTGCGCCGCGATGCGCCGCGCGGTCCGGGCGCTCAGCAGCGCCACCAGGCACATCGGGAACAGCAGTAGGAACACCGCCTGGCAGAACTCGCTGCCATAGACCCAGCCCAGCATGGCCAGCACCGTCAGCAGGAACGAGGCCAGCGACATCAACAGGGTTCCGGCATTGCCGGTGATGTAGAGGATGCGGTTGACGTTGATCCGCACCAGGTCGGCCAGGTCCTGCTCTGCCTGGCCACCGCTGCGCGCCGCGCGCTGCACCAGGTCGAAGGGCACGCCGATCACGAAATGCGACGCGCTCGACCACAGCACCGCCAGCGCGATCCAGTACCACAGGTTGGAGAAGGACCGCATGTCGATCAGTTCAAAGACGGTTTGATACCAGTCCAACGGCCTGCCCCCAGCTTGTTTCCGGCGACATTAGCGCCGGCCCAATGCGAATCCCACCCTTGAGATGGCCCTCGATCCGTGTCACCCAATCGGAAAACCAAATGCCCGAGGACCGCCCGATGCGCAACACCGTTGCCCCCTTCCCCGCCACCCGTCTGCGCCGCGCGCGCAAATCGCCCGCGCTGCGCGCGCTGACCCGCGAAAACGCGCTGAGCACCGACGACCTGATCTGGCCGATCTTCGTGCGCGACGGCGAGGGCGTGGTGGAGCCGGTGCCCTCGATGCCCGGCGTCAACCGGCTGTCGATCGACAAGGCGGTGGAGGCCGCGCGCGAGGCCCATGCGCTGGGCATCCCGGCGATCTGCATCTTCCCCTACACCGACCCCGCGCTGAAAACCGAAAGCTGCGAAGAGGCGTGGAACCCCGACAACCTGTCGAACCGCGCGATACGGGCGATCAAGGCGGCGGTGCCCGAGATCGCAGTGATGACCGACATCGCCCTCGACCCCTACAACGCCAACGGCCATGACGGCATCGTGCGCGGTGGCGAGATCGTGAATGACGAGACCGTCGAGGCTCTGGTCAAGATGGCGCTGGCGCAGGCCGAGGCGGGCGCCGACATCCTCGGCCCCTCGGACATGATGGACGGGCGCATCGGCGCCATGCGCCGCGCGCTGGAGGCGGCGGGCCATCCCAACGTGGCGATCCTCAGCTACTCGGCCAAATATGCCTCGGCCTTCTACGGGCCGTTCCGCGACGCGGTGGGCGCGTCGGGCGCGCTGAAGGGCGACAAGGCCACCTACCAGATGGATCCCGCCAATTCGGACGAGGCGCTGCGCCTGGTCGAGCGCGACCTGTTGGAAGGCGCCGACATGGTGATGGTCAAGCCGGGCATGCCCTATCTCGACATCTGCCGCCGGGTGAAAGACGCGTTCGGCGTGCCGACCTACGCCTACCAGGTTTCCGGCGAATACGCGATGCTGCAGGCGGCGGCGGCCAATGGCTGGCTCGACGGCGAAAAGGTGATGATGGAAAGCCTGCTGGCCTTCAAGCGCGCGGGATGCGACGGCATCCTGACCTATTTCGCCCCCGCCGTGGCACGGTTGCTGGCGGGCCGGTGATCCGGCAGGAAGCCGCCCAAGACCACAACACCTGATGACTTGGGCGGCGAAACCCCCTATAATTTGGGGCAATGGCCGGAAAAGGCCAAGAACAGAGGCAAGACGAGGGCACGACCCCATGAGCATGTTTTCCAGGCGCAGCTTCCTGATCGGCGCCGGCGCAAGCACTGCGCTGACCGCCGCCTGCGGCAATGGCATCAACAGCAACGGCAGCCGCACCATCGACGCCCGCGTCGACAAGACGCGCGACTACCTGTTCGGGCGCTACCCCGGCACGGCCGAACTGGCCGAGAAGGCGCGCGGCATCCTGTGGATGCCGCTGATCACCAAGGCCGGCTTCATGGTCGGCGGCGCCTACGGCCGCGGCGCGCTGCGGATCGAGGACGCCACGGTCGACTACTACTCGGCGGCGCAGGCCACCTTCGGCTTCCAGATCGGCGCGCAGCAATACGCCCACGCGCTGTTCTTCATGACCGACGAGGCGCTGCGCGATTTCCGCTACAGCGCGGGCTGGTCGGCGGGCGCTGACATGGAATACGCGATCAACGACCAGGGCGGCAACATCAGCGCCGAGACGCTGACAGCGCTCGATCCCGTCATCGCGCTGGTCTTCGGCCAGGCCGGTCTGATCGTGGGGGCCACGCTGGAAGGCACGAAATACACGCGCATCATCCCCTGAGCGCGAAGCGATCGCCAGATACACAAACGCCCCCGTCGCCGGGGGCGTTTTTCGTTTCGCGGCAGGGCGCGCCGGCCGGCGGTATCCCCCGGCGGGGAGGACCGGCGGGGCGGTTCAGCCCATCGCGCGCAGGCGCTTGATCAGGGCCGAGGTGTCCCAGCGCCCGCCGCCCATCTTCTGCACGTCCTTGTAGAACTGATCGACCAGCGCGGTGACCGGCAGGCTGGCGCCGGTCTCGTTGGCGGTGGACAGGCAGATGTCCAGATCCTTGCGCATCCAGTCCACGGCGAAGCCGTGGTTGAAATGGTCGTCCAGCATGGTCTCGTAGCGGTTCGACATCTGCCAGCTGCCCGCGGCGCCCTGGCTGATCACCTCGACCACCGCGCGACCGTCGAGACCGGCCTTCTCCGCGAAATGCAGCGCCTCGGACAGGCCCTGCACCAGCCCGGCGATGGCGATCTGGTTGCACATCTTGGTCATCTGGCCGGCGCCGCTTTCGCCGATGCGGCGGCAGATCCGGGCGTAGGCGTCGATCACCGGCTCGGCGCGGGCATAGGCCGCCTCGTCGCCGCCGCACATCACCGACAGAACGCCGTTCTCGGCGCCCGCCTGGCCGCCCGAGACCGGCGCGTCCACGAAGGCGACGCCGCGCTCTTTCGCCACGGCGTAAAGCTCGGTCGTGACCTTGGAGGAGACCGTGGTGTGATCGACGAAGACGCTGCCCGACGCCATCGCGCCGAGCGCACCGTCCGGCCCGGCGCAGACCGCGCGCAGGTCGTCGTCATTGCCGACGCAGGCCATCACGAAATCCTTGCCCGCCGCGGCCTCGGCGGGGGTGGCGGCCATGGCGCCGCCATGCTGCTTGACCCAGGCCTCGGCCTTTGCGGCGGTGCGGTTGTAGACCGTCACCTCGTGGCCCTTGGCCGCCAGGTGACCGGCCATCGGATAGCCCATCACGCCCAGGCCCAAAAATGCAACTTTAGCCATGGTTTCTCCCTTGTCGGTGCTTGCTCTCTGGTTACCTCCTTAGTAACCGATGGGAGCATCCCGTCAATACGAGGGCCCCATGGCAACGCTCTTCCGCTGGCTTCTGCGTCTGTTCACCGCGACTGTCGTGCTGGCGGCGCTGGCGGCCATCGGGGTTTACTACCTGGCGTCGCGCTCGCTGCCGGAATACCAGGCCGCCCACCGGGTCGAGGGCATCAGCGCCCCGGTCGAGATCGTGCGCGATAACGCCAACGTGCCGCATATCTTCGGCGAAAGCGACGCCGACGTGTTCTTCGGCCTCGGCTTCGCCCATGCCCAGGACCGGCTGTGGCAGATGACCATGATGCGGCGCACCGCGCAGGGCCGCCTGTCCGAGATCTTCGGCCCGCGCAGCGCCCGGACCGACGAGTTGATGCGCCGGCTCGACCTCTACGGGCTGGCCACGCAGTCGCTCGCCGCGCAGGACGCGCAGACCCGCGCCGCGCTGGAGGCCTATGCACGCGGCGTGAACGCCTGGATCGCCACCGTCAACGCCGAGGCGATGGGCCGCGGCGCGCCCGAATTCTTCCTGTTCTCGCCCGAGATCGCCCACTGGCAGCCCGCGGATTCGCTCGCGGTGATGAAGCTGATGGCGCTGCAGCTGACTGCGAAGATCGAGGACGAGGTGCTGCGCGCGCGGGTCTCGCTGGCGCTGCCCGAGGCGCGGGTGGCCGACATCCTGCCCGACGCGCCGGGCCAGGGCGTGGCCGCCCTGCCCGACTACGCCCAGCTGATGCCCGGCGTCCCGCGCAGCTTCGCCGCGCTCGACATCGCGGACGACCCGCTCTCGCCCTTCCCGCGGCGCGGCTCGGCCGGGGCCTCCAACGCCTGGGCGGCGGCGCCGTCGCGCTCCGCGGCGGGCGGCACGCTGCTGGCCAATGATCCGCACCTCGGCTTCACCGCGCCCTCGATCTGGTATCTCGCGCGGCTGGAGCTCAGCACCGGGGGCGTGATCGGCGGCACCATTCCGGGGATGCCCGTGGTGCTGGCCGGGCGCAGCGCGCGGCTGGGATGGGGGATCACCTCCTCCTATCTCGACGACCAGGACCTGTTCATCGAGAGGCTCAACCCCGAGGATCCGACGCAATACCTGACCCCGGATGGCTACAAGCCCTTCGAGACCCGCCGTTCGATCATCCGGGTCAAGGATGGCGAGCCGCTGACCATCACCCTGCGCTGGTCCGACAACGGCCCCGTCCTGCCCGGATCGCATTACGACCTGGCCTCGGTCACGCCCAAGGGCCATGTGGCGGCGCTGTCCTGGACGGCGCTGACCGCCGAGGACAGCTCGATGAGCGCGGCGATGGCCTTGATGCGGGCGCATTCGGTCGAGGAGGGGCTGGCCGCCGGCGCAGGATTCGTCGCCCCGGCGCAGAACCTGGTTCTGGTGGACCGCGACAAGATCGCCATGCAGCTGATCGGCGCCATGCCCCGCCGCGACGCCACGCATCAGAGCCAGGGCCGCCTGCCCGCCCCCGGCTGGCTGGCGCAGAACCGCTGGCAAGGCATGCTGGGGTATGCCGCCAACCCGCGCTTCGTCGCGCCCCAGGGCGGGATCCTCGGCAACACCAACAACAAGATCGTCGATCGCCCCTTTCCGCTGCATGTCAGCTTCGACTGGGGCGACACCCAGCGCGTCAACCGCTGGCAGCGCCTGATGCAGAACCGCGAGGTGCACACCCGCGACAGTTTCATCGAGGCGCAGCTCGACACCGTCAGCTTCACCGCCCGCGCCCTGCTGCCGCTGATCGCGCGTGACCTGTGGTTCACCGGCGATCCCGCCCCCGACGGCACGCCCGAGCACCTGCGCCAGCGGGCGCTGGAACTGCTGGCCAACTGGAACGGCGAGATGAACGAGCACATGCCCGAGCCGCTGATCTACGCCACCTGGCTGCGGCATCTGCAGGACCGGCTGATCCGCGACGAACTGGGCCCGCTGGCGCAGGAATTCGTCCATGTCGAGCCGCTGTTCCTGGAGCGCGTCTTCCGCGATGTTGACGGCGCCGCGGCCTGGTGCGACGTGGTGCAGTCGACCGCGAAGGAAAGCTGCACCGACATGGCGCGGGTCGCGCTGGACGAGGCGCTGATCTGGATCGGCGAAAACTACGGCGGCAACCTGGAAACCCTGCGCTGGGGCGAGGCGCACCAGGCCCGCCACGACCACCCGGTGCTGGGCGAGGTGCCGGTGCTGAAATGGCTGGTCAACATCCGGCAATCCACCTCGGGCGGCGACAACACGCTGCAGCGCGGCCTGACCTCGGGCGAGGATCCGACACCCTTTGCCAATGTGCACGGGGCAGGCTATCGCGGGGTCTATGACTTCGCCGATCCCGATAGCTCGGTCTTCGTCATCTCTACGGGGCAGTCGGGCCATCCGCTGTCGCGCCATTACGACGACCTGGGCGAGCTGTGGCGGCGCGGCGAATATATCCCGATGTCGCTCGACCCGGCGCTCGCCCGCGCCGCCGCCGTGGGCGTGACCCGGCTGAAGCCCGCGCAGGACTAGGCGGCACGGCGGCGCCGATTTTTCGCGGAAAAATCGATCGAAATTTCCGCGAAATTTCGGCCCCGGTCAGAGATCGCGGAAGCGTTTTTCCTGCCGCGCGGTCCAGCGCACCGTTACCGCGTAGCCGTCCTCGCCCTGCTCCTCGGCCTCCACCACGCCCTGATCGTAGAGCCAGGCACGCTTGCGCCCCTCGGAGAACCCGAGGGTCAGTTCGCGCGTTATCCGCTCTTCGTCCATCGCCTGGGTGATCGCGCCGAGCAGCGGCTCGATCCCCTCGCCGGTCAGCGCCGAGAGGGCAAAGACATCCTGCTGCCGCGCTGCCTTGAGCTCAAGCGCGGCGCGCGCCTCCTGCGGCAGCCGGTCGATCTTGTTCCAGATCTCGAATTTCGGCCGCTCCGGGTCCACGCCGAGATCGGCCAGGATGCCCTCCACATCCTCGGCCTGCTCTTCGCTGTCGGGATGCGAGATATCGCGCACATGGCAGATCAGATCGGCCTCCAGCACCTCTTCCAGCGTGGCGCGGAAGGCCGCGACCAGCTGCGTCGGCAGGTCCGAGATGAAGCCCACCGTGTCCGACAGGATCACCTTCATGCCCGTGGGCAGCGTCACGCCGCGCATGGTCGGGTCCAGCGTGGCGAAGAGCATGTCCTTGGCCATGACATCGGCCCCGGTCAGCCGGTTGAACAGCGTCGATTTGCCGGCGTTGGTGTAGCCGACCAGCGCCACCACCGGGAACGGCACCTTGCGCCGCGCGGCGCGGTGCAGGTCGCGGGTCTTGACCACCTTGGAGAGCTGCCGGCGCAACCGCGTGATCGCCTCGTCGATGGCGCGGCGGTCGGCCTCGATCTGGGTCTCGCCCGGCCCGCCCACGAATCCCAGGCCGCCGCGCTGGCGCTCCAGATGGGTCCAGGCGCGGACCAGCCGGGTGCGCTGGTAGCTCAGCGCGGCCAGTTCGACCTGCAGCACGCCCTCGCGCGTGCGGGCGCGGTTGGCGAAGATCTCAAGGATCAGGCCGGTCCGGTCGAGGATCTTGACCTTCCATTCCTTTTCCAGGTTGCGCTGCTGGACGGGCGTCACCGGCCCGTCGATCAGCACGAGGTCGACCTCGGCCGCGTCAAAGCGCGCGCCCAGTTCCGCGATCTTGCCCGAGCCGAACAACCATCCGGCGCGCGCCTTGGGCAGGTTCACCACATTGGCGCCGACGACCTCCAGATCGGGCAGCGCGGCGGCGAGGGATACGCCCTCCTCGAGCGCCGGCGCGGCGGCGCGGCGGTCACGGTCGGAGGTGATGTCGGGGTGCAGCACCCAGGCGCGGGTCGCGCGGGGGCTGTGATCTTCGAGGCCCGTGATCAGTCCTCACCTTCGTAGAGGCTGATCGGCTGCGCCGGCATGATGGTCGAGATCGCATGCTTGTAGACAAGCTGCGACTGGCCATCGCGGCGCAGCAGCACACAGAAATTGTCGAACCAGGTGATCACGCCCTGCAGCTTGACCCCGTTGATCAGGAAAATCGTCACCGGAACCTTGGTCTTCCGGACGTGGTTGAGAAATGCGTCCTGCAAATTTTGTTTATCGGCAGCCATTGGTTCTTGCCTTTTTCTTTCGTCTGCCCGACCAAGGGCAGCTGGTTGCGCTTGTGGTTTAGAGTATGAAGCGCCGCAGGCGGAGATTCCAGCCCCAAAAACAGGTCGTTACTCGGTAATTTTCGGCACTGAGGCATTAGTGCCGCCAGAGTTCGGGATTGAGCAGCGCGATGATGGCCAGCGTTTCCAGCCGGCCCAGCACCATGGCCGCCGCGAGGATCATCTTCGCCACGTCGCCCAGCCCGCCATAGAGGATCGGCGTCTCGCCGGCGACCGCGGCCAGCGGCCCGGTGGTCGACATCGCAGAGACCGTCAGCACCATCGCCGCCTCGAATCCCAGCCCGGTCAGCGACAACGCCGCCATCACCACCGCGACGCTCAGCGCGAACAGCATGAAGAACACCCAGGAGATATAGGCGCCGCCGCGACGGATGTGCCGCGCCATCGGACCGGCCCCGCCGACCGACGAGGGGTGGAAGAGCCGCTCCAGCTCGCGCTGGCCATGCTTGTAGAGCGCATAGACGCGCAGCAGCTTGACGCCGCCGGCGGTGGTCGCCACGCCGCCGCCGATCATCGCCAGCCCGACCAGGATCAGCCCCGGCGTCTGCAGCCCCGACCAGTTGCGCATCTCGATCCAGTCGCCCGAGGTGAAACCCGTCGTCGTCAGGAAGGACAGCACCGTGAAAACGCTGCCCCAGAGCGCGCGCAACGCGGCCAGCAGGTTCTGCTGCTCGGCCACCTCGTAGGCGCCGATCCAGTGATGCGCGAACAGCAGCAGCGGCAGCGCGATCACCGCCGCCAGCCCCATGCGGAACTCGCTGTCGCGGACGACGCGGGTGACGGTGGCCGGCTTCAGCCCGTTGGTGAAACTCTGGCGTGAGACCGCGAACACCAGAAAGACGAAGACCATCAGCTCGCCCAGAATGCCCGAGGGAGCGCCCTGCAATCCGCCGACCGGGGAAATACCGCTGGTCGACAGCACCGACATGGCGTGGCAGGCGGCCACGAAGGGCGTGTCGCCGGCCAGGATCAGCAACAGCCACAGCACCCCGGTCAGCCCGACATAGATCGGCATCAGCTGGCCGTTGAAGCGCAGCAGCCGCTCGCGCGGATCGGTCCTGTGCGTCGGCCCCTCGAGCTGGCGCGCGCCTCGGCCCGCGGGCGCGGGCGTGGTCACCTCGAACCCGCCGAGGTTCATCGGCGCGAGCACGGCGATCGCCGTCAGCCAGATGAAATACCCGCCCATCCAGCCCACGATGGCGCGCCACAGATGCACCGTCGGCGCCAGCCGGCCCGGGTCGGGAAACAGCGTGGCGCCGGTGGTGGTCAGGCTCGAGACCATCTCGAAATAGGCGTTGAGGAACCGGGTGTTGCGCACCGCCTCGTGAAACGGCACGGCCAGCATCAGCGGCAGCACCGTGAACACGGCCAGCATCGCCACCAGGTGGCTGCGCGCGAGGTTGCGGGTGCGGCCGTTGTAGCCGGCGATCGCGATCAGCAGCGTCAGGGTCAGGAACAGCGTGCCGGAGTAGAAGAAGCTGCGCGCGGTCAGCCAGTCGCGCACCGCGAGCCCGTGCAGCACCGGCACGAACATGGCCAGCGCGCCGACCCCCATCACGATGGTCACGAGCGAGAGGTTCAGAAGCCTGTGCATCGGTCTTCAGAAGAAGTCGATGGAGACCTGCAGCAGGCGCTCCACCTCGGGCACGTCGGCGGCCAGCGAGAACAGGGCGATCACGTCGCCCTCGTCGATCCGGGTGCCGCCGACGGGCCGGATCACCTTGTCGCCCTTCTGCACCGCGCCGACCAGCACCCCCTCGGGAAAGTCGATCTCGCGGATTGCGCGCCCGGCGATGGGCGAGGTCGACAGCACCTGCGCCTCGATCACCTCGGCCTCGGCGTCGCCGATCGAATAGACGCCGCGCACGCGGCCGTGCCGGATATGGCGCAGGATCGAGCTGACGGTGGTGGCGCGCGGGTTGATATAGGCGTCGATCCCCAGCGGCCGCATCAGCGGCACCAGCGAGGGGTCGTTGACCAGGCAGATCGCCATCGGGCAGCCCATCGCCTTGGCGCGCACCGCGGCCAGCATGTTGGTCTTGTCGTCGTCGGTGACCGCCAGCACCGCGTCGGCGCGCTGGATATTGGCCTCGTGCAACAGGTCGCGGCTCAGCCCGTCGCCATGTAGAACGATGGTGCGCTCCAGCGCGTCGGCGGCGCGTTCGGCGCGGCTGCGGCTTTTCTCGATGACCTTGGCGCGGACCCGCTGCGCCCGCGCCTCCAGCGCCTGCGCCACGGCCAGCCCGACATTGCCGCCGCCGACGACCACCACGCGTTCCTGCTTCTTGGTGGTCTTGCCGAAGATCTCAAGCGTGCGGTCCACGTCGTCGGTGTGGCTGAAGACATAGATCTGGTCGTCGGGGAACAGCTGGTCGCCGGGCTCGGGCGCGAACAGCGTGCCCTCCCGGCGCACGCCGACCACAACCGCCCGCAGGGTCGAGAACAGGTCGGTCAACTGGCGCAGCGGGGTGTTGATCACCGGGCACTCGGCGTCGATGTCGATGCCCAGCAGCTGCGCGCCGCCGCCGAGGAAGCTTTCGGTGTCGAAGGCGGCAGGCGCGGCCAGGCGCTGCAGCGCGGCCTCGGCCACCTCGCGCTCGGGGCTGATCACCACGTCGATCGGCATGTGCTCGCGTCGGTAGAGATCGGAATAGATCGCCGTCAGGTAGGACTGCGAACGCAGCCGGGCGATCTTGCGCGGGATGGCGAAGACCGAATGCGCCACCTGGCAGGTGACCATGTTCACCTCGTCCGAATAGGTGGCCGCGATGATCATGTCGGCGTCGCGCGCGCCGGCGCGCTCCAGGATGTCGGGATAGGAGGCGAAACCCGCGATCCCCTGCACATCCAGCGTGTCCGTGGCCCGGCGCACCAGGTCGGCATCGTTGTCGACCACGGTGACGTCGTTCTTTTCGCTGGCAAGGTGGCGGGCGATCTGCCAACCCACCTGCCCCGCGCCGCATATGATGACCTTCATCGGCTTTTGTTCCCGGCTCGGCTCTTTGGCTCATCCTTCGCAGATGCGCCCCGAGGGGTCAATCAGCCGAGTTTGTCGTCGTCGAGCCGCGCTACCCGGGCGCCGGCCTTGGCGGTGGTGACCACGCCGAGCGATTTCAGCTTTCGGTGCAGGGCGCTGCGCTCCATCCCCACGAAATTGGCGGTGCGGCTGATGTTGCCGCCGAAGCGGTTGATCTGGGTCAGCAGGTATTCGCGCTCGAACAGTTCGCGCGCCTCGCGCAGGGGCAGCGTGGCCAGCCCCCCGGACAGCACGATGCGGCCCTCGTCGGCGGGCTCCTCCTGCTGGGCGGGCAATTCGCGCGCCGAGATCGGGCCGGTGCCCTCGCCCAGGATCAGCACCCGCTCGACCACGTTCTTGAGCTGGCGCACGTTGCCCGGCCAGCGCATCGTCTGCAGCAACGCCGCGGCCTCGTCGCTGATCTCGCGCAGGGGCAGGCCCTGGCTGCGGTTGAACTCGGCGATGAAATGCGCGGCCAGCTCGGGGATGTCCTCGCGCCGGTCCTCCAGCGAGGGCACCGCGATCGGCACCACGTTGAGCCGGTGGTAGAGCTCCTGGCGGAACGTGCCGGCCGCGATCTCCGCCTCCAGGTCGCGCGTCGAGGACGAGATCACCCGCAGGTCCACCCGCACCTTGCCGGTGCCGCCGACGCGCTGGAACTGCTGGTCAACCAGCACCCGCAGGATCTTGGACTGGGTGCCGGACGGCATGTCGGCCACCTCGTCGAAATAGAGAACCCCGCCATGCGCCTGCTCCAGGAGCCCCGGCTCGACCCCGCGCTCGGGGCTTTCGCGGCCGAACAGCACCTCCTCCATGCGCTCAGGCTCGATCGAGGCGGAATTGACCGAGACGAAAGGCGCCGCGGCGCGGTTCGACTGGGCATGGATGAAGCGCGCGGCCATCTCCTTGCCGCTGCCGGCGGGGCCGGTCAGCATCACCCGACCGTTCGATCGCGTGACCTTTTCCAATTGCGATTTCAGTGCCTTGAAGGACGCGCTTGATCCGATCATCTCGGCCATGACGGTCTCGCGGCGGCGCAGGTCGAGGTTCTCGCGGCGCAGCCGGGAGGTTTCCATCGCGCGGCGGATCACCACCAGCAGCTGGTCGATGTTGAAGGGCTTCTCGATGAAGTCATAGGCGCCCTGCTTGATCGCGGCGACCGCGATCTCGATGTTGCCGTGGCCCGAGATGATGATGATCGGGATCTCGGGATTGTCGCGCTTGACCTTGGTCAGGATGTCGATCCCGTCCATCCGGCTGTCCTTGAGCCAGATGTCGAGGATCATCAGCGCCGGCGGCTCGCTGTTGATCTCGGCCATGCAGTCGTCGGAATTGGCCGCCAGCCGGGTGGTATAGCCCTCGTCGCGCAGGATATCGGCGATCAGTTCGCGGATGTCGCGCTCGTCGTCAACGATCAGAATATCACTCATTTTGCACTCTCTCTCCCTCACTCCCGTCGCGCCCGGCCGTTGCCAGCAACGGCAGGCGGATCTCGGCCAGCGCCCCGCAATGGGTGCAGCCGTCGAAGACGGGGGCGTCACGCAACACCAGCGTGCCGCCATGTTCCTCGATAATCTTCTTCACGATGGGCAGGCCCAGCCCTGTGCCCTTGTCGCGCGTGGTGACATAGGGCTCGAACAGTCGCGCGCGGTCCTCGGGCAGGCCGATGCCGTTGTCGGCGACGGTTATCTCGGCCATGCCGCCGGCCACCTTCAGCGCCACGCGGACTTCCGGGGCATATCCCTCAGGTGCGCCTTTTTCGATAAGTGTTTCCGTGGCTTCGCCAGCGTTCTTGATCAGGTTTGTCAGGGCCTGGCTGATCATGGTGGCGTCAAGCTCGGTCATCACCGGCCCGGCCGGCAGGTCCGAGGCGATCCGCACCCCCGGCTGGCCGCTCTCCTGCAGCACCACCGCATCGCGCACCAGCGCGGCCAGATCGCCGGGGCGGCGGTCGGGTTCGGGCATGCGCGCGAATTTGGAGAACTCATCAACAATGCGACGCAAGTCATTGGTTTGCCGCACGATCACGTCTGTATACTGATCCAGGTCCGCGGCCGCCTCCGCATCCATGAGCCGGCCGAACTTGCGCTTGATGCGCTCGGCCGACAGCTGGATCGGGGTCAGCGGGTTCTTGATCTCATGCGCGATGCGCCGCGCCACGTCGCCCCAGGCCGCCATGCGCTGCGCCGAGACCAGATCGGTCACATCGTCGAAGGCCACCACATAGCCCTCCAGCTGCCCGGAGGCGCTGCGCCGCATGGCCATCCGCACCAGCAGGTTCTCCAGCTTGCCGCGGCGGGTAAGCTTCAGCTCCTCCTGCGCGGCCTCGAAGGGGCCGGCACGAAGCCGCTCGAACAGGGGCGTGAACTCCGGCACCGCCGCCTCCAGGGGGCGCTCGTGGTCGCCCGCCTCGTCGAGATCCAGCAGTTGCAGGGCCGAGCGGTTGACGAAGTCGATCCGCCCCTCGGCGTCCAGCCCGATCACCCCCGCCGTGACCGACCCCAGCACCGAGTCGAACAGCCGCCGCCGCCGCTCGATCTGGCGGTTGGTGTCCATCAGCGCGTCGCGCTGTCCCTTGAGCTGCCGGGTCATCTGGTTGAACACGCGGCCCAGCATGGCGATCTCGTCATCGCCCTTTTCCTCGATCACCCGCACGTCGAGGTCGCCCGCCCCGATGCGCTGCGCCGCGCCCGCCAGCCGGCCCACCGGGCGCGACAGGCGCTCGGCGAACCACAGGCCCAGCCAGACCGCGGCGAGGATCAGGATCACCGCGAACCCGAGATAGAGCAGCCCGAATTCGAACAGCAGCCGCCCGCGTTCGCTTTCGAGTTGCTGGTAGAGGCGGACGGTCTCCCGCGTGTCGTCCAGCAGGTTCAGGATCTCGCCATCCACGGTGCGGGAGATATAGAGGAACTTGTCCACATAGGCGTCGAGCAGCAGCAGCGCGCGAAACTCGTTGTTGTCCCAGTCTTCGAGGATCACCACTTCGCCCGCGGCGGCGCGGGCGATCTGGTCGGCCGCGGGGGCCTCGTAATCGAACAGGTAGGAGCGTTCGCCGCGCGCGACGATCTCGGCGCCGCCGTCGATCACATAGGCCTCTTTCAGCCCGCGCTGCACCTGCCCCTGGGCCTGGCTGAGCACCTGTCGCAACTCGCCCTCGGAGAGGAAGAACGTCGCCTGCCGTGCGATGTTGAGATAGCCGGCCAGCACGCGCGCGTCCTTTTCCAGGTCGCGGCGGTGTTCCTCCTCATAGGCTTCCGCCGCGGCGAGCGAGGTGCTCAGCACCGTGCGCACCCGGTCGGAGAACCAGCCTTCGAGGCCGATGTTCACCGTCAGGCCGGCGAAGACCGCGACCAGGACCGTCGGGATCAGCGCCAGCAGCGCGAACACCCCGGTCAACCGCAGGTGCAGCCGCGACCCGGCCGAACGGCGCCGCCGCGCGGCGATCATCTGCGCCACCCGCTGCGTCACCAGCGCGGCGACCACAAGGGCATAAACGAGATCGGTGAGAAGGATCAGCCGCAGCCACAGGGAGCTCGCCCCCTGATCGAGCGGCCCGAGCAGCAGAAGGGTGGCAATGGCCAGTACCGGGCCAAGGATCACCACGCCCAGAGCCGTGGCATTCTGAACACGCCGCTGGCGACGCAGTCGCGCCACGCGTTCCCATGTTGCGCTTCGCGCGGGGCTGAGCACCGCCGGCCTCTTTTCGTTGCGCCGCTGTCTCGCGGCTTACCGCCTTGTGCTGCGGCGCCCCGAAAGCCTGACACCGAAGCGCCACAGATGTTGCCTTTTTACATCAACTTCCGGCGGCGTGTCACGCGAATATCCAGATCGGTGATCTTCTTGCGCAAAGTATTGCGATTGATGCCCAGCAGGTCGGCGCATTTCGCCTGGTTGCCGCCGGTGGCGTCCAGCGCGATCTCGATCAGCGGCAGCTCCACCTCGCGCAGGATGCGCTGATAGAGGCCCGGCGGCGGCAGCACGCCGCCATGCAGATCGAAATAGCGGCGCAGGTGCTTGGCCACAGAGGCCGAGAGCTTCTCGCCGTCGCCGCCGCCGACCAGCGGCTCGATCTCGGGCTGGTTGCCCAGCACCTGCTCGACCTCGGCGCGGGTGATCACCTCTTCGGAATTGGTGACCACCAGCCGGCGCACGGTGTTTTCCAGCTGGCGCACGTTGCCGGGCCAGGAATAGGCGCGCACCAGGTCCATCGCGTCCTCGGCGAAGCGGCGCAGCGGCAGGCCGTCGCGCTCGGCGCGGGCGAGGAAATGATCGGCCAGCAGCGGGATGTCGTCGACCCGTTCGCGCAAGGAGGGCACCGCGATGGTGACCCCGCCGAGGCGGTAGAACAGGTCCTGCCGGAACGCTCCCGCCTCCATCCGCCGCATCAGGTCGGTCTGGCTGGAGGCCATCACCCGCGGCGCGTTGTCGCCCAGACCGTCGAGCATCCGCACGATGCGCGCCTGCGCCTCGTCGTGCAGGTCCGACACCTCGTCGAACAGGATCGAGCCGCCGCGCGCCCGCGCCAGCAGCGTCGAGGGGCCGTCCATCCCCTCCAACTCGCCGGCGGTGGCGGTGACGAAGGGCAAGGTGCGGCGGTCCGAGAAATCGTGGATCGCGCGCGCGATCAGCGATTTGCCGGTGCCGCTCTCGCCGGTGATCAGAACCGGCAGATCGGTATTCATCACCCGCGCCACCAGCCGGTAGAGCGCCTGCATCTGCGGTGTGCGCCCGACCAGCGGCAGGTCGTCATTGGCCTCGCCCGCGCCGGCCTGCCGCGGGGCGGGCGCGCGGCGCTTGGTCTCCAGCGCGCGGGCGGCGCGCTTCATCAGGTCGGGCAGGTCGAAGGGTTTGGGCAGGTAATCATAGGCCTCGGCCTCGGCGGCCTGGATGGCGGTCATGATCGTGTTCTGCGCCGAGATCACGATCACCGGCAGTCCGGGGCGCATCTCGCCGATCCTGGGCAGCGCCTCCAGACCGTTGCCGTCGGGCATGACCACATCCGAGATCACCAGGTCGCCCTTGCCCTCCTCGACCCAGCGCATCAGCGTCATCAGCGACGAGGTTGCGTGCACCTTGCAGCCCGCGCGCGTCAGCGCCTGGGTCAGAACCGTGCGGATCGTGCGGTCGTCATCGGCGACCAGAACCGTGCCATCCATCAGTCATCCTCCGTGGGTTTCGGCGCCACCGGCAGCGAGATGCGGAACACGGTGCGCCCGGGCACCGAATCCACCGCGATCCAGGCGTCGTGGTCCGAGATGATCTTTGACACCAGGGCCAGCCCCAGCCCGGTGCCGTTCTCGCGCCCAGAGACGAAGGGCTCGAAAATGTCGCCGGCGATCTCGGGCGGCAGGCCGGGACCGTCGTCGATGATTTCCACCTGCAGCGGCAGCGGCCGGTCCGAGCCGTCGGTCGCGCGCAGCCGCAGCGACTGGTCGTAGAAGGTGTGCAGCCGGATCGTGCCGCCGCCCTTCTCGGCCGCCTCGGCGGCGTTTTTCAGCAGGTTCAGAAAGACCTGCAGGAACTGGTCGCCATCGACCCAGGTCGGCGGCAGCGAGGGGTCGTAATCCTCGACGATCTGCATCTCGGCGGCGAAACCCACCAGCGCGGATTTCCGCGCGCGGTCCAGCAGGTCGTGGATGTTGACCGGCCTGCGCTCGGGCGGGCGCAGGTTGCCGAACTGCTCCACCTGCTCCAGCAGCTTCACGATGCGGCGGCTCTCGGCGACGATCAGGTCGGTCAGCTCCTGATCCTCGGGCGTCAGGTTCATCGACAGAAGCTGCGCCGCCCCGGTGATGCCCGCCAGCGGGTTCTTGATCTCATGGGCCAGCATCTCGGCCATGCCGATCGCGGATTTGGCCGCGGTTTTCGAGGAATGCGCGCGGCCCAGGCGTCCGGCGATCTCGCGCGGGGAGACCAGCAGCAGCAGCTTGTCCGGCGCGTCGCTCAGCGGGGCGATCTGGAGGTTGCACAACACCGGCGCGCGCTGCCCCGAGCTGACATCGACATCGTTGATGAACAGCTCGGAGTGGTTCTCGCGCACCCGGGCGAAGGCCTCGTCCAGCGGCGCGTCCACCGCCAGCCGGTCCCAGACCGGCACACCCTGCAGCGCCCGGATCGAGGCGTTGACGAAGGTCTCTGCCGCGGGATTGATCTCGTCGATCCGGTCCTGCGGGTCGAGGATGAAGGCCGGGATCGGCAGCGAGGACCAGATCCGATCGTGCTGCACGGTCATGCCGCGATCCTTTCCTTGCAGGACAGCGCGCCGGGCAGCAGCGCCAGAACCCGGCGCGGGTCGCGCTCGGTCAGGACGGCGCGGCGCGATCCGGGCGGGGTGCCGGCCTCGTCCATGTACCAGCCCAGGTGCTTGCGCGCGACGCGGAGGCCCAGGGCCGCGCCGTAAAAGGACAGCATCGCCTCGTAATGCCCCGCCACCATGTCGGTCAGCGCCGCGCCCTGCGGCACCTGAGGCGCGGGCACGCCGCAAAGCGCCGCCGCGATCTGGGCCAGCAGCCATGGCCGCCCCTGCGCGCCGCGCCCGACCATCACGCCGTCGGCGCCCGAAAGCTCCAGCGCGACGCGGGCCGAGCCTGCGTCCACGATGTCGCCATTGGCGATGACCGGGATCGAGACCGCCGCCTTGACCTTCGCGATCGCCGCCCAGTCGGCGCGGCCCTTGTAGAACTGGCAGCGCGTGCGCCCGTGGATGGTGATCATCCGCACCCCCGCCCCCTCGGCCCGGCGGGCGAGTTCCGGCGCGTTCAGCAGGCCCTCGTCCCAGCCCAGCCGGGTCTTCAGCGTCACCGGCACCGACACCGCGCCCGCCACCGCCTCGATCAGGCCCAGCGCGTGGTCGAGGTCGCGCATCAGCGCCGAGCCGGAATAGCCGTTGACCACCTTCTTGGCCGGGCAGCCCATGTTGATGTCGATCAGCCGCGCGCCATTGGCCTCGACCATGCGGGCGGCCTCGGCCATCCAATGCGCGTCGCGCCCGGCGAGTTGCACGGCGGTGTTTTCGAGGCCATAGCCCAGTTCGGCGCGCTCGCGCACGCCGGGCTTGGCCTGCACCATCTCCTGGCTCGCCACCATCTCGGAGACCACCAGTCCGGCCCCGAAGGAGGCCACGAGGTCGCGGAACGGCAGGTCGGTGATCCCCGCCAGCGGGGCGAGAAAGACCGGCGGGTCGAGCGCGATATCTGCCAATTGAATGGCCAAATGCCTAATCCTTGTGCAGTTTCCCATCTGAGCTAATCGCCCCGACGCGAAAAGGCAATCGCGCATGTGGCGCGAAATGCGGCAGAAACGCATTTTGACCAAAATTTGGGCACAGCCCGGGGGCAAACTGCGCCATTGCCCCTTGGACCGGCACGTCATACACGGAAATGAGGCAAGAAGAGAGGTCCGATGAAGAGCGCCGCCATCATCGTCGCCGCCGGGCGCGGCACCCGCGCGGGCGGGGAGATTCCAAAGCAATACCGCGCGGTTGGGGGCCAGGCTGTGCTGGCCCGCGCGGTCTCCGCCTTTGCCGATCACCCGCGGATCGGCCAGATCGTGGTGGTCCGCCACCCCGACGATGCCGACCTGTTCTGCGACTGCCTCGGCGATCTGGCCGACCGACTGACCGTGGTCGAGGGCGGCGCGACGCGCGACGCCTCGGTGCTGGCCGGTCTGGCCGCGGTCGAGGCGGCTGAAACCGTGCTGATCCACGACGGCGCGCGCCCGCTGGTCAGCGCCGATCTGATCGACCGGGTGCTCGACGCGCTGGCCGAGCACCGCGGCGCCGCCCCCGCCCTGCCCGTCACCGACGCGCTGTGGCGCGGCGCCGGCGGCCGCGTGGTCGCCCCGCATCCGCGCACCGGGCTTTACCGCGCGCAGACCCCGCAGGGCTTTCACCTCGACGCGATCCGCAGCGCCCACGCCATCCACGGCGCGGGCGCGGCCGACGATGTCGAGGTGGCACTGGCCCACGGGGTTGACGTTGCCATCGTCGAGGGCGAAGAGGACAACATCAAGATCACCCTCCCCGGCGATTTCGACCGCGCGGCCCGCATCCTTCAGGAGAGAGATGGCATGGATATCCGCACCGGAAACGGCTTCGACGTGCATGCGTTCGAGGCCGGCGAGGCGGTGGTTCTCTGCGGGATCAAGATCCCGCACAGCCACCGGCTGAAGGGCCACTCCGACGCCGATGTCGGCATGCACGCGCTGACCGACGCCATCTACGGCGCGCTGGCGCTGGGCGATATCGGCCAGCATTTCCCGCCCTCCGACCCGCAATGGAAGGGCGCTGCCAGTCACATCTTCCTCGAACACGCGATGGAACAGGTCCGCGCGGCGGGCTTCACCCTCAGCCATGCCGACGTCACCCTGATCTGTGAGCGCCCCAGGATCGGCCCGCACGCCCAGGCAATGCGTGCCGCGCTGTCCGCGATCATGGGCGTCGCGGAGGAGCGCATCAGCGTCAAGGCCACCACCTCGGAAAAGCTGGGATTCACCGGCCGCGAGGAAGGCATCGCCGCCCTGGCCACCGCAACCCTGGTGAAAGCATGAACATCCGCATTCTGACCACCGTCTTTTACGTCGGCACGCTGCGCCCGGCCTCCGGCACCTGGGGCTCGGCCGCGGCGGTGGCGCTGGGGCTGCTGATCCACGGGCTGGGCGGCTTCCCGCTGCTGGCGCTGGCCACCGTCGCCGTCACCGCGCTTGGCTTCTGGTCCGTCGCGCGCGACATGGCCACCCGCGAGGCCTCCGACACCGACCCGTCCGAGATCGTGATCGACGAGGTGGCCGGGCAATGGCTGGCCCTGCTGGCGCCCTCGCTGGGGTTCTGGATGGCCGGGCTGGACAGCTGGAACTTCCCCTGGCCGGGCTGGGTCGGGGCCTTCGTTCTGTTCCGCCTGTTCGACATCTGGAAGCCCTGGCTGGTCGGCCGCGCCGACCGAATGGGCGGCACGGTCGGCGTGATGCTGGATGACCTGATCGCCGGCCTCTTTGCCGGGATCGGCGTGTTTCTGGCGGCGGGGCTGTATCACGGGGTGATCATGGCATGACTCTTGATCCGGCCGGCACATTGATCGCGACCGCCCGCGAAAAGGGCGTGACGATCGCCACTGCCGAAAGCTGCACCGGCGGGTTGATCGCCGGCGCGCTGACCGAGGTGCCGGGCTCCTCGCATGTCTTCGACCGCGGCTTCGTGACCTATTCCAACCTCTCCAAGCAGGAGATGCTGGGGGTGCGGCCCGGCACGCTGGAGGCCCACGGCGCGGTCTCTGAAGAGACAGCCCGCGAGATGGCCGAGGGCGCGCTGTCGCATTCGCAGGCCGGGCTGGCCGTCGCCGTCACCGGCATCGCCGGGCCCGGCGGCTCACATCACAAGCCGGAGGGACGCGTCTGTTTCGGCCTGGCCGCGCACGGCGCGCCGAGTCGCAGCGAGACCGTCGAATTCGGCGCCATAGGCCGGTCGAACGTGCGCCGCGCCACGGTCGAGCACGCGCTGAAGCTGCTTCTGGACGCGCTGAGATCCTAGGCATCGCCCGCCCGCAAATCAGGCAAACCCACAAAACATCCGCCACTTTTTTGGGCGTTTCGCAAAACGCCCGGGCGTTGGGCCCGTTTTTCGCCCATTGCCCCTTTTTTTTGCGCCCGCCAGCGGCTCTTTCGCCTCCAACACCAAGAAAAAGGGAAAGGAAGGGGAAATGAACGGGGCCGATACCGCCTGGATCATCGTCGCAACGGCGCTGGTGCTATTCATGACTTTGCCGGGGCTCGCGCTGTTCTACGGCGGGCTTGTGCGCGCGCGCAACGTGCTGAGCGTCTTCATGCATGTCTATGCCATCGCCTGCCTGATGAGCGTGCTCTGGCTCGCCGCGGGCTACACGGTCGCCTTCGGCGACGGGGGCGCCTGGTGGGGCGGGTTGGGCAAGGCGTTCCTGCGCGGCGTCGATGCCGACAGCCTCAGCGGCACCCTGCCCGAGGTGCTGTTCTTCGCCTTCCAGATGACCTTCGCCATCATCACCCCCGCGCTGATCGTCGGCGCCTATGTCGAACGCATCGGCTTCGGCTTCGTGCTGCTGTTCTCGGGGCTGTGGATGCTGCTGTGCTACGCTCCGGTCGTGCACTGGATCTGGGGCGGCGGATTCCTTGCCGATGGCGGGATCTTCGGCGCGACTGGCGTCCGGGACTTCGCCGGCGGCATCGTGGTGCATGAGACCGCCGGCCTCGCCGCGATCCTGCTGGCCGTGGTGCTGGGCCCGCGGCGCAACAAGACCACGCCGCCGCATGCACCGGGCTTCGTGATGATCGGCGCGGCGATGCTGTGGGTGGGCTGGTTCGGCTTCAACGGCGGCTCGCAGCTCGCCGCCGACGGCGGCGCGGCGCTGGCGCTGACCGTCACCCATATCTCGGCGGCCACCGCCTCGCTCAGCTGGGCGCTGTGGGAAAAGGTCAAATACGGCAAGGCGTCCCTCGTGGGCCTCGTCACCGGCACCATCGCAGGCCTCGCCTCGATCACGCCCGCCTCCGGCTTCGTCGGCCCGGTCGAAGCGCTGATCATCGGCGCCATCGCCGGCGTGCTGTGCCAGGAGGCGGTGAACCTGGTGCGCAACCGACTGCATATCGACGACACGCTCGACGTCTTCGCGGTGCATGGCGTGGGCGGAATCTTCGGCACGATCATGATCGCGGTGCTCGGCGCGGGCAGCTGGGCCGCCCAGCTGGGTGGGCTGGCCGTGGTCGGCGTCTTCACCGTGGTCGTCACCTATGCGTTGATCAAGCTCTGTGCGCTGGTCACGCCGCTGCGCGTCGACCAGGAGACCGAGGTCGGCGGCCTCGACCTCAACGTGCATGGCGAACGCGCCTACGACATCATGTCGTGACCCCATCGCGGCCCGGCGCGCGCGCGTTCCGGGCCGCCCCCCGTTCTTCTTGGCGAAAATACTCCCGCCGGAGGCACAGGCGTTTTCCGGCGCGCCGCGCTCAGCCGTAGAGCGCCTCCGCCCGCGCCTCGAACGCCTTGACAACGCGCTGCATCGCCTCGTGGAACACCACGCCGATCACCTTTTGCAGCACCGCGTTCTTGAATTCGAAATCGACGAAGAACGCGACCTCGCAGCCGCCCTCGTCGAGATCGCGAAAGCTCCAGTTCGACTTCAGGAACCTGAACGGCCCGTCCAGGTATTCGGTGTCGATCCGGCGCTGATCGGGCCACAGGGTCACCCGGCTGCCGAAGCGTTCGCGGAACACCTTGAACGAGATCACCAGGTCGGCCTCCATCACCTCGCCGCCGCCCGCGATGGGCGCGCGCGAACGGATGCGGGCGGCCGCGGTCCAGGGCAGGAATTTCGGGTAGGACGCCACGTCGGCCACCAACTCGTACATCTGGGCGGCGGTATAGGGCAGTCTGCGGGTCTCTGAATGGGTCGGCATGGCCTGCGTTTCTTGTTAACAGTGGGCGTGGTTTCGGCTACGAACCACGGAAAATCAAGGGGTGGCCATGACACAGGGACCTTATGTCATCGACGAGATGATATCGGCCAAGGCCATCGCGGCCCGGGTCGAGGCGCTGGCGCACCAGATCCACGACCATTTCGCCGATACCGACAAGCTGGTGGTGGTGGGGCTGCTGCGGGGCTCCTTCGTGTTCATCGCCGATCTGGTGCGCGAGCTGCACCTGCCGGTCGAGGTCGATTTCCTCGAGGCCTCCTCCTACGGCAACGCCACCGAAAGCTCGCGCGAGGTGCGAATCCTCAAGGACCTGCGCGGCGAGATCGAGGGGCGCGACGTGCTGGTGGTCGAGGATATCGTCGATACCGGCTACACGCTGAAACATGTGCTGCACCTGCTGGGCGGGCGCAACCCGCGGCGGCTGAAGGTCTGCGCGCTGCTCGACAAGCCGTCGCGCCGCGAGGTGCTGGTCAGCGCCGACTGGGTGGGGTTCGAGATCCCCGACGAATTCGTCGTGGGCTATGGCATCGACTACGCCCAGCACAACCGCAACCTGCCCTATATCGGCAAGGTGAGGTTCACCGGATGAGCATGCGCTGGCTGCTGCGCGCGTCCCGCTGGGCGCGCAACCCGCCCAGCGAAAAACGGGTGAAGCTGGTGCTCGGGGTGGTCGCGCTCTGCCTGCTGCTGGTCGCACTGGAGCGGTTTTTCGGCTGGCCCGACTGGCTGACGCTGGAGGGCACGCCGCGCGGGCGGATCGCGCGCTAACCCAGCAGTTGCCGGATCGCCCGGCGGAAGATGCCCGCGCCGATCGGGATCAGCGCGTCGGGGAAATCGTAATCGGGATTGTGCAGTTGCGGCTGCCCCTCGCCCGCGCCCAGCCAGAACATCGCGGCCTTCGCGCCCATGCCGAAGCGGCCGAAATCCTCGGACCAGCGCTGCGGCCCATCCGCGGGCTGCCACGGCGTCTGTTCGGCGATGAGCGCCCGTTCCAGCGCGGCCACGGCCTCGGGGTGGTTGGTGCTGGCGTCGAAGATGTCGTCATATCCGATCTCGACCTTCAGCCCCTCGACCCCGGCCTCGCGCCGCACCAGCGCCTCGGCCGCGGCGCAGAGGGCCTGCATCCGCGCGTCGGTCACGGTGCGCAGCGTGGCCCAGATCTCGCCCGCGCCCGGCGCGACGCCGAATGTGGCCTCGCCCAGCCGCGCATGGGTCAGGGTCACCTGCGCGAAACCTTCGTCCAGCGTCCCGCCCGGCCCCAGCGCCACCAGCCCCGGCATCAGCCGCGCCATCACCTGCATGGGCGAAATGCCGTCCTGAGGCGCTGCGGCGTGCGACGTCCTTCCCGCCAGCCGCACCCGCATCCCGCGCGAGGCGCAGTTGGCCGCGCCGCGGCACAGGCGCACCTCGCCCAGCGGCAGTCCGGGCGTGTTGTGCAAGGCGAAGGCGTAGTCGGGGGCAAGCACGGCGAAGCGCGGGTCGCCCAGCACCGCGCGCGCGCCCTTGCCGGTTTCCTCGGCGGGCTGGAACAGCAGCACGACGCGGCCGCACGCGGGGCGCTCCCGCAGATCCTCGGCCAGTGCCGCGACCATGGCCATGTGGCCGTCGTGGCCGCACAGATGCCCCCTGCCCGGCACGGCGGAGCGGTGATCGGCGTCGGAGATCTCCTCGATCGGCAGCGCGTCCAACTCGGCCCGGATCAGCACTGTCGGGCCGGCCGCCGCGCCCGCGAACACCGCCGCGACGCCGTGACCGCCGAGCCCGGTCAGCAGCGCGTCGGGGTGATGTTGCGCGAGAAACTCGGCGATTCTCGCGGCGGTCGCCGCCTCTTCGCCCGAAAGCTCGGGACAACGGTGCAGCTCATGGCGCAGGGCCGCCAGCCGCGCCCGCCGCTCCGGCGTCATGCCTGGCCGAGCTTCTTCATCCGCGCCGCGCGCAGGCGCGCGAAATCGTCGCCCGCATGATAGGAGGAGCGCGTCAGCGGCGTAGCCGAGACCATCAGGAAGCCCTTGCCATAGGCGGCCTTCTCATAGGCCGCGAATTCCTCGGGGGTGACGAAGCGATCCACCCGGTGATGCTTGGGCGTGGGTTGCAGATACTGGCCGATGGTCAGGAAATCGATATCCGCCGCGCGCATGTCGTCCATCACCTGCAGCACCCCCTGCCGGTCCTCGCCGAGGCCCACCATGATGCCCGACTTGGTGAACATCGAGGGGTCGATCTCCTTGACCCGCTGGAGCAGCCGCAGCGAGTGGAAATAGCGCGCGCCGGGCCGCACCTCGGGGTAAAGCCCCGGCACGGTTTCGAGGTTGTGGTTGAACACGTCCGGTTTCGCCGCGACCACGACCTCCAGCGCCTCGGGGCCGCATTTCAGGAAGTCGGGCGTCAGGATCTCGATCGTGGTCGTCGGCGAGCGGTGGCGCACGGCGCGGATGGTCTGGGCGAAATGCTCGGCCCCGCCATCGGCGACATCGTCGCGGTCCACGGAGGTGATGACCACATGTTTCAGCCCCAGCTTGGCCACCGCGTCGGCGACCCGGCCCGGCTCGAACGCGTCCAGCACGTCCGGCTTGCCGGTGGCCACGTTGCAGAAGGTGCAGCCGCGGGTGCAGATCTCGCCCATGATCATCATGGTGGCGTGGCCCTGGCTCCAGCATTCGCCGGCGTTGGGGCACCCGGCCTCCTCGCAGACGGTCACCAGGTTATGCTCGCGCATGATCTTGTGGGTTTCCTGATAGCCCGTGCCGCTGGGCGCCTTGACGCGGATCCAGCTGGGCTTGCGCGGCTGCGCGTTGTCGGGGCGGTGCGCCTTTTCGGGGTGGCGTTCGGACGGAATTTTCAGATCACGCATGGCGGGTTCCTCGTTTCGCGCCCCTGTATAGAAGACTCCGCGCCCGGAACCAATGCCCCTTCTCCGGATGCAAACCGGCTTTGCGCTTCTCGCGGGGCATTTTCGCGGATCGGCGGCGGCTTTGCCATTGGCAACGATCTGGAATTCTTCTAATTCGCTGCCCGAACGAAGCTGCATCGCAGCATTTCCCAACCCTGACAGGAGAATCCGATGAAGACCGGCTACAAGCTGCCCCAGGTCACCTTCCACACCCGCGTGCGCGACGACAGCATCGCGGGCCCGAACCCCTACCGCTGGCAGGACATGACCACCGACGATTACTTCAAGGGCAAGCGCGTGGTCCTGTTCTCGCTGCCGGGGGCGTTCACCCCGACCTGCTCGACCTACCAGCTGCCGGGATTCGAGAACGGCTTCGAGGATTTCCGGGCGCAGGGCATCGACGCGATCTACTGCATGTCGGTCAACGACAGCTTCGTCATGAACAAATGGGCCGAGGCGCAGGAGCTGAAGAACGTCCAGGTCATCCCCGACGGCTCGGGCGAGTTCACCCGCCGCATGGGCATGCTGGTGCGCAAGGACAACCTCGGCTTCGGCCTGCGCTCCTGGCGCTACGCGGCCGTGATCAACGACGGTGTGGTCGAGGCATGGTTCGAAGAGCCGGGCCTGTCGGACAACCACCCCGAGGATCCCTATGGCGTCTCCTCGCCCGAGACCGTGCTGAACTGGCTGGTCGCGGCCAACGCCGAAGCGGCGGCCTGAGGCCCGGAATATCCCACGATCGCCCCGGTCATCGGCCGGGGCGATTTGCGTTCCGGCGCGCCTCGTCCCCCGGAGCCCCCGCGCCGCGCGCGCGCCCCCGGGCAGCCGGGCGCAAATCCGGTTTCAATGCCCCGCCGCCGGGTCTAGCATGTGCGACGGCAAGGCCAGGGAGGTGCCGGAATGGCAGCAGACGGGCCCCGCTTCGGGCGGGTGCAGGAATTCCTCAAGCAGATCGTCTTCGGCGGCAATGACGGGATCGTCACCACCTTCGCCATCGTCGCCGGCTTTGCTGGTGCGCGGTCCGAGGGCGCGGCCGAGATCGGCGCGCTGGCGGTGCTGGTCTTCGGGCTGGCCAACCTCTTTGCCGACGGGGTCTCGATGGGGCTGGGCGAGTTCCTGTCGCTGCGTTCGCAGCACGACCTCTACCGGATGCGCCACAGGGAGACGCTGCGCGCCATCGCCCAGGACACGCCCGCCGCGCGCGCGCGCCTGTCGGAGCTGTTCCGCAAGCGCGGGCTCAACTCGTCGGACGCGCAGGCCGCCAGCGCGATCCTGGCCCGCCACCCGCAGGTGATGGCCGAGATGATGATGGCCTATGCCCACGGGCTGAGCCACCCGCGCGACCAGCGGCCCGCGGCCAACGGGCTGTTCACCCTCTTCGCCTTCCTCGTATTCGGGGCGATCCCGCTGGTGCCCTATTTCCTGTGGCCCGCCACCCCGGCCACGTTCCAGCTGTCGCTTCTCGCGACCTTCTCGGCGCTGGTGGCGCTGGGCGTGCTGCGCTGGCACGCCACCGGCGACGCGCCGGCGCGGTCGATCCTGGAGACGGTGCTGGTCGGCGGGCTCTGCGCCGCGGTGGCCTATCTGGTGGGCATGTGGGTCGGCGGCTGATCAGCCGATCAGATCGGCCCCGGCGGCGCTGAGCTCCTCGTAATGGCGCTTCAGCCGTTGCAGCGCGATGCGCAGCACGACCTTGCCCGAGCGCGCCGACCAGCCCATGCGCTTCTCCGCCGCCTCCATCCCTTCGAGATAGCAGCAGCAGCGCAGCACCACGTCGCCCAACCCCGGTCCGAGGTCGCGCAGCGCCGAGGTGACGCGGTCGCGCGCGCCGCGCGACCCCTCCGCGGGTCCCGCGCCGGCGAAGCTGCCGCGTTCGCCCCCGGTCAGGAAACGGTCCCAGTTCTGGGTGACGCGCGGGCCCATCTGGGCCAGCTCGAAATCCTCGCGCAGCCGCTCACCCGCCGCCACCAGGTCGGGCGTCAGGAAGGGCTGCCCGTTGCGGTCGCGCCGCCGCGCCAGCAGCGCCAGCGGCGATTCCGCGAGGTTGGCGCGCAGCGCGCGCGGCGCCTCGGCGCCCGGCTCCATCACCACGCGCGTGCCCCAGTCGCGGTGCTGGTCGGCGAAGGGCCGCGCGGCCTCGGAAAAGCCGGCGGCCGCCGGCGCCTCCTCGGCCAGCATCCGCTTCAGCGCGCTGCGGCCGGCCTGGGTGATACGGTAGGTGGTAACCCGGCCGGGCTTGGCGCAGCTGATCCAGTCCTTCAGCACGAAGGCCTCGGCCACCGCACGGTCGAGCACCCCGATCCGCGTGGCCGCGTCCTGACCCATCTGTTTCAGCACCACGGCCTTGTCCATCTCCGGCGCGATCGCCAGGAAGGCGCCGGTCTCGCAAAGCCGGCGCAGGATGCGCCGCGCCTCACGGTTGAGGGTGGCGCCGTCGGTCAGAGTCTTGGGCGATCTGGCAAATGCAGTCATGGCTTGGCAATCCTCGTTTCGGCTCCGGGGGTGGGGGACGGGAAACAGCTGCCGGCCGAGCTGGGCCAGCGCGCTGTCGCAAAGCGGGTCGTCGCGGCGCTGCTCGAGGCGGCGGACATGGCGCAGGATGGTCGAGGCATGGCACCCCGCGCTGCGGGCCAGAGCGCGCAGCGACTGCCCCGCCTCGGTATGCGCCAGATACCAGTAGGTCGGCTGCGGCAGCCAGGGCGGCGGCGCGACGGCATGTGAGCTGTCCGGCGAAGCGGGATTTCCCATTGCGCTGCGTTCCTTCGATCCTGGCCTGCCGCCGCGGTGAATTTATCCACAGGTGGAGTTCACGCTAGGGTTGTCATTGTTACCGGCAGGTTAACGTTTTCGTCGTTGGAAATAATTGTTTCTAATTCATAAACATTTCTGAAAGCTCCGCGCGCTGCTCTCCGCCCGGGCGCAACACCCGCCAGCGTTGCATCATTCTGGGCTCGGAACACATATCCGAAGGAGCGTCCCGATGTCCGATCCGCTGACCGTTCTGAAGGCCCTGCGCCGCCCGCGCCTGCTGATCCGCGCCGCGCGGCTGGGGATGGAGGAATACCGCCGCGAGCGCGATCTGGCCCGGCTGGTGGACAGCCCGCGCCTGCTTGCGCCCGCCCAGGCGCTGGACCGTCTGCTTGAGCAGGAGGAACGGCTGGAAGCCACCCGTCGCGCGGGCGACGCCAGCTATTCGATCAGCCGCCATGTGGACGTGCTGATTGCGCTGATGGCCGAGGCGCGGCTGCTGCCGCCCGCCCCGCGCCGGGACGGGGCCTGAGCCGCCGGCCGGTCAGGTGAAGGCGTCGGGCATCGACGCCTTCCTCTCGGCCACATAGCCGGCGAGCGCCTCGGCGATGCCGGGGTCGAGGGCGGGTTGCTGATACTCGGACAGCAATTTGCGGAGGCGTGCGGCGGCCAGCGCCACGGTGTCGCGCGCGCCCTCCTCGTCCCAGGTCTCGTAGGGTTTGTAGTCCAGCAGATCGGTGCGCCAGAACGCCTCTTTGAAATGCGCCTGGGTATGGGCGCAGCCGAGGTAATGGCCGCCCGGTCCGACCTCGCGGATCGCATCCATCGCCTGCGCCGCCTCGTCGATGGCCACCCCCGCCGCCAGCTTGTGCAGCGCGCCCAGCTGGTCGGCATCCATGACGAACTTTTCGAAGCTCGCCACCAGCCCGCCCTCCAGCCAGCCGCAGGCGTGGAGCATGAAATTGACGCCCCCCATCAGCGCCGCGTTCAGCGTGTTGGCGGATTCGTAGGCCGCCTGCGCGTCGGGCAGCTTGGAGCCGCACAGCCCGCCGCCCGACCGGAACGGCAGCCCCAGCCGCCGCGCCAGCTGCCCCGCGCCGTAGAGGATCTGGCTGGCCTCCGGCGTGCCGAAGGTGGGCGCGCCCGAGTTCATGTCGATCGAGGTCACGAAGGCACCGAAGATCACCGGCGCGCCGGGCCGGACCAGCTGCGAATAGGCGACGCCCGCCAGCACCTCGGCCAGCACCTGCGTCAGCGTCCCCATCACCGAGACCGGCGCCATCGCGCCGCCGACGATGAAGGGTGAGACGATGCAGGCCTGGTTCGCCGCGGCATAGACCTCAAGCGCGCCCATCATGGTGGCGTCGAAGGTCAGCGGCGAGTTGATGTTGATCAGCGAGGTCATCACCGTGTTCTCGGCGACGAAATCGCGGCCGAACAGGATCTCGCACATCTCCACCGAATCGCGGGCGCGGGCGGGCTCGGTCACCGAGCCCATGAACGGTTTGTCGGACAGCGTCATGTGGGCGTGCAGCATGTCGAGGTGGCGCTTGTTCACCGCGACGTCGGTCGGCTCGCACACCGTGCCGCCGGAATGGTGCAGGTATTTCGACATGTAGCCGAGCTTCACGAAGGTGCGGAAATCCTCCATCGTGGCGTAGCGGCGCCCGCCGGCCAGGTCGCGCACGAAGGGCGGGCCGTAGACCGGGGCCAGCACCAGCGAGTCGCCGCCGATCTCGACGCTGCGGGCGGGGTTGCGGGCGTGCTGGGTGAAGCGCGCGGGCGCCGTCGCGCACAGCCGGCGGGCCAGCCCGCGCGGGATCCGCACCCTCTCGCCCCGCACATCGGCGCCGGCCTGGCGCCAGCGCTCCAGCGCCTGCGGATTCTCGACGAAGGCCACGCCGATTTCTTCGAGCACGGTCTCGGCGTTGTCCTCGATGATGGCCAGCGCCTCTTCGGTCAGCAGGTCGAGAGTCGGGATCTTCCTCTCGATGAATTTCGCGGCCTCGATCCGGGGCGCGCTGCGCTCTGCGCGCCGCGCCGCGCCGCCGCCGCCGCGCCGTCTGCTGCGTGCCTCTTCCATGTCCGGGCCTCCTGTCTTCCGGGCCGAACAGGCCCGGTGCGCATCGGGTATAGCCGATCCCCCGGACGGACGACGCCGAAATGCGGCCTTTCCATCGCGAAAACGACATTCACGGCGGCGTGAAGAAAACCGTTGCACACAGATATGAATGTGAAAATATGTCACATGGGAAACCAACAACATCGCGCGGGTTGCCAAGGCGCAGCCCGCGCGTGCACTAGGGAGAGGCGCGGCTGGGAGGCCGCGCCACAAGGGAGAGAGACCGTATGATAAACGTGAGAACGCGCGGGCGCACGCTGGCCCGCGCCGCAGGCATGGCATGTCTTGTGACAGGGATGGCGGGCGCGGCACAGGCGACCAACGGCTATATCGCCAACGGCTATGGCGGCGGGTCGAAGGGCATGGCCGGCGCCGGCGTCGCCGTGCCCAACGGCGTGCTGGGGCTGGCGCTGAACCCGGCCATGGGCCTGAAGGTCGGCAACCAGGCGGGCTTCTGCCTGACCACCTTCGCGCCTGATCGCGGCTTCACCGTGTCCGGCGTCGGCGGCCTGCAGACCGGGACCTTCAAGAGCCGCAACGACGTGTTTCTCATCCCCTGCGGCGGGGTGAACTTCAAGCTGGGCGAGCGCAGCGCGCTGGGCCTGTTCATGTTCGGCAATGGCGGCATGAACACCGAATACGGCACCAATGTCTTCGTGCCGGGCTACGGCCCCGCGGGCACCTCGCCACTGGGCGTGAACCTGGAGCAGGCGTTCTTCGCCGCCAATTTCAGCCACCAGCTGTCCGAAAAACTGACCCTCGGCGTCGCCCCGATCTTCGCCGTCCAGCGGTTCAGCGCCACCGGCCTTGAGAATTTCGGCATGTTCTCGTCGAACCCGGCCGCGCTGAGCAACAACGGCGACGACTGGTCCAACGGTTTCGGCTTCAATCTCGGGGTGCTCTACGAGCCGAACGCACAGTGGAGCTTCGGCGCCTCCTATCGCAGCGAGATGGAGATGCAGAGGTTCGACAAATACGCGGGCCTCTTCGCCGAGCGGGGCGATTTCGACATCCCCGCCGTGGCCACCCTGGGCGCGGCCTTCCGCCCCGCCGCCAAGCCCGACCTGACGCTGAGCGCCGAGTATCAGCGCATCTTCTACGGCGATGTGAAGGCGATCGCGAACAGCTCGGCCGCGATCGTGGCGCCCTTCGGCGCGGCCAACGGCCCGGGCTTCGGCTGGAAGGACATGGATGTCTACCGGGTCGCGGCCAGCTACAAGGCCAACGACCGGCTGACGCTGCGCGGCGGCCTGTCCTACGCGTCGCAATTCGCGCCCAGGCAGGAGACCCTGTTCAACCTGCTCGCGCCGGCCACGCCGCAGTGGCATGCCTCGATGGGCTTCAGCTACAAGCTGGAGAACGGCTGGGGCGTCACCGGCTCCTACACCCATGCCTTCGAGAACAGCGTGACCGGCACCAACCCGGCGCTGGCCCCGACCCAGCCGGTGAAAGTGCGGATGAACCAGCACGAACTGGCCCTCGGCATGACCTACAAGTGGTAAAACCACCCCGCCCCCGCGCCCAATCGGTGCGGGGGCTCTTGCAAGAATCCGGCAGCTTGCATAAGAGCCTGCCATGACAAGCACCTCTCACGACCGCCTTCTCATCATCGACTTCGGCAGCCAGGTCACGCAGCTGATTGCGCGGCGCCTGCGCGAGCTGAACGTCTATTGCGAAATCCACCCCTTCCAGAACGTCACCGCCGGGTTCATCCGCGAGATGGCGCCGAAGGCGGTGATCCTGTCGGGCGGCCCCGATTCCGTCACCCGCGAGGGCAGTCCGCGCGCACCGCAGGAACTGTTCGAGATGGGCCTGCCGATCCTCGGCATCTGCTACGGCCAGCAGGTCATGATGACCCAGCTCGGCGGCAAGGTCGAATCGGGCCACGGCACCGCCGAGTTCGGCCGCGCCTATGTCACCGCCAAGAACGGGTCGCTGGACCTGCTGGACGGCTGGTTCGCTGCGGGCGACGAGCAGGTCTGGATGAGCCACGGCGACCATGTCTCGCAGATCGCGCCGGGTTTCGAGGTCTACGGCACCTCGCCCAACGCCCCCTATGCGATCACCGCCGATACCGCGCGCCGGTTCTACGCCGTCCAGTTCCACCCCGAGGTGCACCACACGCCCAACGGCAAGAAGCTTTACGAGAATTTCGTGCGCCTGGCGGGCTTCACCGGCGACTGGACGATGGGCGCCTACCGCGACGAGGCGATTCGCCTGATCCGCGAGCAGGTGGGCGACAAGCGGGTGATCTGCGGCCTGTCGGGCGGCGTCGACAGCTCGGTCGCGGCGGTGCTGATCCACGAGGCGATCGGCGACCAGCTGACCTGCGTCTTCGTCGATCACGGGCTGCTGCGCCAGGGCGAGGCGGAGGAAGTCGTCTCGATGTTCCGGGACAACTACAACATTCCGCTGATCCATGCCGACGAAAGCGACCTGTTCCTCGGAGAGCTGGACGGCGTGTCGGACCCCGAGGTCAAGCGCAAGACCATCGGCCGGCTGTTCATCGACGTGTTCCAGAAATACGCCAACCAGATCGAGGGGGCGGAGTTCCTGGCGCAGGGCACGCTCTACCCCGACGTGATCGAGAGCGTCTCGTTCTCCGGCGGCCCCTCGGTCACCATCAAGTCGCATCACAACGTCGGCGGCCTGCCCGAGAAGATGGGCCTGAAACTGGTCGAGCCGCTGCGCGAGCTGTTCAAGGACGAGGTGCGCGCGCTGGGCCGTGAACTCGGCCTGCCCGAGCAGTTCATCGGCCGCCACCCCTTTCCCGGCCCCGGCCTCGCCATCCGCTGCCCCGGCGAGATCACCCGCGAGAAGCTGGAGATCCTGCGCAAGGCCGATGCCGTCTACATCGACCAGATCCGCAAGCACGGGCTTTACGACGAGATCTGGCAGGCCTTCGTCGCCATCCTGCCCGTCCGCACCGTGGGCGTGATGGGCGACGGGCGCACCTATGACTACGCCTGCGCGCTGCGCGCGGTCACGAGCGTGGATGGGATGACGGCCGATTACTATCCGTTCAGCCACGACTTCCTCGGCGAGACCGCGACCCGGATCATCAACGAGGTCAAGGGCATCAACCGCGTCACCTATGACGTGACCTCGAAGCCGCCGGGGACCATCGAATGGGAGTGACCGGCGGCGCCCGGAACGACCCGGACACGGAACAAGCCCCCTGAGAAAGGACGGTTTCTGCATGGACGACGAAACGCAGAAGAAGGAATACATCGAACGGGTCAAGGCCGTCCAAGGCCGGCTCAAGTCCCGGTTCGATTCCTTCACCGCCTTGACCGATCCCGCGAAACTCGCGCTTGCGAAACAGCTCACCGATCAGCAGGGGACGATCGACCCCGAGATCGAGGGGCTGAAATCCACGGAAAATCAGCGCGATCTCTCGATCAAGTTTCACTGGGGACACAACCACCGCTTCAGCGAGGACTTCTCGGTGACCGGGCGCATGGGCAACCGCCACATCAATCTCATGGCGCAATTCCTGGTGCGCTACGGGCTGCCCGACACCCATTTCGAGGGCAAGGACGTGATCGACGTCGGGTGCTGGACCGGGGGAACCACCCTGCTGCTGAAGGCCATGGGCGCCGCCAATGTCCTGGCCCTGGAAGAGGTCCAGAAATACGCGCGCACGGCCAGGATCCTCACCCAGGACGTCTACGAGCAGGACGGGATTTCCTGCGAAGGCACGAATCTCTACGACCTGGAAACCTCGAAAAAATACGACATCGCCTACTTCCCCGGCGTGATCTATCACCTGTCGGACCCGGTTCTCGCATTGCGGCGCCTCTTCAACGCGCTCAAGGACGGGGGCGAGATCCTTGTGGAAAGCGCTGGGCTGAACGACCCGCGCAACATCTGCCGCTTCGACGGCAACCGCGTCATGCACGACACCGAAGGTGAGGATGTCACCAAGCTGAACCGCGGCGGGTGGAACTGGTTCCTTCCCTCGGCCTCCTGTCTGGAACGCTGGATGATCGAGGCGGGGTTCGAGGACATGGATTGCTTCTTCAGCCCCGCGACATCGCGTGTTTTTGGCTACGGCAGACGCCGGCGCCATGTGGAGATCACGCGGGCCGGCCTGTCCGACCGCCGTATCCCCTGAGGCGCGCCGTGCGGCAGAGCGGTGATCTGGACCCCGGTGTCCGCGGATGCCACGGCCCTCTGGCTGCGGGCGTAAGCCGCGACGGGACAGGTTGCCTTCCACTGAAACATCCGGGCTTCGCGGTCATGCCGCGACGGCCCGACAGGACAACAGGTCCGGGGCCGCGCGGCGTTTGATGTCAGTCGGATGGGCGGCAGCGAACGGATGCGGGAACGGCGCAAAGCCGACGCTATCACGAGGTAGGCAAGATATGAGCGACACACCGCAGGTGGCGAAGGCCGCGCTCTGGATGACCGGCGCGATCGCCTCCTTTTCCACCATGGCCGTGGCCGGCCGGCTGGTGCAGGCCGAGCTGGATACCTTCGAACTGATGTTCTACCGCTCTCTGGTCGGCGTCGCGCTGGTGCTGGCGGTGGGCGGCATGGCGGGCACGCTGGGCCAGATCTCGCGGCGGCGGATGCGGCTGCAACTGATCCGCAATGTCAGCCATTTCGCCGGGCAGAACCTGTGGTTCTATGCCATCGCGGCGATCCCGCTGGCGCAGGTCTTCGCGCTGGAATTCACCGCGCCGCTGTGGGTGACGCTGCTGGCGCCGCTGCTGGTGGGCGAGCGGCTGACGCCCACGCGCGCCTTCGCGGCGGCGGTGGGATTTGCCGGCATCCTGATCGTGGCGCGCCCCGACCCCGCCAACCTGCAGCCCGGCGCCATCGCCGCGATGGCGGCAGCCATCGGCTTTGCCGGATCGGCGCTGTTCACCAAGCGGCTGACGCGCACCGAGACCATCACCTGCATCCTGTTCTGGCTGACCGTAATGCAGGCGGGCTTCGGCCTGATCTGCGCCGGGATCGACGGCGACATCGCCCGGCCCTCGGCCGCGGTCTGGCCGGCGCTGGTGGTGATCGGCTGCGCCGGGCTGTTCGCGCATTTCTGCCTGACCAGCGCCCTGTCGATCGCACCGGCCGGCATCGTGATGCCGCTCGATTTCCTGCGTCTGCCGGTGATCGCGGTGGTGGGCATGGCACTTTACGGCGAGCCGCTGGAGATGCTGGTCTTCATCGGAGGGGCGGTGATCTTCGGCGCCAATGTGATCAACCTGCGGGCGGAGCGGCGCCCGCGCTGATCGCGCTGCGGAGAAATCACAACAGTTTTCGGCAACAAGGCTATGACGTGGCGTCAGAGATTGACGGCGGCAAATCGACGCCGCTAGCGTCGGCCGCAACTCAAACAATACACAAGCAGGGATGAGGGAAATGGTTCGTGTCCTGGGAGGAGCGGCTCTGGCCGCGCTGATGATGACGCCCGTTTACGCAGGGGGCCTGGAACGCTCCAGCCAATCGGTTGGGATCCTGTTTCAGCAAGGCACCTATGCGGAACTGAGCATGGGCCGCGTGGCCCCCGATGTCAGCGGCAGCCACTCGGCCGCGGTGACGCCGGTGCTGGGCACGGCGGGCTCGGGCGACATGACCGGCAGCTACACCACCAGCTCTCTCGGCTTCAAGGCGGCGCTCAACGATCGGATCGACCTCGCGCTGATCCTCGACAGCCCGATCGGGGCTGACGTGAAATACAAGGCCGGCACCGGCTATATCTACGGCGGTTCGACCGCGAGCATCGATTCCACCGCGCTGACCATGCTGGCGCGCTACAAGCTGCCGTCGAATTTCAGCATCCACGGCGGCCTGCGCTTCCAGCGGGCCGAGGGCAAGGTGGCGCTGTTCAACGGCTACACGATGAGCACCGACACCTCGTCTGAGACCGGCTTCGTGCTGGGCGCTGCCTGGGAGAAGCCCGAGATCGCGGCGCGCATCGCGCTGACCTACAACTCGGCCATCACCCACAAGTTCAACGCGACCGAGAACATCGCGCCGGTCCCGACCCGGTTCTCGACCGAGATCCCGCAGTCGCTGAACCTCGAATTCCAGACCGGCATAGCCGCCGACACGCTGCTGTTCGGCTCGGCGCGCTGGGTGGAGTGGTCGAAGACCGACATCACCCCGGCCGCGCTGTTCGCGGCCTCGGGCAGGTCGCTGGTCGACTACAAGAACGACACCATCACCTACACCTTCGGCGTCGGGCGCAAGTTCAACGACAGCTGGGCGGGCGCCGTCACCCTCGGCCACGAACCCTCGCAGGGCGGATTCTGGGGCAACCTCGGGCCGACCGACGGTTTCACCAGCGTCGGCCTCGCCGCGACCTACACTCACGGCAACATGAAGATCACCGGCGGCGCGCGCTACGTCTGGATCGGCGACGCCAAGACCGAGGCCGCCGCCCCCTTCCCGGCCGGCACCACGCTGGGCGAGTTCAAGGACAACAGCGGCGTGGCTTTCGGCTTCAAGGTCGGCTATACTTTCTGACATCGTCTCGTCCTCGGATGAGAGCATCGGGAAAGCCCGCCTTCGTGAAGGCGGGTTTTTTCTTTGCGCAGTTTCCGGGTCGCGCGCCCCGCCGCCAGGCGGTAAAGCCCGGCAATGACCGTCCAGAAGACCCTGACCTCCCGCGCCTGGGCCGAGCTTCTCCTGCTGGCATTGCTCTGGGGCGGCTCGTTCCTGTCGATTCGCCTCGCCCTCGACGAGCTTGGCGTGTTCACCGCCGTCGCGCACCGTGTGGGCTGGGCGGCGATCCTGCTCTGGAGCCATGTGGCGCTGCGCGGGCTGCGCGTGCCGCGCCAGCCCCGGATCTGGGCGGGGTTCCTCGTGATGGGGCTGCTCAACAACGTGGTGCCCTTTTCCCTGATGGCCTGGGGCCAGCTGCACATCGAAAGCGGCCTGACCTCGATCCTCAACGCCACCACGGCGATCTTCGGCGTGGTGGTGGCCGCCGCCGTCTTTCCCGACGAGAGGTTGAGCGCGCGCCGCATGCTGGGGGTCGCCCTCGGCTTTCTCGGCGTGTCCACGGCGATCGGGCTGGAGAGCCTCCTGTCCCTCGACCCGCGCTCGCTGGGACAGCTCGCAGTGATCGGCGGCACCTTCTCCTACGCGCTGGCAGGGGCCTGGGCGCGGCGCACCCTGGCCGGGCTGCCGCCACAGGTGGCGGCGGCCGGCATGCTGACCGGCGCGAGCCTGGTCATGCTGCCGCTGGCCTGGACGTTGGAAGGTCCGTTCCGGTTCGACCTGGCCCCGCTCACCTGGGGCGCGGTCGCCTATTACGCCGTCGCGGCTACGGCGCTGGCCTATCTGCTCTATTATCGGGTGCTGGCGATGGCGGGCGCCGGCAACCTGCTGCTGGTGACGCTGCTGATCCCGCCTGTGGCGATCGTGCTGGGCGCCGTGGTTCTGGACGAGGCGCTGAGCCCCCGCGCCTATGCCGGGTTCGCCCTGCTGGCGCTGGGTCTGGTCATCGTCGACGGCCGCCTGCTGAGGCGCCGCGCCGCGCGACATTCCGTTTGACCGCCCGCGCGCGGCTGACTACCACTCGGCCAACGGCGAGGGAGCGGCGATGATCTACAATTCGGCAGCTGAGTGGCGGGGCGCGGAGCGCAAGCGGGTGCTTCTGTTCGGCATGTCTGGGCTGGGCAAGACCCATGTCTCGAACATGCTGCGCGCCTCGGGCGAGTGGTTCCACTACTCGGTCGATTACCGCATCGGCACCCGTTACATGGGCGAGCATATCGTCGACAATTTCAAGGCCGAGGCGATGCGCACCCCCTTCCTGCGCGAGCTGCTGATGACGGATTCGATCTACATCGCCTCCAACATCACCTTCAACAACCTCGCGCCGCTCTCGACCTACCTGGGCAAGCCCGGCAACCCGGAAAAGGGCGGCCTGCCCTTCGACGAGTACATGCGCCGGCAGGAGCAGCACCGCCAGGCCGAGATCGCCGCCCTGCTGGACACGCCGCATTTCATCGAGCGCGCGCAGCGGATCTACGGCTACGCGCATTTCGTCTGCGACTCGGGCGGGTCGATCTGCGAGGTGGTCAATCCCGACGACCCGCAGGACCCGGTTCTGACCACGCTGTCGCAGAACCTGCTGATGGTCTGGATCGAGGGCTCGGACGCGCATACCGAGGAGTTGATCCGCCGTTTCGACCGCGCGCCGAAGCCGATGTATTACCAGCCCGCCTTTCTGCACGACGCCTGGGCGGAATATCTCGACAGCCACAAGCTGACCGAGGATCGGGTCGACCCCGACGCCTTCGTGCGCTGGACCTATGCCCGCGCGCTGGCCCACCGCCAGCCGCGCTACGCGGCGATGGCCGACAACTGGGGCGTCCGGGTCTGCGCCGAAGAGGTCGCCCGCGTCCACACACCGCAGGATTTCGAGGCCCTTATCGCCCGCGCCCTTGAGGCCAAGGGCTGATCGGCCTATCTACCGTCTCTCGCATACAGGAACCCGCCCATGCCCATCAAACTGCCCTCCGACCTTCCGGCCTTCGACGTCCTCACCAAAGAGGGCGTGATGGTGATGGAAGAGGGGCGTGCGGCGCGGCAGGATATCCGTCCCCTGCGGATCGGGTTGCTGAACCTGATGCCCAAGAAGATCCAGACCGAGACCCAGTTCGCGCGGCTGATCGGCTCCACCCCGCTCCAGATCGAGCTGTCGCTGATCCGCATGACCGAGCACGAGAGCAAGAACACCGCCGCCGAGCACATGGAGGCGTTCTACCGCCCCTTCGCCGAGGTCGAGGCGACGGGCGAGAAATTCGACGGTCTGATCATCACCGGCGCCCCGGTGGAGCATCTCGAATTCGACGAGGTGACCTATTGGGGCGAGCTGTCGCGCGTCTTCGACTGGACCCAGACCCATGTGCAGTCCACTTTCGGCGTGTGCTGGGGCGGGATGGCGATGATCAATCATTTCCACGGCATCCCCAAGCACATGCTGGACCGCAAGGCCTTCGGCTGTTTCCGGCACCGCAACCTGGCGCCGGCCTCACCCTATCTGCGCGGGTTCTCCGACGACCTGCTGATCCCGGTCAGCCGCTGGACCGAGATCCGGCAGGACGAACTCGACGCCGTGCCGGAGTTGCGGACCCTGCTGGGCAGCGACGAGGTCGGCCCCTGCCTGGTCGAGGATCCGGGCCATCGCGCGCTCTATATCTTCAACCACCTGGAATACGACAGCTTCACGCTGAAGGAAGAATACGATCGCGACGTCGCCTCGGGAAAACCGATCGCGGTGCCGGTGAACTACTACCCCGGCGACGACCCGACCAGGACGCCGCAGAACCGCTGGCGCAGCCACGCGCATCTGCTTTACGGCAACTGGATCAACGAGATCTACCAGAGCACCCCCTTCGAGCTCGACAGGATCGGGACCGAGGACGCCTGAGAACGGGCGCGCCCGGAAAGGCAGCCGATGAGCGACGCGACAGAGCGGTTTCCCCCCACGGGAAAGATGCTGACGGTCAACGGCCACCGGGTGCATGTCCATGTGTCCGACCCGCGCCCGCCGGTGATCCTGATCCATGGCGCGGGCGGGAACAGCCGCGACTTCACCTTCTCGCTGACCGCGCGGCTGCAGGATCGCTACCACGTCTACGCCTTCGACCGCCCCGGCCTCGGCCACACGCCACCCCTGCACCATCACGGCGAGACGCCGGAGGAACAGGCCGCCTTCCTGGACAGCGCGGCCGCCGACCTCGGCATCGGCCCCGCGGTGATCGTGGGCCATTCCTACGGCGGGGCGGTGGCGCTGGCCTGGGCGATGAACCACCCGGCGCGCGTGGCGGCGGTGGTGGTCCTGGCGGGCGCCGTCAACCCCTGGGGGGGCGAACTGGGGCTGCTCTACCGCGCCGCCGCCAGCTGGACCGGCGGCCTGGTGGCGGTGCCGCTGATCGCGGCCTTGGCCCCGCGCAGCCTGGTCTCCCAGGCCCTGCACGAGGTCTTCGCACCGCAAAGCCCGCCCGAGGGCTACGAGGATTACATCGGCGCCGAGCTGACCCTGCGCCCCGAAAGCCTGCGCGCCAACGCGCGCCAGGTCCACGGGCTGAACGCGGCGCTGCACCGGCAGGCGCCGCGCTATCCCTCGATCGCGGCGCCGGTGGAGATCCTGCACGGCACCGCCGACCGGATCGCGCCGATCGCCACCCATGCCCGCCCCCTGGCCCGGGCCATCGCCCAGGCGCATCTGGTCGAGCTTCCGGGCATCGGCCACATGCCCCACCACGCAGCCCCCGACGCGACAGTCGCCGCCATCGACCGCGCCGCCGCGCGCGCCGGATTGCGCTGAGCGCGGCCTTCGCCATACTGGGCGGGTCAATCACGGGAGGGACGCGATGGAGCTGCCATTCGACAGCGCGATCAGCCACTATTTCGAAAGCGAAGCCCCCGAAGCGGTGCGCCGCGCCATCGAGGACGGCGGCAAGAAGGACATCCTGACCGAAAGCTACCCCTATCGGCAGCCCATGCGCCGCGCGGAATACGAGACCAGGCTGCGCGCGCTGCAGGTCGAACTGGTCAAGCTGCAGGCCCATGTGAAATCAGGCGGCGGGCGGATCGCGGTGATCTTCGAGGGGCGTGACGCCGCCGGCAAGGGCGGCACGATCAAGCGTTTCCGCGAATACATGAACCCGCGCGTGGCCCGCGTGGTGGCGCTGCCCAAGCCCTCGGACAAGGAGCGCAGCCAGTGGTATTTCCAGCGCTACGTCGAGCAGCTCCCCTCGGGCGGCGAGATCGTGCTCTTCGACCGCTCCTGGTACAACCGCGGCGTGGTCGAGCATGTCTTCGGCTTCTGCACGACGGAAGAGCGCGAGAATTTCTTCCGCCAGCTGCCCGATTTCGAGACCCTTCTGGTGCGCGAGGGCATCACCCTGGTCAAACTCTGGCTGAACGTCGGCCGGGCCGAGCAGCTGCGCCGGTTCCTCAAGCGCGAGGCCGATCCGCTGAAACACTGGAAGCTCAGCCCTATCGATATCGAGGGCCTGTCGAAATGGGACGACTATTCCGACGCCATCCGCGAGACCTTCGCGCGCAGCCACAGCGAGGCCGCGCCCTGGACGGTGATCCGCTCCGACGACAAGCGCCGGGCGCGGATTGCGGCCATGCAGCGGGTGTTGGGCTGCGTCGATTACAAGGGCAAGGACGCCGCCGCCATTGGCGCGCCCGACCCCGCGATCTGCGGGGGCCCCGATATCTGGGATGCCTAAGCGCGGCTATCACCACGGCAACCTGAAACAGGCGCTGGTCGAGGCCGCGCTGACCCTGATCGAAGAGAAGGGGCCGCAGGGTTTCACCCTGTCGGAGGCGGCGAAATCCGCCGGCGTCACCCCCGCCGCCGTCTACCGCCATTTCGACGGGCGCGAGGACCTGATCGCCGAGGTCGCGCGGCAGGGCTACGAGATCTTCGCCGATCTGATCGAACACGCCTACGAACAGGGCCAGCCCTCGGCGCTGGCCTCGATCGAGGCGGCGGGTCGGGCCTATCTGGCCTTCGCGCGCCGCCATCCCGGCCATTACATGGCGATGTTCGAAAGCGGACTGTCGGTCAACGCGCATGCCGAACTGGCCCGCGTGGCCGGGCGCGCCAGCGCCGTGCTGGAGCGCGCCGCGCGCGACCTGTCCGAGCATGTCGCGCCGGACAGGCGGCCGCCGGCGGCGATGGTCTCGGCCCATATCTGGGCGCTCAGCCACGGCATCGTCGAGCTCTTCGCGCGTGGCGCGCCGGGCGGCCGCGCCCCCTTCGCGCCCGAGGATCTGCTGGAAAGCGGCCTGGGCATCTACCTGCGCGGGTTGGGCGTCCTGCCGCCGGACGCGTGACCGGGCGGCGCAGGGATCGGGACGCGGCCCCAGACCCCGGGACATCTGACGACTGCACCGGCGCGCGCATGCCGTCAAAAATCGGTCCGGTGCTCGGCGATCTTTTTCCGGGCTACCCCGTTGGCGATGCGCAATGCGATCTGCGTCCGGTTGTGGACCCCGAGCTTGCGCATGATCGAGCCGACATGCACGTTCACCGTGTTGACGGCGATGCCCAGGCGCCGCGCGATCTGCTTGTTCGAAGAGCCCTTGGAAACCTCGCAGCAGACCTGCCACTCACGCCCGGTCAGTTCCGGCGGCCTGACGGCAGGAAGGTCGGGTGCGGGAACCACGCCGGGAACCGCCCCGTGGCCGGCCTGCGCGCCGCCGGAGGCGCCCGGCAGGAGCAGGTAGCCCGTGGCGACCAGCTCGATCGCCTGGCAGATCTGTCTCTCGGTGCAATCGGAGCACATGATGGCGCGAACGTTGTCGGGCAACATGTCGATGGCAGCGGGCGGCGGCCCCGCCTGAAGGAAGACAACCACCCGCGCCTTCGGGAAACGCCCGGCCAGTTCCTCCAGCCTGCCGTTCTGCAGATCCTGCCGGCCCAGGCAGGTCAGGATGAGCGACGGCTCGGCGCCCTTGGGCAGCATCGCATTGAGCGACTCGCGGTCGTGATCGGCACACGCCCCCCGCGCGCCCCGGAGTTTTTCTGCAACCCGCGCCAGCGCCATCTGCTCAAGACGACTATTCGATAGAACGACCCAGTCTACGGGTCCGGATGCTCCAGACACCACAAAATACGCCCCCCCCGGAACACACAATGCACCATTAATCAAAAACAGAAAATGAACTCTTAATTCAAAGTTAATAACGCAACCGGCCCGTTTTGTAAACGCGCTGACGCCAGAGAGCCCCGTCGTGGCGTGCTCAGTTGAGCGAGATCCGCACGCCCTCGCGCACCGACGGCAGGGTAAACGGCGCGCCCTGCCCGCCGAAATCAAGGATGAAATCGCGGCGCGGCGGCGGCGTCTGTGCGGCGCGGCGCGGCGGGGTCTGGCCGCGGTTGATCGGCGCCATCTGGCGCTGCCCGCCGGGCACCTGGACGACGAAGGCGCCGTCGCCCCCGGAGATCTGGGGAACGGTGGCCCGGGTATCGGCGGCAGCCTGGGCACCGAAGAGCGCAGATCCCGCGATCAAAACCAGGGTCGAAATCAGTTTCGGCATGGTCTGTCTCCGAGCGACATCCTGTCCCCGACTATCGGTCCGCCCGCGGATGCCGGTCAACCGTTTTCCGTCCGGCGCGGCGCCCAGGCCGGGATTTCTAGCTGAAACCAACTAGTCGAAACTTACTAGTCCACGAAGGGACTTAGCAATTAACTAGCAGTTAACACCAATACTCCTTCCGCCGGTTTTTCCGCAGACTGGGGACACGGCTCAAATTGCAGGGGCCGTATTCGTTTTTCAGGAAGGAAGCGTGTCATGAAACGTATTTTTCTCACGACCACGGCTGTACTCTCGCTTGCAGGGGCGGCCTTCGCCGCCGAAACCGCCGGGACCGGCCCCGGCGACGAGGCCTCGGCAACCGCAGGCACACAGGCATCTTCGATCAACTCCGATGACAGCACCCAGGCGGTCGTCGCCACCGAGGGCGCCAGCGCAGTGGGTGACAACGGCCTGACCGGCGGCGACCAGGAACTGGCCTCGGCCGAGGTCGGCGACGGCGTGATCGCCGGCGGCACGGCCAACGCCCAAGGCGCCAACAACAACCCGAGCATCGGCCTCGATCCCGGCGGCGCCGGCAACTTCAGCCGCAACGTCCAGTTCCAGCTGGGCAACGACAACGCCGCCGTCAACATGCAGATCGGCGGCTGGAACGAGTCGGCGACGCTGCAGGTCGGCGACAACAACGCGGCCCTGGTCAGCCAGTCCTACGCCAACCACGAGGCGGCCATCACCCAGGTCGGCGACGGCAACACGGCCGCGGCCGTGCAGGACGGCAACGATCACGCGGCGGCCATCGCACAGCTGGGCGACAACAACGCCGCGATCGCCCTGCAGTCGGGCGACACCGCGCAGCAGGGCAATCTTGCCGCCCATGCCCAGGTGGGCAACAGCAACACCTCGGTCAGCTTCCAGGACGGCACGAACAACACCGTCGCCTCGCTGCAGGAAGGCGGCGCCAACCAGTCCTACATCAACCAGGGCGGCACCACCCTGGTCGCGTCGCTGACCACGATCGACCCGACGAAGAGCTTCACCACGGACATGTTCGGCACCGGCGACGGGCTTCCGATCGGGACGACGGTGCTGCCCGGCGGCGGCACGCCCTTCGGCGCGATGGGCGCGGCCAGCAACTCGGCGGCCAATCTCCAGCTCGGCACCAACAACCGGAGCGCGATCCTCCAGACGGGGACCAACAACGAAGCGGTCAACTATCAGAACAACCGCTGATCCGGTTGCCCGGGAAACGCCGGGGGCGTCCGCGCCCCCGGTTTCCCCCGGATATCAAGGGCCCGCCGCCATGCCGCGCCGTTTCATCGCTCATGTCCTGGCCAGCATGCTGGTCCTTGCCCCAGATCCCGCGGCCGCGCTCAGCTGTTCGGTCCGGTTCGAGGTGGAGGGCGATTTCACCGTCATTCAAAGCGTGGCCGATTCCGGCCGGGAGGTGACGGCGCGGTACAGCGTGACCGCCGAAATCCGCGCCGGCGGCAACCTCTCCGTGTCGCAGCAAAGCGGCTCGGTGATGCTGTCCGGTCGGGAACCTACACGGTTTTCCAGAATTGTGGTAAACAACAGGTCAGGCGCGATGGCCACCGTGCGGGTCACATTGACGGATGGCGCGACGCGGACGGAGTGCAGCGGGGCGCGCGCGCTCCCGGATATTTGAGATGTTTTTGAATGATCGAGTGATTGGTGGGGACCCGTCATGACCATGCAACGCAGCCGCCCGATCCGCCGGCGCCCCTGGCCGCGCTGCCCTGCCGGCGTGGCGGGGGCGCTGCTGGCGCTGGGTCTCGCGACCGCGGCTCAGGCGCAGGATCTCTCGTTCAGCGTCGGGAATTTCTCGCTCGAACAACTCGTTGTCGCCAACGGACAAAATCCCTACACGGCCACCCTTCCCAACGGGCTGGGCTCCGCGGAAAGCACGAACCGCAGCGCGACCTCCATCATCGTGCAACAGGGCAGCGGCAACAGGGCCAGCGCCTATTCGACGAACAGCCCGGGGGCGGCTCTGGCCTCGATCCAGCTCGGCCAGTCGAACAGAGCGGTGGGGGTGATCGAGGACTCGCCCGGCAGCACCATCGCCCAGGCGCAGTTCGGCAGCAACAACGACTCGCTGGTCGGGATCCTCCGCGGTGCCGACAACGCGGTCAGCACCGTGCAGCTGGGCGACGGGCTGGGAGCGTCCGTGGCGCTGGTCGATTCCACCAGCACCACCGTGGTCTACGGCCAGGCCGGCCAGAACTACAACGGCGGCATCGTCATCCGGAACGCGCCGCCGGGCACGGTGGTGAAGCTCAACTGACCGATTGGAGACACGCATGAGACCCCGAATGAAATTTCTGGCAGCGGCGGTGCTCTTCGGGGCCGCCGCGATCAGCGCGACCGGCGCCGCCGCGACGGACCTCATATACACCCCGGTCAATCCCGGCTTCGGCGGAAATCCCAACAACATCGACTATCTTCTCGGCCTGGCCCAGAGCCAGAACCAGTTCACCGGCAATGGCGGCAGCAGCGGCGGCGGCGTGCCGCAGATCACCTTTCCGCCGATCACCATCGACCTTGGCGGCCTGGGGGGCGGCGGCACGGGCGGAACGGGCGGCACGGGGGGGACCGGCGGCACTGGGGGCACGGGCGGAACCGGCGGCACCAACCCCTGATCGCAACAGGGCAACGGGCGCGGCGCATGCGCCTTCGGCATGCGCCGGTCGATTTCATTGATGATTATCAAGGCGGGACGACCATGCCAAAACTCCATTTCAGATCGGCGCCGGGGGCGGCAGCCCTGATCCTTTCGGCGGCCCTGCTGGGCGCCTGCGCCGCACCCGGCGACCTTCCCGAGCTTCAGGGCGCGCCGCCCTCCTTCGCCACCAAGACCGCGATCGGGGTCGAACTGGAGCGGCTGCCCGCGCCGCGGCGCCCGGTGGACGTGGCGGTCTACGGCTATTCCGACCAGACCGGCCAGCAGAAGCCCGCCGACAATTTCTCACGCTTTTCCAAGGCCGTGACCCAGGGCGGCACGGCCGTCCTCATCGACGTTCTGAAGGATGTCGGCGGCGCGGGCTGGTTCAACGTGGTCGAACGCGCGGGCCTGCAGAACCTGCTGACCGAGCGCAACCTGATCGACCAGACCAACCTCGCCTATCGCGGGACCTCCCGCTCGGTCCTGCCGCCGCTGCGCTTTGCCGGCATCATCCTCGAGGGGGGCATCATCGATTACGACACCAACAGCATGACCGGCGGTTTCGGCGCGCGGATCCTCGGCGTCGGCGCCTCGACCAGCTACCGGCGCGACCGCCTGACCGTGTCGCTGCGCGCGGTCAGCGTGAACACCGGCGAGGTCCTGACCTCGGTGATGACCGAGAAGACGGTCTATTCCGTGCTCGTGCGGGGCGACGTGTTCCGCTACGTCTCCGCCGATGAGATCCTTGAGATCGAGGCCGGACTGTCCCGCAACGAGCCGGTGGGCCTGGCCGTGCGGCAGGCGATCGAACTGGCCGTCTACAGCCTGGTCATCGAGGGGGCGATGAACGGGCTGTGGTCCTTCCAGAACGCCGCCGAGCAGAGTCGCCACATCGCCCTCTACCGGCAGCGCAAGGCGGGGGCGGTCGCCGCATCCGCCACCGCCGCCGCGGCCCCGGCGAAAACCGCGCCCGCGCCCCAGACCCAGACCGCGAAGGCCCCCGCGGAGGGCGCGGAAGGTGCCTAGGACGCGCCCGATTGCCGCCGGCGCAGCGGCGGCCCTGGCGCTGGTCTGGGCGGCGGCCCAGGCGTCGGCGCAGACCGCCGACTACCCGCAACCCGACAGCCGCGAGAACATCCAGGACTGGGTTCTGGAATGTTTCGACGCGCCGGTCGGCCAGTGCCAGATCTACCAGCGCATCCTGATCAACAACGGCAGCGCCATCGCCCTGGTGGCAACCTTTGCCTGGGACGAGGCCCGCCAGGCCATGCGCACCCAGATCGCCCTGCCGCTGGGCATCGACCTGGAGAAGGGGGCGACCATCGCCACCGATACCGGCTATTCCATCGCCGTGCGGCTGTCGCGCTGCACCCAGCAGGGCTGCCTGATCGAGGGCACGGTGCCCGAGGACCTGCTGCAGGCGTTTTCGCGCGGCGGCAGCGCCAGCATATCGGTGACCAATCCCGGCCAGGGCGCCTTCGCGATCCCGCTGTCGGTGAAGGGCTTCGCCGAGGCGATGGCCCGGATCCGTCCGGCGCGGGCGGAGAGCACGGCGCCGGCGGCCCTGGGCGGCGCCGCGGTCGCACCCGCCCCGCAGCCCGCGCCGCCGCGGATCCCGGCGCCGCCCGACCCTTCGGCGGCGGACCCGGAGAAACGCTATCGCCCGGTCACCGGAAACGAGTGACCCCTGCCCGCCCGGCAATTGCCGGAGCAGGCCGCGCCTGCCAGCTGCGCCGCGGCGAGGCCCCAAAATGAAAAGGGCCGCATGAAGCGGCCCCTTCCGAAATCGTTGAAACGCCGATCAGCGCTTGGAGAACTGGAAGCTGCGGCGGGCCTTGCGGCGGCCGAACTTCTTGCGTTCCACGACGCGGCTGTCGCGGGTCAGGAAGCCCGCGGCCTTCAGCGCCGGGCGCAGCGACGGATCGTAGAGCTGCAGCGCCTTCGAGATGCCGTGCTTGACCGCACCGGCCTGGCCCGACAGACCGCCGCCCTTGACGGTGGCCATCACGTCGAACTGGCCCTCGACGCCGGCGACGGTGAAGGCCTGGCGCAGGATCATCTGCAGCACGGGACGCGCGAAATAGACGTTCAGTTCCTTGCCGTTGACGGTGACCTTGCCGGAGCCCGGCTTGATCCACACGCGGGCAACCGCGTCTTTCCGCTTGCCGGTGGCGTAGGAGCGGCCCAGCTCGTCACGGACGGGTTCGCGGGGCTCGGCGATCTCGGCGACAAGAGCCTCGGCACCACCGGCGACGGCGTTCAGCGCGTCCAGGGATTTGATTTCTTCAGCCATTGTCAGCTCCGGGTGTTCTTGGAGTTCATGGACTTGACGTCCAGCACTTCGGGGTTCTGGGCTTCGTGCGGATGCTCGGCCCCGGCATAGACGCGCAGGTTGGTCATCAGCTGGCGGCTCAGGCGGTTGCCCGGCAGCATGCGCTTGATAGCCTGGGTGACGACACGCTCGGGGTAGGCGCCCTCGATGATCTGGCGCGCGGTGCGGCTCTTGATCCCGCCCGGGTGGCCGGTGTGCCAGTAGTAGTTCTTGTCGTCACGCTTCTTGCCGGTCAGCTGGACCTTGTCGGCATTGATGATGATGACGTTGTCGCCCATGTCCATGTGGGGCGTGAAGGACGGCTTGTGCTTGCCGCGCAGACGCATGGCGACGATCGAGGCGAGACGGCCCAGAACGACGCCCTCGGCGTCGATCAGGATCCATTTCTTCTCGATGTCTGCCGGAGTCGCAGAGAAGGTTTTCATATCGATGGCCCTATTGGCTGTGGTCTGGGGGGCCTTCGGCGCCCCCGGATGCTTGGATGGAGGCTTTTTAAGCGTTTCTCGCGCAGCGTCAAGCGCAACAATGCAGGATTTTATGTGCCAAAACAATGGGTTGTGATTTCGGTATCATGTTACCCCATCACAGATCGACGGCAGCGGGCGGATGGGCCAGCATATCGCCCATGGTCTTGAGCGCCGACTCGTAGGCCGCGTCCGGAATGGAGCTGTTCAGCGCCAGCCGCACCGCATGCGGCGCCGAGCCGTCAGGCAGCGCGAATTCGTCCGCCGGCTTGATACGGATGCCCCGCGCCTCGCAGGCCATGGTGAAGGTCGAGCCGCGCCAGCCCTGCGGCAACTTCAGCCAGATGAAGGGTACGTCGGGACGCCAGCGCAGATCCCAGCGGCCGAGGATGTTGACCGCGGTCTTGACCCGCTCGGCCACGCTCACGACCACCTGCTGGCGCACGCGCTCCACCTCGCCCGAGCGCAGCAACTCGCATCCGAGATCGAGGATCGGTTGCGGCAGCCCGTAGAAGGTGGACTGCGCCACCTGCCGCGCCGCCTGCGCCATCTGCGCCGGGCAGGCGACATAGCCGAAGCGCAGCGTCGCGCTGAACACCTTGCTCAGCGACGAGACGAACCAGCCCCGCTCGGGGCAGAGCGCGCGGTAGGAGGGCGCCTCGGGGCGGGTGATGCAGTGGCAGTCGTCCTCGATGACCTGCAACTGGTAGCGGCGCGCGATGTCGGCCACCTCCTGCCGCCGTTCCGCGCTGGTCCGAATGGTGGTGGGGCTGTGCACCTCGGCCGAGGTCAGCAGCACCTGCCCGCCATGCCGGCGCAGCGCCTCCTCCAGGCGGTCGGGCCGGATGCCGTTCTGATCCATCGACACTCCGATCAGCTGGGCGCGCAGCAGCCGCGCGGCGTGCCGCATGCCGGGATAGGCCAGCTCCTCGGTCAGGATCACCGGCGCCGGGCCGCTGAGGCAGGTCTGCAGCGTCATCATCACCGAGTTCTGCGCCCCCAGCCCCAGCACGATGTCATCGGGCGTCAGACGGCCGGCCCGCTCCTGCCCGATCCAGTCGCAGACCGCCTGACGCGCGGCCAGGTCGGTATCGGCGGTGGGATAGTCGATGCTGCACCAGCCCTCGCCTACCGACGCCAGCGCGGCGCCGATCAGCGCCCCCTGCCCGACATCGGACCCCCGGCAGGCGCGGAAATCCAGCACATCGGGTTGCATGCTGTTGATCAGCGGCTCCTCGACCACCGGCGCGGGGACGGCGGTCCCGGCCACGAAACTGCCGCGCCCGACCCGACTGTCGATCAGCCCCTCCTCGGTGGCCATCTTGTAGGCCCGCGCCACCGTGCCCGGGGTGATGCCCAGCTGCCAGGCCAGCTCGCGCACCGGCGGCAGGCGCGTGCCCTGGACCAGTTCGCCCGATCGCACGGCCGCGCGCAGGGATTGTATCAATGCAAGGTATTTCGGCCCCGGAGAATCGCGGAAATCGGGAGGCCAAATTGTACCCATAACAATGTTTCCCTCGACCTTCCGGGCTATGATTTGTATCAGGATCGTGCTTATCGCAGAATTTGTATCAACACAATACAGGAGATCCACCCGATGACCCCCGCAGTTTCAACCGGCCCGACGCCCCTGGCACAGCTTTCCGCCAGCGCTACGCTGCCGGTGGGTTCGCGCGTGGCGGTGCGGCTGGCCTATCTCCTCCTGATCTGGTCCGAGCGCCGCCGCAGCCGCCAGCGCCTGCGCGATCTGCCCCCGCATCTGCTGCGCGACATCGGGCACACGCCGGGCCAGGCCCATGCGGAAAGCCGCAAACCCTTTTGGAGGCCGTGACTTTCCCCGTAACGGAACCTCTTCCTGGCCGGAGATTCGTCTCCGGCCTTTTTTTGCGATAGGCAGCGCCGGACGGGGTTGTGGCAAATTTGCTATTGATCGAATCCCCGCCGTTGCTTAGATGCCCGATCACGATCGGAACCGATCCCAACTTCGGACATCTTCCGGGGGGGCGCTAAGGGACCGACTGGATTCAATCTGCTGGTAAGAAGGGGAGCGCCATGACGGACGCCAACCTCTTCCAACTGGGGATCGGTCTGGAGACAGGCGCCCATGCGGAAGATAACCGCGGCCATTCGGCTGCAAACGACACCCGTGACCTGTTCGACGAGGCGCGCGACGATCACTTCATCCGTCGCGACGGCCGCGTTTTCGCAGGCACGCATCTGATCATCGAGGTGGTCAACGGCCACGGCCTGGACGAGGAGGACCGCATTCAGCAGGCCTTCCGCGACTGCGTGGACGAATGCGGCGCGACGCTTCTGCACATCCACACCCACAAGTTCAGCCCCCAGGGCGTGAGCGGCGTGGCGGTGCTGGCCGAAAGCCACATCTCGGTGCACACCTGGCCGGAGATCGGTTACGGCGCCTTCGACGTGTTCATGTGCGGCGACGCCCAGCCGTGGCGCGCCGTCGATGTCCTCAAGCGCGCCTTCGCCACCGAGGACGTCCGCGTGCAGGAGCTGCTGCGCGGCGACGGGCTGGTGACCGAGGAGGCCGCCGCATGACCGTGTGGTTCCGCGAGACCCTCCACCCGCATTACGCGCAGGGCCTCAGCGTCGACGCGCTGATCTATGACAGCAAGACCGAGCATCAGCGCCTGCAGGTCTTCGAGAACGGCACCTTCGGGCGCGTGCTCACGCTCGACGGGGTGGTTCAGACCACCGCGGGCGACAATTTCATCTATCACGAGATGATGACCCATGTGCCGATCCTGGCCCATGGCGCGGCGCGGCGCGTTCTGATCATCGGCGGCGGCGACGGCGGCATGGCGCGCGAGGTGCTGCGCCACAAGTCGGTCGAACATGTCACCATGGTCGAGATCGACGCCGGCGTGGTGGAATTCTCCAGGGAATACCTGCCCATGCTCAGCCAGGGCGCCTTCGACGACCCGCGGCTGAACCTGGTGATCGCGGACGGCGCCGATTTCATGCGCGGCACGACGGACAGGTTCGACGTCATCATCGTCGATTCCACCGATCCGATCGGCCCGGGCGAGGTGCTCTTCACCGACACGTTCTACGGCCACGCCAAGCGCGCCCTGACCGAAGACGGCATCCTGGTGACGCAAAATGGCGTGCCCTTCCTCCAGGGCGAGGAGCTGGCCAACACGCTGCGCGCCTTCAAGGCGCTGTTCGCCGACTGGGGCTGCTACATGGCCACCGTCCCCACCTACGCCGGCGGCCCGATGGCCTTCGGCTGGGGCACCGACGGCCCGGCCCGCGCGGTCACGGTCGAGGAACTCCAGGCCCGCTTCGCCGCCGCCGGCATCGTGACCGACTACTACACGCCCGGGGTGCACAAGGGCGCCTTCGCCCTTCCCGCCTATGTGGAACGCCTGCTGCCCTGACGGCAGCCTTTTCGTCTGGCCGGAAATATCCTCGGGGGAGTCCCGGATTTCATCCGGGACGGGGGCAGACAGCCCCCCGCCCCCCTCGCCGCCTATTTCGGCGGAATGGAATAGGTGAGCCCCGCGCGGGCCACCGCCCCCTCCTGCCCCTCCGAGCGGATCAGCGCATCGCCCACCGCCAGCACCCTCCCCAGCTTCAGCAGCCGCGCCTCGCAGATCAGGTCGCGCCCCGCCGCGGGTTTGCGCATGAAATCGATCGAACAATTGGTGGTCACGGCCAGCGCCTTCGGCCCGATCATCGCCAGAACGGCGAGGTAGATCGCCACGTCGGCCAGCGCGAACATGGTCGGCCCCGATACGGTCCCGCCCGGCCGCAGATGTTTCTCCTGCGTGTTCAGCCGCACGCTCAGCGCCATCGGCGCCACCGACTCGATGGTGAATTCCCCCGCCACCTGCGGAAACTCCCGTTCCAGGAATTCCTGCAGCGCCGCCTTGTCCATCACCGGCTCCATGCTCTTCCCCCCTGCCGCTTTGCCGCGTAGTGTTTGCCGCAAAGGGGAGGAATGACAAGATGAGCGACGACATCCTTTTGCGCGAGGACCGCGGCGGCGTGGCCGAACTGACGCTGAACGCGCCCGGCCGCCTCAACGCGCTCTCCGACGCCATGCTGGCGGCGCTGCAATCCCAGATCGACGCATTGGCCGAGGACCGCGCCACCCGCGCGGTGATCCTGCGCGGCGCGGGCAAGGCGTTCTGCGCCGGCCACGACCTCAAGGAAATGACCGCCGGCCGCCAGGCCGAGGATGGCGGCCGCGCCTATTTCGCCGATCTCTTCTCCCGCTGCGCCCGGGTCATGACCGGCCTCTCGCGCCTGCCCCAGCCGGTGATCGCCGAAGTCCACGGCATCGCCACCGCCGCGGGCTGCCAGCTGGTCGCCTCCTGCGACATGGCGGTGGCGGCCGAGGGCACGCGCTTCGGCGTCAACGGCGTCAATATCGGCCTGTTCTGCTCCACCCCCATGGTGGCGCTCAGCCGCAACATCCCGCGCAAGCACGCCTTCGAGATGCTGACGACCGGCCAGTTCATCGGCGCCGACCGCGCCGAGGCGCTTGGCCTCGTCAACCGCGTCGTCCCCCATGACGACCTGCGGACCGCAACCCGCGACCTCGCCGACACCGTCGCCGCCAAGCTCGGCGCCGCGGTCAAGATCGGCAAGCGCGCCTTCTACGACCAGATCGAGATGCCGCTCGACCAGGCCTATGCCTTTGCCGGCGAGGTGATGGTGGAGAACATGCTCTACCGCGACACCGAGGAAGGCATCAGCGCCTTCCTCGAAAAGCGCTCCCCCGAGTGGACGCAATAACCGCTTCTTCTGGCCGTAAATATCCTGCGGGGGTCCGGGGGTGCAAAACCCCCGGCCCGACGCCTCAGACGCCGTACAATGCCCCGAATTTCGCGTCGAGGTAATCCAGCAGCGGTCCCTCGTTCGGCGCGAAGCCGCAGGCGCGCTCGATCACCTCGGCCGGCCGGTAGAGCCCGCCGTGACCCTGCACATTCTCGCGCAGCCACGCCGTCGCGCCCTGGGTATGCCCCTTCGCCAGTTCCGCCTCCAGATCCGGCACCGCGGCCTGCAGGGCGAGGTTAAGGCATCCGGCATAGACATTGCCCAGCGAGTAGGTCGGGAAATATCCGAACAGCCCGACCGACCAGTGCACATCCTGCAGCACGCCGTTGGAGGGGCGGTCCACCGCCACGCCGAAATCATGCTCGAACCGCTCATTCCAGGCGGACTCCAGGTCGTCGACCTCCAGCGCGCCCTCGATCAGCTGCCGCTCCAGGTCGAAGCGCAGCATGACATGCAGGTTGTAATGCACCTCGTCGGCCTCGGTGCGGATGAAGCCCGCGTGAACCCGGTTGACGGCCGCGTAGAAGGCATCGGCATCCGCCGCGCCCGCGCTCCCGAACACGTCCCTCATCCGGTCGAACAGGAAGCCGGTGAAGGCGCGCGAGCGCCCCAGCTGGTTTTCGTAAATCCGGCTCTGGCTTTCGTGCACGCCCATCGAAACACCGTGCCCCAGAGGGGTCCCGTGATAGGCCGGCGCGATATTCTGCTCATAGCAGGCATGGCCCACCTCGTGGATGGTGGAATAGAAACAGCCCAGCGGCTCGCCCTCGTCCACCCGCGTGGTGATGCGCACGTCGGTCCCGGAACCGGAGGTGAAGGGATGCACCGACTTGTCCAGCCGCCCGTGCCGCCAGTCATAGCCGAAGCGCTCCGCGATCTCGTGCGACAGCTTCATCTGCCCGGCTTCGGGAAAATGGCCCGACAGCGCCGCAGGCGCGCGCCCGGCCCCCATGACGCGCTCGCGCAGCATGACCAGCCGGTCGCGCATGCGGTCGAACATCGCGGCGATTTCGCCCCCCGTCGCGCCCGGCTCGTAATCGTCGAGCAGCGCGTCGTAGAGGTCGCCGCCATCGGCCAGCGCCGCAGCCTCTTCGCGCTTCAGCCGCACCACCTCGCGCAGCATGGGCAGGAAATGCGCCACGTCGTCGGCCTGTCGCGCCTCGGCCCAGATGCCCTGGGCGCGGCTGGTCACGCGCGCCAGTTCCGCCGACAGCGTCTCGGGCAGCCTGGTCGCGCGGGCGTAGGAGCGGCGGATATGGCGCATGTTGGCCTGCCCCACCGCGTCGAGCGCCGCGTCGTCGATCGCCGCCAGCCAGTCGCCCATCCGCGCATCCGTGCGCCGGGCATGGAGCACCGTTTCCAGCGCGCCCATCTCCTCGGCGCGTTGGGCGGCGGCGCCGCGCGGCATCATGGTCTCCTGGTCCCAGCCCAGGCGGCCCGCGATCTCGGCCAGCGCCTCGGTCTCGCGCTGGTAGGCCATCAGCTCGTCATAAGCGGTCATCAATTATCCCCTCACCGATTGCGCCACCGGATAGCGCGCCAGGAAGCGCGCCCGCAGCGCCAGCACCCAGACCAGAACCGCGCCCAGCTGGTGGACGATCCCCAGCGCCAGCGGCGCCGAATGCATCACCGTGACGATGCCCAGCACCATCTGCCCGAACAGCATCACCGCCATCCAGTCGAAGGCGCGGCGGGTCTTGAGATTGCCGCTGCGCCGCGCCCGGTTCCAGGTCGCCAGCCCGAAGGCCACCAGCAGGTAGCCCGCCATCCGGTGCATGAACTGCACCAGCCCGTCATCCTCGAAGAAGTTCCGCCACCAGGGCTCCAGCGCGAACAGGTCCGGCGGCAGGAAGCCCCCGGCCATCAGCGGCCAATCGACAAAGTTGCGGCCCGCGTCGATACCCGCCACCAGCGCCCCCAGCAGGATCTGAAGAAAGGCGAAATGCACCACGCCCGTGGCCATGCCGAAAAGGCCGCGCTCGCCCGCGCGGCGGGCCTGCATGAGGTCGCTCTCGGCGCGGCCCAGCTTGAACACGAACCAGGCGATCACGCCGAGGATGACGAAGGCGAGCCCCAGATGCGTTGCCAGCCGGTAGGAGGCCACGTCCAGCCTCTCGCCGCCCAGCCCCGAGGACACCATCCACCAGCCGATCGCGCCCTGCGCGCCGCCAAGCGCGCCGAGCCCCAGCAGCCGCCCGCTCCAGTCGGCGGGGATTTTCCGCGCCGCGAGGAAACCGAAGAAACCGAGCGCCCAGACCAGCCCGATGAAACGGCCCAGCTGCCGGTGGCTCCATTCCCACCAGTAGATGAATTTGAAATCCTCCAGCGTCATGTGCATGTTCTGAAGCTGGTATTCGGGGATCTGCTGGTATTTCTCGAACTCGGCCGTCCAGGCGGCCTCGTCCATCGGGGGCAGCGCGCCGGTGACCGGGTTCCATTCGGTGATCGACAGGCCCGAATCCGTCAGGCGGGTCAGCCCGCCCACCAGGATCATCGCCACGACCAGCGCGAACAGGACCATCAGCCAGGCCCGGATCGCGCCGCGCGCGCCCTTGCGGGCGCGGTCGATCAGGCCGGGCTGCGCCGCGGGGCGGCCGGCGGGTTTCTCCGCTCCCACCTCTTCGAAAATAGACCGTTTCTGGCTCATGCCTCTCCCTTCCCTTTGGGCGGGAGACTAGGCCCCGCCCCCGTCCCCTTCAAGTCAGTCGCCGCGTTCCTTCCAGCGCACCATTTGCCGCAGCATGCCGTGGAAGATCTGCACGTCGGCGCGGGTCAGCGGCATCCGGCTCCAGAGATTTCTCAGGTTGATCTTCATGCCCTCGGCCTTGGCCTCGGGAAAGAAGAAACCGGCCGCCTCCAGCCGCTGTTCGAAATGGTCGCCCAGCTTCTCGATCTCCACGGCGCTGGCGAATTCGGTCTTGGCCATTTCCATGACCTCGGGCGCGTATTCGGCGGTCTGGCGGCGCCATTCATAGGCGGTCAGCAGCACACATTGACCGAGGTTGAGCGAGGCGAACTCCGGATTCACCGGGACCGAGATGATGGCATTGGCGCGCGCGATGTCGTCGTTTTCCAGCCCGGCGCGTTCGGGGCCGAACAGAACGCCGACCTTGCGCCCCTCGGCGATCATCGCCCGGGCCTGCTCCATCGCCCGTTCGGGCGTGACCACTGGCTTCGTCAGGCCCCGGGGGCGCGCGGTGGTGGCGAAGACATAATCGCAATCGGCCACCGCGGCCGCGGTGTCGTCATAGAGACCCGCGTTGTCCAGCAGCCGCCCCGCGCCGCTGGCCAGCGCCGCGGCGCGGCTGTTGGGCCAGCCGTCGCGGGGGCTGACCAGCCGCATCCGCTCCAGCCCGAAATTCCACATCGCCCGCGCCGCGGCCCCGATATTCTCGCCCATCTGGGGGCGGACAAGGATAAAGGCGGGCTGGGGGGCGGTCATGGGCATCTCGGCTGTTCAGGGCGGTTTGCGGCCTGATACGCCGCCGCCCCGGCAGAGGCAAGCTTGCGCGGGCGTAGCCAAGCGCGCAAAACCCCGCTATAGGCGGTGCGAACCCGTGAAGGAGCCCGGAAATGGCCGAAATCGAGCGCCCGCAAATCTACCTGATCACCCCGCCGGAGTTTGAGCTGTCGGAGTTCCCCGACCGGCTGGCCGCCGTGCTGGACACCCATGAGATTGCCTGCGTCCGGCTGGCGCTGGCCAGCAAGGACGAGGACCGCGTCGCGCGCGCCGCCGACGCGCTGCGCGAGGTCGCCCATGCCCGCGACATCGCCATCGCCATCGAGAACCACGTCCAGCTGGTCGAGCGGCTCGGGCTGGACGGCGTGCACCTGACCGACGGCGCGCGCTCGGTGCGCAAGACCCGCAAGGCGCTGGGGGCGGACGCCATCGTCGGCGCCTTCTGCGGCACCTCGCGCCACGACGGGCTCAACGCGGCCGAGGCCGGAGCGGATTACGTCAGCTTCGGTCCCGTCGGCGAAAGCAGCCTGGGTGACGGCACGCGCACCGAATGCGATCTCTTCGCCTGGTGGTCCGAGATGATCGAGGTGCCGGTGGTGGCCGAGGGCGCGCTGAGCCTGGAGAGCATCCGCGACCTCGCCCCGGTCACCGATTTCTTCGGCATCGGCGAGGAGATCTGGCGCAGCGACGACCCCGCGGCCCGGCTGGGCGAAATGATCGCGGCGATGGGCTGAGGCACGAAATTTCCGCGAAATTTCGATCCGATTTTTCGCGGAAAAATCGCCTACCCGTCGGACGGCAGGGCGCTGCGCACCATCTCCTCGCAGTATTTCGCCAGCGCCTTGCGGTCCGCGAAATCGGCCACCCGCAGCGGCGGGTGATAGACCAGCTCGACCGAGCCCTGCTCGCGCGCCGCCAGCACCTTCAGCAGGTGCTCTCCGAATTCCATCTCGCCCCACCAGCCGTAGAAGCGCGGGTCGCCCCCCTCGGGGCCGCGATAGATCACCGTCACCGGCTGGACATGCATGAACTCGCGCAGGTGGTCAGAAAAGAAGGCCGCGAAGAGCGTGGATTTGAAGGGCAGCACGCGTTGACCGTCGGTCGAGGTGCCCTCCGGAAAGAACAGCAGCTTGTGGCCGGCCCCCAGCCGCGCCTCGAACAGGTCCTTCTGGGCGCGCGCCTCGCGGCCCTTGCGGTTGATGAACACCGTGCCGGTGGCGCGCGCCAGCCAGCCGATGCCGGGCCAGCCCGCGACCTCGGACTTGGAGACGAAATAGATCCGCTTGCGCGCGTTCAGCGCGAAGATGTCGAGCCAGCTGGCGTGATTGGCCACCACCGCGCCGCGCTCGCGCATCAGGTGGCCGCGCACCGTGAACGGGATGCGCAGGATGACGAAGGCCATGCGGCAGACGAACTGGGTGATGTAGGGCGTCACCGGGCGGTGCCAGCCGCAGAGCGGCCGCTCGAACAGCCGCACCAGCAGCAGCAGGCCCAGGCAGCCGAACGTGATCGCCGCCAGCGCCCCCCCGCGCCAGGCCACGCGCAGCCAGTCGAGGCCCTGCGGCGCGGGCTGCGGCGGCGTGTCGCCCGGATCCCAGGTCGGGCTCACCGCGACACGCCCCTGGTGTAGAGCGCGCGCGTCTTGGCGTTCATCCGCTCGGTGTCCATCACCAGGCAGACATCGGTGGTATTGAAGGCGCGATCGACATAGGCGCCCTCGCCCACAAACCCGCCGAGCCGCAGATAGGCCTTGATCAGCGCCGGCGTCGCCAGCATCGCCGCCTTGCGGTCGATCCGTTCCGCCGGCACCAGGTCCATCCGCTGGAAATGCGCCGGCTGCGCGCGCACGCGCAGTTCCGGCGGGGCGAGATGGGCGTGATGCAGGTAGGACAGCGGCATTCTCAGCGCCTCGATATCCGTGCCGTGGAAGCTGGCCACGCCGAACAGAACCTCGATCCCGTGCTCCAGCACATAGCCGGCCAGCCCCTGCCACAGCTGATACATCGCCGTGCCGCCCCGATAGTCGCGGTGCAGGCAGGAGCGGCCCAGCTCCAGCAGCCTGCGGCCGCTCTGTTTCAGAACCGACAGGTCGTATTCGTCCTCGACATAGAATCGCCCCAGGCGCGCGGCCTGGTCGTCGCGCAGCAGGCGGTAGACCCCGACCACATGGTCGAGCGCCGCCGCGTCGCGGCGGGTGTCGATCAGCAGCAGGTGGTCGTAGAACGGGTCGAATTCGTCGCGCTCCAGCCGCGCGTCGTGATCGACCAGCGCGCCATCGCCGCCGAGTTCCGCCACGAAGACCTCGTAGCGCAGACGCTGGGCGGCGCGCAGATCCTCGGGCGTCCGGGCCAGGCGCAGCTCGAAATGGGGTTCAGGGGGGCGCATGGGCGAAGAAAGCCTCCGGTTGCGGCGGGTGCCGAGGTTTTAGGCAGGCGCCGCGAATTTTGCAACCGGGCGCTGCGCGCCGCGGAACGGGATTTGTTAACCCTTTGTTAATGAATTCATGCTCACGCTGGCCGCAGTAAAGGGTTCAGGAGTCGAAAACCGGAATGAGGGCCACCCGCGCGCCATCGATCACCACCTTGCCGGCTTCGACGAAATTGACGGTGATACGGCCGTTGATGTTGGACTGCACCTGCCCCAGCCCCCAGTCCGGGCGCGTGGGGTGGCGGACGAACATGCCCGGCTCCAGCATCGCGTTCAGATCGTTCATGTCACTGTCCTTCCGTGAGGTCTCAGGGTGACCACGCGTTCCCGTCCCGATATCAGCGCGCTGGTCGGCTCGCGCATCTGTCATGACCTTATCAACCCTCTCGGCGCCATCGGCAATGGGCTGGAGCTGCTGAGCCTGACCGGCAAGACGCCCGGCGTCGCGCCGGAGCTGGCGCTGATCGCCCAGAGCGTGGACAGCGCCAATGCCTGGATCCGGTTCTTCCGCATCGCCTTCGGCGCGGCGACCGAGGGCCAGGCGCTGTCCGGCGCCGAACTGGCCGCGGTGCTGGCCGACAGTTTCGACGGCGGCCGCATCGCCCTGAGCACCGAGTTGCCCGCCGCGATCGGCCGCCGCGACGCCAAGCTGGCGCTGCTGCTGGTCCTCGGGATGGTCTGCGCCCTGCCCCAGGGCGGCACGATCCGGCTGGCCGAGGCGGGCGGGCACTGGCGGCTGATCGGCGCGGGGCCGCGTATCCGCATTGAGCCGCGGCTGTGGCGGCAGCTGGACGATCCCGCGCCGGCCGCGGGCCTGTCCGCCGCCGAGGTCCAATTCGCCCTGCTGCCGCTGGCCGCGGCGGAGGCCGGGCGCGCGCCGGCCGTCACCCTGGGGGACGGCCGGATCGAGATCCTGTTCTGAGCCCCGGGCCGCGCGCGGGGAAAGACCGGCGCGGCCATGAGTATTTGCGCCAAGAAGAAGGGGGTCAGGCGCGCGTGGTCCCCGCGCCCTCGACCAGGTATTTGAAGCTGGTCAGCTGCTCGGCGCCCACCGGGCCGCGGGCGTGCATCTTTCCGGTGGCGATGCCGATCTCGGCGCCCATGCCGAACTCGCCGCCATCGGCGAACTGGGTGGAGGCGTTGTGCATCAGGATCGCGCTGTCGAGGCGCTGGAAGAAGCGCTCGGCGGCGGCGGCGTCCTCGGCCAGGATGCAGTCGGTGTGGCTGGAGCCGTAGCGCCGGATATGGGCGATGGCGCCGTCCACGTCATCGACGAGCTTGGCCGCGATGATCATGTCGAGATATTCGTGACCCCAGTCCTCGTCGGTGGCGGGCGTCGTGCCGCGCAGCCCCGCGCCCGCGCGCACCTCGACCCCGGCCGCCATCAGCGCGTCGAGCACCTGCTGGCCAAGGCCGGCGGCGATGTCGCGATGGATCAGCAGGCATTCGGCGGCGCCGCAGATTCCGGGGCGCCGGGTCTTAGCGTTGAGCACCACGTCCAGCGTCTTCTTCGGGTCGGCGGATTTGTCGATGTAGATATGCACGATGCCTTCGAGATGGGCGAAGACCGGCACCCGCGCCTCGCGCTGCACGAGGCCGACGAGCCCCTTGCCGCCGCGGGGCACGATCACGTCGATGGCGCCGGTCATGGTCAGCATCTCGCTGACGGCGGCGCGGTCGCGGGTGGGGACGAGCTGGATCGCGTCCTCGGGCAGGCCGGCGGCGCGTAGCCCCTCGACCAGGCAGGCGTGGATCGCGCCGGAGGAATGGAAACTTTCCGAGCCGCCGCGCAGGATCACGGCGTTGCCCGCCTTGAGGCAGAGCGCGCCGGCGTCGGCGGTCACGTTGGGGCGGCTTTCGTAGATCACGCCGACCACGCCCAGCGGCGTGCGGACGCGGCGGATATGCAGGCCCGAGGGCATGTCCCACTCGGCGATGACCTCGCCCACCGGATCCTTCTGGGCGGCCACGGCGCGCAGGCCGGCGACGATGCCCCGGATGCGGGTCTCGTCGAGCATCAGCCGGTCCAGCATGGCCGGGCTCAGCCCCTTGTCGCGGCCGAATTCCATGTCCTTTTCATTGGCGGCGACGATCCCGGCCCGGTTCGCCCAGACCGCATCGGCGGCGGCCTCCAGCGCGCGGCGCTTGGCCTCGGCGGGGGCAAAGGCCAGCTCGGCGGCGGCAGCCTTCGCGCGGGCGCCGATCGCGGTCATCATGTCGTGGATGTTCTCAGCGTCAGTCATAGCACCATGTCGTCCCTGTGTATCAGCGCCGCGCGCCCCGGATAGCCCAGCAGGGCCTCGATGTCACGCGACTGCGCGCCCTTGATCGCCTCGGCTTCGGCGCCGGTGTAGCGGGTCAGGCCCTTGCCCAGGACCACGCCCTCCGGGTTCGCGATCAGGACCGGATCGCCGCGGCCGAAATCGCCCTCGACGGCGGTCACGCCCGCCGGCAGCAGCGACTTGCCGCGGCCGAGCGCGGCGGCGGCGCCGGCATCGACGGTGATCGTGCCGCGCGGCTTCATCGCCGCGATCCAGCGCTTGCGCGCGGCCTGCGGGTCGTCCTTGGGCAGGAACCAGGTGCAGTTCGCCCCCTCCTCCAGCGCGGTCACGGGCCGCATGACGAAGCCGTCGGTGATGGCCATGGCGCAGCCCGCGCCGGTGGCGGTCTTGGCCGCCATCAGCTTGGTCTTCATGCCGCCCTTGGACAGCCCCGAGCCCGCGTCGCCGGCCATCGCCTCGATCTCCGGCGTGATCTCCTCGACCACGTCGAAGCGGGTCGCGGTGGGGTCGGTGGCCGGGTTCGCGGTATAGAGCCCGTCCACGTCGGAGAGCAGCACCAGACGGTCGGCGCCCACCGTCACCGCCACCTGCGCGGCCAGCCGGTCGTTGTCGCCGAAGCGGATCTCGTCGGTGGCGATGGTGTCGTTTTCGTTCACGATCGGCACCACGCCCAGCGACAGCAGCTGCTCCAGCGTGGCGCGGGTGTTCAGGTAGCGGCGCCGGTCCTGGCTGTCCTCCAGCGTCAGCAGGATCTGCGCGGTGGTCAGCCCGTGCGGGGCCAGAACCTCCTCATAGGCGCGGGCAAGCTGGATCTGGCCCACCGCGGCGGCGGCCTGCGACTGCTCCAGCGCCAGCGCGCCGGTGCCCAGCCCCAGCACCCCGCGCCCCAGCGCGATCGAGCCCGAGGAAACCAGGATCACATCCGCGCCGCGCCCGTGCAGCGCGGCCACATCCTCGGCGAGGGCCGCCAGCCAGTCGGCGCGCAGCCGACCCGTGACCCGGTCCACCAGCAGCGCCGAGCCGATCTTCAGAACGATGCGCTGCGCGTCCTTCAGGGATGCCACGTCTCGGGCTCCTCATCCTGCGATTTGTGGCGCAGCCGGTCCTCCGAGATCTGGGCGCGCACCGCGCGCAGCACCTCGGTCAGCCCCTCGCCGCTGACGCCGGACATCAGGAAGACGGGCCCGCCCGAGGCGGCCTCGAGCGCGGCGCGCTTTTCGGCCTGTTCCTCGTCGTCCAGCGCGTCGATCTTGTTCAGCGCGGTGATGCGGGGCTTCTCGGCCAGTTCTCCGCCATAGGCCTCGAGTTCGTGGATGATGGTCTCGTAATCCTCGACAACGTCCTCGGCGGTGCCGTCCACGAGATGCAGCAGCACCGCGCAGCGCTCCACATGGCCCAGGAACAGGTCGCCCAGCCCCCGCCCCTCATGCGCGCCCTCGATCAGGCCGGGAATGTCGGCGACCACGAATTCGGCCCCGTCCACGCCCACCACCCCGAGGTTCGGCACCAGCGTGGTGAAGGGGTAATCCGCGATCTTGGGCCGCGCGTTGGAGGTGGCGGCGAGGAAGGTCGATTTGCCGGCATTGGGCAGGCCCAGAAGCCCCGCGTCGGCGATCAGCTTGAGCCGCAGCCAGATCGTGCGCTCGACCCCTTCCTGGCCGGGATTGGCGCGGCGCGGCGCCTGGTTGGTCGAGGTCTTGAAATGCAGGTTGCCGAAGCCGCCGTTGCCGCCCCTGGCCAGCAGCACGCGCTGGCCGGTCTCGGTCATGTCGGCGATCACCGTCTCCTCGTCCTCGTCGAGGATCTCGGTGCCGACGGGCACGCGCAGCACGATGTCGTCTCCGTCCTTTCCGGTGCGCTGGCGGCCCATGCCGCCCTGCCCGTTCTTGGCGAAAAAATGCTGCTGGTAGCGGAAGTCGATGAGCGTGTTCAGCCCCTCGACCGCCTCTGCCCAGACATCGCCGCCGCGCCCGCCGTCGCCGCCGTCGGGGCCGCCGAATTCGATGAATTTCTCACGGCGAAAGCTGACGCAGCCGTTCCCGCCCGCGCCGGAGCGGATGTAAACCTTGGCCAGATCGAGGAATTTCATTGCGGATTCCCGCCCTTTTCATGTGTTGATCTGGCGATATAGGACAAGCGGCCGGCCCTCAAGGCCCGCCGCGCGCCTCATCCCAGCTTCTTGAGATAGGTCCAGGTCGCCACCTGGGCCCCCCGCGACACCGAGAACGCCTCGGCATCCCCGATATATTCGAAACCCGCGTTGGTCAGCACCCGGGCCGATCCCGGATTGTCCTGGAACACCTCGGCGAACACCGTCTTGCAGCCCTGCGGGTTGGCGTCGAGCAGCGCGTGCACGGCCTCGGACGCGATGCCGCTGTTCCACAGCGCCGGCGCCACCCAATAACCGATCTGCGACTGGTCGCGGTCCATCCGCTCCAGCGTGATCACGCCGAGAAGTTCCCCCAGCCCCTGCGCGGCGCCGTCCATCGCCCAGACATCCTCGCTCCGGCCCTCCTCCAGCGCGCGGGCGACGAAGGCCTCGGCCGCGCCGGGCGGCATCGGATGCGGGACCGAGCGGGTGTAGCGCGCCACGCGCTCGTCGCCGGCATACATGTGCAGAAGCCCCGCGTCCGACTTGCGCAGCGGACGCAGGCAAAACCGCCCCGTTTCGATCACCGGTTGGCTGACGATGGTATCCAGTTTCATGCCTTCCCTCCTCCGGAATGCATCTTAAATCACTGCGCGCGCCCCGCCAGGGGCCAAAAATGAAACGGGGGGACCGGCGCTTTGCCGATCCCCCTGATTTTATCGAACCGCTTGGGTTTTCGGCTTATTCCGCGGCCTCCGCCGACGGGAGGACCGAAATGAAGGTGCGGCCCTTGAGGCCCTTGTGGAAGGTCACCGCGCCATCGACGGTCGCAAAGATGGTGTGATCCTTGCCCATGCCGACGCCTTCGCCCGGCCACCACTTGGTGCCGCGCTGACGCACGATGATGTTGCCCGGGATGACGGCCTGGCCGCCATATTTCTTGACGCCGAGGCGGCGACCGGCAGAGTCGCGACCGTTGCGGGACGAACCGCCAGCTTTTTTATGTGCCATCTCGCTTCACTCCTATCCTTAGCCGACCAGTTCTTTGGCCTGTTCGACCCACTCGGCCTTCACCTTCACGGCGTCGAAGCTGTCGACGTCGATCGCGGCCAGCTGGGCGAACGTGGTGATGCCGGCCTCGGCCAGCTTCTTGGCGGCGGCGGGGCCGACACCGTTGATCTTGGTCAGGTCGTCAGCGGCGGACGCGGCGGCGGCCGGCGCGGCGGCCTTCTTCGCGGCCTTGGGGGCCGGAGCGGCAGCGGCCAGGCTGGCCACGGAGGCGGCGCCCACGGCGGCCTTGACGCCCGACTTGTCGGCACCCGATTCCAGGATCTCGGTCACGCGCAGCAGGGTCAGTTGCTGACGGTGGCCCTTGGTGCGCTTCGAGCTGTGCTTGCGGCGACGCTTGACGAAGTTGATCGTCTTCGGGCCTTTGATCTGCTCGATCACCTCGGCCTGCACGGCCGCGCCATCGACGGTGGGCGCGCCAACCGTGGCCCCGACCATCAGAATCTCGTTGAACTGGACTTTTTCACCAGCTTCGGCGGCCAGCTTCTCAACGCGCAGTACGTCACCGCTCTGCACCTTGTACTGCTTGCCACCGGTCTTAAGAACCGCGAACATCCGGTTTTCCTTTTCTTCACCGCGTCCTTTGGCCCCGCATCTGCGGTGTTTCCTGCCAATCAGCGCCTTCGGACAGCGTGCCCTTCACGGACAACATGAATCGAATCCGCCGGACGCGAAGCCCGGCAGAGACCGCGCTTATCCGGGAAACCCGTCCAGAAGTCAAGGCTGATGCCCGGCGCCGCCCACCCCGGCCCGGGCTAGATGTCCTCGCCCGAGATCAGCCGCGCGGCCGCGAGGCCCAGCTCGCGCGAGATACCCCGGAACAGCACGTCGAACGCCTCGAACAGCGCGCGGTTCAGGGCCTTGCCCTCGGGCGTCTCCGAGATCGCGATATAGGCCTCCAGATCGGCGTCGGGCAGCGGGTCATAGGCCATCGCGAGGTAGGAATAAAGCCATTGCTCGGTCTCCAGCCGGACGTCGGCCTCCTGCGACCAGACATCGCTCAGCATCTGCTCCTCGGTGATCTCGAAGGGGAAGGCGCCGCCATCGACCAGTCCGACATAGAAGGCGTAATTTGCGTTCAACGCCCCCACCACGTTGAAATCGAGCAGGTCGTTGGCCCGCACGAAACGGGTCAGCAGCGCCAGCCGGGGATCGTCGCGCGTCCGCATCGCGGCCAGCGCGTCGCGGCTGGCCTCGACCACGGCATCGTCCAGCAGCGCGCGCCGCGCCCGGACCTCCAGCGCGATCGCCCGCGCGCCGGTCTCGGAGGTGAAGAACGCGATCAGCGGGTCCAGGTCGGTCCCCTCCAGCTCCTGGGCCAGGCCCGCGCGCATCACCGCGCGGATACGCGCGCCGTCGTAGATTCGCGCCACCGTCGCGGTCCAGGCCGCGCCGCCCCGGCCGGGGAACATCTCCTCGCGCAGGTCCTCGCCATAGTCGATGCCCTCCTGGCGCATGATCTCAAGGATGTCGTCCATCGCCAGCGCCTCGATCAGCGCATCGAGCCGATCCGGCTCGGCCCGCACGGGCAGAGCCAGGCAGATCAGGGTCAGGCAGGCAGCAACAAAACGGGTCAAGACGGCCCTCCGGTCCGGTATGCATGTGACACCCCACCCTAGGCCCGCGCGCGGTGTAATCCAAGCCGCAACCTCGGAAGCGCGGCGCGCCTTTCCGCGCGGATTGCACCCGCAGAACGCGCCCGAAGAAAGGCCGGTCCACGCACGCGCCCCGGCGGCCTGCGGGCCGGCCGCCGGGGCGCGCCGCCCTGTGGAAAACTTTTGCCCGGCCGGGCCGAAAAAGCGGTTGCACCGTCCCGCTCTTCCGACTAAACCCCGCGCTCACAAACCACTTGGTCGCGGAGAGGTGCCGGAGTGGTCGAACGGGGCGGTCTCGAAAACCGTTGATCCTTCACGGGATCCCAGGGTTCGAATCCCTGTCTCTCCGCCATTTTCCCGAAAACCGGCCCCTTAATTTTTCCACCGCCGAAACCCGCTTGCCAGGGCTGGCGGCCGCGATGGAATTAGGTCTCGGCATGGCCCGCGCCACAGCCCCGCTCAGGCGCAATTCGGCGGGACGCATTTCAGTTCGATCATCCCCCTTTGCCCGACCTGGGCCGGCGCGCGATCGGCGACCCCGGCGGGACCGCTGAAGCCGGGCGCCGCACCGCCCCTCGATCCCGCAACCCGGCTTGCGCAACCGAACGCGGCGCTGCCATTGCCGCGGCGAAATGCGGGCGGGGCCACGAAGAACGGCAGTGCACAGGTCGTGGCAGAGGGCATCCCCGCCAGGTGACGCGCCCTTGCCGCGTTCTCGCAGGCCGCATCCACCGCGCCGGAATACAGCTGCGCCGAACTGAGCGCCCACCATGCCATGGGGTTGGCCGGATTGATCCGGGCGCTCCGGGCGGCGAGTTCATGGCCGCCCGCGACATCCCCTTCGAGAAACAGCCGCGTGTTGGCCAGGGCGGCCAGGACGACCGAATTGCGCGGCGCCAGCTGCAGGGCGCGGGCCGCGAAACGCGCACCCTCCTCCCGGAGATCGTCCAGCGCATCCCGGTAACGCTTGATGCGCTGGATGGTGCGCACCTGCGCCCGCCAGCCCAGGTAGGTGCCCCGTCCGGCGATCTCGAACGCCTCGGCAAAGGTTTCATCGGCGCGTTTCACCTCGTCGGGCTTCATCAGGAACAGCCGGCGGATGGCGGCGCAGCAGCGCAGGTCCGCGCGCACGGCGCCCGGCAGCCGGCCCTCCCCGGCCAGCAGGCCGTCGGCCACCGCGGCCACCAGCGCATTGGTGAATTGCAGGATGTCGGGGTGCTCGACGGGCGGCGCATCGGTCCGCCGGACGATCCGGTAGCCGGACCACAACTGGTGCCCCGACCCCTGTTCGCTCAGCGCCGCCCGTATCCCGAACCTCCGGCGGTCGGGCGAGAAGCTCGCAAGGTCGACCACCCAGGCGGGGCCTTCGGCGGCGGCGGCACCGTTCCGGTGGCCGTTCCGGTGGACGGTCGCGTTGAAGGTCTCTCTGAGGGACAGCACGACCCCGTCGGCCACCAGTTGCTCGACCCACCAGGACGGGTTGCGCGGATCGTTCCCGGCGCGCACCACGATGGTCCAGGGCCGCGATGGCAGCGGGACCGCGGGCGCCCAGGCGGCACGTCCCGCGGCCGGCGCGTCTTCGGGGCCAGGCCGGCGGGCGCGTTCGGTCAGCAGCCAATGTTCGAATTCCTGGTCGCGGACGTCGATGCCCTCGGCGAATTCGCCGGTCCCGTCCTCGCACAGGCGGATGCGGCCGAGGTTCAGCGCGACATCCAGCCGGTCGGCGGCCAGAACGCCCCGGTGGGCGCCGAAGGCCTTGCGTATCTGGACCAGCGCCTGCCGCAGGCTCGCGGCCCCCTGTTCGCGCCCCCGATCGCTCCACAGCTTGTCCTGAATCCACACACGCGCGCGCTTGCCGGCCGTGCTGGTCAGCAGCAGAAGCAGCAGTCCGCGCAGCTTCGATCCCCGCGGGGTGATATCCGCGCCTCCGGGGGCCTGGACCCGGAAGGGGCCACGGACATGGAATTCAACGCGTTCGTCGTCCATGGGATGCTCTCCACAAAGCCGCTCGCGGCGTCACCCGTGGCGCAACAATTAAGGTCATTCTAGCACATTGTCGCATCTCGCGCACCGGCCAGAAGACCTGTCAACGGTCAACGGGCAAAGCGGGATGCCGCGAAAGCGGCACGGCCCCCGTCCGGCTCCGGCGGAGCGTGGCCGGTGCGGGACCTGGCCTCGCGCGCGGGCGCGGCGGCGCACAGCCTGCGGATACGGCGCACCCAAGAAGGACGGGGCCGGCGGCAGCCGGCCCCGTTCGCCACCAGATCGCCGCGCAGGGCGACAGACCGCGGTCAATCGTCCTGCTCGGACAGCAACTGCTGAATCACGCCACCGACGGTGAGGCTGCCGCACTGCGCCCGGTCGACGCCGGCCGTCAGTTCCAGTTGCGTGCAGGGACGGCCGATCGGCGCCGTCTGCATGCGCGTCACTTCGGGATACTTGTGGTCGGCGGCGACGCCTCCGGCCGTCATCGCGAACCCAATAAGCGATGCCGGCACGATGGCCCAAACTATCTGTTTCATCTCTTCAATCTCCTTTGGGAGGGAATTTTCCGCCCCCCGCTGACGCGTTCCCTTCCTTCCCTGAACTGATGCGGAGTTCCCATATTCTGCCCAAGAGGCGTGAACCGCGCGTCAAACCCGCGTCATCCGAACGTGAAAAATCCGGCATCGGGGGGACTGCGCCCGCGTGGCATCACGGGGCCCTTGCCCCGCGCCCTGCGTGACAGCCCCGCCGGGCCTTTCGGACGCGCCCCGCCGCGGGTCCGCCGCAAGAGGGAGCGGCACAGCCGAGGGCGAATTTTCGGCTCCGCCCGGGCGCGATGGCGCGGTTCGGCTTGCACATTCTTCGCTTTGCGCGCAAATACTTGCCGGGCATGAAGGCCACGGATTTCTTGAACACGCTGACCGGCGGACTGCTTGTCGCCATCGCTGGACTGGTCGTACTGGTCGAGTGGGGCGGGGAATTTGCCGCGCCCCTGCTGCCCTGGCTCGTCGTTCTGGTGACGGCGATCCTTGCGGTTCAGGTCAGGCCGGGACGATATGCCTTCGTGCTGGTGGCTGCGGCCTTGACCCTCGCGCTGGCGCGTTTCGACCCGAACTGGGCCGGCGCCGCGAAAAAAGGCCTGCGGACGGCCGCGTTCATCGCCGCGTTCTTTTCGGCGCTCGCCTCGTTGCGGAGCGCCGCGGAGACCTCACCTTCGATCCGGCGTGGCGGGCGTTTCCTCGCCCAGCAGCCCCCGGGCCGCCGCTATCTGGCCCTGACCCTGGGCGGGCAGATGTTCGCGCTGCTGCTGAACTACGGGTCGATCGCCCTGCTTGGCAGCCTGGCCACGGCCAGCGCCAACGAGGAACAGGACGAGGAGATCCGGCGGCACCGCATGCGGCGCATGCTGCTGGCGATCCAGAGGGCGTTCACCTCGACCCTGCCCTGGTCGCCCCTGTCCTTTGCGGTCGCGATCTCCATCGCGCTGATTCCCGGCGCCAGCTGGGCCCAGGCCGTGATCCCCGGGGTCGTCACGTCGGTTCTGATGGCCGGAACCGGATGGGCGCTCGATTCGATATTCAAGCCGCGGCTGTCGCGCCCGCGCCCGGCATCGGCACCGCCCGAGGGCAGCTGGGCGCTGTTGCTGCCGCTGGTCATGCTGCTGGCGATTCTCGTCAGCAGCATCGTGGTGCTGCATTTCGCGACGGGGATCCGCGTCGTCGGCCTCGTCATGTTGATCGTGCCGATGATCGCGTTGAGCTGGGTATTGCTGCAGACGCGTCAGGCGGAGCCGGGGCGGCGTTTCGGGCGGCGGCTGTCCGATTATGCCTTCGTCGAACTGCCGAAATACCGTGGCGAGATCGTCCTTCTGATGATGGCGGGCTACATCGGCACCGTGGGCGCGCCCCTGCTCAAACCGCTGCTTGTCGGGCTGGGGCTGGACCTGTCGGCGCTGCCCACGTCGCTGGTGCTGATCTCCTTCGTGTGGATCATTCCGCTGGCCGGACAAATCGGCATGAACCCCATTCTGGCGGTCACGCTGATCGCCCCGCTGATCCCCTCGGCCGAGGCGCTGGGGGTCACCCCGACCGCCATCATCGTCGCCATCACCTCGGGCTGGGCGCTGAGCGGCGTCACCTCGCCATTCACCGCCACCACCCTTCTGATCGGCTCTTTCGCCCGGGTCAGCGCGCGCCATGTCGGCCTGCGATGGAACCGCGCCTACGCACTGATCACCGCGCTCATCCTGTCGGTCTGGGTGTTCGCCTATTCGACCCTGTAGGCCGGCGCCGCCCGAGGCGGACGCCCACCGCCGGTCCGGTCGCGACGCCGGACGCCGCCTTTCCCGCGACCTGTTGCGGCGGCTCGTGCCGAAGGTTAGCGTGCCCCCACTTTCACCGATCACAGGGGGCCGGCAATGGCGCTTTGCAGCGACGCCGCGATGGTGCTGTTCTACGACATCGAGGGCGATACCGCCGATCACGACGACTGGCACAGTTACGAACATTTCCACGAGCGCCTTTCGGTGCCAGGCTTTGTGCGCGCCACGCGCTGGGTGGCGACCGCGGCCACGCCGAGATACATGGTCACCTACGAGGTCGGCGGCGTCGATGTCGCGACATCGCAGGACTATCTCGACCGGCTGAACAATCCGACGCCCTGGACCAGCGAGATGATGCCGCGCTTCCGCGGCATGACGCGCGGCTTCTGCCGCATCGCGGCAAGCGCGGGATTCGGCCTCGGCAACGCCGCCCTGGCGCTGCGCTTCGTGCCTGCGCAGGGCGCAGCGGAGCAGCTCTCCGGCTGGATCGCCCGCGATGTGCTGCCGGCCCTGGCCGCGCGGCGCGGGATGGTCGGCGCGCATCTGTTGCAGCCCGCCCCGCCGCCGCCGATGACCCGCGAGCAATCCCTGCGCGGCCCCGACAGGGCGATGCCGTGGCTGGTGATTGCCACGGCCTATGACGCCGCCGCACTGGAGCGGGCGGCGGCCGCGCATCTCGACCCCACGGCCCTGCGGGACAGCGGCGCGTCCGGTGAGATCACCCTCGGCCGCTACGCCTTGCACTACACCGCCAGCGCCGACGAGGTGGCGCGGACGGCCCCGCCTCCAGTCCTGGCTCCGGAAAGCCGCCGCAGCGACGGGCCGCGCCGCTAAAGACGCCGCCTATTTCGAACGCGACCTGCCCCGACCCCACCGCGGCTCGGGGTCACAGGCGCTTGCGGCCGGAGCGCGGAGGGCCGCGTGCGCGACTTTGGCCGCCCGTCCCCGGACGTCGCCGCGGACGGCAGGTCAAAACAGGGTGACAGCGTGAAGAATTTTGGTATACCATTTTTTCGTGCGGCGCGGATGTTCAACGGACGCAGCGCGCAACGGCGGGCCGGACCGGCCCGCGACACCAGGAATCACCGAAGCCAGGCGGACGCAAGAAGCCGCGCGGCTCTGGAACTGACGACACCAAAGGGAGAGAGACACCCATGAAACGACGTTCCGTTTTGAAATTCGCGACCATGGCCGTCGCGGCCTTCGCCGCCTTCGGCGCCCCCAAGGCCCAGGCCGAATGGCCCGAGCGCCCGATCACGATCATCGTGCCCTGGGGCGCGGGCGGTGGCACCGACGCCGTGGGCCGCATCCTGGCCAGCCTGCTGGAAAAGGAACTCGGCACGCCGGTCAACGTCGTCAACCGCACCGGCGGCAGCGGCGTGGTGGGCCATGCGGCGATCGCCGCGGCCAAGCCCGACGGCTACACGCTGGGCGTGGCGACGGTGGAAATCGCCATGATGCACTGGGCCGGCCTGACCGACCTGACCTATGCCGACTACACCGTCTTCGGACAGGTCAACCTGGACCCGGGCGGGCTGATGGTGAGCGCGGATTCGCCCTATGAGACCGCCGCCGACCTGCTGGCCGCGATCAAGGCCGAGCCCGCCAGCACCTTCAAGGCATCGGGCACCGGCCAGGGCGGCATCTGGCATCTCGGCTATGCCGGCTGGATGCTGTCGGAAGGCGTCGATCCGGCCAATGTCCCGTGGGTTCCCAGCCAGGGCTCGGCCCCGGCCATCAAGGACATGGTCGCCGGCGGCGTCGATTTCGTCACCTCCTCGCTGGCCGAGGGTCGCGCGCTGATCGAGGCCGGCAAGGTACGCCCGCTGGCCAACATGGGCGAAGAGCGCCTTGGCCTGTTCCCCGACGTCCCGACCCTGAAAGAGGCCACCGGCTCGGACTGGACGATCGGCGCCTGGCGCATGTTCGTGGGCCCCAAGGGCATCCCGGAGGATGTCGTGGCCAAGGTCGTTCCGGCCCTGGAGAAAGCCTACAACAGCCCGGAATACAAGGAATTCATGGATGGCCGTGGCTTCGGCATGACGTGGCGCCCCGCCGCCGAGGCCTATGAGTTCATGCAGAAGGCCGACGAGGATTCGGGCCGCGTCATGAAAGAGGCCGGGCTGGCGAAATAAGCCCGCCGCCGGACCAACGCTGGGCGGAAGGGACTTTCCCTTCCGCCCATCTTTTCCATTCCGAGCCTGAGGATCGACCCTTGAAGTTCAACGACGCCGTCTCCGGGCTGTTCTTCATCCTGTTCGCGCTGCTCCTGTTCTACCTGACCCGAGATTACCCCGAGATGCCGGGGCAATCCTACGGGCCCGACATGTTCCCGCGGCTGATCGCGGTGCTGATGGGCGTGGGCGGGGTTCTGCTGGTTGTCAAAGGACTGAAGGAGTGGTCCTCGACGCCCCTTCTGGAACTTGCCGAGTGGACCCGCTCTCCGCGCCATGTGGGCAATTTCCTCGCCGTTCTGGCGGGTCTGGTGGCCTATATCCTGCTGTCCGACACGCTGGGCTTCTTCCTCACCGGCGCCGTGGTGCTGGGCGGGCTGACGATCTGGCTGCGTGGACGGGAGCATTGGAAATCATCGCTGCTGATCGCCGTTGTGACGGTCGTGGCCATGCACCTGTTCTTCGGCCAGTTCCTGCGCGTGCCCCTGCCCTGGGGCGTGTTCGAAGACTACGCCTGGTAAGGAGGCGAAGATGGACGTGATCTTGCAGGCCATGGGCCTGGTTTTCGACCCTTATGTGATGATGGTGATCGTGCTGTCGGGCGCGTTCGGGCTGTTCATGGGCGCCATTCCGGGGCTGTCGGCCACCATGGCGACCGCGTTGCTGGTGCCGGTGACCTTCTTCATGCCGCCGGTGCCGGCGCTGGCCGCGATCGTGACCGCCACCGCGATGGCGATTTTCGCGGGCGACCTGCCGGGCGCACTGCTGCGCATCCCCGGCACGCCCGCCTCGGCCGCCTATACCGAGGAAGCCTATGCCATGACCCGCAAGGGCAAGGCCGAGCTGGTGCTGGGCGTGGGCCTTTCCAGCGCGGTGATCGGCGGGCTGTTCGGCGCGGTGGTTCTCAGCTTCACCGCCCCGGTCCTGGCCGAGGTGGCGCTGAAATTCAGCTCCTTCGAGTATTTCTGGCTGGCCTGCCTGGGCCTGACCTCGGCCGCGTTCATCTCGACCGACGAGCCGGTGAAGGGTCTGATCTCGCTGCTGGTCGGGCTGCTGATCGCCACCGTGGGCATCGACCCCACCGCGGGCCACCCGCGCTTCACCTTCGGCAGCGTCGAGCTGATGGGCGGGGTCAATTTCATCCCCGCCATGATCGGCATGTTCGCCGTGGCCGAGGTGCTGCGCTCGGTCACCGCGACGAGCCCCCTCGCGCGCGTCGAGAACGGCCATTTCGGCAATGTCTTCAGGGGCGTTGGCGGTGTGCTGAAGCAATACAAGCTGAACCTCCTGCGCGGCAGCGTGATCGGCACGCTGGTCGGCGCCCTGCCCGGCGCCGGCTCAGACATCGCGGCCTGGATCTCCTATGCCGTGTCCAAGAAATTCTCGCGCACCCCCGAGAAATTCGGCACCGGCCATGTCGAGGGCATCGTCGATGCCGGTTCCAGCAACAACGCGGGGCTGGGGGGCACCTGGGTGCCGGCGCTGGTCTTCGGCATCCCGGGCGATTCGATCACCGCGATCGTGATCGGCGTGCTATACGTCAAGGGCATGAACCCGGGCCCCACCGTGTTCCTGGAACAGCCCGAGCTGATCTATGCCGTGTTCGTCACCTTCTTCGTGGCCAACCTGCTGCTGCTGCCACTGGGCTATGCCGCGATCAAATCCTCGACACAGCTGCTGCGCGTGCCGCGCGACGTGCTGATGCCGATCATCCTGATGTTCTGCATCGTCGGCACCTTCGCCATCAACAACACCGTGTTCGGTGTCGGTGTGATGATGGTGCTGGGGCTGGTGGCCTATGTGATGGAGGAGAACGGCTTTCCCATTGCGCCCGCGATCCTGGGGCTGGTTCTGGGCGGGCTGCTGGAGGACAGCTTCATGACCTCGATGATCAAGGCCGACGGCAACCTCGTCGCCTTCTTCGAGCGCCCCATCGCCGCCGTTCTGGGGGTCGTCACCGTGGCGATCTGGCTGTCGCCCATCGTGTTGCGGATGCGACGAAAAGGCGCCTCGCCGGCGGGGGATGTCTGACCCCGCCTTCCAGGCCGTTATCGCACCACGTCCGGGGTCAAATCCGACGGCGGCCGCACGCCGCCGTCGATCCCGGCGCAGCCCTTTCCGACAGGGGCACGGAAGCGGGTTCAGCCCGATGCCGTGACCGAGCGCCCCGCAAGAAGGAATCGATTTCCTTGACGCGGCGCGGACCACGCATTACCCAACGTAACCACGCAGGGGAGTCCCGCCGAGGGGACTGAGAGGCTGACAGGTCGATTGACCGGTGAAGCGACCCTTTGAACCTGACCCAGTTGATACTGGCGTAGGGAGCCAAGAGCCTCCTGCCTCCGCCGCAAAGGCGACCGGCAAGAGGCATTCTGCAGGGGGCGCGAAGGGGTCAGACCCCGTAATCCCCCCGGTTTCCCGGCCCAATCTCATCTGTGTCTTTTTGAGTGGAACGCTTGAGGAGCGCCGATATGAACGTCCCCAACCCAAAGATCACCACCGGCGAGCTGCCCGGCTCTCGGAAGATCCATGTCGCGGGCGCGCTGCACCCGGATATCCGCGTGCCGATGCGGGAGATTTCGGTGCACCCCACGGCCGGAGAGCCTCCCCTGCCGGTCTACGACAGCTCGGGCCCCTACACCGACCCGGATGTGGTGACGGATATCACGCAGGGGCTCGCGCCGCTTCGCCGCGATTGG
>NZ_JAGSOU010000029.1 GCF_018139985.1 Actibacterium sp. MT2.3-13A | reverse complement strand
AATCTGCGCCTCGGTGAAACGGCTCTTTCGCATTCGTCTGCTCCTTCAGGGTTGAGCAGACTCTACATCATGGTGCGGGACTTCGTGGGGGGCAGGTCATCACCTCTGTGGACCACCCCTGCAACGCCCACCGTCCGGCGTGAATCCCTTTTGTCTACAAGACCTTATCCATCCGCATGAAAATGCACTCAAGCGCTGACCCCAACGCTGGACGATTACTGGGGTGCACTTGCTCAGGCCTCGCAGACCATGTCTTGTCCGCAGCACAACGGCGACTTGATCTTGCCCTCGCATTTCGGGCAGCGTGAGATTTGCACCTCGGTTCCGTCGTCAAGCACGAGCGCTTCGTTGACGAGCGGTTCGTTGCAATCCGCGCATGTGGCGTTGACGCCCATGCCGCAAATGCTGCAGCGATATGTAGCCATGGTATCTCCTCCTGTTTGATGGAGACACTATCACTACTGCCATCGTTTCGATCAATAACTACTCTGTGGTCAGTTTCTCTCAGGAGGAGATGTCAGTCCGAAACGGGCAATGGTCCGCTTCCGGTGGATGCGAAGTCTGCAGAAATTCGCCGCCGTCCACGCCTCGTGACCTGCCACGGGATTTTTTCTCCACCATCGATTAGAGTTCGGCCCGACGAAGGGACGGACATTGAAGCGAACGAGATTTACGGACGAGCAGATCATCGGCATCCTGACGGAGCACGAGGCGGGCGCGAAGTGCGCAAACCTGTGCCGCAAGCACGGCATGTCGGAAGGCACCTTCCATAACTGGAAGGCCAAGTTCGGCGGCATGACGGTGTCGGAGGCCAAGCGGCTGAAGGCGCTCGAGGATGAGGACGCGAAGCTGAAGAATCTGCTGGCCGAGCAAATGCTCGATCTTGCCGCGATGAAGGAACTGGTTTCAAAAAAGTGGTGACGCCTGCCGTGAAGCGCGAGGCGGTTGCGCATCTGAAGGCCCGGTTCGGGCTGTCGGAACGGCGGGCGTGCCGGATTGCCGGGGCGGATCGCAAGATGGTCCGCCACCAGTCGCAGCGCGCGCCCGATACCGATCTGCGTGGTCGGCGGCGGGAGTTGGCTAATGAACGTCGGTGGTTCGGCTACCGGCGGCTCTTCATCCTGCTGCGCCGCGAGCCGCGCAACAGGCCGGGCAAATATGAGCGATTTCCGAAGTCGCGCCAAATTCACAATTGCGAGCAATAGCCGGCACATACAGATGGGCCGGAAGACGTGACCTGCCGACCCCGCCCAGAGGCGTGCAGGCTCGCGGGTCTTGGTTCCTGATGCCACATAGGTATGGGCCGCGTTCTCTTTTTCGGCAAAATACGCTATAGTTTTAGCGTGGGTCCATCGCCTCCGTTCCAGGAGGCCCGGCCGTGAATGGGCGCCAGCGCGGCGGGCTGGCGGCGCGAATTTTCCGCAGAACGTGTGATACTATGCGGATCGAACCGAAATCCTGGACCCGCTACCCTTGGTGGCTGCGCCCGTTCTTCTGGAACCAGAAGCGGAAATACGGCGTCGTGCTGGATGCGGCGCGGCTCTGGGCGCGGTCACCCCGGCTGTTTGCAGGCGTCGCCCTGCTCTACGGCATGATCGACCGCAGATCGTCGCCCCTCGACCCCGCGCTGCGCTCGCTGGTGACGGTGCTTGTATCCCAGGTCAATCATTGTCCGTTCTGTGTCGATCTCAACTCGGCCACGCTGTTGCGGCGGGGCGTTTCGGCTGAAAGGATCTCGGCGCTGCCGGACTGGCGGACGAGCGGCCTGTTCAGCGAGGCAGAGCTGGCGGCGCTCGACTATGCCGATGCGATGACCCGTCACGAGCGCGGCGTCGATGACGCCGGGTTCTCCCGCCTGAGGCAATATTTCCACGACGATGCGATCATCGAACTGACCGGTCTGATCGCCTTTCAGAATCTCTCCAGCAAGTTCAACGCCGCGCTTGCCGTGCCCGCCCAGGGGTTCTGCCGGCTGCCCGGCCCTGCCGGCGGCGGCCCCTGGGAGAATGCCGCGGCCCCCTCAGGGAAAGGACCTCCCGATGACCGTTGACATTTCCTTTCTCGGAGCCTCCGGAACCGTCACCGGATCGCGCTACCTGCTGGAAGCCGAGGGCAAGCGCATCCTTGTCGATTGCGGGCTGTTCCAGGGCTACAAGACCCTGCGGCAGCGGAACTGGAAGCCGTTTCCGGTGGATCCCGCCAGCATCGACGCCGTGGTTCTGACCCATGCCCATCTCGATCATTCCGGCTATCTGCCGCGGCTCGTCCGGCACGGTTTCACAGGGCGCATCCACTGCACCGGGGCGACGCGGGATCTTTGCGAGATCCTGCTGCTAGACAGCGCCTACCTGAATGAGCAGGACGCCGAGCGCGCCAACCGCTACGGCTACACCAAGCACAAGCCGGCGCTGCCCCTCTACGATCGGGACGATGCCAAGGCCAGCCTCTCGCAGCTGGTGGCGTGGGACTTCGAGACCCGGTTCGAGGCCGCCCACGGGGTCGGCGCCCGGTTCCGCCGGGCGGGACACATCCTCGGCGCGGCGAGCGTGCAGCTGACGCTCGGCGGGCGGGTGGTGGTGTTCTCGGGCGATATCGGCCGGTTCGACAGCCCCACCATGCCGGACCCGCGGCCGTTCGAGACGGCCGACGCGTTGGTGATCGAGTCGACCTATGGCGACCGCAGCCACGGCGGGAAGGATGTGGAGGATGACCTCGCAGAGGCGATCACCGAGACGACGGAGCGGGGCGGGACGGTGCTGGTGCCCTCCTTCGCCGTGGGACGGGCGCATTCGCTGCTGTTCCACCTGATGCGGCTCAAGCGGGCCGGGCGGATTCCGGACCTGCCGGTGTTCCTTGACAGCCCGATGGCGATCAATGCCGCCGATATCTACTGCGCGCATCTCCAGGATCACAAGCTCACCGCCGCGGAATGCCGCGCCCTCTGCGCGGTGGCGACCTACACCCGCAGCGCAGACGAGTCGCGCGCACTCAACACAGACCCGATGCCGAAGATCATCATCTCGGCCTCGGGCATGGCCACCGGCGGCCGCGTGTTGCACCACCTGAAACGCTACCTCCCCGATCCCCGGAACATGATCCTGTTCGCGGGTTTCCAGGCTGGGGGGACGCGTGGCGCCACGCTGGTCGCCGGGGGTGACAGGGTGAAAATCCATGGCGCCTACCACGAGGTGCGCGCCGAGGTGAGGAACCTCCGCCAGCTTTCCGCCCATGCCGACCGCGACGAGCTTCTGCGCTGGCTCGGCGGGTTCCGGTCCGCGCCGGGCCGCATCTTCGTCACCCACGGAGAGCCCGAGTCCTCGGACGCTTTCCGAAAGACGATCGAGGAAGAATACGGCTGGCCCGCAGAGACCCCGGACCACCTGGAAAGGGTCACGCTGTGAGCCGGGCAGCCGGCCCTCCGCCGGCCAGGCCGCACCGGCTCTTGGCGCGCCGCAGCGGCATCGATACCGGCGACGAGCCGGTCATCTTCATGAATTACCGATGTGAACCGCACCGAGTTTGCCGGAGGCTGAAACTCCTGAGTGGGATGGAGCATCATGAGCAAGACTACGAACAAGTATTCCCCTGAAATGCGCGAGCGTGCCGTTTGCATGGTTCTGGACAATTAAGGGCAGCATGAGAGCCGGTGGGCGGGGATCATGTCGAATTCGGCGAAGATTGGCTGTGCGCCGCAGACGCTGAACGAGTGGGTCAAAAAAGGCCGAGGTCGATCGGGGTGAGCGTGCCGGGATTACGACTGAGATGGCTGAGCGACTGAAGGCTCTGGAACGAGAGAACCGGGAGCTGAAACAGGCGAATGAGATTCTGCGCAAGGCATCTGCGTATCTTGCCCAGGCGGAGCTCGACCGCTGACCGAAGTCATGATTGCCGTCATCGACGATCACCGTGGTGAACTCGGGGTCGAGCCGATCTGCAAGCACCTGCCGATTGCCCCGTCCACCTATTACGATCACCTGACCAAGCGGACCGACCCCGAGCTCCTGTCGGATCGGGCAAAGCGCGACGCCGAGCTGCGTTCCGAGACCGAGCGGGTGTTCGATGAGAACTTCAAGGTCTAGGGGTGCGCAAGGTCTGGCACCATCCCCCCGGGGAAGGTTTCGCCGGGGCCAGATGCACGGTGGCGCGGGTGATGAAGGATATGGGTTGGACGCCGCGATCCCCGGGAAGAAGATTAAGACAACGCTGCCGGACAAGGCCCTGCCATGCCCATTGGACAAGGCGAACCGGCGGTTCCGGGTGCCGGCACCGAACGTGCTGCGGGTCAGTGATCTCACATATGTCGCCACTTGGCAGGGGTTCGTCTACATGGCGTTCGTGATCGACGCCTTCGCTCGGCGCATCGTCGGTTGGCGCGTCAGTCGCACCGCCCATGCCGGATTCGTGCTGGATGCCTTGGAGCACGCCGTTCATCAGCGACAGCCGGCATCGCCCCCGCGGTGGGCAGAATCGGCGACTCCTGTGACAAATGCTTTGGCCGAAACGATCAACGGCCTCTTTAAGACCGAGGTCATCCACCGCCGTGGCCCGTGGCGCAGCTTCGACGCCGTGGAATACGCCACCCTCGAGTGGGTCGACTGGTTCAACAACCGCCGCCTGCTGGCACCCATCGGAAACATCCCGCCAGCAGAGGCCGAAGCAAACCATCACACGGCTCTGGAACCTCACACCATGGCTGCATAACCTACATCAATCAGCCTCCGGCAAACCGGGTGCGGTTCATCTGACAGCACCCGTGGCAGGTCATGATAATGAAATGGACCGACGGCATGTCTGCTCATTCGCTCTGGCCAATCTCACAGTGAGCCCGCATTGTGCGCTCGGCAGTCTGAGCAGGGCGGAAGCGAACGGGGATAGACCATGGTTGACCGGTGGGTGATCATTGCCGACGACCTCACGGGGGCACTGGATACAGCCGCGCCAATTGCCGAACACGGAGTGCCCGTGCGTGCCGCTCTGTCGCCTTCCAGTCTCCCCGAGGTGCTGGCTGCCGGCGAAGGGATAATCGCAGTCAGCACGAAATCTCGGGAGCTCAGCGCAGACGATGCACGGAAAGCGATACGGCAAGTGCTCGACGCACTGCCGCCAGGGGCCAGAATACTAAAAAAGATCGACTCTCGTCTGAAGGGCCACATATCGGCCGAGGTCGCCGAGGCACTCGTCTTGGGGTATCGGCGTGTGGTGGCTGCGCCCGCCATACCCGATTTGGGCAGAGTGGTTGAAGGGGGGCTGCTGCACGGCTTCGGGATCACGCGGCCGTTGTCAGTGAGCGCAGCTTTCGGAGGACTGGCAGTCCCGGTGGAAGTGCCTGACATCACCAGCGACATGGATTTCGACGCGGTGCTGGAGCGGCTGGCGCCCGATACCCTGGTGGCGGGGGCCCGGGGCCTATCCGTCGCGCTGGCCCGCAAGTTTGCACCAGAACCGTCGGCGCCGCGGATCCCGCGGTCAGGCCGGGTGCTGGTCGCTATTGGGTCGCGGGACCCGATAACGCTCCGGCAGGTCGAACAGCTCCGCGCACGCGGCGCGGATATGGCTTACGTTGCCTGCCCGAATGGCGCGGCCCCGGCCGTCCAGACCGGGAGGGCGGCCACGATCCTCGTGCAGCTGGTCGCGGGCGACCGCGATGAGCCGCGGGAGGACGTGACCGAACGCTTCGCGCAGACGCTGGCCGTGCTGGTGCGGCGAACCGGCGCCGATACGCTGATCGCCACGGGCGGCGAGACCGCGCAGAGCGTGCTGGACGTGCTGGGTGTCGCGACGCTGGACGTGCTGGGCGAGGCCGCGCCGGGCGTTCCTGTGACGCGGGCTGTCTTCCCCGGCGGGTCACTGAACGTGCTGACCAAGTCCGGCGGATTTGGCGATCCCGGCCTTTTGGTCCAGCTGCTGGGCGCGTTGCGCGGCGCCTAGACCTCCATGTGCGAGAACATCGGCTGCCCGGCCACGGGCAGGCGGGCCCGAAGGATGCAGCCGCTTTCGGACTCGGTGATGTAAAGGTCGCGGTTCTCCGGGCCGCCGAAGGCCATGTTGGTGTTGTGCAGCCCCTCGCAGGACTGGATGCGGAAGGCGGGCTCGCCGCGCGGCGTGAAGCCCCAGATCGCGCCCATCCCGATATGCGCGACGAACAGCCCGCCCTCGGAGTCCATCGCCAACCCATCGGGGCCGCCGCCGCCGGACAGCTGGATGAAGTTCTGCACCTTCGCGACGCGTCCGCGCGGCATCAGCGGCGCGCGCCACACCGAATTCGCACGGGTCACGGCGACATAGAGCATGGTCTCGGCCGGGTTAAGGACGATGCCGTTGGGGCTCGGCACATTGTCGAGAAGGCAGTCCACGTCGCCATTGGCGCGCAGGCAGAACACCCGCCCGGTGGGGTCGTGCAGCCCGGTCAGGCCCTGATCGGTGAAATAGAGATCGCCGTTGGAGGCGAAGACCAGGTCGTTGACCGCCTTTAGCCGTTCCAGGTGCACGCGCTCCAGCACCGGCGTAACCGCGCCGCTGTCGGGGTCAAGCAGGACGATGCCGTTCTTGTAATCGGCGATGAAGATGCGCCCGTCGCGGTGGATCTTCAGCCCGTTCGGCTCGCCGTCATATTCGGTGATCAACGTCCAGTCGCCCTGGGGGGACAGGCGGAACACCCGGCCGAAGGGGATGTCCACCAGGTAGAGATTGCCGTCGCGATCGAAGGACGGCCCCTCCAGAAGCGAATGGCACGGATTGCCGCGGGGCTGTTCCTCCAGCCATTCCGAGCGCTTGCCGGGAGAGCGGAATTTCTCGGGCAGGCGTGCGAAGACTTCGGTCTCGATCACGGGGGGCGGTGCGAACATGGGGGCCTCCTGTCGGGTTGGGGAGTGGCGGCTAGCGGGTGGACATCATGTCCGGCAGGAACAGGACGATGCCCGGATAGGCATAGAGCAGGAAGCCGAAGCCGGCGATGATCAGCGCGAAGGGCAGCGAGGCCTTGCCGATCCGTCCGAGACTGGCGTCTGTGGCGATGGATTTCACCGCGAACAGGTTCAGCCCCATCGGCGGCGTGAGCGCGCCAAGCTCGATGAAGACGACAATGATGATGCCGATCCAGACGCCGTCGAAGCCCATGGCGATCATGCTGGGATAGAGGATCGGAACCGTCAGAAGCATGATCGACAGCCCGTCGATGAACATGCCCACCACCAGGTAAAGCAGGAACAGAAGGCAGAAGAACACGAACGGGCCCACGCCGGCATTGGCCAGCAGGTCCGCCACGCCCCTCCCGATGCCCGAGGTGGTGATGGCGAAGCTGAGGATCTGCGCGTTGATGGTGATGAACAGCACCACGCAACTGGTCAGCACCGCATTGCGCAGAGCCGTGCGGAAGGCAGAGAATGTCAGATCGCGATAGACCAGCCCGACCAGTGTTGCCAGCAGGCATCCGAAGGCCGCGGCCTCGGTCGGTGTGACCACGCCGAAATACATTCCGCCGATGATTGCCAGGATCAGCAACGCCACGGGCACCGTATCGACGAGGCCCTTCAGAACAACCCCGGGTGCGGGCTTTTCCGGGCTGCGCGGCGCCATCGACGGGCGCAGAAGCGCCACCACGGCGACATAGACCATGAAAAGAGCCGCAAGCGCCAGGCCGGGCACGATACCGGCGATGAACAGCTCGACCACGCTTTCCTGAACCATCGAGGCGTAAACGATGATCGGGATGCTGGGGGGGATCAGGATGCCCAGGCACCCCCCGCCGGTGAGCGAGCCAAGGGTCAGCGTATCGGAATACCCGCGTGCGCGCATCTCGGGAATGGCGACCGTGCCCACTGTCATCGCCGTTGCCATGGACGAGCCCGCCAGCGCCGAGAACACCGCGCAGCCCAACACATTGCTGTGCGCCAGCCCGCCGGGGAAGGGAGCCAGCAGGTGGGATACGCCCGAGTAGAAGCGTTTGGACAGCCCGCTGCGCAGGATGATCTCGCCCATCAGCACGAAAAGCGGGATCGAGACCAGCGTGAAGGTGTTGGTCGTGTTCCAGATGATATCGCCGAAGCTCTGCCACAGCTGCGTGCCCGAAACCAGCGATACCCCCAGGATACCGACAAGTCCCATCGCGGTGCCGATTTCCACCCCGGCCAGCAGGCAGGCACCGACGGTGATGCCATAGACCAGAAGCGCGGTTTCCCAAGTCATCAGGCCATTTCCTCCTGATCGCGGGACAGGTGCCCGGTCAGATGCAGAATCGCGGTCAGGAACCGCTCAAGGTATCCCAGCCCCAGCAGCGCGAAGCCCAGCGGCATGACTGCCTGCGGAATCCAGAGTGGGGTCTGCGAGGGCTGGAGTGAGACCGAGTTGAACATCCAGTTCATCGACAGCAGCGCGAAGGTGGCCTTGGTCAGCACCGCAGAGACCAAAAGCCCGACCAGCGAGGTCGGCAACAGAAGCAGGTCCTGCGCTTTTCCGGAGAGCCGGTGCACCACCGCTTCGACGCGCAGGATCCGCCCGCTGCGGAGCGCATGCAGCAGGCACAGCAGCGTCATCCCGGTGAACAGGTAGCCACTGTATTCGTCCGAGATCAATGTCGAGAAGGCAAAGATATAGCGCCCCAGAACCTCGACATTTATGAGCAGCGCCATCGCAAGAAGCATCAGCGCGGCCAGCCCGACCAGCCCTTCGGCCAGGGGGTCGAACAGGCGGCGCATGGCCAGCACGAACCGGGTGAGATGGGTCAAGGGCGTCGTCCTTCCAGCGGCGTCTTCAGGGGAAATCCGGCCGGCACCGATTGCGCGTTGTTGCGCCGGCGCCGGCCGGGCGGGAGGTTACTGGCAGGCCGATGCCACTTCGGCCAGCATCTGCTTGGCGGTATCGCCGTTCTGGTTGGCCCACTCGTCCCACATCGGGCGGGTCACGGTGCGCAGGCGCTCCAGCTCTTCGGGGGTGACGTCATGCAGCGTCATCCCGGCCTCGATCAGCTTTTCGCGGGCGATGCGATCGCCGTCCAGCATCGCCTGACGGTATTTCGGGGCCCATTCCGCGGCCTTGTCGCGCAGCAGCTGCTGTAGGTCGGCCGGCAGCTTGTCGAAGGCGCCCTGGTTCACCGTCGCCACCTGGTGTGCCAGGGTCAGGCTCATCATGAAGCCGTAGTCGGTGACCTCGTGGAATTTCCAGTCGAGCGCGGGGACCGCGGCGGTGAAGGCGCCGTCGACCACGCCGCGCTGGAGCGCGGGGATGACCTCGGCCGGGGTGATCGTGACGCCGCTGCCGCCCAGCAGTTGCATCACCTGCACCTGCTCGCGGTTCCAGGCGCGGATTTTCAGGTTCTTCAGCGCGTCGATGCCGTCGACCGGCTCGCGCAGCCACAGCTGCTGCGGCGGCATCACCCACTGCATCAGGGCGACCGAACGGAATCGGTTCGAGAAGACGTCATCGACGTAGGGTTCGGCAGCACCGGCGGCCTTGTCGTAGAACTTGTCGATCGAGGTGCAGACGAAGGGCATCGCCAGAGCGTTCAGTTCGGGCACGTCCCCCGCCACGAAGCCGATCGCCACGTCGCCCATCTGAACCTGGTTGGTCGCCACGGCCTTGAGCACGTCTGGCGCCTTGTAGGGCAGTTCGCCACCTGCGTAGACGTCGATCTTCAAGCGGCCGCCGCTAGCTGCCTCGACATCGGCGGCGAATTCGCGGTGCAGCTGAGTGGGTTTGTCGTTTGCGCCGAAGTAGGTGTAGTATTTCCACTCAACTTCCTGCGCGCTTGCGGACAGGCCGAACATGGCTGCGGCCAGTCCCAGTGTTGCCGCAAGTGCGGGTTTCCTGAACATTGGTATTCCTCCCTGGTCAATGACGGCGGCACAGATCTCTTCGCAGTGGTCCCCTCGCCGTAACACGGAAAGTTGCGCGCGAGATTGCGCGCGGTCAAGTGAAAATGAGAGAGTTTGGTAATTATTGGCAAACAATGATCAATGAGTTGACAAGCTGCGAGTCGAGTTGGAAAGAGGAAGAATGACTCGATCAAAAGGTTCCAAGCCTAATCGGCGCGATGCGGCTGAGGTGACCCGGCCCACGCCGGCGCGCGCACCGCGGGTCGAACGCATCCCGGCGCAGCGGCATGCGGCGATCCTGGAGCATCTTCGCGAAACCGGCGCGGCCTCGGTGCAGGAACTGGCCGAGGTTCTGGGCGCCTCGGCCTCGACCGTCCGGCGCGATCTGGATTACCTGATGGAACGCGAATACCTGGAGCGCACCCACGGCGGCGCCGCGATCAAGCGCGGCGGCAGCGCCGGCGTAGAGGTCGAGAGCGAAATCTCCAGCCACATACAACAACATGAAAAGGCGCTGATCGGGGCGGCGGCCGCGATGCGGGTGCAGCCGCACCAGACCGTCATATTCGACAGTGGCACCACCGTCCTGCAGGCGGCGCGCGCCGTGACGCAGCGCGGCCTTCCGCTGACAGCGATTACCAACGATCTCGGGATTGCGCAGATCCTGGGCGGCTGCGCGGCCATTCGTGTGCATGTGCCGGGTGGCACGCTGCGCAACGGTTCTCCGACATTGCTGGGCAGTCAGGGTGAGACCTTTTTCAAGGGTGTGCATGCGGATCTGGCGTTCGTCGGCGCGCATGCGGTGACCGGCGACCTGTTAACGGATTCTTCGCTGGAGCTGGCAGATATGAAGCGTGCCATGATCGGCGCGGGGCAGCAGGTCATCCTGCTGGCCGATAGTTCGAAATTCGGCCCGCCCAGCATTTTCGACATCTGCACGTTGGCCCGGATCGCCGAGGTGATTTCGGATGACGGCATGACGCCGGACATCAGGAAGGACCTGCGCGCCCGGGGTGTCGCGTTGACCCTGACTTCGGACGGCGCCGCCCAGTCGCCCGAGATCCATGCCTAAGGCCGTTCTGCCTGCCGGGCCGTTCTGACAGGCAGGCGGTTACAAGAGATCGTAATATCAGGAGAGATCCGTTGAGCGCTTCCACGACCCCACGCATCGCCATCACGATGGGCGATCCCTCTGGCATCGGGCCGGAGATTATCCTCAAGGCGGTCGAGGCGCTGCGCCCGCAGCTGGCCGACGGCGAAATCAAGCTGTTCGTTGTCGGCTCGCGCGGCTGCATGCTCCGCGCTGCCGAGATCGTGGCTTGCGGGGCCGACTGGATCAAGGGCGACGTGCCCGGCGTTCAGTTGGTCAATATCGGCGAGCCTGAGGGCGAGATCGCCTTCGGCCGGACCACCGCCGAGGCCGGAAGGCTGGCCTATCTCGCCATCGAGAAAGCGGTCTCGCTGTGTCTGGCGGGCGAGGCGGACGCGATCGTCACCGCGCCGATCAGCAAGGAGGCGCTGAACCTCGCCGGCCAGCCCTTCTCGGGACATACGGAGTTGTTGGCGCATCTCACCGGGGCACGGGATTCGGTCATGCTGCTGGCGCACGGGGACATGCGCGTTTCCCATGTATCCACCCATGTTTCGCTGGCCGACGCGGTGCGGCGCCTGACCCCCGAACGCCTGACCCGCGTCGCGGAACTGACGCATGAGGCGCTGCGCGACCTCGGCATCGAGAATCCGCGGATCGCCGTGGCCGCCCTGAACCCCCATGCGGGCGAGGGCGGGCTGTTCGGCACCGAGGATCTCGACGTGACCGAACCCACCGTCGCCGCGCTCAACGCGCGCGGGCTGAATGTCGAAGGGCCGGTGCCGGGCGACACCGTCTTCGTCAAGCTGCGCGGTCGCCGCTACGACGCGGTAATCGCCACCTATCACGATCAGGGCCATATTCCGGTTAAGCTGTTGGGCTTTGAGGTCAATCCAGAGACTGGTGCCTGGGAAGCGCTGAGCGGAGTGAACATCACGCTCGGCTTGCCGATCGTTCGCAGCTCGGTCGATCATGGCACGGCCTTCGATATTGCCGGGAAGGGTATCGCCAGCGAGCGAAGCATGTTGGAGGCCATCGACTACGCCGTGCAGCTGGCCGCGGCAAGGAAGGCGCGCGGCGCCTGAGAGGGATAACCGAGCAGACCTACTGGCCCGCCCGGGGTTTTGTCAGAAGAAACCGCCTTGAGACGGGCAGGGCTGTTTCACAGTGTTCTGCCATGACGAAACGTTCCCCACTCCGGTGCTTCAAGACCTGAGATCATCCGCCTGGAGGAGATGCTCTGCGTTCGGTTCCAGCTGTCGCTCCGGAACGCAGAGGACCTGCGCCATGAACGCGGTGTGGACGTAAGCCACGAGACCGTCCGGTTCTGGTGGCACCGGTCCGGGAGCCGCTCAGGCGAATCCGGCCGGCCTGCCGCGGGTCGGCCTAGCCGTCGGTCCGGCCGGGGCTGGGCATGGGCAGGGTCATCTCGACGGAAAACCCCCGTTCCGGCTTTTTCACCCGCAGGCTGCCGCCGTGCCGGCGGGCCACGGCTTCGGCGATCGTGAGGCCGAGGCCGCTGCCGGGGCCGGGCTGCGCCTGGCCGAAGCGCGACAGGATCTTGGGGAAGGCGCTGACGGCCACGCCGCGCCCGTCGTCGTGGAACGCGAGCACCGCCCGCCCGCGGCCGGACGAAAGCGCGACCTCCACCCGGCTCAGCCCGGGGCCGCCATGCACAAGGGCGTTGTCGAGCAGGTTCTTCACCGTCTCGCGCAGCATGACGGCGTCGCCGCGGATGGCGATCCCCGAGCGCGCGGCCCTGAAGCTCAGGGCGACGCCGGCGGCGGCGGCGCGGTCCCGGAACTCCGCGACGGTTTCCGAGACCAGTTCAACCAGGTCGAGCGTGGTGTATTTGTCCTGGCCGCTTTCGGCGCGCACCCGCTCCAGGGTCAGCAGCATGTTGGCCAGGCGGCCGGCCTGCGCGGCGGCGGCGACCAGATCGTCGGCGCGGGCGCGGGCGGTCTCGATGTCCGGGGCGCTGCGGATCGATTCGCCCAGCGCGCGCAGCCCGGCGATCGGGTTGCGCAGCTGATGCGCGGCGTCCGAGATGAAGGCCGCCTGCGCCTCGAGCGTCTCGGAGACTTTCCCGAACAGCGTGTTCAGCCGCGCCACGATCCCGCGCGTCTCGATCGGGACCCGGCGCTGGATCGGACTGAGATCCTCCGAGGAGCGCCGCGAGATCGCGTCCTCGAGATCGGTCAGCGGCTTGAGCCCGAAGCGCACGCCGAACCAGATCAGCAGCGCCACCGCCGCGATCATCCCCACGATCACGGCGATCGACCGCAGCGCCAGCTGCCAGGCGAAGGCATTGCGCACCGTGTGATATTGCCAGACGGTGACGGTGAAATTCCCCGTCAGCCCCGCGATCGTGGTCACGTCGTTGAGGCGCAGCACCCGCACCGGGTCGCCCTTGTAGAGGCCGTCGTAATAGGCGAAGGGCGTGTCCTTTGGCATCCGCCGCGTGAGCGGCAGGGGCGGTACGGCATAGCCGGTGACCAGCGCGCCGTCGGGGCCGTAGACATGATAGCGGATCGGCCCGCCCGCCGCGTCGTCCAGCAGGTGCTGGGTCTCGGGCAGGACGGCGTCGCCGTCGAGCAGCGCCACGTCCCGCGACACGGCCAGCGCGGTGAACAGCAGCGTGCGGTCGAACAGCTCCTCCGCGGTCCGGTGCGCCGCCGTGATGCGCCACGCGCCGATCACCGGGGCCAGCGCCATCAGCGGCAGGATGATGATGAGAAACAGCCGCAGCCGGAGCGAGCCGCTCATGCCGGGGTCTTGCCTTCGATCAGCGAATAACCGAGGCCGCGGTGGGTCTTGATGTCGAGGCCGGCCGGCGCGAGCTTCTTTCGCAGGCGCGAGACATGGGCCTCGACGGCGCTGTCCTCGACCGGGGCCCCGGTGCCGTAGACATGGTCGAGCAGGTCAGATTTCGACACCACGCGCCCGTTCACGCGCAACAGCGCCTCGAGCACGGCCAGCTCCCGCCGCGGCATCGCCAGGGGCGCGTCGTCGAGCAGCGCCGCGCGGGACTGCGGGCGGAAGGTCAGACGCCCGAGGCTGATGCTGTCCTCGATGGTCTGGGCGCGGCGGCGCGACAGCGCGCGCACCCGCGCCTCCAGCTCGTCCATCTCGAAGGGCTTGACGAGATAGTCGTCGGCCCCGGCGTCGAGCCCGGCCACCCGGTCGGCGACCTCCGAATGCGCGGTCAGCAGCAGCACCGGGCGGTGATCGCCGCGCTTTCGCAACCCGCGCAGGATCGACAACCCGTCCAGCCCCGGCAGGTTGATGTCGAGGATAATCAGCTCGTTCCTGTCGTCGCGAAGAAACAGTTCCGCGGCCGCGCCGTCGTTCAGGATGTCGGTGGCATGGCCACGATCCTCCAGCCGATAGGCGATGCCCTTGGCGATGCTTTCGTTATCCTCGACAATCGCGATGCGCATTATTTTTGCTCCCGCAAGCTTCACGCAAGGTTGGTACCTTAAGCCTCTTTGCACAGGCAAGGCACACTTGCCGACTGAAATGCGGTGCGGGAGGCGCCGCATCAAAGGGAGGAAACCGATGTTCAACAAGAAAACGGCGCTTGCGGCGTCGATGGCCCTCGCATGCGCGATGAGCGGCGCGGCGGCCTCGGCCCTGGACCTGTCCGGGGAAACCGTGGAATTCGTGATCCCGTTCTCCGAGACCGGCGGCTCGGCCAAATGGGCGAACTTCTATGCCCCTCTGCTGAGCGAGGCGCTGCCGGGCAAGCCGACCGTGGTCGTGAAATACATGCCCGGCGCCGGCTCCACCAAGGGCGCCAACTGGTTCCAGGACCAGAGCTATGAGGATACAGAGGGCAAGGTGATCTTCGGCTCGTCGGGCTCGACGCAGTTTCCCTATCTGCTCGAGGATCCGCGGGTGAAATACGAATACGCCGACTGGAACGTGGTGCTCGCCTCGGGCACCGGCGGCGTGGCCTTCCTGCCGCCGGATCTGGCCGGCAAGATGGACGGTCTGGACGCCACCGGCCTGCAGGGCACAGATTTCATCTGGGGCAGCCAGGGCGCGACGCGTCTCGACCTCGTGCCGCTTCTGGCCTGGCAGATGCTGGGCATGTCGGTCGAGCCGGTCTTCGGCATCAAGGGGCGCGGCGACGGCCGCCTGATGTTCGAGCGCGGCGAGGCGAATATCGACTACCAGACCTCGGCGGCCTATCTCGACAACGTGGTGCCGCTGGTCGAGGCCGGCCAGGCCGTGCCGATGATGACCTGGGGCGCGCTGGACGAGAACGGCAACATCGTGCGCGACCCGACCTTCCCCGACATCCCGTCCTTCAAGGAGGTCTGCGAGGCCACCCCGGCCTGCGAAACCAGCGGCGACGCCTGGGAGGCGTGGAAGGCGTTCTTCATCGCCGGCTTCCCGGCGCAGAAGATGATCTTCCTGCCCAAGGGCGCCCCGCAGGACGCGATCGACACCTACACCAAGGCGTTCAACGACGTGATCGCGCGCCCCGATTTCAAGGAGCTCAGCGAAGCCACGCTCGGCGATTACCCGCAGATGACCGGCGCGCCGGCGAAGGTCATGCTCGATCTCGGCACGAAGGTTCCGGCCTCGGCCAAGGCGTTCGTCAAGACCTGGCTGCACGACGCCTATGGCGTGTCGCTGAACTGACCTGAAACCCAACGAGCCCTCCGTGCCACCGGCGCGGAGGGCCCATTCCGGGATTGTCGCAAATGGACCTTTTCGCCACGGCGCTTCCAGCGCTGCAGGAAGCTTTTGCCCTGATACTTCAGCCGCAGCAGATCATGTATCTCATGCTGGGGGTGCTGCTGGGCCTCTCGGTCGGCGTGTTCCCCGGCCTCGGCGGCATCGCGGGCCTCTCGCTCGTGTTGCCCTTCATGTTCGGGATGGACCCGGTTTCCGGCCTTGCGCTGATGGTCGGGCTGGTGGCGGTGGTGCCGACCTCGGACACCTTCGCTTCGGTGCTGATGGGCATTCCCGGCTCTTCGGCCAGCCAGGCCACGGTGCTCGACGGCTTTCCCATGGCGCGCAAGGGCGAGGCGGCGCGGGCGCTGTCCGCGGCCTTTGCCTCGTCGCTGTTCGGAGGGCTGTTCGGGGCGGCGGTGCTGACCTGTTTCATCCTGATCGCGCGACCCCTGGTGCTGGCCTTCGGCACGCCCGAGATGCTGGCGATCACGCTGCTGGGCCTGTCCATGGTGGCGATCCTCGCCGGGCGCCTGCCGCTCAAGGGCGTCGCCGCGGCCTGCCTCGGCCTGCTGGTCGGAACCATCGGCGAGGCCGGCGCCGGCGGCAGCCTGCGCATGGCGACCTATGACATCCCCTATCTCATTGACGGCGTGAAGCTGGTGGTGGTCGGCCTCGGCATCTTCGCGGTGCCCGAAATCATCAGCCTGCTGCGCCAGGACCAGTCCATCGCGCGCGGTTCGAAGCTCGGGGCGGGTTGGACGCAGGGCGTGCGCGACTGGTTCGAGAACATCTGGCTGAGCGTCCGCTGCGCCACCATCGGCGTGATCGTGGGTGTCATCCCCGGCCTCGGCGGCTCGGTCGTGGACTGGATCGCCTATGGCCACACCATCCAGACCGCCAAGGACAAGTCGAAATTCGGCAGCGGCGACGTGCGCGGCGTGGTCGGCCCCGAAAGCTCCAACAACGCCAAGGAAGGCGGCGGCCTGGTGCCCACGCTGATCTTCGGCATCCCCGGTTCGGGCTCGATGGCGATCTTCATCGGCGGGCTGGGGCTGCTGGGCTTCAACGCCGGGCCGCAGTTGATCCAGAACGACCTGAACGTCACCTACACGGTTGTCTGGTCGCTGGCGCTGGCGAATGTGTTCGGCGCGGGGCTGTGCATCGCGCTGTCGAACCCGATCGCGCGGATCACCACCATCCGCTTCACCCTGCTGGCGCCGTTCCTGTTCATGATGATCGCCTTCGCGGCCTTCCAGTCGCGGCAGTCGCTGGGCGATCTGATCAGCCTGTTCGCGATCGGCCTGGTGGGGATCTTCCTGCGCCGCTTCGACTGGTCGCGCCCGGCCTTCCTGATCGGCTTCGTGCTTTCGAACCAGGCCGAGAATTTCTCCAACAACGCGCATCAGATCGCCAGCTTCCAGTTCCGCCGGGGGCTGGAGCAGGGGCTGAACTATGTGGCCTCGCCGATCGTGCTGGGGATTCTCGCGCTGACGGTCGTTTCGGTGGTCCTCGGCATCCGCCAGTCGAAGATGATCCGCTCCGAAGGCGAGGTGGTGCATGGCCACAAGCGCGCGCCGCTGATCTTCCTGCTGGCGATCCTGGCCTACATGGTCACCGCCTGGGTCAACGCCGCGCTGATCGACCTGACCTCGGACAAGATATTCCCGCTCACGGTCGGAACCGTGGGGATCGTGGCGACGCTGCTGCTGCTGATCCGCATGATCCGCGCGCCCGAGGACGACCCGGTCTTCGCCGACCGCGAGGCCGGGGGCGAGGACGCGGCGGCGCCGCATGGGCTGTGGTCGACGCTGGCATGGTTCGGCGCGCTGCTGGTGCTGTCCTCGCTGCTGGGCTTCATCCTGGCGCTGCTGGTCTTCCTGATCGGGTTCTTCCGCATCCGGGGGCAACTGAGCTGGGCGCGGACGCTGCTGTTCACCGCCGCCGGCATCGGGGGGATGTGCTTCCTCGCCGGCACGCTCAACCGCGACTTTCCGCCGGGACTTCTTCAGGAATTCGTGAAACTGCCATGGCCTCTCAAATGAAACAACATAACATCCCCTATCTCTTCATGCGCGGCGGCACCTCGCGCGGGCCTTACTTCAACGCCCGCGATCTGCCCAGCGATCGCGATGCCCTGACCGAGGTTCTGCTTTCGGTGATCGGCGCCGGCAATCCGCGCAACATCGACGGCCTCGGCGGCGGCAACGCCGTGACCAACAAGGTGGCGATCCTGTCGCCGTCGGAAACGCCGGACGCGGACGTGAACTATTTCTTCGCCCAGGTCGGGGTGGAGGAACGCCTCGTCGATTACAGCCCGACCTGCGGCAACATCCTGGTGGGCGTCGGCCCGGCGGCCATCGAGATGGGGCTGGTGCCGGTCGCGGGCGCGGTGACCCCGGTGCGGATCCGCGCGGTGAACACCGGCGCGCTGGTCGAGGCCGAGGTCCTGACCCCCGGCGGCGCGGTGAGCTACGAGGGCGACACCGCGATCGACGGCGTGCCCGGCACCGCAGCGCCGGTGGCGCTGAACTTCCTCGACGTGGTGGGCTCGCGCACCGGGGCGCTGTTCCCCACCGGCCAGCCCATCGACGAGATTGCCGGGATCGAGGTCTCCTGCGTGGACGTGGCCATGCCGATGATGATCGCGCGCGCCGCCGACCTCGGCATCACCGGCTATGAAACCCAGGACGAACTGGACGCCATGCCAGAGCTGTTCCAGCGGATGGAGGCGATGCGGCTGGAGGCCGGGCGCCGCATGGGGCTGGGCGACGTGACCAAAAGCGTCACGCCCAAGATCGGCCTGATCGCGCCGCCGCGCGCGGGCGGGCATTTCACGGCGCGCTATTTCATGCCCTGGAACACCCATCCCACGCTCGCCGTCACCGGCTCGCAATGCCTCGCGGCCTGCGCGCTGGCGCCGGGGACGGTGGCCGAGGGCATCGCGCGCCCGGCGGGCGGATCGCCCGTCAACATGGTGATCGAGCACCCGATGGGGCAGATGGAGGTGCGCGTGAAATACGACGACAGCGACGGGTTCCAGTTCCATTCCGCGGGCGTGACCCGCACCGCGCGGTTGCTCGCCCGCGGCTGGGTCTGCGTGCCGCAATCCGTCTGGAGGCCCGAATGACGACCCATTGCTTCGACATCCTCGCCCGCAGCTTCGCCCAGGAAGAGGTCAAGACCTGCTTCGCCCTGCTGGGCGACGCAAACATGCATTTCGCCACGCGGCTCAGCGAAGAGGGCTGCCGCATGGTCTATGTCCGCCATGAGCATTGCGCGGTCGCGGCGGCGATGGCCTATGCCCGCAAGACCGGCGAAACGGGCGTCGCCACCGTGACCTGCGGGCCGGGGCTGACCCAGCTGATGACGGCGCTGCCCGCGGCGGTGCGCGCGCGGCTGCCGATGGTGGTCTTCGCCGGCGAGGCGCCGCTGAAATCGGGCTGGTACAACCAGGCCATCGACCAGGCGCCGCTGGTCACCGCCACGGGGGCGGCCTATCACAGCCTGCACTGGCCGGCGCGGATGCCCACGGCGATCCGCGATGCCTTCCTCCAGGCGCGGCGCGAGCGGCGGCCGGTGGTGATCGGCATCCCCTTCGACCTGCAGGAACGCCCCTGGGAGGGCGGCACGGATCTGCCCGCGCCCTCGAAGGATCTGATGCCGCGGACCGGCCCGATCCCGCCCAACCCCGATGACCTCGCCCGCATGGCCGAGGTCGTGGCCGGGGCGCGGCGCGTCGTCGTGATGGCCGGCATGGGCGCGGTCGAGGCCGGGGCAGGGGAGGCCTGCCGCGCGCTGGCCGAGCGCTGCGACGGGCTGCTGGCGACCACGCTGCCCGCGCGCGGGCTGTTCCACGACGATGCGTTCTGCGTGGGCATCGCAGGGGGCTTTTCCTCGGACGTCGCGCGCGAATGTTTCGGCGAGGCCGATCTGGTGATCGCGGTGGGCACCTCGCTCGCCAGCCACAACGCCGATGCCGGGCGGCTGTGGCCCAAGGCAAGGCTCTTGCAGATCGACGTGGATCCCGTGACCGTCTCGCAGGGGCGGGTGGCCGCCGACCTGCACCTGCGCGCCGACGCAAGGCTGGGGGTGGAGGCGCTGGCGCAGGCGCTGGCGCCGCGCGCGCCGCAATGGCGCAGCGAGGCGCTGGCCGGGCGCATCCGCACCACGCCCCCCGACAGCGCCGCGTTCGAGATCGCGCCGGGCACCCATGACCCGCGCGCGGTGGTGCGTGCCCTCGATGCCGCGATCCCGCAGGGCTGGCAGCTGGTCAACTCCTCCGGGCATTGCTCGTATTTCTTCGCGCATATGCCGGGGCGGCCCTATGAGGAGTTCCTGACGATCCGCGAATTCGGCGCGATCGGGAACGGCATCTCCTTCGCCATGGGGGTCGCCGCAGCGCGCCCCGAGGTGCCCACGGTCCTATTCGACGGCGACGGCAGCCTGCTGATGCATATGCAGGAGCTTGAAACCATCGTGCGCCATGATCTCAACATCCTGATCGTGGTGCTCAACGACGGGGCCTACGGCTCCGAGATCCACAAGCTCAGGGCCGAGGGGATGTCGGAGGCGGGCGCGGTCTTCGGGCGGACGGACCTGGCCGCGATCGCGCGCGGCTTCGGCGCCGGGGGCGAGACGATCACCGATCTTGCCGCGCTGCCGGATCTGATGGAAAGCTTCGCCCGGACGGGCGGCGCGGCGGTGTGGGATGTGCCGGTCTCCGACCAGGTCATCTCGCCGGTCGTGCGGCGCTCGCACTGGTCGGGCAAGGCCCACTGATCACAAAGGGACGCTGACAGGATGAAAGTTCACATTCTCGACGACTGGTTCGACACGCTGCGCACGCTGCCCAGCTTCGCGCGGCTGGAGGGGCACGACGTGACCGTCTGGACCGACCACGAGGAGGCGGTCGATGTGCTGGCCGAGCGGCTGGCCGAGGCCGAGGCGCTGGTGCTGTTCCGCGAACGCACGCCGATAACCGCGCCCCTGCTGGAGCGCCTGCCGAAGCTCAGGCTGATCAGCCAGCGCAGCGTCTATCCGCATGTGGACGTGGCCGCCTGCACGGCGAACGACGTGATGCTGTGCTCCAACATGAAGGGGGACCAGCCCTCGGTCGCGGCGGCTGAACTGAGCTTCGCGCTGATGCTGGCCTCGGCGCGCCAGATCCCGCAGCAGATGGCGAGCCTCAGGGCCGGCACCTGGCAGATGGGTGTGGGTCAGACCCTGGCGGGCCGGCGGTTGGGCCTCTACGGTTACGGCCGGATCGCCAGGCTGGTGGCCCGATACGCGCGCGCCTTCGACATGAAGGTCTGGTGGTGGGGCTCAGAGGAGGGCCGCGCCCGCGCCGCGGCCGATGGCGCCGAGGTCGCGCCGAGCCGGCAGGCGTTTTTCGCCGAAAGCGATTTCGTCAGCCTGCATGTGCGGCTGACCCCGGCCTCGGCCGGGATCATCACCGCCGAAGACCTGATGGCGATGAAACCGAGCGCAAGCTTCGTCAATACCTCGCGCGCCGGGCTGGTTGAGAAGGGCGCGCTGCTCAAGGCGCTCGATGCCGGGCGCCCCGGCCGGCTGGCCCTCGACGTGTTCGAAACCGAGCCGCTGACCGATGCCTCCGATCCGATCGTCTCCCATCCCAACGTGATCGGCACGCCGCATATCGGCTTCGTCACCGAGGACGAACTGGATATGCAGTTCGCCGACATCTACGACCAGATCAACGCCTATGCCGCGGGCGCGCCGATCCATGTGATCAACCCGGAGGTCCGGTGCGGGACCTGATCCAGCCCTCTGCCGCGCACCTGCTGGAGCTGGTCTCGGGCGGGCTGCCGCCGGTCACGGCGCTGGGTCTCGCGGCGGCGAGCTTCATCGCCTCCTTCATCACCGTGGCGCTGGGGATCGGCGGCGGGGCGCTGTTGCTGGCCATCATGGCCAACCTCGTGCCGCCGGTCGCGCTGATCCCGGTGCATGGGGTGATCCAGCTCGGCTCAAACCTGTTCCGCGCCGGGGTGCTGATCCGCCATGTGCACTGGCCGGGTTTCGCCGCCTTTGCGGGGGGCGCCGCGCTGGGCGTGGCGATCGGCGGCAGCGTGGTGGTGAACCTGCCGGCGGCCTTCGTCCAGATCGGCGTCGGCGGCTTCGTGATCTGGAGCGTTCTGGGTCGCTCGCCGGCGTGGCTGTCGCGCTGGTCCGCGCTGACCGGGATGATCTCCAGCTTCCTGACGATGTTCTTCGGTGCCACCGGCGTCTTCGTGGCGAATTACACCAAGTCACTGCGCCTGCCGCGGCGCGAGCATGTCGCCACCCACGCGGTGATGATGACGCTTCAGCACATGCTCAAGACGCTGACCTTCGGCACGCTCGGCTTCGCCTTCGGGCCCTGGATCGGGTTCATGGTCCTGATGGTGGCCTGCGGTTTCGCCGGCACGCTGGCCGGCAAGCTGCTTCTCGATCGGCTGTCGGACCACAATTTCAAGCGCGCCCTGGACGCGGTGCTGATCCTGATCTCGCTGCGGCTTGTCTGGACCGGGGCGCGGCAGCTTCTCTGAGCGGCGCCCCGGTCTGGGTCAGGCCCTGGGGCCGGCCGATTTCGGATCGTACATCGGCGCGAGGCTGGCCTCGGCCGCGACGATCCGGCCGGCGACCTCGATCTGGTAGGACGAGCCGAGCATGCTCGCGGCGTCCTCGTCCGGCTCGCGGCAGGGGACGTAGCCCAGGCCCACCGCGCCGCCCAGAGCGTGGCCGTAATTGCCGGAACTGAGGAAGCCCACGATCTCGCCGTCACGCAGGAGCGGCTCGTTGTGGAAGAGCAGCGGTTCGGGGTCGGTCAGGCGGAACTGCATCAGGCGCCGCGACAGGCCCGCCTCGCGCTTGCGGAGCACCGCGTCGCGGCCGATGAAATCGCCCTTGCCCGTCTTGACCGCGAACCCGAGGCCTGCCTCCAGAACGTGATCCTCGTCGGTGATGTCATGGCCGAAATGGCGATAGGCCTTTTCGATGCGGCAGCTGTCCATGGCGTGCAGCCCGCACAGCCTCAGCCCCAGGGGGTCGCCCGCCTCGACCAGCGTTTCCCAGACATGGGCGGCCTGATCGCTGCTGACATAGATCTCCCAGCCCAGTTCGCCGACATAGGTGACGCGGTGGGCGCGGGCCAGTCCCATGCCGATCTCGATCTCGCGGGCCATGCCGAAGGGATGCGCCTCGTTCGAAAAATCGTCGGGCGACACCTGCGCCAGAACCTCGCGCGCCTTCGGCCCCATCAGCGGCAGCACCACTTCCGACGCGGTCACGTCGAGAATGGTCACCGACGCGTCGCCGACATGGCGGCGCAGCCAGGCGAGGTCGCGCTGCAAGGTGGCGCCCGGCACCACGAGGAAGAAAGAGTCCTCGGCCAGCCGGGTCACGGTCAGGTCGCATTCGATGCCGCCGCGCGCGTTCAGCATCTGGGTGTAGACGATCCGCCCCGGTTCGACATCCATCTGGTTGGCGCAGAGCCTTTGCAGGAAGGCCAGCGCGTCGCGCCCGTCCACGCGGATCTTGCCGAAGGAGGTCATGTCGAGCAGGCCCACGCCCTCGCGCATGGCCATGTGCTCGGCGCGCTGGTTGTCGAACCAGTTCTGCCGCTTCCAGCTGTAGCGGTAGTCGCGTTCCTGCCCGTCATTGGCGAACCAGTTGGCGCGCTCCCAGCCCGCGGTCTCGCCAAAGACCGCGCCCCGGGCCTTCAGATGCTCATGCAGCGGAGAGCGGCGCACGCCACGCGCGGTGGCGGGCTGGCGGTAGGGGAAATGGTCGGCATAGAGCAGGCCCAGCGTTTCCGACACCCGCTCGCGCAGATAGCGGCGGTTCTTCTGGAAGGGCTGGGCGCGGCGGATGTCGATCTCCCACAGATCGAAGGGCGGCTCGCCGTCGTTCATCCACTGCGCCAGCGCCATTCCGGCGCCGCCCGAGGACACGATGCCGACCGAATTGTAACCCGCGGCGACCCAGTAGCCCTTCAGCTCCGGCGCCTCGCCCAGGTAATATCGGTCATCGGGCGTGAAGCTTTCGGGGCCGTTGAAGAAGGTGTGGATGCCCGCCTCGGCCAGCATCGGCATGCGGTTGACGCCCATCTCCAGGATCGGTTCGAAATGATCGAAATCCTCGGGCAGCTGGTCGAAGCAGAAATCCTCGCTGATGCCGCCCATGCCCCAGGGCTTGGCGACCGGCTCGAAGGCGCCGAGCAGCATCTTGCCCGCGTCCTCCTTGTAATAGGCGCATTCGTCGGGCACCCGCAGCACCGGCATCTGGCTCAGGCCGGGGATGCTCTCGGTCACGATGTAGAAATGCTCGCAGGCATGCAGCGGCAGGGTCACGCCGTTCTTCGCGGCCAGGTCACGGCCCCACATGCCGCCGCAGTTCACCACCATCTCGGCGGCGATATGGCCCTCGTCCCCAGCGCTTGTCCAGTTGACGCCTGTGACCCGGCCGTTCGCCTCGGTTACGGCGGTGACCTTCACCTGCTCGGCAATCAATGCGCCGCGCGCGCGCGCGCCCTTGGCCAGCGCCAGCGCGATGTTGGCGGGGTCGGCCTGCCCGTCCAGGGGCAGGTGCACGCCGGCAACCACGCCGTCGATATTCAGATGCGGATAGAGCGCTTTCACCTCCTGCGGCGACAGCTCGTTCACCTCCACGTCGAAGGCGCGGGCAAGGCTGGCCTGGCGCAGGATCTCCTCCTTGCGCTCCTCGGTCAGGGCCACGGTGATCGAGCCGCATTGCCGGAAGCCGGTGGCCAGCCCGGTTTCGGCCTCCAGCCGCGTGTAGAGATCGGCGGAATACTTGGCCAGCCGCGTCATGTTCTGGCTGCCGCGCAGCTGCCCGATCAGCCCGGCGGCGTGCCAGGTGGTGCCCGAGGTCAGCTGCTTGCGCTCCAGCAGCACGATGTCGGTCCAGCCGAGTTCGGCCAGATGATAGGCGACGGAACAGCCTGAGATGCCGCCACCGATGATGACGACGCGGGCGGAGGAGGGAAGGTCGGGCATGGGGATACCGTTGGTCCGGGCGCAGGCAGGATGCCGGGCGCGCAAGCGTTGAATGAGGACACATTCGGGGGCGGAAAATGAAATATCAAGTCACAATTTCATTCTCGGAAAACCCGATTGCGCTTGCCCGCTTTAGCCGCTTTGCTGCGCGGGCAGGCGGCAATCGGGGCGCGCGCGGTCCCGCCGGCCGCGCGCGAAAGTAGAGGCGCGACAGATGAGCAAGCAGATTGGCGACGACATCCGGGCCCTGCGGAAGTCCCGCGGCATCACGCTGAAGCAACTCGCCGCGGCGGTGGGCCGGTCGGTGGGCTGGCTCAGCCAGGTCGAGCGCGGGCAGACCGAGCCCTCGGTCCGCGACCTGGGCCGGATCGCGGAGCAGTTCGGGATCCAGATCAGCTTCTTCTTCCGCTCCGCCGCGCGGCGCGAGGAGGAGCGCGGGCTCGTGCTGCGCAACGACGACCGCATGCCGATCGGATCGAGCGCGACCGGCCTGACGGAGGAATTGCTCTCGCCCACGCTCAGCGGCGCGTTCGAGTTGATCCGATCCACCTTTGCGCCGCGCTCGGCCAGCGAGGGGACGATCCCCGCGCGCCCGTCCGAGGATGGCGGCGTGCTGATCAGCGGCAGGCTTTGCCTGACCATCGGGACATTGCAGGTGGAGTTGGAACCCGGCGACAGCTTCCAGTTCAGAGAGCAGGATTATGCCTGGCGCAACCCGGGCAACGAGCCGGCGGTGGTGATCTGGGTGGTCTCTCCGCCGATCTACTGAAGGTGCGGGCAGGGCGGCGCCCTGGCCCGGGCGCCGGCGCCGGGGTCACTGGTCCAGCATCGCCCGGATGAATTCCGAGAACAGCTCTCCCTGAGAGCTGATGCGGAGCTTGAGGTAGATGTTGCGGCGGTGGATTCGCACCGTGCCGGGCGCGATGCCGAGGATCTTGCCCACCGCGTCGGCGGAGTGGCCCTTCAGCGTGTATTCGACCACCTGGCGCTCCCGAGGCGTCAGGATGCCCTGTCCGATGGTCTGGAAGGCGCGCGCGATGCTTTCCTGCACGCGGCGGTCCTCGCCGCCGTCCATCGTCGCGTCGGAAAACGCCGGCACATCGCGCCAGTGCTGGCGGCAGGCGGCGCCCACGATCGGCCAGACCTCCCGCAGCGAGCGGATTTCCTTGGCGCTGAAGGCGCGATCGGCCCGCATGAGCGAAACCACGATGATCACCTGCTCCGTCAGCTTGACGAAATACCCGATCTCCTCGGCCAGGCCGGTCTGGATGTAGTAGTTGCGGAAATATTCGCCCTGGTAGAACCGGTCGGGCGCGATCTCGCGCATCCGCCACAGGCCCGGGGCGACGGGCAGCGTTGTGGCCAGGAAGAACGGGTCGAGCAGATACGGCCCCTCCTGGTAGTCCTCGACGAAGACCCGGCGCTTTTTCTTCGGGAAGTCGTCGTAGAGATCGAGCGGACGGGCCGATCCGACATAGCCGAAAACCACGGTGAAATCGAACGGCGCGATCTCGCGCAGCGCGTTGGAGAGGGTCGCCGGAAAGCCTGCCGTCCCTATCGCATCGACGATCCGTCCCGACGCTTCGATCCAGTCGATCCTTCTCATAATCCGCCTATTAAAAATAGAATACCATAAATAGCGTATATACAGCAAAACGCTAAAATTCTACGATTTTCTCAAATGGGGTGGTATGTTTCAGAATGCAGCAAAGAGCCGGGCGAATGAAAGACAATGGGTATCTTGACGACCGGAGCAGGGCCGGTCTGCATCCGATCGCGGAGTTGCGCGGCGTCTCCAAGAGGTTTGGCGACGTTCTCGCGGCCGACAATCTGGATCTGTCCATTTCCTCCGGCGAATTCCTGTCCTTCCTCGGCCCCTCGGGCTGCGGCAAGACCACGGCGCTGCGCATGCTGGCGGGGTTCGAGACGCCGACCAGCGGCGAGGTGCTGATCGACGATCAGGTGGTCAACGACCTCGAGGCGCATCGCCGCCCGGTCAACATGGTGTTCCAGAGCTACGCGCTGTTTCCGCATCTGACCGTTGAGCAGAACATCGGCTACGGTCTGCGCCAGCAGCGCCCGCGCCTGGGCAAGGATACGATTCGCGAAAAGGTCGGGCAGGCGCTGGACGTCGTGCGTCTGTCCGGCTTCGAAAAGCGCCGCATCTGGGAGATGTCGGGGGGGCAGCAGCAGCGCGTCGCCCTGGCCCGCGCCATCGTCAACCAGCCCAAGCTGCTGCTGCTCGACGAGCCGCTGGCCGCCCTCGACCGCAAGCTGCGCAAGGAAATGCAGATCGAGTTGCAGGACCTTCAGCGCCAGATCGGCATCACCTTCGTCCTGGTGACGCACGACCAGGAGGAGGCGCTTTCGCTCAGCGATCGGGTCTGCGTGATGGGGGAGGGGCGGATCATCCAGATCGGGACGCCGCAGGAACTCTACGACTCGCCGCGCTCCCGCTACGTCGCCGATTTTGTCGGCACCTCGAATTTCTTCGAGGGCCGGGTCACCGCCTCGGGGGCGGGGCGCGCGACGGTGGTGCTGAAGAACGGCATGCCGGTCGAGGGCCGCGTCACGGCCGAGGCCGCCCCCGCGGGCGAGGCCTGCGTCAGCGTGCGGCCCGAGCAGATCCGCCTGAGCCGCTCGGACCGGACCGGGATCGAGGTCGTGGTGCACAACCGGATCTTCCTCGGCGAGCATACGGAATACCTGGTGCGGAACGGCACGCTCGGCGATTTCCTGGTCCTGTCGCCGAGGCAATCAGAATTGAACGACGGTCCGTTCAATACGGGCGAAACCGCATGGGCCTCATGGGAAGCGGGCTCTGCGGTCGTCCTCGAAAAAAGCTAAAATAACAAACCGCCCAACAGGGAGCTACCAATGACCAAACATGTGGATCACATCTCGAAGAAGAAGTTCATGGAAGAGCTGCGCCGTTACCAGAAGGGATCGGTGACGCGCCGCCATTTCCTCGGCGTGACGGGGCTGGGCATGGCCAGCGCCGTTCTCGGCTCGGCCATGCCGGGGCTGCGCCCCAGCGCCGCCCATGCCGCTGGTGACATCGGTGACAGAGTCATCCTGGCGACCTGGCCGAACTATCACGATCCGGCGAATTTCGACATCTTCCGCGAACAGACCGGCGCCTACACGCAGGTCAACGTCTTCGGCTCGAACGAGGAAATGCTGGCCAAACTGCAGGCCGGCGGCAGCGGCTGGGACGTGTTCGTGCCCACCAACTACACCATCACCACCTATGTCGATCAGGACCTGATCGAGCCGCTGGACCTGTCGAAACTGCCCAATTACGACCCGGCGGCCTATGATGCGCGCTTCTCGGATGCGGGCACGGTCAACGGATCAGTCTATGCCGTGCCGAAGAACTGGGGCACGACCGGGTTTGCCGTCAACACCAAGCACAACGACGGTCAGGCGCTGACCTCCTGGAAAGAATTCTGGGACATCACCATGGGCAGCTTCTCCGGGCGCACGATGGTGCATGACTACCAGCTCACCACGATCGGCAACGCGCTGAAATATTTCGGATATTCCTTCAACTCGCTGGACGAGAAGGAACTCGCGGATGCCGAGCGCCTGCTGCTTGAGGTCAAGCCGCACCTCTTCGCAATCTCGTCGGACTACCAGCCGGCGATGCGCAGCGGCGACGCCTGGCTCACCATGTGCTGGACCGGCGACGGCAAGCAGATGAACGCCGACATGCCCGAGATCGTCTATGTGCTGGGCAAGGAGGGTGGAGAGCTCTGGAGCGACTATTACGCCATCCCCAAGGGCGCGCCGCACCGCGAGGCGGCCTACGCGCTGATCAACTTCCTGCTTGACCCGCAGGTCAATGCCCGTGAGGTGCTCGCGCATGGCTATCCGACGGCCGACGGCAACACCATGGCGCTGCTGCCCAAGGAGATCCTGGAGGATCCGATCCTCTACCCGGCTCAGGAGTTGCTGAACGCGCTGGAATTCGGGGCGGCCGCCACCCTCACGGATCCGAGCCGCGCCGAACTGCTGGCGCGTTTCAAGTCGGCCTGAGCCAGGCAAGGGGGAGGACGGCATGACACAGCGCGCGCGCAACTGGCTGCTTCTGACGCCCGCGACGGCGTGGTTCCTGGTCATGCTCGTCCTTCCCGTCAGCGTCGTGCTGATCTTCAGCTTCGGCGAACGGGGCGATGGCGGGGGCTATGTCCCCGCCTTCACCCTGGAGCAATACGCGAACCTCCCGGCGCGCTGGGCGGCGTTCAAGAACACCATGGTCCTGGCGCCGCTGGGGACCGTCGCGGCGATGCTGATCGCCTATCCGCTGGCCTATTTCCTGGCCGTCCGCACCAGCCAGAAATGGAAGACGATGCTGCTGGTTCTGGTCATCGTGCCGTTCTGGACCAGCATCCTGATCCGCAGCTACGCCTGGATCTTCATCCTCGGCGGGCGCGGTATCCCGGCGCTGCTCGAGATGATCGGGATCGAGGGCGTGCGCCTGATCTACACGCCCTTCGCCGTCACCATCGGCATCATCTACGGCTACCTGCCGCTGATGGTCTTCCCGATCTTCGTCAGCCTCGACCGGCTCGACAAGCGGCTGCTGGAGGCGTCCTCGGATCTGGGCGCGCGGCCCTGGGCGACCTTCCTGCAGGTGACGCTGCCGCTTTCGATCCCGGGCGTGGCGACGGGCTGCCTGCTGGTGTTCATCCTGCTGATGGGCGAGTTCCTGATCCCCGCGCTGCTGGGCGGCGGCAAGGTGTTCTTCGTCGGCAACGCGCTGGTGGACCTGTTCCTGCAGTCGCGGAACTGGGCCTACGGATCGGCGGTGGCGGTCACCCTGATCGTCGTGATGCTGGTCTCGGTCACGATCTACATGCGTCTGATCGCGCGGCTGAACACGCAGCGCGAAGACGTTTCGTTGATGTAGTTGATGTAGGAAACCGGCATGCGCCTTTACGCGATCTTCGTCTACCTGTTCCTCTACACCCCCATCGCGATCATCGCGCTGTTCAGCTTCAATGCCGGGCGCCATGCCAGCCAACTGCAGGGGTTTTCCCTGAAGTGGTACGGCACCGCGCTGTCCAACCCCTTCGTGATGGATGCGCTGGAGACCAGCATCGTCGTCGGCCTGATCGCCGCGACCCTGGCCAGCCTGTTCGGGACCATGGCCGCGGTGGCGCTGCAGGGGGTCCGCGGGCCGGTCCGAGCCCTGTTCGACATGATGATCTACGTCGCCGTCATGATCCCCGGCATCGTGATCGGAATCGCCACGCTGATCGCGCTGGTGACGGCCTTCGATCATCTCAACCCCTGGCTGGCGGCGATCTGGCCGACGCAAAGCGCGCCGCAGCTTTCGATGGGCAAGCTGTCGCTGATCGGGGCGCACACCATGTTCACCATGGCGCTGGTGATCATCATCGTGCGCGCCCGGCTGTCCGGGATGGACCGCGCCCTGACCGAGGCCTCGGCCGATCTCTACGCGACCCCGATGACCACCTTCCTCAGGGTGACGCTGCCGCTCATCGCGCCGGCGATCCTGGCGGGGTTCCTGCTGAGCTTCACCTTCAGCTTCGACGATTTCATCATCGCCTTTTTCGTCGCCGGGTCGGAGACCACCCTGCCGATCTATGTCTTCTCGTCGATCCGCCGGGGCGTTACGCCCGAGATCAACGCCATCGGGACGATGGTGCTGGCGGTCTCTCTGGTGCTGCTCATCATCGCCCAACTGATCCTGCGCCGCAGCGACAATCGCTAGGCGGCGCGCAAGAGGCCCTCTTCGAAGACAACAAGGAAGACACATGCTGCTGAAAGACAGGATTGCGTTCATCACCGGGGCCGGCTCCGGGATCGGGGCGGCCGGGGCCGTGGCGCTGGCGCGCGAGGGCGCGACGGTCGTGGTGACCGACAAGGACGGCGCGCGCGCCGAACAGGTCGCCGGCGCCATCCGCGCCGAGGGCGGCCGCGCCGAGGCGCGCGCGGTGGACGTCACCGACGATGCCGCCCTGCAGGGCGCGCTGGGCGAGACGATCGCCGGTCACGGCCGGCTCGACATCCTGCATTCCCATGCCGGGATCCAGGTCGAGGGTCCGCTCGAGGAGGTCGCGGTCGCGGACATGGATGCCTCCTGGGCGCTGAACGTCCGGGCCCATTTCGTCGCTGCCAAGGCGGTGATCGGCCAGATGAAGCAGCAGCGCAGCGGCAGCATCATCATCACCTCGTCGAACTCCGGCGTGCAATACGACCGCGAGATGATCGCCTACGCGACCACCAAGCACGCGGTGCTGGCGATGACGCGCCAGATGGCCGCGGATTACGCGAAGCACAACGTGCGGATCAACGCGCTGTGCCCGGGCTTCGTGGACACGCCCTTCAACCGGGGGTTCGAGATCCAGATGGGCGGCCGCGCGCAGCTGGAGGACTACATTTCCACGGCGATCCCGATGGGACGCTTCGGCAGCGCCGAGGAGATCGCCGACGGCATAGTCTTCCTCGCCTCGGACAGGTCCTCCTTCATGACCGGGCAGGCCCTGGTCATCGACGGAGGCGAATGCATCTGAGCACGCCGACCGCTATGCCCAACAGGCATGACGCGAACCGCATACGGCATTTGCGGTTCGCCGGGGAATGGCTTTCGCTGGCTGGGCCGCGCGCCCGGAGGCTGCGGCGGAATGCGGGCGATGGCTCCCGGCGCATGGGCCGTCCCCACGGCAACAGGATGAATGACGATGTATGATCTGCTCCTCAAGGGCGGCCGGGTGATCGACCCGGCGCAGGGCCTCGACGGTCTCTATGACGTGGCCTTC
>NZ_JAGSOU010000028.1 GCF_018139985.1 Actibacterium sp. MT2.3-13A | reverse complement strand
AATCTGCGCCTCGGTGAAACGGCTCTTTCGCATTCGTCTGCTCCTTCAGGGTTGAGCAGACTCTACATCATGGTGCGGGACTTCGTGGGGGGCAGGTCACAACCCTTGGGCAGTCAAAGAAAAACGCGCGAAGGGGAGCCTTCGCGCGTTTCCTGTGCAGATCGGGCGTGCCCGGTCTTACTTGTCTTCTTCGGTCTCTTCCTCGACCGCTTGGGCCAGGCCCTCGTCTTCCGAGGCGGCGGCGCCGATGTCCTCGAACAGCTCGGCGATCTCGAACTCGGCCTCGGCCTCGGCCTCGGCGGCCAGTTCCTGGATCGACTTGCCCGAAGCTTGCAGTTCGGCCTCTTCGGTCGAGCGGGCGACGTTCAGCTGGATCGTCACCTCGACCTCGGGGTGCAGCGAGACATGCACGTCGTGCAGGCCCAGCTCCTTGATCGGGCGCGCCAGGACGACCTGTTTCTTGTCCAGGCTGAAGCCGTCGGCGGTCGCGGCATCGGCGGCGTCACGCGGGGTGACCGAGCCGTAGAGCGCGCCGGCGTCCGACGCCGAGCGAATCACGACGAACTGCTGGCCGTCGAGTTTCGCAGCCAGCGCCTCGGCCTCTTTCTTGGTTTCGAGGTTGCGGGCTTCGAGCTGGGCTTTCTGCGTCTCGAACGAGGCGATGTTGGCCGCGTTGGCGCGCAGCGCCTTGCCCTGCGGCAGCAGGAAGTTGCGGGCGTAGCCGTCCTTGACGGCGACCACGTCGCCCATCTGGCCGAGCTTGGCCACGCGTTCCAGAAGGATCACTTGCATGGGTCTGGCTCCTTATTTCACGGCGTAGGGCAGCAGGGCGAGGAAGCGGGCGCGCTTGATGGCGCGGGCCAGCTCACGCTGCTTCTTGGCCGAGACGGCGGTGATGCGCGAGGGCACGATCTTGCCGCGCTCGGAGATGTAGCGCTGCAGCAGACGGGTGTCCTTGTAGTCGATCTTCGGCGCGTTCTCGCCCGAGAAGGGGCAGACCTTGCGGCGACGGAAAAACGGTTTTGTGGCCATGGTTTAATGTCCTTTCCTGGGGCTGGCGATCAACGGCGCTCGCGGCGCTCGCTGCGCTCGTCGCGCTTCTGCATCTGGACCGAGGGGCCCTCTTCGTGGGCGTCGACCTTGATGGTCATGACGCGCATCACGTCGTCGTGCAGGCGCATCAGGCGCTCCATTTCCTGGACCGCCGGCGCCGGGGCGTCGGTCTTCAGGAAGGCATAGTGGCCCTTGCGGTTCTTGTTGATCTTGTAGGCCATCGTCTTGACGCCCCAGTATTCGCTTTCGACGACCTTGCCGCCGTTGTCAGCCAGCACTGCGGAGAAATGATCGACAAGGCCCTCGGCCTGCGCGTTGGAAAGGTCCTGACGCGCGATGAAGACATGCTCGTAAAGCGGCATGTTGGCTCCAGTTCTGTTCTCGGGTGCGCTTCGGGGCGGGCATGGCCTTCCGCGGCCCGCTTTCGAGAGGCTGCACCGGTTTCGCATCATGTGCGGAAGGATGGGGCTTTATACACGCGCGGGCGCCTGGTGCAAGGGGCAAGGACGCGGCGGCCGCCCGCCGCGAAAACACCCGGCTGATGCCATCTTTTCAACATTTTTTGGTCAAGCATGGAGCGCTGCGGTTTGGGCCAGGAAAGAGGGCTGCGAAATGACCATCTACACCGGAGCGAGAGACTTTGGTGTGACGAGTGAAGCCCGGTGCCACTGGGTGAGTTTGACGGAAACCTACTGGGGCTATGTGATCCGACCGGAGGCATGCTGGAGAACCCGTGCGCCGACGGTCGAGCGGGTCTGCGCCATCGCCGGCGTGGCGCTGCTGGTCGTGGCCTTCGGGCACTGGCTGTTTCCCCATGGCGATGCCGCCGTGGACGTGTCGCCGCAACGGGTGGCCTCGACGCTGGGCCTGGGCGTTGCCGGGCTGATGCTGCTGTGGTTCGCAGGGCGCGGTCTGACCCGCGAGCTGCATGTCGATCTGACGCTGCGCAGCCTGCGCCAGGTGGCGCGCAACCGCAGCGGCCGCATGCGCATCGACCGGGTGGTGCCGTTCGATGCTATCGAATCGGCCTTTATCCGGCGCTCGGGCATTCCGGGGCGGCCCGCCCAGCTGTTCCTGCGCCTCAGGGACGGGGGCAGAGTGATGCATGTGGCCTCGGGCCGACTGGCGACGCTCGAGGTGCTGAACGAACGCATGTCGCAGGATCTCAGGCCGGTGCATGTCCAGATGAAGGGCTGGAAGCGCATCGGGCGCAGGCTGGTCCCTGAGGCGAAACCGGTGCCCGAACCCGGGTCGACGCTGGTGTCCATCTGATATTTTCCTTCCCTCTCCCTGTTCGTTTCGGGGAAACGGGGTCCGGCTGCCTGGCGCGCCGGGCCCCGTTGCTGTTCGGCCGCTCTGGAAAAGCGGCGCGCGCTTGGCTAAGCAGGCGGCGAGTTTCCGAAAGAAGAAGGGCCATGCCATGCCCTGGCGCCTCCTGTCCCGCAAGCCGATTACCAAGCTGGCCATCACGCCGCCGGAGCCCGCGCCGGCGCGCGCCGGCCTTGCCGTGGCGCTGATCGTCAGGAACGAGGCGCGCCATATCGGGGAATGGGCGCGGTTCCACCTCGCCGCGGGCGTGCGGCATTTCGTGGTCTACGACAATGGCTGCACCGACGGCACGATCGGCGTGCTCGCGGGCGTGCTGCCCGCGGACGCACTGACGGTTCTGCCCTGGAACCAGAAGCTGCGCGACGCCATCACCGGGCGGGAGATCCACAACCAGGTCCTGGCCTATGCCCATGCGATCCGCAATTTCGGCCCGGCCTACCGCTGGATGGCCTGCATCGACGCCGACGAATTCCTGGTGCCGAAACAGGCCGGCGGCCTGGACGCCGCGCTGGCGCATCTGGAGGGGGCGGCCAATATCTCGCTGCCCTGGCACAATTTCGGGCGCTGCGGGCATGAGCGGCCGCCCGAGGGCGGCGTTGTGGAAAACTACACCCGCCGCGCCGCCGCGCCGCTCAGCGGGGCGCGGGGGGTGACCAATTTCAAGGTGATCGTCGATCCCTGCCGGGTGACGGCGGTCAAGGTCCATGCCTATGAGACCGACGGCCTGGCCGTCACCTGGAACGACCGCGGCGAGAAGGCCGCGCTGAAGGCGCGCACACAGCCCGGTTTCTACTCCGCGGATCACATACAGCTGAATCACTATTACACCCGCTCCGAGGCCGAACTGGCCGCCAAGATCGCGCGCGGGTCGAACCAGGCGGTGGAGGCGGGCCGCCACGCCGCGCGGGTGCGCCGCAACGTCGCCAATATCGAGCGCGACACGGTCGAGGACCGCAGCGCGCTGGACTTCCTGACGCGCATCGGGGCGCGCTGAGCGCCGGCGCGGGCACGAAATCGGCGCAGCGTTTTCTTGGGATTGGCGCGCTGTTACCGCGAAATTGCCTTAAATTGAATCTAACCACGCCGGACAGACGCGGGTTTTTGCGTAACGAACCACGGTGAACAGTATGGCCCAATCAACCCCCTCCCGGCGATCTCCCCTCCGGCCTTTCCTGAGCGACGAGACCGGCGCGGTGACGACCGATTACGTCGTCCTGCTGGCGGGAATCGTGGCGTTGTCGCTGGGCGCGCTGCTGTCCGTCGCCGGGGCGGTCGAAAGCCTCGGCTTTGAAACCGCCGACCAGATCGACGCGATCGAGGTCGCCGTCGCTGTCGGCGGCGAGGCCGGTGCGGGCGCAGGAGACAAAGGCGACGGCGCCGAGGGCGCTGGCGATGGCGCGGATGGCTCTGGCTCTGGCGGAGGCGCCGGCGGCACGGGCGACGGGTCCGCTGGCGCGGGCGATGGCGGGTCTTCCGACGGCGGCAGTGACTCCAGTGGCGGCGGTTCGGGCGGCTCCGGCTCCGGCGGTGACTCTGGCGGTTCGGGTGACTCTGGCAGCGGCGGGTCTGGCAGCAGCGGCGGCTCTGACAGCGGCGGCTCTGACAGCGGCGGCAGTTCCGACAAGGGGAACAGCTCTGCCAATACTGGCGGATCGGGCAGCGGCGGCGGGTCCAACTCGGGCAGCTCCGGCGGGGACAGCGGTGGTGACTCCGACAGCGGTGGCAGCAGCGGCTCCAGCCGCGGTGGCAGCAATGACTCCGGCAGCGGCGGTTCCGACGGCGGCTCCAGCCGAGGCGGCCATGACAGTCATGACAGCGACGGCGAAGACTCCGAGGGTGGCCGCTCCGGCAACCCGGGTAACGACAAGGATGTCGGCAAGGCTGGCGAAAATCCCAACGGCAAGGGCGATTGGGGCAGTGGTGAGCGGGGCCACAGCCGGTAACCCCCCGGCCCCACCCTTGTTTTGCTTGTGAATGGCGGGGCGAGGCGCTAGACGGGCGCAAATGCCTAACAGGGGGGGAGAGCATGACCCGCGCATTCGTATTTCCGGGCCAGGGGGCCCAGACCATCGGTATGGGCCGCGCACTGGCCGAGGCCTATCCGGCCGCAAAGGCGGTGTTCGACGAGGTGGACGAGGCGCTGGGTGAAAAGCTGTCGGCCCTGATCTGGGACGGCGACCAGGACGAGCTGACCCTGACCCGCAACGCCCAGCCGGCGCTGATGGCGACCTCGCTGGCGGCGATGCGCGCGCTGGAAGCCGAAGGCGTGACGGTGACGGCGGCGGCCTATGTGGCGGGGCATTCGCTGGGCGAATACTCGGCGCTGGCCGCGGCCGGCGCGATCTCGGTGGCCGACACGGCGCGGCTGCTGCGCACCCGCGGCCAGGCTATGCAGGACGCGGTTCCGGTGGGCCACGGCGCGATGGCCGCGCTGTTGGGGCTGGATTTCGGCGCGGTGAAGAAACTCGCCAAGCGCGCCGCGCAAGACACCCACAAGGTCTGCGAGGCGGCCAATGACAACGATCCCGGGCAGGTGGTGATCTCGGGCGATGCGGACGCGGTGAAACACGCGGTCTCCCTGGCCCAGGAAGAGGGCGCCAAGCGCGCGGTGATGTTGCCGGTCTCGGCGCCGTTCCACTGCTCGCTGATGAAGCCCGCCGCGCGGGCGATGGCCGAGGCGCTGAGCCATGTGGCGATCGACGCGCCCAAGGTGCCGCTGGTGGCCAATGTGCTGGCCCATGACGCGGACGACCCGGAGACCATCCGCTCGCTGCTGGTCGATCAGGTGACCCATTCGGTGCGCTGGCGGGAATCGGTGACCTGGATGGTGAAGCAAGGCGTGACCGAGTTCTGGGAAATCGGCGCGGGCAAGGCGCTGTCGGGGATGATCCGGCGGATCGAGCGCTCGGCCGCGACGCGCCAGGTCGGCACGCCCGAGGAGGTCAAGGCGGCGGCGGACAGCCTGGCCGGGTGATAAGGATAAGAGGTGAACATGTTTGATCTGACGGGAAAGACGGCGCTGGTGACGGGCGCCTCGGGCGGCATCGGGGGTGCGATCGCGCGCGTGCTGCACGGGCAGGGCGCGACGGTGGGGCTGTCGGGCACCCGCGTCGCCCCCCTGGAGGAGCTGGCTGCGGAACTGGGCGGCCGCGCCCATGTGCTGCCCTGCAACCTGGGCGACGCGGAGGCCGTCGAGGCGCTGCCGAAACAGGCGGCCGAGGCGATGGGCGGCGTCGACATCCTGGTCAACAACGCCGGCATCACCCGCGACGGCCTGCTGATGCGGATGAGCGACGAGGACTGGGCGCAGGTGATCGACATCAACCTGACCGCCACCATGCGGCTGTGCCGCGGCGTTCTGCGCGGCATGATGAAGGCGCGCTCGGGGCGGATCATCAATATCAGCTCTATCGTGGGCGCCTCGGGCAACCCGGGCCAGTGCAACTACGCCGCCGCCAAGGCCGGCGTGGTGGGCCTGTCGAAATCGCTGGCCGCCGAAGTGGCCAGCCGAGGCATCACCGTCAATTGCGTGGCGCCGGGCTTCATCACCACGGCGATGACCGACAAGCTGACCGAGGACCAGAAGACGGGGCTGCTGACGCAGGTTCCCATGGGGCGCATGGGCGAGGCCGACGAGATCGCGGCGGCGGTGCTGTATCTCGCCAGCGCCGAGGCCGGCTATGTCACCGGCGCGACGCTGCATGTGAACGGCGGCATGGCGATGCTCTGACGGCGAAGGCCCGCCGTTTCACACCTTGTCATAGGGGAAGGCGCCGTCCCTGGGCGCCCCCAGCGCCCTAGCGACGCCTTCCTCCACTTTTTCGGGCGCGAAGCCGGTTCCGATCTCCAGGAAATGGACGCCGGCCTTGCGCAACGCCTCCCGTTTCACCGCATCGCGCATGAACGCGCCAGCGCGGTAGTGCCCGGATCCCTGGTATTCTATAGCGCAGACCAAATAGCCCCTGCGGTCGATGATGGCAAAATCCAGCCGCTTGGAGTTGATCGAGGAATAGGCGTTTTTCAGTGTTTCGGCGTCCGCGCTTCCCTTCCTGGGCCGGATCAGTTCGCCCATGCTGGTTTGCGCCATGACGCGATGGCCCTGTCCAAGGTTGGACACCGTCCTCTCGAGAAGGGGGAGCAGGCGCGCTTCCTCCTTGTTGAGCAGGGGCTGTTTCTCGAACGCGGTTCGCGCGATGAAATCCATCTGCGACCTCGGGTCCGACAGGTCAGTTTTCGTCGCGTCGAATGGAGCGGCGACGGCGGGCTTCTGCCCCGGATAGCGGCGCCGCGACCCGGGCCTCCAGGGACGTCTGCGGGACTTGGGGCTGAGGAGGTAATTCACCAGCAGGAAGAATGAGATCAGCGCCAGCACAAAAAGCGAGAGGCTGTCCTTGCCGGCCAGATCCTCGAGAGACAGGCCGGGCAAGCCAGCGGAGGACATCGAAAAAGCAGGATGGGCGAACATGGTTTGGTCCAACTGAAATAACTTGTCCCCTCAGGATTATGGTTACTTTTCCGTCGTGCAAGACGTTTGGGGCCGGGCGCGGACCGGGAACCGAGTTCACGACCCCGTGTTTTTTCGGCGTCCCCCGATTGCGGGGCCGGTCTTGGAAAGCGTTTGCCTTGCGGAAGCGATGTGCTATAGGCGGCGCAGATTTGGCCCGGGAGTGCTGTGCGCGCCCGGGAATGGAGCGGCCCGGTCGGGTCAACGGAAAGAGCGGGCAGCCGCCCGGATACTGTGAGGAAATGATATGAGCGACATCGCAGATCGCGTTAAAAAGATCGTCGTCGAGCATCTGAGCGTGGAAGAGGACAAGGTCACCGAGGCCGCCTCGTTCATCGACGACCTGGGCGCCGACAGCCTGGACACCGTGGAACTGGTGATGGCCTTCGAAGAAGAGTTCGGCATCGAGATCCCGGACGACGCCGCCGAGACGATCCAGACCTTCGGCGACGCGGTGAAGTTCATCACCGAAGCGTCGTAAGCGCCACGGATCGACGGACAGTGTAGGAAAGCGGGTGTCCTGCCGGGCACCCGTTTTTTGTTGCCGGGGGGCGGTCGGCCGTCCTTCGCGACCGCGACACAAAGCTGCGCCGCGCGGCTTGCCCAGCGGCCATGATGCGCGGTATCAGGGCAGGGAACAACCAAAGGGGTAGAGAAGCCATGCGTCGAGTTGTTGTCACGGGTCTCGGGATGGTCACGCCGCTGGCCTGCGGGGTCGAGGAAACCTGGAAGCGCCTTCTGGCCGGGCAATCGGGAGCGGGCCTGATCACGCGGTTCGACGCCTCGCGGGTGACCACCAAATACGCCTGCGAGATACCCTTGGGCGACGGCAGCGACGGCACCTTCAACCCCGACGACTGGATGGAGCCGAAGGAGCGCCGCAAGGTCGATGATTTCATCCTCTACGGCATGGCCGCGGCCGACCAGGCGGTGAAGGACAGCGGCTGGGCGCCCGTGGACAAGGCGGCGCGCGAGCGCACCGGGGTCATGATCGGCTCCGGCATCGGCGGGCTGAACTCGATCGCCGACACGGCGGTCCTGCTCAAGGAGCGCGGGCCGCGCCGCGTCTCGCCCTTCTTCATTCCCGGCGCGCTGATCAACCTGGTCTCCGGTCAGGTCTCGATCCGCTATGGCTTCCAGGGGCCGAACCACGCGGTGGTGACAGCCTGTTCGACCGGCGCGCATGCCATCGGCGATGCGGCGCGGCTGATCGCGCTGGACGATGCCGACGTGATGGTCGCGGGCGGCGCGGAAAGCCCGATCTCGGAGATCGGCATCGCCGGCTTCAATGCCTGCAAGGCGCTGTCGACCAAGCGCGCCGACGCGCCGCAATGCGCCAGCCGCCCCTGGGATGAGGACCGCGACGGTTTCGTCATGGGCGAGGGTGCGGGCGTCGTCGTGCTGGAGGAATACGAGCACGCCAAGGCCCGCGGCGCGAAGATCTACGCTGAGATCCTGGGCTATGGCCTGTCGGGCGACGCCTATCACATCACCGCGCCCTCCGAGAACGGCGAGGGCGGCGAGCGCTCGATGCGGGCGGCGATCAAGCGGGCGGGGATTCAGCCCGGCGACATCGACTACATCAATGCCCACGGCACCTCGACCATGGCCGACACGATCGAGCTGGGCGCGGTGGAACGCGTCATGGGCAATGCCGCGGGCAAGGCAACGATGAGCTCGACCAAATCCTCGACCGGTCACCTGCTGGGCGCGGCCGGCGCGGTGGAGGCGATCTTCTCCATCCTGGCGATCCGCGACCAGGTGGCGCCGCCCACCATCAACCTCGACAATCCGGCGGTGGAGGCCAAGCTGGACCTCGCCGCCAACGAGGCGCGCCCGCGCGAGATCAACGTGGCGCTGTCGAACAGCTTCGGTTTCGGCGGCACCAACGCGTCGCTGGTCCTGGGCAAGGTCTGACACGGACGGAAAGGTCGGAAACCCATGTGGCGCCACATCGCCTCGAACGCGCTGACGCTGTTCATCGTGCTGCTGCTGGCGGCGGGCGGGGCGGTGATCTGGGCTCAGAAGCAATACACCGGCCCCGGCCCGCTGGCCGAGGCGATCTGCCTGCGGGTGGAAAGCGGCTCGAACATGCGCCGGGTGTCGGCTGATCTGGCCGCGCAGGGGGCAATCTCAAGCGAGGTGATCTTCCGCGCCGGCGCCGATTACAGCGGCAAGGCGGGCGGGCTGAAGGCGGGCAGCTTCCTGGTGGACGCGCATGCCTCGATGGAGGAGATCGTGGATGCGATCACCCGTTCGGGGCGCTCGACCTGCGGCACGGAGATCAACTACCGCATCGGCATCCGCAGCGCCGAGGTCCAGGTGCGCGAACTGGATCCCGCGACCAACCGCTATGTCGAGAGGCTGGCCTTCGATCCGGCCGCGGTGGAGACCGCGCCCGAGGGTTACGCGGAGGTGCTGGCGCAGCCCGACCTGCGCTACCGGGTGACGCTGGCCGAGGGTGTGACCAGCCACCAGGTGATCGAGGGGCTGAAGGCGGCGGAGTTCCTGACCGGCGAGGTCGCCCAGCCCGAGGAGGGCACGCTGGCCCCCGACAGCTACGAGGTGACGCGCGGCACCGAGCGCGCGGCACTGGTGGCGCGCATGGCCGAGGCGCAGGCCGCGCTGCTGGAGGAGCTGTGGCAGAACCGCGCCGACGGCCTGCCGCTGGAGAGCCCGCGCGAGGCGCTGATCCTGGCCTCGATCGTGGAGAAGGAGACCGGCCTGCCCGAAGAGCGCCGGCAGGTGGCCAGCGTCTTCGTCAACCGGCTGCGCAAGGGCATGGCGCTGCAGACCGACCCGACCATCATCTACGGCATCACCCGCGGGGAATATGTGCTGGAGCGCGGCATCACCAATGCCGACAAGCGCGGCGACACCGAGAAGCGCCAGCACGGCGCGGTGGAATACAACACCTATGTGGTGACCGGCCTGCCGCCGGGCCCCATCGCCAACCCCGGCCGTGCCGCGATCGAGGCGGCGCTGGACCCCGATGCCACGCCCTATCTCTATTTCGTGGCAGACGGCTCGGGCGGACATGCCTTTGCCGAGACCCTCTCGGAGCATAACGAGAACGTCGCCCGCTGGCGCAGGATCGAGGCCGAGCGCGCCAGGGAGTAGGTTCTGGAAAAAGGCGCGCCTGCGGCGCAAGCCTTTGATTATGCGCCGCCCTTGCGGGCGGCGCGGTGCCTCCGGCGGGGATATTTCGGGCCAGAAGAAGGGGCGATTGGTTCATTAACTTATTGGTAATACAGTATTTCTTGACCAGGCGCGCGGTCTGGCGTATAGATTTGGGCAAGCTAGAAGAAGTGGGCAAGCGGCACGGGGAGACCCCGGGGCCGCTTTTTCGTTTCGCTCGTGCGGAGGCATGAGAGGCGGGCATTGACCATATGACATTGATTTCTCCCCTGGCGGGTGAACGGGCGTCGCAGGAGATCCTGGCCGAGGCCGAGCAGCATTACCGGCGCACGATCCGGGCGCTGAACCAGATCATCGAAGAGGTTGCCGCGGGCCGCACGGACCGGGTGAAGGAGCTGAAAGGGGCGTTGGCCGATCTCGGACGCGCGACCCAGACGGCCTTTGACGAGAGGGCGCGTGTTGAAAAACGTATCCGAACAGAGACAGGTATCATCCACGACTACGCGCTCGACCTGGCCGAGGCGCGATCCGAGATCGGGCGCCGACTGGATCGCCTGCGCGCCGCCGGAGGTTCAGGAGGAGTTCCTGAGCGGGTTGAGTGAGGGCGCGCTCCTGGCGCTGCCTTATCTCTTCGAGTTCTGGGCGCTGCCGCATCAGTTGCCGCCGGAGGGCGACTGGCGGACCTGGGTGATCATGGGCGGGCGCGGCGCGGGCAAGACGCGGGCGGGCGCGGAATGGGTGCGCGCGGAGGTCGAAGGGGCGCGGCCGCTGGACGTCGGCCGCTCGCGCCGGGTGGCGCTGGTGGGCGAGACCATCGAGCAGGTGCGCGAGGTGATGGTGTTCGGCGAGAGCGGGATCCTGGCCTGTTCGCCGCCCGACCGCCGCCCGAAATGGGAGGCCACGCGCAAGCGGCTGGTCTGGCCGAACGGCGCGGTGGCGCAGCTGTTCTCGGCGCATGAGCCGGAGAGTCTGCGGGGGCCGCAATTCGATGCCGCCTGGGCCGATGAGCTGGCCAAGTGGAAGCGTGCGGACGAAGCCTGGGACATGTTGCAGTTCGGGCTTCGCCTGGGGCCGATGCCGCGGCAATGCGTGACCACCACGCCGCGCAACGTGCCGGTTCTCAAGGCGATCCTGAACACCCCTTCGACGGTGATGACACAGGCGCCGACGGAGGCCAACCGGGCGCATCTGGCGGCCTCCTTCCTGGAGGAGGTTCGGGCGCGCTATGCCGGGACGCGGCTGGGGCGGCAGGAACTGGATGGCGCGCTGCTGGAGGATGCGGAGGGCGCGCTGTGGAGCCTGACAGGGCTGGAAGCGGCGCGGCTGGACGCGGCGCCGGAGTTCGACCGGGTGGTGGTGGCGGTGGATCCGCCGGTGAGCGGCAAGGCGAGCTCGGACGCGTGCGGGATCGTCGTGGTGGGGGCGGTGACGCAGGGGCCGGTGCAGGACTGGCGCGCGGTGGTTCTGGAGGATGCCAGCGTCGCGGCGGCCTCGCCCATGGCCTGGGCCGAGGCAGCGATCGCGGCGATGGAACGGCACGGGGCCGAGCGGCTGGTGGCCGAGGTGAACCAGGGGGGCGAGCTGGTGGAGAGCGTGATCCGGCAGATCGACCCGCTGGTGCCGGTCAAGGCGGTGCGCGCGGCCAAGGGCAAGATCGCGCGGGCCGAGCCTGTGGCGGCGCTCTACGAGCAGGGGCGGGTGCGGCACCTGCGGGGGCTCGGGGCGCTTGAGGATCAGATGTGCCGGATGACGGCGCAGGGCTACCAGGGGCGGGGCAGCCCGGACCGGGTGGATGCGCTGGTCTGGGCGCTGCATGAGCTGATGATCGAGCCGGCGGCGCGCTGGCGGCGGCCGCGGGTGCGGGGCCTTTAGGGCGGGCTGAGACTTTCTGGCCTCCGGCGGGAGTATTTTCGCCAGGAAGAAGGGGGCTTTTCACGAGAACGGATGGCGCGGGCCGGGCCCGCCGGCCCGCCCCGGAGCCGGGGCGCGGGGGATTTCGTGCTGCCGGCGTGGTGGCGGACGGGGCGACTGAGGAGCTTTGCATATGGTATTCGACTTTTTCCGGCGCGCGGAGCCGAAGGCGCCCGAGGCCAAGGCCTCGGCCACGGGGCCGGTGATCGCCTGGCATGGGGCGGGGCGGGTGGCCTGGAGCCCGCGTGATACGGTGTCTCTGACAAAGGCGGGGTTCGCCAGCAACCCGGTGGGGTTCCGATCGGTCAAGCTGATCGCGGAGGCCGCGGCGGCGCTGCCGCTGGTGCTGCAGGATCACGAGCGGCGCTACGAGGCGCATCCGGTTCTGGACCTGGTGGGCCGGCCCAATGGCGCGCAGGGGCGGGCGGAGCTGTTCGAGGCGCTGTACGGGCAGCTGCTGCTGTCGGGGAACGCGTATCTGGAGGCCGTGGGCGGTGCGGCGGGGATGCCGCTGGAACTGCATGTGCTGCGCTCGGACCGGATGAGCCTGGTGCCGGGTGCCGATGGTTGGCCGGTGGCCTACGACTATGCCGTGGGAGGGCGGAAGCACCGGTTCGACATGACGGGAGTTCTGCCGCCGATCTGTCATATCAAGAGCTTCCACCCGCAGGACGACCATTACGGCTTGTCGCCGATGCAGGCGGCTGCGGTGGCGGTGGATGTGCACAACGCGGCGAGCCGCTGGTCCAAGGCGCTGCTGGACAATGCGGCGCGGCCCTCGGGCGCCATCGTCTATCGCGGCGCGGACGGGCAGGCGAGCCTGAGCGAGGAGCAGTATCAGCGCCTGCAGGACGAGATGCTGAGCTACCACCAGGGCGCGGCCAATGCGGGGCGGCCGATGCTGCTGGAGGGGGGGCTGGACTGGAAGCCGATGGGGTTCAGCCCCTCGGACATGGAGTTCCAGAAGACCAAGGAGGCGGCTGCGCGGGAGATCGCGCTGGCCTTCGGCGTGCCGCCGATGCTGCTGGGGATCCCGGGCGATGCGGCCTATGCCAATTACCAGGAGGCGAACCGGGCCTTCTACCGGCTGACGGTGTTGCCGCTGGCGACCAAGGTCGCGGCGGCGGTATCGGAATTCCTGTCGCGCTTCGCCGGCGAGCGGGTGGTGCTGAAGCCCGATCTCGACCAGGTGCCGGCGCTGTCTTCCGAGCGCGAGGCGCAGTGGAGCCGGGTGAGCCGGGCCGATTTCCTGACCGATGCCGAGAAGCGGATGCTGCTGGGGCTGCCCAAGCTGGCAGAGGAGGAATGAGCGGCGGGCCGGAGCGGACCGGCTCGCGCTATCTCTATGCCCCGTTCGAGGTGGCCAATGCCCGGATCGAGGCCAATGAGCGCGTGGCCGAGGAGCGCTGGGCGGCGCTGTCCTACAGGCTGGAGCGGATCGAGATTTCGCAGGAGCGCGTGGAACGGCGGCTGTGGCTGGCCGTCTACGGCGTGGTGGCGGTGATTTTGGCGCAGGGCGTGACCTCGCTTCTGGCGGTCGCGCCATAAGGAGATTTTCGGATGGATGAAAAGGATTTGGCGGGCGGCCTGGAGCGCAAGTTCTGCCCGGCCGGCGCCGGGCTGTCGGTGAGCGACGGGGCGGTGGTGGCGGGCTATGCCTCGCTTTTCGGGAAGGCTGACCAGAGTGGCGACGTGGTGCAGAAGGGCGCCTACGCGGCCTCGCTGAAGGCGCTGGAGGCGGCCGGGCGGCGGGTGAAGATGCTGTGGCAGCACGACCCGGCGCAGCCGATCGGCGTGTGGGACGAGGTGCGCGAGGACGGGCGCGGGCTCTACGTCAGGGGGCGGCTGCTGACCGATGTGGCGCGGGGCCGCGAGGCGGCGGTGCTGATCGAGGCGGGCGCCATCGACGGGCTGTCCATCGGCTACCGCACCCGCAAGGCGCAGAAGGACGCGGGCGGCCGGCGGCTGCTTGCCGAGCTGGAGCTGTGGGAAGTGTCGCTGGTGACCTTTCCCATGCTTCCCGATGCGCGGGTCGGCGCCAAGGCGGAAGAGCCCGCCGAGGGGCTGCTGCGTGACCTGGCGGAGGCCTTCGACGGCGCCCGCCGCGTGCTGGCCGGGGAAGTGTGAGCCCCGGCCCGAGACCTCTCTGTGGAACAGGATTGAGACATGACCACGAACGAGACCAAATCCGGGGCGTCCGGCGCGCCCGCGGCGGAGGTGACATCTGCGATGTCCGGTTTTCTTAGTGAATTCAGGACATTTCATGGTGAAATTAAAGCGAAGCTTCAACAACAGGAAGAGCGACTGACCATGCTGGATCGGAAATCCCTTATCATCGGGCGTCCCGCCCTTGCGGTGGCGGCCGAGACCGAGGCGCCGCATCAGAAAGCCTTTGCCGCCTATCTGCGCTCGGGCGATGACGACGGGCTGCGCGGGCTGGAACTGGAGGGCAAGGCGCTGAATACCGCGGTGGCGGCCGAGGGTGGCTATCTGGTGGACCCGCAGACCTCGGAGGCCATCAAGAGCGTGCTGCAGGCGACGGCCTCGATCCGCTCGATCGCGCAGGTGGTCCATGTCGAGGCGTCCTCTTTCGACGTGCTGGTGGACCATACCGATATCGGTTCGGGCTGGGCGACGGAGGCGGGGCCTGCCACCGAGACCACGGCGCCGCAGTTCGACCGGGTGACCATCCCGCTGCATGAGTTGAGCGCGATGCCCAAGGCGAGCCAGCGGCTGCTGGACGACAGCGCCTTCGACATCGAGGGGTGGCTGGCGGGCCGCATCGCCGACAAGTTCGCGCGCGCCGAGGCCGCGGCCTTCATCTCGGGCGACGGGGTGGACAAGCCGAAGGGCTTCCTCACCCACACGCAGGTGGCCAACGCGACCTGGTCCTGGGGCAATATCGGCTACATCGCCACCGGGACCGCCGGCGACTTCAACGCCACGACGCCGGCGGATGCGATCCTCGACCTGGTCTATGCGCTGGGCGCGCGCTACCGCGCCAACGCGAGTTTCGTGATGAATTCGAAAACCGCGGGCGTGGTGCGCAAGATGAAGGATGCCGACGGCCGTTTCCTGTGGTCGGACGGGCTGTCCGCGGGCGAGCCGGCGCGCCTGTTGGGCTATCCGGTGCTGATCGCCGAGGACATGCCGGATATCGCCTCGGGCACCACGGCCATCGCGTTCGGCGATTTTGGCGCCGGCTACACCGTGGCCGAGCGCCCCGATCTGCGGGTGCTGCGCGACCCGTTCTCGGCCAAGCCGCATGTGCTGTTCTACGCCACCAAGCGGGTGGGCGGCGATGTCAGCGATTTCGCCGCGATCAAGCTGCTGAAATTCGCGATCTCGTAACCGCGGGGTCGTGATGGGCCGGGGCCTGATGGCGTCGGCCCGGGCGCGCGCCGCAAAGACCTTGCGTTGTCTAGCTGCTCCCTCCGTCCGAGCAATGCGGGTGGCGCGCGCCTTTTCTGGGAGCGGATTTCCGGAGGTTTTCCATGATGTTGATCGAGCAGACCACAGTGGCCGCGGCGGCGCTGCCCCTGGGGCAATTCAAGGACCATCTGCGCCTGGGCACGGGGTTTGCCGATGACGGGGCCGAGGATGCGCTGATCGAGGCGCTGCTGCGCGCGGCGATGGCGGCGGTGGAGGGGCGCACCGGCAAGGTGCTGCTGGCGCGCGAATTCACCTGGGCGCTGACGGCGTGGCGCGAGGCCGCCGCCCAGGCGCTGCCGGTGGCGCCAGTGGGGCAGCTGCTGGAGCTGAAGGTGATCGACCGCGCGGGCACGCAGGCGATGATTGACCCGGCGGCCTACCGGCTGGAGGGTGACACTCACCGGCCGCGGCTGGCCGCCAACGGCGCGCAGCTGCCCACGATCCCGATGGGGGGCAGCGCCGAGATCCGGTTCCGGGCCGGGTTCGGCGCAGCCTGGGAGGTGGTGCCGCCCGACCTCGGCCAGGCAGTGTTCCTGCTGGCCGCCCACTACCACGAGCACCGCGACGCGGCAGCGCTGGGTGAGCGCGCCATGCCCTCTGGCGTGACGGGGCTGATCGAGCGCTGGCGCACGGTGCGCGTCCTGGGCGGGGGCGCGGCATGAGCGGGCCGGTGCTGAACCGCCGGCTGGTGCTGGAGGCGCCGCAGCGGGTGGCCGACGGCGCGGGCGGTTTCAGTGAAAGCTGGGCCACGCTGGGCACGCTCTGGGCCGAGGTGACGCCGGGGACGGGGCGCGAGGTGGGCGGGCAGGGCGGCGCGCTGTCGCGGGTGCCCTACCGGATCACCGTGCGCGGCGCGCCGGTGGGGGCGCCGTCGCGCCCCGGGCCCGAGCAGCGCTTCCGCGAGGGCGCACGACTGTTTCACATCCTCGCCGTGACCGAGCGCGACGCGCGCGGCCATTACCTGACCTGTTTCGCCGAAGAGGAGCTGGGCGCATGAGCTATGGCGTTTCGGCCGCCCTGCAGGCGGCGGTCTATCAGCGGCTGACGGGCGACGCGGTGCTGGGCGCGCTGGTGGGTGGCGCGATCTATGACGCGCTGCCCTCGGGGACCTTGCCCGATCTCTATGTCAGCCTCGGCCCCGAGGAGGCGCGCGACCGCTCGGACATGACCGGGGCCGGCGCGCTGCATCTGTTCACGGTCAGCGTGGTCAGCGCGGCGGCGGGGTTCCAGGCGGCGAAGGCGGCGGCGGCGGCGGTGTCGGATGCGCTGGTCGACGCGCCGCTGACGCTCAGCCGGGGTGCGCTGGCGGGCCTGCATTTCGACCGGGCGCGGGCGCAGAGGCTGACCGACGGCACCCGCCGCATCGACCTGCGCTTCCGCGCGCGGGTGGACGATCAATGACCCTTATCTTGGAGTGACGCAAAATGACGGCGCAGAACGGCAAGGACCTTCTGATCAAGCTCGACCTGACCGGCGACGGTCAGTTCGAGACCATCGCGGGGCTGCGCGCCACGCGGATCAATTTCAACGCCGAGACGGTGGATGTGACCAGCCTGGAAAGCCAGGGGGGCTGGCGCGAGCTGCTGGCGGGCGCGGGGGTGAAATCGGCGGGCATCAGCGGCGCGGGCGTGTTCAAGGACGCGGGCACGGATGAGCGCGCGCGGCAGATATTCTTCGACGGGGAGACGCCGAATTTCCAGGTGATCATCCCCGCCTTCGGCATCGTGCAGGGGCCGTTCCAGGTGACGGCGATCGAATATGCCGGCAGCCACAACGGCGAGGCGAGCTATGAACTGAGCCTCGCCTCGGCGGGCGTGCTGACCTTCACGGCGCTGTGATGGCGAACCCCTGGGCGGGCGAGGTGGCGCTGGTCGTGGACGGCCGGCGCCATGTGCTGAAGCTGACGCTGGGCGCGCTGGCCGAGCTGGAGGCGGGACTGAAGGCAGACAGCCTGGTGGCGCTGATCGAGCGCTTCGAAGGTGGCGCCTATGGCGCGCGGGACGTGCTGGCGCTGTTGCTGGCGGGACTGCGCGGGGGCGGCTGGCAGGGGACGGCGGCCGACCTGGCGGGAGCCGAGATCGCGGGCGGGCCGGTGCAGGCGGCGAGGGTGGCGGCCGAGTTGCTGGCGCGCGCCTTCACGGTGCCGGACCATGACGGCGTTTGACTGGCCGGGGCTGATGCGGGCGGGACTGTGCGGGCTGCGCCTGCGGCCCGGGGAGTTCTGGGCGCTGAGCCCGGCCGAGCTGATGCTGATGCTGGGCGCGGGCGCGGTCCCCGCGCCGCTGTCGCGGGCGCGGCTGGAGGAACTGGCGGCGGCCTTTCCCGATAGCAATGAAAGGGCAGGGAAATGACGGAGATTGACGGGCTCGATGCCCTAGAGGCGCAGATCGACGCGCTGGAGGACTCCTTCGGCGGAGCGCGCGGCATGGCGGCGGCCTTCGACCTGGAACTGGTCAGGATGCGCGACAGCCTGACCCTGACGGGGCGCGAGGTGGGGGTGCTGTCGCGTTCGATCGGGCGCGGGCTGCGCGCGGCTTTCGACGGGCTGGTCTTCGACGGGATCAAGCTGTCGGAGGCGATGCGGGGGCTGGCGGACTCGATCCTCAATGCGGCCTATTCGGCGGCTGTGACCCCGGTTCAGAACCATCTGGGCGGGCTGATCGCCAGCGGCATCGAGGGGCTGGTGAAGGGGGCGGTGCCGTTCGCCGGCGGCGGGGCCTTCACGCAGGGGCGGGTGATGCCCTTCGCCAGCGGGGGCGTGGTGCGCCAGGCCAGCTATTTCCCCATGCGCGGCGGCATCGGGCTGATGGGCGAGGCGGGGCCGGAGGCCATCATGCCGCTGACGCGCGTCGCCGATGGCCGGCTGGGCGTGCGCGCGCAGGGTGGGGGCCGGCCGGTGAACGTCACCCTGAACATCAGCACGCCCGACGTTCAGGGCTTTCGCCGCAGCCAGAGCCAGATCGCGGCGGAACTCGGCCGGATGCTGAGCCGCGGCCAGCGCAACAACTAACCTTGAAAGGAGGGAGCGATGGGGTTCCACGAGGTGAGATTCCCGCCCAACCTGAGCTTCGGCTCGGTCGGCGGGCCCGAGCGGCGCACCGAGATCGTGACGCTGGCCAACGGCTTTGAGGAGCGCAACACGCCCTGGGCACACGCGCGCCGGCGCTATGACGCGGGCGTGGGGTTGCGCTCGCTCGACGACGTGGAGGCGCTGATCGCGTTCTTCGAGGCGCGGCGCGGGCAGCTGTATGGCTTTCGCTGGAAGGACTGGTCGGATTACAGATCCTGCCTGCCCTCGCGCGAGGTGCAGTTCACCGATCAGGAGATCGCGCTGGGCGATGGCGAGACCCGCGTGTTCCAGCTGACCAAGGGCTATGCCTCGGGCGAGGAGCGCTATACCCGCCCGATCACCAAGCCGGTGGCGGGCACGGTTCGGGTCGGCGTGGACGGCAGTCCGCTGCGCGAGGCTGTGGATTTCGAGGTGGACGCGGCCACCGGCCTGATCACGCTGGAGGACGCGCCCGACATCGGCGTGATCGTCAGCGCCGGGTTCGAGTTCGACGTGCCGGTGCGCTTCGACACCGAGCTGATCCAGACCTCGGTCAGCAGTTTCAAGGCAGGCGACGTGCCGCGCGTGCCGGTGGTGGAGCTGCGGGTCTGATGGCGGTGCCGGGCGATCTGCTGGCCCATCTGGGCACGGGGGCCACGACGCTGTGCCGCTGCTGGGCGGTGACGCGCAGGGACGGCGTGGTGATGGGCTTCACCGATCACGACCGGGAGCTGTCCTTCGACGGCATCGCCTTCCGCCCCAATACGGGGCTGACGGCGCGGGCGCTGACCCAGACCACGGGCCTGTCGGTGGACAATACCGAGGCGCTGGGCGCGCTGAGCGACGACGCGGTGCGCGAGGCGGACCTGCTGGCGGGCCGCTATGACGGGGCCGGGGTGCGGGCCTGGCTGGTCAACTGGACCGCGCCCGAACAGCGGGCGATCCAGTTCCAGGGTACCATCGGCGAGGTGACGCGGTCGGGCGGCGCCTTTCAGGCGGAGCTGCGGGGGTTTGCCGAGGCGCTGAACCAGCCGCAGGGGCGGGTCTACCAGAAGCCCTGCGCGGCGGTTCTGGGGGACGCGTCCTGCGGTTTCGACCTCGGTCAGCTTGGCTATGCCACCGAACGGGCGGTGGAGGAGGTTGCGGAGGCGCGGGTGTTCCGCTTTGCCGGGCTCGCCGGGTTTGAGCCGCGCTGGTTCGAGGCGGGGCGCCTGCGGGTGCTGGACGGCGAAGGTGCCGGCGTGATCGGGATCATCAAGAACGACCGTTACAAGGGCGGCGTGCGGGTGGTCGAGCTGTGGCAATCGCTGCGCTTGCCGGTGGCGGCGGGCGACCGGGTGCGGCTGGAGGCAGGCTGTGACAAACGCGCCGAGACCTGCCGGCTGAAATTCAACAATCTGCTGAATTTCCGCGGCTTCCCGCATGTGCCGGGCGAGGATTGGCTGATCAGCTACCCGGTCTCGGGCGGGCGGAACGACGGCGGGAGCCTGCAATGAGCGGTATCATGGTGGAGGTGCTGGGCGCGGCGCGGGCGTGGCTCGGCACGCCTTATGTGCACCAGGCCTCGTGCCTCGGCGCGGGGGCGGATTGCCTGGGGTTGATCCGGGGCGTGTGGCGGACGCTTTACGGGGCGGAACCCGAGGTCTTGCCCGCCTACACGCCCGACTGGGCCGAGCCGCAGGGCGAGGAACGGCTGTGGCGGGCGGCGCTGCGGCATCTGGTGGCCAAGCCCGTCGGCGCGGCCGCGCCGGGCGATGTGCTGCTGTTCCGAATGCGGGCGGGGGCAGTGGCGAAACATCTGGGGATTCAGAGTGGCGGGGCAAGTTTCATCCACGCCTATACGGGGCACGGCGTGGTCGAAAGCCCGCTGACCGCCCCTTGGGCGCGCCGGATCGTGGCGCGCTTCGCATTTCCGGAAAGGGGGGCCTGATGGCGACGATTGTTCTTTCGGCAGCGGGGGCCGCGGCGGGGGCGGCGCTGGGCGGCTCGGTGCTGGGGCTGTCGAGCGTGGTGCTGGGCCGCGCGGCGGGCGCGACGCTGGGCCGGGTGATCGACCAGAGCCTGCTGGGCTCAGGCTCGAAGGCCGTAGAGACGGGGCGGGTGGAGCGTTTCCGCCTGTCGGGGGCGAGCGAGGGCGCGCCGGTCGCGCAATGCTATGGCCGGGTGCGTTTGGCGGGGCAGGTGATCTGGGCCTCGCGCTTTCAGGAGAACAGGGCCACGCGCGGCGGCGGCAAGGGCGCGTCCGGGCCGAAGGTGAGGGAATATTCCTACACCGTCAGCCTGGCGATCGCGCTCTGCGAGGGCGAGATCCTGCGCGTCGGCCGGATCTGGGCCGATGGCGTGGAGATCGCGCCGGACGGCGTGACCATGCGCGTTTACGCGGGCAGGGAGGACCAACTGCCCGACCCCAAGATCGAGGCGGTCGAGGGGCAGGGCCGCGCGGCGGCCTATCGCGGCACGGCCTATGCGGTGCTGGAGGATCTGGATCTGGGGGCGTTCGGAAACCGGGTGCCGCAGTTTTCCTTCGAGGTTTTCCGCGTGGCGCAGAGCGGTGTCGAGGGGGCCGAGAGCCTGTCGGAGCTGCTGCAGGGCGTGGCGCTGATCCCGGGCACGGGAGAATACGCGCTGGCCACGACGCCTGTGCATTACGCCGACGGGCCGGGGGTGAACCGCTCGGCCAATGTCAACACGCCCAGCGGCAAGACCGACTTCGCCACCGCGCTGGAGATGCTGCGCGAGGAGCTGCCGTCCTGCGGCTCGACCCTGCTGGTGGTCAGTTGGTTCGGCAGCGACCTGCGCTGCGGGTCCTGCGAGATCCGCCCCAAGGTTGAGCAGACCGTGGTCGACGGGCAAAGCATGCCCTGGCGGGTCTCCGGCCTGAGCCGCGACGCGGCGCTGACGGTGCCGCAGGCCGACGGGCGGGTCGTCTATGGCGGCACGCCCTCGGATGCCGCGGTGATCGAGGCGTTGCAGGCGCTGGCGGCGGCGGGGCAGGCCGCCGTCTATTACCCCTTCATCCTGATGGAGCAGATGGAGGGTAACACGCTGCCCGATCCCTGGACCGGAGCCACCGGCCAGCCGGCGCTGCCCTGGCGGGGGCGGATCACCAGTGCGCTGGCGCCAGGGCTGGCGGGCAGCCCGGACGGCACGGTGGCGGCCGAGGCCGAGGTGGCGGCGTTTTTCGGAACAGCAGCGCCCGGAGATTTCCAGTATCAGGAAACGGCACTGGCACCGGGCAGCGGGCCGGAGGACTGGCCCGTGCTGCCCTCGGCCCAGGGCACGCGCAAGAGCGTGACCATCGCCTATTCGGGGCCCGACGAATGGTCCTATCGCCGGTTCATCCTGCACCAGGCGCATCTGTGCGCGGCGGCCGGGGGCGTCTCGGCCTTCTGCATCGGCTCGGAGATGCGCGGGCTGACGCAGATCCGGGGGGCGAACGGCAGCTTCCCGGCGGTGGCGGCGCTGCGCGCGCTGGCGGCGGATGTGCGCGCGATCCTCGGGCCCGGCGTGAAGATCGGCTATGCCGCCGACTGGTCGGAATATTTCGGCTATCAGCCGCAGGACGGGTCGGGCGATGTGTATTTCCACCTCGATCCGCTCTGGGCCGATCCGAATATCGATTTCATCGGCATCGACAATTACATGCCGCTGTCGGACTGGCGCGCGGGCGAGGAACATGCCGATGCCGACTGGGGCTCGATCTACGCGCTGGATTACCTGCGTGCGAATATCGAGGGCGGTGAGGGCTATGCGTGGTATTACGCCTCGCCCGAGGCGGAGGCGGCGCAGATCCGCACGCCGATCAGCGATGGCGCGCATGGCGAGGACTGGGTGTTCCGCTACAAGGACATCCGCAACTGGTGGCTGAACGCGCATAATGAGCGGATCGGCGGCGTGCGGCAGGCAAACCCGACGGCCTGGGTGCCGCAGTCGAAGCCGGTCTGGTTCACCGAATACGGATGTGCCGCGATCGACAAGGGCGCGAACCAGCCGAACAAGTTCCTCGATCCGAAATCCTCGGAATCGAAGCTGCCGAAATATTCCTCCGGGGTGCGCGACGACCTGATGCAGGCGCAGTATCTGCGCGCGGTGACGGGCTATTGGGGGGACCCGGCCAATAACCCGGTGTCCGAGGTTTATGGCGGGCCGATGATCGACATGAGCCGCGCCCATGTCTGGGCCTGGGACACGCGGCCTTATCCGCAGTTCCCGGCCAATGCGGAGCTGTGGAGCGATGGCGAGAACTACGACCGGGGCCACTGGCTGAACGGGCGGGTCTCGGCGCAGGCGCTGGCGGCGGTGGTGGCCGAGATCTGCGCGCGTTCGGGCGTGAGTGCGGTCGATGTCGGGGGGCTCTACGGGCTGGTGCGCGGCTATTCGGTGGCCGAGATCGCGGGGGCGCGGGCGGCGTTGCAGCCCCTGATGCTGGCCTATGGATTCGACGCGGTGGAACGCGAGGGGCGGCTGGTCTTTGCCAACCGCACGGGGCGCGCGCGCGGTGGCGCGGTGGCGGCGGAGCGTCTGGCCGTCATCGAGGGGCAGGCGGGGGAGGTGGAAACCACCCGCGCGCCCGAGGCGGAGACCGCGGGGCGGGTGCGGCTGACCTATGTCGAGGCCGACGGCGACTACCAGGCGCGGGCGGAGGAGGCGATTTTCCCCGACCAGGAAAGCCGCTCGGTTGCGGCGACGGAACTGCCGCTGGTCCTGACCCAGGGCGAGGGGCGCGCGGTGACCGAGCGCTGGCTGGCGGAATCGCGGGTGGCGCGCGACCGCGCGCGGTTCGCGCTGCCGCTGTCGGAGATGGCGCTGGGCGCGGGCGACGTGGTGCGCCTGCCCCCGGGCGACGGATTTTACCGCATCGACCGGGTCGAGCAGGGCGAGGCGCGGCTGATCGAGGCGGTGCGGGTCGAGCCCAATGTCTATGTGCCCTCGGACGCGGTGGGCGGGCGTGTCAGCCTGACGCCCTTCGTGGCGCCGGTGCCGGTCTACCCGGTGTTCCTCGATCTGCCGCTGATGACGGGCGAGGAGGTGCCGCACGCGCCGCATATCGCGGTGACGGCGACGCCCTGGCCGGGATCGGTCGCGGTCTACAGCGCGGCGTCGGACAGCGGCTATGCGCTGAACCAGACCGTCACCGGGCTGTCGGTGATCGGGGTGACGCAGGGCCCGATGCTGCGCGCCGCGCCGGGGCGGTGGGACAGGGGGCCCGTGTTGCGGGTGAAGCTCTATTCCGGGACGCTGTCCTCGGCCGACGTGACGGACGTGCTGAACGGGGCGAACGCGGCGGCGATCGGGGATGGCACGTCCGACAGCTGGGAGGTGTTCCAATACGCCAATGCCACATTGGTGGGGCCGGGAACCTACGACCTCAGCCTGCGGCTGCGCGGTCAGCTGGGCAGCGATGCGGTGATGCCCGATGCCTGGCCTGCGGGCAGCCTGTTCGTGCTGCTTGACGGCGTGCCACAGCAGATCGCGCTGGCCGCCTCAGCCCGCGACCTGGCGCGGCATTACCGGGTGGGGCCGGCGGGGCGGGGCTACGACGACCCCTCCTATGTGCATCTGGTCGAGGCGTTCAAGGGGATTGGGCTGAGGCCCTATTCCCCCTGCCATCTGCGCGCGGGGCGCGTGGGCGGTGATCTGGTGTTGAGCTGGGTGCGGCGGACGCGGCGCGACGGCGACAGCTGGTCCTCGGCCGAGGTGCCGCTGGGCGAGGCGCAGGAGAGCTACCTGCTGCGGGTGCGCGACGCCGGCGGCGCGGTGCTGCGCGAGGTCAGCGTCGGCCAACCGGGCTGGAGCTATGGCGCGGCGGCGCAGGCGGCGGACGGGGCGGTGGCGCCGTTCGCGATGGAGGTGGCGCAGATGTCGGATCGCTTCGGGCCGGGGCCGTTTGCCCGGATCGAGATCACGGCATAGGCGCCATGCGGCCGGTTCTGCAGGGCGACGTGATCGCCGCGGCGCAGGCGGTGCTGCGCCTGCCCGAGGGCGAGCGGGAAGCCGCGCTGCGGGCGATGATGGCCCGCGCGGCGGCGGCGGATGCCTATCGCAAGCGGCTGGGCCGGGCGCATCCGCTGTGGGGCAATGGCAGCCTGATGGCGGTGGCGCGGCGGGGGCCTTTGCCGCCGGCGCCGTCCCTGTCGGACAGGGAATTCTGCCGTTGCCTGGCGCTGGTCTACGAGGTGCTGATCGCGTGGCGCTCGGAGCGTGCGGTTTTCAGCCGGCGGCGCAGCTGATGCAGGTGGGGACGGTGGGGGGCGCGGTTTGGCCGTTTCCCGGCGATGACCGCGCCGCAGTCGCCGAATTCGGCGTCATCGATGTGGTCGAGGGCGGCGAGGGCATGGTCGATCTGGCGTTTGGAGGCGGCCATCTGATCCGGCGTCATGTGCACGATCCTGTGCGCGGGGTGGGGTTGCAATTGGCCATCTCTGCCTATCTGGTGTAAAACGGCTGCCAGACGGAGGGAAGCATGATGGCCGAAACGCGCGCGAAACTGGCGGATCTGGACCCGGTCTGGACCCGAATCTGCGAGGAAGCCGGGCAGGCGGTGGCAGCCGAGCCGCTGCTGGGCGGACTGGTGCATATCTCGATCCTGCATCACCCGACGCTGGAGCGCGCGCTGGCGCACCGCACGGCTATGAAGTTGGCCTCGGGCGAGATGTCGGAGCAGATCCTGCGCGAGATCGCGGACGAGGCCTATGCCAACGACAGCGCGCTGGGCCAGGCGGCGCGGGCCGACCTGGTCGCGGTCTATGAGCGCGACCCGGCCTGCCACCGCTATTTGCAGCCGCTGATGTATTTCAAGGGCTACCAGGCGATCCAGGCCTATCGCGTCGGGCATTGGCTGTGGAAACAGGGCCGGCACGACATGGCCTATTTCCTGCAGATGCGGATCTCAGAGCAGTTCGGCGTGGACATCCATCCCGCCGCCCGGATCGGCCGGGGCATCATGCTGGACCACGCCCATTCGGTGGTGATCGGCGAGACCGCGGTGGTGGGCGACAACGTGTCGATGCTGCATTCGGTGACGCTGGGCGGCACCGGCAAGGAGGAAGAGGACCGTCACCCCAAGATCGGCGAGGGTGTGCTGATCGGCGCCGGGGCCAAGGTGTTGGGCAATATCCAGGTGGGGTGCTGCTCGCGCATCGCCGCCGGTTCCGTGGTGCTGGACGATGTGCCACCGGGCTCGACCGTGGCCGGCGTCCCGGCGCGGATCGTGGGCAAGGCGGGTTGCGCGCAGCCCTCCGTGATGATGGATCAGCTGCTGAAGGGCGAGGGCGGGGACGCGTAACGCCCCCGCCGTTTTCCGCCGTCAGGCCAGCATGGCCATCGGGTTCTCCAGGTTCTCGACGATTGCCTGCAAGAGTTGTGCGCCGAGCGCGCCGTCGATCACCCGGTGATCGACCGACAACGTCACCGACATCACCGTGGCCACCGACAGCTGGCCCTCGGCATCGACCACCGGCTTCTTCACGCCCGCGCCGACGGCCAGGATCGCGCCGTGCGGCGGGTTGATCACCGCGTCGAAATTGTCGATCCCGAACATGCCGAGATTGGAGATGGCGAAGCTGCCGCCCTGGTATTCATGCGGCGCGAGCTTGCGGTCGCGGGCGCGCGCGGCGAGGTCCTTCATCTCGGCCGACAGCGCCGACAGAGTCTTGCTTTCGGCGTCCTTCAGAACCGGCGTGAACAGCCCGCCCTCGATTGCCACGGCCACGGCCACGTCGGAGGGTTTGAGCTGGAGCACCCGGTCGCCGGCCCAGACCGCGTTGGCCGCGGGCACCTGCTGAAGCGCGAGCGCGCAGGCCTTGATGATGAAGTCGTTGACCGACAGTTTCACGCCGCGGCTTTCCAACTGCTTGTTGAGCTGGCCGCGGAAGGCGAGCAGCGCGTCGAGCCGGATGTCCCGGCGCAGGTAAAAATGCGGGATGGTCTGCTTGGCCTCGGTCAGGCGCGCAGCGATGGTCTTGCGCATGCCGTCGAGAGGGACCTCTTCGTAGGCGCGGCCTTCGTACATCTTGAGCACGGCCTCGGTCGAGGGGCCGGCGTGCGCAGCAGCGGGGGCCGCGGCCGGGGCAGGGGCTGCGGCGGCCGGTTTGGGCGCGGCGCGGACGCCTTCGAGATCGGCCTTAACGATGCGGCCGCGCGGGCCGGAGCCCTGGACCTGGGACAGGTCGATGCCCTTTTCCGCCGCGATCCGGCGCGCGAGCGGCGAGGCAAAGATGCGGTCGCCTCCGGCGGCATGCGGGGCCGCCGGGGCGCGCGCCGCGGTAACAGCGGCGGGCGTTTCGGCTTTGGCCGGGGTCGGGGCGGGGGCGGCTGCGGCGGGGGCCGCCGGGGCGGTCCCGCCGATGTCGCTTGCGCTTTCGCTCTCTTCGAGGAGCACGGCGATGGGGGTGTTGACCTTGACCCCTTCGCTGCCCTCGGCCACCAGCAGCTTGCCGATGACGCCGTCATCGACGGCCTCGAACTCCATGGTGGCCTTGTCGGTCTCGATCTCGGCCAGCAGGTCGCCTGAGGACACGCTGTCGCCCTCCTTGACCAGCCATTTCGCCAGCGTGCCCTCCTCCATGGTGGGGGAAAGGGCGGGCATCAGGATTTCCGTGGGCATCGCGTCTCTCCCTTACCGATAGGTCACTTGCTTGACCGCCTCGACGACCTCGGCGGTGGTGATCAGCGCGTGGCGCTCCAGGTTGGCCGCATAGGGCATGGGCACGTCCTTGCCCGTGCAGTTCAGGACCGGCGCATCGAGGTAATCGAAGGCGTGGGTCATGATATAGGCCGACAGGTGGTTGCCGATGGAGCCGACCGGGAAGCCCTCCTCGACCGTCACGCAGCGGTTGGTCTTGCGCACCGAGGCCAGCACCGTTTCATAGTCGATCGGGCGCAGCGAGCGCAGGTCGACCACCTCGGCGCTGATGCCTTCCTCGGCCAGCTTGTCGGCGGCCTCGAGCGCGTATTGCATGCCGATGCCGAAGCTGATGAGGGTCACGTCCGTGCCCTCGCGCCAGATCCGGGCCTTGCCGATCGGCACGGTGAAATCCTCCAGCACCGGCACCTCGAAGGCGCGGCCGTAGAGGATCTCGTTTTCCAGGAAGATCACCGGGTTGGGGTCGCGGATTGCCGATTTCAGCAGGCCCTTGGCATCGGCAGCCGAGTAGGGCTGCACCACCTTCAGGCCGGGGATATGCGCGTACCACGCGGCGTAGTCCTGGCTGTGCTGGGCGGCGACGCGGGCGGCGGCGCCGTTGGGGCCGCGGAACACCATCGGCGCGCCCATCTGGCCGCCCGACATGTAGAGCGTCTTGGCCGCCGAGTTGATGATCTGGTCCACCGCCTGCATGGCGAAGTTGAAGGTCATGAACTCGACGATCGGCTTGAGCCCGCCGAAGGCCGCGCCGACCGCGACGCCGGCAAAGCCGTGCTCGGTGATCGGGGTGTCGATCACGCGCTTGGCGCCGAACTCGTCCAGCAGGCCCTGGCTGACCTTGTAGGCGCCCTGGTATTCGGCGACCTCCTCGCCCATCAGGAACACGCCCTCGTCGCGGCGCATCTCCTCGGCCATGGCGTCGCGCAGGGCCTCGCGCACGGTGGTCATGCGCGTCTCGGTGCCCGCGGGATAGTCGGGCTCGACCGGGGCTGCGGTGACCGGCGCCGCGGGCGCCGCGGGGGCGGCCGGGGCAGGGGCCTCGGCAACCGGCTGCGGCGCTGCGGGGGCGGCATCGGCCAGGTCCTCGGCGCTTTCGCCCTCCTCGATCAGCACGGCGATGGGGGTGTTCACCTTCACTCCTTCGGTGCCTTCGGTCACAAGGATCTTGCCGATCACGCCGTCATCGACGGCCTCGAACTCCATGGTGGCCTTGTCGGTCTCGATCTCGGCGATGATGTCGCCCGAGGACACGCTGTCGCCCTCCTTGACCAGCCACTTGGCCAGCGTGCCTTCCTCCATCGTGGGCGACAGAGCGGGCATCAGAATCTCGGTTGCCATGTCCTGGTCTCCCCTCAGGCGTAGATATCGGTGTAGAGTTCCTCGAGCGCGGGCTCGGGGCTGTCCTTGGCGAAATCGGCGGCGTCGCTGACGATGGCCTTGATCTCCTTGTCGATCGCCTTGAGATCGTCCTCGGAGGCGTGCTTGCCGGTCAGCAGCAGCTCGCGCACATGCTCGATCGCGTCACGCTCCTCGCGGACCTTCTGCACCTCCTCGCGGGTGCGGTATTTCGCCGGGTCGGACATGGAATGGCCGCGGTAGCGGTAGGTCTTGACCTCCAGGATGTAGGGGCCCTTGCCCGCGCGGCAGTGGGCGACGGCCTTCTGGCCCGCCTCCTTGACCGCCAGCACGTCCATGCCGTCCACCTCCTCGCCGGGGATGCCGAAGGCCTCGCCGCGGGTGTGGATGTCCGGCGTCGAGGTCGAGCGCCGCATCGCCGTGCCCATGGCATACTGGTTGTTCTCGATCACGAAGATCACCGGCAGGCTCCAGAGCGCGGCCATGTTGAACGCTTCGTAGACCTGGCCCTGGTTGGCCGCGCCGTCACCGAAATAGGTAAAGGTCACCCGGTCATTGCCGAGATACTTGTCGGCGAAGGCCAGTCCCGCGCCGATCGGCACCTGGGCGCCGACGATGCCGTGGCCGCCGTAGAAATGCTTCTCTTTCGAGAACATGTGCATCGAGCCGCCCTTGCCCTTGGAATAACCGCCCTCGCGGCCCGTGAGCTCGGCCATCACGCCCTTGGGGTCCATGCCGCAGGCCAGCATGTGTCCGTGGTCGCGGTAGGAGGTGATGCGCTTGTCGCCCTCGTCGGCCGCGGCCTCCAGCCCCACCACCACGGCCTCCTGGCCGATGTAGAGATGGCAGAACCCGCCGATCAGCCCCATGCCGTAAAGCTGCCCGGCCTTCTCCTCGAATCGCCGGATCAGCAGCATCTCGCGGTAATAGCCCAGCAGTTCCTCGGCGGAGGCGTTTGGTTTTCTTGATGTTTTTCGCGTGGCCATCTGGCAGGTCCCCCCTGGTCACGAAAAATGGTTTAACGTTAAACAAAATGATAGCAAGCCGGGCGCGCGATTTCGAGCGGCAATTTTGCGACAGGTGGCGGCCGGTTCAGCGGATCACGATCTCGTCGGCGCGGATCATGCCCAGCACGCTGCGCGCCTGCTCGTCCAGCAGGTCGAGATCGAGATAGTCGTCCGACAGGCGCCGGGTCTTGTTGCGCATCTCCTCCAGCTCCGCGGCCAGCGCCGCGTGCTCGGCGCGCAGCGCCTGGGTCTCGGCCTCGATCTGGATGCGGCGGAACAGCCCCTGGTCGCCCTGCACGGCGGCAAAGGTGAAATAGGTGGCCAGGGTGAAGGCCAGCGTGAAATACAGCACGCCTCCCCAGGCGGGGTGCTTGCGCGAATTGCTCATGGTCTGCCTCTGCGCCGCCTCTTGTGCCGGGCGGATGCCGGAATCATGACAGAAACGATTCGCGAAGGGAATCCCCGGCGCGAAAAAAAGGGGCGGGAAAGCCCGCCCCCTTCTTCTTGGAAAAAATACTCGGAATCCCGCCGGCCGGCCTCAGGCCTTGCCCTTGTAGATCTCGACCAGCTTGCCCAGCATCGCCAGCGCCTCCTCGCGCGACCGCTGGAAGCAGTTGCGTCCGATGATCGAGCCGTTGCCGCCGCCGTCGCGGATCGCGCGCGCGTCGTCATAGACGCCGTCGGCGCCCTTCTTGGCCCCGCCCGAGAACACCACGATGCGCCGGCCGTTGAACGAGGCGTCCATGCAATGCTTCACCCGCGCGGCCTGGCTGGCGATGTCGATGTTCTGCGCCTCGTAGACCTTCTTCGCCTCGGGCAGCTCCAGATGGTCGGTGGAAAGCTTGATCTTGATGATATGCGCGCCCAGCAGCGCCGCGATCTGCGCCGCATAGGCGGCGATATCGATCGCGGTCTCGCCGTCCTTGGAGATCGCCTCGCCGCGCGGGTAGGACCAGATCACCGTGGCGACGCCCTTGGCCGCGGCCTCCTTCCGCATCTCCACGATCTCCTCGAACATGTCGAGCGCCATGTCCGAGCCGGGATAAATGGTGAAGCCGATCGCCGCGCAGCCCAACCGCAGCGCGTCATCGACCGAGGCCGTCACCGCCTGGTTCTTGCCCGCTGTCGGCGACATCAGAGAATTGGCCGAGTTCGCCTTCAGGATGGTCGGAATCTGGCCGGCGAAGCTGTCGGCGCCGGCCTCCAGCATGCCCAGCGGCGCTGCATAGGCGTTGAGTCCCGCGTCGATCGCCAGCTGGTAATGGTAATGCGGGTCGTAGCCCGCCGGGTTGGGCGCGAAGCTGCGCGCGGGGCCGTGCTCAAATCCCTGGTCCACGGGAAGGATGATCATCTTGCCGGTGCCGCCCAGCTTGCCATGCATCAGCATCTGGCACAGCTTGCCCTTCACGCCCGGGGTCTCGCCTTCGTAGTTGGAAAGGATTTTCTGGACTGTCCGCGTCGCTTTCATCAGCTGCGCTCCCTGTTATGAATTCTCCGTCGGGCAGGGATTAAAAGCCCCGCCCGGACGGTGCAACAGAATTTGCGCTAACGGCGGCGGCTTACTCGCCGCCGGCCAGCCGCGCGGGCAGGTCCTGCTCCAGCCAGGCCGCCATCGCCGCCGCGCTGGCCGCGGCCTCGGCCTCGGCCCAGGCGGCGCGGGCGGCGGGGCCGGCGAGGCGCGCGCGCTCGTCGATCTCGGCCAGGATGTCGGCGCATTCGGCGTCTCCCGCCGCCGAGCCCAGCATGGCGAACAGCGCGGCCTGGCCATAGGCGCGGCTCTGCCCGCGGCCCGAAAAGCGCGCCACCGCCGCCGACCGGATCTGCGCCAGCGAGCCCAGCGCGCCGGGCGCCGTCTCGGCCGTTCCCGCCTGTTCGGTTTGCAGCGCCAGCACCCGTTCGAAGGGCAGGGCGCGCTCCAGCCGGTCGAGCAGGGCGCCCGCGCCGGCCTCGCCCGCGGCGGCGGCCTGCAGCGCCCAGCCATAGGCGGCCCCGGGGTCGGCGTCCTGCTGCGTGCGGGCCAGCGCCATCGCCGCCCCGGCATCGCCCGCCCCCGCCAGCGGCGTCAGCAGCGCCATCCCGGCCGCGCGGTCGCGCGGCGCGCCCTCGCCGCTCAGCAGCG
>NZ_JAGSOU010000027.1 GCF_018139985.1 Actibacterium sp. MT2.3-13A | reverse complement strand
AATCGCCCGCCCCGCTGCGCGAGATGAAAGCTCCGCGCGTCGGGCGATTGCTCAACCTGCGCCGATCGGCGTAAACACCAACCGGGCTCCGGTCGCGGCCGGATGAAAATCCCGTAGCAGGTCACTGCTGGCCGCGATCTGCATCATCGTGAACGCCGCTAAAGGTGTTTCGATGGTCCAGCTTTCGCGTGACTTGGACTGCCAGTACAAGGCCGCATTCGTTCTGGCGCATAAGCTGCGCGAGGCAATGGCACAGGAGGTCCACACCGGCGAAGTTCTGGCCGATCACGTTGAAATCGACGGGGCCTATTTCGGCGGTCACATCCGCCCGGCAAACGCCAAGGCCGACCGCGTTGACCGCCGCAAGAAGGAACACCAGACCGGCAAGCGCCGCGTTGTCGTCGCCATGCGCGAGCGGGAAGGCCGCACCTTGCCTTTCGTGACCATGAGCGAGGCCGAAGGCGTTGCGCTGGCAAACGAGAACGTTGACCGCATGGCGACCATTTCTGCCGACGAGGCAAGCCATTGGGATCTGCTCCACGCGGGCTGGAACGTTGCCCGGGTGAACCACTCTGAAATCTACAGCGACCACGGCAAGCATACCAACATGGTCGAGAGCTACTTCTCCCGCCTGCGCCGCATGGTCGAAGGTCAGCACCACCACGTCAGCCCGCAGTACCTGTACCAGTACGCGAACCACGCCGCATGGCTGGAAGACAACCGCCGCACCGACAACGGGACACTGGCGAAGATCGTGGTGTCGAATGCCATGAGCGCGCCGGTCAGCCGTCAGTGGAAAGGGTACTGGCAGCGGTAGGCTTAATCAGACGTGGATCTAAGGTTGAGTGTTTTCAGCCTTATTTTGACAGCCTTCTTGGACACGCCAAGAGCAGAAGCGATTTCTTCCACGTTGTCGACGTCTTCCCCCTTCCACAGCTTCCTGATTCTGGAGGCTGGCATTAGTAACTCTGCCGCGTACCTATTTGCCTGCACCTCATGTGTAGGGCTAAATGGTGCCGGTGGGTTATAGGCGGCTGCGTCGCCAAACAAAACATCGCTGTGTCTATTTAATCGCCCCTTTTGCTCCAAGAGGTCTCTATGGAGCAAGTAATGAGCAAGCTCATGCGCGGCTGTGAACCGTTTTCTTGGAGCTATCTCTGCCTCATTGACGGCGATAATGAAGTCTTCCCCGTCGAACACGATCTCACCTGACGCTCCAGAGTGCATTGGTCGTTCCTCATAACGGATTCCAAGCGCATGAATGAGGCCAAGAATGTCTACTGGGCCAGACTCTGAAAACCTGCGCACGACTTCCATTTCATCATGATTGTGCATTCTCAATCATCCTCTCCAAGCGCATCGACTTGAGCTTGCGTAGTATCTTCTCCGTTGCCCACCCTTTCTGCAACCGCTGCTTCTGCAATCCGCCGCGCAACCAACTCTGCCCTTTCCGCTGCCTCTACTTCTGCCACTGGTCCTGCTACGGCCTTAGCAACATCTTCGGCCCGCTCAGCAACATGGCTACGGAACAACCAGAATCCACCCACCAATGCCACCGCCAAAAGAATTTGGAACACAGAAAGGGACACGGCCATAGCGCCTGGCCTCGGGTCTGTGTCCCCAACGTTCCACCACAACAATATAACAAAAAGAGTCAGGAAATTCAACAAAATAGACGCAACCACCAAGTTCATAAGGAAGGATACGCGACAGTTTAACTTATTGAAGTCATTCATAAATCACAAACCGAGATAGAACCTGCGCCATGCTTCACATTAGGTGAGTCTATCAATTGGTTGCAACTCCCATGTCAACGCATAACGTCGAACCAGACCCGCCTCGCGCAGCCTGTACAGCGCCATATAGGCACGGTTTGTCGCGGACCGCGTGGTTATTTCGGGCTTCTGCGCGCGTATGACCGCCCCTATGTCGCTGGCGGACTTAGGCCCGTTCCGCAGCTCATCTAGAACCAGTTTTCGCGTCTCACGGTGCCGGGCGGCGTTTTTGGGATACCTGGACGGCTCCAGCGGGTCTATGCCGCGCATCACAAGCAACCTACCGGCAAGCTCGCCCTGTTCGCCACCGGCTTTGCACAGCGCCCTGAGCGCGTTGTCTATCGTCTTGTCCTGCATGGGCTACAGGATAGCGAAAACCGGCGGTCAGGGATTCCGGTTTCTTGGTGCGTTTGATACATAAGGCCGGATATTTGGGGCCAGAAGAAAGGGGGCGCGCGCATGGTCGGGCGGATCATCGAGACCGAAGATTGCGTGGCGGAGGGGGCGGCGTATCTGGCCCGCATCGAACCGCGTTTCGCGCATGCGCTGGAGCGGACGGGCCCGTTGCCGCTGCGCCGGCGGCGCGACGGGTTCGAACCGCTGCTGGGGGCGATCGTCAGCCAGCAGGTCTCGGTCGCGGCGGCGGACGCGATCTGGGGGCGGCTGAAGGCGGCGCGCCTGACCGGGCCGCGCCAGGTGATCCGGGCGAGCGAGGAGGAGCTGCGCGCCTGCGGGCTGAGCCGGCAGAAGATCCGCTATGCCAAGGCGCTGGCGGGCGCCGGGATTGATTATCGCGGATTGCGCGCGGCGCCGGACGAGCAGGTCGTCGCGACGCTGGTGGCGGTGCCGGGGATCGGGCGCTGGACGGCCGAGATCTACGCGATGTTCTCGCTCGGGCGGGCGGATGTCTTTGCGCCCGGCGATCTGGCGTTACAGGAAGCGGCGCGTCTGCTCTTCGGGCTCGAGGCGCGGCCCAGCGAGCGGGCGCTGCGCGAGATGGCCGCGGGCTGGGCGCCCTGGCGGGGCGTTGCGGCGCGCGCGCTTTGGGCCTACTACCGGGTGGCGAAGGAAAGAGAAGGGATCAGATGACACGGGTTCTGACAACTGATCGGCGTGGCCCCGCCGAGGGTGCGGCGCAATCGCTGGTGGTGTTCCTGCACGGCTATGGCGCCAACGGCGCGGACCTGCTGGGGCTGGCCGATCCGCTGATGCCGCACATGCCGGGCACGGCCTTCATCGCGCCGGACGCCCCGGAGAGCTGTGCGGGCGCGCCCTTCGGCTACCAGTGGTTCCCGATCCCGTGGATCGACGGCTCCACCGAGGAGGCGAGCGAGGCGGGGATGTTGCGCGCGGTCGATGACCTTAACGCCTATCTCGACGAGGTGCTGGAGGCCGAGCGGCTGACGCCGGACCGGATGATCCTGTTCGGCTTTTCGCAAGGCACGATGATGAGCCTGCATGTGGGTCCGCGCCGGCCCGACGAGGTGGCGGGGATCGTGGGCTTCTCGGGGCGGCTGCTGCGGCCCGAGATGCTGACCGAGGAGGCGCTGAGCCGCCCGCCCGTGCTGCTGGTGCATGGCGACCAGGACGACGTGGTGCCGGTGCAATCTCTGCCCGAGGCCGGCGAGGCGCTGAGCGAGGCGGGCTTCGAGGTCTACGCCCATGTCATGAAGGGCACCGCGCATGGCATCGCGCCCGACGGGCTGAGCGTGGCGCTGGCCTTCATGCAGGAGCGGCTGGGCATCGCGCGGCGGGACGGCTAGCCGTCCTCGCCCGCGGCGAACCACAGCCGCGGCTCGGCGATCTCGATGGAATTGCCGGCCGGATCGCGGAAATAGAGCGAGCGCGCGCCGTTCGGCCAGCGGAAATCGGCCTCGATCGGGTGGCCGGCTTCCTCCAGCCGCTGCCGCCAGAGCGTGATCCCGGCATCGCTGGCCGCGAAGCACAGGTGCCCCGGGCCCCGCGCCCCGTGAGGCGGCACCGGCAGCGCGCCGGGGGAGGGCGGTTTCGCGGTCTCGGCGGGGTTGAAGATCAGCAGCACCGCGCCGCCGACGCGGTAGAAGACGTGCCGGTCGCCCGCGCGGGTCAGCCGCGTCAACCCCAGCACGCCGCCGTAGAATGCCTCCGCCGCATCGAGGTCGGGGCAGTAGAGCGCGGCTTCCAGGAGGGCCGAAAGCGGCGCGGGGGCGGATGCGGGGGCGTGCGACATGGGCTCAGCCTAGCGCCGCGCGCGCCGCGCGGCAAACCCGCCCGAGGGCGCCGTCACGGGCCTGTCACGGAAATGTGCAAGCTTCGGGCCGGGCGGCACCGCATCTGCGGGGCTTGTCAGGCGCAAAACGCCATATATAGTTATCCACAAGCTGGGGCGGGGTCGTCCCGCCTTGGTGCCGGGAAACGGCAGGCAGGGCGGAGGCGGAGTCACGCAAATGGACGGCGATTTCAGGACGGGGTTCGTCAGGGACCCCCAGAACCTCAAGAAGCACCCGGCGCTGGTGCTGAACGCGGATTACCGGCCACTTTCCTATTACCCGCTGTCACTTTGGCCCTGGCAGGAGGCGGTGAAGGCCGCCTGGCTGGAGCGGGTCGATATCGTGGCCGAGTACGACCAGTTCGTGCACAGCCCGACGATGCGGATAAGGATCCCCTCGGTCGTCGTCCTCAAAGATTACGTCAAACCTCAAAAGCGCGTGGCCTTCACGCGCTTTAATTTGTTTCTGAGGGACGAATTCTCCTGCCAGTACTGCGGCACCACCGGCGATCTGACCTTCGACCACGTCGTGCCGCGGGCGCGCGGCGGCGTGACCAGCTGGGAAAACGTGGTGGCGGCATGCTCGAAATGCAACCTCAGGAAGGGCTCGAAGAGCCTGCGCCAGGCCGGCATGTCCCTGCGCAAGCCGCCGCGCCGGCCCGGCGCGGAGGAACTGCGCAACATGGGCCGCAGGTTCCCGCCGAACTACCTGCACGACAGCTGGCTCGATTTCCTCTACTGGGACACCGAGCTGGAGGCCTGAGGCGCCGGAGGTCCGCGCGCGCCTTGTGGGTGCGTCTCTTGGTGATACAGTGCGCCCCGGGCGGCCCGCAGGGGGCGGAATCGCCCCTGACGGACGAGGGCACATGGCTTCACGCATCATCCCGGTCGATCCTTTCGATCTCGTGATCTTCGGCGGCACGGGCGATCTGGCGCGGCGCAAGATCCTGCCGGCGCTCTACCGCCGGTTCTGGGCCGGGCAGATCCCGCCCGAGGTGGCGATCATCGGCGCGGCCCGTTCGGATCTGGACGACGCGCAGTACCGGGCCTTCGCGCGCGAGGCGATCGAGGAGTTCGTCTCGGAGGTCAAGCGCGTGCCGGCGACGGTCGAGGCGTTCCTCGGGCGGCTGCGCTATGTGGTGATCGACGCCAGGGGCGAAACCGGCTGGGCGGAGCTGTCGCGGCTGATGCGCGCCGATGTGGACCATGCCTTCTATTTCTCGGTCGGCCCGTCGCTGTTCGGCGATCTCGCGCAGCGGCTGCGCGACAACGGTATGGCCGGCCCCGAGGCCCGCATCGTGGTGGAGAAGCCCTTCGGCCACGACCTGGCCAGCGCGCGCGCGCTGAACCGGACGCTGGCGCAGCATTTCGACGAGGCTCAGATCTACCGCATCGACCATTACCTCGGGAAGGAGACGGTGCAGAACCTGATGGCGATCCGCTTCGGCAACATGCTGTTCGAGCCGCTGTGGAACGCCCAGTATATCGACCATATCCAGATCACCGTGGCCGAGACCGTGGGGGTCGGCGGGCGCGGGCCCTATTACGACCGCTCCGGCGCGATGCGGGACATGGTGCAGAACCACATGATGCAGCTGCTGTGCCTGATCGCGATGGAGCCGCCCAGCCATTTCGACCCCGACGCGGTGCGCGACGAGAAGCTCAAGGTCATCCGCGCGCTGGATGCGCTCGGCCCCGAGGACATCGTGCGCGGCCAGTATTGCGCCGACGACGGCGTGCCCGGCTACCTGACCGACGTGGACAGCCGCGACAGCACCACCGAGAGTTTCGTCGCGCTGCGCCTGGCTGTGTCGAACTGGCGCTGGAAGGGCACGCCCTTCTACCTGCGCACCGGCAAGCGGATGCGCGCGCGCACCTCCGAGATCGCGATCACCTTCAAGGAGCCGCCGCATTCGATCTTCGGGGTGCAGAAGGGGCAGGCGCCCAACGTGCTGGTGATCAAGCTGCAGCCGAACGAGGGCATCACCCTCAACGTCACCATCAAGGAGCCCGGGCCGGGCGGAATGCGCCTGATCGAGGTGCCGCTGGACATGTCCTTTGCCGAGGCGCTGGGCCCGGAGGCGCAGGACATCCCCGACGCCTACGAGCGGCTGATCATGGACGTGATCCGCGGCAACCAGACCCTGTTCATGCGTGGCGACGAGGTCGAGGCCGCCTGGGCCTGGACTGACCCGATCATCGCCGGCTGGGAGGCCCGCGAGGACCGGCCGAGGCCCTATGACGCCGGCAGTTCCGGCCCCGAGGATTCGCTGATGCTGATGCACCGCGACGGGAGGCGCTGGCGCGAGGTGCGGCCGTGAAATTCATCGCCTATCCCGACCGCGAGGCGCTGGTCCTCGACCTCGCCGCGCTGCTGGCGGAGGAACTGAGCGCGGCGCTCGATCACGAGGCGCGTGTGACCTTCGCCGTGCCGGGGGGCACGACGCCGGGTCCGGTCTTCGATGCGCTGGCGGAGGTCGATCTCGACTGGGCGCGCATTGACGTGCTGCCCACCGACGAGCGCTGGGTGCCCGAAAGCTCGGAGCGGTCGAACACGCGGCTGCTGCGCGCGCGGCTGCTGACGGGTCGGGCGGCCAGGGCGCGGCTGTTGCCGCTCTACGCCCCCACGCCGGAGCCCGAACAGGCTGTGGACGCGCTGGCCGCGGTGATCGCCCCGGCGCTGCCGATCGACGTGCTGCTGCTGGGCATGGGGGCGGACATGCATGTCGCCTCGCTGTTTCCCGGCGCCGACCGTCTGCGCGAGGCGCTCGACCCCGACGCTCCGATCCTGATGCCGATGCGCGCGCCCGGCGCGGCGGAGCCGCGCGTCACCCTGACCGCGCCGGTCCTGCGGGGCGCGATGACAACACATCTGCTCATAACCGGCCCGGAAAAGCGCGCGGCCCTTGACGAGGCGGCCCGGCTGGATATGCCTGCCGTGGCACCGGTCGCTGCCGTATTGAGGAACGCGACCATTCATTGGGCGGAGTAATTGATGACTTTCTGGGCGGGTCTTCGTTTGCAGGCAGAGGCGGCGAAAGAGCGGCACATCAAGGACTTGTTCGATGATCCCCGGCGGGCCGAGGCGTTTTCGGCCGAGTTTTCCGGGATGGTGCTCGACTATTCAAAGACCAATATCGACGATCCGACCCGCGCCCTTCTGATCGCCCTGGCCGAGGAGGCCGGCGTCGCCGCCCGCCGCGACGCCATGTTCGCCGGCGAGAAGATCAACGAGACCGAGCACCGCGCGGCGCTGCACACCGCGCTGCGCCGCAGCCCCGGCGCCGGGCCGGTGCGGGTCGATGGCGCGGACGTGATGCCCGGCGTGCATGCGACGCTCGACCGGATGGAAAGCTTCGCCCGCGCCGTGCGCAGCGGCGCATTCCGCGGGCAGGGCGGCCGGATCACCGACGTGGTGAATATCGGCATCGGCGGCTCGGACCTCGGCCCGGTGATGGCCTGCCAGGCGCTGGCCTCCTATGCCGACGGGCCGCGGGTGCATTTCGTTTCCAACGTCGATGGCGCGCATGTCGCGCAGGTGATGGGCGGGCTCGACCTGAGCCGGACGCTGGTTATCGTGGCCTCCAAGACCTTCACCACGATCGAGACCATGACCAACGCCGGCACCGCGCGCCGGATGATGGCGGCGCGGGTGGCGGACCCGGCGGCGCAGTTCGTGGCGCTTTCGACCGCGCTGGACAAGACAGACGCCTTTGGCATCCCGCAATCGCAGGTCTTCGGCTTCGAGGATTGGGTCGGCGGGCGCTATTCGGTCTGGGGGCCGATCGGGCTGAGCGTGATGCTGGCCGTGGGGCCGGAGAATTTCCGCGCCTTCCTGCGCGGCGCCGAGGAGATGGACGGGCATTTCCGCACCGCGCCCCTCGGCCGGAACCTGCCGGTTCTGCTGGCGCTGGTCGGCATCTGGCATCACCAGTGCTGCGGCTACCCGACCCGCGCGGTGCTGCCCTACGACCAGCAGCTCGCGCGGCTGCCGGCCTATCTCCAGCAGCTCGAGATGGAAAGCAACGGCAAGCGCGTGGCGATGGACGGTTCGGACCTGGCGCGCCCCTCGGGGCCGGTGGTCTGGGGCGAGCCGGGCACCAACGGCCAGCACGCCTTCTTCCAGCTTCTGCACCAGGGCACCGAGGTCGTGCCCTGCGAATTCCTGGTAGCCGCCGAGGGCAACGAGATGGGCCGCTCGCGCCACCACCGGCTGCTGGTGGCCAATTGCCTGGCCCAGTCCAAGGCGCTGATGCGCGGCCGGACCCTGGAGGAGGCGCGCGCCATGCTGCGCGCGCAGGGGCTGGTGGGCGACGAGCTGGAGCGTCAGGCGCGGCACCGCGTCTTTCCCGGCGACCGGCCCTCGACGACGCTGATCTATCCGCGGCTGACGCCCGAGATGCTGGGCCGGATCGTGGCGCTTTACGAGCACCGGGTGTTCGTCGAGGGGGTGATCCTCGGCGTCAACAGCTTCGACCAGTGGGGGGTGGAACTGGGCAAGGAACTGGCCCGCTCGCTCGAACCGCTGCTGCGCGGCGAGGCGAACGGCATCGCCGACAGCTCCACGGCGCTTCTGGTCGATTTCGTCCGCGCCCATGTGGGCAGCTGGGACGACCAGGACGATCAGAAGGATCAGTAGCCGAAGGCCTCGAAATCGGCGGCGAAAAGCGTGCGGATGCGGGCGCGCTGTGCCTCGGTTAGCGGCGGTTTCTTCGCCGCCGAGCGGTTGAACCGCGCCTCCAGCACCTCGCGGGGCGGAAAGCCGGCCGCGCCCCCCATTTCGAATACGGTCTGGATGTCGGCGTTCAGGTTCTCCACCTTGCCGATGAAGTCATAGTCGATCTGGCCGTAGCCGATGTTCAGGACCTGCGGCCGCCAATGCGCCGAGGTCCTGAGCGGGCTGATCTCCATCGTGTGGGCGACGTAGTCGAGGAAGACATCGAAATTGTAGGAGACATCCCTGGCCTCGTCATAGCCGTGGTCCTTCATCGGGGCCCAGTGGTTGTGCGTGGCGATGTTGCTCTTGTCGACGAAGAAATTGGTGAAGGCCGAATAGGCGCGGTTTTCCGGGTGGCGGGTGAAGGTGAAGGTGAAGGCCGTGCCCGCCTTCCACACCGGCTCCACCTCGTGCCAGTGGTAGCGTGCGGCCAGGATGCCCTTCTGCGCGCGGTGGATCGAGCGCGGGTAGAACCGCCCCTCGCCGTAGTAATACATCACCTGCGCGACCGAGGTGCAGGCGCATTTCAGGTTGCGCACGAACAGGAATTTCTTGTCCGTGGTCAGGATCATGTTGCGCAGCGGCCCGTGCAGCGCCTCGGGGTAGCGCGCGATCGCCAGATGCGCGCGGTAGCGCGGAAAGACCAGCGCCAGCGCCCGGGTCAGCGGCGTGGCCCGTTCGGGCGTGTTCAGGTAGACGCGTTTTTCCATGCGGGGTCTCCGGCGCGGGGCTTGGCGCGCGTTATCGCACCGGCGGGCGGGCGGGGCAATGCCCGCTCAGGCGGCGCGCGCGCCGTCGACCTGCTCGAAGCGCTGGCGCAGCGCGTCGGGCAGGGGCATCTTGCCCGACCCGTCGGGGGCGAGCATCACCACCACCGCCGCGCCGGTGGCGCGCAGATCTCCCGCCCAGAGCGCGTATTCCATGGTGAAGCTGGTGGTGCGGAAGCTGACGGTGCGCGCGGTCAGGATGTAATCCTCGTCCAGCCGCATCTCGCGCAGGTAATCGACCTCGGCGCGGCGGATCACCAGCCGCGGATCGCCGGGGCGGTAATGCGAGATGTCCCAGTCCCGGAAATAGTGGATCCGTATCCCCTCGAACCAGCTCAGGTAGGCGGCGTTGTTGACGTGGTTCAGCGGGTCAAGCTCGGAGAACCGCACGCGGTCGGCGATGGCCAGCGGCCAGGGCGCGGCGATGCCGTGGGCGCGCTGGGTGTCGGCGTCGAGGGGCGTGAGATAGGGCAGGGTCATCGGCGTTTCGGTATCAGGTGGAAGGGGAGGCGCGGCCGTAGCTCTTGCTGACGAAGGGGGTTTCATCGAACCCGCGGCGCCTGTTGATCACCAGGATCACGGTGAACAGGAAGTTGCACATCACGTTGCAGATGCGCGGCAGTTCGGCGGGCACCGCGCGGCCCTCCTCCTCGATCCGCACCATCAGGCGGATCGCCTTTTTCGCGGCGGAACGGGCGAGGTTGAGGAAGGGCACGGGCATGTCGCCGCGCGGCAGGACGAAGCCGTCCACGCCGTCGGCCACTTCGGCGCGGTAATGCGCGAGCCGCGATTTCAGCCAGACGATGTCGGTCTCCGCGATCGCCAGCCGCCCGCGGATCGAGCCGTTGACGTGGAAGGCCAGCGGCTGCAGCCGGTCGAGGTCGGCGGCGAGGTCGGGCATGTCGTCGGGCAGCAGCGACAGCGCGGCGCCGATATGGCCGCACAGCTCGTCCGTCACCACCTCGAAATCGCACAGCGCCGAGGTCTCGCAGATGAACGGGTAGCAGATCTCGTCGATGTCCCTGCCGGGCTTCATGGCCGGTCGTCCCCTTGCTCGAAATGCCGCGCGCGCGCATGGCGGCGGATGCGGATCGGTCGGACTCTGCTTACCGGGAAATCTGGAGCGGGTGAAGGGAATCGAACCCTCGTCTTAAGCTTGGGAAGCTCCTGCTCTACCATTGAGCTACACCCGCCCGGAGCCTTGAGATAGTCAAAGCCGCGGCCCCGGTCAAGCGAAAGCCGACTATCCGCGGCGGCGTCTGCGCCGGCCGCCCTCACCACCACCTCCGGTGTTGAAATTGACCTGCGGCAGGGGCGTGGTCTTGGCCAGTTCCGGGAAGGGCGCGGTGGCGTGCGGGATGGCATTGGCGGCCACGAAATGCTCCTGGAAACGCGGCTCGACGGCGGTCTCGACCTTGGTGATCCGGCGCACCACCTGCTCGATCTCGGCGCGCGCGGCGCGGTTGCACAGCGCGATGCGCGCGCCCGTTCCGGCGGCGTTGCCGGCGCTTGTCACCTTGTCCAGCGGCGCGTCGGGAATCATCCCCAGCACCATGGCGTGTTTCGGGCTGATATGCGCGCCGAAGGCGCCGGCCAGCACCACCCGGTCGACCGTGTCCACGCCCATCTCGTCCATCAAGAGCCGCGCGCCGGCATAAAGCGCCGATTTGGCCAGCTGGATGGCCCGGATATCGCCCTGCGTGACCGCGATGCGCGGCCCGCCCTCGGCGCTGGCGTCATGCAGCAGGTAGGAATGCGTCCGCCCCTCGGGGAAACACCGCGCGCTGCCCGTCTGCTCGGCCGAGCCGATCAGGCCCGAGGCGTCCAGGAGACCCGCCATGCGCATCTCGGCCACCGCCTCGATGATGCCGGAGCCGCAGATTCCGGTGATGCCCGTCGCCGCGGTGGCCGCGTCGAAGCCGTCCTCGTCCGACCACAGCTCGCAGCCGATCACGCGGAAGCGCGGCGCCTTGGTGGCGGGGTCGATCTCCACCCGCTCGATCGCGCCGGGCGCGGCGCGCTGGCCCGCGCTGATCTGCGCGCCCTCGAAGGCCGGGCCGGTGGGAGACGAGCAGGCCAGCACCCGGGCACGGTTGCCCAGCAGCAGCTCGGCGTTGGTGCCCACGTCCACGATCAGCACCAGGTCGTCGGATTTGTGCGGCTCTTCGGACAGCGCGACGGCGGCGGCGTCGGCGCCCACATGGCCCGCGATGCAGGGCAGGATATAGGCATGCGCGGCGGGGTTGATCGCGCTGAGCCCCAGGGCGGCCGCCGGCAGGTTCAGCGCCCCCGAGGTGGCCAGCGCGAAGGGCGCCTGGCCCAGTTCCACCGGATCGATGCCCAGCAGCAGGTGGTGCATCACCGGGTTGCAGACGAAGGTGGTCTCGACGATCGCGTCGGGGGCGACGCCGGCCTCCTCGGCGATGCCCTGGGCCAGGTCGTTCAGCGCGGCGCGCACGGCGGCGGTCATCTCGGCCGCGCCGCCCGGGTTCATCATGGCGTAGGAGACGCGGCTCATCAGATCCTCGCCGAAGCGGATCTGCGGGTTCATGATCCCCGAGGAGGCCAGCACCTCTCCGGTGGCGAGGTTGCACAGATGCGCGGCGATGGTGGTGGAGCCGAGGTCGATGGCGAGGCCATAGATCCCGCCCTCGTAGAAGCCGGGCCAGATCTCCAGCAGTTCCGGCGCCGCGCCGGCGCGGGGGGTGTGCACCGCCAGCGTTACCCGCCAGTCGCCCTTGCGCAGCGCGGGTTGCAGGCGGGCGAGCAGGGGAAGGGGGGCGGTCAGCCCCGCGATGCCCCATTGCGCCTCGAGTGCGGCGGACAGACGCTCGAAATCGCCCGAGGGTTCGTGCATGTCGGGCTCCTCCACCTCGACGAGGTAGAGATGCGTGGCCGGGTCCAGGGTGATGGCGCGCGCGGTGGCGGCCTTGCGCACCACCTGCTTGTGCACCTGGCTTTCGGGCGGCACGTCGATCACCACGTCGCCCATGATCTGGGCCTGGCAACCGAGGCGGCGGCCGGGCTTCAGCCCGCGCTTTTCGTCATAGCGCTTCTCGACCGCGTTGAACGGGCTCAGCGAGTCCCCGGTCACGGTGACGCCGTGCTTGGGAAACTCCCCGAAGGAGGGGCTGACCTGGCATTTCGAGCAGATCCCGCGCCCGCCGCAGACCGAATCGAGGTCGACGCCCAGCTGCCGGGCGGCGGTCAGGACGGGGGTGCCCACGGGAAAGCGGCCGCGCTTGCCCGAGGGCGTGAAGATGACGAGCGGATCGGAGTCGGACATGGATGCGTGCCTCAGCCGGCGCCTGCCGGCAATGCGGGACCCTCGGGCCACAGTGCGAGATACGATTTTTCCGCGAAAAATCGAGGCAATTTTTCGCAGAAAAATTGATCAGCAGATGATGCGCACAGGGTTCCTGTTGCAGATGACGATGAACTGGCCGCCGGTTTCGACCATGTGATAGCCGCGCCCGCGCACCTCGTCCACGAAACGTTCGACGCCGATTTCGCGCGCCACCCAGTGGACCGAGCGGCGCACCACCGCGCCCCGGGCCACGGCCTTGGCGCTGAAGACGGTCGCGATCCAGAAATCGGCGTTGTTGCGGTGCGGGGCATTCTGCATGCCCCGCACCCTGTCACGGGGGCGGTTAACACGGCGTTACGCGCGGCGCCGGCGCCGTCCGCCGCGCCCGCCGCCCGCGGCGGCGGCCTGCGACGCCTCGGGAAAGGGCGTGCCCTCCTTCACCGCGTCCAGCACGCGCGCGAACCGGATCCATTCGGCCCCGTTCGGGTCGTGGTTCATCAGCAGGTTGGCGGCGCGCACGGCCTCCATCTCCACCGGCCGGACCGGGTTCATGATGGCCGAGGTCATGCCCGCGCCGATCGCCATGGGCAGGAAGGCGGCGTTGACGCCGTGCCGGTTGGGCAGCCCGAAGGAGATGTTCGAGGCGCCGCAGGTGGTGTTGACGCCCAGCTCGTCGCGCAGCCGGCGCACAAGGGCGAAGACCTGCTGGCCGGCGGTCGCCATCGCGCCCACCGGCATGACCAGCGGGTCGACCACGATGTCATGCGCGGGGATGCCGTAATCGGCGGCGCGCTCGACGATCTTCTTGGCGACGGCGAAGCGCACGTCGGGATCCTCGGAGATGCCGGTGTCGTCGTTGGAAATCGCCACCACCGGCACGTTGTATTTCTTGACCAGCGGCAGCACGAGCTCCATGCGCTCCTCCTCGCCGGTGACCGAGTTCAGCAGCGGCCGCCCCTCGGCCGCCTCCAGCCCCGCCTCCAGCGCGCCGGGCACCGAGCTGTCGATGCAGAGCGGCACGTCCACCAGCCCCTGCACCAGCTCGATCATCTTGCGCATGAGCGGCGGCTCGGTCTCGTTGGGGTTGGGGTTGGAGTTGTAGACCACCCCCGCGTTCACATCGAGCACCATCGCCCCGCAGGCGACCTGCTCCAGCGCGTCCCTTTCGACGGTGGAGAAATCGCCGGCCTCCAGTTCGGCGGCCAGCTTCTTGCGGCCGGTGGGGTTGATGCGTTCGCCGATCACGCAGAACGGCTCGTCGAAGCCGATGGTGACGGTCTTGGTCCTGGACTCGATGACGGTGCGGGTCATGGGTGTTCCTTATCTCTGGTTGGCGGGGACGGCCGAGCGGCCGCCATTGTCGATCGCCCATTGGGCGTTGGTCTTGATCCCGCCGAGCGGGAAGAAATGCACCCGCGCGATGGTGCAGCCGGGGTTGGCGGCCTTGTGCGCGGCCAGCTCGGCCAGGAATTCGGTGGGCTCGAAGGGCAGCACCAGCTTGGTAACATCCCGGGCGCGTTTTTGCAGCACCCGGATCGAGGGGCCGACGCCGCAGGTGACGGCGAATTTCACCAGGGTCTGCAGCTTGGCCGGGCCCGCCACGCCGATATGGATGGGCAGATCGATGCCCTCGGCCTTCAGGCGGTCGGCCCAGGCGATCACCGGCCCCGCCTCGAAGCAGAACTGGGTGGCCAGCGCCATCTCGGCGTCCGTGGTTTCGGAGAACCGCTGCTTCCAGCGCAGCGCCTCCATCACGTTGCGGTCCGAGCCGTCCGGGTCGATGTCGCGGTTGCCCTCGGGGTGGCCGGCGACGTGCAGGCGGGTGAAGCCCGCCTTGTCGAAGAGCCCCGTCTCCAGCATCTGCATGGAGGAGTGGAACGCGCCCTGCGGCTGGGAAAGGCCGCCGGCCAGCAGCAGCGCCTGTTCGACGCCCGCCTCGCCCTGGTAGCGCGCGATCCAGTCGGACAGCATTACCCGGTCCCGTATGATGCGCGCCGGGAAATGCGGCATCGGGGCGTAGCCCTCATCGGTCAGGCGGCGCGCGGTGGCCACCATGTCCCCGATCGGCGTTCCCTCGATATGGGCGATGTAGACGCGGGTGCCGGCGGGCAGCAGGTCGCGGAAATCCGCGATGCTGGCGGCGGTGCGCGGCATCACCTCGATCGAATAGCCCTCAAGCAGGGCCTCGATCTGCCGGTTCGCCGGGGGCGGGGCGCTTTCGCGCCGTCGGAAGTTCAGCAGTGCCATTGCGGCCTCCCAAAGCTGTCGCAGGGTCATGTCCATCCGTCATTCAGGATCAGCGCCTTGAGCCGTTCGTCGTCGAACTCAGCCTCCAGCCGCGCGGCCTCGGCCTCGGCGATCTCGTCCGGCGCGCCGTCCACGGAATAGGGCGCGGCCTTGCGCCATTCCGCGAGATAGGCATCGGTGTCGCGCGCGCCGACGCGCATCGCGCAGCGGTCGATGGCCTGTTCGAACCGTTCGGCCAGCACGCGCTTGGACCCGCGCCGGCCCTTGCCGACGATGACCTGGGCCGGGATGTCGCGCCAGTAAACGATCGTGACCTCGGGCATCGCTGATTCCCTCTTGCTTCTGCTTCGCTTCTACGCCGCGGATGCGGGCGGCCGGCGCCGGATTTCGACATGACGGGCACGGTCCGCGACCTAGGGTCTATGCCAGCAGGGCCGTGGCGGCCAAGAGGGCAGCATCGGAATAATCTTCAACAAGATTATGAGCCGTCCCATGCGCCGGCGGCACCTTGCGCAGCACCGCGTCTGTGACTACCTTGAGGGCAACTCGAAATGGAGGGCGTGAGAATGGCGCCCAGGCGTCCGAATGGTGCGGGCGCGTTCCCGAAACCGGTTGCAACCCCCGCGCCGAAACAGCCCGACCCGGCAGAGCTCTATGCTGCGCTGGACCTCGGCACGAACAGCTGCCGCATGCTGATTGCCCAACCCCAGGGCAACCAGTTTCATGTGGTCGACAGTTTCTCGAAATCGGTGCAGCTCGGCACCGGGCTGGAGGCGTCCGGCCGGCTGTCGCGCGCCTCGATTGGGCGCACGGTGCAGGCGCTGCGGATCTGCCGCTCCAAGCTGGAGAAGCACAATGTCACCCGGATGCGGCTGGTGGCGACCGAGGCCTGCCGCCGCGCCGGCAACGCGCGCGATTTCCTGAATCGGGTGCGGCGCGAGACCGGGCTGCGGCTGGAGATCATCCAGCCCGAGGAGGAGGCGCGCCTGGCCGTGGTCTCCTGCGCGCCGCTGGTCTCGACCCGGACCGAGCAACTGCTGGTCGTGGATATCGGCGGCGGCTCGACCGAGCTGGTGTGGATCGACCTCAGCGCGGTGCCGCGGCACGAACGCCCCCGCGCCATCATGCGGCTGCACGCGGGATTCCACGCCCCCGACAGCCCGTTTCCGACCGCCAAGGTGGTGGACTGGATCAGCGTGCCGCTGGGCGTGGCCACGCTGAAGGAGAAATTCGACGACGTCGAGGACGACGCCGCGCGCTTCGCGCTGATGAGCTGGTTCTTCGAGGAGAACCTCTCCGATTTCTCGCCCTACGCGCATGAGCAGACCCGCGAGGGGTTCCAGATCATCGGCACCTCCGGGACGGTGACGACGGTGGCGGCCAGCCATCTCGGGCTGAAACGCTATGATCGCAACAAGGTGGACGGGCTGCGCATGACCTCGGACCAGATCGACCGGGTGATCCGCGATTACCTCGATCTCGGCCCCGAGGGGCGGCGCGTGGACCCGCGGATCGGGCGCGACCGGCATGCGCTGATCATGTCGGGGGCGGCGATCCTGCAGGCGCTGATGCGGGTTTGGCCGACCGACCGGCTGTCGGTGGCCGACCGCGGACTGCGCGAGGGGCTGCTTTACGCGCAGATGAGCGCGGATGGGGTGTTGGAGGATGGGCCGGTCTGATAGGACGGGCCCGGAAAAGACATGAGAATATGGCGATGACTGGCAAGAAAAGCAGCGGGCGCGGGCAGCGCGATCTGAGGGTGCGGGTGAAATCGGCGCGCGGGCGCAAGCTCAGCTCGACGCTCTGGCTCGAGCGCCAGCTCAACGACCCCTATGTGAAACGCGCCCAGGCCGAGGGGTATCGCGGCCGGGCCGCCTTCAAGATCCTGGAGCTGGACGACAAGTTCCGCTTCCTCGTGCCCGGCGCGCGGGTGGTCGATCTCGGCTGCGCGCCCGGCGGCTGGTCCCAGGTGGCGGTCCAGCGCGTCAACGCGCTGGGCGAGAAGAAGGGCAAGGCGGTGGGCAAGGTCCTCGGCGTTGACCTGCAGGAGGTCGAACCGATCGCCGGGGCCGAGATCCACCAACTCGACTTCCTCTCCGACGGCGCCGACGAGAAGGTCAAGGAATGGCTCGGCGGCAAGGCCGACGTGGTGATGAGCGACATGGCCGCGGCCAGTTCGGGCCACAAGCAGACCGACCATCTGCGGATCATCGCGCTGTGCGAGGCGGCGGCCTATTTCGCCTTCGACGTGCTGGAGGAGGGCGGCACCTTCGTCGCCAAGGTCCTGGCCGGCGGCGCCGAAGGCGAGCTGCAGAAGCTGCTCAAGCAGCGCTTCACCAAGGTCGCCAACGTCAAGCCCCCGGCGAGCCGCTCGGACAGTTCCGAGAAATTCGTGATCGCCACCGGCTACCGCGGCGAATCTTCCAGCAACAGTTAGTTTCCGCAGTCGCTCTTTGTCGGGCCTTCCGTGTGCGTTAACCTTACGGAAACGCACGGGCTGGGGGGCCTCGATGGATCGTTTCATGACACTGGCCGTGCCGGATGGTGCCGTCACCATTGATCCGCATCTCGGACATCTTAGGGGACTGAGGTTCTGGGACGGGCGCAAATGGCTCGATCCGCTGCATTGCGCCGGCCGCGAGGGGCGGTGCGAGGCCGCGATCCGGCCCGGCCGGCCGGCATCGGCGGCGCGCGCGTCCGCGGCTCTCTGGCAGGACGACAGCCCCTGGGAGGTCCGCGAGGTGGTCCAGTCGGGCCGGGCGGCGCTGGCGCGGCTCAGCCTCGGCGGGACCATGCAGGGCGCCTCGGTGGAAAAGGAGATCAGCCTGCGCCGGGGCGAGCCGATCCTTTACCAGTCGCATCTGCTGTCGGGCGGGCGGGGCACGCTGTCGCTGGCGCATCACCCGGTGGTGCACATGGCGGCCGGCGGGCGGCTGAGCTATTCGCCCAAGCGCCGCGCGCCGGGCGGCGATGCCGCGCCGGACGCGGGCTTTGCCGGGCCGGTGGACCTGCCCGACGGGCCGGGTCTGCGGCGGCCGCTCACCCTGGTCGAGGCCGCGGGCAACCCGCTGGGCTGGACCGCCGTTCTGCGCCACGCCGAAGAGGACATCGTCTTCGTGCTGCGCGATCCCGAGATGCTGCCGGTGACGACGCTGTGGACCGCTGAGCGCGGGCGCGTTCTGGGCATCGGCGATGGCTGCGCCTCAGGCGACGGCACCGGCACCGGCTGCGCCGCGCCGGGCGGCGATTGCGCCGATGGGCGCTGCCCGCTGGCGCTGGCGCCGCGGCGGGTGCACCGGCTGCGCCACGCCATCGGTGTGGTCCCCCGCCCGAAGGGCTGGAGTCATGTCACCGCGGTCTCCATCGACCAGAACACGCTTCGCCTCGAAGGCGACGGGGAGGGCGCGGTCTGGCTGCCCTTCGACGGGCGGTTCTTCGGCGGCACGCGCCAGTAGGCGCAGGCCCTCGGGGCGCAGGGCGGTCTCACCCCGGCACGCCCGCCGCCGCCGGATCGGCCTGCCGCATCAGCCCGCGCAGCGTCTCGGCGCAGTCCATCACCGCCCGCGACGCCCGCTCGATGTCCAGGTCGTGCAGCTTGGCCAGCCCCACCGCCGGCTCCAGCCCCATGCGCGGCATGTCGGGCCTCAGCACGGGCGCCGCGACGCCCACCGCGCCGCTCTGCAATTCGCCGCGGGTCAGGGCGTAGTCGGCCGCGCGGGCCTCGGCCACCGCCGCCGGCTCGTCCGGGGCGGGCGGGCGCCCGGCCAGGATGGCGATCCCCGTCGCCCCGCGGGTCAGCGGGTGGCGGACGCCCAGCCGGTAGGTCAGCCGCATGATGTCGTCGCCCGGCGCCTCGCGCACCAGCGCCACCACCGCCTCCTCACCCTGGGCCAGCACGATGCAGGCGGCCGCGCCGGTCTGCCGCGCCACCGCGTCGAGATGGGGCAGGGCGGCATTCAGGAATTGCGACTGCACATTGGCGCCCAGATGCAGCGGCGCGGTGCCGAGGATGATCCGGCCCGACTGCGTGCGCGCCACCATGCCATGCGCCTCCAGCGTCGCGATCAGCCGGTAGGCGATCGCCTTGTGGACCCCAAGCGCCGCGGCGATCTCGGCCGCGCCCAGCCCATGCGGCGCATCCGCCACCAGTTCGAGCGCGCGCAGGCCGCGGTCCAGTGTCTGCAATGTCGCCATGTCGGGCCTCGTCGGAATTGTGTTTGACAGGCCCATCCTAACGCGAGAAGCTATAAACGCAACAGGTGGTGCGATAAAAGTAACTGATGGCGAAACTGCAGGTCGCACGACCGACAGGGACAAGTAGAGGGGTGAACATGAACAAGCCGGTGACTTCTGCCGCGGGCGGCTGCCCGTTCTCGGCGAAAGCGCGTAATTTCGACGCCTTCGACGCGCCCTACCAGGCCGACCCGGCCGGGGCGCTGCGCTGGGCGCGGGAGGAGGAGCCCGTGTTCTACAGCGAGGCGCTGGGCTACTGGGTCGTCACCCGCTACGCCGACATCAAGGCGATCTTCCGCGACAACATCACCTTCTCGCCCTCGGTCGCGCTGGAAAAGATCACGCCGCCCACCCCCGAGGCGCTGGAGGTTCTGAAACGCTACGATTTCGGCATGAACCGGACGCTGGTGAACGAGGATGAACCGGTGCATATGGAGCGCCGCCGCGCGCTGCTCGACGCCTTCACGCCGGAGGCGCTGGAGGCGCACGCCCCGATGGTGCGCCGGCTGGTGCGCGAAAAACTGGACGCGATCATCGACCGCGGCCGCGCCGACCTGGTGGCGGAGATGTTCTGGGAAATCCCGCTGACCGTCGCCCTGCATTTCCTCGGCATCCCCGAAGAGGACATGGAACAGCTGCGCCGCTTCTCGGTCGCGCATACGGTGAACACCTGGGGCCGCCCCTCGCCGGACCAGCAGGTCGCGGTGGCCGAGGCCGTGGGCCAGTTCTGGCAGTATTCCGGCCAGGTGCTGGCCAAGATGCAGGCCCAGCCGCGCGGCGCGGGCTGGATGCACGACATGATCGAAAAGAACCGGCAGATGCCGGAGGTGGTGACCGACAACTATCTGCATTCGATGCTGATGGCGATCATTGTGGCCGCGCACGAGACCACGGCGCTGGCCACCGCCAATGCCTTCCGCGAGCTGCTGTCGCGGCCCGCCGCCTGGGCCGAGCTTTGCGCCAACCCCGCGCTGATCCCCTCGGCCGCCGAGGAATGCCTGCGCCATTCCGGCTCGATGGTGTCGTGGCGGCGGATCGCCACCCGCGAGACGCAGGTCGGCGGCGTCACCATTCCCGAGGGAGGGCGCATCCTGATGGTGCTGGCCTCGGGCAACCACGACCCGCGCCATTTCGAGAACCCCGACGAGCTGGACATCTACCGCGACAACGCGGCCGAGCATCTGACCTTCGGCTATGGCAGCCACCAATGCATGGGCAAGAACCTGGCCCGGATGGAGATGCGGATATTCCTCGAGGAATTCACCCGCCGCCTGCCGCAGCTGGAACTGGAGGCGCAGGATTTCGCCTATCAGCCCAATGTCGCCCTGCGCGGGCCCGAGGCGCTGTGGGTGCGCTGGGATCCGGCGCTGAACCCCGAACGCCGCGACCCCGCCCTGCGGCTGGCGCGGCGCGATTTCCCCGTGGGCGCGCCCGAGACCCGCGCCATCCAGCGCCGCGTCACCGTCACCGCCGCGCGGGAGGAGGCCGAGGGCATCCTCGGCCTGACGCTGGCCGACCCGACCGGCGCGCCGCTGCCCGACTGGTCGGCGGGGGCGCATCTGGACGTGGTGCTGCCCGATGGCGAGTCGCGCAAATATTCGCTCTGCGGCCCGGCGGGCTCGGGGCAGTGGCAGTTGGCCGTGCTGCGCGAGGAGGCAGGGCGCGGCGGCTCGCGCTGGATCCACGACACGATCCGCGCGGGCGGCGAGCTGCGGGTGCGCGGGCCGAAGAACCACTTCCGCCTTGACGAGGCCGCGCCGGCGCATCTGCTGATCGCGGGCGGCATCGGGATCACGCCGATCCTGGCCATGGCCGACCGGCTGAAGGCGCGGGGCAAGGATTACGCGCTGCATTACGCGGGCCGGTCGCGGGGGCGCATGGCCTTTCTCGACCGCATCGCGCGCGACCACGGCGCGGCGCTGTCGCTGCATGTGGGCGACGAGGGCGCGCGCGCCGATATCGCCGCGCTGGTCGCGGGCGCGGCACCCGGCACCCAGATCGTCGCCTGCGGCCCCGAGCGCCTGCTGGAGGCGCTGGAGGCCGAGACCGCCGCGCGCCCGGACGTCACCCTGACGGTCGAGCACTTCGGCACGGCCCCCGCGCTGTTCGACCCCGCGCGCGAGGAGCCCTTCGAGGTCGAACTGCGCGACAGCGGCCTGACCCTGACCGTGCCGGCCGACAAGACGCTGCTGCAGGTGGTGCGCGCCGCCGGCATCGACGTGGCCAGCGACTGCGAGGAGGGGCTCTGCGGCAGCTGCGAGATGCGCGTGGCCTCGGGCGAGGTCTCGCATCGCGACCGGGTGCTGACCGCGGCCGAGCGCGCGGCGGGCGACCGCATCATCAGCTGCTGCTCGCGCGGGCGCGGGCGGCTGGTGCTGGAGGCCTGACGCGGGCGCGGCGGGACGGTCGCGCCGCCTCAGTAGGTCACCGTGACGACAACGGTGTCCGAATAGACGCCCGCCGGGGGCGTGGCCTGCGCCGGCACCCAGCCATAGACGGTGAAATCCGTGCTGGTGCCGTCGCCCGTGCCGCTGCCGGTATCGACATTCAGGGTGCTGCCCCAGGACAGGTTGCGGGACGCATCGCGGTATAGCCCGTAGGAGACGCTGTGCCCGTTCGGGTTGGTCATCAGCCGGCTGGCCGGGGCGCTGCCGGTCAGACCGTTGTCCAGCCCGATCTGAAAGGCGGTCTGCGGCGTGCACAGGACGCTGACGGTGGAGGTGCCGTCGACGCTCCCCGACAGGACCCCATTTGGCCCGAAATCCAGGTCCGTGGCGGACACCGCGCAATTGGCGGCGATCCCGGCGGTTACATCGAAGGAGAGCGTCGCGGCGCGATTGGTGCAGACGAGCAGGAGCGTGCAGGTGGTGTAGTCGATGACGACATCGGCCGCCCCGAATTGCGACAGGTAGCTGCCCGGCGCGACATCCGACTGGCCGCCGAACACCCGGCCGTAAAGGTCGAGCGCCGCCGACGATCCGAGGATGTTGATCAGGCCGCTGTCGAAGGACAGGCGGTTCGCCGGGGCGGTTCCCGCCACGATGGTCCGGGCGGCGTCGGTGTAGAGCTGATAGTCGAGCGCGGTCGCGGTGCCGCCGCTGGTCATCTGGCGCGCCGAGGCGGTGGCGCCGCCGCTGCCGTCGCCGATGCTGATGGTGCCGGAGGCGGAACTCAGCAGCGCCGGGCAGGAGATCGTGATCGTCCCGAAGGTGTCGACATTGCCGCTCGACAGCGTATCGACCGCGCCGAAATCGAGCCCCGTCGCGGAGAAGGCGCAGTCCTGCGCCTGCGCCGCGCCGAGGGCGGCGATCAGGTTCAGCGCGCCGGCCAGCAGGATATGGAGGAGCCGGCGCGTCATCGGCAGGGGATGCCGCGAATCTCGGGGATCGTGCCGGGCTCGGGCCGGTAGGCGAACTCTGCCGCGCAGCGCTCGCCGTCGGGGCGGGCGACGGTCAGGCGGTTCCGCGCGCGTAGCCCGGTGAGGAACACCATACCGTCATAGCCGACGAGCCGGCTTTCCCCGCCGCCCTCCAGCGTCGCCGTCAGGCCGACCCGCACCGGCTGGCCGGAGGCGTCGACGAGATAGACGCTGGCCGCCGACGGCGCGGTATCGACCCCGAAATCGAGGACGACGCCGCTGTGATGGGCAGGCATGACGACCTCGTGCGTGGTGCCGATGGCGGCCTCGACCGGCAGGCCGGTCGGGTCGATGGAGAGCGCATTCTTCTGGTAGGAGCGCAGGCCGGGCACGAGTATCTTGCCGGAGCGGCCGGTGGTGCCCGCCGGGCGGTTCTCGAACGCGACATTCACCCCCGGCGCGCCGGCGTCGATGACGGCGAAGGCATCGTCGATGCGCTCGGACAGGAACAGGCCGCCGCCGGCGGCGGTCAGGGCGCCGTCCAGACGCAGGCCGGTGCTCACGCCCGAGGCGTCGACGCGGGCGGCGAGATCGACGCGCCCGGCCTCGAAATCGCGCCCGGCGGCGGCCGACAGGCGCGAGGCGCTGTCGCGCACGGCCCGGATCTGCCAGTTCCATTCGCCCGGCTTGGCGCTGCGCGAGGCGCCCACGGTCTGAACCGACCTGCGGTCGTAGAGGGAAACCCCGGCGCTGCCCTGCACCCGCCCTCCGAGTGGCATGTGGAAGCCGGCGCTCAGGCGGATGTCGTCATCGACCTCGGTCTCCACGGCCAGCGCCGACAGATAGAGCGAGGACCGCCCGCCGAACGACCTGGAGGTGGTGAGGCCGAGGCTGTGCTCGCGCTGGCCGTCAAGGCGCTCGGCATCCGCGTATTTTAGGCCGAGCGCGTGCCAGTCGCCGCCGACCGGCACCGACAGGGCGAGTTGTCTGAGGTCCCTGAGGGGCACGAAGGCGTCGCTGGACGGGCTGGCGAGCGTCGTCACCCGCGCCACGTCCATGAAGCTGGCGTCGCTGTGCATGACCCGCCCGAACAGGCGCAGCCCTCCGACGCGCAGGTCGCTCGACACATCGACGAGCGCCCCCTCCTGCCCGTTGAAATCGCTGAAGGCCGCGGTCGTGCTGGCCGTGCCGAGGTTGCCCAGCCGAAAGGTGCCGCCAAGCCCGGCCATCCGCAGCCCGCCGCCGCTCTCGGCATGGGCCGACAGGGTGACGCGGTCGCTGAGCCCATAGCGCAGAGAGGCCACGCCATAGGGCGTGTCGCCGTATTCGTCCGTCTCGGTGCCGAAGCCGCGCCTCGGGTAGCCGTAGGACAGCGAGTAATCGGCCAGCCCGTGCCGCAGCAACTCGGGCGTCACCAGAAAGGGCAGGGTCTGCTGCACCTGGCGCCCGGTGGCGTCGGTCAGGACGACCATGGCCTCGTTGACGCCGATCGTCAGGGGCAGGTCCAGCAGTTCGAACGGCCCCTCGGGCACGTCGGTCGCGTAGCGGCGCAGCGATTCCGTGTAGACCTCGACCGTCGTCGGCACCGCCGCGCTGCCGCGAAGGCCGGGCAGGGGCATGGTGACCAGATCGGGCCTGAGCGCGAAGTTGCGTTTGATCTGGACCCCGCCGAGGCGCAGGGGATGCGCCCATTCGGGGCCATGCGTGACCATGTCGCCCAGCTGGAACTGGAGCGCGTGCTTCGCGTCCGGCGTCTGCCAATAGCTGTCCAGCCGCTGGTAGGTCGCGCCCTGGCCGCTCTCGGACAGGGTGAAGCCGTGGTTCAGCGACCCCATAGGCATGAAAAGCCGGCTGTCGAAGACGCCGGCCGCGACCGTGCCGCCGGCCGGCACATGTTCGAAGTCCAGCCCGTAATTAAGCACCAGCCCGAAGCCGCTGTCGATCTCGCTGCGCGCCTCGTCCGGGGCGTGGCCGGAGGCGTCGATGACGCGGGGCGCGCGCGCCGCCGCGTCGAGGGTGAAGAAGATGCGCTGAGTCGCTTCCTCGATGCGAAACGAAGCCCCTGTGATCGTGCTCAGACGCAGATCCCCCGACCGCCCGGTCCCCGGTTGCACGCCGACGTTTCGCAGCTCGGCGGCGTCGGCAAGGTAATCGCCGTCCTCCGTCTCGACGAAGCGGGCGATGAACCCGGATTCGCGGCCGTTGACGAACACCTCGAGGTAGAGCGTCCGCACTTCGCCGACGACCCTGGCGCTCGCGCCGATGCCCGGCGCGATCAGCAGCAGCAGCAACAGAAGGCGCGCGGCCGTGGCGGCGGGCCGCGGCGGGTCAGCGCGCCGCGACCGGCGCATGATACTGTCCGAGATTGGTTGTCGCGCCGAGGCTCAGCGCGCCATAGGCCCGCGTCGGGATCCGCCACTGCATGGTCGATCGGCCCAACACATAGCCGGCCAGACCGGCGCGCGAAAAGACGGTCTGGCCGTCGCGGGTCAGGCGCAAATCGGCGACGCGCAGGTGCCCCGCTCCGGCATTCTGGCCGATCAGGTAGGTTGCGCCCTGCCGCCGCACGACCGACCATTTAACATCCGCCACGCTCGAGCCCGGCGCCACGAAGAACAGCGGCAGCCGCAGCCGGGTCACGAAAGACACCGTGCCGGCGCGGTTTTCGGAGAGGTTGGGGATCTCGTTGATGAACACCCGATAGGCCTCTTCCCCGACGACGCGGTTCTTGGTCGTGCGCACGATGCGGACGGTCTGGGTCGCGCCGGGGGCGAGCTGAGTCATCGGCGGGCTGGGCACGACCTTTCGCGTCGGCTCATGGCGTTCGGTGCCATTGTCCTGCGACCACTCGAACACCCGCGCCTGCACGGTGATCGTCGTTTCGCCCGTGTTCTTCAGGGTCACGACCGCGGTTGCGCCGGGCGCGGGCACCTCCAGGGTGACCGGCGAGACATGCAGCCCCTCTGCGCGGGAACCAACGGCTGTGGCTGCTGAAAGGGCAATCACGAACAGCGATAGCATCAGCAGGCGCTTCATCGGATTCTCCTGCGTTCAGAAACTCACGGTCACCCCGATCGTGTCCGTGTAGGTGGCCGCGGTCGGGGTCGTCTGCGCGGGGACCCGCCCATAGATCGTATGGGTTACGGCGCTGCCCGCCCGGTCCCGCCCGTTCAGCGCGCAGGACCTCGCGGACAAGCTGGTGGGCGAGGAGACGCGGAAGGTGCAGGACGCCTTCACCGCCGTGAAGCTCGCGGCGCAGCGCGCCATCAACCGCAACCGCGAGTGGGAGGCCGGGAAGGTCCGCCCGCTCGACCGGGTGAAGCGCGCCCTGAACAGCAACAAGGAGTGATTCAATGGCCCTCTTTCTCGTGACCCGCCCCAAGGGCGCTGAACACCTACGCAACGCCTCCGGCCTGCACGCCGCCATCGTGGATGCGGCGGACGGCCTGGCGGCCATTGCCGCCGCCAATGCCCTCGCGTCCCACCTGAACGCGCCCTTCGACGGCTTCGACACCACGCAGGTCGCGGCCACGGCGGCGGGCGGCTTCGCCCCGGCCCTGATCCAGGGCGACGTGCTGGGCGCTGCCTACTCTGGCCCGGGGCGCGGCGCATGACACCCCGCGAGGATTGCGCCAGTGACCGGCGGATCGTGGACGGCTACGGCATAGTTTTCGATGAACCCACGCGGCTCGCCCATCAGGCGCTGCTCGAATGGGCCGCCTATGACCCGGAGGGGGACGGCTGGCCGATCCCCGCTGACGTGGTGCGCTTCGCTCGCTTCTATGGCATCCCCGCCGCGCGGCTGGGCGGCATGTTCGGGTTGCTCTCGCGCCGCGTCGGGCGGCGCATCGTCTGGGCGGACATGGCCCGCGCGCCAGAGGTGGGGGCACGGATCGGTGTGGCGACCTTCTCGCACGACGCCTTGGTGGCCTACGGCTTCTTCCGGGCAAGTTGGGCGGTGTTCGAGAGTGACCGGGCGACCATCCATTGACGGCGCGGGCCGCTTCTCGCGGCCCGCGTTGTACTTAGTTCACGGTGATCTCGACTTCGCCCAAAGAGGCAATGAGGAGGCCAGCCTGACGCAATTCGTCAAGGCGTTCAAACTCCCCCTCTGGTGCCATCTCGGCCACAAAGTCGGCTAGTGCTGCGCCGGTCGCCGCGAAGAAGTCGATTATGGGCGAAAGGTTTGTCTTCGGGCCGTCGATTGCCCGGGCGACTACTGCAAGGGCGGGTGCAGCGATTGCCATCACCGTTTCGCAGTCCTCGTTGGGCCAAACCTCGTCAAGCTCGCCTATGCGAGCGGCAGCGATCAGTGCTTCAAGGCGCGCGGCGATGCCGGGGAAATCTACCTCAGACATTATGAACGCCCTCCGGGATTTTGCCGAAGCGCGGGCGCAACTCCTCACGGGTGAGGGCGTCCAGAGCCTTGGTTGCTGCACAGATGCGCGCAAGCTCGTCCTCGTCGGCATCGCTGGTGAAATAGTCCAGCATGTAGCCCAGAGCGCCGCAGATCGTCGCCAGCAGGTCGGAGCGATTCATAGCTGGCACGTCGCCATCCCACTGCTCGATGGTCAGAGCGGCGAGGTCGGTCAGCACCATTGCCGGAATGTCAGCGTCGATGTTGCCGTAGCAGTCGGCCCCCTGAATCTCGGCAGATGCGAAACGCAGCGCGTCCACCAGCCCGGGGAAGTCGGTTTCGAGATAGTATTCGTTGGGCATGTTTGTGTCCTTTCCTTGCGGGGTCGATGATGACCAGTGGCTGCAAGGGAACACTTACTACCGCACCTTTTGACCGGCGTTTCCGGGCGGATTTGTCTTCGGGCCTGCGGCTAGGCCGCTCCGAACCCGCAATGCATGTCGCGGTGGACTTCGCCAAGCTGATCCCGTGGCTCCGATGGTGGTGCCCGAAACTCAGGAGTAGATCATGATAAAGATGAAGTTTGGCAGCGAAGGCGGGGTGCAGCTCCAATTTCCCAAGCCGAAGAATGCGGCTCAGCAGCGGTGTTTCGACCGGATCGAAGAAATCATGGAGGTGGCCCGCGACCCGAGCCCGGCCCTTCCCGTTCTATTGGGCATTGCTGCGATGAATGGTCCCAAGACGTTCGACAGGGCCGTCAGCTATTTCGGCGCTTCTTGAACGCTTCATCCAGCCCGGCGATCCATTCAGCCGGGCTGGGCTCGCCAGCCGCACTTGCAGCGAAGCTCAGTGCGGCGCGCCCGAACAGTAGAAACGCATTCTTGTCGTCGGGGTCCTGACCTGCATCTTCCGCCCAAAAGCGGGAAAGCTCAGGGAACGCGCGCTGCGCAGGGCGTCGCCCGTTGCCCGGTGCGAGCTCAGCATATGGAAGCCAAGCGTCTGCCTCCGCTTCTGGGATATGCTCGACGGCAAGATCAGGAACGGACAATGCCGTGGCCGCCTCTCGAATCTTCTCTGCGGCAAGCTGCAAGGCGGCAACGGCGTCGAAGTAGTTCACCCCCATTCGTGCCGGGAGGTCTATTTTGGGGCGAGGGCTATCGTGATCCCACCTCTCAGCGTCCAGCCCCCTAGGACCCAAACAGGATTCTAGGGCCTGTAGTGCCTTCTCGGTTTCGCGCTTCGCAAATGCCGATGCGGCTCCCTCAGCGCCGATCCAGCTTCCCCGCCGGTCACGCTGCCTCGCGTGGATAGGCAATTCTTCGCTGCCGATTGCATTTCGAGCGAGCCAGTCTGCGAGACGGTTCCAGCGATCTTCAGAAACTCCGTCCAAAGCTGTTTCGATGGTTCTCAGGCGGTCCTCTCTCGCATACGTGTCGCGTTGGACCCCCTCGTGAGCTGCCCGCTCCAACCGGGATGTGGCTTCACTGGCTGCTTGTTGGCGAGCCGCTTGAAATGCTCCGACCACGCTCTGTCTAATCGTCGTCAATGCTCTCGACTTTCACGACGCCTCCACCGTCTCCGATGACACGCATTCCCTTGCTGAGGATTCTGGCTGGAAAATTCGTCGTTCGGATGAACAGTGGAGGATACTCGCGCACTCGGCGCCATCCTTCCTTTGGTGTTTCCCGGTCGGGATAGTTCACGACCTCTACGGCGCTTTCCTCGGAAAGCTCCCAGACCGTCCCGTTGTCGAGGGTCACGCGCATGACAGCCCCCTAGAATCGAATGAAATCAGTAACTCTATGCGCATTCTATCGCAGCGACCTGATCAGAGCGAGGTTGCCTTTGAAACCATGCCAAGCCTTACGCGAGCCTTACTTTTCAGCCTTACGCGAGAAAATCCGGGAAAAGAAAAGCCCTCTAAGTCATTGACCTAGAGGGCTTATCTTGGCTCCGGCGGTAGGGATCGAACCTACGACCAATTGATTAACAGTCAACTGCTCTACCGCTGAGCTACGCCGGAACGTGGGGCGTCATATAGCAACAGCTTCCGGGGGCGTCCAGAGGGTTTTCGAAGAAAAATCCCGCACCTTCGACAGGCCCTCAGATCCGGGTGAAAACCGCCTCCGCGCGGAGTTCGCCCTGCGGGGCGGCCAGGCCCCGGCGGGTCAGGTCGATCAGATGCGCCAGCACGTTGCGCCCCGCCGCCTTGAGCAGCGACGGGGCGACGTCGGTGTAGATCCGGGCGGTCAGGGCGGCGACGGTGGCGGGGCCGCTGTCGAGCGCCGCGAGGATCTGCGCCTCGCGGCCGCGGCGGTGCGCGATCAGCTCGGCCAGCCGGGCCTCGGGATCGGTCACCGGGGCGCCGTGGGCGGGGTAGAACACCCGGTCGTGCCGGCCCTGCAGCTTCTCCAGCGAGGCCATGAAGGCGGTCAGGTCGCCATCGGGCGGCGATACCATTGAGGTGGCCCAGCCCATGACGTGATCGCCGGTGAAAACCGCGTCCGCGGCCGCGAAACACATGTGGTTGCCCATGTGGCCGGGGGTCCAGATCGCCTTCAGCGACCAGCCGTCGCCCTCAACGGTGTCGCCATCGGCGAGGCAATGGTCGGGGGCGAAGCCCGCGTCGATTCCCTCGCCGCCGCCCAAGCCTGCGATCGCGGCGATCTGCGGGTCGCGGCCCGCGGCGCTGTCGCCATAGGCCAGAACCGGGGCGCCGGTCGCCCGCGCCAACGCCGGCACGAGGGCGGAATGATCGACATGGGAATGGGTGAGCAGGATGTGGCTGACCGTTTCCCCGGGGCCGAGCGCGCCCAGAATCGCCGCCAGATGCGCGGGGTCGTCGGGGCCGGGGTCGATCACCGCGACCCGCCGCCTGCCCAGCAGATAGGTGTTGGTGCCGCGGAAGGTCATCGGCGAGGGGTTGGGGGCGAGGATGCGGCGGATGCCCGGCTCCAGTTCCTGCGCCTCGCCCGGGGGCGGATTGAATGCCGCGTGATCCATCTTGTGCTTCCTCTTCGGCCTGGCTGCGCCTAGGGTCTTATCCCATGAGTCAGGGATGGATCAAACGCACGCTTCCGCGCGGCCTGTATGGACGGGCGGCGCTGATTCTGCTGTTGCCGGTGCTGACGTTGCAGTTGGTGGTCTCGGTCGTGTTCATCCAGCGCCATTTCGAGGGCGTCACCCGCCAGATGACCCGCAACGTGGTGCGCGAACTGAGCTATCTGGTGCAGCAGGTCGAGGCCGCGCCCGATGCCGCCGCCGCGCGCGCCCAGGTCGAGGGGCTGGCGCGCGCGCTGGTCATGGAGGTGACGCTGCCCGCGCCCAGCGGGCTGCGCGACGACCGGCGGTTCTACGACCTGTCGGGGCGCACGGTGACGGCGTTGCTGCACGATGCGCTGCCGGGGATGCGGGCGGTGGATCTGGCCGCCGACACGCGCCAGCTGCGGCTGCTGATCGACACCGCGCGGGGGCCGATGCAGGTGGTTCTCGACCGGCGTGCGGTTTCGGCTTCGAACCCGCATCAGCTGCTGGTGCTGATGATCGTCACCGGCCTTCTGATGACGCTGATCGCCTTTCTGTTCCTGCGCAACCAGCTCAGGCCGATCACCCGGCTGGCGCGCGCGGCGGAGGCCTTCGGCAAGGGCCGGGTGGTGCGCTACAAGCCCTCGGGGGCCACCGAGGTGCGCTCGGCCGGGAACGCCTTTCTCGACATGCGCAACCGGATCGAGCGCCAGATCGAGCAGCGCACCCTGATGCTGTCGGGGGTCAGCCACGACCTGCGCACGCCGCTGACCCGGCTCAAGCTGAGCCTGTCGATGATTGAGGAAAGCGACGAGACCCGCGCCATGCAGCGCGATCTCGGCGACATGGAGCGGATGCTCGACGCGTTTCTCGATTTCGCCCGCTCCGATGCGCTGGACGATCCCGAGCCCTGCGATCCGGCGGCGATTCTCGAACATGTCGTGGAGAAGGCCCGCGCCGGCGGCGGCGCGGTGGAGACCGGCGAGTTGCCTGAGGGGGTGCGCGCCATGCTGCGCCCGCTGGCGGTGGAGCGCGCGCTGCAGAACCTGCTGGACAACGCCCTGCGCTATGGCAGTCGCGCGCGGGTGGACCTCGACATCACCGACAAGGTGGTGCGCTTCACCGTCGAGGACGACGGCCCCGGCATCCCGCGCGAGCGGCGCGAGGAGGCGATGAAACCGTTCCAGCGGCTCGACGCCGCGCGCAACCAGAACCGCGGCACGGGCGTCGGCCTGGGGCTGGCCATCGCCTCCGACATCGCGCGCAGCCACGGCGGGCTGTTGCGCCTGGGCAAGAGCGCGGCACTGGGCGGGTTGCGCGCGGAGTTGGTGCTGGCGCGTTAGCGGCTCACAGCGGGGTGCCCATGTTCAGCACCCAGGAGGTGCGCGCGCCCGCCGGCCGCGCCACGCCCAGACCGATGTATTTCACCTTCGGATTCAGCAGGTTGGCGCGGTGCTTGGGCGAGTTTTCCCAATACGCCATTAGCCGCGCGCTGTCCTGGCCGAAGCCGAGCCCGGTATTCTCGACCGCGATGCGTGGGCGGAAGCCCTCGCGCAGCAACCGCGCGTGCAGGTCGGCCCCGTCCGATCCGACATGCGCGTAGCCGCCGCGCGCGGCGTTGTCGCAGGCATGGGCCTGGGCGGCGCGCGTCATCCGGTGCTCCGTTCGCACCGCGGGCAGGCCGTGGCCGCGGCGGAAGCGGTTGACCGCCGACAGCAGCTCGGCCCGGCGCGCCCCGGCGTCCGCGGGCAGCGGGCACTTCGCGCTGGCCGGCGCGGGGCCGGGCAGCACGACCGCGCTCGCGCGCTGGTTCACCGGCAGCGGCACCACCGCGACGCAGCCGGCGGTCAGGGCCGCCGCCAGCAAGGATGCCATGATCGCCGGCCTCGATGTGTTGCGGGTGGTCCTGCTCATCTGCGTGCTGTCCTGCCTGTCCGTAAGGGGTGAATCGCGGCTGCGGGCGCGCCCGTCAACCGACAGGCCGCACCGGCGGCGTTTCTGTGCGGGTTTCGGCCGATTCCGCCGCGCGCGGCGCGCATCGCGGCCAAGGGAAAGTGGTAGGCCCGGCAGGCCTGCCGCAATCGTTTAAAAGCAATAGCTTAGGCGAAGTGCTGGGCACATTCTGCCCATTATATATCAATGGCTTACGATCC
>NZ_JAGSOU010000026.1 GCF_018139985.1 Actibacterium sp. MT2.3-13A | reverse complement strand
GACATCGGCGAAGGGCGAATTGGAGATCCACATCTTGGCGCCGGTCAGGCGGTAGCCGGTCGCGGTCTTCTCCGCCCGGGTCTTCATCGAGCCGGGGTCGGAGCCGGCGTCGGGCTCGGTCAGGCCGAAACAGCCGATGAGTTCCCCCGAGCACAGGCCGGGCAGGTATTTGCGGCGCTGCGCCTCCGAGCCATAGGCGTAGATCGGGTAGATCACCAGCGAGCTCTGCACCGACATCATCGAGCGGTAGCCCGAATCCACCCGCTCGATCTCCCGCGCGATCAGGCCGTAGGTGACGTAGGAGGCGCCCAAGCCGCCGTATTCCTCGGGCAGGGTGGCGCCCAGCAGGCCGGCCTCGCCCATCTCGGCGAAGAGTTCCGGCGCGCTGAGCTCGTCGCGATAGGCCTCGATCACCCGCGGCTGCAACCTGTCCTGCGCAAACGCGCGCGCCGCGTCGCGCAGCATGCGCTCGTCCTCGGTCAACTGGTCCTCCAGCCGGAAGGCATCCTCCCAGTCAAAGCGCGACATGTCGGGCGAGATCCTGGCGGAAAGCGTATCCTTCATGGCCTCTGCCTCATGCTGCTGTGTCGACTTCGAGGTCGAGGAAGGGCGCGTATTGCTGGGCGCCGAAAATGTCGCCATCGCCGGCGCTGCCGCTGGGCTGGTCGCGCAGGATGGTGAACTTGATCGCGAAGGCCGGATCGTATTCGACGAAATCGGTGATCCGCTGCGGATCGATCCGCAGCCGCGCGGCGACCGTTTCACGGGTCAGCGCGCCGGAGCGTTTCACCAGCTCATAGGCCTCGGCCTCGCGGAAGATCACGTCGAAGGTGATCTTGTCGGTTCCGGCGTTCTTGCTGCGGATGGTCTTGGCAAGATCGGAGAGTTTCTTCACGGACATGGGTCGTCTCCGTCGTTCAGGCGCCGATTTCGGCGGTGTGGAGGGGGAAGAGCTCAAGCGGTTCGTCGACCGCCATGGTGTGGTTGACGGTCCAGCGGTGCGCGGGGCTCGCCTGCATCACCTCGTCGAACACGAAGGAGACGCCGCCGGCGGTGCCCTTCACGTCGGGCAGGCGGGCGTAGAACAGCTGGCGCGTGCCGGTCATGGCGACTTCTTCGGCCATTTCGCGGGTCGGCGCGACGCCCTGGACCACCACCATCAGCTCATGCGCGGGACGGTCGCGCAGCGGCTCCATCGCGCCCATGATGCCGTCGCGGCCGAAGACGTTGTAATGCAGCTCCCAGCCATCGGGGCCGAAACGGTCGCGCACCTGCGTCTTCGCCCAGTCGATGACCTCGTCCACATGGGCGATGGTGTAAGGGTCGCGAATGCCGGCCATGCCCACGAAACGCTCACCGACCTTGCCGGAGCCCTCCAGCTTCACCCGCAGCTGCTCGGCCGGGATGAACTTCATCCCCGTCACGCGGGTGGTCTTCTCCGACACCTGCTCATAGCGGCAGTCGGTCATGTCGAGCAGCCCGCCCGCCACATATTCGTGGAACGGGTTGGAGCGTTCGTACATCGCGTGCCCGGCGACCGAGGCGATGGTGCAGCGCTGGCCGGGGTGCATCGCGGTCACCTCGACCCAGTCCTGGGTGATCTCGCCCAGCACGGTCTCCTTCGCGCCGTAGGGTTCGGCGCAGAAGGAGGCGCATTCCAGCACCTTGCCGAGGTAGTAGGACTGCGCCTCGGGGAAGCCGTGGTGCAGCGCGCAGGCCGCGAAGATGGCGCTGTCGGAGGAGCGGCCGCCGATGATGACGTCGCAGCCCTGCTCCAGCAGCGCGCGGTAGGGGTGCACCCCGGCCATGGCGACGATGCGGGTGGTGTCGTCGAGCTCGGCCTCGCTCAGCGGGCTGCGCGCGTCGAGCCCGGTCACCTCGGACCCCGAGCGGATCTTGGCGCGCACCAGTTCCTTGTCGAGCTCGGAATAGAACCAGCCGATGCGGAACGGCGCCAGGCCGTGCTCCGCCGCGATCTCGCGGATCATCTCGACATACATGTCCACGCGCGAGTTGGACCCGGTATCCCCGGCCGAGCCGATCAGCATCGGCACGTCCAGCTCACGCGCGGCCAGCAGCATCTCTTCGAGGTCGTGGCGCTGCCAGGCTTTCGGGCTGGCGCAGGTATCGCTGCCCAGCGGCACCGGGCCGATATCGTCGCTGCCGGAATCGGCGGCGATGTAGTCCGGTTTTTCGGCCACGCCCAGGCGGAAGCTCTCCCGCTTCAGCGGCGCGAAGCCCAGATGGCCGTTCGGGCAAATGATCTTGAGCGACTTCATGACGGTCTCCACATTCCGTTTCGCCCTATCTATGCATGTAGCGTGCCAACAATTTGAAAACGCGTAACTTGCTGATTTACAATGTTGTTTTCTGAAATTGAGGGAGGCGCGTCACAGTGCCGCGTGCAACGCGCGCGGCGGCTTGCGGATTTCACGCATCGCGCATGCCGAGCTTGATCATCTGGTGCCGCAGGGCGTGCCGGCTGATCTGCAGCAGGGCCGCCGCGTCCTGCTGGTTGCCGCCGGCGGCGACGAGGGCCTTCTCGATCAGGCGTGTCTGGAACTGCGCCGTGGCCGCATGGAACCCCGCGGCCAGCAGCCCGGCCTCGCCGTCTTCGGGAACCGGGGGCGGCACCGTCTGTGCGCCGGCGCGCACCGTGCGCAGGATGCGATCAGGCATGTGGCGCGGCAGCACCTCGTCGTCATCCTCCAGGATGAAGATGCGCTCCAGCAGGTTCTCCAGCTCGCGCACATTGCCCGGCCAGGGATATTTCAGCAGGATCTCGCGCGCCTCCGGGCTGACGCCGCGGATCCGGCGGCCGTAGCGCGCGTTGTATTTGTCGATGAAATGCCGGGCCAGCAGCAGGATGTCCTCGCCGCGCTCGCGCAGCGGCGGGATGTTCAGCGCCACCACCTGCAGGCGGTAATAGAGATCCTCGCGGAAATGCCCGGCCTTCACCTCGGAGAGCAGAACCTTGTTGGTGGCCGCGATGAAGCGGACATCGACCGATGTGGGGCGCACCGCGCCCACCCGGCGGAACTGCAGAGAATCGAGAAGGCTCAACAGCTTGGCCTGAAGCGTCAGCTCCATCTCCCGGATCTCGTCAAGGAAGATCGAGCCGCCATTGGCGGCCTCGATCAGGCCCAGCTTGCGCTCGACCGCGCCGGTGAAGGCGCCCTTCTCGTGACCGAAAAGCTCGGACTCCATCAGGTTCGCCGGGATCGCGGCGCAGTTGATATCGGCGAATTCCTTGCCCGCCCGCGCCGAGCGCGCGTGGATCGTGCGTGCCACAAGCCCCTTGCCGGTGCCGGTCTCGCCATAGATCAGCACCGTGCGCGCGGGGCTGCGCGCGACGCGGTCGATCAGATCGCGCAACACGCGGATGCTTTGATGCTCGCCGATCAGTTCCTGCGAATAGTCTGCCATTGCCTGGTCCACGGAAACCTCCGGGTCAGGCGGCGAGAGGGATGCGCAGCCAGGCCCCGGAGCACGGAGTGTCGAGGCAAGCATACATGAGGCCCGCGCGACAGCAATAAACCGCAGAGGCGATGGTGTGGGCCTCGGCGCCCTCGCCATGCTGGCAGATCGGCGCGCCACCGCCATGCCCGCCCATCAGCGACGCGGCGCTGGCGGCGTCCCAGCTCTGCCCGGGCAGGTCGCGGTCGAGCACGGCGCGGCGGCGCGCGGAGCTGCCGTCGATCAGGCTGCCGGGGTCGGTCAGGGTCTCGGGTGCCAGGGCGGTGGTGGTGAAATGGTTGGTGCGGCAGACCAGTTCCGCCTGCTCGATGGCGACCGATCCGCAGCCCAGCTCCACCGCCGCCGCGCCGCCGGCACGGTCGGCCAGGAGCAGCGTGCCGCCGCCGGCGTGCGGAACCGAGCGGATCAGCGCCAGCGCCGCCGCGACCGTCGCCGCCCGCGCCAGGATCTCGGTCATCAGGAAATAGCGCAGCCAGCCGGTTCCGTGCCGCCGCACCCCGACCTGGGTGTCCGCGACCGCCAGCCCCGCGGCGTTCATGCCGCTGGAATAGGCGCCGGGGCTGCCCAGGCTGCCGAGACACAGCAGCGGCCCCTGTTCGAGGTCTGGCCCGTCATGGCGGAAGACGCGCTGAATGCCGGTGTGCCGACCCGAGAAATCGCGGTTCTTCACCACCAGCGGGCCGTCGGGCCCGTCCGAGACCGCCCAGGCGCTGCAGCCGTCGTGATCGCCGCGCGAGACCCGGGAAATATCCGTCAGGATGCCGAGATGGAGATGCGCGAAGAGGTCGTCCTCGGCGATGCCGAACCCGTCCGCAATGCCGGAAAGCTCGGCCATCGCGTCGGGACAGGCGCGCGCGGCAAAGCGGCGTTGCGCGTCGAGATAGCGTTGCGCCTCCGCCCCCAAGGCACCGGCCTTGCGCGCCGCATCGAGGCGCGTCACGAGGGCCTCGCGGACCTCTTCGGAGGGTGCGCCCGCGACCTGGCCCAGCCCCCGCTCATAGGGGCTGCCGTTCAGGCGCAGCGCCGCGCCCGGTTCGGCCACCGGCCCGGTCATGCCGGCTCCGCCTCCGGGACGGAGAGGTTCTCGTGCAGGCGGTGGCAGGCGGCGGTGTGGCCCGCGCCGACCGTTTCGGAGACCGGCGCCTTGTGGCGGCAGATCTCGGTGGCCAGCGGGCAGCGGGTGTGGAACTTGCAGCCCGGCGGCGGCGCCAGCGGCGAGGGCAGATCGCCGGTAAGCCGCACCCGGGCCTTGTGGCCGGGCCGGTCCACCTCGGGGACGGCCGACATCAGGCTCTGGGTGTAGGGGTGGCGCGGGTTCGACAGCACGGTTTCGACCGGGCCGAGTTCCACGACCTCGCCGAGATACATCACCGCCACCCGGTCGCTGAGATAGCCGATCACCGAAATGTCGTGCGAGATGAACAGGTAGGTCAGGCCCATCTCGCGCTTCAGATCGGTCAGCAGCTGGATGATCTGCGCCTGGATGGACACGTCCAGCGCCGAGACCGGCTCGTCGCAGACGATGAACTCGGGGTGGCTGACCAGCGCCCGCGCGATGCCGATGCGCTGCCGCTGCCCGCCCGAGAACTGGTGCGGGTAGCGGTCGAGATGCGCGGTCTTCAGCCCCACCTTCTCGACGATGGCGGCGGTGATGTCGCGCGCCTCGGCCGGGGTCTTGGCAAGACCGTGCAGGCTGAGCGGCAGGCCGACGATCTCGGCCACGGTGCGGCGCGGGTTGAGCGAGGCGTAGGGGTCCTGGAAGATGATCTGCATGCGCCGCCGCATCGCCTTCATCTCGTCGTCGGAGAGCGCGGTCACATCGGTGCCGCCGAAGGTCACGCGGCCCGACGTCGGCTCGTGCAGGCGCAGAATGGCGCGGCCCAGCGTGGACTTGCCGCAGCCGCTTTCGCCGATCAGCCCCATGATCTCGCCCGGGCGGATGCCGAAGCTGACATTGTTGACGGCGCGGACCTGCGTCTCCGGCCGGCCGGTGAGACGGTCGGCCAGCCGTCGGCCGCTACGGTAGGTCTTGGACAGCCCCTCTACGGACAGCAGCGGTGCGGTGTCAGGCGCGTGGCTCATGAGACGGTCTCCGGGTTCAGGCGGATGCAGCGGGCCTGGCGCCCGGGGCCCGCATCCTGCATGGCGATGGATTGCAGGCATTCCACGCCCCGCTCGCGGCAGCGCGAATAGAACCGGCATTGCGCGGGCAGGTCGATGAGCTCGGGCACCTGACCCTCGATCGGGTGGATCTTCTCGCCGCGCAGCGCCAGCCGCGGGATCGAGCCCAGCAGCCCCTTGGTGTAGGGATGTTTCGGCTGGCCGATCACCTCGGCGGTCGGCCCCTGCTCGACCACCTGGCCGGCATACATGACCATGACGCGGTCGCAGTGCTCGGCCACGACGCCGAGGTCATGGGTGATCAGAACCACGCTCATCCCCAACTCGGCGCGGATGTCGCTGATCAGCTCCAGCACCTGCGCCTGGATGGTCACGTCCAGCGCCGTGGTCGGCTCGTCCGCGATCAGCAGCTTCGGCTTCGAGGCCAGCGCGATGGCGATCATGATGCGCTGGCGCATGCCGCCCGAGAATTCGTGCGGATACTGGCGCAGCCGGGTGCCCGGCGAGGGGATGCCGACGAGGCCCAGCATCTCGACCGCGCGGTCGCGGATGGCGCGGCGGCGGGCGGCGCGGCCCCGGGGCAGCTCCTCGTCATGGGCCTCCAGAACCTCGGCCAGCTGCTCGCCCACGGTCAGCGCAGGGTTCAGCGCGGTCAGCGCGTCCTGCATGGTCATGGCGATGTCGCGGCCGCGGATCGCGCGCATCTGGCGCGGCGTCAGCGCCCGCAGGTCGCGCCCCTCGAACAGGATGCGCCCCGCGTCGATGCGGCCCGGCCGCCGGACCAGCCCCATGACCGAGCCGAAGGTGACGCTCTTGCCGGAGCCGGATTCGCCCACCACGCCGAGGCATTCGCCGCGCCGGACGGCGACATCCACGCCGTCTACCGCACAGACCGTGCCGGCCCGCGTCTCGAAGACGGTGCGCAGGCCCTGGACCTGGAGGAGGGTATCGTCGTTCTGCATGTTCATTCGTGGAACCTCGGATCGAAGGCGTCGCGCAGGCCCTGGCTTGCGACGTTGATCGCCAGCACCAAGAGCAGGATCGCGACGCCGGGGAAGGTGCTGACCCACCAGGCCTGCAGGATGAAGGCCCGCCCGTCGGCGACCATCGCACCCCAGGAAGCGGTCGGCGGCTGCACGCCGAGGCCCAGAAAGCTGAGGCTCGCCTCGAGGATGATCACATGCGCCATGCGGATCGTGGAAACGACGATCACCGGCGACAGGATGTTGGGCAGGATCTCGCGCAGCATGATGTGGCGGCCCGGGGCGCCCAGCGCGCGCGCGGCCTCGACATATTCCAGCTCGCGCGTGGCCAGGGTCTCGCCGCGCACCACGCGGCAGGGGATGACCCATTCCTTGTAAACCAGCGCCAGGATGATGTTGATCAGCCCCGGCCCCATCATCGCCATCAGCCCGATGGCGAAGATCAGGTAGGGAAAGCCCAGCAGGATATCGACGACACGCGAGATCACGGTATCCACCCATCCGCGCAGATAGCCCGCGGCCAGCCCGGCGATGATGCCGATCGTGGTCGCCACCAGCACCACCGCGGCGCCGATGAAGATCGAGATCCGCGCGCCGTAGATGATGCGCGACAGGATATCCCGCCCCAGCGCGTCGCAGCCCAGCAGGTAGGACCACTCGCCGCCCGGCATCCAGGCCGGCGGCTGCAGGCGGCGAAAGAGGTCGGTCTCGGCCGGATCATGCGGCGCCACCAGCGGCGCGAAGACGGCCATGAGGATGAACAGAAGCACCACGATCGCGCTGCCCAGCGCCAGCCGGTTGGCGGCGAAGGAATGCAGGTTGCGGCGGAAGATCGACTCCTGGGCGGTCGCGGCGTCGCGCGGCGTATCGGTGTCAACGGCGGCCATTACAGTTTCACCCTCGGGTTCAGGACGGTGTAAAGGATGTCGGCCACGAAGTTCAGCATCACATAGGTGACGGCGTAGAACAGCACCGCGGCCTGCACGAGCGGGTAGTTGCGCACGAAGATGCTCTCGACCACCAGCCGGCCGAGGCCCGGCCAGCCGAACACCGTCTCGACGATCATGTTGCCGCCGAGCAGCGAGCCGGTCTCGATCGCGGCGACCGAGACGGTCGGGATCAGCGCGTTCTTCAGCGCGTGGCGGAACAGCACGCGGTGCCGGGCGAGACCCTTGGCCTCGGCAAAGGTGACGTAATCCTGGCGCATCACCTCCAGCATCGAGGTGCGGGTCACGCGCATCAGGATCGCGGTCATCGGCAGGCCCAGCGTGATCGCGGGCAGCACGATATGCGACAGCGCGTCGAGGAAGGCGTCGGGGCGGCCGCGCAGCAATGTGTCGATCAGCAGGAAATGGGTGATCGGCTCGATCTCGCTCGAAAACCCGATCCGGCCGGAGACCGGCAGCAGCTGCAAATGCACCGCGAAGAGCATCAGGAGCAGGATGCCGAACCAGAAGCCCGGCAGCGACACGCCCAGCAGCGAGCCGACCGTGGCCAGCCGGTCAAGGACGGAGTTCCGCTTGATCGCCGCCAGCACACCCAGCGGGATCGCCGTGGCCAGCGCGATAAGCAGCGCCACGAGGCTCAGTTCGATGGTCGCCGGCAGGCGCTCGGCGATCACGTCGATCACCGGCCGGCGATGGTAGAAGCTTTCCCCGAAATCGCCCTGCACGGCATTGCCGAGGAAAACGAAGAACCGTTCGTGAACGGGCCGGTCCAGCCCGAGGTCGTGGCGCATGGCCGCTTCCAACTCGGGGGTCACCACCTGATCCCCGATCATGATTTCCACCGGGTCGCCCGGGGTCAGCGTGATCATCACGAAGACGATCACACTGACACCCAGCAGCACCGGAACGAGTTGCAGCAGGCGTTCGATCAACCTTGCCAGTGACATGCTAGGGCTCCCCGGTAGATATCTGGTTACTTCAGACAGGCGTCATGCAGGTTGATGCGGCTGTCCGCGCTCGGCGTCCAGCCACTCAGCCGCTTGGACACGCCATAGATGTCCTGCGGCACCCACAGGTAGACGTAGGGCAGATCGGCATTGGCGATCGCCTCGGCCTGCTGGTACATCGCCGCGCGCTTTTCGCGGTCGACCTCGGTGGCGGCCTCGGTCAGAAGCTTGTCGATCTCGGGGTTGGAATAACCGGCCGAGTTGCCGCGCGCCGCGGTGACATGCGTCGGCACGAAGATGCCCTCCGGATCGAGCGAGCCGTTCCCCCAGGAGGTGAAGAACATGTCGCCGGTCTTCTCGCCGCCCTTGGTGCGCCATTTCTGCGACAGCAGCGCGCCCTCACCCACCGTCACCTGGGTCTTGATGCCGGCGCGGGTCAGCAGCGAGGCGATGGCCTCGGCGGTGTCCTTGAAGGCGCCCTCGGTGTCCATGGTCACCTCGATCCCGTCGGGATAGCCCGCCTCGGCCAGCAGCGCGCGCGCCTTGTCGGGGTCATAGGCGTATTCGGGGAGATTGTCGTTCTTGCCGAAGGCGTCGGGGCTCAGGATGCCGGCGATCGACTCGGCGTTGCCGCCCAGGATCTTGTCGATGATCAGGTTCTTGTCGATGGCATGGGCCACCGCCTGCCGGACGCGCAGGTCGTCGAAGATCTCGCCCTGGGTGTTCAAGGCGATGAAGAAGCTGCGCGTGCCGTTGACGGTCACCACGTCGGCGTTCGGGCTGTTCTTGACCTGCTCGACCGAGAACGGCGGCAGTTCGTTGATGATATGCACGTCGCCCGACAGCAGCGCGGCCACCCGCGAGGCGGATTCGGGGATGATCTTGAAGATCACGCGATCGACGCAGGCCTTGTCCGCCGGCTCGATCCCCGGGGCGCCGCCGTAATAACCGTCGAAGCGCTCCATGATGATCGAGTCGCCCTTGCGCCATTCCACCAGCTTGAACGGGCCGGTTCCGTTGGCCTGCGTCGCCATTCCCTCGGTGCCGACCTTCTCGACGAAGGCTTTCGAAACGACCTCCTGGAAGGGCAGCATCGCCGGCAGCAGCGGCCAGGGTTCGGAAAGCGTGACGCGCACGGTGCTGCCGTCCACGACCTCGACGCCCGAGAGCGGGCCGAGAAGGCTCTTGCGCGGGCTGGTCTGGCCGTCGCCCATGCCGCCCTCGGCGGTCAGCCGCTCAAGCGTGAACTTCACGTCCTCGGCCGTCATCGCGGAGCCGTCGTGGAAGGTCACGCCGTCGCGGATCTTGAACTCATAGACAGTCGGCGAGACCTGCGTGTAGGACACGGCAAGCTCGGGCAGGATGTTCATGTCGGAATCCCGGGTCAGGATGCCGTCATACATGTTGCGGATGATGGTTTCGGTTTCGCGCTTGCGGTGGTTGGCCGGGTCCAGCGTGTCGGCGTCGCGCGTGAACCCCACGACGAGTTCGGATGCGGTGGCCGCCGGAACGGCAGCCCCGAAGGCCAGCAGCGATGCGACCAAAAGGCGTGAAGTGCGTCTCATCTGTCGGTCTCTCCCTTGGTTGGTCATGACTATTGTTGTCTTTGCGGCGGGCACCCGGCCTGAGCCACGGCACCCGCTATCGCCTTCATGCAAGCGACGTGCCAACTCCGGAAATCTTTGCCAAGCAAAAAAATCATTTGAAATCAACAAGACCGGATCGGGTCTCCTGGCGGGAGTCGGCGTCTTTGCCGCGCCACGCGCGAAAACCGCGCAGCCGCGCGGAAATGACGCGGCCTCACGGCGCCGGGCGGGCGCGGCCCGTGCGCCGCCGCGCCGACGAGCCGGGAATGCCCATCATCGCCCGGTATTTTGCGACAGTGCGCCGCTGGATTTCGATGCCCTCCCGCCGCAGCAGCGCGGTGATCCCTTCGTCGCTGAGCGGCCGGGCCGGCGCCTCGGCGCGGATCATCTCGGCGATGCGCCCGCGGATCAGGGTCACGGGCACCGCGCCCTCCTCCCCCGCCCCGGGCAGGCCGCGGCAGAAGAAGCCGCGCAGTTCCATCAGGCCGCGCGGCGTGTCGATCGTCATGCCGGTGGTGATGCGGCTGACCGTGCTTTCGTGCAGCGACACCGCGCCGGCCACGTCCCTCAGCGACAGCGGCACCAGATGGGCGGCGGGGTCCTCCAGATAGGCCCCCTGCCGGCGCACGATCTCGGCGGCCACGGCCAGGGTGTTGGCGTTGCGCTGCTCGATCGCGCGCTTCAGGCTGCGGGCGGTCGCCAGCGCCTCGGCGACGAAGGCGTCGCGGAGGTCGCGGTCGCGGACCATGTCCTCGCGCACCACGACCTCGGGCAGGGTCGAGGCGTTCAGTTCCACCCGCCAGCCATTGGCGCCCTCCGAAAGGATCAGGTCCGGGGCGCGCAGCGGCTGGGCGTCGCCCCCGAAGGCGGCGCCAGGCTTCGGGTCGAAGCCGCGCAGGATCTTCAGCCGCGCCGCGACATCCGCGACCGCGCAACCGCAGAACTCGGCCAGAAGCTCGAGATCCCCCTGCGCCACCAGGTCGAGCCGGGCGAGCATCGCCGACAGCACCGCGTCCAGCACGTCCTGATCCTGCGCCTGCAGCCGCAGGCATTCCTCCAGCGAGCGCGCGAAAAGGCCGGCGGGCTCGAACCCCTGCAGCACCGACAGAACCTCCTCCGCCTCGGCGGGGGTGCAGCCGCATCCAGCCGCGATGCCGCCCACGTCGCGCCCGAGCCAGCCATAGGGTTCGAGCGCCTCGAGAAAGGCAAAGGCGATCCGGCGGCGCCTCGGATCGCGGATGGCGATGCCGATCTGCCGGGCGACATGTTCCACCAGGCTGGCGGGCGCAGCGGGGATCGCGCCGGCCATGTCCATCCGCACGCCCGGTCCCGGCGTGTCCGGCGCCCGGCCCGACGCCGCGCTGCGCGCCCCGTCCCCCGGCCCGGCGCCGCCGGCCAGGCGCATCTCGAGCAGCGGGTTCTTCTGCACCTCGCGCGCCACGAAGGCGCGCAGCTCGGCATTGTTGAACTGGAGCATCCCGATCGCCTGGCGCAGCTGCGCGGTCATCGCCAGCGTGCGCGTCTGCCGGATTTCCAATGACGATCCAAGATTCATCGCGTGCTCCCCATCCGCAGGTTCGGCTAAGAAACGCTTTCTGTAAAGACGCCGCGGCCCGGCGCGGGCCTGCCCCCGAAATGCCCCCTGCCCGATCGGCGCGACCGCGGAGAGGGCGATCGGCGGCGCCGGGCGGCAATCTTGGGTGGCACGACGCGCCGCTTGCTGCGAATATCCGGGGGTATCCCTCGGCATCATGCGGTGAAAACATGCACCCGGACCGCGACATCGACGACACGCCCCCGCCCGGCCAGGCCCCGCAAGGCCGGGTCAGCCTGATCTCCGGCTCGGTCGTCGACGTCCGCTTTCCGCCCGACGCGATGCCGGGCATCCATGCCGCGCTGGAGGTCGAATGGGACGGTCCACACCGGCTGACCCTGGAGGTCCAGCGCCATATCGACACCCACACCGCGCGTTGCGTCGCCATTCAGGAGACCGCGGGGCTGCAATTCGGCAGCCCGGTGCGCGACACCGGCGGGCCGATCACGGTGCCGGTCGGCGAGGCGGTTCTCGGGCGGCTGATCAACGTCTTGGGAGAACCCATCGACCACCGTCCCGCCTTCGGGCCAGAGGTGCCGCGCTCCGGCATCCACCGCGCGCCCCCCACCCTGGCCGAGCAGAAGCCGGGCAACGACCTTTTCCTGACCGGCATCAAGATCATCGACCTGCTGGCGCCGCTGGCGCTGGGCGGAAAGGCGGCGATGTTCGGCGGCGCGGGCGTGGGCAAGACCGTGCTGATCATGGAACTGATCCGCGCCATGGCCGACCGCTACCGCGGCACCTCGGTCTTCGCGGGCATCGGTGAACGCTCGCGCGAGGGGCACGAGCTGTGGCGTGAATTGCAGCGCTCCGGTGTGATCGACCGCACCGTTCTGGTCTTCGGCCAGATGAACGAGCCGCCCGGCGCGCGCTGGAGGGTGGGCCTGTCGGCTCTGACCGTGGCCGAGCATTTCCGCGACGTGCAGGGGCAGGACGTGCTGCTGCTGATCGACAACATCTTCCGCTTCGTGCAGGCGGGCGGCGAGGTCTCGGGCCTTCTGGGCCGGCTGCCCTCGCAGGTCGGCTACCAGCCGACGCTGGCGACCGAGATCGCCGAGATCGAGGAGCGGATCACCTCGGTCAAGGGCGCGGCGGTAACCTCGATCCAGGCGGTCTATGTGCCGGCCGACGATTTCACCGACCCCGCGGTGGCCGCAACCTTCAGCCACCTCGATTCCTCGATCGTGCTGAGCCGCGAGATGGCGAGCGAGGGACTCTATCCGGCGGTCGATCCGCTGGCCTCGACCTCGACGCTACTCGACCCCGCGGTGGTGGGCCGGCGCCACTACGACACCGCCGAGGCGGTGCGCCAGCTGATCGAGAAATACCGCGAACTGCGCGAGATCATCTCGCTTCTCGGTATCGAGGAGCTGAGCGCCGCCGACCGCGCCGCGGTGAACCGGGCGCGGCGGCTGGTGCGCTTCCTGACCCAGCCTTTCGCGGTGACCGAACAGTTCACGGGGATCGCGGGCGCCTCGGTCGCGCTGGAGCAGACGCTGGACGGCTGTGAGGCCATCCTGTCAGGCGAGACCGACGACTGGGACGAGGACTCGCTCTACATGGTCGGCACGTTCGAGGACGCGCGCGCCAAGGAAGCGCACGCGGGGCAGGCAGGGTCATGAGGCTGCGGATCACCACCCCCGTCGCGGTCGTCGCCGAGGAGGACGGCATCCTGTACCTCCGCGCCGAGGACAGCACCGGCGCCTTCGGCATCCTGCCCGGGCACGCCGATTTCGTCACCGCGCTGGCGACCTCGGTCGTGACCTGGCGCGACGCCGGCGCGCGGGAACATTTCGTGGTGGTCGAGGGCGGCGTGCTGATGGTGCGCGACGGCGGCAACGTCGAAATCGCCACCCGCAACGCGGTGCGCGAGCAGGAGTTGGGACAGCTTGGCCGCAAGGTTCTGGAAGAGGTCCGCCTGTCGCGCGAAACCGAGGAGGCGCAGCGCACCACCGTCCACCGCCTGCATCTGGCGACGATGCGGCAGATCCAGAAGGTTCTCGACGTCTCCCGCAAGACCGGCTGGCCCGGCGCGGCCGAACCCGGCGGCGAGGGCGGCGAAGGAGGGGCGCCATGACCGAACGGCCCGAGCATAACGGCGGCACCGAGATGCAGAAGGCCGTGCGCCTGCGCGAAAAGCGGCGCGCGCATTGGGAAACCGAGGGCGAGCGGTCGCTGTGGAAGAACCTCTCCATGGTCGGCGCGCTTGGCTGGCTGATCGTGACGCCGGTGCTGGCGGGGATGTTTCTCGGACGGTGGCTGGATCAAAGCCTCGGGACGGGTGTAGTGTTCACCGGCGCGCTGATCTTTGCGGGCGCGGTCCTCGGGTTCTACATGGCCTGGAAACGGATGAACGAAAAATGACTTTTCTGGATGCGATTGAACGGTTGAGGCGGCGCGGCGCCATCCACGGCGCGGGGGCGGGCTGAGGATGGACCGCAACCCGCTCGCCCCCGAGTTCCTGTTCACCATCGGCCCCGTGCCGATCAGCCGGGCGGTGGTGACGACCTGGGTCATCATGGCGGTCCTGCTGATCCTCGTGCGCGTTGTGCTGCGGCGGCCCCGGGTGCAGGCGGGCGCGGCGCAGACCGTGCTGGAAATCGTGGTCGAGACCATCGGTCAGCAGATCCGCGCCATCGTCGGGCGCGATCCCTGGCCGTTCATGCCCATCCTCGGCACGCTTTTCATCTTTCTGGTGGTGGCCAACCTCGTGGCGGTGCTGCCCGGCGCCACGCCCCCCACCGGGCATATCGAGACCCCGGCGGCCCTGGCCACGATCGTCTTCGTGTCGGTGCATGTCTTCGGGCTCAGGGCCCGCGGCGCGCTGCCCTATCTGCGCCACTACATCGAGCCGAACCCCTTCATGCTGCCGCTCAACATCCTGTCGGAGCTGACCCGGACCTTCTCGCTGATGATCCGTCTTTTCGGCAACATGATGAGCCACGAGTTCGTCCTCGCGATCGTGGCCTTTCTCGCCGGTCTGCTGCTGCCGATCCCCTTCATGCTGCTGGGCATCCTGATCGGCATCATCCAGGCCTACATCTTCACCGTGCTGGCGACGGTCTATGTCGGCGCGGCGGTCGGCAGCGTGGAAACCTGAAAAGGACAGTCATGGACAACAGCATCGAAATCATCAGCATCATCGGCGCGGTGGTCACCGTCTCCTTCGGGGCGATCTTCCCCGCGCTCAGCGAGGGCCGCTCGATCGCCGCCGCGATGGAGGCGATCGCCCGCCAGCCCGAGACGGCGGGCACGCTGTCGCGCACGCTTTTCGTCGGCCTGGCGATGATCGAGACCATGGCGATCTACTGCCTGGTGATCGCGCTCCTGCTGCTCTACGCCAACCCGTTCGTGGGCTGACCATGCAATTCGACTGGTGGACATTGGCCCTCCAGGCGGTCAACTTCCTCGTCCTGGTCTGGCTGCTCAGCCGGTTCCTCTACCGGCCGGTGCGGCAGGTCATCGAGAAGCGTCAGGCCCTGTCGCAAGAGGCCGCCGAGGCCGCGCAGCGCCAGGCCGACGAGGCCGAGGCCGCGCGCCGGCGCTACGAGGACGCCCAGAAGGCGCTGGAGGCGGAGCGGCGCGACCTCGTGGAGGCGGTGCACAAGGACATGCAGGCGGAACGGCGCAAGCTGCTGGAGGCGGCGCAGGCCGAGGCCGGGCAGATCCGCGCCGAGGCGCGCGAGGCCACCGAACAGGCCCGGCGCGCGGCGCTGTCCACCCTGAAATCCGAAATCGCCGATCTCGCCACCGGCATCGCCGCCGGGGTGCTGCAGGACAGCGCCGCCGCCCGGCTCGGCCCCGGCACCATGGCCGCCGTCCGCGCCTATTTCGAAGCACTGCCCGAAAGCGAGCTGGAGGCGCTGCGGCGCGACGCGACCGGCGCCTCGGGCGAGGTCGCGGTGGTCACCGCAACGGAACTGTCCGAGACGGACCGGAAAACCTGGCAGAACGGGCTGCATGGCTGGCTGCAAAGCGAGGCGCGCGTGACCTTCGTCGTCGCGCCCGAAATCCTCGGCGGGGTCGAGCTGCGCTTCCCGCATGCGATCCTCAGCTTCACCTGGGCCCGCCAGATCGAGGAGGCCACGGCGCGCCTGGTCGGGGACGCGCATGAGCGTTGATCCGCATATCCGGGACTGGCTCGCCGGTGCCCGCGCCCGGCTGGCGGCGCCGGCCACGCCGCGCCTGACCCAGACCGGCATCGTCGAGAGGATCGGCGACGGGGTGGCGACGGTCTCGGGCCTGCCGCGGACGAGACTGGACGAATTGCTGCGCTTCGAGAACGGCGCCACCGGCGTCGCGATGAAGATCTCGGAGCAGGAGATCGGCTGCGTGCTGCTGGGCAGCAGCACGGGGATCAGCGCCGGCAGCCGGGTCTTCGGCACCGGCGAGATCATCCGCATTCCGGTGGGAGAGGCACTGCTGGGCCGGGTGGTGGACGCCACCGGCGCGCCGCTCGACGGCGGCCCCGCCATCGAGGGCCAGCGCATGGACCCGGTCGAACGCCCCGCCCCCGGCATCGTCGACCGCGAGCTGGTGACCGAGCCGCTGGTCACCGGCCTGACCGTGATCGACGCCATGATCCCGCTGGGCCGCGGCCAGCGCGAGCTGATCATCGGCGACCGCAAGACCGGCAAGACCACCGTCGCCATCGACACCATGATCCGGCAGCGCGACTCGGACGTGATCTGCGTCTATGCCGCGATCGGGCAGAAGGCCTCGACCGTGGCGCGCGTGATCGAGGCGGTGCGCCGCCACGGCGCGCCCGAGCGCTGCGTCTTCGTCGCAGGCACCGCCGGCGCCGCCCCCGGCGCGCAATGGACGACGCCCTATGCCGCCTGCACCATCGCCGAATATTTCCGCGACCGCGGGCGCCACGCGCTGCTGATCCTCGACGACCTGTCGAAACACGCGATCATCTACCGTCAGATCTCGCTCTTGCTGCGCAAGCCGCCGGGGCGCGAGGCCTATCCCGGCGACATCTTCTACCTGCATGCGCGGCTGCTCGAACGCGCCGCGAAACTGTCGGACGATCTGGGCGGCGGCTCGCTGACCGCGCTGCCCATCGCCGAGACCCAGGCGGGCAACATGACCGCCTTCATCCCGACCAACCTGATCTCGATCACCGACGGGCAGATCTACCTGGAGCCGAAGCTGTTCTTCGAGGGCCAGAAACCGGCGGTCAACGTTGGGCTGAGCGTGTCGCGCGTCGGCGGCGCGACGCAGGCTAATGCGATCAAGACATTGGCCGAGACGCTGAAGCTCGACTACGCGCAGTTCCTCGAACTGGAGGTCTTCACCCGTTTCGGCGCGATGGCGGACGAACGCACCCGCGCCCGCATCGCCCACGGCCAGCGCATCCGCGCGATCCTGGCACAGCCGGAATACGACCCGCTGCCGCTGTCGCTGCAGGTGGCGCTGCTGCTGGCGGTGAGTTCGGGGGCGCTCGACGCGGTCGACCCGGCCGACATCTCCCGCTTCCGCGACAGCCTGCGGCGGCAACTGGAGGATGTCTGCCCGTCGGTCGCCGCGCGGATCGACGAGACCGGCCAGCTGACCGACGACGACCGCGCCGCGCTGGCGCATGTGATCGAGGCCGGGTTGGCCGACCTGCCGCAACCGCCCGCGGGCGAGGGAGCCGAGGATGGAACATCTGGCCAAGGTCCAGGCGCGCCTGACGAGCCTCACTGAACTGCACGATCTGGTCGGCGCGCTACGCTCGATGACGGCGAACCAGGCGAAGGAGGCGCAACAGGCCTTCGACGGGACTGAAAGCTATGCCCGCGCGATCGAACATGCCATCGCCGGCGCGGCGCAGCTGGCCGGACAGGGCGGGCGCGCGGCCTTCGGCACGCCGGGCACCGGACGCCCGGTGCTGATCGCCATTTGCGCCGAGCACGGCTTCGTCGGCGGTTTCGACGTGGAGATCCTGACCCGCGCGCAGGCGATCCGCGCCCCCGGCGAGGCGCTTGTCGTCGTCGGCAGCCGGGGAATGGGCCGCGCGCAGGAAATGCGCATCCGCTTTCAGCGCAGCCACCGCATGACCACGCGCGTGGCCGGGGTTCCGGCGCTCGCGCACAGCATCTGCAAGGATTTGGAAACCGCATCTTCCGCCCGGATCGTGCTGGCCCTTCCCCGCGCCGGGGCGCGCTTCGCGGTGACCGAGCGCACCATCCTGCCGCTCTCGGCACGGCTGCTGGAGGTCGAAACCCCGCCGGAGCCGCCCCTGCACCACCTCGCCCCCGCCGCCCTGCTGCGCCGGCTGGCCTCGGAATACCTGTTTGCCGAGGTCGCGCGGGCGCTGATGGAAAGCCTCGCCAGCGAAAGCAACGCGCGGGTGCGGACCATGGACGCGGCCGCGCACAACATCGACGACCGGCTCGAAAAGCTGCAGCGCGAGCTGCGGCGCATCCGGCAGGAGGAGATCACCGCCGACCTTCTGGACGTGGTGACCGGAGCCGAGGCGGTGATGGACGAGGCCGGCCCGCATGCCGGCGGCGAGGGCGAGGTCTGACCCGCGCCGGCCTGCCGGCCGGCGCCGCCCCTACAGTTCGTAGCTCTGGTCCTGCTCCGGCATCACGACCTGCGTGTGTTTCAGCCCCTTGGCCAGCGCCTTCATCGACCGCGGCTCGCCATGCACGAGGAAGGTGCGCGCGGGCCGGCCGAGGCGCGCGTGCCAGTCCAGAAGTTCGGACCTGTCGGCATGGGCGGAGAAGCCGTTGATGGTGTGGATCTTCGCCCGCACGGGAATGTCGTGGCCGAACAGGCGCACGCGTTTCGCGCCGTCGATGATGATGCGCGCCAGAGTGCCCTCGGCGGCGAAACCCACGAAGATCACGCTGCAATCGGCATGGGCGAGGTTGTGGCGCAGATGGTGGCGCACCCGGCCGCCGGTGCACATGCCCGAGCCGGCCATGATCACCGCCCCCGAGCGGATCTGGTTCAGCGCCATCGATTCCGAAGCCTCGCGCACGAATTCCAGGCCGGGCAGCGCGAACGGGTCGCGCCCCTCGGCGAACAGCGCCCGGATCTCGGGGCGGTAGCCCTCGGGGTGGCGGCGGAAGATCTCGGTGGCCGAAATCGCCATGGGGGAATCGAGATAGACGCGCAGGGTCCCGGGCAGCGCCTTTTCCCGCATGCCGAGCCGCAGGTAATAAAGCAGCTCCTGCGCCCGCTCCAGCGCGAAGGTCGGGATGATCACGTTCCCGCCCCTCTCATGGGCGTCCCGGATCGCGTCGATGAATTCGCGCACAGATGCGTCGAGCGACCGGTGGTCGCGGTCGCCATAGGTGGCTTCCATCACCACCGCATCGACCTCTCCGGGCGGCCGGGGATCGTTCAACAGCACGCGGTCGTTGCTGCCCAGATCGCCCGAGAACAGGATCCGCTTCGTCCTGCCGTCCTCGGGCAGCTCCAGCAGGATGCTGGCCGAGCCGAGGATATGCCCCGCCTCGTGGAAGGTCGCCGCGATCCCGCCGTCGAGTTCGATCCGCTCGCCGTATTCGACCATCCGGCCGAAACGGTCGAAACTGTTGAGTGCGTCGAGCGTGTCGTAGAGCGGCCCCTCGACATCCGCCTCCGCGCCGTTGCCGCCGTTGCGCTGGCGCTTCCGCGCGCGGTGCCGGGCTTCCTCTTCGTGCAGATGCGCGGAATCGAGCAGCACCAGCCGGGCCAGTTCGCGCGAGGCGGCGGTGGTGATGATCTCGCCCCGGAAACCGCGCTGGACCAGCAGCGGGATGCGCCCGCAATGGTCGAGATGGGCATGGGTCAGCAGGAGATAGTCGATCGCGGCCGGGTCGAAGCCGAAAGGCGCGGCGTTCTCCTCGTCCAGCTCATGCCCGCCCTGGAACATGCCGCAATCGATCAGGATCTTGTGCCGGCCTACGCTGACCAGATGGCAGGAGCCGGTCACGCCCCGGTCGGCGCCGTGAAAGGACAGGCGCATGGCTCACCCCGCGATGTCGCGCCGGTTTCCCGGCAGGTGCCTTCGTCTCACAGGCTAGGCGGTCAGCGACCCCCCGGCAAGCTCGTACCAGCGCAGGATGTCGGCCCAGATGTCCTCAGCGGTCTCGGCGAACCAGAACAGTTCGCGGTCCTCGGGGTCGATGACGCCCTCCGCAACCAGGAATTCCGGGTCGAACAGGTTGCGCCAGAACGCCTCGCCCACCAGGATCACCGGCACCGGCGCGATCTTGCGCGTCTGAATCAGGGTCAGCGTTTCGAACAGCTCGTCGAGCGTGCCGTAGCCGCCCGGGAAAACCACAAGCGCCCGCGCGCGCATCAGGAAATGCAGCTTGCGCAGGCCGAAATAATGGAAGCGGAAGCACAGCCCCGGCGTGACATAGGGGTTGGGGAACTGCTCACGCGGGAGGGTGATGTTCAGTCCGACCGTGCGCGCGCCGGCCTCATGCGCGCCGCGGTTGGCGGCCTCCATGATGCCGGGGCCGCCACCGGTGACGACGACCAGGCGATTGCCGTGCGGCCCCTCGGCCTGCCCCACCAGCCGGGCGAAATCACGCGCGACCTGGTAGTAATGGCTCTTGTCCAGAACCCGGCGGGCGATCAACAGATCGCGCGCAAGTTCGGCGTCGCCCGGCGCGACGGCAAGCGCGGCGGTCAGTTCGTCCACCCGGCGCTGCGCGGCGCGCGGTTCGGCGATGCGGGTGCTGCCGAAGACGACGATGGAATGCATGATGCCATGCGCCTCCATCAGGCTTTCGGGCTTGAGATAGTCGAGTTGCAGCCGCAGGCCGCGCGTGTCGTCGTGGTTGAGGAAGGCGACATCCTGGTCCGCCTGCCGGTAGCTCGGGTCCCGCATGATGCGCGCGATCCTCCCGGGCACGGCGGGATCTTCGCTTTCCGGTTTCGGGCGGCACCAGGGCAGTTCGATGCAGCGCTCGCTGGGGTGCGCGGGCTGAGGCACGCGCCCGGCGCCTTTCGGTTCGGTTTCCGGCGTGTCGGTCATTGCTGTCCTCCCTGCGTCCGCCCGGTGGCGCCGGGGCCCTCCCTATCCCCCACAAGTCCTAGCATGGAACGCCGCGTTCGGGGGGGCGATTCCGGACCGCGCCGGCCGGGGCGCGCGGCAGGCGCGCCGACTGACGCGTGGTCAAGGGTGAGAATTGCCGCCCCCAAAGCCATCTGTTACGGTCCCGGCCGGAGGACTATGCCTTCGGGTCGGGGAGGGCTCGGGGATTGCTTGACTATTCTCACGACTATCTGCTGGTCGCCGCGTCACTGGCAATTGCGCTGATGGCGGGATTCACGGGCCTGTCGCTGACGCGCGGGGCCTCGGAACGGCCCGTGCCGCGCCGCAAGATGGCGGTGGCGATGTCGGCCGTCGCGCTGGGCGGCGGCATCTGGTCGATGCATTTCGTCGCCATGCTGGGGCTGACCCTGCCGGTGCTGTTCTACTACGACGCGCTGATCACGATGATCTCGGCGCTGCTGGCGATCCTGATCACCGGCATCGCGCTGCTGATCGTGCATTTCGGCCGGCGCACCCGGGGCCGGATCGTGCTGGCGGGCGCGATCGTGGGCGTCGGCATCCCGGTGATGCATTACGTTGGCATGTCCGGCATCCAGCTGTGCCGCCCGGTCTATACCCTGGGCGGGGTGGCACTGGCGCTGACGGCGTCAATGGCACTTTCCATCACCGCGTTCCTGATCGCCTATGGCAACCGCGACGCGCGCAACATCATCCTGGGCACGCTGGGCTTCGGGCTGGCGGTCTTCGCGGTGCATTTCATCGCCATGGCCGGCACCGGATTTGTCGAGGTCGCCGCTGAAGGCGCCCCCGGCCCCTGGATCAGCAACGAGGCGCTGGCCTTCGGCGTGACGCTGGCGGCCTTCGTGATCTCGGGCGCCTTCCTGCTGACCGGCGTGACATTCGCGGTGCCGGGGGCCGAGGGGAACGAGGCCGGCCCCGCGCCCGGGGCGCAGCCGCGCGCCGCGACGACGGCCCCCGTCCCGCCGCCCGAAGCCGAGCCTCACGCCGCGTTCCGCCTGCCCTACGAGAAGGAGGGGCGCACCCATTTCGTCGCCGCCGACGAGGTCGCCGCGATCCGCGCCGAGGGGCATTACACGCTGCTCTACCTGGGCGCGGAAAAGCTGTTCTGCCCCTGGTCGATCTCCGAGGCCGAAAACCGCATCCCCGGCGACGACTTCGTCCGCACACACCGCAGTTACCTGGTGAACCGCCGCCACGTCACCAGCTTCGAACGCAAGAAGGACACCGGCATCTGCTATTTCGATGGCGTCGAGTCGCTGAGCAAGGTGCCGGTCAGCCGCTCGCGCCTGGCCGAGGTGCGCGACAGACTCGGCCTCTGAGGCCGCACCCCGCCGGCCCTGCCCCCAAAAACGCGCCCTATTGTCGCAGGCCGGATCTTTCTGCGCCTGCATACGCCGTTCGTGCAGCCCATTCGCATTTCGTTGGAAAGCGCGCTCAACTGGTGGCCCTGCGCTGGCTGGCCGCACCCCCGTTCCTCAAACCCATGCCCAGAGGCCCGCTGAACGGGCAAAGGGAGGAACAGCATGATACCGGCTGCATTCGAGTATCACAGACCCGCGGATGTGCAGGCTGCCATCCGCGTCTTGCAGGACCACGGGGACGAGGCGCGCGTGCTCGCGGGCGGGCACAGCCTGATCCCGATGATGAAGCTCCGCATGGCCGAGCTTGGCCACCTGGTCGATCTCCAGGATATCGCCGAGCTGAAGGGGATCTCGGTGGAGGGCGCCACCGTCTCCATCGGCGCGATGACCACGCAGCAGGAGCTGATCGCGCACGAGGAGCTTGCCCGCGTCGCGCCGATCCTGCGCGAGGCGGCGCTGCAGATCGCCGATCCGCAGGTGCGCTACATGGGCACCGTGGGCGGCAATGTCGCCAACGGAGATCCGGGCAACGACATGCCCGGCCTGATGCAGTGCCTCGGCGCCACCTACACGCTGGTCGGCCCCGGCGGCACCCGCGAGGTGGCTGCGCGCGACTTCTACGAAGCCGCCTACATGACCGACCGCGAGGACGAGGAGATCCTGACCCGGATCACCTTCACCGCCCCCACGGGCGGCTATGCCTATGAGAAGCAGAAGCGCAAGATCGGTGACTACGCCACCGCCGCCGCCGCCGTGCTGATCGCCGCCGAGGGCGGCAAGGTCACCCGCGCCTCGATCGCGATGACCAATCTCAGCGACGTTCCGGTCCATTCCGGGGCCGCGGCCGAGGCGCTGATCGGCACCAACTGCGACGAAGAGGCCACCACCGCCGCCATCGCCGCGATGCTCGATGACATCGAACCGACCGAGGACAACCGCGGTCCGGTCGAATTCAAGCGCCATGTCGCCGGCGTGATCCTGGCCCGCGCCATCCAGCGCGCCTGGTCGCGCGCCTGAGGGAGGACACCATGACCAAGATGCATATCAAGCTGACCGTGAACGGCGAGCCGAAGGAAGTGCTGGCCGAGCCGCGCGAGTTGCTGATCCACACGCTGCGCGAGCAGCTCAACATCACCGGCCCCCATATCGGCTGCGAGACCTCGCATTGCGGGGCCTGCACGGTCGAGATGAACGGCAAGTCGGTGAAATCCTGCACCGTCTTCGCCGCCCAGGCCAACGGCGCCGAGATCACCACGATCGAGGGGCTGGGCACGCCCGACGCGCTGCATGTCCTTCAGCGCGCCTTCCGCGAGCATCATGGGCTGCAATGCGGCTTCTGCACGCCGGGCATGATCACCCGCGCGCATCGCCTGCTGCAGGAAAATCCGAACCCGACCGAGGAGGAGGTGCGTTTCGGCATATCCGGCAACCTGTGCCGCTGCACCGGCTACCAGAACATCGTCAAGTCCATCCTGGCCGCCGCGGCCGAGATGAACGCCATGAAGGAGGCCGCGGAATGAACGAGATGACCTCACCCACCCGCGAGGAACGCGCGGCCAAGCTCAAGGGGCTCGGCTGCTCGCGCAAGCGCGTCGAGGACGTGCGCTTCACGCAAGGCAAGGGCAATTACGTCGATGACGTGAAGCTGCCCGGCATGCTGCACGGCGATTTCGTGCGCTCGCCCTACGCCCATGCCCGCGTCAAATCCATCAATACCGAGGCCGCGATGGCGGTGCCCGGCGTGCTTGCCGTGCTGACCGCCAAGGATCTGGAGCCGCTGAGCCTGCACTGGATGCCGACGCTCGCCGGCGACAAGCAGATGGTGCTGGCCGATGGCAAGGTGCTGTTCCAGGGCCAGGAAGTCGCCTTCGTCGTGGCCGAAAACCGCTACGCCGCCGCCGACGGCATCGCCGCGGTGGAGGTCGAGTATGAGGAGCTTCCGGTCCTCACCAACCCGTTCGAGGCGCTGCAAAGCGACGTCGTGCTGCGCGAGGATCTCGACCCCGCGGCCGCCGGCGCCCACGGCCCGCGCAAGCATCACAACCACATCTTCCTGTGGGAAGAGGGCGACGAGGAGGCCACCAACCAGGCCATCGACAGCGCCGAGGTGGTGGCCGAGGAGATGGTCTATTACCACCGCACCCATCCCTGCCCGCTGGAAACCTGCGGCACAGTGGCCTCGATGGACAAGGTGAACGGCAAGCTCACCGTCTGGGGCACCTTCCAGGCGCCGCATGTGGTGCGCACCGTGGCCTCGCTGCTGTCGGGCATCGAAGAGCACAACATCCGCGTCATCAGCCCCGATATCGGCGGCGGCTTCGGCAACAAGGTGGGGGTCTACCCGGGCTATGTCTGCGCCATCGTCGCCTCGATTGTCACCGGCAAGCCGGTGAAATGGATCGAGAACCGGATGGACAACCTGATGGCCACCGCCTTCGCCCGCGACTACTGGATGAAGGGGCGGATCTCGGCCACCAGGGAGGGCAAGATCACCGGGCTGCATTGCCATGTGACGGCCGATCACGGCGCCTTCGACGCCTGCGCCGACCCGACCAAGTTCCCGGCCGGCTTCTTCCATATCTGCACCGGCAGCTACGACATCCCGGTGGCCTATGTCGGCGTCGATGGCGTCTACACCAACAAGGCGCCCGGCGGCGTGGCCTATCGCTGCTCGTTCCGGGTGACGGAGGCCGCCTATTTCATCGAACGGATGATCGAGGTTCTGGCGATCGAGCTGGGCATGGACGCGGCCGAGCTGCGCCGGATCAACTTCATCCGCAAGGATCAGTTCCCCTACCAGTCCGCGCTGGGCTGGGAATACGACAGCGGCGACTACCACACCGCCTGGGACAAGGCGCTGAAGGCGGTCGGCTATGACGATCTGCGCAAGGAGCAGGCCGAGCGGGTCGAAGCCTTCAAGCGCGGTGAAACCCGCAAGCTGCTGGGGATCGGGCTGACCCATTTCACAGAAATCGTGGGGGCCGGTCCGGTCAAGAACTGCGACATCCTCGGCATGGGCATGTTCGACAGCTGCGAGATCCGCATCCACCCCACCGGCTCGGCCATCGCCCGTCTCGGCACGATCAGCCAGGGACAGGGTCACGCCACCACCTTCGCCCAGATCCTGGCGAGCGAGATCGGTATCCCCGCCGACTCGATCACCATCGAGGAGGGCGACACCGACACCGCGCCCTACGGGCTCGGGACCTACGGCTCGCGCTCCACGCCCGTGGCCGGTGCCGCGACCGCGATGGCCGGCCGCAAGATCCGCGCCAAGGCGCAGATGATCGCCGCCTATCTGCTGGAGGTCCATGACGACGACGTCGAATGGGACGTGGACCGCTTCGTGGTCAAGGGTGCACCCGAGCGCTTCAAGACCATGGCCGAGATCGCCTATGCGGCCTATAATCAGGCCATTCCGGGCGTCGAGCCGGGGCTGGAGGCGGTCAGCTACTACGATCCGCCGAACATGACCTACCCGTTCGGGGCCTATATCTGCGTGATGGAGATCGACGTGGACACCGGCGAGCATCAGATCCGTCAGTTCTACGCGCTGGACGATTGTGGCACCCGCATCAACCCGATGGTGATCGAGGGGCAGGTGCATGGCGGCCTGACCGAAGCGCTGGCCATCGCCATGGGCCAGGAGATCGCCTATGACGAGATCGGCAACGTCAAGACCGGCACGCTGATGGATTTCTTCCTGCCCACGGCCTGGGAGACGCCGCATTACACCACCGACCACACCGAAACGCCCAGCCCGCATCACCCGATCGGCGCCAAGGGCGTGGGCGAAAGCCCGAACGTGGGCGGGGTGCCGGCGTTCTCGAACGCGGTACACGACGCCTTCCGCGCCTTCGGGCTGCGGCAGAGCCACATGCCGCACGACCATTGGCGGATCTGGAAGACCGCTCACGATCTCGGCCTGCATGGCTGATGGAAAAGGGACGGGGCGGCGCGACGCCGCCCCGGCTGACATGATGCGCGACTGGAAAACCCTTCAGGCCCGGCTGTCCGACCACGGCTATGTCGCCTCCGACGAACTGGCGATGGCGCTGCATATCGCCATGACGCTGGGCCGGCCGCTGCTGCTGGAGGGCGCCGCCGGCGTCGGCAAGACCGAGGTCGCCCGGACGCTGGCCGCGGTCGAGGACACGCAGCTGATCCGCCTGCAATGCTACGAGGGGCTCGACGCCGCGCAGGCGATCTATGAATGGAACTACCAGCGCCAGCTTCTGGCGATCCGCGCGGCCTCGGAGGACGGGCAGACTGGCGCGGCGGTGGAGAAGCGCATCTTTTCCGAGGACTTCCTGCTGGAACGGCCGCTGCTCAAGGCCATTCGCCAGCCCAAGCCCCCCGTGCTGTTGATCGACGAGATCGACCGCGCCGACGAGGAATTCGAGGCCTACCTGCTGGAGATCCTTTCCGACTTCCAGATCACCGTGCCGGAACTGGGCACCATCGCCGCCGTCACGCGGCCCTTCGTGATCCTGACCTCCAACGCCACGCGGGATCTCAGCGACGCGCTGCGCCGGCGCTGCATCTATGCCCATGTGGACTATCCCGACCGGGCCACGGAACTGGCGATCCTTGAGAAGCGCCATCCGGGAATCGAGGCGCGGCTGGCCGGCCAGATCGTCGGCTTCGTGCAGTCCATCCGCCGCGAAGAGCTGGAAAAGACCCCCGGCGTGGCCGAGATGCTGGATTTCGCCGCCGCCCTGTCCGGGCTTGGCATCAACGACCTGACCGACGACCCGCAGGTGCTGCAGGCGACGCTGGCGACGCTTCTGAAAACCCAGGCCGACCGGGCGGCGGTGCCGCCCGAGGTGGCCGCGAAATTCGCGGGGAAGGCGGCATGAGCAAGGTCACCCGCTTCGCCGCCCGCGACCCCGGACCTGGCGCCCGCGTATCGGGCTTCATGGATCATCTGCGCGCGCATGGTTTCCGGTTGGGCGTGGGGGAGACGGGCACGGCGCTGGGCGCGCTGGCGCAGGTGGAGGCGTCCGATCCCGCCGAGGCCCGGCTGGCGCTGAAGGCGGTCTGCACCGGCTGCGCCGACGAGATCGCGCGTTTCGACGAACTGTTCGACGCCTACTGGATGAACGCCGGGCGCGTCCGCCAGAAGGCCGTGCCCTCGACCGGGCCGAAGAAACACACTCGCACCACCCGCGAGGACCGCCAGGGGCAAAGCTCCGGCCAGGGCCGCGCCGAGCAGCCCGAGGGGGCCAGGGGCGCGGGCGAAACAGAGGCCGAGGGCACCGGCCGGATGGTCGCCTCGGAGCTGCGCAACCTGATGAAGAAGGACTTGCGCGAACTGGTCTCGCCCGAGGATGTGCGCCGCGCCGAGCAGATCGCCCGCCAGCTGGGTCAGGCGCTGCGCGACCGCCGCTCGCGCCGCCGCCGGGCCGCGGCCAAGGGCGCACAGGTGGATTTTCGCCGCACCATCCGGCGCAGCCTGCAAACCGGCGGCGAGCCGCTGCGCCTGGCGCGCCGCGCCCGGCCCGACCGCCCCGTCCGCATCACCGCGCTGTGCGACGTGTCGGGCTCGATGACGCTTTATGCCCGCCCCTTCCTGGCCTTCCTGTCCGGGCTGATGCGGGCGGACAGCGCCAGCGACGCCTATCTCTTCCACACCCGCCTCGTGCGGATCACCGAGGCGCTGCGCGACGACGACCCGCTGCGCGCGCTGAACCGGATCACCCTGCTCGCCGACGGCTTCGGCGGCGGCTCCAAGATCGGCGCCAATCTCGACCAGTTCGCCCGCACCTACGCGCGCAATTTCGTCGATGGCTGCAGCGTCGTGATCATCCTGTCCGACGGCTATGACAGCGACGCGCCGGAGCTCATCGACGCCGCGCTGAGGCGACTGAAACGCCGCGGCTGCCGGGTGATCTGGCTGAACCCGCTGAAGGGCTGGGCCGGCTACCGGCCCGTCGCCCGCGGCATGGCCGCCGCCCTGCCCCATCTCGACCTTTTCGCGGCAGCGAACACGCTGGACGACCTCGCCGCGCTGGAACCGGAGCTTGCCCGCCTATGACCCTCTCCGTCAAATCCCAACGCCGCCTCGAGGCCGAGATGAACCGGCTGCGCGCCGAGGGCGCGGCCTTTGCCGTGGCGACCGTGGTCCGAACGGTCGATGCCACCTCGGCCAAGCCCGGCGGCAAGGCGCTTCTCGATGCCGAGGGCGCGCTGATCGAGGGCTGGGTCGGCGGCGGCTGCGCCCGTGCCGCGATCGGCCGGGCCGCGCGCGAGGCGATCGCGCAGGGCCGGCCGCAATTCGTCTCGCTCCGCCCCGAGGAACTGCTGGAGGCCGAGGGCGTCTCCGCGGGCGAGGAGCGCGACGGCATCCGCTTCGCCCGCAACGGCTGCCCCTCCAAGGGGTCGATGGATGTCTTCGTCGAGCCGGTGCTGCCGCAGCCGCGGCTGGTGATCTGCGGCGCGGGGCCGGTGGCGCTGGCGCTGGCCGATCTGGCCGCGCGCTTCGACCTGCATCGCATGCTTTGCGCGCCGGGCGCCGCCCCGGCGGACCTGCCGGAGGTCGAGGAGGTGCAGGACGGCTTCGCGCTGGACACCGAGGGCGCGGCGCAGCGCTTCGTGGTGGTCGCGACCCAGGGCCGCGGCGACGAGGCGGCGCTGCGCGCGGCGCTGGCCAGCGGCGCCGATCATGTGGCCTTCGTCGGCAGTCGCCGGAAGTTCGCCACGCTCGCCGGCCGGCTGGCCGCCGATGGGGTGGACCGCGCCGCGCTGGACCGGGTGGCGGCGCCGGCCGGCCTCGACATCCACGCCATCACGCCCGACGAGATCGCGCTGTCGATCCTCGCCCAGATCGTGCAATGGCGCCGTGCCGGCGACCGGCCGAAGGAGGGGCAGAATGGCTGACGCCCCGCGCTGGCGCCGCTGGCTGCGCCGGCTCCGCCGCGCCTCTCTGAGCGACGAGCAGGCCGAGTTGCTGGCCAAGATCAAGTTTCCCTGTTGCTGAAAGGACCGAAACACATGGAATTGCAGGACGAAATCACCATCCACGCCCCCCGCGACGTGGTCTATGCCGCGCTGAACGACCCCGAGATCCTGAAGGAATGCATCCCCGGCTGCGAGGAGCTGATCAAGCATTCCGACACCGAGCTGGAGGCCAAGGTCGTGCTCAAGATCGGCCCGGTGAAGGCGCGGTTCGGCGGCAATGTCACGCTGAACCCGGAAAACCCGCCGGAACGCTTCTCGCTGACCGGCGAGGGATCGGGCGGCGCGGCGGGCTTCGCCAAGGGCGGCGCCGAGGTCGTGCTGGAGGATCACGGCGCGGAAACCGTGCTGAAATACACCGCCAGGGCCGAGATCGGCGGCAAGCTGGCGCAGCTGGGCAGCCGCCTGGTGCAGAGCACCGCGAAAAAGCTGGCGGCGAAGTTCTTCACCGCCTTCGCCGAACGCGTCGGCGACACGGAAACCGCCTGACGGAGGGCGCGCGATGGGGTCGGGACAGAGCTTCCTCGAACATCCCGCCGATGTGCTGGCGGCGCTGGCCGCCAGCCAGCGGCAGGGCGCGCCCTGCGCGCTGGTTGTCCTGACCGGGACCGAGGGCGGCTCGGCCCGGCCGGTGGGCTCGCTGGCGACGGTGGATGGGCAGGGCCGGATGGCCGGCTATGTCTCGAACGGCTGCATCGACGCCGACGTGGTGCAGCAGGCGCTGGCGGCGCTGGATGACGGCCGCCCGCGCGCGCTGCGCTACGGCAAGGGGTCGCCCTTCATCGACCTGCGCCTGCCCTGCGGCGGGGCGATCGAGCTGGTCATCGACCCGCGCCCCGACCCGGCCATGATCGCGACGGCGCTGGAGGCGCTGGAGGCGCGCCGCCCGGTGCGTATCCGCCTGGCGGGGGACCAGGGGCTGACGGCGGTTCTGCCCGACGGCGGCGGCCCCTGCCCGACCCCTGCCGCGCAGACGGCGGAGCTGTTCTACCGCCCGCGCCCGCGGCTCGCGCTGGCCGGGCGCGGCGCGGTGCTGCGCGCCGCCGCGCATCAGGGGGCGCTGCTGGGGATGGAGCTGGCGCTGGCCTCGCCGGACCGCGCCGATCTGGACGCCCTCGCCCCGCTGGCGCCGGCCTTCAGCCTGCACCTCGCCCGCCCCGGCGCCCCGGCGGCGCTGCCCTGCGACGCCGACACCGCGCTGTTGCTGCTGTTCCACGACCACGAATGGGAAACCGCCCTGCTCGCCGATGCGTTGCGGGGCGAGGCGTTCTATATCGGCGCGCTGGGCAGCCCCCGGACCCACGCCATGCGCTGCGCCGCGCTGGAGGCGGCCGGCGTGCCGCCCGAGGCGCTGGCGCGCATCCACGGCCCGGTGGGGATGGTCAGATCGCTGAAGAACGCCTCGCATATCGCGCTGTCGGCGCTGGCCGAAATCGTCGCGGCCCTGCAGGAACGTCAGGCAGCGGCGGCGGGGTCGTCGCGCGCGGCCTGAGCCGCCGTTGCCTGCGGCGGGCGCGGCGTCGCGCGCAGCGGCGGGCGGGACCGGCCGGCCCGAAAAAGAACTCTCCCCCTCGGCCTCGATGGTGCTAGTCTCGGATCATCCAGACCGAAAAAGCGCTGCTTGTTCAGTGCATATGCATGGCGGGAAGGAGGACGGCGAAGTGGGCATTCAACCGTGTGGAGACCGCGAAGGCTCCGATCGCTACGGCATTCCCTTCTCGCGCTTCCTGACCCCGGACGGAGCCCTATCCGATGCCGCGCCCGGCTTCGCCTCGGATCGCGGCGAACTGGCTGCCCTCTATGCCGGGATGCTGCGCACCCGCGCCTTCGACGCCAAGGCCGTGGCGCTGCAGCGCACCGGCCGGCTGGGCACCTATGCCTCGTCGCTGGGACAGGAGGGGGTCTCGGTCGGGCTGGCCAGCGCCATGCGCGCCGAGGATGTGCTCATCCCCTCCTTCCGCGAACACGGCGCCCAGCTCTGGCGCGGCACCCGCATGGAGGAGCTGCTCCTCTACTGGGGCGGAGATGAGCGGGGATCGGATTTCGCCGGCCCGCGCGAGGACTTCCCGGTTTGCGTGCCGGTGGGCACCCAGTATCCGCACGCGGTCGGCGTCGCGATGGCCTTTACCCTGCGGGGCGAGGCGCGCTGCGCGGTGGTGGTGGGCGGCGACGGTTCCACCTCGCGCGGGGATTTCCACGAGGCGCTGAACATGGCCGGGGTGTGGGCGCTGCCGGTGGTGTTCCTCATCAACAACAACCAATGGGCCATTTCCGTCCCGCGCGAGGCGCAGACCGCCGCGGCGACCCTTGCGCAGAAGGCGATCGGCGCCGGGCTGCCCGGCGAGCAGGTGGATGGCTGCGACGTGATCGCCGTGCGCGACGCGATGGAGCGGGCGCTGGCGCGCGGGCGCGCAGGCGGCGGCGCGACGGTGATCGAATGCATCACCTACCGGCTGAGCGACCACACCACCGCCGACGACGCCACCCGCTACCGCGACGACACCCAGGTCAGCCCGCACTGGGCCGAAGAGCCCGTGACCCGCCTGCGCGAGCATCTGGTCCAGGCCCACGGCTGGACCCGGCAGGAGGAGGAGGAGCTGCGCGCCGAAACCCATGCGGCGGTCGAGGCGGCGGCGCAGGCCTATCTCGACATCGCGCCGCAGCCGGTGGCCTCCATCGCCGATTACCTGTTCGAAACCCTGCCGCCCGACCTGAAGGCCGCGCGCGACCGGGTCGCGGAGGGCGGCAATGGCTGAGATCACCCTTGTAGAGGCCGTGCGTGCGGCCCTGGCCCACGCGCTGGAAGAAGACCCCTCGGTCATCATCCTCGGCGAGGATGTGGGGGTGGACGGCGGCGTCTTCCGCGCCACCGAAGGGCTGTGGCAGCGCTTCGGGCGCGACCGGGTGCGCGACACGCCGCTGTCGGAGGCCGCGATCGCGGGCATGGCCGTGGGGCTGGCCGCGCAGCGCTTCCGCCCGGTGGTGGAGATCCAGTTCCAGGGCTTCATCCACCCCGCGCTCGACCAGGTGGCGAACCACGCGGCGCGGCTGCGCAACCGCACGCGCGGCCGGCTGACCTGCCCGATGGTGCTGCGCGCGCCCTATGGCGGCGGCGTGCACGCGCCCGAACATCATTCCGAAAGCATCGAGGCGATCTTCGCCCATATCCCCGGCCTGCGGGTTGTGATCCCGTCATCGCCGGGCCGCGCCTACGGGCTGCTTTTGTCGGCGATCCGCGACCCCGATCCGGTGGTGTTCTTCGAGCCCAAGCGCCTCTACCGGGCGCAGCGCGAGGAGGTCGCGCTCGACGGTGCCGGACTGCCCCTCGACACCGCCTTCACCCTGCGCGAGGGCCGCGACGTGAGCGTCATCACCTGGGGCGCCATGACCCGCGAATGCCTGGAGGCCGCCGAGGCCCTGGCCGGCGACGGGATCGAGGCCGAGGTCGTGGACATGGCGACGCTGAAACCCTACGACGCGGCGACGCTGCTGGCCTCGGTCCGGCGCACCGGGCGCTGCGTGATCGTGCACGAGGCGCCGCGCACCGGCGGCTTCGGCGGCGAGATCGCGGCGCGCATCGCGGAGGAGGCGCTCGATGCGCTGGTTGCGCCGATCCGCCGGGTCTGTCCGCCGGACATCATCCCTCCGCTGCCCAAGCTTGAGGCGGCCTACATGCCGACGGCCGCGGAGATCTGCGCCGCAGTCCGCGAGGTGATGGCATGGGGGTGAGCGAATTCGCGCTGCCCGATCTGGGCGAAGGGCTGGAGGAGGCCGAGATCGTCGAGTGGCATGTCGCGCCCGGCGATCACGTCGTGGCCGATCAGCCGCTGGTTTCGGTCGAGACCGGCAAGGCCGTGGTCGAGATCCCCGCGCCCTGGTCCGGGACCGTGGCCGAGCTGAAGGTGCAGCCCGGCGATACCGTCGCGGTGGGCGCCCCGCTGGTCGCCTTCGATCTCGGCGCGCGCAAGGATCAGGGCGCGGTCGTGGGCCGGCTGGACAGCGGGGAGACCGGGGCGCCGCCCGTCGCCGCACCGCCCGGCGGGGACACGCCGCCACGGGGCGCGGCCCCGCGCGCCATGCCCGCCGCCCGCGCATTTGCCCAAAGGCACGCGATCGACCTGTCCGACATCTCCGGCACGGGGCCGGGCGGCGTCATCACGCGCGCCGATGTGGAGCGCCACGCGGCCGGCGCCGCCGGACCGGGCTGGACCCCGCTGGAGGGGCCGCGCCGCGCGATGGCGCGGAACATGGCGGCCGCGGGGGCGCAGGTCGTGCCGGCCACGATCCACGACTGGGCCGATGTCACCGGCTGGGCCGGGCCCGGTGCCGACATCATGGCGCGCCTTGTCCGGGCGATGGTGGCCGCGGCAAGGGCCGAGCCGGCGCTCAATGCCTGGCTCGACCCGCAGGCCCGCGCGCGCCGGCTGCACGAGAAGGTCGATCTCGCCATCGCCGTCGATGCGGAGGCCGGGCTCTACGTCCCCGTCCTGCGCGACGCGGCCGCGCGCGATGCCGCGGCCACGCGCGCCGAACTGGACCGGCTCGTGGCCCGCGCCCGCGCCCGCGAACTGACCACCGAGGATCAGGCCGGCGCCACGATCAGCCTGTCGAATTTCGGTCCGCTGGGCGGCACCCACGGCCAGCTTGTCGTCAGCCCGCCGCAGGTCGCCATCCTGGGCGCGGGCCGCATCAGCCCCCGGGTCGCCTGGGGCACCGATGGCCCGAGCCGGGGCCAGGGCCTGCCGCTGTCGCTGACCTTCGACCATCGCGCGGCCACCGGCGGCGAGGCCGCGCGCTTTCTCAACGCCGTGATCGAAGACCTGCAACGCAAGGACTGAAGAAGAGGATCAGGGATGAGCGAACGCTTTGCCTTCACGGATGAATTCGGCCCGGAAAAGGTCATCGAGCTGGCCGATCCGCGGTCGGGGCTGCGCGCCATTCTGGTGGTCGACAACACCGCCGCGGGCCCCTCGATCGGCGGTTGCCGCATGGCGCCGGACGTCACCGACGAGGAATGCTTTCGCCTCGCCCGCGCGATGACCTTCAAGAACGCCGCCGCCGGACTGCCCCATGGCGGCGGCAAGCTGGTGATCATCGGCGACCCCGCCATGCCAGGAGACGAAAAGGAGGCCCTGATCCGGTCGCTGGCACGCGCGATCGGCGAGATATCAAGCTACATCCCCGGCCCCGACATGGGCACCGACGAAACGGCCATGGCCTGGATCCGTGACGAGATCGGCCGCGCGGTCGGCCTGCCGCGCGAGATCGGCGGCATCCCCCTGGACGAAATCGGCGCGACCGGCTTCGGGCTGTCGGTGGCCATGCGGGCGGCGCATGACGTGCTGGGCGTGCCGCTCGACGGGGCCCGCGTGGCCATCCAGGGTTACGGCGCGGTCGGCCGCTGGACCGCGCATCACCTCGCGAAACTTGGCGCGGTGATCGTCGCGGTCTCGGATTCGCGTGGCGGGATCATCGCCGCCGACGGGCTGGACCTTGGTCGGCTCGACGCGCTCAAGGCCGGGGGCCAGAGCGTCGCGGATTACGAGGGGGCCAGGGCCACCGGGGCGCAGGAGGTGCTCACCTGCGCGTGCGATATCCTCGTGCCCGCCGCGCGCCCCGATGTCATCAACGACGGTAACGCCGGCGCCATCAAGGCGCGCCTCGTCCTCGAAGGGGCCAATATCCCGGCAACGGCCGCGGCCGAGGACAGCCTGCACGCGCGCGGGGTCTGGGTGGTGCCCGATTTCATCGCCAATGCCGGCGGGGTGATCTGCGCCGCGGTCGAATACCGGGGCGGCGCGCAGCGCGACGCGCTGTCGGCCATCGAGGAACTGGTCTATCGCAACACGGCCGAGGTGTTGACCAATGCGAAAACCCGGCGGCAAACGCCCCGCGCCGCCGCCCTCGCGCTGGCGCAGGCGCGCGTGCGCACGGCGATGCGCTTGCGCCGCTGAGCGCCCGGCGCCGGCGCCTCAGGGCCTCGCGCGGGCCGCGAGATCGTCGAGGAAGGCCGTGATGCGGCGCGCATTGGCGCCACGGTCGATCTGCCCGATGCGCGAGCGCGAGCGCAGGTCGATCCGCGCGCCGGCGTCGGTCTCGCTGACGCGGATCGCGATCTCGTCCTTGAAGCCGTAGAGGGCCGAGGTGGCCACCGCCTCGATCCGTCCCTCGCCGGCGTCCTCGGCCAGCACCTCCCATCCGCGTTCCCGGACAAGCTCCGCCGCCAGCGCGAAGGCATCCCCGGCCGAAATCGGCAGATCCAGCGGCACGACCCGCGGATAGGCGCCGCGCTGCAGCTCGGCGTTCCCGGCGGGATAATCGGTCGGCGTGGGGGTGTCCCAGAACACCGGCGGATCCTCGGTGTCGGTGCTGATGTCGTTGATCGGCGGGGTCGTCCGCGTGGCGACTTCCCAGCCGATCCCCATCATGAGAATGGGCAGTCCGACGATCAGGCCGGCCAGGGGCAGCACCGCGCCGCCCCCGCGCCGGCCGAGCCGCAGCACCAGCGCCAGCAGCGACAGGCCCACGCCCAGCGCCGCCGCGTAGACCGCGTATTCCGAGAGCGCCAGCGCGCGCAGCACGGGCCACCATCCCTGGCGGTAGCCGAAGGCGGAGGCGGCTACCATCACGATGGCGGCGAGGCCGAGCAGAAGGCCGGCAAGACCGGGGCGGAAGGATCGGATGTCAGGCATGGGTGGGCTCCGTTTCAGGGGCGGGGTTGAGGCGCGGATGGGTTTCCTCCATGGCCAGCCACAGCCACAGCCCCGAGCCTGCCATGGCCAGAGCGGTGAACCAGAAACCGGCCTCCAGCGCGCCGGAGGCGTCGGCGATCAGCCCCATGGCCAGCGCGCCGACAGCATAGCCCAGGTCCCGCCAAAAGCGATAGACGCCCAGCGCCGAGCCGCGCCAGGACGGGTGGGCGATATCACTCATCGCCGCGATCAGCGTGGGATAGAGCAGCGCCATTCCGACACCCGTCACCGCCGCCGCGACGCCCCAGGCGGCAAGCGAATCGAAAAGCGGAAAGGCCGCCACGCCCCCCGCGCAGAGGAAGAACCCGGCGACCGAGGGGCCCTTGCGCCCGACCCGGTCCGACAGCGGCCCGGTCCAGAGCTGGCTGCCGCCCCAGACGAAGCCGTAGATCCCGGTGACCCAGCCGATCTCGATCAGCGTGGCCCCGCGGGAGATCAGGAACACCGGCACCAGCGCCCACATCAGCGCATCGACGAATTTCTCGACGCAGCCGGCCTGCGCCAGCGCCTGGAAGGTGCGGCTGCGCCAGGTGACGAGGGCGAAGACCTGGCCGGCGCTGGGCGCCTCGGGCGCGGCGGCATAGCGCGGGCGCGGGCCGGTCGCCTGTCCGCTGCGATGGCGCGCGGCCTCGGCCCGGGCGAAGGGCAGCGTCTCGGTAAAGGCGAGATGCGCCGCCGCGAGCGCGATCACGATGACGGCGAGGCCGAACAGGAAGAGGCTTGTCCGCGGGTCGAAGAAGCTCGCCAGGTAGCCGGTGACCAGCCCCGCGAGGGCGACGCCGCCATAGCCCGCGAATTCGTTGAACCCGGTCGCCAACCCGCGCTGCTCGGCGCGCACGATGTCCATCTTGGCGGTCACCGTCATCGACCAGCAGAAGCCCTGGTTGACGCCCAGCAGGATGTTCGCCGCGACGATCCAGCCCCAGCTGGGCGCCCAGAGGATCAGGACCGGGATCGGCAGCGCGGCGATCCAGCCCCAGATCAGCACCCGGCGCCGTCCCACCCGTTCGGAAATCCGGCCGGAGACGAAATTCATCGCCCCCTTCACCACCCCGAAGCTGACCACGAAGGCGAAGAGCGCGGACATCGAGCCCGCGGCGACGCCGAACTCGCTCTCGGCGAGGGCCGGGATCACCGTGCGCTGCAGACCGATGGTCAGGCCGACGAAGAACACCTGCAACAGCTGCTGCAGGAAGGGGCGCAGGTTCTCGCGGATGCCGAGAACGTGGGTCATTTCCATTTCTTGCCTTTCCTCGTCGGCCGGAGGGGATCTCCGCAGGTCGGCCCGCGCAGAGGCTGCATCAGCATCCGGTCGATCCAGAGGTCGCGGCGGCTGCGGAACTGCTCGATCCCGATCGTCATCCCTTGGTGCCCGTCACGCGGCTGCGCGCGGTAGGTGCCCAGCAGCCGGTCCCACCAGGGCAGGTTGAAGCCGAAATTGCTGTTCGTCTCCTCCGGGATCACCGAATGATGCACCCGGTGCATGTCGGGCGTGACCACGACCCAGCGCAACGCGCGGTCCAGCCCGGCGGGCAGCCGGACGTTGGAGTGGTTGAACATCGCCGAGGCGTTCAGCACGACCTCGAAGATCAGGACCGCCACCGCCGGCGGCCCCAGCGCGGCCACCACCGCCAGCTTGATCGCCATCGACAGCAGGATCTCCGCCGGGTGGAATCGCAGCCCCGTGGTCACGTCGAATTCCAGGTCCGCATGGTGCATCCGGTGCAGCCGCCACAGCGCGGGCACCGCGTGGAACATCACATGCTGCAGATAGATCGCCAGATCCAGCGCTGCGATGGAGAGGAGGATCGCCGCCCAGCCAGGCAGGTCCAGCACGTTGAGCAGGCCCCAGCCGCGTTCTTCGCCGATCACGGCGAGGCCGACCGCGAGGATCGGGAAACTCATCCGCAGGATGATCGTGTCGATCACCACCAGAGCGAGGTTGTTGGTCCAGCGGATCACCCGCGGGATCTCGCGCCGGCGGCGCGGCGCCAGAACCTCCCACCCCGCCATCGCCGCCAGAACGCCGAGGAACACGGCGAGGCGAAGCTGGGGCTCGGCGGCAAGAATGGCATCGGTCATGGGCATCTCGGGGTTGCGGGCCTGGATGGAATCGCTATCATTCAATTAGTCACTTGATTGATTTACGATCCGAGGCCGCAGCATGTCAACCAGCCCCAAGACAGCCCTTCTCGAGGAATACGCCCTGGTCGCCCGGGCCCTTTCGGCGCCGCCCCGGCTGGTGATCCTCGAGCAGCTCGCGCAGGGGGAGCGGGGCGTCGAGGCGCTGGCCCGGAAGGTCGGCCTGAGCCTGGCCAACTGCTCGCAGCACCTGCAACACCTGCGTCGGGCCGGGCTGGTGGACAGCCGGCGCGACGGGAAATCAGTGATCTACCGGCTCGGCGACGACCGGACGCTGGCCCTGATGGACCTGCTGCGCGAGGTGGCGGAAAGGAACCTCGCCGAGGTGGACCGCATTCTGCGGGGGCTTGCCGGCGGGGTCGATCTGCCCGAGCCGATCACGCGCTCCGAACTGGCCGAACGGCTGTCCGACGGCTCCGTGACAGTGCTGGATGTGCGACCTGCGGACGAATTCGCCCTGGGTCACATCCCCGGGGCGATCAGCGTCGAGCTGTCCGATCTGGACAGCGTGCTCGACCGGCTCGACCCCAAGGGCACGGTGGTCGCCTATTGCCGCGGCCCCTATTGCATCTATGCCCACCAGGCGGTCGCACATCTGCGCCGCAGGGGGATCGACGCCCGCCGCCTCGAAGGCGGACTGCCGGAGTGGCGCTCCGACGGGCGGGAGGTCAGCCGGGCGGGGTGACCGTCAGACGGAGACGCCACCGCCGAGAGGCGCGCAGGGCCGGGCCGACCGCCTGACGCGGCCGGCCGCCCCGTCAGGAACGCTCAGAACAGCGCGCCGCGGGCATCGACCGGCCACAGGCATTCGACCCGTCCGCCGCGCACCCCGACGATCCAGTCGTGCAGGTTCACCGTGGGGTCGCAATGCCCCGGGATCAGGTGCAGCGCCTCGCCCAGCGCCGGCCGGTCCCCGGGCCGCGCGAAACGGATCGTCGTATGCTCGTCCGAGGCCTTCAGCACCTCGCCCCCCGGGCAGCCCATCAGCGCCGGCAGGCCGCAGTCGGTGGTATAGGCCTTCAGCCCGGCATCGGTGATGATCCGATCGGGCGCGGGGGCGCTCATCACCGTGGTCTTGATGGTCAGGCTGTGGCCGAAATCCTGGACCGGCCCGCCGTCGGCGCCCTGGTTCAGCGCGTAATCGTGATCCATGAACACATAGGAGCCGACCTGAAGCTCGTTCCACACGCCGCTGGCGGTCTCGAAGGCGTAGCTTCCGGTCCCGGCGCCACCCACGATGTCGCTGCTCAGCCCCTCGGCCTCGAGCATGTCCAGCGTGCGGCGCAGGTCGCGGCCCGCCACCTCGATCGCCGCGCGCCGCTCGTCATGGGTCCGTTTGTGCTGGGCCGGCCCGTGATAGGCCTGCACGCCGCCAAAGCGAAGGTTCGGCGCGGCGGCAATCCGGCGCGCCAGGGTCAGCGCCTCTTCGCCAGGCTGCGTGCCGCAGCGCCCCCCGCCCACGTCGATCTCCACGAGCACCGTGAGGACGGTATCCCAGCGCGCGGCGGCGGCGTCGATGTCGTCGACATTGCCGGGGTGATCGGCGCAGACCGCCACGCGTACGCGCTTCGACAGCGCGGCCAGCCGGTCGAGCTTGCGCCGGCCGACGACCTCGTTCGACACGAGGATATCCGTGATCCCGGCATCGGCCATCGCCTCGGCCTCGCCGACCTTCTGGCAACAGATGCCAACGGCGCCCGCCTCGATCTGCAGACGCGCGATGGCAGAGCATTTGTGCGTCTTGGCATGGGGTCGAAGGCGCACCCCCCTTTCCGCGGCGAAGGCGCTCATCCTGCGGATATTGGCCTCGAGCACATCCAGGTCGACGACCAGGGCGGGTGTGTCGATCTCGTCCAGTCTGTCGCCGATACGGGCGGCCGGGCATTGGGACATGGGAATTCCTCGCGTTGGGACGGGCGCGCCAGTCGCGCGCCGTTCGCCCGCAGCCTAGCCGCCCCTTGCGTCAGCGACTCATGCAAACTTTGCATCGGCCGATCTGGAATCGGCATCCCGCCAGGCGGTTGGGAACACGCGGAAATTCCGCCGCCGGGGAGGCGGTGGCCGCAAGGTGGCGTGCCACAACGCCTGAGACAAGGAGAAGGCCCCGGCCGCCGGGCCGGGGCCTGAAGGCCTCGCTCGGCGCGGAGGATCACGCGGCGGGGGCGTCCTGCCACCATTTGCCGGCGATGACGATG
>NZ_JAGSOU010000025.1 GCF_018139985.1 Actibacterium sp. MT2.3-13A | reverse complement strand
GTGGTAGGCCCGGCAGGCCTGCCGCAATCGTTTAAAAGCAATAGCTTAGGCGAAGTGCTGGGCACATTCTGCCCATTATATATCAATGGCTTACGATCCGGGTGCCCTGCACATCACCAGTCCATGCCGCTCATTTTCTGCATGGCCTCATGGGCCAGGCGCTGGCGGTTCACGTCGCGGGTGTAGTGCTCGCTCGTCTTGGCCTGGGTGTGACCGTGAACGGCCATGATGTGGTATTGGGTCGCGCCCTCCAGTGCCATCAGTTCGCCGGCGGCCTTCCTGATACCGTGCGGGCTGCGGTTCGTCAGCCCGGCCTCGGCGACCCTATCGCGGAACCAGTTCCCGAAGGCGGCGCTGGAGGCGAACGGCTTGCCCCAGGCGTTCAGCAGGTAGGTCTTGCCGACGACGGTCTGCGCCGAGATCGCGTCGGCCAGCGGCGGCATGATCGGAACGGTGACGCGCGCCGATCCCGTCTTGGCCGGTTGCCAGTCCAGATAGGTGATGCCGCCGCGCCTGATCTCGTGCGCGCGGCCTAGGCGGTAGGCATCCCCGATCCGGCAGGCTGTGAACATGAACAGGGTCAGCGCCAGGTGCGCCATCGTCCCCTTCGGGTGCCGTTCGCGGAACGCCTCGAGATCGTCGACCGACCACGGCACCGCCCCTTTTCCCTTGTTGATCGTCCCGATCCCGAGCGCCGGGTTGTCGGTGACGTGCCCGCGTTCCACCGCCCAGGCATACATGGCGCGGACGGCCTTCACCATGTTGTCGGCCGCGCCTGGCGTTGCGATCATCTTGTCGCGAAACTCGATCACCTTCTGGCGCGGCATCGCCATGTGCTTGTCACCATATTCGGCGCGCAGGCGGTCGTAGAACGCCCTGCGCTGCTTGAGCGTGCCAGGGTGCAGCAGGCCTGCCGCTACCTTTTCCTGCATGGCCTTCTCGAAGGCGAGGGACAGCCACGATACACTTTTGGGGATCGGCCCGAGCTGGTCCGGCGCCTGGTATTTCTCGCCGCGGCGCGCGGCCTGGTAGCGCGCCATGAATTCCGGGTGGTCGGGATCGACGCCGAGCGCGATCTTGCGCGTCTTGTCGCCCTTGACGCGGACCCTGTAGGCGTATCTGCCGGAGCGCTGCTTTTCCTTCATCAGGCCGGGCAGGTTGACGCGCATTTCACTCACCACGATTCGGGCTCCCTTTGGTCAGACTGCGCCTTTTCCTCCGCGGCTGGCAAGATTCGGATCGTGCCGTCCGGGTCGATCTTGACCTCACCGATCGGCAATCCGGCGGCGAGGGCGCCCTTGACGGCCCTCCTGACCTGGGCCTCGGTGAAGGTCGCGGCGGCCATCACGGTCTCCCGGATTTGCTTCTGCCGGTGAGCTTGCGAAGCAGCCGATCATTCTCTTTCCGCAGCATCGCGATCTGAGACTTCATCACATCGGTATCGCGTCGGATGTCGCCGCTGTTGCGCATTATCGACACAACCAGCTCCCAGGACGGCGCATCCTTGTCGCGGCGAGGTGCTGATAAGGGGCACTTCCAACCACCATCAGGGCACCACGTCCAAAGGCCAGCCCAATCCGGCACTTCGTCTTTCTCGATCAGTCCCGGCGGTGTCACATAATAGAATTCATCCGAGAAAAGGCGCGCTTGTCGCTGTTTGATCGCGCTATCACGGCGGAAATCCGCGCGGCTTACCTTGATCTCGTAGGCGCGTGCCAGATAGCCCTTTGATGCATGAGGATGCAGCGACCAGAAATCGCAACGCCTCGCGCCGCTGCTTAGAGCCAGCTCGGTAGCCCAGATTTCATGGATGTGCTTTGCTTTCAGGGCTTCGAGAATAGCCTCACTTGTTTCTGCATCCGTCATCACGTCCTCCTGTAGCTTTCCACCAGCCGCCCGGTATGGACGCGCTCTCCGTCGCGGACGGCGGCATAGTTGCGGCAGTCGCAATGATGGACATCCCATCCGGGGCATTCGTCGCAGGACGGAAGATCCATATCCCCCTGCACCAGTGGCCCGTTCGGCCCGCCGATCTGGATCGTGGCGATCATGATGTGGCCTCCCTCATCAACCATTCCGCATCTCGGGTCATGCCTGCGCGGACGATCAGTTTTGCGTGGCCGAAAACCGGAAAATCGAACCATTGGCCGGTTTCGCTTTCGACGATCTCGGGATCCAGCTGAGCCAGCGCGACGTCCGCTTTTTTCACCACGGTCACGACCAATTCCCCTGCCTCGATCTGCCTGATCAGCCACGGGCAGACCTGCGCCGACTGCCGCGCGCAGGCGCGATGACATGGGGCCATCACATGGCCGGTGTCGTCGGTGCCCGTCAGCCGGTTGCCGGGATGCAGCAGGACGCGGGCCTGGTGCTGGCGGATCATCCCGCCACACACATCGCAGCGCCCCTGAATGACGGCCTGCCGTTGCCGGTCCATGTGTGCGCCACCGAAGATCGGGCGGCCTTCGCCCATGGCACTCTTCTGGCTGAGCACGAAATGACCGCCGGCGATCTTGGATCGCACAACCGAATAGCCGGTCTCCTCTCCCGTCCATGGCGTCGTCCAGGGCACTGGTGATCCGTTGTGGGTCAGATCGAAAGTCATCCCGGCACCTCCTCGTTTGCTATCTCGAGCAGCACGTCCGCGTGGCAGGGCGCGTCCAGCGGGCACCAGCAGGCCAGATCCTTGCCGCGTAGCTCGGCCTTGATCGCGGCGACCAGATCGGCCTGCCCCGGCCGGGCAAGGTAGTCGCGATATAGCCGCACCAGGGGGGCGCGGTCGCCGTCGCCATCCTTGCCAGCCTGGTATGGGTTGCCCCAGCGGGACGGGCGGGCCACAACGACTGCGCCTTCGGGCTTGCGCCAGCCGCGGCGGCGCGAGAGCTGGATGCGCTTAGGCATGATTGCGCTCATTTTCGGGATCACAGTGAACAGACACGGCACGCTCCAGTCATGCGGCGCTCGCCCCTGAACATGTCGATCTGTTGAACCGTGCGGGGCGGCACGCGCCCCTTTTCGAACTCGGCGCGGAGATCGCGCAGTCCAGCCGGCCAGCTGTCGCGGCTCGGGTTGCGAAACGTGTAGGTCTCGCCACGCTGCTCCGACACCCATTCCTCCTCGAGCATCGCCGCCTCAAACAGATCCGGATGCATCTTCCAGAGCCGCCACCACTCGCCGAGCGTCTGGTGGTAGCACCTGGCGCAGTCCGTCCGCGCCGGGATCTCCACGCCGCGCTCGTCCAGGAAGGCCCAGACGTCTGCCTCGGTGAAGCCCTGCTCGCGGAGCGGGAACCGCATGGTGATGCCGTCGGTCTCTGGGAACACCATGCCCTGCCGCTCGCTTTCATCCGCACGCAGGCCGACGTATGAGACGGCCGGAGCCTGTTGCGCCAACCACCGATAGTAGGGCTCAAGCTTCAGCTGCCTGGTGCACCACCGCGCCCTGTGGTTCGGCAGCATGGTGTGCTGCTCGATAAGCGCCGAAAGTCCCTTTCCAGCGGTCACCGGCAGGATGCGGCTCCCGAGCATCTTACCGAGCTTGATCCAGTGCTCGATCATCTCTGGTAACTCGTCGCCGGTCGGCGTGCAGACGAACTGGTAATCACGGGGCTCATTCTCTGCCAGCCACAGCGCAAGTGCCGTGCTGTCCTTGCCGCCTGAGAGCGCCACAACGTGCTGCACCCCTGACTGCCTAGGCATATGGCACCTCATTCCATTCAATCTTGGTCATACTTCTGCCTCCTGATAAATCTGCGCCACCTCACCCTGCCCCAGTGGGCCGTTCGGGCCGCCGATATGGACCGTGGCGATCATGATGCGGTCGCCATCTGGTCGATGTTGCAGCGGTGGACGGTGAAGGTCAGGGCTACCACCCACGGGTTCGCGGCCCAGCCGAATCCACGCTTGGCGTTGAGGCCGTCCCATAGGTGCGCAAAGGCATCGCGGGCCATCGCGCGACTATAAACTTCGTCAAATGTCCACCCTTGCAGCTTTCGCGTCGGCTCCATCGCAAAACGCGCGCCCTCGGCCCGCGCATCAGCCTCGCTGATCTCCTGCAAACGCTGCACGCGCACGTCCGTCACCACCAGCGTCAGGCGCGAGGCCCAGCGGGGCATGTGGATGGATGGGTGCCAGTTCCCCCAATAGTCGTGCCAGCCGTGATCAGGATCAGCGGTATAGTGGACCTTCCCGCCGATTGCATCGATCGGTTTCTTACCCCAGCCAATGCCACTTACGGCGAACTTCTCCCGCACCCAGAGCCGATCGCCAATGGCATAAAGTAGCCGCCAGCGTGCACCATCTGGAGTTTCACAGGCAGTGATACCGCGTTCGTACTGGACGGGCGTCAGTGGTTTCAGCACCCTCCGCGTCTGCGTTTTCCGGCCATCAAGGATCGCTCTGATCATCGGCCCGCTGAACAGTATCGGTTTGTCGGTCACACTCCCACCTCCTGATAAATCTGCGCCACTTGCCCAAGGCGACGCAGCCCCTCAAGACACTCGATCTGTAACGCTGGGTGCGCGCTCGCCCAGGCGCTGGACAGCGGGGCGTTGATGTGACGGGCGAGGTAAGTCATGTCATTTCCTCGACTGCTCTGATGCGGTCGAAAACGAACTCTCCGCAGTTCACGGCCCAGCTGTTGCCGAGTGCCTTGTAGCGCGGGCCGTCAGGGCATTTTTCTGGCGGCTTCCCGCGCCATGCTATGCGCGTCCACCCATCTGGGAAGCCTTGAAGCCTCTCGCACTCGGTCGGCGTCAGACGGCGAACGTCCCAAGGCGTGGCGATCGCCGGAGCATCTGCACTGGCCGCGAGGGGGTGACAGGAGTCGCCAGGCCGAGGGTTGCTGTAGTTTCCTGGGCTGGTGATTTGCGTCGTGTCGAAGGCGACGGCAGGTGTCTTCGTCGTCGTTATCGGTGGAGAGTAGTTTACAGATATCTGATCTCCCTGAGCGGCGCTATTCTGCGCCCCGAACGCCAAGGGAACCACATATAGGTCATTTTCTTCGCCGCACATGGGGCACTCAAAAGGAGATAATCCACCAATTCCATCCCCATATTCGTCAACGAACACCTCTCCGCAGTTCCCGCATTTGATATCTGGCGTTCGGCTATGCACCGGAACAAGCGGCGTTCCGCGCCCTGTCCCATCCTCGCTGGCGTCAAAGCCTTCGCCGCGCAGGGAATGTGCGACAATTGTGGAAAGGTCTGCCTCCGGCAAAGCTCCCTTTCGCTCTCGGGCGGTGAGTGTGCATGTCGGGTCGTGGCTGGTGATCAGCCCTCCGTCGCAATCGAAATCTGTTCCGAGCCCGCCACCGCCTGTAGGGCGCGCGCTAATTGTGGGGGCAGTTTCAGCAACCGTTTCACCGCGCTTTACTGCCCAGTGCTTTCCAGCATTGCCGCGACGTGTGTTTTCCTTCCCGGTTACAGGCTCAAGGTGCGCGGGATTAACACACTTGCGATTCCGGCAGAGGTGATCAAGTTCAAGCCCATCTGGTATCTCGCCATCAATCTGCTCATAGGCAAAGCGGTGCGCCCGGACAGACCGATCCTGGTCGTTGCTCCAGAATATGCCGTAGCCCTTCTCGTTTAAGGCGGCAGTCCAATCCCAGCAGGATTCCGTCTTCTCGACCTTCGACCAGAACCGCTCGTGGTCGGTCTCGCCTGGAGCGTTTACCGGCCCGCTTCCTGGCTCTCCGTGTTTGCGCCAGTGCTGATAGTGAGCGTTGCACCATCCTCGCTTTCTGGCGTCTCTGTCACATCCATCAACCGAGCAACGCTTTCCAGCGCCATCTTCAGCTGCGGCAGGAGTTCTTTTCCCCGCTTCTCGGCGCGGCGCAGTATCCCCGCGCATGCTTTCGGCGTCAAATAATACCGCTGCGGCACGTCGCCAGTCTCCAAGATATCCGACAACGAACACACGGCGGCGGCGCTGCGGGACGGCTTGTGGAAAGCTGCGTGTTCGGCAATGCTGAGCGTCAAGCACTCTGTAGGCGAACCCATACCCGAGTTCCCCCAGCGCCCCGAGGAAGGTTCCAAAATCCCGTCCTCCGTTGCTGGACAGGACGCCGGGCACGTTCTCCCAAACCAGCCAGCGGGGGCGATAGCGTCGAGCGATGGCAAGATATGTGAGCATGAGGTTTCCGCGCGGGTCATCAAGGCCCTTGCGAAGTCCGGCCACGCTGAATGATTGGCAGGGGGTTCCTCCGCAGAGAACATCGACAGTTGCATCAGGCCACTCCTCAAATTTCGTCATGTCCCCGAGGTTCACGGCGTCAGGGAACCGTTCGGCCAGAACGGCGCAGGGGAACGGCTCGATCTCGGACTGGTATTTCCAGTCGATCCAAGGCGCGGCGACTTCCGGCGCGCCGATGCCGGAGCATACTGTCATGCCGATCACGCGCACCTCCAGCCAACTTGGCATTCGTGGTGCGACACGTCGGAAGCCGCTTGCGGTAATTCCTCGGGCTCCGCGGGCGCGGTCAGCCAGACGATAAGGCCCGCGCAGATCGCGATGATCGCGGCCTTGGCAATGTGCGCTCGGCGGCCTTCCTGAGCGGCGCGCTGTTCGGCCTGCCATTGGCAGGTGACAATGGTCATTGATCGCCCTCCCATCCGATCGGCATCTGAAAGCCAGCCGCGTTGCGATGCCCGCCGCCGCCGTAGCTGGCGGCGATCTCAGACACGTCCTGCCCGCCGTCCCCGCGCGAGCGCAGGCTGAACACGCGGGCGGCGGCGCGGTCGGTGTTCAGGTGGCGGCGGCTGGTCACGCCGCATTCGTGGCGCAGGAACTCGGCCGCCGCCGAGGCGGCAAACCGCCCGCCGGAAAACCCGCGGCGTTCGGCGGCGAAGGCCTGGAACTGCTGGTCGTTGCACAGCATCCCGGCCTGCTGGTCGGGCGTCAGGTCGCCGCCTGCCAGCCGGTCGAGCTGGTCGAACAGGTGTTTGTTCAGGTCGGACAGGTTGTTGGTCATTGCGAAATCCTTTCCTCTACCCAGCTCAGCCAATCGGTGTCTGGCCCGTATGCCGCGCGCCACGCCTGCGGGCTGCGGTGCAGGGCAACCTTCGTGGTGTCGAACATCCCGAGGTGATGACCATCGCAGAGCGGGATGGTCATGCTGTCGGGCGCGCGGCGCGTGGAGAACCGACCCATGATGCAGTGATGCACCTGCGTCGGCGTGACCTGCTGGTAGTTGTATTCGTGGCAGATCACGCAAGGCAGCTTGGCGACCGCGGAGAGGCGCGCCTTATCACGGTCTCCCGCCCGGCTCGTCTTAAGGCCGAGCGGGGGTTTGTGTGCGAGATTGCTCATAGGAACTCCTGCTCATATTTCAGTGCTTCTGGATCAGTCAGGCGGATTCCTTGCCTGGTCCACTTGCGCTGCATTTCATCCATGAAGGCGGTCATCTGCTTGACGGTCATCAGCCGTGTCACCGGCAGGTCGAACGCCTTGATCGCTTCGAGCTTTTCCTCATACGGCAGTCCCTTCATGGTCCTGTCGTAGGACACGCGGAACGCTTCGTTCTCGGTCCGCAGAATGGGCACACCGATTGTCAGCTTGCACTCGGCGCGCACGTCTTCATGGGTCTGGTCGCCGAGCTGCGTGGCGATATCGGTGAACCAGCGCTGCGCCAGACGGTTCTGCGCGCTGGATCGAGACGCGCCTTGAACCCAAGAGACGGTGAGCGGCATCTTGCGTCCGCGCAGCAGCACGGCGAGGGCATCAACGTGTCCTGGATCGCGCAGAACCTTGGTGGGCATCAGATCAGCCCCTTTTCCTCAGCCAGCCATTCCGGCATCGTCACCACGATGAAGCCGTTTTCGGGCTCGATCTCGATCTGAGACAGGGGAAGCCATACCGCGCTGTCCTTGTCGCCGGAGTCGCTCACCAGAATGGCCTTGGCGGTTTCGTGGTGCAGGTGCACCTCTATGTCGATTACGTCGCTGCGCATCAGAACGCCTCTTTTTCCTGCCAGACCAGAAGGCCATCGGCGCTCACGTCGCGATGGTTCAGGCGCGCCCATTCATCGAGAAAGGCGGTCATGTCGTCCTTGCGGTTGCGAGCGATCCAGTGAAGCATGGCCTTGTAATCGGTGATCTCGTAGCGCGTCACCGTGCGCATGCCCTTCACCTTGCCCTTGCTGGCGGCCGCGGCGCGGGCCTGCGCAATCTCGGCCTCTTCCTGGGCTTCGGCAGCGGCGCGCTGCGCCTCGATATCACCGGCATTGGCGGCGCGGGCGGCTTCTTCGGCCTCGCGGCGCTTGCGCTCCGCTTCCTCGCGCGCCTTGCGCTCTGCCTCGGCCTGCTCGACTGCCTTCTGGCGCTTGTAATCGCTGACGATGGAAACGAGGCCATTCTTGATCCGATCAAGATCGTCGATGGTCGGCTTCCAGCGCGCCTTGATGGACTTCCACTGGTCATAGACCGGCTTGGCTTCGGATTCCTCTCCGGCCTTCGCCGCCTTGATGGCCTCCTTGATCGAGCGCGTCAGCGTGTCCACGGCCTTCATCTGGTCGTCGTTGCTGACAGGCTCTCCATCCAGCCAGTTTTCGGCCTCGCTGATCGTGTCGCCGAACGGCTCAAGGGCCGTGTCGATGGGATCTGGCGGCATGTTGTGGCCGGTGGTGGCAATTGCTGCGTCTTTCATGTCGGCCTCCATCAAAACGGGATTTCATCCCTGAGATCGGGATCGTAGCCATTGCCCTGCGGCGGCGGCGTGCTGTCTGCCGACGCGTTCTGCTGTGCCATGATCGCCTGGTATTCCGGGGAGTTCTTGATGGTCTCCTGCAGGCGCTCGGACAGTTTGTCGAATTCGGCCTGGTCGAAGTCGTCCAGGTCGAAGAAAATGCGCTCACCCTCGATCTTGCCTTTCCACTGATCGAACTGCGCCTTCGGGGGCTTCATGATCGAGTTCAGGTTGGCATAGGTTTTGCCGTCCTTGTGCTCGTGGACGATCTGACCGAAGGCCGGGATGCCGAGCAGCTTGGACAGGTGGAAACCATCCGGCGGGCCGCTGAAATCACGATCCGTGAACGCGGCGCCGCGCCAGCTTTCCAGCATCTTGCGCAGGTTCGCCTTCTCGTGGAACGAGACCGTGTATTGCTCGCTGTGGAGCACGGGCATGTCCCGCTCGCCGCCGTTCTCGTCGGCGATCCTGATGCGTTCCTCGGGCAGCTCCCAGAAGATGCGGAGCTTGTGCTTCGGTGCGGGGAACATCTGCGAGCCCGGCTGAGTGCCGAGGTCCACAATGCGGCTGCACACCATGATATGCTGACCAGCCGGCGTTGGCGTGAAATTCCCCCCGGTGTCCTTGTCGATATAGCCAACCATTGCTGAACTCCTTGATATGGTAGTCGGTATTGGGTAGTCAGAAACTGTGTGCGAGGCGGCGGCGCATCGAGCCGGTCCATTGGCAGCAGTCCGCCGCCTCGCGCTCCCTTTCAGGAGCATCCCCGTCACTCTTCCGGCGCTTGGGGAACTGGGTGTTGGGGAATGGGCCGAGGCTCATGCCGCGTCCTCCGCAAGATCAGCCTGACGCTTCCAATAGCTGATTTGCGCATCTGCCAACGCGATGTCTGTGCTGACCCAGCCAGGACGGCAGCCGCGACCGTATTGCTCGATCAGGCGGTCGATATCGCGCTGGTATCCGGCGGCAATGTCGATGCATTCCTGGCGGGTGTAGCGCTCCATGGATCAGTCCCCCAGAAGGTGGCCGCGCCCGGCTTCGCGGATGGCCTTCTCTGCGGAGAAATCGCGCGGCATGTGAACAGGCCGAGGCTTGGTCGGTTCTTCTGCGGAAACGAGCTTGACGCGCCCGGCCCAGAACTTCGCGGCCTCGCGCACATCGTCCGCGCTTCCAACAAGGATCACGCCTTGGACTTCATCGCCATCCGGCAGGGTGATTTTTCCAACGGTGTCTACAACGAAGGACATGGCGGACCTCACTGTGCTCTGGTTTCGTTCATGCCAGGCAGCGTGACCTGCTGCGGGGCGCGAAAGCGGCAGTCCTCAAACGAGGCCATCATGACGATCCGGGACACGCGCTTGCGGTCTGTCGTCAGCGTTCCGTCGGGGCTGATGTAGGCGCTGGGTTTCATGGTGATCTCCCTCAGTTCAGGCCAATGCCGTGGCCGATCCACAGCATCACGAACACGGTGACGAAGACTGCCAGCGCGCCGATTGCATCCTCGGCAAACCGAAGAACGCGCTCGCGACGCAACTCGCGCTCGATGGCCTCTTGGGACTTGATCTGCGGAAAGCGGGTCATTGTGGTCTCCCTCAGTGGGTATGGAGGGAGAGTATGCCAAAAAAGTTGGCGCGTCAATCAGGCTGCGCCAAAAAATTTGGACCGGCCCCTTGGCCTTGTTTCATTAACAGCTAATGAATACCCTGCGTCGGGGTGCACAAACAGGGAACATTGAAATGGAGCGATTAGACTTGCTGATCGAAGGCGCCAATGAAAGCGGCTTCACTATCGACTATTTGGAGGCTTTGACCTCGGGCCTTTCAATCCAGGCCTGTCGCAGGGTCATCGGCAACGCATCGGCGATGCCTTCATACATGAAGTCCAGCGACAACCCATACACGCGCCGGATTTCCAAAGCGCCGTTGAGCGACAGGCGCGACGTGCCTGCTTCCCAGTTCGAGTAAGCAGACCTCTTTATTCCGTGAAGCGGCTCAACAAATTCCGACTGGTCTAGTCCGAGCAATTTTCGGTGCCAGACCAGTCTTTCTGCGATGTCCGCGTATGGTTTGTTCTCTAGGTCTGCCATGGCGCGCACACTGACGCGCCAGCGTTTTTGACACAATCCACTTTCGTTTGGCTTGACCTGTGCCAAGTTCTTTGGCATTGTCCGCGTATGAGCAAATCCGACACCCATCAGATCATCGACGCCATCGGGGTGGATGCCCTGACCGAGATCGGTCTTTCAGAGCGGAACATCCGCCATGCCAAATCATCTGGCCAGTTTGCCGCGCAATGGTATGAGCGGATCAAATTTCTCTGCGATGAACAAGGCATTGAGTGCCCCCTGTCGTCGTTCTCGTTCAAGCCAATAGACAAAAATATTGGCAGCGATCACGAAGAGTTCAAGAGGGCCGCGCAATGACCTGCATCATCGCCGCAATGACCACCACTCACGAACAGCGCGAGCCCTTTGCAAGGGGTCCGCTTGCCAGTCTGGGGGAGCTGGTCGCGCGAAAGTCCCCCGTCCGTTTCCCCACCGCCGCCCATCGGCCGTTGCCTCGGCCAGCCTCAGCGGCGGTGCACCTGGGCGCGCGTGTCCATCCGCGCGCCCGCCTTTCTTCGCATCCGCGCGCACCTTTCCCTCGCGCGGTCTACCCCCGGCGGGCGTCCTCCTCCCTGCCTGCCGGGGCCCCTGTTTCGCGGCCGGGGTCGGTCCTCGACCCGCGGAGCGTCCCGGCGGGCGGCGTCGGCCGCGAATGCCCGCCACCTCCCTGTTGGACTGCCCCCGGCGCTGACGTGCCGGGGGCCTTTTGTCACGGGGCGCAAGGATGAGCCGTCGCGTCATCCAGGACAGCGCGGAATTCCGCCGCATGTGGGCCGACGATATGCCCATCGCCGAGATGGCCATGGCTTACGGCGTGTCCGATGCCTGCATTTCACAGGCGGCCAGACGGTTCGGCCTGGCCATGCGCAGCGGCGGCCGCGCGTGGAAGATCACGGATGAGGCGGCGTTCCGCCGGATGTGGCACGCGGGCCTGCCCGTGGCCGCGATCGCCGAGCATTTCGACGCCTCGACCAAGAGCGTCACACAGGCCGCGCGCCGATACGGCCTGCCGCCGCGCAGGTCGCGCGGGCCGCGCAAGGTCAAGCTGACCGTCGTGGAGGATGAGGCCCCCGTGAAGGATGAGGCCTCGGAGCAGGCCCTGCCCGCCGACCTGGTGGCGCGGATGGAGGCGCGCGGCCTTGGCGCGGCGCTGATCCTCGACCTGGCGCGGGCCGGTGGATACGCCGACCTGCGCGCGCTGGCCGCGCGCCACCGCCTGACGGAGCGCCGCGCGCTGAGCCTGTGGCACGAGATCAGGAGGGCCGTGGCATGAAGCGTCTGTCGCGCGATTCCGACGATCGCATCCTCGCCTGGCTGGCCGCGCGGCGTGCCGGCGGGCGGCTGGTCGATATTGCCCGTTCCTGGGGCGTCTCGCCCGGCGCCGTCGGGCGCGCGACAGACCAGGTGCGCGACGCCGATCTGGCCGAAAGCGGCAAGCCCGCGGGCGCCGTCAGGGCGGGGTATTGGTGATGTCCTTCATGAACAAATGCGCGGTTGATGGGTGCCCGAACATCCTCGGCCCGACGAACACCTCGGGCGTCTGCCGCCTGCACAATCACTGCGATGTCTGTGGCTGCCCCGCATGCCGCCAGCGCCGCGAGAGCGGTTTGGCCGGCACCAGCGCGAAGCGCATCGTCGAGGTCGCCTATCCGACGGGAAACTCGGGCGTGGGCGGCATCGCGAGGGTGTCATTGCCGAGGGAGCCGTGGCTGTGACCGTGCCCTACGCCGCGATCCGCGCCCAGATCGGCCAGGCGGAGGAAAAGTTGCAGACCGCCTGCGCGCTGATGCGCCGTAGCGGCCTGCCAGAAAACGCCGACGAGCTGGCCCGCGAGCTCAAGCGCCTGCGCGTCTGGACGCAGCGGGACGGCTGGCTCGACGTGCTTGAGGCGCAGTCATGAGCGGCGGATCAATCACGAGAGAAGGCGATTACGCCGTGATCCGCGTGCCGATGCGCGAGGTGCACGGCCTGCGCGTGGCGCTCACTCCGTGCTCGTGCAGGGCCGCGAAGTCCAACGCCACGAAGACCATCCGAGAGAGACTGGATATTGGCCTGGCGCGTCTTGAAGCGAAGGGGGTGGGCCGTGGCTGATTGCGTCTACTCCATTCGCCTGCCTTGGCCGCCGTCAAAAGCCAGCCCAAACGGGTCGCAAGGCGACTTCCGCGGCAAAGCGGCGGCTGGGAAAAGCTACAAGGCCGAATGCATCAAGGAGTGCTGGGCGCAAAAAGTGCGCCGTATCCGCGCGCTTGGCGTGAGGGTCGAGATCGTTTTCCACCCTCCGACTGCGCGCGCTTATGACCTCGACAACGCATTGGCGAAGGCGAAGCGCGGCCTGGATGCAGTCGCTGAGGCCATTGGCGTGGACGATGCAGATTGGACCGAGATGCGCCTGGTGCGCGGCGAGAAGGTTAAGGGCGGCGCTCTGGTGGTCAACGTCACCCCAGAATGCCCAGAGCCAGACGCATGGAGGCAGATCTGGCAGATCGCCAGCAACATGATTAAAGGGCAAATCGAATGAACACTCGCGGTCATAACGAACGCGCCATGCGCCTTGACATGCTGGCTGATGAAGCCCGACAGGGCTTGAAGCGCGTCGAGGAAGGTGAAGAAAACACCATTGGTGGATGGCTGGCATACGGCCATGCTCTGAACGAGGGGCGGGCGCTGTTTCCGGGGGACAGAGAGTTCGGTGAGTGGGTTGCGCTGTGCCAACTTGACACAGCGGATCGGCACGACCGCGCCGCCTCCATGTGGGCCGCCGCCAATGCCGACCAGTTCGAAGAAGCCCGCCAGCGCGGTAATCCCCGCACCATCCGCGGCATTCACGCCAAGTGGAAGGAGATCGAGGCTGAGCGCGCCGAGGCCGAACGGAAGGAGGCGGCACGCATGGCCACAGAGGCCGACCAGAACATCGGCAAGGCTAAGCCAGTCGAGCATCCGGCGGCGCAAGGGCAGGATGAATCTGCCGCGCCCGTCGATGGGCCGGATTGTCAACCCGATCACGCGGATGAGCAGTCGGAGTCCGCATCCTGTCAACCGGAAATGCCGGATCGTCAACCCAAACCTGCTGACCCTGATCCGCACGCCAAGCTGCGCACCGAATTCCGCAGCATGACGCCGGAGGGACAGGAGGAAGACTGGATCGGCCTGCGCGGTGAAGTCTCCGACTTGCGCAAGCGCGTGTCCAAGCAGCGCGGAGAAATCGCGGACCTGAAATCCAGGATCAAGGAACTGACATCGGACGACGATGCCGGGCGCAAGATCGGAAACCTGCAGCGCCGGTTGGATCAGTCCGAGGGACGGTCGAAGGAACATCAGAGAGAGAGGGCAAAGCTGCAGCGCCAGGTGAATGCCCAGCAGGCTGAAATCAAGAAACTGCGCCAGCAGCTCGAGGATCAGGAGATCGCGCTGTGAGCATCTTGGACCGCGTCCGGGCCAATGGCGGCGAGGTCATCCGCAATGAATGGCGGATCACGCTGCGCCGCGGGCGGCTGTCGGATGCGGCCCTGGCATGGGTCAAGGAGCACCGTGCCGACCTGATGCGCGAGGTCTGGCCCGCCTATGACGATTTCGAGGAGCGCGCGGCAATACGCCAGTTCGACGGCGGCCAGAGCCGCGAGGACGCGGAAAGAGACGCTTACGAGGAGGTGATGGCATGCTGAACTTCGCCGATCCGAAGGAGATCAACCTCAGACCGTATCAGGCCGACGCGATCGAGAATCTGCGCGACGGCATCCGGGCCGGGAAAAGGCGGCTGTTGCTGTGCGCCGGCACGGGCGCTGGGAAAACCCTTACGGCCGCCCACCTGCTGAAAGAAGCGGATCGCAAGGGCAGCTATGCCTTGTTTATCGTTGACCGGGTGGCGCTGGTTGACCAGACGAGCGCGGTTTTTGATGAATACGGGATCAGCCACGGCATCGTGCAGGGCATCAATGACCGCTGGATGCCGAGCGAGAATGTGCAGGTGTGCTCGGCGCAGACGCTTGCCAGGCGCAGCCTGCCGCGAGATCCGTCGCTGATCGTCGTGGATGAGGCCCATTGCCAATACAAGGCCACGCTCGATTACATGGACCGCCACCCGGACGCGGTGAAGATCGGCTTGACCGCGACACCGTTTACGAAGGGCATGGGCGAGCACTGGGACGATGTGGTGAACGTCATCCCGACGCGGCGCCTGATTGATGACGGATTTCTGATTGAGCCGAAAATCTACATTGCCAAGAGCCCGGAGGATTCAGAGCTCGGGCTGAACAGCTACGGCGAGTTCTCCGACAGCAGCGCTTCGACGGCTGGCATCCAGATCGTCGGCGACGTGGTGCAGGAATGGATCGCCAAGACGGCCGAGCATTTCGGCGGGCCGGTCAAGACAATCGTGTTTTCGCCCACTGTGGAGCACGGGCGCGAGCTGTGTGCAGCTTTCTCGGCGGCCGGGTTCAATTTTCAGCAGATCAGTTACATGGACCGCAGCGACGAAGAGCGGGCCGAGAAGATAGCGGAATTTCGGCGCCCGGACAGCATCATTGACGGTCTGGTCTCCTGCGGGGTGCTGACCAAGGGGTTCGATGTTCCCGACGTGAAATGCGGGATTTCCTGTCGGCCATATCGCAAGAGCCTGTCGAGCCACATGCAGGAGATCGGCCGCGTCATGCGGACGCACCAGACCAAGGACATGGCGCTGTGGCTCGACCACTCCGGCAACATCGAGCGGTTCGGGCTCGACATGTTCGACGTGTGGGAGAATGGCGTCGGCGATCTGGATCACTCGACCAAGCGCGACAGCAAGCCGCGCGAACGCAACGAGCAGGTGCGCGAGAGGGTGGTATGCCCGGAGTGCTCCGGCGCGCTGCGCGGGAATACCTGCATGGCCTGCGGTTGGGAGAAACCGGCCCGCTCCGGCATCGTGAACGTCGATGGCGAGATGCACGAGTTTAATCCGCAAGCGATGGAGGCAAGGCCCGGGCTGCGCGCCGAGTGCCTGAAAGACCCGCGCAAGGTCTGGGAGGCCTGCCTTTCATACACGTTTGAACGTGCCAGCCGCGGCGAAGATGCAGCCAGAAAATGGGCCTATGGGATCTGGCGCGGGGTGTATCCGAACAACAAGCTGCCATTCGGCTGGTATGGCATGGAGCCACCGCACATCGCTGATCCGGCTGCCTATTCGCTTGTTGAGCGCGAGGTGAGACGATTTCGCAAGAGCAGGAGGGCGGCGTGAGCCTCAACGACGCCATGCACGCCGCCTGCGATGCGGTCCAGATCAAGGCTCCGCGCTTTACCAAGCCTGGAGAGTGGGTCAGGTGCCCTGTTGTTGGCAAGGCCGCCAGCAACCGCAGCGGCGCCGTGCTGGTGTTCGATGATGGCAAGGGCGGGATCTGCCACAACTGGATTTCAGGGCAGCAGCAGCGGTTCACCGTCGATGGGCTGGCTGGCGAAAACGAGGTCAGGGCACCTCGGCGTGATCCAGAGGAAGAACGGCGCGCCGCGCAGGAACAGGCAGAGGCCGCGCGCATCTGCGCCGGTATCGTCCGGGCAGCCACGCCATCGCAGCACCCGTATCTGGTGGCCAAGGGGTTCCCGGACGAGCTGGGGCTTGTGCTGGACGACTTGCGGCCGCTGATCCCCGATCACCAGCTCGGGCGCGACATCGCCTTCCGGCTGCCGGCCGGTGACGGCCCCTGGCTGATCGTTCCCGGCCGTGTTGGCCAGCAGATCACCACGGTTCAGATCATCGGGCCTGACGGAGCCAAGAAGAACATCTACCGCGGTCAGATGAAGGGAGCGGCCCACAGGATCGCCACAGGGCGCGAGACGTGGGTCTGTGAGGGCATTGCCACTGCGCTGAGTGTCAGGGCTGCCATGCGTCTGCTGGGGCGCTCGGCGGCGGTCTACAGCGCCTTCTCGGCAGCGAACGTGGCAACGGTGGCCAAGCGCCTCTCAGGAGCGATCATCGCGGCCGATCACGACCAGCCGCTGGAACAGCTGCACGGGCATGGCACCGGCGAGTTCTACGCCCGCCAGAGCGGCTGCACATGGACGCAGCCCATCGAGCTTGGCGATTTCAACGATTGGCACCAGCGGGACGGTCTGCGCGCCGTGGCGCTGCATCTGCGAGAGGTGATGGCGTGAGGGTTTCGCTCAAGACATTGATCGGCGCAGCGAAGGTCGCACAATGGCGGGCTTCCGGCGCTGACTATCATGCGATCAAGAGCGCCCGTCTTGATCGTCGTGTAGACCAGATCGAGCCGATCATCCGCAGATATGTGAGTGACGATGAGTTGCGCAATATCCGCAAGCGCGGGTGCGTTCACTCGGTAGATTTTCCAGAGAAGCGCGATCCGGCGCTTCGCACAGGGGGAGGGAACGCGGCCCGCTGACGCGGGAGCCTTGCCGGTCGGTTTGAATGACGGTGGCGGCGAGGCAGGTAGCCCACCATGGGGCGGGATCATAGGCAAAGCGTAGTCCGAAAGGCCGAAGCGCGATCCCCGGAGCGCACCAGTTCCGAAAATAGCGGCCAACCTGTCCGGGCGGTGCAGCCACGGCAGGGCCAATGCGACGGCCCGGCTCCGATGAGCAGGACAAGATCGCGGAGGCATGGGACAGCCCTGGCATTCCGCCGGGGCTGTCGTCCTATGCCTTCTGCTCAAGCCCTCACCAATGAGCAAGAGACGATAAAGCAACTGTAGGAACAGAGAGATGAGCAAGAGACGAAAGGCGAAAGCGAAAAAATCGGCTCGGAATCTGCCGGTTTACATGCAGAACATCGCGTTTTCGAAACGGACCGGAAGGGCTGATCGAAAGCACAAGAGCCGAAAGCTCGGCACGTTTGGCGCGGCGAGCGATGTTCGTCGCGTCGATCCATCCGAATACAATCCGACTGAGTGATAACGACAAAAAGAGGGGCAGAGCATGATGCACTACAGGATCGGTCAGACAATCCCACTCGATGGCCACGGAAAGATCATAGGGCAGCCGCTCGATCGGCCGGAGTGGTATATCTTCACCACTGCGCCCCAGATGGAGCTGCCGTCCATCGCCTGGCTGGCGCGTAACGGCGTCGAGGACGCATGGTGCCCGACAGAGACGAGGTTTCGCAAGGTTCCGCGTGGCAGGCGCAAGAAGGTTCCATACGAGGCCCCGATCGCGCCTGGCTATTTGTTCGTGCGTTTCGATCGCATCCCTGTTTGGCACATCCTGCGCGAGCGGTCCAAGGGCAAGATTACCGGAGTCGTGTCGCGCGACGGCATGCCTATGGAAATCTCCGAGGACGCGATCTCGCAGATGAAGCACGTCCCGGCCCGCATCGCGGCGCTCAAGAAGCGAGAGCAGGAACGCCGGCGCATCAGGCCAGGTGATCGAGCGGACATCGTGGACGGACCGCTGGAAGGCTGGTCCGTCGAGGTCAGCCGCATCCACGCTGGGATTGCCTATTTCGTGGCTCCGCTGCTCGGTGAACGCGAGGTGGCGGTCGAGGCCAGCAAGCTGCGAAAGATCGGATGTTGAAAATGCGCGCGTTTCATGGCACCTTTCCTGCAATCCGGTGAGTAATTCCGCGCCGCGCGGGACAGAAAGCCTAGGAGATGCCACGCCGCTTGCCAATAGGTGCCCGGCGTGCGCTACGGCGAAGCTGTGCCGAAACACGGGCGGGAAGCCCATTCACATCATCAAAGACTGGAAGTCGAACGATGGCGCAAGCGCCAAGGACCGCAGAGGCTTGGGCCGTGCCACATGGCCAAGCACTCAGGCCCGAAGCACTGAAAAAACAATCAAGGTAATCAAGATGGCGCAGCATGGCGGGAAGCGAGCTGGCGCAGGTCGAAAGCCTGGAAGTGTCAGCAAGGCGAAGAAAGACCTGGCTGATATGGCAAAGGGCCATGCTGAAACGGCCCTGAAGACTCTGGTTCAGATCGCAGAGAAAGGCGATAGCGAAGCGGCGCGTGTAAGTGCCGCAAACGCGATTCTTGATAGGGCCTACGGCAGGCCGTTTCAGGCAACTGTCACGGCAACTGTGGAGCAGGCGCCGGAAGCATTCGACGGATGGTCCATTGGGCGCCTCCAACCCGATACAGATTGAGCTTACGGAGCCACAAGAGCGGTTTCTCAGATGTGAGGCAAAACATCCGCTCTTTGTGGCCGGCTTCGGAGCGGGAAAGTCCGAGGTAATGGCGTGGTCTGCAATCGGAGACGCGGCGCATTCTTCGGATGCGCTTATCGGCCTCTACGCGCCAACCTATGACCTGACGCGACTGATCACGGCGCCGAGACTGTCTGCACGACTTTCTAAAATCGGCGTTCCGCACAAATGGAACAAGCAAGAGAACATCATATACACCTCGTATCCGAGGTTCGGTGATTTTGTGATCCGCACAATGGACAACCCGGAACGGATCGTAGGATACGAGACATACCGCGCTCACGTTGATGAACTGGATACGTTGAAGCCAGAGCCGGCGGGGCGCGCCTGGAACCAGATCGTTGCGCGCAACAGGCAACGTCCGCAGGGAATCGCAAGGCCATTCAACCGGGTCTCAGCCTACACTACGCCAGAGGGTTTTCGCTTCGTCTATGACAGGTGGGTGCGCAACAAGGTGGCTGGGTATGAGATTATCCAGGCGCCTACCTACAGCAATCCAACGCTCCCGCACGACTACATCGACAACCTGCGCGCTACTTATCCAGCTGAGCTGATCGAGGCCTACATCGAGGGGCGCTTCGTCAACCTCACAAGCGGGACGGTCTACCGCAACTATGACCGCGAGCGCTGCCGATCAACGGAGACGATCCGCGACAAGGAGCCGCTGCACATCGGGCAGGACTTCAACGTCGGCGCAATGGCCAGCGTGATCAACGTGGAGCGGCCGGAGCGGAACGACGACGGGACGTTGAACGACAAGCCGGGCTGGCACGTCGTCGGGGAGCTGGCGGGAATTCTGGATACGCCGTCGCTCATCGAGGCGCTGCGAAACCGCTTTCCGGGCCGGGTGATCTACATCTACCCGGACGCCTCGGGCGGTTCGCGCAAGACGATCAACGCGAGTGAGAGCGACATCGCGCTCCTGCGGCGCGCCGGCCTCAAGGTCAGGGCCAAGGACAGCAACCCGCCCGTGAAGGATCGCATCCTGGCGATGAACACGGCCTATTCCAAGGGCCGGCTGTGGGTGAACGACAAGGCCGCGCCACGGTTCGCTGAGGCGCAGGAGCAGCAGGCCTACGACAAGAACGGAGAGCCGGACAAGACCACCGGCCATGACCACCCGAACGACGCCGAGGGCTATTTCGTCCACTGGACGATGCCGGTTCGCAAGCCGAGCCACGGAACAAAGGAACTGATCCTGTGAGCGACACCGTAGCAAAGCGATCCGCCGCGTCTAAGGCAATGGTGGACGCGTCGGCAAAGGGCCGGGCCCTGATGGGCGGCACGGCTGCGATGCGCGCGGCCGGCGAGACCTACCTGCCCAAGTTCGAGGCCGAGAGCGCCACAGCCTACAAGGCAAGGCTCCACTCGTCCTGGCTGTTCAACGGCTATCGCAAGACGGTTCGCGACATGTCGGGGCGGGTGTTCGACAAGTCGGCCGAGATCGCCGAGGGCGCCCCGGATCAGGTTGAGGAGTGGGCCAAGAACATAGACATGGCCGGTCGCGATCTCTCGACGTTCGCCAGGGATGTGTTCGAGGACGGGCTGTCTGGCCCGGGCATCAGCTATATCATGGTGGACGCACCGCCTCGACGGGGCCAGGTGACGCGGGCGCAGGCGATGGCCGCGAACATGAGGCCATACTTTGTGCACCTCAGCGCCGAGGATATCCTTGGTTGGCGCACGGAGACGTCGGACAACGTGACGCGGCTGTCGCAGCTGCGGATCGCGGAGACCGTCAGGGAGATCGACCCAGAGGATGAGTTCAACGAGATCGAGGTTGATCAGGTCCGCGTTCTTGATCTGATCAATGGCCGTGTCCAGGTCCGCTTGTATCGGAAGAACGGCGATCAGGAATGGGTGCTCTACGACGAGCCGTATTTCGTGGATATGCCAGAAATCACGGTGGTCCCATTCTATGCCAACCGCAATGGCTTCTTCACAGGAGCCCCGCTGCTCGACGATCTGGCCGACGTGAACGTGGCCCATTGGCAGAGCCAGTCGGACCAGCGCAACATTCTGCGGGCGGCACGGGTGCCGATCCTGCACTCGGCTGGCCGCGATGACGACGAAGCGAAGATCGTGATTGGCGCCAATGTGGCGGTTGCCTCGCGAAACCCGAACGCGAAGCTTGAGTGGGTGGAACACAGCGGGCAGGCAATCAGTGCAGGGCGACAAGACCTCAAAGACCTCGAATTCCAGATGGAAACGCATGGCCTTCAACTGCTGGTGGCGCGACAGGGGGCGCAATCTGCGACAGGTGAGGCACTGGACGCGGCGAAAGAGACCAGCCAGCTAGCCATGACGGCGGACAGCTTGCAGGATGCGCTTGAGCAGGCGTTCGTCTGGGCGCTGGCCTATGGCGGGATCACCGGCGAGGTCGCGGTCACGGTCAACAAGGACTTCGGTGTCAGCATGATGGGCGCGCAGGAACTGTCAGCGATGCTGTCGGCCGTGAACACCGGCAACCTGTCGCGCGAGACCTTCCTGCGGGAAATGGCCCGCCGCGGCATGATCCGGCCCGACATCGACGTGGAAGACGAGCTGCAGCGCATCGAGGACGAGGGCGGCGACCTGATGGGCGGGTCGGCTGAGGACGACCAGAATGTCTGAGGTCGTTAACTTCGTCCCCCCAAAAGTCGTGTGGGTTTGTTGTTGCGGTTGCTCCACGTTCGAGCTTCGTGGCGATGGCGAGGCGGAATGCGCCAATTGCGGGGCGTTCGCAAGCGCGGATGACGGCAACTGGTATGACAGGATCAAAGGCGGACAGGCGCGCGATGAATCAGCCGACGAGCCTTTCAAGGACATCCAAGGCAACGGCTCGGTTGAATTTGCTCGCGCGCGGATCGCGCGCCTAGCGGCTGATTGCGACGCTGTGGCGATTGTGGTTGTAAAGGACGATGGGCGTCTTCATGCTTGGTATGAGGCGTCAAGCGAAGATCAGGTGCAGTGGACCGTAGGGCGTCTCGATGAGGCGAAGGGTCTATTGAGGTTCCGCGATGCCGGTCAATGACGACATCGCAGACGCTCTGGTTCGCCACCAGATCGGGTTGCAGCGACTGAGCAATAACACCGTTCGAAAGGTCGTGGCGCTGCTGAACCGCTCTGATGCGCGGATCGTGGAGCGCCTGCTCAGTGCAGACGTGAGCGAGTTGTCGCGGGCCCGTCAGGAGGCGTTGCTGCGCGAGATCCGGCGCGTTGTGGAGAGCGTCTACGAGGACGCCACCGGCGCGCTGCATGTTGAGCTTGAGGGGCTGGCCGAATACGAGACGGATTACCAGCTCGACCTGTTCAGGAGAGCGGTTCCGGTGCCGCTGGAATTCACCAGGCCAGCGCCAGACCAGATCATCGCGGCCGTCAACGCTCGGCCATTTCAGGGCAAGCTGCTGCGGGAGTGGTATTCTGAGCTTTCGGCCGGCGCGTTCCGGCGCTTGCGCGACACGATCCGGGCCGGGTTCGTGGAGGGTCGCACAACGGACCAGATCATCCGCGAGGTTCGCGGAACAGCGGCGCAGGGCTACAAGGACGGTATCCTGCAAGTCAATCGCCGCGCGGCAGAGGCGACAGTCAGGACGGCGATAAACCACACCGCCAACGCGGCCCGGGCAAAGCTCTACGAGGCCAACGACGACCTGATCAAGGGCGTCAAGTGGGTCTCCACGCTGGACAGTCGCACCAGCGCGGTTTGCCGGGCGCGTGACGGTCAGGTCTACCCGGTGGACAAGGGGCCTCGGCCGCCTGCGCATCCGAATTGCCGGTCGAGCACGACCCCTGTCCTGAAAAGCTGGCGGTCGCTGGGTCTCAAGGATCTGCCGGCGGGCAAGCGGGCCAGCATGAATGGCGCGGTGCCGGAGGATATGGATTACGACGCCTGGCTGCGGAAACAGCCGGTCGCGTTGCAGGATGACATTCTTGGCGTTAAAAAGGGCCGTCTGTTCCGCGCTGGCTTGAAGATGGATCGCTTCGTCAACAGGGCCGGCGACGAACTCACGCTGGACGACCTCAAGCGCCAAGAGGGCGAATATTGGGAAAAAGCGGGCCTCGGCTGACGTTGGTCGATAGCAAGGCGGCCAAGCCTCGACGCACATACGCGGGCGAGCCGCTTGAATGCCGCTGCGGGTCGCGGGCAACGACAGAGGTTCGCTTGGGCCGAACGGTCAAGAACGGAAAGGTGACGGCGGGACACAGGCAGATCCGCTGCGCTGACTGCGGGGCGGTCCTCTGGGGCTGACCTGACACCCTGAAAATCTAGTTTCACCGGCCCTGCGCGAGCGGGGTCTTTGTCGTGGCGGGAAGCCACATCACCAGCGCGGGAAGCGACATGGCACTCAAGTATCAACTGGATAATCTGGAAGCGATCGAAAGCGACGCAATCAAGGGCCTTTATGTCGAGAAGGACGGGAAGTTCGTTCTGGACGTCGAGGGCGTGGAGCCCGCTGATGCGGTCAACGGCCTCAAGACGGCGCTTGTGAAGGAGCGCGAGAACGTCGGCGCCTACAGGAAGTTCGGCTCGCCGGATGAACTGGCGCAGAAGATCGCTGACCTTGAGGCCAAGGCCAGCAAGGGCGGCAAGGCTGGCGAGGAGCAGCAGCAGATCATCGAGCAGCTCAAGGCCGACTACGAGGCCAAGATCAAGGAGCGCGACGACCGGATCGCCCAGACATGGCAGCGGCAGGCCACGTCGGACCTCAAGGCCGAGCTGGCGAAGGTCGGCGTCGTGCCGGAGGGCCTCGACCTGCTGGCCGGGTTCGCGGCCTCGCGCATCAAGTTCAACGATGATGGCACTCCGAAGGTGCTCACATCGGACGGGTCGCAGCCGATGATCGGCAGCGGCGCGAATGGAGGGGCAACCCTTTCGGATCTGGCCAAGGAACTGGCCGGGTCGATTCCGCATCTTGTGAAGGATGTCGGGGCAGGTGGCAGCGGGAAGCAGCCGGAGAGCAAGGGCGGGAAGCTGGAAGCGAAAACAGTCAAGCGGTCGCAGTTCGATGGCATGAGCCATATGGAGCGGGCCGAATTTTCCAAATCTGGCGGCAAAGTCGTAGACGACTGACCCCCAATCAGAAAGGAACTGAGCAATGGCAAACGTGCTCACCGATCTGGCGGCTGACATCTACAAGGCCGCCGATACCGTTGGTCGCGAGCTTGTGGGGTTCATCCCCGCCGTGACCATCAACGCAGGCGCGGAGGCGGCGGCGCAGGGCGACACCGTGCGCTCGCACTTCACCCGTGCGGCGACCGTGAATACCTCGGCCACGCCTTCGATGACCCTCCCCGAGGGCGATGACCAGACGGTTGACAACAAGACCATGACCGTCAGCCAGATCGCCTCCGTCCGCATTCCGTGGACCGGCGAGGACATCAAGCATGTCAACAACGGTTCGGGCTTCGAGACCATCTATGGCGACCAGATCGAGCAGGCTATGCGTGGCATCGTGAACGCGATCGAGACCAAGGTCGCGACCGTGGCCTATCAGGGCGCCTCGCGTGCTGTCGGCACCGCCGGGACCACCCCGTTCGCCTCCGCCCATGGCATCGTGAACGAGGCTCGGCAGATCCTCGCGGACAACGGCATGCCGACCAATGACGGGCGCGTGACGCTGGTCATGAACACCTCGGCTGGCGTGAACTTCCGCAACCTCTCGAACCTCTACAAGGTCAACGAGGCCGGCGACAGCCGCCTGCTGCGCCAGGGTGTCCTGACGGACATCTCGGGCATCATGATGCGTGAAAGTGGTCAGGTGCAGAGCCACACCGCAGGCTCCGTTACCGGCACCGTGACCGTCACCGGGGCGAATGCGGTCGGCGCAACGGCGATCGGTGTGACCACCGCCGCTGGCGCTGCGGTGTCCCTGAGCGCCGGCGATATCGTCACCTTCGCGGGCGACAGCAACAAGTATGTTGTGGCTTCGGCGGTTTCGATTGGCGCCTCCACCACCGGCACCATCACCATCGCCGCCCCCGGGCTTCGTGAGGCGACGGCAGGCTCCGAGGCTGTGGCCGCTGGCGCAAGCTATACCGGCAACGTCAGCCTGCATCAGTCGGCGGTCGAGCTGGTCATGCGCCCGCTCGCCAAGCCGCTCGGCGGCGACGCTGCCGTGGACGTGATGACGGTTCAAGACCCGTTCTCTGGCCTCGTGTTCCAGATCAGCGTCTACAAGGGCTACAACAAGGCGATGATCGACGTCACCACGCTCTACGACGCCAAGGCGTGGAAGCCTGACGCGATCGCCAACGTTCTGGGCTGATCTTTCTGAGGGGCGGGGAAACTCGCCCCTTTCTCAAGATCAGGAGGCAACATGGCACAAATTCCCACCATCAAGGTTGTGAACGAGAAGGCGCGCGGCGGCTTCATGATCATCAACGAGTCCGATTTCGACCCGGATGTGCACGAGCCGTTCGAGGCGGCCGAGCCGGTCACGCGCGAGGGCGTCGCCAAGATGAAAAAGTCTGATGTGATCGAACTGCTCAAGGCGCACGGCGTCGAGGACACCGACGGAAATCTGCCCGATCTGCGCGAGCGCCTGATCGGCGTGATGTTCGTGGATCTCTGACATGGCCCTCGTTACAACCATCGGCGGGGCGTCCTCGGACAGCTACGGCACGCTCGCGGACTACCAGGCCTACGCGGCGAGCATGGGCTGGACGCTCTCCGGTGTCGATGCGACCGACGAGCAGAACCTGCGCCGCGCGACACAGGTTCTGGACCGTGGGTTTTCGTTCATCGGCTATCGTCAATATCAGACGCAGGCGCTGGCCTGGCCCCGGATCGTGAGCGATCTTGTGAAGGATTGGCCCGTTGACGCGGACACAATTCCGCAGGACATCATCGACGCGCAGTTCGAGGTTGCATACCTGATCCAGGGCGGGCTCGACGCGTTCGCAACAATCACGGCCACCGTTTCCCGCACGCGCGTCAAGGCGGGGCCGGTCGAGAGCGAGACGGAATACACCGGGGGCAAGGCCACACCCCGCCTCGTGGCCGTCGAGGGTCTGCTTGGCCCGTATCTCAAGGCGGGGCGCGGCCAGATCGCGCTGGTGCGCGCGTGACGACGGTCGCGGCCATTGCAGCGGCAGCGTTCGATGCAGTCGCGGCAGAGGTGACGGACGCGATTCAGTCTGCGACTCTCACCCGCACGACGAAGGGCGCCTATAGCACGACGACGGCGACCTATGCCGAGACCACCAGCAACCAGACCGGGCGCGCGGTGATCGACACTGTGAAGCCCATCGCTGACGTGTTCCCGGACTATGTGGCTGGGCCGGGTGAGGAACTGATCCTGCTGGAAGGCTTCACCTCCTGCCGGGAGGGCGACACGCTGACATTCGGGGGCCGCGCGCGTTCGGTTATGATGGTGCAGGATATCCTCGGCGCTGGGACGCTTTTCTATGCGGTGGCGCGATGAACGACGCCAAGAGTTTTGCCCTGCAAATCGACAAGGAACTCGCGGACAATCTTGACGAGCTGCGGCAGGTCGTCCGCGTGATCGCTCTGGAGGCCCTGCGCCGGATCGTGAACCGCACCCCGGTCGATACGGGCCGGGCCCGCGGCAACTGGTTCGTGAGCATCGGGGGCGGCGGCGTGGAGGTCACGACCGATGTGGACCCTGCCGGTGGCGTGACCGTCACCAGGGGCGGTGAACGGATCGCCTATTACGAGGAAGTCGAGGGATTCCCGGTCATCACCATCTACAACAACCTGCCCTACATCGAGCGGCTTGAGGATGGATATTCCAAGCAGGCCCCCGGCGGCATGGTTGCGGTCACGGTGGCAGAATTGCAGCAGGCGTTGGCATGAGCTACGAAATCGAGCGCAAGGTAATCACCAACTATCTGCAAGCGCAGTCTTTCTATGGCCTGACCCCATTCGGGCTCGACGGCGACGACGTGACCGTTGCGGACGGCGCGGGGTTCATGACGCTCATACCGGGAGAGGCGCGGCAGACCTCCATCGGCGCCCCTGGTGCGAACTGCCACGAATACGTTGGCATTCTGGCAATCACGATCATCGAGGGCGACAGCCCATCGGCGCGGGCTGTGGCTGACGCGGTGATTGCCGACCTGACCGGACTCAAGCTGGACGAGGCCGGAACAACGCCTGACGCCGCAAGCACGGTCGTCATTGACTTTGGGCGGAACGGATTCTCGCCCTATCTTGCCTCGTCGCGTGCCGAGGCGCCATATCACCGGGCCGTTGTGAACGCCCCATTCGTTCGGACAGAAAGGAAGTAATCAATGGCTGGCGCATCCAACTATGAACGTCAGGACGCCTATGTCCTGGAGACGACGGCGGGAACCACGCCCGCCACGCCTGGCTTTACCAAGCTCAGCTTCGAGACGCTCTCGATGCAGGCCAATCCTCGGATCTCGGAGTCCTACACGCTCGCGGCGAACGGCCAGCGCGCCGACATCGCCCGCAGCGGGATTGCCGTTTCCGGCCAGGCTCAGGGCAAGATGATCTACGGCGAATACGACAACTTCCTTGCGTCGATGTTCCAGGCGTCCTGGGCCTCCAATATCCTGATCAACGGCTATGATCAGGTGACGATGACCATCGAGCAGGCCATCGCCCAGGGGGCCGGCGGCGCATACGCATATACTCGGTTCAAGGGCGTCGAGGTCGTAAGCGGGCAGATCGCCCTCACCGCGGGGCAGGACGCCACGATTTCCGTCGATTTGATCGGCAGCGCGTCCGACGCAACCGCTACGGCCATCATCACCGGCGCGACCTATGCCGACCCGTCCAACACGGCAATCCTCGGGTCTGGCGCGGACATCGGCACGATCACGATGGGAGCCTGGACGCTCGACTGCATGGAGAGCTGCACCATCGACTTTGGCGTGGCCGAAAAGACCGAGCAGCCCAAGCTTTCGTCCAATGATCTCTGCGGGGTCAACCGCGGCGTGATGCGTCCGACGATCACTGGCAGGTTCTACATCGAAGACAACTTCGTCAACATCTACGATGCCGCCCGCGCCGGCACCGAATTCGCGCTGACCATCCCGATCGGCTCGGTCTCTGGGCAAAAATACAGCATCTACTTTCCGGCGTGTGAGTTCTCCGAGGCGCCGCTTGAGCCCGGCGACAGCGGGCCGGCCTTCCAGACCTTCACGATCATGCCGAAGTATCACGCCGCCACGGGCGGGACGTGCAAGATCACGAGGGCCATCGTATGACGCTGGATCTTGACGGCGCGGCACTGGACATGGGTGGTCGCGAGTTCACCTATGACGTTCCGAAGCCGTTCGGCCCGAAGCGCGGGCCGGCGTTCTTCAAGGTCGTTGCCAAACCTGCGGCGGCCGTCAACGCCAGCTTCCGAGCGGCGATTGATGAAGTGATGCACCGGGCGCAGGTGCGCGACCTCGAGGCCGAGAAGGCCCTTGAGAAGACGGGCGATTACGATGCCTACGTCCGCGCCAGAAAGGACGGGGCGAAGTGGGTCCAAGAGGCGATTGCAGCGCTGAACCACGACCATTGCATCGTGTCGTGGGCGACGAATATCCAGAATGCAGGAAAGGACCTGGCGCCGACGCGGGAGAACTTTATCGCGCTGTCGCAATTCGAACACCCCGATATCCGGGCTCTGTTCGCGGCGATGCAGGCTGACCTGACCGATGCTGGGAAGTTCGCAATCGAGGCCGAACGCCAGGCCACCGAGGATACCGCAAAAAACTGACCGAGGCCCTGCGTTCGCTCCTGCGGGTGGGCGAGGGCCTCGATTATCTTCGGAGGAAGGCCGCCGCCGGAAACGGGCAGGCACAAGCTGAGCTTGATGCACTGGTCGAGCCGCGCAGCACGTTCATCTGGGAGGCATTCCACTTCTTGAGCGCCGGCCGCTCGGTCGGCTTCGCAGGATACGAGCCCATCAGCACCGCTGAGATGCTTGCTTATTGCGACATGCATCGCGTGCCGCAAGTGACGAGGCAGCGAATGTTGATCTGCATCCGGGCGATGGACCGGGCTTTCCTGGAGTATCAGCGCAGCGTGTCGCAGTAATCTGCGAGGGCCGAAATATAGGCATCGAGCGCCTGGAACGCAGCCTGTGCGTGCTCGATCGCACCGGGAGCCGCCTCCACGGTCACGGTCATGTTTTCCATCGCATCGTCGCGCACCTCATAGGCGCCGGCGAGGTGCTGAATGCAGGACTGGTAGTCCTGAATGTCGCCCGCCACGGCAGGCGTCGCGGAAATCAGAAAAGCAATCAATGCGTGTCTCATGTGGTCTCCCCTCTACGGATGGAAGATAGGGCGCGTCGGTAAGTGAGGCAAGATGGCAAGACTTGAGCTCAATGTCGATCCTACCGGCGTCCAGTCCGGCGCCAAGAAAGCCGAGGCGGCCCTTAAGGGCGTCAAGCGCGAGGCCATGGCGGCAGAGCGCGGACTGGCGGGCGTTGGGAAGACTGGCGCTGTCGCAGGTCGCGGCGTTGCGAGCGCGGCTGGCGCTGCCTCCAGGCTCGGAGGTGCATTCGCCGGCAGCAGCAACGGCATTCGCATGGCGTCGCTGCAACTCGGCCAGGTGGCGCAGCAGGGGGCCGTCACGGGGAACTATCTCGGCGCGCTGGCCATTCAGATGCCCGACCTTCTGCTCGGGTTCGGCACTCTCGGCGCCGTAGCCGGTGTGGCTGCTGGTGCGCTGATCCCGCTGGCGAACAGCCTAATCGGGACCGCTGACAACGCGAAGGCGGCAGAAAACGCCCTGAGCGACCTGTCGGACGCCGTGTCCAAATTCCAGGACCGCGCCAAACTTGCCAGTTCCAGTGCGGCCGAGCTTGGGCAGAATTTCGGCACCATGGGCGACGAAATGCGCGGCATCCTGGACTATCTCACGGCCTCCGCGCGCAGGGATGCTGTTGAGGCGCTGGCTTCGTCCATTGACGTCCTGACGGAAGCCTACGGCGGGTTCAGCCGCAAGAAGATCCGCACGAGCTTTATTTCGGAGTTCGAGGTGACGCTTCTGAACCTGCGGAAGGAGTTCGACCTGTCGCAGGAGCAGGCGACAAAGCTTCTTCTCACGCTTGAATCATTCTCGACGGCGCGCGGCATCCCCAACCAGGTCGCAGCGGCTGACCGGCTACTCCGCGTTCTGGTCGATATCTACGGCACCGTCGATGACATTCCGCCCGAGCTGAAAGCGGTTGCCGACGCCGCCGGAGAGGCCGCAGTCAAGGCCGGAAATATCCAGAAGGCCACAGAAGATGCCTATGGCTCGATGATATCTCTCCGGGATGCAGCGCAGGCCGCGCAGGGTGTGTTCGCCGTCACGCAGGGCGTTGTCGATGGGCTCACTGGGAAGGTCCAGGCTCTTGCGAAGGCCGCATGGGACTATGCCGGGGCGCTTGGCGAGGGGCGCAGGATCTATGAGCAGGAGATCGGCGCAGGTCGCGGCCGCGCCGCGGGCCCAAGCGCGGACGAGCTGCGCAAGAATGTGCCCGCCGTTCAGTTGGCCTATGACGCCATGGACGAGGCAGACCGAAAGCTCAAGGCGTCCAAGTCGCGGTCGGGCGGGGGCGGAGCCTCTATCGACACGGAAGCGCAGAACGTCGAGCGCCTCAGCAACGCATACAGGTCTTTGGTAGGAAGCCTGGACGAAACCCTGCGCCGGCAGTTCGAGTTCGAAGACGGGCAAAAGACGCTCAACGAGGCGCTGGCCGCTGGCGTGATCTCGGCGTCAGAATACGCTAACGCCATGGACCTCCTGACGCAGCAGTATCAGGCGGGCGGGCAGGCGCTTGAGTTCTGGAACTCGACGCGCGCGGATTTCGAGCAGGGCATCGCCTCGGCTATCGTGCACGGGGAGAGCCTGACGGACGTTTTCCGCAACCTTGCGGCCTCCATCGCGGAGGCGGCGCTGCAAGCCGCCCTGTTCGGGTCTGGGCCGCTCGGCGGCAGCGGCGGCGGCCTGCTCGGCGGGCTGCTGGGGGGGCTGTTCCCGTCAGCGAAGGGGAACGTCTTCTCGGGCGGGAACGTTGTCCCATTCGCTTCTGGCGGCGTTGTCAGCGGGCCCACGCTGTTCCCGATGACTGGTGGCAGGACCGGGGTCATGGGCGAGGCGGGCCCCGAGGGAATCTTCCCCCTCAAGAGGGGGTCTGACGGGAAACTCGGCGTGGACGCATCCGGCGGCGAAAAGCCGGTCAAGATCGTCAATGTTCTCGATCCCTCCATCGTCGGTGACTATCTGGCCACAGCGCAGGGGGAGCGCCTGATCATCAACACCATGCGCGCGAACCGGGAGGCTATCAGTGCCTGACCTGTGGCCGTTCCAGCCGCTCTCGGACTGCGGAGAGGCGTGGGTGTGGAATACCGACGTTCGGACGGCATATTCCGCTGAAATGCGGGACAGCCTGTCCGAGGCCCGGCAGACTGTTTCCTATCGCTACCGCCTGACCGCGGAAGAGCACGCCGTCGCCATTGGTCTGGTCGAGAGCCAGCCATATGGCGACTGGTATCTTCCGATGTGGTTCGAGGCCACGCAATCTGGGGATGTCGCCTCCACCGACACCACACTGACCTGCGACACGGCGGCCAGCTATGAGGCCGGTGGATACGTTGTCGTTTGGCAGGACCGCAGCACATATGCAGTCTGCGAGATTTCGACTGTTGGCAGCGGGGCATTGACGCTTGCAGCGGCGGTCGGGGCAAACCTGACGGCGCCCTATATCGCGCCGCTGCGAACGGCGTTCGCGCCATCGGGGATGGAATTCGAGCGCCAGTTCCATGACGATGTGATCGCCGGCGTGGTATTTTACATCCGCGACCCCGTGGACACTGCCGCTTCGCCTTTCAGCTCCTATTCAGGGCTGGACGTTGTGACGGATCTGTCCTTGGCGGTGTCTCCCGTCGCCGGAAGCTTGCGACAGGTCGTTGAGCTTGTGGACAGCGGCTTCGGGCCCATCGCTGCAGTCCCTCGTCGCAGCGTCATTGACAACATCTATGGCCTGAATTGGGAGGACGAGACGATTTCGGCCAAGGCGCGGCGCAGGAAATGGCTCTGCGGGCTGAGAGGCAAGGACTCGACATTCTGGATGCCGAGCCGCTCGCGTGAAATGGTGGTGACGGCGCCCATCGGGGCCGCAGACACGACGATCAGCATTCGCCCCGTTCTGCCCGATATCGCTAGCTACATCGGGAAGCACATCAGCATCGCCGGGACCATCTATCGCGAAATCACGTCGGCGGTCGTGAGTGGAAGCAATCACGTCCTGACCATCGCAGCCACTGGCGTTGCGCTGACGGACCCGGAAATCTGCTTCCTCAGGAAATACCGCCTCGACACGGATCAAGTGGAGATCGCTCACTCAGGGCCGCGGGCTCGCGGGGCCGCTACGCTCCGGGAGGTGTCCGCATGAGCTATACCGCCATCGCCGCGCTGATCAGCGGCAAGCGCCCGCTGTGGCTCTACGATCTGACGCTGGGCGCCACGACGACACGCTACGCCGCGCGCAGCGCCAACTACACCTACGCCTCGAACAGCTATACCGCGTCCTCCATCGCGCACACGCGCATTCGCCAGACCTCGGCCATCGGCCGGGCCGAGACGACCATCGTGCTGCCGCGCACCGACGCCTTCGCCATTGCCGTGCGCGACAATATCGGAACCTTGGAAACCGCCATCACGATCCGCCATGGCTTCGTGAACGATGCCGACCAGGAGTTCGTCGTCAAGTTCCGCGGCCGCGTCATCGACGTGCGGGCCATGCTGGGCACGATCACGCTGGTCTGCGAGAACCGATTTACCGAGATGCGGCGCAAGGGGCTGGCGGCGGTGATGCAGCGGCCCTGCCGGCATGCGCTCTACCACACCGGGTGCGGGCTCAACATCGCCGATTTCGAGACGGCCGGGACGGCCACGGCCTGGGCCTCGCCCGTGCTGACCGTGACCGAGGCCGGGGCGCAGGCCGATGGATACTATTCCGGCGGCGTCGTGACCTATGCCGGCGCGCGCCAGATGATCGTCAGCCACACCGGCACGGCGCTGAAACTGCTGGGCCCGGTGCCGGACCTGGCCGCGGCGATCGCGGCATCCGGCAGCGCGTCTGTTTCCATCGCGCCGGGCTGCGATCTGAGCACGACGACCTGCAACGGCCGGTTTTCGAACATCGACAATTTCGGCGGCTTTCCGTGGATGACGGACAGCCCCTTTGACGGCAGGGCGATCGGCTGATGTGGACCAACCTGATTATCGGCCTGATCTTCACGGCGATCAGCTACCTTCTGACGCCCAAGCCGAAGGGGCCCAAGCCCGGCACGCTGGACGATTTCGGCATCCCGCGCGCCGCCGAGGGCGACGAGATCGGCAAAATCTACGGAACGGTCTGGATCAAGTCGCCACAGGTTGCCTGGTATGGCGATCTGCGGACCGAGAAGATCCGCAAGGGCGGCGGCCTGTTCAGCTCCGGGCAGGTTGTCGGGCACAAATATTACCTGGGCCTGCACCTGGTGACGTGCCAGGCCCCGATCGACCACATCCGCGCGATCATGTTCCAGGACAAGGTGGCGTGGGAAGGTGTCGCCAACGCCAGGCAAATCAACATCAACAAGCGCGAGCTGTTCGGCAAGGCGAAGCGCGAGGGCGGGGTGTCGGGCTATATCGACGTCGAAAGCGGCGCCGCCACGCAGGCCGCGAACGATTACCTGCAAGGGGTGCACGGGGCCACCATCCCCGCCTTCCGGGGCGTGCAGGGCCTTGTGTTCCGGCAGTTCTATGTCGGCAACAGCGCCAACCTGCGCCCGATCAGCGTGAAGGAGTCGAACGTCTACAGCACCTACGGAAGCTGGTATCCCGAAAAGGCCGCCGTCAACACGGCCGCCGATGTGGATGGGTCATATATCTACATCGCGCTCGATAATTCGAGCCTGATCACGGCGGCCGAGGCCACCGCGCAGGCAGATGGTGTCAAGGCGTTTCTCGAAGGGCTCAAGGGGCAGACGGTCTCGATCCGCATCGTCGCCTACAACGGCGTCGGGTCGAGCGCGACCGAGATTCTGAACTGCACCGATGCCGATTACGACACCCTACAGGCGTGGATCGACGCGCTGCCGGCCGGCACCAGCTGGATCGACTACGAAGAGGCCGTAACCTCGGCGCCCGTGTTCTTCGGCCAATACGACACCGCGCAGGTCACAGATTACCTGCGCGACGACAACGATTATATCGAAACCAACCGGATGCTGGCCCTCGCCAACCCGACCTCGCGCGAGGCGACCGAGGATGCGCCGGACACCCGCAAGATCATCCTCTTCTTCGCCTCTGGCGGGCCGCTCTACACCTGGTCGTTCAACAATGCCAAGGCGGTCATCGACGCGCTGACGAATGTCGATGTCTATTGTTTTGGCATCAACTACGCCAGCACGACCTACACCGGGCCGCTGGACAACACGCCGGCCGACGCGGTGCCGAACCTGGCCGACGACGCCGGGATCACGGCGGCGATCAACTCGGCGCTGGCGACGTGGCAGGATATCAACCCGGCCCACATCCTGCGCGACATCGTGGTATCCCCCACCAGCGGCGGGGCGGGTGACGGCAGCGTGATCGGCGACAGCTTCGAGGCGGTGGCGGATACCCTTTACGACGAGAATTTCGGGCTGTCCTTCCACCACGCCACGCCCTCGGCCAAGGGCGAGTTCAAGCAGCTGATCGAGCAGCATATCGACGGGCACATGTATTTCGACCGCGTGTCGGGAAAGTGGGAAGTCAAGCTGATCCGCGACGACCACGGGTTGCAGCAGGCCAACGCGATCTATATCGCGCTGGATTTCTCCGGCTCAATGACGGCGCCCTACAGCGATCACATCACGACCGCCAAGACGGCACTCCAGACCTTCCTGGAGGGGCTCAAGGGCACGGCGCATTCGGTCAAGATCCTGGCATTCAACAGCGCGGTCGTGGCCAGCACGCAGATTCTGAACTGCACCGATGCCGATTACGACACGCTCAAGGCCTGGGTGGCCGCGCTGGGGACGCCGAGCGGCGGCACGGATTACGGCGCGGCCGTGTCCGAGGCCGCCGCCTTCTTCACCGCCGCGGGCGATCTGCACAAGCGGATCCTGTTCATCACGGACGGCTACCCGGACCCGACCTCCACGGCGGCAACCGCCGTCGCCACCATCGCGGGCATTCCGGCCGTCAAGGTCAGCGCCTACAACATCAGCACCACCGACACGACCTATACGCTGATGCTGGACAACACGCCCTGCGACAGCGTGCCGGTCGTGTCTGGCACCGACGCGTCCGAGCTGGCGGCGGCGATGGCCAGGACGATCGCGGGGGAGGTGTTCGACGCCTCGAACATCGTCGAGTGGGTCGAGAACGCCCGCCCGCTGCAGGAGGATCTGCCGAACCAGCTGACCGTGGTCTATACCAAGCGCTCGGACGGCTCCACCGCGTCGCTGACGGCGACGAACGTCGCGGCGGTCCAGATGCTGGGGCGGGTGATCCCGGACAAACGGGAATACCTCGGCATTTCCGACGACGATCTGGCGGCGCGGGTGGCGCTGCGCGACCTGTCCGCCCTGACGGTGCCGTTGCAGTCCGGCGCAATCCGCGTCACCCATGCCTGCCCCAGCCTGAACGTCGGATCGGCCATCGTTATCAACGAGCCGAACGTCGGCATCACCAACATGATCTGCCGCGTGACCGAGATCGAGGAGGGCGACGGGCGCGACAACACGGTGCTGATCCGGTTCGTCGAGGACAAGTTCTCGACCGAAAGTTCCGGCATCATATCGGTGCCGCAGATCGACGAGGTGAGCGGCGACGCGCTGCCGCCGACCGCGCCCTGGGTCGAGGAAATGCCATACTGGCTTGCGGTGCAGCAGTTCGGCGAGACCACGATCAACGCCCAGCTGGGCCAGGACGCGGGCCTTGGCATGATCGCGGCGACCTGCGACAGACCCAGCGGCCTGCATGCCGAGGCGGTGATCGCCGAATACGATGGCAGCTATTGGTATCGCAAGGACGAGACCGGGTTCGCGCCCCTGGCCGAGGTCAAGACGGCGGTTTCCGCCGCCGCCGACGCGACCACGATCACGGTGATCTACGATGCCTCGATGGCGGATGTGACCGCGGGCGATCTGTGCAGCATCGGGGATGAGATCATCAGGATCGACAACGCCGTGCTCGCGGGCAGCGACGTGACGCTCACGGTCGGTCGCGGTTGCCTAGATACCGTTCCGGCGGCCCATGCCGCAGGATCGAACCTGATCGTCTGGGCGCGCGCCTATGGCGTGTCGCCCACAGAATACACCGCCGGCGACGTGGCGCAGGTCAAGGTTTTGCCGGCGACCGGAACGGATGTCCTGGCGCCCTCGCGGGCCGTGACGCACACGATCACTATGGCGAGCCGCATGAGCCGCCCGTATCCTGCTGGCCAGTTCAAGATCGCCGCCGCCTATACCAGCACCGGCATCGTCACCGGGACGCTGGCCGGGACATGGGTGCACCGCGACCGCACGCAGCAGACCGACGCGACGGTGGAGGACCACACCGACGCCAGCGTGGGGCCGGAGACCGGCAGCACATACCTGCCGCTGCGCGTCCCGGTCCTGGCCGATGGGTCGTTCGGAACCGAGCAGAGCTACACAGAGCAGGCCGGCACGGTCACCAGCTGGACCTACAACGCAGATCCTGTTGACCTGTTCGATTACGCCGACCTGTTCGATGCGGCGGACCTGTTCGATTACGTCTGGCCGGATCAAACGCGCACCCTGCGCCTCGCGGTTCGCACGAAACGGGACGGCTACAATAGCTGGCAGGATGCCTTTGTCGATGTCGCGCCACTGCTGGAGCCCGTCGATCTGGCGGTGACGGCCGAGGCCGCGCCGGTGGTCAACGCGTTGACCTGGACCCCGCGTTGCGCCTGCGACAGCCTCAAGGTCTATCGCAGCGAGGCGCCGTTCGACATTCAGTCGCTGCCCACGGCGCTGGACACGCTGGCATCGACGGCCACCGGCTATGACGACACCACGGCGACGCCCGAGACGGTCTACTACTACCGCGTCGGCGCGGTGGAGGGGGCCGTCGAACGGCTGTCCTCGACGGTCGTCGTGACGACGGCCGCCGGGGTCTGGCTGCTGACCGGAGGAACATGGTCCGACGTCGGCAGCTGGGACGATGCATCGTCCTGGATTGATTAACAGAGGGATAACGCATGTCGATCGGCTCTATTTCCAACGGCGAAAACGGCGCCTCCATCCGCGCGAAGCTCAACAGCGTGATCAGCGCTGTCAACGCGCCCGGCAAGACCTTCGTCGCCGACCTGACGGCGACGGTGAACAACGTCACCGGAAACAGCACCACCTACACCATCGTGTGGAACAACGTGGTCACATCCGCGACCTGGGCCAGCCTGAACACCTCGACGGGGCAGGTCACGCTGGATGAGGGGATCTATGCCGTCGATTTCTCGGCCGTGACCAGCGGTGGATCGGCGGCGGCATCTGCCGAGGCGGTGATTCTGCTGGACGCAGCGACGGTGAAGTTCTCCGGCCGCTCGATGACGAACGAGGCAGTGGTCTATTTCGACGCCGGAACGGTGCTGGCGATCACCGCCGCCTCCGGTGTCGTGACGACCACGATCAAGATCACTGGCGAGGCGTCGGATATCGCGGACCTCCTGGCATTCACCGCGCAGACCCAGCTGCGCATCGTAAAAATCTCGTAACCGGAGGCAGGAAATGAGCCAGGCGACGACGTGGGACATTCCGAACGCCAAGACGGCCGGCGTGACCGAGCCCGTGAATTTCATGGCGCGGCTGGAAAACATGCTGAACGCGCAACTTTCGCAGCATCGCGGCGCGACGCGGCCGAGCTATGCCGTCGCGGGCACGGTGTGGGTCGATAGCGATACGGACACCGTTTATCTCTACGACGGGGCGAGCGATATCGAGATCGTGAGCGGGATCACCGCTGCCGGGGCCGCCCTGCTGGACGATGCAGACGCGGCAGCGCAGCGGACGACGCTCGGCCTCGGGTCGGCGGCTGTGGCCGACATCACCTCCGGCACATGGTCCGTCACCTTCTCAGACAGCAGCGCCAACACCAGCGCGACGACGGGCACCGGGTATTACTACACCATCGGCAGCCTGGTGTTTGCTCACTTCGATGATCTGTTCAATATCAGCACAGCAGGCCTGACTGCGGGCGATCTCGTGCGAATCTCGCTGCCGTTTTCAGCGGCGGCCAACTCGCGAACGATTGGGCATATCGCGCTGAACGCGATGGGGTCCATGACCGGAAGCGGGACGACACAGGTTCCGCGCGTAAACGCGTCAGCAAACTTCGCTAACATCGTCAATGTCGGGGGCACGTCAAACCTAGCTGGCCTCGTCGTCTCCAATTTCACCACCGGCGTTTCGGATATTCTCGATTTCACCGTTATCTATGAGAAGGCGTGACGATGATCACCTACATCAAGCAGCACCCGAACGGCATCATCGACTTTGTGCAGGACGGCGTGGCCCTCAGCATTGGCCCCGGACATGACGTAAGGGTCATGCCGAAGGAGGTGCAAGACCTCGCTGCTACGTGGACGCAAGAGCAGATCGACGCCTATCGCGGGCCACAGCGGACGCCTGCGGAACTGCTGGCGCTGCGGATCGAGGCGGTGAAGTCCGAGACCACGCGCCGGATCGACGCCGCCGCAGCCCCACATACGCGCGAGAACATGATCGGCGCGGCTGCGGCTGGTGTTCTGACGGCCAGCCAACAGGCCGCCTACGCCGCGTCAGTCCAGTGGATTGCCGATATGCGCGCGGCTTGTCAGGCGCTGATTGCTGACTCGACCGCTGATTACAGGGCCGATGCCAACTGGCCACCGCTGCCGCCCGAGGTGGCAGCGCTGGCGGCGCAGTTCTGAAAGGTCGCGGCATGAAGGAAGACCCGTCCGCCCTGAAAGATGTGTTCAGCCAAACCGCCGCCATCATCGCCTTTTTCGGCGCGCTCGGCGGAACCATCCGGGCGCTGGTTCTGCGGCTGAGCTGGCGCGAGACGGTGCGCGTGGTGCTGGTCGGCGCAGGCACGGCCTTCGGCATCGGCACCCTGTCGCCCGTCGTCCTGCGGTGGGCGCTCGGTGTCGATCTGCCCGACGGTGCCTCCGGCGCGCTCGGCGTGCTGTCATCTGCGGCGTTCATCGTGGGCCTGATCTCGGTCGCGCTGGTCGAGCGTCTGATCGCCCGCGCCGAGGGTAAGCGCGATGCGTAAGCCCGGCCTGCGCCGCGACAAGCGGTCCCCGTGCGAGGATTTCTGGCACACCCTGCGATGGGGTGTGCCGGTCGGCCTGGTCCTGATGATCGTCCTGCCGTGGATCATGGCCTGACGCGACCCTGAATTGGAGAAAGAGCATGAGTTACCCGTGGTTCGGGCAGCGCGGCCCGCTGCCGCCGGATGCCTTTGCCTGGGCGTCGCGCCAGCTGCAGTGCGACGAGCCCGCCATCCGCGCGATCTGGGATGTGGAGGCATCGGGGCGATTCTATGACAGCGACGGCGGTGTCCTGCGCCGGTTCGAGCCGCATCACGCGCCCGGTTTCGACGGCTGGACATGGCGCGACAGCCTGAAACTCGGCGCCGCGCGGCGCGAGGCGCTGTTTCTCGACGCATATGCCGCAAACCCGGAGGCCGCGATGCGCGCCACCAGCTGGGGCGGCCCGCAGATCATGGGCTTCAACCATCGCGACGCCGGTTTCGGCACCGCGCGCGGCATGGTCCGGGCCATGGCCGACAGCGAACGCGCGCATGTGGAGGCATTCGTGGCGCTGGTCGACAAGTGGAAACTCGGCCCGGCCATCCGCGCCCATGACTGGCTGAGCTTCGCGCGCGGCTACAACGGCTCCGGCCAGCCGCATGTCTACGCCCGCCGCATCGAGGCCGCCTATCGCGTCCGCTCAGGCGGGCGGGCATCGCCAACTGTGCTACGCCTCGGCTCCCGTGGGGAGGCCGTGAAGCGCCTCCAGCGCGCACTTGGCGTGCCGGATGACGGGGCGTTCGGCCCGGTCACGGCCCGCGCCCTGCGCGCGTTCCAGCAGCAGGCGGGCCTCGTCGTGGACGGTATCGCCGGGCACAAGACATGGGCCGCGCTGGAGGCGCAGCGCGACGCCAGGCCAGCGCCCCAACCAACGAATCTCATTTGCCCCATGATCGGGGCGGCCCTGAAAGGATTGTCGTCATGACCCAACCGATCTTCATCTTCATCACCCGGTCGTTCTGGTTGACCCTCGGCGCGATGGCCTTCATCGCCGGGCAGGGGGAGCCAATGGCGCGCGCGATCGCTGCTCTGGTGGCGCCGCTGTTCGGCTGGGATGCCGATGTCGTGGCGCAGTGGATCGTGGATATCGGCCCGCTGCTGATGCTTCCCCTCGCGCTGCAACAGCGCGACGGGGCGCGCCCATGGACCCTGCGTGCCAACGGGGAGACGCTGCGATGATCTGGGATCTACTACAGCAGTTCTGGGCGCCACTGGCGGGCCTGCTGGCGGCTGTGGTTGCCGGTCTGGGCGTCTACCTCAAGGGGCGCGCCGACGCCGCTCACGGGGCCGCTCGGCGCGACCTGCAGGATTACCGCGACACGCGTGAAAGGATGGACAATGCACAAGCTCCTGGCAGCGTTGACGCTGCTCGCGGCTGGCTGCGCGACCGCGCCCAGCGATAGCGCGATCTGCGACGGCACGCGGCACCTGCGCGCGCAGCACGCGGCGGCGCTGGCCGCCGATGGCGGGGATCGGTCGGTTGTGACCGGCGCCGCACTGATCGCGGCCATAGATGCCGGATGCCCGCGATAACACACGACGGAATTGCAAGGTGCCCTGCATTGAAATTCGCGCAGGGCACAATTGCGAAAAATCGTGTGAAATCAGCATCATATTTTGGCGGTGGTAGGCCCGGCAGG
>NZ_JAGSOU010000024.1 GCF_018139985.1 Actibacterium sp. MT2.3-13A | reverse complement strand
GCCCCCGCGCCGGGGGTCTCCGCCGGGGCCGGGGCAGAGGCCCCGGCCGCAGAACCCGCCGCGCCGGGCGCGCAGGGCCCCGCCGCGGCGCCGCGCGCGCCGACCGTTCTGCTGGCCGGCGAGGGCGGCGTGAAGGTGCTGCAGGCGCCCGGCGCGCCGGATCTCGGCGATGGCGTGGTGATCGAGACGGTCTCCTACACCCCGGCCGGCGATGTCGCCCTGTCCGGCCGCGGGCAGGGTGGGGCGCATGTGCGGCTCTATCTGGACAATGCGGCGCTGGGCACGGTGCAGATCGGCGCGGACGGCCGCTGGCAGGCCGAACTGGCCGGGATCGCGCCGGGGGTCTACACCCTGCGTGCCGACCAGATCGACGCCGAGGGGCGGGTGAGCGCGCGCTACGAGACGCCGTTCAAGCGCGAGGCGCCCGAGGAACTGGCGCGCGCCGCGGCGCCCGCCGACCCCGAGGCCCCGGTCTCGGCCTCGGTGGTGACGGTGCAGCCGGGCTATACGCTGTGGGGGATCGCCAAGCGGACCTATGGCGAGGGCGTGCTCTATGTGAAGGTCTACGAGGCCAACCGCGACCAGATTCGCGACCCCGACCTGATCTATCCCGGCCAGGTGTTCGAACTGCCGCAGGCGGGGGCGGAATAGGCCCCTAGCCATTTCGCCCCGGAGGCCCTAGGTCTGTGCCACTGCCAGACCAAGGATTTCCGATGTCCCCGCGCCAGTCCAATGCCGACCTGTCCCATCTCGAACGCCGCAGCGCGCTGCGCACCATCGCGCGCGTCGGCCCCTACCTGTGGCCCGAGGGCCAGGCATGGGTGAAGCGCCGCGTGGTGCTGGCGCTGCTGGTGCTGGTGCTGGCCAAGCTGATCTCGGTCGCCACGCCGGTTCTTTACAAGGCGGCGGTGGATATGCTGACCGGCGAGGGGACGCCGCCGGCCTGGACGCTGGCGGCGGGCGCGATCGGGCTGACCGTGGCCTATGGCATGGCGCGGCTGATGACCGTCGGCTTCCAGCAGCTGCGCGACGCGATCTTCGCCCGCGTGGGGCAGCGCGCCCTGCGCCAGTTGGCGCTGGAGACCTTCACCCATATCCACCGCCTCTCGATGCGCTATCACATCACCCGCAAGACCGGCGGGCTGAGCCGCATCATCGAGCGCGGCGTCAAGGGCGTCGATTTCCTGCTGCGCTTCCTGCTGTTCTCGATCGGGCCCCTGGTGCTGGAGCTGACGCTGGTCGCCGCGATCTTCTTCTTCGTGTTCGATGTCTGGTACCTGGCCATCGTGGTGGGGACCATCGCGCTTTATGTCCAGTTCACCTTCAAGGTGACCGAGTGGCGGGTGAAGATCCGCCGCCAGATGAACGAGCAGGACACCGACGCCAACCAGAAGGCGATCGACAGCCTGCTGAACTTCGAAACGGTCAAGTATTTCGGCGCCGAGGCGCGCGAGGCGGCGCGTTACGACCGCGCCATGGAGGGCTATGAGGCGGCGGCGCTCAAGACCGCCTATTCGCTGGCCTTCCTGAATTTCGGCCAGAGCTTCCTGATCACCTCGGGGCTGGTCGGCGTGATGGTGCTGGCGGCGATGGGGGTGCAGGCGGGCGACCTGACCGTGGGCGATTTCGTCATGGTCAACGCCTACATGATCCAGATCACCATGCCGCTGAACTTCCTCGGCACGGTCTACCGCGAGATCCGGCAGGCGCTGGTCGACATGGGCGAGATGTTCGACCTGCTCGAACAGCCCGCCGAGGTCACCGACAAGCCCGGCGCGCCCGATCTGGTCTGCGAGCGTGGCGTGGTCGAACTGCGCGACGTGGTGTTCGGCTATGACGCGGCCCGGCCGATCCTGAAGGGCGTCAGCCTGAAGGTGCCCGCCGGTGGCTCGGTCGCCATCGTGGGGCCTTCGGGCTCGGGCAAGTCCACCATCGGGCGGCTGCTGTTCCGCTTCTACGACGTGAAGGAGGGCGCGCTGCTGATCGACGGCCAGGACGTGCGCGACGTGACGCAGGACAGCCTGCACGACGCCATCGGGGTGGTGCCGCAGGACACGGTGCTGTTCAACGACACGATCTATTACAACATCGCCTACGGCCGCCCGGCGGCAACCCGCGAGGAGATCGAGGCCGCCGCGCGCGCCGCCAAGATCCACGATTTCATCGAGGGCCTGCCGGAGGGCTACGACACCATGGTGGGCGAGCGTGGCCTGAAACTGTCCGGCGGCGAGAAGCAGCGCGTGGGCATCGCCCGCACCCTGCTGAAGAACCCGCCGATCCTGCTGCTGGACGAGGCGACATCGGCGCTCGACAGCGAGACCGAGGCCGGCATCCAGAGCGAGCTGAAGGCGATGGGCGTGGGGCGGACGGTGCTGACCATCGCGCACCGCCTCTCGACCATCGTGGATGCCGACGAGATCGTGGTGCTGGAACATGGCCGCATCGTCGAGCGCGGCCGCCACGACGCGCTCTTGACCCGCGGCGGGCGCTACGCCGCCATGTGGGCGCGCCAGCAGGCCGGCGAGGACAACGACGAGGCGGCCTGAGCCGCCCGGCGCCCCGGGTGGGAATGATCCACGTCAATGTCGCCCCGCCCGAGCGGGGCTACCCTGTCCGGTGCGGGTCCGGGCCCGTTCGGGCCGGCCCGCGGCATTTGATCGGGGGGATTGGCGATGAAATTCATTCGGACGAACAGATTTCGTGCGGCGCTGCTGCTGATTGCGGCGGCGCTGCTGTGCACGGGGCCTGCGCGGGCGGAAACGGCGGTCGGGGCGACGGTGGAGGGCCGCCTTCTGCTGGGCTTCAAGGTCGATGACGCCGCCGCGCAGGCATGGATGCCCGAGGGGTGGAGGGCGATCACCTTGCCCAACGGGCCGCTGGCGGGGGCGAATGTCATGCTGGTGCTGATGGACCGGCAGCTGATCCTCGACCCCGAGGGCAAGCCGCAGGCACCGTCGTCCGGCCGGGCCGCCGCGCTGTTCAGTTATGGCTTGGCGGAGGGGCAACCGGGCCCGCGCCTTTTCATCACCCGGGTCTTCGAGCCCGCTCCGATGACCGATGCCTACGGCAACTCGGTCCCGGCGCGGATCACCCGCGCCACGCAAAGTTCGGTTGACGCGGACGGCGCCACGACCCGCCGCGAGACATGGGTGGTCACGCCCGAGGCCGGCGGCGAGATCACCGTCGATCTCTCCTTCGCCCCCGGCACGCCGAGCCTTGTGAAGGGGGCCGAGGCATTGCCCTATTCCGCGGCGCGGCCCGATTTCCACCGCATCTACCGCTACGACCAGATGGTGGAGCTGGTGATGAACGCGGCGCTGGGCAAGCCCGTCGCCGGCGCGGCCGAGGTCAGCGTCGATCTGCCGGACATGGCCGGAATGTTCGACGGCGGCCAGCAATTGGCCGCCGTCCTGTCCATCCCGGTCTATCTCCGCGAGGTGTTCCTGCCCTGAGGCCCCCGTGCGTGGGCCGTCACTCGGCGGCGCGCAGCGGGGTGGCGGGGCCGCCACCCGGCCTCTCTCCATCCTCGGCCCCGGGCGCGCGTTCGTCGCCGGGCCGCGGGGCGGTTTCGCTCTCGTCGATCCACAGCAGTTCGGGCGCCCGCAGCCTGCGCGCTGCGCGGCGCAGGGCACGGTCGCGCGCGGGCCGGCTGTCGCGCCCGAGGCTGAGCGCGCGCAGCGCATCGACCGAGCGGTAGGCGCCGGTCCAGAACCACACCCTCAGCGCCAGCATCGAGGGAGTGAAGACCAGCGTCAGCACCGTCGCGATGCCGAGGCCGAACACCACCGCGGTCGCCAGCTGTTTCCACCACAGCGCGGTGGGGCTGTCGATGGTGTAGCCGCCCGCGATGAAATCGAAGCTCAGCCCGAACATCATCGAGGCCAGCCCCGCCATGGTGGTGACCGTGGTCAGCAGCACGGGCCGGATGCGCGCCTGCGCGGTGCGCGTTATGGCCTCGATCTTGGGCATGTACTGGCTGAACTCCATGTAGGTGTCGATCAGCACGATGTTGTTGTTCACCACGATCCCCGCCAGCGCCACGACCCCGGTGCCGGTCATGATGATCGAGAAGGGCTGCCCCATCACCATCATCCCGATCAGCACGCCGGTCGTGGACAGCACCACCGCCAGCAGCACCAGCGTCGCGTTGTAGAAGCTGTTGAACTGCGCCAGCAGGATGATGAACATCAGCCCCAGCGCCCCGGCGAAAGCCTTCATCAGGAAGGCCCCGGATTCCTCCTGGTCCTCGGTGTCGCCCGTCCATTCCCACTCCAGCCCTGCCGGCAGCGGGTCGGTCTTCAGCCACTCGGTCAGCCGCTCGATCCGCTCGTTGGCGTTGATCGGGGTGCCGTCGTCGTTGCTCAGCCCGGCGGCCACGCCGGCCTTGACGTCGAAGTAGCGCTCGCCGTCCACGCGGTTGATCAGCGCCAGTTTCTTCACCGGCGCGCGGGTGACGAAATTCGACAGCGGCACCAGTCCGCCGGCGGTGCGGACCTTGAGGCTGTCCAGCGTCGAGAGCAGCCGGTCCCGTTCGGGCAGGCGGACGCGGATCTCGATCTCCTCGTCGGAGGAGGGCACGCGCATCGTGTCCAGCAGCAGCCCGCGCGTCACCAGCTGCACCATGCCGCCCACGGTGGCCACGTCGGCGCCGTAGCGGCCGGCCTTTTCCACGTCCACGTCGATCTGCCAGTCGATGCCGGGCAGGGGCAGGGTGTCCTCGATATCGGTCAGGCCCTTGGTCTGCTCGAACTTCGCGCGCGCGATTTCGGTGGCCTTCAGCAGGTCGTCCCAGTTGTCGCCCTTGATCCGCAGATGCACCGGCTTGGCCGAGGCCGGGCCGCGCGATTGCGACAGGATCTCGGTCCGGATGCCGGGGAGCTGGGAAAGCTGCGTCTCCAGATCTTCGAGCACCACGTCGCCGTCCAGCTCGGGCTGGTCGGCGCGCTCTTCCCAGGGCACCAGCTCCACCTGGATCTGGCCGATGGTGTCCAGCGGCGGCTGCGCGCCGCCGGTGTTCTGGTCCAGCCCGCCCTGGCCGGCGAAGGCGAAGGCCGCGTCGACGCCGGGATGGGCCAGCACGATCGCCTCGGCCTCGCGCACCAGCGCGTCCTTTTCGGCCAGCGACAGGTTGCCCCGCGCGCGGACATAGACGATGGCCTGTTCGGGTTCGGATTCCACGAAGAACTCGACACCCTTGTTGTTCTGGCCATAGGCCATGAACACCGCCACGACCAGCCCGACCACCGCCGCGACGGTCACGAGGGGCATCACCGGGTTGCCCGCGATCAGCTGGATCACCCAGCCGAAGACCGACCGGCGATAGCCGGCGCGGATGCGCTTCCGCCGGGGCTCGATCCGGGCCGCGGTCAGGGTGATCGAGCTCAGCGCCGAGCCCAGCAGGAACAGCGCCACGCCGGGCAGGATCTGCACGGGGCGGGGCAGGGGGGCGGCGCCGGCGAACAGGTAGCCGGGGTTCAGCGTCTGCATCGCGCCGAGAAACACGAGGTAGAGCGCCCCGGCCGCCAGCGCGGCGCGCACGACCCAGGGCAGCGGCGTCAGCCGTTCCGCGATGCGGTCGAGGATGCGCGTCCAGCGCCCCGCGACGCCGCCCATCACCGGCAGGTAGATCAGCGCCACCACCAGCGAGGCCGACAGCACGAAGATCAGCGTGACCGGCAGCATTCCCATGAATTCGCCCGGCACGCCGGGCCAGAAGAGCATGGGCAGGAAGGCGCAGAGCGTGGTGGCGGTGGAGCTGACGATGGGCCAGAACATCCGCTTGGCGGCCTCGGTGAAGGCGTGCATCGGCCCCGCGCCCTCGGAGATGCGGCGGTCGGCATATTCGACCACCACGATGGCGCCGTCGACCAGCATGCCGACGGCCAGGATCAGGCCGAACATCACGATGTTGGAGATCGCCACCCCCATCAGCCCCAGCAGCACGAAGCACAGCAGGAACGAGGTCGGAATGGCGAAGCCCACCAGCATCGCCGAGCGCGAGCCGAGGAAGGCCAGCACCACGATCATCACCAGCGCGATGGCGGTCAGCACCGAGCCCTCCAGCTGGCTGACCATCGAGGCCACGGTCTTGGACTGGTCCATCGAGGTGCCGACGGTCACCGCCTGTTGCAGCTCCCTGGGCCAGGTGGCGCGTTCCCTGTCGACCTCCGCGCGCACCAGCTCGGCGGTGTCGATGATGTTGAAGCCCTTGCGCTTGACCACCTGCAGCGCGACCGTGGTCTCGCCGTTGAACCGCGCGGTGCCCTTGCGGTCCTCGAAGGTCAGGCGGATCTCGGCCAGATCGCCCAGCGTGACCACCCGGTCGCCGTTGGTCTTGACCGGCAGGTCGTGGACATCCTTCGGGGTGTCGAAGCTCGACGGGATCTTGACCGAGAAGGCGCCGGTCGCGGTCTCCACCTCGCCGGCCGCGATCAACTGGTTGTTGTTCTGCACGACACGGATCAGCTCGCCCGCGGTGACGTTGTAGGCTTCCAGCCGCAGCGGGTCGATCACCACCTCCAGCATCTCGTCGCGGTGGCCGGCCAGCCCCGCCTCAAGGACCGGCTCCAGCCCCTCCAGCCGGTCCTGAAGATCCTTGGCGAGGCGTAGCAGCGTGCGCTCGGGCAATGCGCCGGTCAGGTTGACGATGATGATCGGGAACTCGGAGAAATTGATCTCGTTGATCGAGTATTTCTCGGCCCCGTCGGGGAATTGCGCCTCGGCGGTGTTCATCCGATCGCGCACATCGGCGATGGTCTTGGTCTTGTCCCAGCCGAATTCGAATTCCAGCGCGACGCCGGCATAGCCCTCCTGCGCCACCGCCGACATCTTGTCGAGCCCGTCGAGATCGGACAGCTCCGTCTCCATGACCTTGACCAGCAGCTTCTCGGCGTCCTCGGCCGAGATGCCGGGGAAAGGGACCGAGATGAACAGCGCCGGGATTTCGATATCCGGCTCGCCCTCCTTGGGCAGGCCGGTGTAGGCATAGGCGCCCGCGAGCAGCGACAGCGCGATGAAGGCCAGCACCATCCGCGCCCGGCTGGCGGCCCAGTCGATCATGCCGGTCATTGGGTCACGTCCTCGCGGAAGGTGGGGGTCACCGGCACGCCGTCGGTGACGTATTCCTGCCCGACCACGATCACGTCGGCGCGGTCGGGCAGGCCGGCCACCCACATCCCCTCCACCGCGTCGCGCAGAACGGTGACGGGCGCGAAGCGGGCATGGGCGGTTTCGTCAACCAAGCGCACGCCGATGCGGCCCGCGTCATCCAGCGTCAGCGCCGATTGCGGCAGCAGATGCGCCACCTGCTCGCCCGAGGAGATCACGATCTCGGCGGTCTGGCCGTCGCGGATGGACAGGTCGCCATTGGCGATCTCGATCTCCACCCGGAAGGTGCGCGTGGCGGGGTCGGCCGAGCGGCCGAGGAAGCTTACCCGCCCGTCGACCGCGCGTCCCGTGGCCAGCTTCGCCCCGGCGCGCGCGCCGACGGCCACCTTGTCCACCTCGGTCTCCGGCACGAAGCCGACCAGCTTGATCGGGTCGAGCTGGATCACCGTCGCGCAGGGCGCGCCGGGCTGCAGCAGCGCGCCCAGCTCGGCGCTGTCGGTCTCCAGCAGGCCGGCGAAGGGGGCCTCGATGGTCAGGCGCTCGATCTCCTTCTCGGCGGCGGCGACGCCGGCCTCGGCGGATTGCACGCCGCTGGCGGCGGCCTCCAGCCCGGATTTTGCGGCCTGCACGGCGGCCTTGGCCGATTCCACGGCCGCATTGGTCGAGGCGGCGTGGGTCTGCGTGGCGAAGCCGTCCTCAAGCAGGCGGGCGGCGGCGCGGTCGTTGATCTCCGCCTCGCTGAGGCGGGCCTGCGCCTCGGCCAGCCGGGCCCGGGATTCGGGCAGCGCGGCACGCGCCTGCGCCAACCGGGCCTGCGCCTCGGCCAGCGCGACCTCGCGCGTGCCCGGGGCGATCTCGCACATCACCTCGCCGGCCGCGACGAAGGCGCCCTTGCGCAGCGGTTCGGAAATCACGGCGCCGGTGGTCTCGGCCCTGACCTCGACCTGGCGGGCGGCCTCGGTGCGGCCGCGCACCAGCACGGCACCGGCCACCGGGCGGGCCACCGAATGCAGCGCGACCACCGACACGCGGCGCGGCTCGTCCGGGGCGGGGGCTGCGGCGGGCGCGGTCGTTGCGGGCGCGGGATTTTCTGCGGCGGCGGTTTCTTCGGGCGCGCCGCGGCCGACGAACTCCATCACCCGGTCGCGCTCCATGACCATCAGGTAAAGCGCGGCCGTCACCAGGCAGGCGGTGAGAAAGGAAACAAAACGCATGCAATCCTCGTTCATGTGCGCTGGCACGGGCCGCGGACGTCAATTTCGCCCGCGGGCCGGGCAGCGCGTGACGCTCAATTCGTCTACGCTGAACCGACCAGTTCAGATTAAACTTTTCCGCAGCGCCGCGCAAGCAGGCCCGGCACGGGGCTTGGCAAGCCCTCGAGTGCTGGGCTAAGACGGGCCGGACCCGGCGGAGAGAGGCATATGAGCAACCCCGAGAGTTTTATCGAGGAAGTGACCGAAGAGGTCCGCCGCGATCGTCTGTTCGCGCTGATGCGGCGCTATGGCTGGATCGCCGTTCTGGCGGTGATCCTGATCGTCGGCGGCGCGGCCTACACGGAATGGCAGAAGGCGCGCGACACGGCCGCCGCCCAGGCGCTGGGCGATGCGCTGCTCGCCGCGCTGGAGCAGGACGACGCCGCGGCCCGCGTCGCGGCGCTGGACGGCGTGGCAGGGGCCGAGGACGCGGCGCCGCTGGTCGATCTGCTGGCCGCGGGCGAGCAGTCGGCCGCCGGCGAGGACGCGGCGGCGATCGCCCGCCTGCGCGCGCTGGCCGACGACACGCAGGCGCCGGTCACCTATCGCCAGCTCGCCCTGCTGAAGCTGGTGCTGATCGAGGGCGAGACGCGCCCCGCCGAGGACCGCCGCGCCGATCTGGCGCCGCTGGCCGAGCCCGGCGCGCCCTTCCGCCCGCTGGCGCTGGAGCAGCTGGCGCTGCTGGAGATCGAAGAGGGCAACACCGAGGCCGCCATCGGGCAGCTGCGCGAAATCCTGGAGCTGCCCGAGGCCACGGCGGGCTTGCGCGAGCGCGCCACTCAGTTGATTGTGGCGCTTGGAGGCACGCTCGAGCCCGCCTGATCGCGGCGCGGACGCGGGCGCATGGATGAAGGGAACAGGGTGGTGAAACTTACCCAGGGCGTCGCAATTCTGGTCACGCTCGGCCTGCTGGCCGGCTGCACCGAGCCCGAGCTGATTCTCGAGGGCGAGCGCCTCGGCGTGCGCGAGGCGCTGAGCGTGCCCGAGGAGGGCGCCGCGGCGCCGCTGGACGCCACCGCGCCCGCGCCCGACATGGCGCTGAGCCTGCCGGCGCCGCTGGCCAACGCAGACTGGACCCAGAAACGCGGCAACGCCCGGCACAAGATCACCCATCCCGCGCTCGGCAGCGTGCCGACCCTGGTCTGGAGCGCCAATATCGGCACCGGCGACAGCCGCCGCTACCAGATCACGGCCGAGCCCGTGGTCGCGGGCGACCGCATCTTCACGCTGGATTCGCAATCGCGGGTCATGGCGCACGGGCTCGACGGCGCGGCGCTGTGGTCGGCCGACCTGACCCCGCCCTCCGAACGCACGCGCGACGCCACCGGCGGCGGGCTTGCCTATGAGGACGGCCGCGTCTTCGCCACCACCGGCTTCGGCACGCTGGTGGCGCTCGATGCCGCGACCGGCGCGGTGCTGTGGGTGCAAAGGACCGACGCCGCCGTCACCGGCGCGCCCGCGGTGGCCGACGGGCTGGTCTATGTCGTGGGCCGCGACAACCGCGCCTGGGCGGTGCGGGCCGAGGACGGGCGGGTGCAATGGCAACTGCCCGGCACGCCCTCGCCCTCGGGCCTGCTGGGCGGCGCGGCGCCCGCGGTGACCGAGCAGCTGGCGATCTTCCCCTTCGGCTCGTCCGAGCTGGTGGCCGCGCTCCGCAAGAGCGGCGTGCGCGTCTGGGGCGCGCTGATCTCGGGTCAGCGCCGCGGCCGCGTCTATGCCCAGGTCAAGGACATCACCGGCGACCCGGTGATCGCCGACGGCGTGCTCTACGCCGGCAACCAGTCGGGCCGGCTGGCGGCGATCCGCGTGGCCAATGGCGAACGCCTCTGGACCGCCGAGGAGGGCAGCTACAGCCCGGTCTGGCCGGTCGCCGGCGCCGTGTTCCTGATCTCGGACCAGAACGAGCTGATCCGGCTGGACGCCGAGACCGGCGCGCGGGTCTGGGGCGTGCAGCTGCCTTACTTCACCAAGCAGCGGGTCAAGCGCCGCGATGCGATCTTCGCCCATTACGGCCCGGTGCTGGCAGGCGGGCGCCTGATCGTGGCCTCCGACGACGGGCTGCTGCGCTTCTTCGACCCCGCGACGGGGGCCGAGGCGGGCGCGCTGACGCTGCCCGGCGGCGCGGCCTCGGGGCCGGTGGTGGCGGGGCGGACGCTCTATGTCGTGTCGGCGCGCGGGCAACTCCACGCTTTCCGCTGAGCGCCGAATGGTGTAACGGGGCGGTCTGACGCCGATCCGGAGCATGAAATGAGCTTTACGCTGGCCATCGTGGGCCGTCCCAACGTGGGCAAGTCCACCCTGTTCAACCGCCTCGTGGGCAAGCGCCTGGCGCTGGTCGACGACCAGCCGGGCGTGACGCGCGACCTGCGCGAGGGCGAGGCGCGGCTGGGTGACCTGCGGTTCACCGTGATCGACACGGCAGGACTGGAAGAGGCAACCGACGACAGCCTTCAGGGCCGCATGCGGCGCCTGACCGAACGCGCGGTGGACATGGCGGACGTGTGCCTGTTCATGATCGACGCCCGCGCGGGCGTGCTGCCCTCAGACGAGGTCTTCGCCGATATCCTGCGCCGCCGCTCGGCGCATGTGATCCTCGCCGCCAACAAGGCCGAGGGCGCGGCCGCCGATGCCGGCGTGCTGGAGGCCTACGGCCTGGGGCTGGGCGAGCCGATCCGCCTGTCCGCCGAACATGGCGAGGGGCTGGCCGAGTTGCTGGCCGTGCTGATGCCCATCGCCGACGAATACGCCCGCCGCGAGGCCGAGAACGCGCCGGAGACCGACGTGGACGTGGATGAGGAGGGCGACGAGGCCGAGGGCCCGCGCGTCCCCACCCGCGAGAAGCCACTGCAGGTGGCGGTGGTGGGCCGGCCCAACGCCGGCAAGTCCACCTTGATCAACGCCCTGATCGGCGAGGAAAAGATGCTGACCGGCCCCGAGGCCGGGATCACCCGCGACGCGATCTCGACCCAGTTCGACTGGGAGGGGCTGCCGACCCGCATCTGGGACACTGCCGGCATGCGCAAGAAGGCCAAGGTGCAGGAAAAGCTGGAAAGGCTCTCCGTCTCCGACGCGCTGCGCGCGGTGAAATTCGCCGAGGTGGTGGTGGTGCTGCTGGACGTTGAGATCCCCTTCGAGCAGCAGGACCTGCGCATCGCCGACCTGGCCGAACGCGAGGGCCGCGCCGTGGTGGTCGCGGTGAACAAATGGGACCTGGAAGGCGAGAAGCAGGACAAGCTGCGCGAACTGAAAGAGGAATTCGCGCGGCTTCTGCCGCAGCTCAAGGGCGCGCCGCTGGTCACCGTCTCGGCGAGGACGGGTCGCGGGCTCGACCGGCTGCGCGGCGCCGTGATCCGCGCGCATGAGGTCTGGAACCGGCGCGTGCCCACCGCGCAGCTGAACCGCTGGCTCGCCGGCATGGTCGAGGCGCACCCGCCCCCCGCGCCCGGCGGCAAGCGCATCAAGCTGCGCTACATGACCCAGGTGAAGACCCGCCCGCCCGGGTTCGTGGCGATGTGCTCGCACCCCGAGAAGCTGCCCGACAGCTACCGCCGCTACCTGATCAACGGGCTGCGCGAGGATTTCGACATGCCGGGCACGCCGATCCGGCTGACCCTGCGTTCCCAGGCCGACAAGAACCCCTACAAGGGCAAGAAGAAAAGCACGCCCTCGCGTCTGCGCAAGCATCTCGGCAAGAAGCCCCACTCGGACTGAGCGGGCCGGCTTCCTTCTTCTTGGCGCAAATACTCACTGTCGCGCGGTTGAGTATTTTTGCCAAGAAGAAGGGGGCAGCGCGCGGGGCGTGCCGGCGCTCAGGCCAGGCGGCCCTCCGCGGTGATGCGGGTCTTACCGCCCAGCCAGGGGTGCAGCGCCTCGGGCAGCGCGACCGATCCGTCCTCCTGTTGGCCGTTCTCCAGCACCGCGATCAGGGTCCGGCCGACGGCCAGGCCCGAGCCGTTCAGCGTGTGCAGGAACTCGGGCTTGCCGCCCTCGGGGCGGTAGCGCGCGTTCATGCGCCGGGCCTGGAAATCGCCGCAGGTCGAGACCGAGGAGATCTCGCGGTAGGTGTTCTGGCCGGGCAGCCAGACCTCGATGTCATGGGTGCGGCGCGCGCCGAAGCCCATGTCGCCGGTGCACAGCACCACGGTGCGGTAGGGCAGGCCGAGCTTTTCCAGGATCGTCTCGGCGCAGCGGGTCATGCGGGCATGTTCCGCCTCGCTGTCCTCGGGCGCGGTGATCGAGACCATCTCCACCTTCTCGAACTGGTGCTGGCGCAGCATGCCCGCGGTGTCGCGGCCGGCCGAGCCCGCCTCGGAGCGGAAGCACTGGGTGTGGGCGACATAGCGGCGGGGCAGGGTGGCCTCCTCGACGATCTCGCCGTTGACGATGTTGGTCAGCGTCACCTCGGCGGTGGGGATCAGCCACCAGCCGTCCTCGGTGCGGTAGCTGTCGGCGCCGAATTTCGGGAGTTGCCCGGTGCCATACATCATCTCCTCGCGCACCAGAACGGGAGTGATGGTCTCGGTCAACCCGTTCTCCTCGACATGGGTGTCGAGCATGAACTGCGCCAGCGCCCGGTGGACGCGGGCCACCGCACCGGAGAGCACCACGAAGCGCGCGCCGGAGAGCTTGGCCGCGGTTTCGAAATCCATGCCGGCCTGCACGGCCGCCAATTCGTAATGCTCCTTGGGGGCGAAGGCGAAGTCGCGCGGGGTGCCCCAGCGGCGGATCTCGACATTGTCGTCCTCGTCCGCGCCGTCGGGGATGTCGTCATAGGGCAGGTTGGGGATGGTCATCAGCAGCTCGGTGAGCCGCGCATCCTCGGCCTTGGCCTCGTCGTTGAGCCGCGCGATCTCGGCCTTCTTCTCGGCCACCAGCGCGCGCAGCCGCTCGAATTCGGTCTCGTCTCCCGCGGCCTTGGCCGCGCCCACGGATTTGGACGCCTTGTTCTGCTCGGCCTTGGCCTCCTCGGCGGCCTGGATCTTGTTCCGGCGCGATTCGTCGAGGCCGAGGATCTGCGACGACATGGCCTCCAGCCCGCGGCGGGCGAGGGCGGCGTCGAAGGCGGCGGGGTTTTCGCGGATGGCCTTGATGTCGTGCATGGGAAGGATCCTGAGATTGTAACGTCACGTGCCGCCCCCATATGCCTCATGACGCGGGGCTTTTGAACCGTCAATTCGCGCGCCGCTTCGCCTTGCCAAGGGGCAGACCCGCCGATAGGGTGCCCGCCAATTCCACCGGGGCCCTTCTGCCCCGCCAACATGGGGAAACTGCCAATGTTCGCAACGCCTGCCTATGCCCAGGCCGTCGGAGGCGCCGGGGGCGCCTTCACCTCCTTCGTGCCGCTGATCCTGATCTTCGCGATCATGTATTTCCTGCTGATCCGTCCGCAGCAGAAGAAAATGAAGGAACACAAGGCCATGGTCGATGCGCTGCGCCGGGGGGACCAGGTGGTCACCCAGGGCGGGATCATCGGCAAGGTCGCCAAGGTCAAGGACGACGGCGAGATCGAGATCGAGATCGCCGAGGGCGTGAAGGTGCGCGTGCTGCGCGCCACCATCTCGCAGGTGCTGAGCAAGACCGAACCGGCCGAAAAAGCCTGAGCCTGACAGATGCTGAACATCCCACTCTGGAAACGGGTCGTCATCTGGGGCCTGTGCGCGATGGGGCTGGTGCTGGCCATGCCCAACGCGTTCTACACGAGGGTCGAGGGGCATAACGACGCCGTCAAGGCGATCGAGGCCGGGGGCGAGACCCCCGAGCTTGCCGCCATGAAGGCCGCCTGGCCCGACTGGCTGCCCTCGGGCCTGGTGAACCTCGGGCTCGATCTGCGGGGTGGGGCGCATCTTCTGGCCGAGGTGCAGGTCGAGGATGTCTATGCCGACCGCATCGACGGGCTCTGGCCCGAGGTGCGCGACGCGCTGCGCGAGGAGCGCGCTGCGGTGGGCACCATCCGCCGGCAGGCCTCGGCGCCGGACGAACTGCGGGTGCGCCTGTCGCAGCCCGAGGGGATGGCGGCGGCGGTCGAGGCCGTGCGCGGCCTGGCCCGTCCCATCGTGACGCTGACCGGCGTCGGCTCCTCCGACATCGAGGTGCGCGCGGAGGGCGACGAGCTGATCGTCACCCTGTCGGAGGCCGAACGTCTGGCCACCGACGACCGCACCATCCAGCAGTCGCTGGAGATCGTGCGCCGCCGGGTCGACGAGGTCGGCACGCGCGAACCCACGATCCAGCGCCAGGGCGAGAACCGGATCCTGATCCAGGTGCCCGGCATCGGCTCGGCAGAGGAGCTGAAGGCGCTGATCGGCACCACGGCGCGGCTGACGTTCCACCCGGTGGTGGGCCGCACCACGGACCCCGACCAGTCGCCGGGCGCGCGCAACGTGCTCTATCCGGCGATGGACCAGGAGGGGGTCTATTACATCCTCGAACAGACGCCGGTTGTGACCGGCGAGGAACTGACCGACGCGCAGCCTGCGTTCGACCAGAACGGCCGGCCGGCGGTGAATTTCCGCTTCAACCCCGCCGGCGCGCGCAAGTTCGGCACCTACACGGCCGAGAACGTCGGCTCGCCCTTCGCCATCGTGCTGGACGAGGAGGTGATCTCCGCCCCGGTGATCAACGAGGCGATTCCGGGCGGTTCGGGCATCATCACCGGCAGTTTCAGCGTGCAGGAAAGCACCGATCTGGCCGTGCTGCTGCGCGCCGGCGCCCTGCCGGCCGAGCTGACCTTCCTCGAGGAACGGACGATCGGCCCGGAACTGGGCGCCGACAGCATCGAGGCGGGCAAGATCGCCTGTGTCGTGGCCTTTGCCGCCGTCCTCATCTTCATGGCGCTCAGCTATGGCTGGTTCGGCGTGATCGCCAACGTGGCGCTTGTGATCAACGTCGGCCTGATCTTCGGCCTGCTGTCGCTGATCGGGGGGACGCTGACCCTGCCGGGCATCGCCGGCATCGTGCTGACCATCGGCATGGCGGTGGACGCCAACGTGCTGATCTTCGAGCGTATCCGCGAAGAGCTGAAATCGGCCAAGGGTCCGGCGCGGGCCATCGACCTGGGCTACGAGAAGGCACTGAGCGCGATCCTCGACGCCAACATCACGACCTTCATCACGGCGGTGATCCTGTTCATGCTGGGCTCGGGTCCGGTGCGCGGCTTCGCCATCACGCTGGGGCTCGGAATCCTGACCTCGGTGTTCACGGCCATATACGTCACCCGGCTGATGATCGTGGTGTGGCTGGATCGCCGTCGTCCCAAGACAATCACGGTTTGACGGAGAGATACAGATGCGGCTCAAACTCGTTCCCTCCGAAACCAGTTGGGATTTCTTCCGCCACGCGCGCCTGACCTTCGGCGCGTCGGTGGCGGCGGTGATCCTCTCGGTGGTGCTGTTTTTCGTTGTCGGCCTGAATTTCGGCATCGATTTCCGAGGCGGCACCACGATCCGCACCGAAAGCAGCACCGCCGTCGATGTCGGGACCTACCGGCAGGCGCTGTCGGGGCTGGGTCTGGGCGATGTCTCGATCACCGAGGTGTTCGATCCCACTTTCGGAGCGGACCGCCATGTCACGCAGATCCGCATCCAGGCCCAGGACGAGCAAGAGGCGGTGACGCCCGAGATCATCCGCCAGATCGAAGCCGCTCTGACCGCGATCGACCCGGCGATCACCTTTCCCTCGGTCGAAAGCGTGGGGCCCAAGATCTCGGGCGAGCTGATCCAGACCGCCGTCTTGTCGGTGCTGCTGGCCATCGGCGCGGTGCTGGTCTACATCTGGCTGCGCTTCGAGTGGCAGTTCGCGGTCGGCGCGGTGGCGGCGCTGCTGCATGACGTGGCGCTGACCGTCGGCATTTTCAGCCTGCTGCAGATCAAGTTCGACCTGGCGATCATCGCGGCGCTTCTGACCATCGTCGGCTATTCGCTGAACGACACCGTGGTGATCTTCGATCGCCTGCGCGAAAACCTGCGCAAATACAAGAAGATGGATCTGCGCGAGGTGATGAACCTTTCGGTGAACGAGACGCTGTCGCGGACCGTCATGACCTCGGGCACCACGCTGATCGCGCTGATTGCGCTGCTGGTGCTGGGCGGCGACGTGATCCGGGGCTTCGTCTTCGCGATGACCTGGGGCGTGATCGTGGGCACCTATTCCTCGGTTTTCGTGGCCAAGAACATCGTGCTTTTCCTGGGGGTGAAGCGCGACTGGTCGAAGACCTCGGATGGCGGCGGCACGCAATTCGCCAATATCGACGCCTGAGCTTGCCGCAGCGGCCGGCCGGACCTAGGATTCCGCCCATGCGCCTGAACGAGATCCTTTTCACCGACGCGCGGCCCGTCGACGGCTACGGCCCCGGGTTCTTTCGCGTGGGCGGGCAGGTGATCGAGGGGCCGGTGCTGCTGACCGCCAAGGACACGCGCAGCTGGGGCGGGCTGGAGGATGTCGCGCCGCTGCTGGCGCTGGCCGGGCATGTGGATGTGCTTTTCGTCGGCACCGGTGCCGAGACCGCGCATATCCCGCCCGCGCTGCGCAAGCGGCTGGAGGCGGCGGGGCTGGGGGTCGAGACCATGGCCACCGGACCCGCGGCCCGCACCTACAACGTGCTGTTGTCGGAGGGGCGGCGCATCGCTGCGGCGCTGTTGCCGGTGGAGGGGTAGGGCCGCCTCCGGCGGGAGTATTTTCACCAAGAAGAAGGGGCCGGGGTTTTGCCGCTTTCGCGTGGGGCGGCAATCGGCTATCGGGGAAGGCTATGGATTTGCGCGTGACCGATCTTGCCTGCGCCCGGGGGGGCGTGCCCGTTCTGGAGGGGGTGAGCTTCGCCCTTTCGGGCGGGCATGCGCTGTTCCTGCGCGGGCCGAACGGCATCGGCAAGACCACGCTGTTGCGCACGCTCGCCGGGCTGCAGCCGCCGTTGGCGGGCGAGATCTCGGTGCCGGCGGAAAGCATGGCCTATGCCGCCCATGCCGATGGGCTGAAGGGCACGCTGAGCGTGGCCGAGAACCTGCGCTTCTGGGCGCGGGTGTTCGGCACCAGGGGTATCGACCGGGCGCTGGAGCGGTTCAACCTGGTGGACCTCGCCGACCGGCAGGCGCAGAACCTCAGCGCCGGGCAGAAGCGCCGGCTGGGGCTGGCGCGGCTCCTGGTCACCGGGCGGCCGATCTGGGTGCTCGACGAGCCCACGGTGTCGCTCGACGCGGAGTCGGTGCAACTTTTCGGGCAGGCGGTGCGGGACCATCTCGATGCGGGCGGCTCGGCGCTGATCGCCACCCATATCGATCTCGGGTTCCTCGCCGAGGAACTGGAACTGACGCCGTTCCGGGCCGTGCCGCGCGATCTTGAGGATTTCGACGAGGCCTTCGCATGATCGCGCTGCTGACCCGGGACATGATGCTGGCGGTGCGCGCGGGCGGCGGCTTTGGCCTTGGCCTGGCGTTTTTCCTGATCGTGACCGTTCTGGTGCCCTTCGGCGTCGGGCCGGAAAGCGGCGTGCTGCGCGAGATCGCGCCGGGGATCCTGTGGATCGGGGCGCTGTTGGCCTGCCTGCTGTCGCTCGACCGGATCTTCGCGCTGGATTACGAGGATGGCTCGCTCGACCTGCTGGCCACGGCGCCGGTGCCGCTGGAGGGCGTGGTGGCGATGAAGGCGATCGCGCATTGGGTGACGACGGGCCTGCCGCTGGTGCTGGCCGCGCCGGTGCTGGGCGTGCTGCTGAACCTGGAGGCGGGCGCCTTCGGCTGGCTGGTGCTGAGCCTTGCGGCCGGCACGCCGGCGCTGAGCATGATCGGCACCTTCGGTGCGGCGCTGACCGTGGGGCTGAAGCGCGGCGGGCTGCTGTTGTCGCTGCTGGTGCTGCCGCTCTATGTGCCGACGCTGATCTTCGGCGCGCTGGTGGTGACGCGCGGGGCCGCGGGCATGGCGGCCACGCCGTCTCTGCTGATGCTGGGCGGCATAACCTGCGCCTGCCTCGCGCTTCTGCCTTTTGCCGCGGCGGCGGCGATCCGCATCAATCTGCGATAGGTCAATCTGCCGCCCCGTCACACGCGCTATTGAATTGAGAACCCGCCACACAGGACATAAGTAGGCTTCATGTCGATCTGGGAATACGCCAATCCGAAGAAATTCATGCAGACCTCGGGGGTCGTGCTGCCGTTTCTCGTCGTGCTGACGGTTCTGGCGCTGGGCGCCGGGCTGGTCTGGGGGTTCTTCTTCACGCCCGAGGATTACAAGCAGGGCTCGACCGTCAAGATCATCTATATCCATGTGCCCGCGGCCATGATGGCGATCAATGCCTGGGCGATGATGCTGGTGGCCTCGCTGATCTGGCTGATCCGCCGCCACCATGTGAGCGCGCTGGCGGCGCGCGCCGCGGCGCCCGTCGGCATCGTGTTCACCCTGATCGCCCTGGTGACCGGCGCCTTCTGGGGTCAGCCGATGTGGGGCACCTGGTGGGAATGGGATCCGCGGCTCACCTCTTTCCTGGTGCTGTTCCTGTTCTACCTGGGCTATATCGCGCTGTGGGAGGCGATCGAGAACCCCGATGCCGCGGCCGACCTGACCTCGGTGCTGTGCATGGTGGGCTCGGTCTTCGCGATCCTCAGCCGCTACGCGGTGAATTTCTGGAACCAGGGCCTGCACCAGGGCGCGACGCTGAGCATGGACGCCGAGGAGAACATCGCCAACGTGTTCTATGTGCCCCTGCTGATCAGCATCGCTGGGTTCATCCTGCTGTTCCTGACTCTGGTGCTGCTGCGGACGCGCACCGAGATCCGGGTGAGGCGGATCCAGGCGCTGCAGGCGCGGGAGAGGATGGGATGATGCCGGATCTTGGGAAATACGCGGTCGCGGTGCTGTCCTCCTACGGGGTGACGCTGGGGCTGCTGGCCGCCCTTGTTGGGCTGACCTTGTGGCGGGGCGCGCGTGTGCGCCGCCAACTGGACGAGATCGAGGAGCGCCGGTCGAGACATGGCTGAGAAGAAGAAGTTTTCTGTGATGATGATCCTGCCGCCGCTGATTTTCGTCGGCGTGGCGGCGCTGTTCTTCTTCGGGATGCTGCGCGACGATCCCGACACGCTGCCCTCAACCCGGATCGGCAAGCCGGTGCCGGGCGTCGATCTGGCGCCGCTGGCGGGGCTGCCGTTGCTGACCGACGAGGTGCTGGCGGAGCCCGGCGTCAAACTGGTGAATTTCTGGGGCACCTGGTGCGTGGCCTGCCGGCTGGAACACCCGCAGCTGCTGCGCATGGCCAATGAACTGGACATCACCGTTCACGGCGTGAACTACAATGACGAGCCCGAGCGCGCGGAGGCCTATCTGGAGAAGGAGGGCAACCCCTTCACCGCGTTGGGCGAGGATACGACCGGGCGCACCAAGATCGACTGGGGCGTCTACGGCGCGCCCGAGACCTTCGTGATCGATGGCGAGGGGATCGTGCGGCTGCGCTTTGCCGGGCCCATCACCGAGGACATCCTGCGCCACACCATCCTGCCGGCGATCGAGGCCGCGAAGTAGCGGTCAGGACGCCAGGCCCAGCACCAGGATGAAGGCGATCAGGGCCAGCGCCTCGAATGCGGGCGCGGAACGGATAAGGTTTTTCGTCGAATCGAACATGGTCACTCTGTCTGTCTTCCACAGGTTGCCTTTGGGTCAATGCGGAGGATCTAGCGCAGGGCCGGTTAACAGTCTCTGAAAAACCGGGGCGCCCTTCTGGAACAGAGTGTTTCCTCACCCTGAGGTTGTGCGCGCGGCGGCCACGCGGCCCGTGGCGGGCGTGGGTTTCAGGTGGGGAAACAATCGGCGGCGCGCCCCCGTCCGAAAGGCGGGGGCGTATTCGCGTCCGCGCGCGTGCACCGGGGAATCACCCCGGCCCGGCGTGGGCCGAAGGCGCCGTCGGACCCGCGGGCGCCGGGCATAGAAAAATCCGCCCCCCTGGGGGCGGGTTCGAATGTTTCAGGCGCCGGGCCTCAGGCCTTGGCGAGGTTGCGCAGAACGTAGTGCAGCACGCCGCCGTTCTCGACGTATTCCTTCTCGACCGCGGTATCGATCCGGCATTTCAGCGCGATCTCTTTGGTCGAACCATCCGCGTAGGTGATGGTGCAGGGCACCTCGCTCAGCGGTTTCAGATCGCCTTCGAGCCCGTGGATCGAGACCGTCTCGTCGCCCTTCAGGCCCAGCGACTTGCGGGTGTCGCCGCCGGTGAACTCGAAGGGGATGACGCCCATGCCCACCAGGTTCGAGCGGTGGATGCGCTCGAAGCTTTCGGCGATCACGGCCTTCACGCCCAGCAGGCTGGTGCCCTTGGCCGCCCAGTCGCGCGAGGAGCCCGCGCCGTACTGCTCGCCGCCGAAGATCACCAGCGGGGTGCCGGCCTCCTTGTAGGCCATTGCCGCGTCGAAGATGGCGGTCTGCGCGCCGTCCGGGCCCTTGGTGTAGCCGCCCTCGACCCCGTCCAGAATCTCGTTGCGGATGCGGATGTTGGCGAAGGTGCCGCGCATCATCACCTCGTGGTTGCCGCGACGCGAGCCGTAGGAGTTGAACTCGCGCACCGGCACCTGGCGCTCGGTCAGGTATTTGCCGGCGGGCGTTTCGGCCTTGAAGGAACCCGCGGGCGAGATGTGGTCGGTGGTCACCATGTCGCCCAGGATCGCCAGAACGCGCGCGCCCTCGATGTTCGAGATCGTGCCGGCCTCGGTCCCCATGCCCTGGAAATAGGGCGGGTTCTGGATGTAGGTCGAGCTGGCCGGCCAGTCATAGGTCTCGGCATCCGTGGTCTCGACCGATTGCCACTTGTCGTCGCCCTTGAAGACATCGGCGTATTTCTTCTGGAAGGCTTCGCGGGTGACGGTCTCATGCACCAGGTCGGCGACCTCCTTGTTGGTCGGCCAGATGTCCTTGAGGTAGACGGGGTTGCCGTCCTTGTCCTCGCCCAGCGGCTCGGAGCTGAGGTCGATGTTCATGTCGCCCGCGATCGCGTAGGCCACCACCAGCGGCGGCGAGGCCAGGTAGTTGGCGCGCACGTCGGGGCTGATGCGGCCCTCGAAGTTGCGGTTGCCCGACAGAACGGCGGTGGCGACCAGATCGGCCTTGGAGATCGCCTCGGAGATTTCCTTCTGCAGCGGGCCGGAGTTGCCGATGCAGGTGGTGCAGCCATAGCCCACCAGGTTGAAGCCGATGGCGTCGAGATCCTCCTGCAGGCCGGCGGCCTCCAGGTATTCCGACACGACCTGGCTGCCCGGCGCCAGCGAGGTCTTGACCCACGGCTTGCGGGTCAGCCCCAGCGCGCGCGCCTTGCGCGCCACCAGGCCGGCCCCGATCATCACATAGGGGTTCGAGGTGTTGGTGCAGGAGGTGATCGAGGCGATCACCACCGAGCCATCGCGCAGCTTGTATTCCTCGCCCGCCACCGCGACCGATTTGCGGACGTCGTTCGACGCGGTGATGGTGTCGCCCTCGGCGGCCATGTCGCGCGCCTCGTCGGTGGTGTCGATGCCGCGGAACTCGCTGACCACCTTGTAGAAGCTCTCGGCGGCCTGGTTCAGGGGCGTGTAGTCCTGCGGGCGCTTGGGACCCGAGATCGCGGGCACGATGGTGCCCATGTCGAGTTCCAGCGTGTCGGTGTAGACCGGGCTGTAATCGGCTGTCCGCCAGAAGCCGTTCTCCTTGGCATAGGCCTCGACCAGCGCGATGCGGTCCTCGTCGCGGCCGGTCTGGCGCAGGTAGCGCAGGGTCTCGTCGTCGATCGGGAAGAAGCCGCAGGTGGCGCCGTATTCGGGGGCCATGTTGGCGATGGTCGCGCGGTCGGCCAGCGGCAGGTGATCGAGACCCTCGCCGTAGAATTCGACGAACTTGCCCACCACGCCCTTCTTGCGCAGCATCTCGACGACCTTCAGAACCAGGTCGGTGCCGGTGGTGCCCTCGACCATCTGGCCGGTCAGCTTGAAGCCCACGACCTCGGGGATCAGCATCGAGATCGGCTGGCCCAGCATCGCGGCCTCGGCCTCGATGCCGCCCACGCCCCAGCCCAGCACGGCCATGCCGTTGACCATGGTGGTGTGGCTGTCGGTGCCGACCAGCGTGTCGGGATAGGCGACCTGCTCGCCGTTCTGGTCGGCGTCGGTCCAGACGGTCTGGGCCAGGTATTCCAGGTTCACCTGGTGGCAGATGCCGGTTCCCGGCGGCACGACGCGGAAGTTGTTGAACGCCTTCTGACCCCATTTGAGGAAGGTGTAGCGCTCCAGGTTGCGCTCATATTCGCGGTCCACGTTCATCTGGAAGGCGCGCGGGTTGCCGAACTCGTCGATCATGACCGAGTGGTCGATGACCAGGTCCACCGGGTTCAGCGGGTTGATCTTCTGCGCGTCGCCGCCGAGCGCCTTGATGCCGTCGCGCATCGCGGCCAGATCCACCACGGCCGGAACGCCGGTGAAGTCCTGCATCAGCACGCGCGCCGGGCGATAGGCGATCTCGCGGGGGTTCTTGCCGCCCTTCTGGGCCCATTCCGCGAAGGCCTTGATGTCATCGGTCGAGACGGTCTTGCCGTCCTCGAAGCGCAGCATGTTCTCCAGCACCACTTTCAGGGCGGCGGGCAGGCGCGAGAAATCGCCCAGGCCCGCGGCTTCGGCGGCGGGGATCGAGTAATAGGCGACGGTGGCGCCGCCCGCGCTGAGCGTGCGGCGGGTCTTGGCGGTGTCTTGTCCGACGATGATGGTCATGGTTGGCTCCCTCAGATGCAACGGGGGTATCTGCTGGCCTGCTCTTGCCTGATCGCGCCCGCGCGATCAAGGGGGAGGATGCTAATTTGTATACCACGGTGCACAAAAAATCCCGCTCGCGCCGCTCTCTCGAAACCTTGATTGGCAAGGCCCCGTCTGCTGGCTTAGGAAAGAGGCATTGGCAACCCGGGAAAAGGCATGTTCATGCGCGCAGTGATCGGCTCGATTCTATCGCTCTGGATGGCCGCGGCGGCGGCCTGGGCCGGCGAGCGGCCCGTGGTGATCGAGCTTTATACCTCGCAGGGCTGCTCTTCCTGTCCGCCGGCCGACGCCTTCCTGGCCGAACTGGCGCAGCGCGATGACGTGATCGCGCTGGCGCTGCATGTGGACTATTGGGATTACATCGGCTGGAAGGACATTTTCGCCAACCCCGGCTTCACCGCCCGGCAGAAGGCCTATGCCCGCGCCGCCGGCGCGCGCACCGTCTACACGCCGCAGATGGTGATCGGCGGGGTCGATCACGTCGTCGGGCTTCAGCCCATGCAGGTGGCTGACCTGATCGCCGCCCACCGCGCCGCGCCTTCGCCGGTCGAGCTGGGGGTGGAGCGCCGCGAGGGTGGCTTCGTGGTCCGCGCACGCAGCGCCAAGCCGGGGCCGATGCGGGTGCAACTGGTGCGCTACCTCCCCGAGAAGACGGTGCAGATCAAGCGCGGCGAGAACAGCGGGCGCACCCTGCGCTATAGCAATATCGTGACCGAATGGCGCGCCCTCGCGGACTGGGACGGCACCGCGCCGCTGGAACTGGCGGTGCAGGCCGGGGGAGAGCAGCCGGCGGTGGTGCTGGTGCAGCGCCACGGGCCGGGGCGCATCCTGGCCGCGGCGCGGCTGCGCTGAGACCGGCCCGGCGCCGGGCTCAGGCCTTCCAGCGGCGGTGGATCCAGAACCACTGCCCCATGTGGCGCCGCGCCATCGCCTCGATGCTGTCGTTCACCGCCTGCATCATGTCGGCCGGATCTCCGGGCGGGATCGGGGCCTCGATCACCACTTCGAAGCTCAACCCGTCGGGCTGGCGGATGCCATAGGCCGGCACCAGCGGCGCGTCGAATTTCAGCGCCAGCTCGGCGGCCGACAGGGCGGTCTTGGCGGGCGCGCCGAAGAACCTCAGCGGCACCCCCCGCTTGACGTTGAGATCGACCAGGAAGGCCGTCATCCCCCCCGATTTCAGGAAGCGCAGCAGATTCGCCAGCCCGCGCCGCCCGCGGGGAAAGACGGGTTGCCCGATACGCTCCAGCGCCGCGACATAGTGCTTGTTGAAATAGACGTTGCGCATCGGGTTGTAGAGCCCGCCGATGCGGTAGCCCCGCGCCATCAGCGCCACGCGGGCGACGTCGTAATTGCCGAAATGGCCAGTGACCAGCACCACCGGCCGGCCGGCCCGGTGGGCCTCTTCCAGGGCCGGCAGGCCGGGGCCGCGGATCGGGCTGTCCTTGACCCGGGCGATGAATTCGGCGCCGGAATACATCTCCATCCAGCTGCGCGCCGCATTGTCGGGCACGGCGCGCTGCAGCCGCCTGACCTCGGCCTCGGGCAGGTCGGGGCAGACGAGGGCGAGGTTGTCGCGGATGCGCCGGTCATAGCCGGCCAGCGGTGCCAGCACGCGCGACATCACCCAGCCGGCCAGCGGGATGCGGCGCGCGTAGGGCAGGCGCAGCGCACCGCGGATCAGCCCGTGCACCACCGCATTGAGCAGCCACGAGCCTACGCCACGTCCGCGCTTCGCCTTGTTCTTCTTGTCCTCGGCCATCGTCCCGCCTGGCTTGTCCATCCCCACGCCTTCGGGGTGCGGTCAGACATAGTTCCGGCGGGCGGCGATCACAAGCGCGGGCCGGGTCGCGCTCAGCTGGTGGCCTTGTCGACGCAGGCGCCGGTGGCGGCGTCGAAGCTCTGGTTTTCCCCGCACTGATGGGCGGTCTTTTCCCACTGGCAGCCGTTGGCCAGCGCCAGGGCGGGCGAGAGGGTCAGTGCAAGCGCGGCAAGAACGGTCTTAATGGACATGGCAAAGCTCTCCGTTTCTCAATGCGCGGAATGCTAGCACGGCTTGCCGTCCGGTCAAAACGCGCCCGGACCAGCCGGGCGCGTTCAGGTATCATTCGCCGAAAACGCGGGCGAAGATCGTGTCCACATGCTTGGTGTGGTAGCCGAGGTCGAATTTCTCCTCGATCTCGGCAGGGCTGAGCGCGGCGGTCACCTCGGGGTCGGCCAGAAGCTCGGTCTTGAAGTCCTTGCCTTCCTCCCAGACCTTCATCGCGTTGCGCTGCACCAGGCGGTAGGCGTCCTCGCGCGACACGCCGGCCTGCGTCAGGGCCAGCAGCACGCGCTGGCTCATCACCAGGCCGCGGAACTTGTTCATGTTCGCCAGCATGTTCTCGGGATAGACCACCAGTTTTTCGATCAGTCCGGCCAGACGGTTCAGCGCGAAGTCGAGGGTCACGGTGGTGTCCGGCCCGATGCCGCGCTCGACCGAACTGTGCGAGATGTCGCGCTCATGCCAGAGCGCAACGTTCTCCAACGCCGGCACCACCGACATGCGCACCAGGCGGGCGAGGCCGGTGAGGTTCTCGCTGAGCACCGGGTTGCGCTTGTGCGGCATGGCCGAGCTGCCCTTCTGACCCTTGGAGAAGAACTCCTCGGCTTCCAGAACCTCGGTGCGCTGCATGTGGCGGATCTCGATCGCGATGTTCTCGATCGAGCTGGCGATCACGCCCAGCGTGGCGAAGAACATCGCGTGGCGGTCGCGCGGGATCACCTGGGTGGAGATCGGCTCGGGCGTGAGCCCCATCATCTTGCAGACATGCTCTTCCACGGCCGGGTCGATATTGGCGAAGGTGCCCACCGCGCCCGAGATCGCTCCGGTGGCGATCTCCTCGCGCGCGGCGATCAGGCGGCGCTTGCCCCGGTCCATCTCGGCGTAGAAACGGGCAAAGGTCAGGCCCATCGTGGTCGGCTCGGCATGGATGCCGTGGCTGCGGCCGATGCGGACCGTATCCTTGTGCTCGAAGGCGCGGCGCTTGAGCGCGTCGAGAACCTTGTCCATATCCGCGATCAGGATGTCGGCGGCGCGGGTCAGCTGCACGTTGAGGCAGGTGTCCAGCACGTCCGAGCTGGTCATGCCCTGGTGGACGAAACGTGCCTGTTCGGAGCCCACATGCTCGGCCAGGTGGGTGAGGAAGGCGATGACGTCATGCTTGGTGACGGCCTCGATCTCGTCGATGCGGGCGACGTCGAACTCGACATCCTTGGCCTTCCAGACGGCCTCGGCGTTCTCTTTCGGGATCACGCCCAGCTCGGCCTGCGCATCGCAGGCATGGGCCTCGATCTCGAACCAGATGCGAAACTTGGTCTCGGGCGACCAGATGGCGGTCATCTCGGGGCGGGAATAACGGGGGATCATCGGCGCAACCTTGTGTTTCCGGGGTTTGCCGGGTCTCATAGCGGGCGCGGCGAAAGGGGGCAAGCATGCAGCAGACCGAGGGCACGCGCCCGGCGCTGGCGGACTTCGAGGGACGCTGGCGCCTGGAGCGCGAAATCGACGACGCGAAGGCGGGCCAGAGGGCGCGGTTTTCCGGCACGGCCACCTTCACGCGCGAGGCCGCCGGTGGACTGCTGTGCGATGAGGCGGGAACGCTGATCCTGCCCGGCCAGCCGCCGCTGGCCGCCGCCCGGCGCTACCTGTGGCGTGCCGAGGGCGGCGATATCGCGGTTTTCTTTCACGACGGCCGGCCCTTTCACCTGATCGCGCCCGGGGCGCGGCCCGAGGCCGGCCATGACTGCCCGCCCGACCTCTACCAGGTGCGCTACGATTTCCGGCGCTGGCCGGAGTGGCGGGCCGAATGGCGCGTGAGCGGACGGCGCAAGGATTACCTCATGCGAAGCACCTACGCTCGGCTGGTGTGATTGAAACCTTGCGCGACACGCGGCGCTGGGGCACAAAGCTGCAAACACTGTAGAAAGGGAGATCCGGGGATGGCTCTTGCAATGACGGACAGGGTGCTGAGCGAAGCGTTCGGCGCGAACGAGGGGACGGCGCGCCGCATCAAGCAGGCGGCGCTGGTGGTGCTGGGCGTCGCCGTTCTGGCGATCGCCGCCAAGATCAAGGTGCCGATGTGGCCGGTGCCGGTGACCATGGGCACCTTCGCCGTGCTGACCATCGGTGCGGCCTATGGGCCGCGGCTGGGTCTGGCGACCATCCTGGGCTATATGGCCGTGGGCGCGCTGGGCTTCGACGTCTTCGCCGGCTCCTCGGCGGAAAAGGCCGGTCTCGAATACATGATGGGCGGCACCGGCGGCTACCTGCTGGGCTACGTTCTGGCCACGCTGGCGCTGGGCCTGGCCGCGCGCCGCGGCATGGACCGTTCGGTGCTGGGCATGGGCGCCGCGATGCTGGTGGGCAACGCGCTGATCTATGTGCCGGGCCTGCTGTGGCTGGGGCAGCTCTACGGCTGGGACAAGCCGATCCTGGAATGGGGTCTCACCCCGTTCCTCGTCGGCGACGCGCTGAAGCTGGTGCTGGCGGCGCTGATCGTGCCGGGCGCGTGGAAGCTGGTCGGCCGCGCCCGCGGCTGACCGGGGTTCCGCCGTTTGTGAAATCGAGAGGCGCAGCCGTTGGCTGCGCCTCATTTCTTTTTGCCCTTCGGGCAGTTGTTTCGCGCCTGCGGCGCGAGAGTATTTGGCGCCAAGAAGAAGGGGGCTGGGGGCTTCTTCTTGGCATAAATACTCAAAATGCGCCGCGGGCTCAGTCGCGCAGGCGGGTTTCGACTTTGGAACTGCGGGTCAGGGTCTGGTGCACCGGGCATTTGTCCGCGACCTGGAGCAGGCGGGCGCGCTGGTCGGCATCGAGTTCCCCCTCGAGCGTTATCTCGCGGATGAAGCGGTCGATCTTGAGCTCGGCGCCATGCGCGGCGTCCTGGGCGTGGACCTTGTCATGGGTGACGTCTACCCGCAGATGGGCGAGCGGCCAGCCCTTGCGCCGGGCATAGAGGCGGAGGGTCATCGAGGTGCAGGCGCCGAGGCCGGCGGCGAGGAAACCGTAGGGCGACATGCCGCGGTTGGTGCCGCCATAGGCTTCGGGTTCGTCCGCCAGCGCGTGGTGATGCGGCCCGTGCTGGACGTCCTGCAGGAAGCCCTCGGGGTCGATCTCGCAGACGCGGACGATGCCCTCGGGCGCGCCGGGGGGCGGGGGCGGGGCCTGGAGGCCGAGCCGTCGGGCGACCCAGGCGGCGATCATGTCGGCCGCGTATTCGGCATCGGCGGGGTCGGAGACCAGGTGATCGGCATCGTCCAGGGTGACGAAGCTCTTGGGATGCCCGGCGGTGCGGAAGATCGCGTGGGCGTTCTCGATCCCCACCACCCCGTCGCGCGTCGCGTGCATCACGAGCAGCGCGCGGTTCAGCCCGGCGATGGCGGGTTCCAGCCGCTCGGCGGCGATGTCGTCGGCGAAATCGCGGGCGACGCGGACGGTCCTGCCGCCCAGCGACATCTCGATCACCCCCGCGGGGGTCAGCGTGGGATGGGCGGGGGCGAAGTTGCGGGCGACATGATCGGGGTCGAAGGGGGCGCCGATGGTCACCAGCGCCTTGACGTTGCCCAGGCGCGGCGCGGTTTTCAGCACCGCCGCGCCGGCCAGCGAATGGCCGATCAGCAGGTCGGGCGCCATGCCGCGGGTCTCCAGGTGGCGGGCGGCGGCCTCGAGATCCTGCACGTTGGCAGCAAAGCGGGCGTTTCCGAACTCTCCGCCCGAATGGCCGAGCCCGGTGAAATCGAATCGCAGCACCGCGATGCCCATCGCGGCCAGCCTTTGCGCGATGCGGCGCGCCGCGGCGATATCCTCGCCGCAGGCGAAGCAATGGGCAAAAAGCGCGGTGGCCAGATGCGGCCCCTCGGGCAGGTCGAGCCGGGCGGCGAGCGGGGCGCCGGCATGGCCCGGGAAGGTGAGTCTTTCCATCGGCATGATGTGATCCCTGCTGTGACTTGTCGGGCCCAGAGTGGGCCGCGCGCCCGCCGGCCGCAACCCGGAGGCTGCCTGCGTCACGCCTTGGTGAGGGCCTGTGACGGCGCTGCGCCGGGGGACGGATTCGGCCTTTGAGAGGCGCGCGGGGGCGTTATAAGGGGGGCATGGCGATCCTGCAGAAAACACTTCCCCACACGCCCTGGGCGGACCCGCGGATGTCGCGTCTGCCGGGGATCCTGCCGCTCGACCCGGCCGACTGGCTGGTGGTGGACGAGGCCTACGCCGGCCAGATGGCCGAGCGCGACCGGCTGTTCGCGCAGGCGCCGGACAAGGTCCATGCCCTCGACCCGGCCGCGCTGCCGGCGGCGCGGGAGCTGCTGGACAGGGTGCTGGCGCATCTGGCCGCGCGCGGCGATTTCGGGATCGCGCAGGGGGCCGTGACCCGGCCCGACGGGGTGCGCGTGCCGATCGACCGCGACGCGCCGCTGTTGACCGCCGGGCGGCTGGTGCAGGAGGATCTGTGCCTGATGGAAAAGCGCGGCGCGGAGCATGTGCTGACCGGCGCGGCGCTGTGTTTTCCCGCCAGCTGGACGCTGGCGGAGAAATTCATGCGCCCGCTGATCCGCCTCCATGTCCCGGTGGCGCCCTATGACGAGGATATCGCCCGGCGCGTGCAGCGCCTGTTCGACGGCCTCGCGCCGGGGCGGATGCTGTGGCGGGCGAACGCGCATCTCTACGAGGATCCGGCGCTGTTCCAGCCGCGCCCGGAGGCCGCGCCGCGCAGCGACGCGGCGGGCGCCGCGCCCTTCATGCGGTCCGAGCGGCAATGCCTGCTGCGCCTTCCCGAGAGTCGCGCCGTGGTGTTCTCGATCCACACCTATGTCGTTCGGGTGGAGGATCTCTCGGCAGACCAGAAGGCGACGCTGGACGGTCACGCGGCTGCCGGACGGGACATGCGCCGATGAGCGAGGTGCAGGCGCAATACGAGGCCTATCCCTATCCCGAACGCGACCCGGCGGATGAGCGCCGGCGGCTGATCACCGGCTCGCCCTCGCACCCCTGGGAGATCGACCATTTCCTGTTCGCGGGCCAGCGCGACTGGACGCGGCCGCTGCGCGCGCTGATCGCCGGGGGCGGGACGGGCGACGGGCTGATCCAGCTGGCCGCGCTTCTGACGGCGGCGGGGCGGCCCTACGAAATCACCTATCTCGACCTTTCCACCGCCGCGCGCGCCATCGCGGAGGAGCGGGCGCGGGTGCGCGGGCTGACCGGCATCCGGTTCGAGACCGGCAGCCTGCTGGAGGCCGCCGATTACGGCACCTTCGACTATATCGATTGCTGCGGGGTGCTGCATCACCTGCCCGAGCCGCAGGCGGGGTTCGACGCGCTGTCGCGCGCGCTGGCGCCGGGCGGCGGGATCGGGCTGATGGTCTATGCGCCTTACGGGCGCTCGGGCGTCTATCCCTTGCAGGAGGCGTTCGGCGCGCTCGGGGCGGGGCTGGCGCCGCGGGACAAGCTGACGATGGCGAAGCGGGTCTTCGCGGGGTTGCCCGAGGGTCACCCGTTCAAGCGCAACCCGCATCTGGTCGATCACGACGCCAGCGACGCGGGGTTCTACGACCTGCTGCTGCACAGCCAGGACCGGCCCTACACGGTGAACGAGCTTGACGACAGCCTCGCGCGGGCGGGGCTGGAACTGGTCAGCTTCACCCAGCCGGCGCTTTACGATCTGGACCTTCTGCTGCCCGAGGGCGTGCGCGCGCCGGCGGGGCTGGACCGGACCCAGCGCATGGCGCTGGCGGAGAAACTGCGCGGCACGATCAAGACCCATGTCGCCTATGCGGTGGCGGCGGGGCGGGGGGCGCAGGCGCTGGCGCGGCCCTCGGACCTGAGCCTGGTGCCGCAGATCAAGGGCGGCACGGGGGCGCAACTGGCGCGGGTGGCGGCCGCCAAGGGCGCGTTGCGCCTGACCCAGGGGGCCGAGAAGATCACCGTGCCGCTGCCGAAATCCGCGGCCCCTCTGCTGGCGGCGATCGACGGACGGCGCAGCCTGGGCGGGATCGCGCAGCGCGCGGGGCTCGACCCGGTGGGATTCGCCGCCGCCTGGGCGCCGCTGCACCGGGCGCTGGGCGACTGGGGGCTGATGCTCTACGCCCGGCCGTGAGGCCAGGGGGCGGCGTCGCCCAAACACGAAAGGCCCCGCGCGCGGCGGGGCCCTGTCGGTGTCGCGGGGCGATCAGATCAGCGAGATCAGCTGGTCGGTGATGCCCGCGAAGTTCAGCGCGATGCCGACGCCGGTCAGCGCCATCGCCCGCGCCGTCATCTTCAGGTTCTCGCCGGCGAGGATGTTGTAGATCATCATCGCGAACCCGGCCGGGAACATCATCACCATGATGGTCAGGGTCATCACATAGACGGTCAGCTGCTCGGGCAGTTCGGGCTCCGCCTTGGGCGCATCGAGCTTGACGTCCTCGATCTCGATCAGGTCGCTGGCGAAGATCGCCAGGCGCGAGCGGCGCAGCTTTTCCTCGCTGGGGGCAATGTTGGGCAGGATGTCCGTCCAGCCGCTGCGCGGGGTGTCCTCGACGGTTTCGGCATCGTGGATCTGGGCGTGCTCGGGATCGACGACCTGGGCGAAGCTCTCGTCGAGGCGGGTGTGGTTCTCCGCCACGCCCATGTAGCCGGCCGAAAACCGGCCCAGCCCGCCCGGAAGGGTGCCCTCCAGCGGCTTGGGGCGCGGCACGCGGTTTCCGGTGGCCTTGGGACGGCGCGGCGTCACCGTGGGTTGCGCGTTGGTCGGGTTCTCGAACTCTTCGGCGGTGAACAGGGTGTTGGTGTGGTGCCAATGCACCAGGCTTGCCTCGTGGCTGCGCAGCACCTGGCGCACGACGTGGTAGCAGACCGACACGCGCAGCCGCTCGGGCACGCTGCGGCCGGCGCCATCGGAGACCGACACGGTCAGCGTGTCGGTGTAGTCATGCAGCATCCCGGCGATTTCCTCCTCCGAGCTGCGCACCTGGTTGGGGCGGCCCGAGGCGGCCAGCGCCTCGGCCGCGACCGGCACCTGGCCGCGGGCGACGCGCAGCGTCAGGCGGTCGTTGGTGAACAGCGCGTAGAGGTGCTCGTCCACCTCGATCTCGTCGAATTCGAGGGCGATATTGCGGAACGTCCGCTTCAACTCGTTGATCAGACCGACGAAATCGAGATCCGGCGGGCCATCAAACAGGATGGTCGCGGTCGTGCTGCTCGTGAAATCCGACATGGTTCAACTCCGTAACCCGGATGTTTTCCGTTGCTTCGACACTGGCCGGGGAATGGGGAGACAGTTGGGCTTGATTGGGGAGATTTCCGTTCCAATTGGGCAGGCGTTAACCATTCTCGCCACATTGGAAACGCATTTCGGCGCAACGGCGGCGGCGCGGGGCCGCATCGGCCGCGCCGGGCCGGGGTGTCGGCATGAGGATCATCCGGAAGACGGGGGATTCGCGTCGTTCGCCACGCGGGCGTGGCGCTCTGCCGGCAGCCGCCTCAAAGGATTCGCGGCCGGCGCACAAGAAAAAGGCCCCCGACGCGCGGGGGCCTTTCCAAATCGCTCTGTCCCGGGGGATCAGCAGCTGTAGTACATCTTGAACTCGATCGGGTGCGGGGTGTGCTCGTAGGCGTAGACCTCTTCCCACTTCAGGTTCAGGTAGCCCTGGATCTGGTCCTTGGTGAACACGTCGCCGGCCAGCAGGAAGTCGTGATCGGCCTCCAGGCACTCCAGCGCCTCACGCAGGCTGGCGCAGACGGTGGGGATGCCCTGCAGCTCTTCGGCGGGCAGATCGTAGAGGTTCTTGTCCATCGCCTCGCCCGGATCGATCTTGTTCTTGATCCCGTCGAGACCGGCCATCAGCAGCGCCGAGAAGGCCAGGTAGGGGTTGGCGGACGGGTCGGGGAAGCGGGCCTCGACGCGCTTGGCCTTCGGCGATTCCGTCCACGGGATCCGGACGCAGCCCGAACGGTTGCGGGCCGAGTAGGCGCGGAGAACCGGGGCCTCGAAGCCGGGGATCAGGCGCTTGTAGGAGTTGGTGGAGGGGTTGGTGAAGGCGTTCAGCGTCTTGGCGTGCTTCAGGATGCCGCCGATGTAGTAGATCGCCTCCTGGCTGAGGTCGGCGTATTTATCGCCCGCGAAGAGCGGCTTGCCGTCCTTCCAGATCGACATGTTGACATGCATGCCGGTGCCGTTGTCGCCGTAGATCGGCTTGGGCATGAAGGTGGCCGACTTGCCATAGGCATGCGCCACGTTGTGGATGACGTATTTGTATTTCTGCAGGTGGTCGGCCTGCTCGACCAGGGTGCCGAAGATCAGCCCCAGCTCATGCTGGCACGTCGCCACCTCGTGGTGGTGCTTGTCGACCTTCATGCCCATGCGCTTCATGGTGGACAGCATCTCCGAGCGCAGATCCTGCGCGTCGTCGAGCGGGTTCACCGGGAAGTAGCCGCCCTTGACGCCCGGGCGGTGGCCCGTGTTGCCCATCTCATACTCGGTGTCGGTGTTCCAGGCCGCGTCCTGCGCGTCCACCTGGTAGGACACCTTGTTCATCTCGACCGAGTAGCGCACATCGTCGAACACGAAGAATTCGGCCTCGGGGCCCCAGTAGGAGACGTCGCCGATGCCGGAGGACTTCAGATAGGCCTCGGCCTTCTCGGCGGTGCCGCGCGGGTCGCGCTCGTAATGCTCGCCGGTGTCGGGCTCGACGACCGAGCAATGGATCGCCAGCGTCTTCTCGGCGTAGAACGGATCCATGTAGATGCTGTTGGTGTCGGGCATCAGCTTCATGTCCGAAGCTTCGATCGACTTCCAGCCGGCGATCGACGAGCCGTCGAACATGAAGCCTTCGTCGAGGAAATCTTCGTCCACCAGGTCAGACACCACGGTGACGTGCTGCAACTTGCCGCGCGGGTCGGTGAAGCGGATGTCGACATATTCGACACCTTCGTCCGCGATGGCCTTGAGAACTGCGTCTTTGCTCATGTGACCTTCTTCCCTTCTTTGGATTGGTCTCGTCTGGCCGGGCAGGGGGCCCGTGCCGATTATTACAATGCGTCTTCGCCGGATTCGCCGGTGCGGATGCGGATCGCCTGCTCGACCGGCGAGACGAAGATCTTGCCGTCGCCGATCTTGCCGGTCTTGGCCGCGGTGATGATCGCCTCGACCGCGTTGTCGACCAGATCGTCGGGCAGCACCACCTCGATCTTAACCTTGGGCAGAAAATCCACCACGTATTCCGCGCCGCGATAGAGTTCGGTATGGCCTTTCTGACGGCCGAAGCCCTTGACCTCGATCACGCTGAGACCCTGCACGCCGATCTCCTGCAGCGCCTCTTTCACCTCGTCGAGCTTGAAGGGCTTGATGATCGCCTCGATTTTCTTCACGGCTGCCGACTCCCTTGGAATATGCGTTCGATTGGTCACAGACCACTTTCGCCGCGCGGCTACAATTGGCTAGGCTGGACGGCGGAAGCCGCCCGCGCGGATTCCGAATGACGTGATTAAAAATTGTGCAACTTGCTGCTGTGATGTGCGGTTTGTGAACTTTTGAGGCGCCAAGGAATGCGTGAACTTCTGACATCTGCCCAAATGCGCGCCATCGAGCAGGCCGCGATGGGCTCCGGCGCGGTCTCCGGGCTGGAGCTGATGGAGCGCGCCGGCCGCGGCGTGGTCGAGGCCATCTTCGAGGAATGGCCGGCGCTCGCCCGCGCGCCGCAGCGCGCGGCGGTGCTCTGCGGGCCGGGCAACAACGGCGGCGACGGCTTCGTCGTGGCGCGGCTGCTGGAGGCCTGGGGCTGGGCGGTGGAGCTGTTCCTCTACGGCGATCCGGCGGCGCTGCCCCCTGACGCCCGGGCCAATTTCGAGCGCTGGGGGCGCAGGCCGGGCACGATCGAGGAGGCCACGGCCCGCGACGATCTGCAGGCGGATGTCGTGGTCGATGCGCTGTTCGGCATCGGCCTTGTCCGGCCGCTCGAGGGGCTCGATGCGCTTCTGCGGCTGCTGTCGGGGCGGGGCGAGGGCCGCCCCGCCATCGTCGCGGTGGACATCCCCAGCGGTCTGTGCGCGGACAGCGGCCGGGTGCTGGCCGGGGAGGGGCTGCATGGTCCCGCGGCGGTGTCGGCGGATCTGACGGTGACGTTTCACCGCGCCAAGCTCGGCCATGTGCTCGGCGACGGCCCCCGCCATTGCGGCCGGCTGGTCTGCAAGGACATCGGGCTTTCTTCTTGGGAGAAAATACTCCCGCCGGAGGCGCCCGATCTCTGCCACCGCGCCGCGCCCGCGGACCCCGCGCTCATGGCGAAGTCGCAGGGCGATCACAAATACGCCCACGGTCACGCGCTGATCCTGTCGGGGCCGAAGGCGCGCTCGGGCGCGGCGCGGCTGGCGGCGCGCGGCGCGCTCAGGATCGGGGCGGGGCTGGTTACCGTGGCGGCGCCGAAATCGGCGCTTGAGGAATGCGCGGCGCAGCTGACCGCGATCATGCTGCGGCACTGCGACGGCGCCGCGGGGCTGGACGAGTTGCTTGAGGATGCGCGGCTCAACGCGCTGTGCCTCGGCCCGGGGCTGGGCCTGGGGGGCGAGACCCGCGACCTGGTCCGCCGTGCCCTGCAATCGGGCCGGGCCTGCGTGCTGGACGCCGATGCGCTGAGCGTGTTCGCGGAGGCGCCCGAGGCGCTGTTCGAGATGCTGCATGGCGGCTGCGTGCTGACCCCGCATGGCGGCGAGTTCGCGCGCCTCTTTCCCGACATCGCCGCGAAACTGGAGGCCCCCGCCGAGAGCGGCCCGGCCTGGTCGAAGGTCGAGGCGACCCGCGCCGCCGCGGCGCGTGCGGGCTGCGTGGTGCTGTTCAAGGGGGCGGACACGGTGATCGCCGATCCGACCGGGCGCTGCGTGGTCAACGCGGCCTGCTACGCGCGCGCCGCGCCCTGGCTGGCGACGGCCGGGGCGGGGGATGTTCTGGCGGGGTTCATCACCGGGCTGCTCGCGCGCGGGCTGGCGCCGATGCGCGCGGCCGAAACCGCCGCCGCGCTGCATGTGGAGGCTGCTCTGGAATTCGGCCCCGGCCTGATCGCCGAGGATCTGCCGGAGGTCCTGCCGCGGGTGCTCCGCGCGCTGGAACTTCAGGCCGGCGCAGGGCTGCAGGTGCCGGCGTGGACCGGTCGCCCGTCGGCATAGATCACCTGCGGGTGATCGAATTCGAGGCGGAACGCCCGTGGCGCGGGTGTGTCGATGCGACGGAGCACGCGCATGCCGGCGCGGGTGATGATCCGGTCGCCGGAGCACAGAAATTCGACCGGCATCGCGCCATCCATCGTCAGGACGACGGTGCCGGCGGTCAGTCCCGCCGGGGCCCCGTCGTCGTCGGAAGCGCGCCGTGCCCGGGCGCGGCTGTCATTTGGAGTCCTGTCCGCTGTCATCGTGCACCGTGTAATGTGGGAAGCAATGGTCGCCGAGCACATAGACGGTCTGGTGCTCGTCGAACTCAAGAGTGAAATGTTGCTGGTCGTAGGTATGCACGCGTTTCACCGGGCTCGCGCCGGAGCGGGTGCATACGCGGTCGCCGAGGTGGATATCCTCCACCGGCAGCGCGCCGCGCAGGGTCAGGACGATCGTGCCGGCCGGCATGGTTGCGGCGGGGTAGCGCCTGATCCGCGAGGAGGGCCTCAAATTCTCGGGTCTGTAATAGGTCATGACGGGTCTCGCTGATGGCCGCGAAGCGGGGGGTGCCTTTCTCCTCCTTCATCATGACACCAGAATGTGTCAAAAATCGGTAAACGCGGCCCGCTTTCCGCGGTTCTTTTTCCTCTCGCATCCCCGGGCAGGCTTTGCTAGAAGGGCGCGAAATTCCGGGGCGGCCCTTTGGGCTGCCTTCGTGGTTTAGCGGGTGTGGCGGAACTGGTAGACGCACCAGATTTAGGTTCTGGCGCCTTTGGCGTGGGGGTTCAAGTCCCTCCACCCGCACCATACTGATTTCAAAGGGAAATTCTGTTCGCTTTTGTTCCGCTTTTGGGTCAAAAGTGCCATGCTGGTCACTTTGTTAGTCACTTTCACGTTTTGTGCTCTGCTGCTGATGGTGCTGTTGAGCGGCCTTTGACAGGCGCTTCTGATCGCCTTGGCCAAGGTGTTTTTCTCCAATTCCTGGGTCAGGTGACCGGTGACTGCCATGGATCATGGTGTTGGTGCAGCGGGTCTTCGCGAGGTCCTTGGCCGCGGTGTAGCGCCAATCTATGCTCCCCGCGGGAGCCGAGTTTTCCTGAAGATCAACTCGAGCGCCGGAGTGATGGGCCACACTTGGCCCGCTTGCGGGGAACACCTCGACCGGCGGAAGTGGTTGCTGCGTACCTACTTCAGCTACTTTACGGGGCAAATGTTTGGGTGCGGCTTCGGCGGGGGCAACAGGCCTGAACTACAAGGCTAGTGCTGCCTAGTCGCGATAAATAGGCCGACCAGCACCGCGAAGACGATCCACAGATAGAGTTTGGCGAAGGCTTTTGGGTTCTTGTCCAACATGTCCCGGCTCTAGCACCGCGGGGGGCGGTGTGTCTAGGTAGGGGCCAAGCGCCCGTCGGCATCCGCCCCGGTAAGACAAGGTCTGTTAGCCGCTCATTAATCTGTCAGCGTTTACTGTGACCGCGCATGATGTGGAGCATATTTAGAATCCCTACCAGTAGGGTGTGTGCTTGCGCCTCCCACATGATGTTGTCGATCTGTTCTTGTGTGGGCGTCGCGACTCTGGCTAAATAGCCACTCAAAGACGAAGCAGGAGGCGGGAACATGGCAAGAACATGCGTGGAGATCTGTGCAGGAGCTGGCGGTCAAGCTCTTGGTCTTGAGTATGCAAAATTTGAACCCGCCGCGCTGCTCGAAATCGAACGTATCGCGTGTGAAACACTCCGACTGAACCGGCCGGCCTGGAATGTAATCGAAGGCGACGTGCGGCAGTTCAGCGGTATGCCGTATGAAGGTGCCGATCTGCTCGCCGGAGGTGTTCCTTGTCCGCCTTTCTCTATTGCGGGGAAACAGCTGGGTGCGGCTGACGAGCGGGATCTGTTCCCTGAGGCCTTGAGACTTGTCGAGGAGATCAAACCTCGTGCGGTGATGTTGGAGAACGTTCGTGGCTTTCTGGGCGCTGTATTCGAAGACTACCGTTTGGAACTGAAGAACCGGCTTAATGATCTCGGCTACGAATGCGACTGGCGTCTTCTGAACGCATCCGATTTCGGTGTCTCTCAGTTGCGCCCGCGGGTGGTGATCGTTGCCCTGCGCAAGGACGAGTGGAAGCATTTCCACTGGCCTCAGGTTGAAGAGGACAACCCAAAATCCGTTGGCGAGGTCCTCTACCCTCTAATGAAGGCCAGAGGCTGGCGAGGTGCCGCCAAATGGAAGAAAATGGCGGACGACATTGCGCCCACCGTGGTTGGTGGTTCAAAGAAGCACGGGGGCCCCGACCTCGGACCGACCCGAGCAAAGAAGGCTTGGGCGACCCTTGGCGTCTGCGGAAAAGGTGTGGCCGACGCCCCGCCGGATCGGGATTTTGTCGGCATGCCTCGCCTCACGGTCCCGATGGTGTCCCTGCTTCAAGGTTTCCCGCTGGAATGGAAGTTCGCGGGGCGGAAAACCGCTGCGTACCGCCAGGTCGGCAACGCCTTCCCTCCGCCGGTCGCAGCGGCCGTGGCTGGCAGGATCCATGCGGCTCTGGATGCCGCTGATATTGAGGAAGAAAGTCGCCGCTCGGTTGCATAGCCTGAACTCTGGATTACATAATCGATCGAACCTACTGGGGAGATCGAGTCGTGGCAGGAAGAAAGGTAGAGGGGGCTCGTTCCCTTCTCAGGCGCCATTTCTTGAAGAATATCGGTCGAGTAATGGATGGCGACGAGCTGAGGCCCGTTGCTAAGAACATTACGGAATGGGCTCGACGCGTTCGAGAACTTCGTGATGAAGAAGGGTACCAGATTCTGACCCACAATGATCGGGCCGATCTGAAGGCGGGCCAATATCTACTGCTAGATCCGGTTCCGCGACCGAAAAACGCGAGGAAGATTTCGAAGGAAACCCGGGCCATAGTTCTCGAGCGAGACGGCTATACATGCCAGACTTGCGGCGCTGAAGCAGGCCAACCCCATCCTTACGATTCTGGGAGAAAAACCCGGCTGCATCTTGGACATATCTTGGACAAGAGTAAGGGGGGCACCGATGATCCGGACAATCTTAAGGCTCAGTGCTCAATCTGCAATGAGGGATTGGCCAATATCACGCCGATCAGGCCGGATGAAGCAGACTTGCTAGCCAGAATTAGACGCGCCCGATCATCCGATCAGCAGAAGGTTCTGAAATGGCTGATCGACAAGTTTCCCGCGGCGGCCAAGGAGCATATCTCCAATCTATGACAGGACAACCGATGACCCGGTCCGAGAACATGGCGCGGATCAGGTCAAGAGATACGAAACCGGAAATGATTATTCGCCGCGGGCTCCACGCCTGCGGTTTCCGTTTCAGACTCCATCGTAGGGATTTGCCGGGGCGTCCGGATATCGTCCTTCCTCGCTACCATGCTGTGATCCAAGTCCACGGCTGTTATTGGCATGGCCACGACTGCCTGGGCCGATCGCCAAAGACCAACAAGAGCTATTGGGGGCCGAAGATCAGCCGCAACCGCGAGAGAGATGCCTTGAATACTTCCGCACTTCGGGCTGCTGGATGGCGCGTCCTGATCGTCTGGGAATGCTGCATGAAGGGGGCCGCCCGGTGGGATGAGAAGGAACTCATCCATGCAGTCGCCGATTGGGTGACCAGCGATTCTGAGTTTGGAGAGATTGAAGGGATTCGGGCTTCATAGGGCACCGTCCATATGTGTCGCTGGAAAGCCATCACTTGGTGCCCGGGTCCAACTTGCCCCGTTCGCTCAACCTGAAGTCGTGAAATGCGCGTTGTAGCATGAGGTGGCCCGCGCGTCAGTTTTTTGGGTGGATTCCCGCCGGGTTTTTCTCTAATAGCGGCACGTCAAACGGCTCACTTCGGTGAGCATCAGCGGGTGGATTTTTCTTGTGGGCTAGCCCTGGGGAATTTCTCGAGGTCGTAGTTAGTCACTTTACCCCTAGAAAGGGCGAAAAAAGTGACTAACAAATCGCCTAAGTCATTGAATTGTAACACAATTCATAAGATTTAGGTTCTGGCGCCTATGGCGTGGGGGTTCAAGTCCCTCCACCCGCACCAAGGATGTGAGAGAGGAAGACACATGCAGGTCACCGAGACCCTGAACGAAGGTCTGAAGCGCGGCTATCAGATCACCGTCACCGCCGCCGAACTTGAGGCCAAGGTCAACGAGAAACTGGTCGAGGCCCAGCCCGAGATCGAGATGAAGGGCTTCCGCAAGGGCAAGGTGCCCATGGCCCTGCTGAAGAAGCAGTTCGGCCAGCGCCTGCTGGGCGAGGCGATGCAGGAAAGCGTCGACGGCGCCATGAACGCGCATTTCGAGGAAACCGGCGCCCGCCCGGCGGCCCAGCCCGACGTCAAGATGACCAACGAGGACTGGAAAGAGGGCGACGACGTCGTCGTCGAGATGACCTATGAGGCGCTGCCCGACGTCCCCGAGCTGGACATGAAGGGCGTCAGCCTAGAGAAGCTGGTGGTCAAGGCCGCCGACGAGGACGTGCAGGACGCGCTGAAGAACCTCGCCGAAACCGCTCAGGAGTTCGAGGACAAGGACGGCGCCGCCGACGAGGGCGATCAGGTCGTGTTCGACTTCCTCGGCAAGGTCGACGGCGAAGCCTTCGAGGGCGGCGCGGCCGAGGATTACCCGCTGGTGCTGGGTTCGGGCGCGTTCATCCCCGGCTTCGAGGATCAGCTGAAGGGCGCGAAGGCCGGCGACGAGAAGAATGTCGAGGTGACCTTCCCGACCGAGTATGGCGCCGAGCACCTGGCCGGCAAGGATGCCGTGTTCGAGTGCAAGATCAAGGCCGTGAAGGCCCCGAAGGCGGCCGAGATCGACGACGAGCTGGCCAAGCGCTTCGGCTCCGAGGATCTGGAGGCGCTGAAGGCCCAGGTCGCCGAGCGCCTGGAGGCCGAATACGCCGGCGCCTCGCGCGCGGTGATGAAGCGCAAGCTGCTGGACATCCTCGACGAGATGGTCAGCTTCGAGCTGCCGCCGAGCCTGGTCGAGGCCGAGACCAAGCAGATCGCGCATCAGCTGTGGCACGAGGAGCACCCCGAGGTGCACGGCCATGAGCATGGCGAGATCGAGCCCACCGACGAGCACAAGAAGCTGGCCGAGCGCCGCGTGCGCCTCGGGCTGCTGCTGGCCGAACTGGGCCGCAAGGCCGAGGTCGAGGTGACCGACGCGGAGATGACCCAGGCCATGATGAACCAGGCCCGCCAGTACCCGGGTCAGGAGCAGGCCTTCTTCCAGTTCGTGCAGCAGAACCCGCAGATGCAGCAGCAGATCCGCGCGCCCCTCTACGAGGACAAGGTCGTGGACTACCTGTTCGAGCTGGCCGAGGTCACCGAGAAAGAGGTCTCCAAGGACGACCTGCAAAAGGCCGTCGAGGCCCTGGAAGACGAATAAGACGCCTTCCGGGAACGGAATGCAGGGGCCGCCCGGTTGGGCGGCCCTTTTGCGTCGCACCCCTTGCCATCGCGCCCGGCCGCCCTTAGCCCGGAGGCGGGACCGAGAAAAGGGGCAGGGCGATGGAGCTGAAGAACGGGTTCTACGACGTGCCGCCGGGCAAGCTGGCGGCGGTGGTCACGCATCTGGAGATGCGCGCGCGGGTGCCGCTGCGTCCGGCGGGCGCGCCTGAGGGCGTGACCCTGACGCGCGTGCAGGCGCCCGCCGCCGACTGGTATCGCGCCCTGTTCCGCGCGGTCGGCGCCGAGGACTGGCTGTGGTTCTCGCGCCTCGTGATGGCGGAGGAGGCGCTGGCGGCGATCCTGCGCGACCCGCGGGTCGAGGTCTACGCCCTGCGCGCGGGTGGCGCGGACAAGGGCCTGCTGGAGCTGGATTTCCGGCAGGAGGGCGAATGCGAGCTGGCGTTTTTCGGCCTCGCGTCCGAGCTGATCGGCGGCGGGGTGGGGCGCTGGCTGATGAACCGCGCGATCGAGATGGCCTGGCGCCCCGGCATCGCGCGCTTCCACGTCCATACCTGCACGCTGGACAGCCCGCAGGCGCTGCCCTTCTACATCCGCAGCGGGTTCGTCCCGTGGCGGCGCCAGGTGGAGATCGCCGACGATCCGCGCCTGACCGGGCTGCTGCCCGAGACCGCGGCGCCGCAGGTGCCGATCCTGCGCTGAGGCGGGCAGGCGGCGCCCTCGGCGCCGAATGGCTGAACGCCAACTGACCTGCCCCCCGGTGGTCCCTCGTTCATAACGAGAGTCTGCGGGTTTGGGATTGGTAGTTGGGTTGGTCGGTTTGGGCAAGCGCGCCGGGAGCGGAG
>NZ_JAGSOU010000023.1 GCF_018139985.1 Actibacterium sp. MT2.3-13A | reverse complement strand
GCCGCCGGACCTGACCGCGCCGTCCGCGCCGCGCGAGACCGTCCTGCCCAGCCCGGCCGATCCCGCGCCCCGGCCCGCCGCGCCGACAGCGGCGAAGGCCCCGGCCCCGGCCCTGCCGCCGGACGCGACACCCTCCCCGGTGCACGCGCCCGCGCCGCGGCTGAGCGCCGCCGCCCCGGCGGCTCCAGCGGCGCCTGCCGCCCTGCCCGGCCCCGCCGCGCCGCCCTCGGATGCGCCCGCGCCGCCGCCGCGGCCCGCGCCCGCGCCGCCCCCGGCCCCGCCGCAGAAAGCCGCCGGCAGCGGCGGGCGGCAGGCCGCCGGCGATCACGGCCCCGCCGAGGTCAGCACCGCCGAGGCCGCCCTGCGCCAGAGCGAGATGGCGCGCTGGAAAAGCGCGATCGGCGCCGCCATCGAGCGGCGCAAGCGCTACCCCCGCGGCACCCGCGCCGCCGGCCGCGTCCAGCTCGGCATCGTCATCACCCGGCAGGGCGATCTGGCCTCGGTCACGGTCACGCGCTCCTCTGGATCGGCGCTGCTCGACGAGGCCGCGCTGAGCACCGTGCGCCGCGCCCGTCTGCCCGCGGCGCCCAAGGCGCTGAGCGAGCCGCGCTACAGCTTCAGCCTGTCGCTCTCCCTCGCGCCCTGAGCCAGGCGGGGGCGCGGCCAGATGCGGGCCGAGGCATCGCACGGTTGCGCCGCACCGCCAATTCGCGCTTAGCTCGGGCATGGGCCGCGGGCGCCCTGTGGCCCCGCGGCAAGACGGAAGGCTGGCAGAAGATGAAACGGATCGCCCTTGTCGTCGTGCTCGGCCTGCTCGCCGCTGCGGGCCTGTGGGTGTGGCAACGGGACCGCGCCGCCGGGCTGCCCGCCGGCTTTGCCCGCGGCAATGGCCGGATCGAGGCCGAGCGCGTGGATGTCGCCACCAAGTTCGGCGGGCGGCTTCAGGAGATCCTCGTCTCCGAGGGCGAGATGGTCGAGGCCGGGCAGGTTCTGGCGCAGCTCGATCCGACCCAGATCGAGGCGCAGCTGCGCGAGGCGGAGGCCGGCGTGCGCGCCGCACGGCAGGGCCTGGCCGAGGCCCGCGCCGTGCTGGCCGAGCGGAAAAGCAACCTCACCTTCGCAGAGCAGGAGCTGTTCCGCGCCGAGACCCTGGGCGCGCGCGGCTATGCCCCCGGCGAGGTCGTCGACCTGCGGCGCACCCAGAAGGCCGCCGCCGAGGCCGCCGTCGCCTCGGCCCGCGCCGGCATCGCCTCGGCCCGCGCCCGGATCGAGGCGGCGCAGGCCACGGTCGACCGGCTGCGCGCCGATCTGGCCGAATTCGCCCTGACCGCGCCGCGCGCGGGGCGCGTGCAATACCGCCTCGCCGAACCCGGTGAGGTGCTGGCCGCCGGCGCCCGCGTGGTCACCCTGCTGGACCTGACCGACGTGTCGATGACCATCTACCTGCCCACCGCGCAGGCCGGTCGACTGGCCTATGGCGCCGAGGCGCGGCTGGTCTTCGACGCGGCGCCGCAATTCGTGGTGCCCGCCGCGGTCAGCTTCGTCGCCAGCGAGGCGCAGTTCACCCCGAAATACGTCGAGACCGAGGAGGAGCGCGAGAACCTGATGTTCCGGGTCAGGCTGCAGATCCCGCCCGACGTCCTGCGCGCGCATCAGGAATTCGTGAAGACCGGCGTGCCGGGCGTGGCCACGGTGCGGCTGGACCCCGATGCCGAATGGCCGGCCGATCTGGCCGTGCGCCTGCCCGATGACGGCTGAGGCCGCCGCCGCCGCGGTCGCGGGGCTGAGCCACCGTTACGGCGGCACGGCGGCGCTCAGCGACGTGTCGCTGCACTTTCCCGCGGGGCGGATGATCGGGCTGATCGGCCCCGACGGGGTGGGAAAATCCACCCTGCTGGGGCTGCTGGCCGGGGTGCGCAAACTGCAACGCGGCCGGATCGAGGTGCTGGGCGGCGACATGGCCGACGCCCGGCACCGCGCCGCCAGCTTCCCGCGCATCGCCTATATGCCGCAGGGGCTGGGGCGGAACCTCTATCCCACGCTGACGGTTCGCGAGAATGTCGATTTCTTCGGCCGCCTCTTCGGCCAGCGGGCCGAGGAACGCGCCTGGCGCATCGGCGAACTGCTGGAGAGCACCGGCCTCGCCCCCTTTCCCGACCGCCCGGCGGGCCAGCTTTCGGGCGGGATGCGGCAGAAGCTGTCGCTGTGCTGCGCGTTGATCCACGACCCCGACCTCCTGATCCTCGACGAGCCCACCACCGGCGTCGATCCGCTGTCGCGGCGCCAGTTCTGGGACCTGATCGACCGCCTGCGCGACCGCCGCCCCGGCATGACCGTGCTCACCGCCACCGCCTACATGTCCGAGGCCCAGCGCTTCGAGCGGCTGGTGGCGATGGAGGGCGGACGGGTGCTGGCCACCGGCACGGCCGCAGAGCTGAAGGCGCAGGCGGGCGCCGACACGCTGGAGGAGGCCTTCGTCGCGCTGCTGCCCGCGGGGCGGCGCGACGGCCACCGCCGGATCGTGCTGCCGCCGCGCCCCGCCGACGGGCATCTGCCCGCGATCGAGGCCGAGGGGCTGACCATGCGCTTTGGCGATTTCACCGCCGTCGATGACGTCAGCTTCCGCATCGCGAAAGCCGAGATCTTCGGCTTTCTCGGCTCCAACGGCTGCGGCAAGACCACCACCATGAAGATGCTGACCGGCCTGCTGAAGCCCAGCGCGGGCCGGGCCCGGCTGTTCGGACAGGCGGTGGATGGCGGCGGGCTCGCGATCCGCAGGCGGGTGGGCTACATGTCGCAGTCATTCTCGCTCTATTCCGAGCTCTCGGTGCGGCAGAACCTGGCGCTGCATGCCCAGCTGTTCCAGCTGCCGCGCGCCCAGCGCATGCCGCGCGTGGCCGAGCTGCTGGAGCGGTTCGACCTTGGCGGCGCGGCCGACGCCCGGCCCGCCAGCCTGCCGCTGGGCCTGCGCCAGCGGCTGCAACTGGCCGTGGCGGTGCTGCACCGGCCCGAGATGCTGATCCTCGACGAGCCCACCAGCGGCGTCGATCCGGTGGCGCGCGATGCATTCTGGGAGCTGCTGATCGAACTGTCGCGCACGGATGGCGTGACGATCTTCATCTCCACTCATTTCATGAACGAGGCCGAGCGCTGCGACCGCGTCTCGCTGATGCACGCGGGCCGGGTGCTGGCCGTCGGCCCGCCCGAAGCGCTGCGCGCTGAACGCGACGCCGCGACGCTGGAAGAGGCCTTCATCGGCCATCTGGAGGAGGCCGCCGGGCGTGACGCCGCCGGCATCGCCGCGCCGCCGCCGCCGCCCGCGGCCGCCGCCCCGCGCCCCGCCAACGGCGCGCTGTTCTCGCCGCGCCGCGCCTGGGCCTTCGCCCGGCGCGAGGCGACCGAGCTGATCCGCGACCGCATCCGGCTGGCCTTTGCCCTGATCGGGCCGATGGTGCTGATGATCGCCATAGGCTTCGGCATCTCCTTCGACGTCGAGAACCTGCGCTACGCCGCGCTCGACCAGGACCGCAGCCGCGAAAGCCGCGCCCTGCTGCGGCAACTGTCGGGCTCGCGCTATTTCGCCGAACAGCCCGAGATCGAAAGCCTCGCCGCGATCGACAGGCGGTTGCGGCAGGGCGACATCACGCTGGCGCTGGTCATCCCGCCCGGCTTCGGACGGGACCTGCTGGCCGGGCACCGCCCCGAGGTCGCCGCCTGGCTGGACGGCGCCAACACCACCCGCGCCGAGACCGCGCGCGGCTATGTCGAGGCGGCCTTCCTCGATTTCCTGCAGGAACTCGCGGCCACCGAGGCCGGCGCCGCCCCGCCACCCGATCTCGCCGGGATCGAGCCGCGCTTTCGCTACAACCAGGCGTTCCGGTCGGCCTATGCCATCCCGCCAGGGGTTCTGATGATGATGCTGATCATGATCCCCACGATGATGACGGCGCTGGGCATCGTGCGCGAAAAGGAAATGGGCTCGATCACCAATCTCTACGCCGCGCCGGTGCGAAAGCTGGAGTTCCTGCTGGGCAAGCAGCTGCCCTACAGCGCGGTGGCGATGGTCAGCTTCGCGATCCTTCTGGGCATGCTGATGACCATCTTCGGGCTGCGCATTCAGGGCAGTGCGCTGGCGCTGGTCACGGGCGCCGCGGTCTACACGCTGGCGACCACCGCCTTCGGGCTGGTGATCTCCAGCTTCGTGCGCTCGCAGATCGCGGCGATCTTCGGCAGCGCGATCATCGTGATGATCCCGACGGTCAATTTCTCGGGGATGCTCTACCCGGTGGCGACGCTCGATGGGGCGACGCGAGTGATCGGGCAGTCCTTCCCGCCGCTCTATTTCCAGAAGATCAGCACCGGCGTGTTTAACAAGGGTCTGGGCATCGCAGACCTGTGGCACAACCACCTCGTTCTCGCGGGGTTCTGCCTGCTGTTCTGGGCGCTGGCCGCGGCCCTGCTGCGAAAGCAGGAGACCTAGGCGATGCGCGCGCTGAGCAACATCCTGCGGCTGGGCGTCAAGGAGATCTACAGCCTCGCCCGCGACCCGGTGCTGATGGTGCTGATCGTCTACACCTTCACCATGGGGGTCGTCGCCGTGGCCCGCGGCGTGCAGACCGAGCTGCGCAACGCCGCCATCGCCATCGTGGACGAGGACCGTTCGGCGCTGTCGGCGCGGCTCGGAGGCGCGTTCCTGGCGCCTTATTTCAAGCCGGCCGCGCTGATCGGGCTGGAGGAGATGGACGCCGCGATGGACCGCGGGCAATACAGCTTCGTTCTCGACATCCCGCCGGGCTTCCAGCGCGACCTTCTGGCCGGGCGGCACCCGGTGCTGCAACTCAATGTCGACGCCACGGCGATGACCACGGCGGGCACCGGCACCACCTATATCCGCCGCATCGTCCAGACCGAGATCGCCGATTTCCTGACCCGGGCCGAGCCCGAGACCGCGCTGCCCGCCAGCATCGTCACCCGCGCGCGCTTCAACCCCAACCTGCGCTCGACCTGGTTCCTGTCGGTGATGCAGGTGATCGGGAATGTGACCATCCTCTCGGTCGTGCTGTCGGGCGCGGCAGTGATCCGCGAACGCGAGCGCGGCACGATCGAGCATCTTCTGGTCATGCCGGTGACGCCGTTCGAGATCATGGCCGCCAAGATCTGGGCCAACGGGCTGGTAATCGTGGCCGCGGCGGTCCTGTCGCTGGAGCTGGTGGTGCAAGGGGCGCTGGGCATCCCGGTGCCGGGCTCGATCGGGATCTTCGCGCTGGGGGCGGCGGTCTACCTGTTCTCGGTCACATCGCTGGGGATCATGCTGTCCACCATCGCCACCACCATGCCGCAGTTCGGGCTGCTGTCGATCCCGGTGTTCGTGGTGCTTTACCTGCTGTCGGGCGGGGTGACGCCGCTGGAGGCCATGCCCGAGCCGCTGCATACGCTGATGCAATTCTCGCCGGCCACGCATTTCACCGCTTTCGCGCAGGCGGTGCTCTACCGCAGCGCGGGGCTGGCGCTGGTCTGGCGCGAACTGCTGGCCGTGGCCGGCATCGGAGCGGCATTTTTCGCCCTTGCCCTCGCGCGGTTTCGCGCCACCATGTCCGCCAGCCGCTAGCGCGGCGCGCCGGGCGGGCGAAAGACCGGCAACAACCGCCGCCCCTGTCCCCGAGCCGCCGAACGCCCTATCCTGCATCGGGCAAGGACGCCGGGGCGGCGAGTCGCCCGCCACCTCCGGCGACGAACTGGCACGAAGCGAAGGGGGGCCCGTCTTGGCCAAGGCATCCATCATCCGACGCGCGATCCTGGCCTTCGCGCTGTGCATCGGCGCCGGCCTCGCGCAGGGCGCAGAGGTCACGCTGCGTGCGCCCGGCGCCCCGGACGAGATGCGCGACGCCTTGCGCGGCGCCTCGCTCAGCATCGCCCGCGCCGATCAGAAATCGACCACGCCGCAGGATCTGCTGGCCGCCGCGCGGGCCGATTACGGCCGGCTGCTGGGCGCGCTCTACGCCGGGGGCTACTACAGCGGCGTCATCCGCATTTCGGTGGACGGGCGCGAGGCGGCGGCGCTGTCGCCCTTCGCCGCGCCGGCCCGGATCGAGCGGATCGCCATCGTGGTCGAGACCGGCCCGGCCTTCACCTTCGCCCGGGCCGAGGTGGCGCCCCTGCCGGGCGGCTTCGTGCTGCCCGAGGGCTTCGGCCCCGGCGGGCGCGCGCGCAGCGGGCTGATCCAGGAGGCCGCGCAGGAAGGTATCCGCGGCTGGCGCGATCTGGGTCACGCCAAGGCGCGCGTCGCCGGCCAGCGCCTGACCGCCGATCACCGCGCGCAGACCCTTTCGGCCGAGATCGCGCTCGACCCGGGGCCGCGCCTTCGCTTTGGCGCGCTCACCGTCACCAGCCCCAGCCGGGTGCGGGCCGAACGCATCCACGAAATCGCCGGCCTGCCCACCGGAGAGACCTTCTCGCCCGACGAACTGGGCCGCTCCGCCCAGCGGCTGCGCCGCACCGGCGCCTTCAGCTCGGTGGCGCTGAGCGAGGCCGAGACGCCGGGGCCGGACGGCACACTCGGCATCGCCGCCGCGGTGGTCGATGCCAAGCCCCGCCGCTTCGGCGTGGGCGCCGAGCTGTCGTCGATCGAGGGGCTGGCGCTGTCAGGTTTCTGGATGCACCGCAACCTGCTGGGCGGGGCCGAGCGGCTGCGGGTGGAGGGCGAGATCGGCGGCCTCGGCGGGCGCTCAGGCGGATCCGATTACCGCCTGTCCACGCGCCTCGACCGGCCCGCCACCCTCAGCCCCGACACCGGCCTGTTCGTGCTGGGCGAGCTCGAAGAGCTGAACGAGCCCGACTATACCGAGCGCAGCGCGGCGCTGGGGGTCGGGCTGAGCCACGTCTTTTCCGACCGGCTGAGCGGCGAGATCGGCCTGACGCTGCGCTATGCGGAGGTGAAGGACGATCTGGGTCGGCGCGACCTGAACCAGCTGCTTGTGCCCGGCGCGCTGACCTGGGACAGCCGCGACGACCCGCTAGACGCCAGCAAGGGCTATTACCTCGGGCTGGAGGCGACACCGTTCCTCGGCCTGAGCGGCGGCGACAGCGGCGCCCGGCTCTATGCCGACGCGCGGGCCTATCGCGGGCTCGGCGGCGCGGGGCGCTTCGTGCTGGCCGGGCGGGTGCAGGCGGGATCGGTCTTCGACGCGAGCGTGGCGGACGTGCCGCCCGACATGCTGTTCTTCTCGGGCGGGGGCGGCACGGTGCGGGGCCAGCCCTATCAGTCTCTGGCGGTCGATCTCGGCGGCGGCAAGCGCGTCGGCGGGCGTTCCTTCCTCGGGCTGTCGGGCGAGCTGCGGATGGGGGTCAGCGACACCATCGGCCTCGTCGGCTTCGCCGATGCCGGGTATATCGGGGCCGGATCGCTGGGTCAGGGCAGCGGCGAATGGCACAGCGGCGCGGGCCTCGGCCTGCGCTACGCGACCGGCATCGGGCCGATCCGGCTGGACGTGGCGACGCCGCTCGACGGCGGCAAGGGCGGCCGGATGGAAATCTACATCGGCATAGGGCAGGCCTTCTGATGCGGTTCGCGGCACTTCTCACGATGATCCTGGCGCTGGCGGTTCCGGCGCTGGCGCAGGAAAAACCCCGCGACGACCGCGGCTTTCTGCAGGGGCTGCTGGAGGACAACCTGTCCTCGGCCGGCCGCGAGGTGCGGATCGAGGGGTTCGAGGGCGCGCTGTCCGCGCGCGCCACGATCGAGGAACTGACCATCGCCGACGACACCGGCGTCTGGCTGACCCTGCGCGACGTGACGCTCGACTGGTCGCGCCGCGCGCTGCTGGACGGGCGGTTGGAGGTCAAGGAGCTGAAGGCCGGCGAGATCGTTCTGCCGCGCCTGCCCGCGGCGCCGGCCGCGCCGGAAGGGGAACAGGCCCCCGCGCGGCCCTTCGCCCTGCCCGAACTGCCGGTTTCGGTGAACATCGCGCGGCTGGCCGCCGAGAGAGCGGTGATCGGCGAGGCGGTGTTCGGACAGGCGGCGGAGCTGTCGATGGTGGCCGCGCTGCAGCTCGAGGGCGGCGAGGGGCAGGCCCGGCTGGCGGTCACCCGCACCGATCGGCCCGGCACGCTGACCCTCGACGCGGGCTATGCCAATGCCACCGGCATCCTGGCGCTGGACATGGCGCTCAGCGAGGGCCCCGAGGGCATCGCGGCGACGCTGATGCGCCTGCCCGGCCGGCCGGCGCTGGAACTGGCCGCCAGGGGCACCGCACCGCTGTCGGACTACCGCGCCGAGATCACCCTCGCCACCGATGGCGAACCCCGGCTGACCGGCGCGGTGACGCTGGCCGCCGAGGGCACGCCCGAGGCGCCGGGCCGGCGCTTCGCCGCCGATCTGGCCGGCGACATGGGGCCGCTCTTCACGCCTGAACTGCGCCCGTTCTTCGGCGACAGCGCCGCCTTCGCCCTGTCCGGCCGCACCGGGCCGGAGGGCGCCGTCACCCTCGACACATTCACGCTGCGCACCGCCGAGCTGGACCTCTCCGGCGCGCTCGAGCTGGCGCCGGGCGGGATGCCGCAACGCTTCGCCCTCGGCGGGCGGATCGGCGGGCGGGGCGCGGTGCGCCTGCCGCTGCCGGGGCCCGCGACATGGGTGGACAGCGCCCTCATCGACGCCCGCTTCGACGCGGCGAAGGGCGAGGAATGGCAGGCCGAGCTCAGCGTGACCGGGCTGCGCCGCGCCGATATCGCCCTCGACCAGGCCCGGCTGCGCGGCGCGGGCACGATCCGACAGGCGGCGCCGCAGGCGATCACCGCGCGGCTCGACTACGCGCTCGACGGGCTCACCCATGCCGACCCGGATTTGGCGCGCGCCCTCGGGACCAGCCTGGCCGGAGAGGCCGCGCTGGACTGGCAGGCCGGCGGCCCGCTGCGGCTGGAAACCCTCCGCGCCGCGGGCGAGGGGCTGAGCCTCCAGGCGCAGGGCACGCTCGGCCTGCAGGACGAGGGCCTGCCCGCCGAGGGCCGCGTCGCGCTCAGCGCCCGCGACATCGCGCGTTTCGCGCCGCTGGCCGGCCGCGACATCGCCGGCGCGATCGAGGTCACGGCAGAGGGCCGGATCGCGCTGATCGGTGACGCCTTCGAACTGTCGGCGCAGCTGACCGGCACCGGCGTCCGCAGCGGCATCGCCGAGCTGGACCGCATCACCGGCGGCACGCTGACGCTCGACACCGCGCTCTGGCGCGATGAGGGGCGGCTGGGGCTGCGCCGCCTCTCCCTGGACTCGCCCGGCCTGACCGCCCGCGCCGCAGGCGGCGCCACGCCGGCCGATGCGATCACCTTCGACGCGCGGCTGGCCAACCTCGGCCTGCTGCTGCCCGGCCTCGACGGGCCGCTTCAGGCCAGCGGGCAGGCCCGGCCCGCGGATGGCCAGACCTGGGAGATCGCGCTGGACGCCACTGCGCCGGGCGGCGCCGGCGGCGGCGCGGCGCAGTTGCAGCTCAGCGGCACGGTCGATCCGGCGGACGAGAACCTGCCGGTCGTGGGCCGCGTCACGCTCAGCGCCGAGGAAATCGCGCGCTTCGCCGCGCTGGCCGGGCGCCCGGTCGCCGGCAAGCTCGAGGCCACCGCCGAAGGCCGCGCCGAACTGCGCGGCAGCAGCTTCGACCTGTCGGCACGGCTGCGCGGCAGCGGCCTGCGCTCCGGCATGGCGGAGCTTGACCGGATCACCGGCGGCGAGGTCACGCTGGAGACGTCGCTGTGGCGCGCCGAAGGCCGGCCGGGGCTGCGCCGCCTCACGCTGGAAACGCCCCGCCTCAGCGCCAGCGCCGAGGGCGGCGATACACCCGCGGACGCCATCGCCTTCCGCGCCGAACTGGCCGATCTCGGCCTTCTGGTGCCCGAGTTCAGCGGCCCCGTTCAGGCCGAGGGCCGGGCCCGTCCCGCCGAGGACGGCACCTGGGATCTCGCCCTGACGGCCAGCGGCCCGGGCGGCACCAGCGCCGCGATCGAGGGGCTGGTCGCGGGCGACGGCGCGACCGTGGACCTGACGCTCAGCGGCACCGCGCCGCTGGGGCTGGCCAACCCCTATATCGCGCCGCGCAACGTCCAGGGCACCGCCCGCTACGACCTGCGACTGCAGGGCGCGCCCGCCCTCTCGGCGCTTTCGGGACGCGTCAGCGCCGCCGGGGCGCGGCTGTCGGCGCCCACCTTCAACACAGCGCTGGACCCGCTCGACGCGACGATCGAGATTGCGGCGGGCCGCGCTCAGATCGCAATGACCGGCGAGGTGCGCGGCGGCGGCCGAATCTCGGTCTCCGGTCCGGTGGCGCTGAGCGCGCCGAACGAGGGTGACCTGACCGTCACCCTGCAGCGCGTGCGGGTGCGCGATCCGCTGCTCTACGACACCCGCGTCGACGGGCAGATCGCGCTGAGCGGGCCGCTAACCGGCGCCGGCCGCATCACCGGCGCGCTGAGCCTTGAGGAAACCGAGTTGCGCATCCCCGCCGACGGCATCGCCGAGATCGGCAGCCTGCCCGGACTGCGCCATGCCAACGAACCGGCGGCGGTGCATGCCACCCGCGCCCGCGCCGGCCTGCTGGAAACCGGCGACGGCCCCGGGGGCGGGCCCGGCCTGTCCCTCGACCTGACCATCGACGCGCCGAACCGCATCTTCGTGCGCGGCCGCGGCCTGGATGCCGAACTCGGCGGCCAGCTGCGCCTGTCGGGCACGACCGAAGACGTCATCCCCTCGGGCCTGTTCGAGCTGGTCCGCGGGCGGCTGGACATCCTCGGCAAGCGGCTGGAACTGACCGAGGGCCGGGTCGACCTGCAAGGCGCCTTCGACCCCTACCTGCGCTTCGTCGCCACGACGCGGGCCGATGAGGTCGAAATCCGCATCCTGGTCGAGGGGCTGGCCAGCGACCCGGAGATCACCTTCCGGTCGGAGCCCGAATTGCCGCAGGAGGAGGTCGTCTCGCGGCTGATCTTCGGGCGCGGGCTGGACACGATCTCGCCCTTCCAGGCGGCCCGGCTGGCCGGCGCGGTGGCAACGCTGGCGGGCCGCGGCGGCGGCGGCGTGGTCGGTAAGCTGCGCGAGGGCTTCGGGCTGAGCGATCTCGACGTGACCACCACCGACACCGGCGCGACCGAGGTGCGCGCCGGCAAATACCTGTCGGAAAACATCTATTCCGAGGTGGTCGTGGACAACGAGGGCGAGAGCGAGATTCACCTGAACCTCGACCTCACCCCCTCGACCCGGCTCAGGGGCAAGCTCAGCTCGACCGGCGATACCAGCCTTGGCGTCTTTTTCGAGCGCGACTACTGACGCGCCGGGGGGCGTGGCAGGCGCAAAGGCGGGCGACAGGCGGCGCGCGCCCGTGCTATGGCTGCGGCCGGAGGATCCACGGCCATCTGGCCCCTGACCCGGAGACAGCGGAATGGACAGGCTCGACGTCATGAAGGCGTTCTGCCGGATCGTGGAGCGCGGCAGCTTCGCCAGGGCGGCCGAGGACATGGGCGTATCCCCCGCCCTGCTCAGCCGCGAAACGCGCCTGCTGGAGGAAAGCCTCGGCTGCACGCTGCTGACCCGCACCACGCGGTCGATGTCGCTGACCGATCACGGCCGGCACTATTACGACGAGGCGCGGCGCATCCTGCACGACATCGGCGCCATGGAGGACCGCCTGCGCCGCGGCGCCGAGACGGTGAAGGGGCGGTTGCGCGTGAACGCCCCGGTCTCCTGGGGGCTGAGCGTGCTGTCGCCGCTGCTGCCGCCCTTCCTGCGGCGCCATCCCGATCTCACGCTGGCGCTGACGCTGGAGGACCGCGTGCTGGACATGGTCGAGGGCGGCTTCGACCTGTCGCTGCGGCTGCGCGCGGAACTGCCGGATTCGGGCCTGTTCGCGCGCCGGATCGGCGGCATCCGCCAGCGGCTGTTCGCGGCGCCGTTCTATCTCGACGCGCGCGGGCGTCCGGGCGCGGTCGCGGATCTGAGGGGCCACGACCATGTCGCCTTCGAACATGCCGACCACGCCCAGAAATGGACGCTGATCGGCCCCGGCGGCACCGAGGAGTTGCCGCTCGAGCCGCGGCTGCGGCTGGGCAGCAGCCTGTTCCTGCGCGACATGCTGGCGGCCGGGATGGGCGTCGGCGCACTGCCCGATTTCATCGCCGACCCCGAGGTCGCTGCCGGGCGGCTGGAACGGGTGCTGCCCGAGCATGAGCTGCCGCCGCGGCAGATCTTCGCGGTCACCGCCTCGCGGCTTGGCACGGACGCCAAGACCGCGGCCTTCCTCGACCATCTGCAAGACGCGCTGCGCGACCCGCGCTGACATTCTTCACGAAGCGTAAAGAATGACTTTCCCCCGGGCAGCTTATTCCGCGCCGGGCCGGGGGGCATGTTGGGTCCAACCGAAACCCAACCGACACGAGGCCCCCCGATGACCCGCGTTCTTGTTCTCTACTATTCCAGCTACGGCCATATCCGCGCCCTCGCCGAGGCCGAGGCCGACGGCGCGCGCAGCGTGCCCGGCGTGACCGTCGATCTGCGCCGCGTGCCCGAAACCGTGCCGCCGGCGATCCGCGAAAGCGCGGGATACCTGCCGGACGACAGGCCCGAGGCCAGGGTCGCCGACCTGCCCGCCTATGACGCGATCATCCTCGGCACGCCCACGCGCTTTGGCAACATGGCGGCGCAGGTGAAGCAGTTCCTGGACACCGCCGGCGGGCTCTGGGCGCAGAACGCGCTGGTGGGCAAGGTCGGGGCGGTCTTCACCTCGACCGGCTCGCAACATGGCGGGCACGAGGCGGCGGTGCTCTCGACCCATGTGCCGATGCTGCATTTCGGCATGCTGATCGCCGGCATGCCCTACAGCTTCGCCGGGCAGATGCGGATGGACGAAATCGTCGGCGGCTCGCCCTATGGCGCGGGCACGGTGGCGGGCGGAGACGGGTCGCGCCAGCCCTCCGAAACCGAGCTTGCCGGCGCGCGGTTCCAGGGCCGCCACGTTGCCCGGATCGCGGCCCGGCTGGCAACCGCGGCTGCGGCCGACACCGATGCAGACGCGCGCGAGGTGGCGTGATGACCCGGCTGACCCTCGAATTCTTTCACGACGCGGTCTGCGGCTGGTGCTTCAACCTCTCGCCGAGGCTGCGCGCGCTGGCCGGCGAGTTCGACCTCGACATCCACCACCGGACATTCGTGCTGCAGGACAGTCCGGCGCAGATGGTGGCGGCCTTCGGATCGCTGCCGCGCGCGAGGGAGACGATCCTCGGCCACTGGGCCGCCTGCCGCGCGGCCAGCGACGACCCCGGCGCCTTCGACATCGACGGCATGCGCGCGGCCCCCTTCGCCTATCCCCACGGCCTGCCCGCCGCGCTGGCCTGCAAGGCGGCCGAGCGGCTGGCGGGGCGGGAAGGTCACTGGCGGATCTTCGACGCGCTCCAGCGCGCGCATATCAGCCAGGCCCGCAACATCGCCGACCCGGAGGTTCTGACCGCCGTGGCCCGGGACTGCGGCCTCGCCCCCCGCGCCTTCGCGCAGGGCCTGGCCGATCCGGCCACGCGGCGCGCGGTCGAGGCCGACCGCGCGATGGCGCGTCGCCTGCAGGTGACCTCGGTGCCGACAGTGATCGTGCGCGACACCGGCGCGCGGCTGGTCAACGGCCCGCTGGAGGATCTGCGCGCGCAACTGCGTGCCTGCCAGCGGCTGGTGGCCTGACAGACCGGGGCCGGCGGCAACCGCCCCGCCTGCCCCGCCTCACGAACGGAGATCCCCATGCCCCGAACCGCCGACCTGCTTCTGACCGCGCTGGCCCCCGCCATCTGGGGCAGCACCTATTTCGTCACGACCGAGTTCCTGCCGCAGGGCTACCCGGTGACGCTGGCTGTTCTGCGCGCCCTGCCCGCCGGCGTGCTGCTGTTGCTGCTGGTGCGGCGGATGCCGCCGCGGGACTGGCTGGCGCGCGTGTTCACGCTGGGCGCGCTGAATTTCGCGGTGTTCTGGGTGCTGCTCTTCGTCGCCGCCTACCGCCTGCCGGGCGGGGTCGCGGCGACGCTGGGCTCGGTGCAGGCGCTGCTGGTCATCTTCCTGGCGCGCGGCTGGCTGGGCACGCCCATCGCGGCGCTGTCGGTGGCGGCGGCGCTGGCGGGCGCGGGGGGCGTGGCGCTCCTGCTTCTGCGGCCCGGGGCGGGGTTCGACCCGCTGGGGCTGATGGCTGGCATCGGAGGGGCCTTTTCGATGGCGGCGGGCACGGTGCTCAGCCGGAAGTGGCAGCCGCCGGTGCCGCCGCTGGCCTTTACCGCCTGGCAGCTGACGGCGGGCGGGCTTCTGCTGGTGCCGGTCGCGCTGGCGCTGGAGCCGCCGCTGCCCGCGCTGGACGCGCGCAATCTCGGCGGGCTGCTGTATCTCGGGCTGGTCGGCGCGGCGCTGACCTATGCGCTGTGGTTCCGCGGCGTCGCCCGGATCGAGCCCGCGGCGGTCTCCCTGCTCGGCTTCATGAGCCCGGTGACCGCGGTGAGCCTCGGCTGGCTGTTTCTCGGCCAGAGCCTGACGCCGCTGCAGATCGCGGGCGGCGTGATCGTGCTGGGGTCGGTGTGGCTGGGGCAATCCGCCCCCCGAGGCCCCGCGCACCGGCCGGGCATGACCCGCTGACAGGCCCTCGGCAGGCGGAATCCGGCGATCCCCGCGATTGCGGGATATATGCCAGCGGCCTGCCCCTCGGCGTCCTCCGGAGGCACAGGCCTGCCGGGGGCGGGCGTGGACGCACATCGCATCTGTTCCAAGCCGCATTGCGTGCCGCGCATGCAGTCTTTAACAGAAACCCACGCCCGGTTCCTTCGTCCGAAAGGGACCCGCGCAACCCGATCGGCAGGAGGCTATTCCATGACCCGGACCAGGAATTTGATCGCCGCGCTCTGCGCAGGGGCCGCTCTGTGCGGGGCCGGACAGGCCACGGCCCAGAACCAGCGCCCCCCCGCCGCGGTCACAGTGGTCACGATGCAGCCCCAATCCGTCACGCTGACCTCGACCCTGCCCGGGCGCGTCGGCGCCTCGGCCGAGGCCGAGGTCCGCCCTCAGGTCAACGGCATCATCACCGAGCGGCTTTTCCGCGAAGGCGCTGAGGTGAGCGAGGGCGACGCGCTTTACCGGATCGACGCGGCGACCTACGAGGCGGCGCTGGCCCAGGCCGAGGCCGCCGTGACCCAGGCGCGGGTGCAGCTCGACCTGGCCGGAACCGAGGCCGAGCGGGTCCGCGAATTGCAGTCGCGCAACGTGGCCAGCCAGCAGGCGCTGGACGACGCGCTGTCGGCGCGCGACGCGGCCGCCGCCGCGCTGCAGGTCGCACAGGCGCGGCGCCGGGTCGCCGAGATCGAGCTGGATCGCACCACGATCCGCGCCCGGCTGTCGGGCGAGATCGGCCTGTCGCGCACCAGCCCCGGCGCCCTGGTGACGGCCAGCCAGGCCGCGCCGCTGGCCGTGATCCGCGACATCGACCCGGTGCATGTGGATGTCACGCAATCCGCCGCCGACCTGCTGCGCTGGCGGCGCGGCCACACCGCCGAGGTGCTGGGCTCCGCCGATCTGGAGGTCAAGCTGACGCTGGCCGACGGCTCGGCCTATGACCAGACGGGCACCCTGACCGCGGCCGAGCCGCATGTCGATCCGCAGACCGGCGTCGTGGTCCTGCGGATGGCATTCGAAAACCCCGACCGGCTGCTGCTGCCCGGCATGTATGTCCAGGTCGAGATGCCCACGCAGAAACTCGACGGCGTGTTCCTAGCCCCGCAGGAGGGCATCATGCGCGATCGCCGCGGCCGCCCCATCGCCTGGATCGTAAACGAAGAAAACGTGGTCGAGGAACGCCCCCTGACCGTCCTGCAGGATCGCGGCGCGGACTGGGTGGTCAGCGAGGGGCTGGCGGCCGGCGACCGCATGATCGTGGCCGGCTTCCAGAAGACCGGCCCCGGCGCCACCGTCACCCCCGAGGAACGACAACCGGCCGCCGCCGGCAACTGATCCCCAACCACAGGAGCGCCGATCATGGCCCGTTTCTTCATCGACCGTCCGGTGTTCGCCTGGGTGATCTCGATCCTGATCATGGGGGTTGGCATTCTGGCCATCCGCAGCCTGCCCGTGGCGCAATATCCGCAGATCGCCCCGCCCTCGGTCACGGTTCAGGCCACCTATCCCGGCGCCTCGGCCGAGACCGTGGCCAACACCGTCACCCAGATCATCGAGCAGCAGATGACCGGGCTCGACGGGCTGCGCTACATCTCGTCCAGTTCCACCTCGGCGGGCAGCGCCAGCATCGAACTGACCTTCGAGACCGGCACGGATGCCGACATCGCGCAGGTGCAGGTCCAGAACAAGCTGGCGCAGGCGACGTCGCTGCTGCCCGAGCCGGTGCAGCGGCAGGGCGTTCAGGTGCAGAAATCGACCTCCGGATTCCTGATGGTGGTCGGCCTGATCTCGCGCGATGGCCAGTACGAAGAGGTCGATCTGGCCGACTACATGATCACCAATCTGGTGGACGAGCTGAGCCGGGTCGAGGGCGTCGGCAACGTGCGCGTCTTCGGCGCGCAATACGCCATGCGGATCTGGCTCGACCCGTCGCGGCTGGCCGCCTTCGAGCTGACGCCGCAGGACGTGGTGAACGCGGTCGCGGCGGAAAACGCGCAGATCTCGGCCGGCGCCTTCGGCAGCCGCCCGGCGGTCGCGGGCCAGCAGCTCAATGCGACGATCACCGCACAGTCGCTGCTGCGCACGCCCGAGGATTTCCGCCAGATCGTGCTGCGCGCCGAAACCGACGGCGGTCTGGTGCTGCTCGACGATGTGGCGCGGGTCGAGATCGGCGCCGAGCGCTACGGCACCATCGCCCGGTTCAACCGCAACCCCGCGGCGGGCATGGCGATCAGCCTGGCGCCGGGGGCGAACGCGCTGGACACAGCCGGAGCGGTCAAGGAAAAGCTGGCGGATTTCGCCCGGTTCTTCCCCGAGGGCATGGATTACGTCATTCCCTACGACACGACGCCCTTCGTCGAGATCTCGATCAAGGAGGTGGTGAAGACCCTGTTCGAGGCGATCGGGCTGGTCTTCCTGGTGATGCTGCTGTTCCTGCAGAACCTGCGCGCCACGCTGATCCCGACGCTGGCGGTGCCGGTGGTTCTGCTGGGCACCTTCGGGATCCTTGCCGCGGCGGGCTTCACCATCAACACCCTGACCATGCTGGCGATGGTGCTGGCGATCGGCCTGCTGGTCGATGACGCGATCGTGGTCGTCGAGAACGTCGAGCGCATCATGGAGGAGGACGGGCTGTCCCCGCGCGAGGCCACCTACAAATCCATGGGCCAGATCACCGGCGCGCTGATCGGCATCGCCATGGTGCTGTCGGCGGTGTTCGTGCCGATGGCGTTCTTCAGCGGCTCTACGGGCGTGATCTACCAGCAGTTCGCGATCACCATCGTCTCGGCGATGGCGCTGTCGGTGGTGGTGGCGCTGACACTGACCCCGGCGCTCTGCGCGACCCTGCTGAAGAAAAGCGACCACCCGGCGCGGCGCGGGCCGTTCGGGTTGTTCAACCGCGGCTTCGACGCCACGCTGCGCGGCTATGGCGGCAGCGTCGGCTGGCTGGTGCGCCGCCCGCTGCGGGTCGGGCTGGTCTATGTCGCGCTCGCCGTGGGCATGGTGATGCTGTTCGCGCGCACACCCACCGGGTTCCTGCCCGACGAGGATCAGGGCATCCTCTTCACCATGATCCAGGCCCCCACCGGCGCCACCGCCGAGCGCACGCTGGATGTGGTCCGTCAGGTCGAGAACCATTTCCTCGAAAACGAAACCGGCACCGTCGGTTCGATGTTCGGGGTTGTCGGCTTCGGCTTCGCCGGACAGGGACAGAATATGGGGCTGGCCTTCGTGCAGCTCAAGGACTGGTCCGAGCGCACCGCGCCGGGCCAGAGCGTCCAGGCCGTCGCCGGACGGGCCTTCGGCGCCTTCAGCCAGATCCGCGACGCGATGGTCTTCCCGATCGTGCCGCCCTCGGTGATCGAGCTGGGCAATATCTCGGGCTTCGATTTCTACCTGCAGGCGCGCGGCGGGCAGGGCCATGCCGAGCTCGTGCAGGCGCGCAACCAGTTGTTGGGGATGGCCGCGCAAAGCCCGCTGATCGCCTCGGCGCGGCCCAGCGGGCTGGAGGATGCGGCGCAGTTCAACCTGAACATCGACTGGCGCAAGGCCGGCGCGATGGGGCTGTCGGCCGCGGATGTGGGCAACCTGCTGACGGTCGCCTGGGCCGGGCGCTATGTGAACGATTTCATCGACGGCGGCCGCATCAAGAAGGTCTACGTCCAGGGCGAGGCCGATGCGCGGGCGGTGCCCTCGGACCTGCAGAAATGGCGGGTGCGCAACGCCAGCGGCGGGCTCGTTCCGTTCTCGAACTTCGCCGAAGGGGCGTGGAGCTACGGCCCGCAGGGGCTCTACCGCTACAACGGCGTGCCCTCGCTGCGGATCCAGGGCAGCCCGGCGCCGGGCGTGAGTTCCGGCGAGGCGATGGCCGAGATCGAGCGCCTCGCCGCCCAGCTGCCCGGCGGCTATAACGTGGCCTGGACCGGCCTGTCGCTGGAAGAGCGCGAATCCGGCAACAAGGCGCCGCTGCTCTACGCGCTGTCGCTGGCGGCGGTGTTCCTGTCGCTGGCCGCCCTCTACGAAAGCTGGACGGTCCCCTTCGCGGTGATGCTGGCCATGCCGATCGGCGTGCTGGGCGCGCTTGTCGGCGCCTGGCTGGGTGGGTTCGACAATGGCGTGTTCTTCCAGGTCGGCCTGCTGACCGTCATCGGCCTGACCGGCAAGAACGCGATCCTTATCGTCGAATTCGCGCGCGACAGGGTCGAGGCGGGCGAGCGGTTGCTGGACGCGGTGCGCAACGCGGCGGCGCAGCGGTTCCGGCCGATCATCATGACCTCGATGGCGTTTTCGCTGGGCGTTCTCCCGCTGGTGCTGAGCACCGGCGCCGGATCCGGGGGGCGCAACGCGATCGGGGCCGGCGTTCTGGGCGGCACCGTCTCGGCGACGGTTCTGGGCGTGCTCTTCGTGCCGCTTTTCTTCGTCGTCGTGATGCGTCTCGTCGGGCGTGGCGAGAGGTGAGGCGCGCGGCAGCGGAGCCGTCCCGGCGCGGGCGGCGCCACGGCGCGGCGCCGAACGCGAGCGCGATTTTCCAGCCATGGGAGCGCAGTGTTGGCGGCTGAAGGATCCACGCGCTGGGGCGTTGTCGGAATGGCCGTTCTGGCCGGGGTCGTCGCGGCGATGCATGTCGGCAAACTGCCGCCGGCCCTGCCCCGCATCCGCGAAGACCTGGGTCTGAGCCTGGTCGCGGGCGGCTTCGTCATCTCGCTGTTCAATGTCCTCGGCATGAGCCTGTCGGTCTTCGTCGGCGGCCTGTGCGACTGGCTGGGCCGTCGGCGCCTCGTGATCGTGGGCTTCTCCTGCCTGGCCGCGGGCGGCGCCCTGGCCGCGCTGTCGCACACATTGCCCCCGCTGATGATCAGCCGGCTGGTCGAGGGGGTGGGCTTCATCGCCATCTCGGTCTCGATGCCGGCGGTGGTCTTGGCCGCCGCGTCCGAACGCGACCGGCCGATGGCGCTGAGCCTGTGGAGCGTCTACACCCCGACGGGAATGACGCTTGTCCTTCTGAGCGCGCCGGTGGCGCTGGAGGTCGTGGGGTGGCGCGGCATCTGGTGGGTCATCGCCGCACTCTGTCCCTTCATGGCCTATGGCGTGCTCTGGGCGATGCGGCAAGTCACGCTTCCGGCGCCCGCGACGGGCCGCCTTGTCGGAACCCTGCGCGAAGCGGTCTCCAGCCCGGGCCTTCTGCTGCTGGCGCTGATCTTTTGCGTCTACGCGTTCCAGTGGGTCACGCTGATGGTGTGGCTGCCGACCTTCCTGACCGAAAGCCTGTCGCTGGACCTCGCCCAGGCCTCCGTCGCGACCGCGCTGGTGGTCCTGTCAAATATCGTCGGCTGCCTGGCGGGCGGCTGGCTGTTGCGCGGCGGGCGGTCGGCGCGGCGGCTGGTCCTGCTCGGCGGCGCCGCGATGGGCGTGGCGGAGATCGGCATCTTCCTTCCGGTTCTGGGGGACGGTGCCCGGATCGCCCTCTGTATCGCCTTTTCCCTGCTCGGCGGGCTGATCCCGCCGGGCCTGTTCGGCTGCGTGCCTCTGAGGGCGCCGTCGCCGCGCCATCTGGGCGCGGGCAATGGGATGCTGATGCAGGGCTCGGCGCTGGGCCAGTTCGCCGGCGCGCCGATCGTGGCTGCCACGGTCTCCGCCGCCGGCAATGACTGGCGCTTCGCGCTGATCCCGATGCTGACCGCCTGCGCGGTGTCGATCGCCGCCGCGACCCGGATGCAGCGGGACTGAGACCGGCGGCGGAACATCCGCCGCGGCGGGCGGGCATGCGGGGCATGCGCCGGGGGGAGATGCGCGCTCAGGCCGCTTCCCGTGCCCCCCTTCCGCCCGCCCCCGGACAATGCGGGCCGTGACCGGCCCCGGCTCAGAACGCGCCGCGCGCGAGCCAGACCGTCGTCCAGGGCATCACCACGATCAGGACCAGAACCAGCAGCATCACCAGCACATAGGGCAGCGCCCCCAGGAACACCGTCTCGACCTTGATGTTCGGATCGGCCAATGCCGATTTCACCGTAAAGGCCGAAATGCCGAATGGCGGGGTCAGCAGGCCGATCTCGACGGCGATGACGGTGATGATGCCGAAGTGAATGAGGTCGATGCCCATGCCGCTGGCGATCGGGGCCGCGATGGGCACGACGATCAGCAGGATCGAGGTGCTGTCCAGCAGCATCCCCAACAGCAGAACCAGCAGGATATAGACCGCGAGGAACCCGTATTCGCCCAAGCCCAGGGTCGCGATCAGGCGGCCGACCTCCATCGGGATGCCGGCCATGGTCAGCATCCGCGAATACATGCCCGCCGCGATCAGCAGAAACAGGATGCCGACCGAGATATAGCCGGTCTCGCGCATCACCGAGCGGCTGTTCTCGGCGGTCAGCCGGCGGCGCAGAAGGGTGACGACCAGCGCCCCGGCCGCGCCGACCGCCCCGGCCTCGGTGGGGGTGAAATAGCCGGTGTAGATCCCGCCCAGCACAAGCGCCACCAGCGCGACCAGGGGCGTCAGCTTGACCGTGGCGCTGCCCAGCGTCTCGCTGTGGGAAAATTCCAGCCTGTCGGCGGCGCTCTGGACACTGCGCGGCCACAGATGGGCCGTGACCGCGATCAGGGCCAGGAAGGCGACGCTCATCATGATCCCGGGCACGACGCCGGCCAGGAACATCCGGCCGATCGATTCCTCGGCCAGCACGCCATAGACGATCAGCAGCAGCGACGGCGGGATCAGCATCCCCAGGATCGAACTGCCCGCGACCGTGCCCACCGCGAACCGGGGATTGTAGCCGTGCCGGATCATCTCGGGCACGGCGACGCGCGTGAACACCGCCGCCGAGGCGATCGAGATGCCGGTGACCGCCGCGAAAACCATGTTCGACATCACGGTCGCCATCCCCAGCCCGCCGCGGATCCGCCGCAGACCCCATTCGGCCACGTCGAAGGTGTCCTTTCCGACATTCGAGACCGACACCAGCAGCCCCATCATCACGAACATCGGGATGGTGGCGAAGATGTAGTCCGAGATGCCGCCATAGACGGTCAGCGACACCAGCTTGACCGCCAACTCGAAATTGCCGCGCATCAGCCAGACGCCGACGAAGGACAGAAAGATCAGCGCCACGCCGATATGCATGCCGATCAGGATCAGCGGCACGAGGACGCCGACGAGGCTCAGTCCGATTTCAATGGGGCTCATGCCTGTTCCTCCGATAGGGGCGTGGTCCGGGACAATGCGTTCATGCCTCGTGCCGCGCGCGGCCCGCCCTGAAATGGACTGCGATCCGCACGAGGAAGGCCGCGACCGTCGCCGCCAGGCCGATCACCAGAACCAGCCGGACCGGCCAACTCGGAAAGGTGAAGACCCCCTGCACTCCGTAGAATTCATGTCTCTGCCAGCTCTGCTCCAGCAACGCGATGCTGCCATAGAGCGCGACCGCGAAGATCCCCGCCCCGGTCGCCGCGAACAGAACCTCCAGAAGGTTGGCCAGACCCGGCGCGCGCCGGCCCAGCGGCGCGATCAGCAGGTCGGTGCGGGTCAGCCGGTTGTGCAGCACCGTCTCGGGCAGTTGCAGGCTGACGATGGCGATCACCGAAAAGGCCGCAATCTCGGCCACGCCGGTGATCGGCGCGTTCAGGAAGGAGCGGCCGATCACGTCGGCGCAGATCAACGCGATCAGCAGAACCAGCCACAGCCCGCCCAGCCACGCCAGAATGTGCAGAGCTGCGCCGAACAGGCCGAAGCGCCGCGCTGCGGGGCGCTGTTCGGATACGGATGAGTCGGCCATGATGCGCTCTCCCTCGGCAAAAGGTCTCCGGCCGCCCCCGGACGGGGCCGGCCGGAGGACTGACGTCATTCGATCCCGGCGGACCAGTCGCGGGCCGGGGTCAGACCGGCCGCTTTCAGGCGGGCGATATATTCCTTCATCACCAGGGCCGCGGGCAGGCCACGGGCCTCGTTGGTCTTGACCCATTGGGCCGCGATGTCGGGCAGGCCCTGAACCCATTTCTGACGCTCTTCGGCCGGGAACTCGCTGACCTTGGCGCCCTCGGCCGCCATCTGTGCCATCGCCGCCTCGGAGTTCGAGGTGATCTCTTCGGCCAGGGCGTCACGATAGAGCTTGCCGGCCTCGATGATGACGTCCTGCACCTCGGGCGGCATGGAATCGAAACGATCCTTGTTCATGCCGACCGCGCCCAGATACATCGCGCCGATGTTCACCTTGGTGATATAGGGCGCGACCTCGTGCACCTTGGTCGGCAGGATGCCGGTGGCAAAGGACAGGGTGCCCTCGGACACCCCGGTCTGGATGTCGGTGTAATAGGTGGTCAGGCCGCCATCGACGGGAATCGCGCCCGTGCCCTCAAGCCAGGCCGCCGACACGCCTGGGGCCGAGATCTTGCGCCCCTTCAGGTCGTCGACACTGTCCACCGGAAAGGTGGTCAGAAGGTGATAGCTGTCGGTACCCGCGCCGCCCAGGAAGGTCACGCCGTTTTCTTCCCAGGTCCGGCCGATCTCGGGGAATTCCTGCTGGATGCCGTCCATGACCTCCAGCACGACGCCGAGGTCGTCCGCCGCGAAGGGCGCGAAATAGGTGACGTTCTGCAGCGGCAGCGCCGAACTTTCCCACAGCGTGCCGATCCAGCCGATATCGGTGATGCCGCTCTCGACCGCGCTCAGCGTCTCGCGAAACTTGTAGAGCGAACCGCCATAGGCCTCCGTCCAGCTGACCCGATATTCCGAGCCGCGCTCTTCCAGCATGCGGTTGACGGCGGGTTTGAACACCTCGTCCATCACCCCGACCCAGTGGATCGTGGTCGGATGGCTGGACGCGATGGTCAGGTTGATGGTCTTTTCCGCCGCGGCGGGACCGGCGGCGATCATCAGGGCCAGCAGGCTGGCGCCTTTCAGGTGCATGTTCATGTGGTCTCTTCCTCCCATGTTCCGGCTCCCTCCCCGGAGCCGATTGTGTCCCTCCCCGGGGCGGGGAGGCGCAGTCTCAGATCTTTCCAAGTGCCGCCAGGATCCGCTCCGGGGTGAACGGCATCTGCCGCAGTTCCGCGCCGAAGGGCGACAAGGCATCGTTGATCGCGTTCATAACGGCCGCGGGTGCGGCCGCCGTGCCGGCCTCGCCCACGCCCTTCGCGCCCAGAGGCGACGTCAAGGTCGGGGTGACGACATGGCCGACATGGATGTCGGGCATCTCGCCGGCCATCGGCGCTAGGTAGTCGGCCATGGTCGCCGTGGTCAGTGCGCCTTCGGAATTGTAGAGCACCTCTTCGAACAGGGCCGCGCCCAGCCCCTGCACCACGCCACCGCGCACCTGTTCATCGACCAGCAGCGGATTGATCACCGTGCCGCAGTCCTCGACCACCCAGTGATCGAGTAGCCGCACCAGCCCGGTCTCGGTGTCCACCTCAAGATGGCTGGCCTGAATGCCGTTGGTGAACGCGAACGGATAGCCCTGAGGCACATAATGCCGCGCCACGGTCAGTTCGGGATGGTAATCCGCCGGCAGCGTGTCGGGCCGGAAATATGCGATGCGCCCCAGTTCCGCCAGGTCCATCCGCACCGACCCCGCGGCATCGACGATGCAGCCGTCGCGCAGGGCCAGCTCTTCGGGCCGGGCCTGCAGGATGGTCGCGGCGACGTCGAGGATATTGTCCCGCAGGGCCTGGGCGGTCTTCATCACCGTCGGCCCGCCGACCCCGGCCCCGCGCGACGCCCAGGTCGCCCCGCCATAGGGCGAGGACCGGGTATCGCCGGTGTAGACCCGCACGTCGCTCAGCGGCACGCCGAGATGGGTGGCCGCGATCTGGGCCATGATGGTCTCGGTTCCCTGCCCCTGCTCGGTGACCGAGACATCGACCCGGATCTGCCCCGATGGCTCCATCTTCATCACGCAGCCGTCCTGCGCCGAGATCCGCGCGCCCCCGACGCCGTAGAAGGCCGGGCCGGGATTTGTGATCTCGATAAAGGTGGCGAAACCGATGCCGCGATGAATGCCGCGCGCGCGCAGCTCGGCCTGCTCGTCGCGCAGCCGGGCGTAACCCATCATCTGCTCGATCCGGGCGGCGCATTCCTCATGGCTGAGCCGCTCGAACATGTAGCCGGTGGGCGAGCGGTGAGGATACATGTCCTGCGTCACCACGTTGCGGCGGCGCATCTCCAGCGGGTCGAGGCCCAGCCGGGCGGCGGCCTTGTCGACCAGCCCCTCGGTCACCGCGCAGGCGACGGGATGGCCCACCGCGCGATACTGGCACATCGGCGTCTTGTTCTGGAACACGACCTTCAGCCGCCCGCGGTAGGCGGGCATCCGGTAGGGCCCGCCCATCAGCCGGATCGCCTGGTTGCCCTCGACCGCCGAGGTCCGGGGATAGACCGAATAGGGGCCGATGCCGGTCTCGTCCACCACGTCCATCGCGAGGATCTCGCCCTCTTCGGACACCGCCATGCGGGCGCGGACCCTGTGGTCGCGGGCGTGGATATCGGTCTGGAAGCTTTCCAGGCGGTCGGCCACGAACTTGACCGGTCGGCCCAGTAGGACCGACAGGGCGCAGGTGGCCATTTCCTCGCCATAGACATGCAGCTTCATCCCGAAGGAGCCGCCGACATCCGGGGCGACGACGCGCACATCGGCCTCCTCCAGGCCGAGGTGGCGGGCATAGACATCCTGCATCTGGAACGGCGTCTGGGTCGCGTGATGCACGGTCAGTTGCCGCAGGGCCGGGTCGAAATCGGCCACCAGGCTGCGCGGCTCCAGGGTGAGCGCGGTGTGGCGGCCGAAGCGGAATTCATCCTCGACCACCAGCGCGGCCTCGGCGAAGACCGCCTCCACCCCGCCGGTGTCGAGTTCCAGCGCGAAGGCCAGATTGTCCTCGAGGTCGGGATGCACGACCGGCGCGCCGGGCGCCTGTGCGGCATCGAGGTCGAGCACCGGCGGCAGCGGCTCGTAGCTGACCTCGACCAGATCGGCGCCATCCTCGGCCAGGGCGCGGCTTTCGGCGACCACGGCGACCACGGGTTCGCCGTTCCAGCGCGCGGCATCGATCGCCAGCGGATATTGCGGCGCCGATTTCAGCCCGGGGAAGTGGTTCAGCACGCCGACCCAGGGATGGCAAAGCGGCTTCAGATCCTCGCCGGTGACGACGGCCAGAACCCCCGGCAGGGCCCGCGCCGCCGCGGTCTCGATTCCGGTGATGCGGGCATGGGCATAGGGGCTGCGGACAAAGGCCACATGCGCCAGCCGGGCAAAGGCGATGTCGTCGACGAACCGTCCGCCGCCGCGCGCGTGACGCCGCGCCGCCTCACGCGGGAGGCGGCTGCCGACCAGCCCGGCGGCCCCGGGCAGCGTGCGCTGTTCCGTCATGCCGCGCCCTCTTCGATATCGCCGGCCGCGCCGAGGGTCGCCTCGACGATCGCCTGATAGCCGGTGCAGCGGCAGTAATTGCCCGAGAGGTGCTCACGCACCTGGTCGCGGCTGGGGCGCGGGTTGTCCTCCAGCAGCGCGCGTGCGGTGATCAGCATCCCGCTGGTGCAAAAGCCGCATTGCAGGGCGTTGTGCTCATGAAACCGTTTCTGCAGTGCCTGCATCGCGGCGTCCTGCGCCAGACCCTCCAGCGTTGTCACCTCGGCGCCCTCGGCCTGCAGCGCGAACATCAGGCAGCCGCGCACGATCCGGCCGTCAACCATCACGGTGCAGGCGCCGCAGACGCCATGCTCGCAGCCGATATGGGTCGCCGTCAGGCCGGCGGTCTGACGCAGGAATTCGGCCAGGGTGGTGCGCTGCGTGACCTCGTGGCGCACCTGCTGCCCGTTCAGGCGCAGGGTGAGGGGAAAGAGGCTATCCATTCTCGTGTTCCTCCTGCAATCCGGCCAGCAGCCGGCCCGTCACGACGCCAGCGAGGTGCCGCTTGGTCGCGGCACCGGCATGGAGATCGGCCAGGGGCTCCAGGGCGTCGCGCAGCGCGGCAACCGCCTCTTCGATCGGCAGCGCCGCGATCTCGGCGCCGCGCAGGGCCTCTTCGGCGGGCGCGCAGCGCAGGGCGCGGTCGGCAACGCCAAAGAGCGCGATCCGCGCTTCGGCCACGCGCCCGGCCTCGGCGACCAGACGGATCGCGGCCCCGGCCATGGCGTAATCCCCGGCGCGGCGCACCACCTCGTCGATGGCCGAGCGCTCGGCCCGCTGCGGCCGCGGGATCGAGACCGAGCGCACGATCTCGCCTGGCGCCAGCGCGGTTTCGTAAGTGCCCAGAAAGAAGTCGCACGCCGGGATCGTGCGGCCGCCCTGGCCGCTCTCGGCGTGGATCGTCGCATCCAGCGCCAGCAATACGGCGGGCATTTCCGAGGCCGGATCGGCATGGGCGATGTTTCCGCCCAATGTGCCGCGCGAACGGATCGCCTCATGCGCGATCAGCGGAACGGCGGCCGCGATCAGCGGCGCGTGGCGGGCGATCTCGGGGCTGGCGGCAAGTTCGTGGTAGCGGGTCAGCGCGCCGATATGGAGGGCGGAGTCGCCCAGCGTCACGCCCGACAGCCCGGGGATATGGTTCACGTCCAGCAGAAGCCGCGGGCGCGCCATGCGCATCGCCATGGCCGGCACAAGGCTTTGCCCGCCCGCCAGAATGAGGGCGTCGTCGCCGATGGCCCCCATCAGCGAGAACAGTTCCTCGAGGCTTTCGACACGAACATAGTCGAAAGGCGCGGCCTTCATGCTGTCCCCTCCCCCACGGCGATTGACTCGCTGTTTATCAAACGATAATTAAGTATCTCTTGCGATGTCAATCGCTTTCTGCGCAACTGTCCCGCATCCGGAGAAAGACGATTGCCGACCGAAGAAAAACCTGACGCAGAAAAGGCGCCGCGGCGCCGCTTCTCGCCCGCCGAGCGCGAACGCCAGATCGTGGACGAGGCGATCCGCTTCTTCGCGAACGAGGGCTTCGCCGGTCAGACCCGCGAGCTGGCGCGGCGGATCGGGATCACCCAGCCGCTGCTCTACCGCTATTTCGACAGCAAGGACGCACTGCTCGACCGCGTGTATGACGAGGTCTTCGCGGGGCGCTGGAAGGATGAATGGGAGGTCACGCTGCGCGACCGCAGCCGGCCCCTGCGCGACCGGCTGCTGGAGGTCTACTGCGAATACATCAAGGTGGCGGACAATCGCGAATGGGTGCGCATCCTGCTCCTGGCGGGGATCCACGAGGAACCGCTGAACCAGCGCTATCTCGACATCGTAAAAACCCGCATCGTCGAGCCTATCTGCACCGAGGTCGCGCATGAGCTCGGCGGGGGCCCGTCGCCCCTGCTGAGCGAGATCGTCTGGTCCTTCCACGGCACGTTCTTCTACCGCGCCATCCGGAAATGGGTCTATGGGCTAAAGGTATCGGACGATGCGGCGGGCTTCGTCGAAACCCAGATCGACGGGTTCCTGGCACTGGCCCGGACGCATCTGGCGACGACGCGCTAGGCGAAGGCCATCAAGGTCACGATGCCGAGGATCAGCGCCAGCAGCCCGCTTTGCAGCCGGGCGTGGAACAGCAATTTTTCGGGAATGTCGCCGCCCTGGGGCAGCGCAGGCACCGGGGTCTGCGCGGCGGTCGCCCCGCCCCTGGCAACCTCGGCGGACAAGGCCGCCATCATGTTGTCGATATTGCGTTTCGACACCGCCTCGACCAGCCGGCCGCCCAGCGACGCCATCTTGCCGCCGATCTCGACATCCGCATCGTAGGTCAGCCGCGTCGCGCGGCCTCCGTCCAGCGGGTCAAGGGTGATTGCCGCCTGGCCGCGCGCCATGCCCGCCGCCCCGCCAGCCCCCTCACCCTCGATGCGGAAGGCGCTCGGCGGACGCTTTTCGGAAAGGCGGACCTTGCCGCGGAACCGGGCGTTGATCGGCCCGACCCGGACCGTCGCCGTCGCCTCGAAACGGTCGGCCCCGGTTTCTTCGAGATGGTCGCAACCGGGCAGGATGCGCGCCAGAACATCCGGCGTGTTCAAGGCGTTCCAGACAGTCATTGGCGCGGCGTCGATATCGTGGTGCCCGGTCAGCTTCACTTGAGTCCCTCCTTCTCGCTATTTATCAAATGATAAACTACCTCCCGGTGGATCGTCCACTGGAATCTGGGGCGACAGGCGGCCCGAGTTCAGGACACCGCCGCCCGAGGGCGCCGCGCCGGCGACAACCGGATGGACAGGCTCATCCTGACCGAGGCGGAAAGGGAAACCCGTGCGCCCGTCGCGCCGACGCAGATGCATCGACCCCATGCAGCGCAAGGTGCCGCAAGACATGGCGCGGGCGGAGGCGAACCGCGCGCTTCGCACCGGCAAGAGCCGGGCCCGCGCGCCTCTCAGAATCCGCCGTGGGCGCTGCTTTCGCGCATTATGGCGGCGGTGGGGTCCAGCCGGTGCGCCGCCAGGGCGTCTTCGTCGAAGATGACGCCATGCCCCGGCCGGTCGCCCGGAACGACGCGGGCATTGACGATGCGCGGCCCCTCGATCTGAATGCCAAAATCGGCGAGGTTCCCGCCCTCGATGTTTTCAACAAGATATCCGTTCGGAATCGCGCAGACGAGATGCGCGGAGAGTTCGAGCGAATTGTGCGGCGCGACCGTCAGGTTGGCGAACTGCGCCAAATGCGCGATCTTCATCCACTCGGTGATGCCACCGACCTTTCCGGCGTTGGGCTGAAGGATGTCGGCCGCATTTTCGCGCACATAGGCCCAGAATTCGAAGCGGTTGCACAGCTGCTCCCCCACGGCGACCGGCGTCTTGATGGAATTGCGGAGCCGCGCATGGCCGGCCACGTCGTCCGACAGGCAGGGCTCCTCGATCCATCCGGGCCGCACCTCTTCGAGCAGGGTGACATGACGCACCGCGTCCGCCGCGCGCCAGCGCTGATTGCTGTCTATGAGAAGCGTGCGCGACGGGCCGATGGCCTTGCGAACGGCGCGCAGCCGCTCCAGATCCTCCAGCGGCTCGTTGCGCCCGATCTTGATCTTGAAAACGTCGTATCCTTCCGAAAGCTGGCGCTCCACCTGCGCAACCAGTTCGTCCTGCGTGAGATGCAGGTTGACCGCGCTCGCATAGGCCCCGACGCTGGAACGCGCCCCGCCCAGAAGGCGCCAGAGAGGCATCTTCGCCGCCTTGGCCTTGATGTCCCAAAGGGCGATGTCGATCGTTGCGATGGCCTGTGTCGTGGTGCCGGCGGGGCCCGCGAAATGCAGATCCTGCCACATGAATTCCCAGAGCCTCTCGGTATCCCTCGGCTCCTCGCCGATCAGGATCGGGGCCATGTATCCGTTCACCAGCGTCGCGATGGCAAGCCCGCCGACCCCGATCGTCGTGCACCAGCCGGTGCCGGTCAGACCGCATTCGGTCTCGACCCGCGTGAGCACCAGTTCGTGATGCGTGATCTTGTATTTGGCGGATATCCACGCCTCCCGCAGCGGAAGGCGATAGGTCTCACAGGTGATGGAAGCAATTCTCAACGGGTAATCCTCAGCCGAAGGGCGGCAGCCCGTAGGCGATGCGCGGCAGGGCCATGATGATGGACGGGAAGACGATGATCAGGATGAGCACGCCGATCAGGACCAGCAGGAACGGAAGCACGCCGCGCACGAGCTGTGCGACGCTCACCTCGGCGATCCGCGCGACGATGAAGAGGATCAGGCCGACCGGCGGCGTGAGAAGGCCGATCATCAGGGCCAGGATCATCACGATCCCGAAATGCACGAGATCGATCTGCAGGATCTTCACGGCAGGCAGCAGGATCGGCACCAGCAGAACAAGCGCGGCGATCGGTTCCATGAAGAGCCCGACGACAAGGCAGAGCGCGGTGATGATCAGCAGAAGCTGGGTCTGGCTTTCCACAGCGCCGCTCAGCCACAGCGCGACCTCGATCATCACGCCCGAGCGGGTGACGATCCAGCCGAGAAGCGCTGTCGAGGCGACAATCAGGAAAAGCGCGCCCGTGGCCGAGGCGACCTGCACGAGAATGGGCCAGAAATCCCTGACGGAAAGGTCGCGGTAGAGAAGCGCCAGAAGGGCCGCATAAGCGGAGGCGATGATCGCGGCTTCGGTGGGGGTGGTCACGCCGCTGTAGATGCCGCCGACGACGATCACCGGAAGCGCGAGCGAGGGCAGGGCCTGCGAAAGCGCGGCGACAAGCTCGGACCGCGGCGGGCGCGCCTCGCGCGGGCACAGGCCCATCCGGTCGTAGATCACGATGGCCGCCATGAGCGCACCGCCCATCAGGATGCCGGGAACGATGCCGGCCAGGAAAAGCGACCCGATCGAGGCACCCGCGAGGGCGCCGTAGATCACGATCGGCACGCTCGGGGGGATCATCGGCCCGATGATGGACGAGGCCGCCGTGATCGAGCCTGCGAACTTCGGGTCATAGCCCCGCTCCTTCATCGCGCGGATCTCCATCGTTCCGAGGCCCACGGCGTCGGAAATGGCCGAGCCCGTCATGCCCGCGAAAAGCATGCTCGCCAGAACGTTGACCTGCGCCAGCCCGCCGGGCAACGAACCGACGAGCGCATTGGCCAGCCGGAAGATCCGTTTCGTCAGCCCGCCCCTGTTCATGATCTCCCCCGCCAGCATGAAGAACGGGGCCGCGATGAGAACAAAGCTGTTCACGCCGTTGACCATGACCTGCGCCGAAACCGGAAAGACGCGGAGGCCCATCTCGGCGGTGACCGCGGCCATCGCCGCGAGCCCGATCGCCACGGCGACCGGAATGCGGAGCGCCATGAGCAGAAAGATGAGACCGATTGCGATGATGAGCGTCATCATGACAGGCTGTTCTCCCGCCCGGCCCCGTCACCCTCATCCGCCCCGCGGGACAGGCGCACGATCTGACGGATCAGGAACACCAGGTAAAGCAGCGCCCCGATCAGCACGCCGACATAGATGCCGCCATAGGGGAACCCCTTCAGCGCACCCATCGAGTTCTTCCAGGTCTGGTCGGCCATCTGCGCCGAGCCCACGGCGAGAACGCCAAGGAACACGATCTGGAGGGCCGCGATCAGGATTTCCCAGCGCCGCATCCTCCGCCCCTTGGCCACAGCGTTAAAGAGCAGATCGACGTCAAGATTCTCCCGCCGCTCGCAGGCGAGCGCGGCCCCGAGGAAGACCAGCCATATGAAGGCCACCGAGGCGAACTCCTCGGACCAGACCAGCGGCATGCCGATCAGGCGCAGGATGATCTGGGCGAGGATGACGAAGAACAGCGACAAGAGCAGCAGCGCGGCGATCCCGGCCACGGCAGGGCGCAGAGGAAAGGATTTCATGGTCTATGCTCCGGCATCTGGATGCGAACGGCCGTGGGGCCGTTCGCATCTTCCTGCGTTTTCGATGGCAGCTCAGTAACGCGTGTCAACGATCCGCTGGTAAAGCGCCGGGCCGTCCTCGCCCAGAACCTGGGTCGGGACATCCTTGATGAGGTCCTGGATCCCGGTCATGTCGATCTCGACAAGCTCCATCCCGCCCTCGCTGGTCAGCCAGTCGAGGTCGGCCTGATGCGCCTTCTCGGCCTCCTGCGAGGTCCACTCGGTGGTTTCCCTGGCCGCTTCGAGAATCGCGTTGCGCGTCGCTTCGTCAAGCGCCGCCATGCTGCCGGGATTGGCGAAGAAGGCCTGCATCTGGGGAACGTGGTTCGTCGTCATGATGTAGTCCTGAACCTCGTAGAACTTCTGGGCCCTGACGAAGTTCGGCGGATTCTCCTCGGCTTCGACGGTGCCCGTCTGGAGCGCGAGGTAGAGTTCGGTGAACGCGATCGAGGCGATCTCGACATCCGTCTTCTCCCAGGTCGCCACCCACATCTGCGCGCCCGGCAGGCGGGTCCGCAGCCCCTTGAGTTCGTCGAGGTTCCTCACCGGCTTGCTGGCGGTCAGCATCCGCGTGCCCACATATTGCCAGCCGAGGGCCTGAAGATTGTGGTTCTCCTCCAGATACTGGTTGATCTCCTGCCCGATCTCGCCGTTGAACACGGCGATGCTGTGCTGCGGGCTCTCATAGATGAAAGGCATCGAGACCAGCATGTAGGGCTGCGCCATGAAGCTGATCACCAGATCCCCCGTCAGCGCGAAATCGACCGAGCCCGACCCGATCTGCTGAAGGTTCGCGCGTTCGTCGCCAAGGGCGCCGCCGGGAAGCACGGTCACCTTGCTTTCGCCATTCGTCTTCTCGGCGACCAGATCGGCGAAATGCTGCGCGCTCTTGCCCGGCAGGCTGTCCGGCGCAAACTGGTGCGCCAGCCGGAAATCCTCGGCCTTGCCTGCGCCCACGGCGCTCAGCGTAAACGCCGTGGCAAGCCCGACAGTCTTTAGAAATTTCATCGTGATCTCCTCCCTCACGTCCTTTGTGATCGTCACGATTGACCTTCGAAAGAATAATGTCCAATGCTTATAAATGTGGTCTTTATAGCTTTTGGTTATGAGTAAACTGAGCCTCAGACAACTCGAAGTCTTTCGCAACATCATGCGCCTCGGCACCATGACGGCCGCCGCGCAGGCCCTGAACATTACCCAGCCCGCGGCATCGCGCCTTCTGCGCCACGCAGAGGAACAGCTCGGAACCGCATTGTTCCACCGCCAAAACGGCCGCCTGCGGCCGACCCCCGAGGCAAGGGCGCTGTTTCCCGAGGTCGATCGCATCTTCAACAGCGTCGATTACGTCCAGAAAATCGCCGGCGACCTGCACCGTCTGCAGGCGGGCCGCCTGCATGTCGCGACGATACCCTCGCTGGCCGCCACCTATCTCACCTGGGCGACCGAGCGCTTCCTGAGGGAACATCCGGCGGTGACGATCATCGTGTCATCGGTCGTGAACGCGGAGGTTCCCGAAATGGTGGCGGGCGGGCGCGCCGATTTCGGCCTCGCCTTTCTGCCGCTGGCGGACGCGGAGGTCCAGGTAGAGCCGATCGGCGAAACCCATCTTGCCGCCGTGCTGCCTCCCGCGCACCCGCTCTGCGCCTTGCCGGAACTCAGCCCCCACGATCTGGTGGGAGAGCCGCTCGTCTCCTTCAGTGGATCGGCTCCCATTGGGCAGCGCATCGAGGCCGTCTTCCGAAGCGCCGGGATCGTCTCGCCGATGACCATCGAAGTCAGCTCTTCCTTCCTGGCCTGCGCCTTCGTGAAGGCCGGAACCGGCATCGCCCTCGTGGACTGGCTGGCCAAGGCCAACGGGGCTTTTCCCGATCTGGAAATGCGCCCCATCAAGCCGCGGACCCACATCAAGACGGCCATCCTGACCCACCCGGAGCAGCCCCCCTCGCTGATCGCGAAGGCCTTCATGGACGAACTGCGGAACTATTCCGGCTTTGACATGACGCCGGAGCCTCCGAACTGAAGAAAGGCACAAGCTGCGGGTCCCGTCTTCCCCGCGATCCCCGGGCCCTGACGCGGGAGGCGGTCGAGCGCGCAGAGGTGGCACCCTCCGTGTTCGATGGGCACCACACACGGCACAGTCCACGGCAGTCCGCAGCGTGCCGGAGATTGCCTCCGATCACCGCCCCAGCCTGAAACACCTCACCGAGATCATGGATAGGCGCTGCCTGAGATCAGCGGATCGAAACCAACGCACCGGGTCATAGACGAGCGGAATCCGTTGACCCAACAGCCTGAACAGGGGCGCGAAAGAGAGATCTCCCTTCATCGCGGGACGGGGCACAGAGCGGCCCTGTTCAGATTTCAGGGAACGGCCCTCCCCCTCCTCGGACCGGCTATTATCCGGCGCGGCGCATCCTCGCTTGCCGCATCTCGAGCACCGCCATCAGCGCGACCAGAACCAATGTCAGGCCAATCAACAGCGTCATCAGTGCAAACAGAGTCGGGTTCAAGCCGATCTGCTGGTACTGCGACCACAGATAGGTCTGCACTGTGTTCTCACCGCCCTGCACGATCGAGGTGCGGATGGTCTCGTTGAAGGAGAGGATCAGAGCAAAGATGCCGCCACCAAGAATGCCTTGATAAACCTGCGGCAACTCGATCTCAAAGAAGGCCTGCAACCGGTTCGCTCCCAGCATGTGCGCAGCTTCGAGATACACGTCGTCGAAATTCGCCATCACGGTAAGTATCACAAGCGTGGAGAAGGGCAGAGCCCAGAGCACCTGCACCATGGCCATGGTCAGGAGCGAGGGGTCCACCCCGAGGATGCGGAAGAACAGCGCAGTGGCCACCCCCATGCTGACCCCGGGGATGAAGAGCGGCAGCAGCACCAGCCCGAGGATCAGCCGGGGCTTCTTCCACGCGCGCAGCGCCTGCGCGATCAGAAGCGACAGCAGCGGCGTAACCAGCGCCACCAGCACTCCGATCAGCAGGGTGTTCCAGATCCCGCCGACCAGAATCGGGTCGTCGGCGATGGCGCGGTAATTGGCCCATATCCCGCCTTCCTGCACGGCCGGGCCTTGCAGGGAATGGATCGCCGGCGGGAAGAGCGGCAAGTAGAGGAACCCCAGCACCACCGCCAGGAACAGCCAGACCGCCCAGGTGGACAGGCGCGATTTGAGGGACCGGGTCATGAGCGCCCCATAATCTTGCCAAGGAAGAGCCGAAGGTCGAACAGCCGGAACCAGGCCAACAGCAGCCCGAACATGATCAGCACCGAGAAGGACGACATCGCCGCAGCCAGCGGATAGTTGATCACGTTCAGCGCGCTGACGATGGAGTTGCCCATCAATTGATAACCGGTCCCGCCCAGGATCGAGGAGACGGCGAATTCGCCAAAGGCACCGACGAAGCCGAAGATCGCCGCGGCGAAGACGCCGGGCAAGGACAGGGGCAGCGTTACCCGCAGGAAGGTGCGCATGGGGCCTTCACCGAGCATCCAGCTCGCCTCCTGCATGCGCCGGTCGATGCCGCTGAGCGACAGCCAGATCGGAAAGATCATGAAGGGCATGTAGGCGGTGACGAGACCGAGATAGATCGCGAACTCGCTGAACAGCAGCCAGTTCAGCGGCGCGTCGATCAGGCCCAGCCCGGTCAGCGCGTCGTTCACCGCGCCCGCGCGCCCCAGGATATCGGCCCAGGAAAAGGTGCGCAGGATATAGTTGACCAGGAACGGCACCGAGAACAGGAACAGCACCGCCCGCGTCAAATCGGGTCGCACCTTGCGCGCGACGGCATAGGCTACCGGATAGGCGATCAGCAGCATGATCACCGTCGAAGACACCGCCATCCAGAAGCTGCGCAAGAACACCGTAAACCGAACACCCCCGAGGAAGGTGGCGTAGGCATCAAGGGTGAAGGCGGGCTTCATGGTGAGGCCCGTCTTCTTCCAGAAGCTGACGGCCGCCATGATGGCCAAGGGGCCAAGGATCATGGCGGCCACGAGGACAAGCGGGGCGCCAAGCACCACAAGCCGCAGCAGGTTCGATCTGCGCAGAACGGTCATGTCACGGCTCCTGTTGCTGGCGCCCCCTCGTGTCGCGCGCGGCTCAAGCGGCCTTGAAGCGCTGCCATTCCTCTTCGTAGAGGTCGACCTCGGTCGGCCAGCGGTTCTGCCAGGTGCCACCCACCGCGAACTTGTCCTGCACGCCCTTGTCGATGGCGGCAATCCGGGCCGCGGCGTCAGCCGGGAACTCGTCGGGGTGGGCCGCGGCGTACTCCGGCGCCATCGGGTTGGTCATGTAGCCACGCAGACCGGTGATCGTGGCGCCGTACCAGGGCCCAAGCATGAAATCGAGCAGCTGATAGGCGGCCTCGGTCTGCTCTGCGCTGCGGTCCGGGTTGTTGACCAGGTAGGCGGCCATGGCCCACAGCAGGTAGCCTTCGCGCGGGGCGGCGTATTTCACGTTCTTGCCCTGGGCGTTGGCGACGAAGACCATCGGCTCCCAGCAGTCCATGACGTGGACCTCTTCGCTGACCAGCAGCGACACTGCCTGTTCGAAGCTCGACCAGATGACGCGGAACTGGCCTTCCTTCTTCTTCTCGATCAGGAAGTCGATCACCGTCTTCAGTTCGCCCGGTGTCATGTCGGCGGGGTCCTCGATCTCGGCCAGGCCGTTGGCCTTGAGGTAGAGGGCCGTCTTCTGACCCGCGGTGGTGTAGTTGTCCTCGAGCGAGACATATCCGCGGAACTTGGGATCGAACAGCGCGCCATAGCTGTCGAGCTCGCCCGTGATGTCGGGCAGATAGGCGAAGCTGTCGGCCTGCAGAACCGTCGGCACGCCGTAGGTCTTGCCGTCATAGCCGATGAAGTCGAAACCCGGGGTGCCGGGGGCGAGATACTGGTTGATGTAGCTGTTGCGCTCCCAGTTGGGCAGGCGTGCGGTGTCGATCTCGGCAATCAGGTCGGCCTCGGCCAGCGGCTTCTGCATGCCACCGACGATGTTGACGATGTCGAAGGTCTTGAGCCCGCCGCCGGCCAGCAGCTGGTTGATCACCGCCGAGGGCGCGTTGCCCATGGCCACGAGGTTCACCGCATTGCCGGTGGCCTCGGCGAACTTGCTCCAGTCGCCGCCGGGGTCGCCGACGCCGATATCGGCCAGTGTCACGGTCAGACCGCCCGCCGCCAATGCGCGGCCGCCCAGCAGCGGCGCCATCAGGCCTGCGCCACCGATCGCCGCCGTGCCCCGCAGAAAAGCGCGGCGTCCGAATTGATTTGAATACTTGTCAGGTTCCGACATCATATCTCTCCTTGTTGTTGTTAAATGAGGCGATTTTCTCCGCCCTCTGTCGTTATGAAGTCTCCGGCCTTGCGGCCTCATTCCTCGTCAAGCACCACCACATCCGCTGCACGCAACCCAATGGCGACCTCCACGCCTTCGGTCAGTTCCGGCTGCTGTGAATGTGTGGCAGCAAGTGCTTGGCCATCGGCCAGCCGCAGCGCATAGCTGCTGTAAAGCCCGCGATAGGTGACGCTGTCCAAATGCGCGCTGAGTTGCAGGTCGCCCGCCGCGGCTTCTTCACCCAAAAGTATGGTTTCACCCCGGATCGCCAGATGGCCTTTGCGCGGGGCGTCGATCTGCCCCGGCACGCGCAGCGTGATACCTGCCAGCCTGGCCAGAACCGCCGCGCCCTCGGGTGCGAGATCGGCCTCCAGCACGTTGCAGCCACGAAAGAAACGCGCCACGAACGGCGTGCGTGGCCGCTTGAAGATCGCCTCGGGCCGGTCGCATTGAACATAACGTCCAGCATTCAGCACGGCGATCCGGTCGCTCATGGTAAGCGCTTCTTCTTGGTCATGAGTGACATAGATGAAAGTGGTGCCCGTGCGCTGCTGGATCGCGCGCAGTTCGGCCTGCATCTCGCGACGGATCTTCTCGTCCAGTGCAGAAAGGGGCTCGTCCAGCAGCAGGATGGCCGGGCGCGGAGCCAGCGCGCGCGCGATTGCCACGCGCTGCTGCTCACCGCCGCTGAGCTGAGCGACGCGCCGAGGCGCGAAGCCGGACAGGCCGACGAGATCGAGCAGTTCCTCGACCCGCGCGTCGATCTCCGTTTTCGACAGCCCGCTGCGCCGCAACCCGTAGGCGACATTCCCCTGGACGTTCATATGCGGAAAGATCGCGTATTGCTGAAATACCATACCCAGTTGCCGCTCCCAAGGCGGCGCATGGGTCAGGTCGCGACCTTCGAACAGGATTTGCCCCGAGTCGGGCTGTTCCAGACCCGCGATCATCCGCAGGATGGTGGATTTCCCCGAGCCGCTGGGCCCCAGCATGGTGAAGAATTCGCCTCGCTCGATGTCGATCGAGAAATCGTCGGCCGGGACAGTCTTGCCGTATCGCTTGTTGACGCCGCGCAGGGAAAGGATCGTGTCGTTCATTGCCCCATTCCGTCGAGCGTCGCGGCGATCGCGAAGCGAACCGCCTCGATCATCATCTCGGGTGCCATGGACGCGAGATCAGCACGCTGGTGCAGTTCGAGTTGGCCTTCGGCCGCAAGATCGTCAAGCAACTGCGCTACTTGCTCGGGCAGATACGGCAGGTGGATGAAACCGCAGGCGGTCTCGCCTCCGGCCCGATGACACCGTTCAATCACCGTGAACATCAGGGCGTTGCACAGAAAGGTCCCAGCGGTTTCGGAAATCCGGCTGGGAATGCCGCGCTTGCGGAGACCGGCGCAGATCTTCTCGACCGGAAGGGTGGCCCTGAAGGCCGCCGGGGCTTCCGGGTCTATCGTCTCCTCCAGCAGCAGGCCGGTGTTGTCGGCGATCTCGAACGCTGCATGGTTCAGCGCAACACGCTCCAGCCGGATCATTGCCTCGCCCGGCCAAAGCCCCAGGGAAACAACTGCTCTCGGGCGCAATTCATCCAATAGCCGCGGCACGGATTCACGCATGGCTGCGTAGTCTACAGGCAGGGTGACGCCCTTGACCTCCGCGCCGCCGATGCGGCTGCCATCCAGCGCGCGCGCGACCATTTCCGCCGGATTCACTGCGCGCCCTCCATAGCTCTCGAAGCCAGTCACCAAGATCATTCTTCGCCCCCGCGCCGCGCAATCCGCTTGTCGTCGTTTGGCGACGTATAACCCGCTTTCGGAAGTAAAGCGACAATTTATCGACATATTGTCCCCGTGGGCGTGCGTCGCACTTCAAGTGCGCCCTTTTTATGGGCGAAACGCTTCGAAACGCGCCACGAACCCACAGGAAAGAAACGGTCTCAGCTCTGAAGAACTTTTCGACGGACGGTGCCCTTCCGGCCAGGGCGTCCCGGTATCGAAACAAATTACCCGCTATCCCCCCTCCAACCGGGCCAACAGCACGACCTCGCTGTCTTCCTTGATCGGCGTGAACCAGCTGTCGTTATACAGGAGTCCGTCGATCGCGACGGATACGCCCCTGTCGAGCTGCGGCCGGAGGGCCGGATAGCGCTCGGCCAGACCTTCCAGCAACTCTCCCAGTGTACCCGCCTCGATCTCCACCTCGGTCTGGTCACCGATGGCAGAGGCAAGCGATCCCCAGAGCCGGACCTGAACCATCGGTTTCGCGCCTCTGCTACCTCGATTGGATCGCCGCGAGCACCTTCGGCGGCGACAACGGCAGGTCGGTCAAGCGCACTCCCGAGGCATCCGACACCGAGTTGGCAACCGCCGCAAGCGGCGGCACGATCGAGGTCTCACCCACGCCGCGAACGCCATACGGGTGACCGGGGTTGGGAATCTCCAGGATCACCGTATCGATCATCGGCAGATCGGAAGCGACCGGGATACGGTAGTCCAGGAAGCCGGGGTTCTGAAGGGTGCCGTCCTCTCCGTAAATGTATTCCTCGTTGAGCGCCCAGCCGATCCCCTGCGCAGCACCGCCCTGGAACTGGCCTTCGACATAGTCGGGGTGGACGGCCTTGCCCGCGTCCTGGAAGACGGTGTAGCGGAGGACCCTCACCGCGCCGGTTTCCGGATCCACCTCGGTGTCCACCATGTGGGTGGCAAAGCTGACGCCGGCGCCCTCGGCGTTGACCTCGAAATGCCCTGCAATGGGTCCGCCGGTATTCGAGGCGATGGCCGCGATCTCCTCGAGCGTCATCGGCGGGAACTCTCCCGCATTCGGGCCTGACGGCTTGGCAGCGCCGTCCTCCCAGACAACGGCCTCCTCGTCGATGCCCCACACTTTCGCCGCCCGCCTGCACATCTCGCGCTTGGCGGCACGAGCGGCCTCGATCGTGGCGAGGCCCACTGCGAAGGTCACGCGGCTGCCATCGGTCACCTCGTTCTGCCCCAGCGATCCGGTATCGGCGATCACCGTGCGAACCTTGTCGTAGGGAATGCCCAGTTCTTCGGCCGCCATCATCGACATCGACGCACGCGAGCCGCCGATATCCGGGTTCCCTTCAGTAAGCGTCACCGTTCCGTCGGGGGTGATATTCAGGCTCACGCAGGTGTCGCCGCCGAAGTTGAACCAGAACCCGCAGGCCACGCCGCGCCCCTGGTTCGGTCCGAGCGGCGCAGTCCAGTGGGGGTGGTCTTTGGCGGTGCGCAGCGTCGCCTCAAGTCCGATGGCGCGATATGTGGGGCCGTATGACGCCCGGGTCCCCTCGCGCGCGGCATTCTTGAGACGCACCTCCAGGGGATCAAGGCCGAACCCCTTGGCGAGTTCATCGATCGCACTCTCGACCGCGAAGGCCGCAATCGGCGCGCCGGGGGCGCGGTAGGCCGCCTGTCTCGGCCGATTGGTGACAACGTCCCAGCCGATGGTCCTGACGTTTTCCAGGTCATAGGGCGCGAAGGCGGACATGGCCCCCATGTTCACCGGCGACCCGGGATAAGCGCCTCCCTGATACCGCAGCTCGGCAAACCCGGCGGTGATGCGGCCGTCCTTGGTCATGCCGATGCGCACGTCGATCGAGCTTGACGCCGTAGGCCCGGTGGCGCGCAGAACCTCAGAGCGCGTCATGACCATCTTGACGGGGCGCCCCGCCTTCTTGGAGAGCATCAGCGCCACAGGTTCGAGAAAGACGGTGGTCTTTCCCCCGAAGCCGCCACCGATCTCGGAGGCGGTCACGCGCAGCTTCCCCTGCTCAAGCCCGAGGATCGCGGCGCAGGTGTTGCGGACCATGTAGTGACCCTGCGTGCAGCACCACAGATCAGCCTGTCCGTCGGGGCCCATGGAGGCAAGGCACGCGTGCGGCTCGATATACCCCTGGTGCGTGGCCTCGGTCCGGTATGTGCGTTTGAGGACGCGGTCAGCCTTGGCCAACCCGGCCTCGATGTCGCCGTGGCCGAACTGGCAACGCGAAATCACATTGGCCGACATGCCCTGCGGCACGGTCTCGTCCGTTCGGCCTTCGTGCAGCACCGGGGCCCCGGGGGCCATGGCCTCGTCCACGTCGGTGACATGGGGCAGCGGCTCGTATTCGACCTCGATCAGCTTCAGCGCCTGTTTGGCGACGGCGTCCGACGCGGCTGCGACGGCGGCAACGGCATGGCCATCGTAGAGCGCCTTGGCCCCCGCCATGCAATTGTCCAGCGTGTCCGCGGTGGCCGCATCCTCCACGTCGCCGAAATCGGCCCGCGTGACGACGGCGTGCACGCCGGTCAGCGCCTCGGCCCTGGACGTGTCGATTGATTTGATGCGGGCGTGGGCATGGGGGCTACGCAGGACCAGGCCCACCAGCATGCCGGGGGCCGACATGTCCGCGCCGTAACGGGCGCGGCCCGTGACCTTGTCGATGCCGTCGGGTCGGAGCGGCCTGGTGCCGACAATCTTGAAGTCGCGCTTGCTGGTGTCCCGTTTGCTGCCGAGCGCCATCACGATGCCTCCCGCATTTCCGCCGCTGCGGCGAGCACGGCGCGGATGATCTTGTCATATCCTGTGCAGCGGCACAGGTTTCCGGCAAGCCAGTAACGGACCTCCTCTTCGGTCGGGTCCGGGTTCCGTTCGAGAAGGGACTTGGCCGCCACGAGAATGCCCGGCGTGCAGATGCCGCATTGCAGGGCGGCATGCTTGATGAACATGCGCTGCAAAGGGTGAAGGGTTTCACCCTCGGCCATGCCCTCGATCGTCTCGACGGAGCGCCCCTCGACCTCGGCCCCCAGAACCAGGCAGGAACAGACGAGTCGGCCGCCGACGGTAACCGAGCAGGCCCCGCAGTCACCTGTGCCGCAACCCTCCTTCGAGCCGGTCAACGAGAGCCGGTCGCGCAGGACATCGAGCAGGGATTCACTGGCCTCGCAGAGAAACTCAACAGGATCGCCGTTGACGGTGGTCGTCACGTGTATCTTGCTCATTGTGCCGCACCTCCCGCGCGGTTCTTTGCGATCAGGGCAGCCCGGCGGGCCAGCACGCCGCTCACATGGACGCGGAATTCGGCCGTGCCGCGTTTGTCGGAAATCGGCTTGGCGGCGGCTGAACAGGCGCTGGCCAACGCCTGAAGCGCCGCGTCATCAAGCGATGTGCCGATCAACGCCCGGGCCGCGTCTTCAACCAGCAGCACCTTGGGAGCCACGGCCCCAAGCGCCACGCGCGCATCGGTGCAGGTCCCGTCTTCGCCAAGCTTCAAGAAGACACCGCAACCGACAACCGCGATGTCCATCTCCGTGCGCGGAATGAAGCGCAGGTAGGCATCCGCGGATCGTTCGGCGCGGGCGGGCAGGAAGATCGAGGCAATAAACTCGTCCCGCGCCAGGGAGGTCCGCCCTGGGCCTGTCGGGATGTCGAGAACGGGAACGTCGCGGCTCCCGTCCGGGCCGACGACCCGGGCCACCGCGCCGGCGGCGACCATGGCGGGCACGCTGTCGGCGGACGGAGAAGCATTGCAAAGGTTCCCTGCCAGCGTCGCCCGCCCCTGGATCTGCGTCGAACCGATCAGATTGACGGCCTCAACCACGCCGGGCCAGTCGGTGGCAAGCGCCGCATGCTCGCCCATTTCCGCACCTGAAACCGCCGCGCCGATGCGCCATCCCCCATCTTCACGGCTGATCTGACGAAGGTCGTCGATCCGCTTGATATCGAGGATGGTCTCCGGTTCGGTCTGACCTGAACGCAACTGAACCAGAAGGTCCGTTCCCCCGGCCAGAATTCTACAGTCGCCGGTCTGTGCGCTCAGCAAGCCGACGGCCTCTTCGATGGTGGTTGGAGATAGATACTGCATTTGTCGCTATCGGCACCTTCAGTTCGCGTGTACGACCCAGCGACCACATTCCGGGGCCATCTCACGGAGTAAGAGCTTTAACATTGTCCTTGGGACACGAATGCGGGGCAAAGTTCGCTTTGGCTGTTTCTTCTTTCTCGCCAAAGCTCATGACTTTCTCAACCCTAGAGTTCAGAATTCGTCAGGCGGCCAGCGGCGTTCCCTCCACCTGAGCGAACAACTGAGCGTCCGCTTCCGGGCTCTCGAAGAGATGGCCCTAGACATCCATGGTCATGTTGATCGAGGAGTGCCCGAGCAGTGCCTGAATCTTCTTCGGAGGCCAACTCTGCCCGATGAAGGGCGCGGCTGCGCCATGCCGGAGCGCGCGGAAGCTGAACGTCGGGTTAGGGGTGGCCCCTTATCCCGTCAGCTTGTTGAGTCTGAAGCTGGAGCACGCGCCCAGCCCAAGGGATCTGCCGAAAGAGCGACGAAATGTCGGGGCGGCGTGGCACACCCATGCCATGGATGACTGCATGCAGTTCTTCGCGCTGGTGGGATTGTTTTGGTAGCGGAGGAGGGACTTGAACCCCCGACACGCGGATTATGATTCCGCTGCTCTAACCAACTGAGCTACTCCGCCACGGTGCGAGGGGATTTAGGGGAGGGGGCGCGGAGCGTCAAGAGAGAAATCGCGCATTTTCCGGGAATTCCCGGCCCCGCGCGCCGGGCCTCCGCGGCACGCCCCGCCTCAGTCCACGAAGGCCTTCTCGACCACATATTCCGCGGGGTCGGAATTGGCGCCCTCGCGCAGCCCGTAGCCCTCCAGCAGGGCCTTGATCTCCAG
>NZ_JAGSOU010000022.1 GCF_018139985.1 Actibacterium sp. MT2.3-13A | reverse complement strand
CTGTCAGCCAGAAATGCCCGCTCATGATGCCCCCTCTGTTTGGGAGCTTGAATCACGCAGACCGGGCAGCCTCAAGCAGGTTTATGGGTCCTGACCCTAGAATGGGAAGAATATGGGAATTGCCCCGACCACTGCTGCGCCAACGACCGCGTTCATCGGAATCCCGATCCTAAGAAAGTCGGAAAACCTGTAGTTCCCCGCGCCATATACCAAGGTATTGGTCTGGTAGCCGACCGGGGTCGCAAAGCTCGCGCTCGCCCCAAACATCACCGCAACGATGAACGGCCGCGGGTCCGCCCCGAGGTGTTCGGCAAGACCGATCGCAAGCGGTGTCACTACGACGGCCACAGCGTTGTTGGTGACAGCTTCGGTCAACACTGATGACAACACGTAGATCGCGGCGAGCGCCACAAGCGGTGATAGCCCTTCCAGCGCTGGTGCGACGGCCTCAACCATGAGGCCGACAGCCCCGGAATTCTGCAACCCTCTCCCTACGATCAGCATCGAGAAGATGAGCACGAGGACACCGGCGTCGATCGATGTCCACGCCTCGTCATTGTCTATGCATCGAAACGCGAGAATTGCAGCTACAGCAATCAGGGCGAGCACGCTGATTTCGGCAACTCCGGTCGCCGCGAGAGCTACGACCGAGATGAGTGCGAAGAAAGCGAACGGCGCCTTGCGGCGGCGGAAGGCGCGTCCCCCGGCCACCGTGATCGCTGCAAGATCGCCCGCCTCGGTCATGCGGGCAAACCCTTCGGAGGTCCCTTCCAGCAACAGCTTGTCCGCCGGTCGCAGGAGCGCGGTCGACAGGTCGGGCCCGAGAGCCTCACCATGGCGATGAGCGCCCAGCACACGCATTCCATAGCGATGGCCCATAGCAAGCTGTGCGATGCGCACCCTGCGGCTCCGGCCCGACAATGTCACGATAGCTTCGGCGACCACAAGATCGGAGGCATCCTCGGCAGTTGGTCCCTGCCTCAGTCCGACATCCAGGCCTTTGAGATTTCGAAGGGTCAGGAGTTCAGACGTCGCCACCTTGGCGATAATCCTGTCACCGATCTCGAGGACGTGCTCGCTCAGGCCTTCGGGTTTGACGCTCGTCTGCGCACGGATGCCGATCACCTCCACGCCCCGCCGGTTCATGTCGCCAATCTGGCCGATCGTCTTTCCAAGACCTCCGTAACCCTCGCTGGGGCGCAACTCGGTCAAGAACGTCGCCTCTCCCTCATCTCCGGGGTCTGCACGATCCCTTCGATCCGGCAGGAGTATGGGCGCCAGTATCAGCAGGGCGAGCCCACCGGTGGCCGCAGCAACCAAACCGACTGGTGTAATTTCTAGGATTGAGAACGGCTCGATTCCGGACTCCTGAGCCACACCGTCCACCAGCAAGTTGGTCGACGTGCCGATGAGTGTGCAGGTCCCCCCCAGAACCGCCATGTATGACAACGGGATCAGCAGGCGTGTTGCAGCAAGGTTTAGGCTCGCCGCCAAGCGGATGGCCACAGGAATCAGGACAATGACGACCGGCGTGTTGTTCATCAGCCCTGAAGCGAGGAGCGTGGCCAGGAGGAACGCCGCCGTGCCCGCTATCGGCCTGTTGCTGGCGGCGGCGACGACCCGGTTCGCGAGTGCGTCGAGAAGCCCGGTCCGAACCAGCGCGCCACTGATTATGAACATTGCTGCGATCGTGATTGGCGCGGGATTGGCGAATGCCGCCAGAACTTCATCGGTGGGAACAAAGCCGAAGACGACGAACAGCGCCGCCGCCCCTGCGGCCGTCACGTCCGGATCGAAGCGCTCGGACAGGAACCCTGCGAACAGGAGGAGAACGAGCGCAAGCGCAAGATAGGGTTCATAGCCGGATATGAGGTCGATCACCGCATTCTCCGTTCCTGGAATGGGACCTGCTTCGAAGCCCCTATCGTGACCAATCAGCATTGCGGGCTTCAGGTCACCCGTGGGTCAACCGGTACTGCGGCGATGTCACGGGATTTGTAGACCGGGTTCCGCCTTAGACTTGTCCGAACGAATAAAGGTTTTGTAGGGCTTGGTGGCGGCCTCCCGACACTCTAGCAGTACTGCCACGACACCTGCCCCGTCAACCAGAAGGCATCTGCGGGTCTTTCCGACAGGTCGCAAGCTTTGGCGGACAGCCCGAGAACTGCGTTTACGGTTCGAGTTCAGAGGGCGAAACTTGCCTGAACGGTTTGCCGATCCGTCTCACTCCTGTGCCGCACGCGCCAAGACCGTCTCTCTTTCGGGATGCGGACGAAGCCGTCCTCGGGTTGCTGCAGGGCCATGGCGTCGCTCCGCTCATGCCCGGTGCAAGCTGGTCGAGATCACGCGCACCGGCCCGGCGCCGATCGCCGAAGCTGGTGTGAAACGTATCGGCGAGCTCTATCGCGTCGAGGCCGAAATCCGGGGGAGTGATCCCGCAGCCCGTCTCGCGGCGCGACAGGAACGCCCCGCACCAATCGTCGCCGAACTGGAAGCCTGGCTCACCCGCCACCGCGCCCGCGTCGCGACGAAATCGCCCCAGGGCGAGGCGCTGAAATACATCGCCAAATACTGGGACGGCCTCTGCCTGTTCCTGACCGATGGCCGGATCGAGATCGACAACAACACCGTCGCGCGGAGCATCCGCCCCATCGCCCTGAACAGGAAGATCGCTCTCTTCGCCGGTCACGATGCCGGGGCGGAGAACTGGGCCGTCATCGCCTCGCTGATCGAGACCTGCAAGCTCAACGCCGTCGATCCTCATGCCTGGCTGGCCGCCACCCTCAGCGCCATCGCGGGCGGCCACATGCAGAGCCGGGTCGAAAACCTGCTGCCCTGGAACTACGCCAGCAAGGTGTGACCGGAACAACGGTTACCCCTCCAAAGGACCAGGGCACCGCTCATTCGCCTTCGCCCTCATCCACACGTCGGTCGGCCATCATCAGAAACACGAGCAGCACGGCATCCGAATGCCGTGCAAGAGCGATCAAGTGTTCGCCGCTCGGTCCCCGCTCGCCCGCGAACCAGTATTTCACGGTCCGCTCGCTGGCGCCCGTCCATCGCATGGCGGATTTGACCGCCCGGTGGGTCGAGCCGAGTTCGGCGTGCAGGGCCATGGCTATGGCGGCACGATAATCGGTCGGCACGTCGTCCAGGTGCAGAACTGTGCCCATCTTCGGCACAACTGTGCCCATCTTCACCGGCATCTTCATGTTTCTCTCCGCTAAATCTCTGAAGAGCCATGAAAACGGCAGAATCAATCTGTTCCCGAGGCGGACCCGTTTGGCCGCCCGTCGGAGCCGCCCATTCATTTGAAGGTGACGGACATGAACTGCGAAACGGCAACGCAGACGCTCGGGTGCGCGGGCAAACGAATACCAAGAGCGCCCCGCAATGTGGGCCGAGACGGAAAGGAATTTCCCTTTTCCGGAAACGACTTTCCGGCGCCCCCATGGTCGAATGATCGCCGAGGCAATGGTCTCGGCCAGAACGGCCCTGGCCGGGTTGCCGAGCACTGAACCGGAGCCGGGCGAATGAGAGGTCACAGGGATAGCAGGGAGACTGGCGACGGCGCATCCGAGCCGGACGTGCCCGCCCTCGCCTACATCCGCATGTCGACCGATCACCAGAAATACTCGACCGAGAACCAGCTGGACGTCATCCGCAGCTATGCCGCCGCCCGCGGGTTGCAGATCCTGCGCGTGTTCGAGGACTCGGGGCGATCCGGCCTCCGGCTGGACGGCCGCGAGGCCTTGCAGACCCTGATGGCCGAGGTCCGGTCAGGGCACGCTGATTTCAAGGCGATCCTTGTCTATGACGTCAGCCGGTGGGGCCGGTTTCAGGATGCCGACGAAGGCGCCTATCACGAGCACGTCTGTTCCCGCGCGGGGATCCGGGTCCACTACTGCGGCGAGCAGTTCGAGAACGACGGCAGCATCGGCTCCAACCTCCTGAAGACCGTCAAGCGGGTCATTGCCGGCGAGTACAGCCGCGGGTGCTGTCAGACGAATTCGAACCGGTCTCATCTAGGACAGTGAGGCTGTCCCTTATGCAGCGCAGAGACCGCGCCACTCGGCGAGAGCGACGGTGCGGTTCGTCTTGAAAATGTCCCGGCTGTAAAGGCTGCGCTCCTGGTTGAAGTGGTTGTAGACGGAGGAATGGACGGCGGCGAATTTCTGAAGACTTCGCATGCGCCGAAACCGCAGCATTGCGCGTTCTCGCCTTCGGAACGGCAGGTGCGAATTCTCCGCCCTGTTGTTCAACCACCGGCCAGTGTCCTGCCGATCGCCTGCACCTATCTCCTTCAGAGCGGCACCGTAGGACCGAAGCCGGTCCGTGACGATCACTTCAGGCTGGCCATGCTTACGCATCGCTTTTCTTAGGAATTTCAATGCCGCTTTGCGATCCCGTCGCTTCGTGACGAAGCTTTCCAGAACCTCACCTTCGTGATCCGCCGCCCGCCACAGGTAATGCATTTCACCATTGATCTTCACGAACGTCTCATCGAGATGCCATCGCCAGTGGCTCGACCGCATGCCTTCGATGCGACGCCTGCGGATCTCGGCCGCGAACATCGGACCGAACCGGTGCCACCAGTATCGGACCGTCTCATGGCTTACGTCGATGCCGCGCTCGTGCAGCAGATCCTCGACGTTGCGAAGCGACAGCGGGAACCGGACATAGAGCATCACGGCGAGCCGGATGATCTCGGGCGACGTTTTGAAGTAGCGGAAGGGGCTGCGTCTCATCATCCCCACACGCTAAGTGTGTCCCCTGCCCGTCTCAAGCCGGTTTGCTCTGACAGAGCCAGCCCGCGGAATTGCGGCACAATTCCAAGGCAAAAGGCATAACTGAATTGAGACAGGGGTGGCTGGCGGAGAGACAGGGATTCGAACCCTGGAGACGGTTTCCCGCCTACACACTTTCCAGGCGTGCGCCTTCGACCACTCGGCCACCTCTCCGTGGCGGTGGGTTTAGCGCTGAATGCGGAGGAGACGCAAGGGCGTTTTGCACCCCGAATGCCGGTTGTTTGCGGGACGCGGCCGGCCGCGCCGGGATCAGCCCGCCAGCACCACGCTGACGCGGCGGTTCTGCTTGCCCTTCTTCTCGATCTTGCCCAGCCGCACCGGGCCGATCTCGCCGGTGCGGGCGACATGGGTGCCGCCGCAGGGCTGCAGGTCCACCTGCTCCTGCGCGGTGCCGATGCGCACCAGCCGCACCCTGCCCGCGCCCATCGGCGGCTTGACCGACATGGTCTTGACCAGGCCCGGATTGGCCGCGAGCTCCGCGTCGGTGATCCACTCCGTGGTGACCTCCAGGTCGCGGGCGATCAGCGCGTTCAGCGCATCCTCCAGCGCCTGCTTGTCCTCGGGCGCGTCGGGCATGTCGAAATCGAGACGCCCCTTCTCCTCTCCGATCGCGCCGCCTGTGACCGGCAGCGGAATCACCACCGACAGCAGGTGCAGCGCCGTGTGCACGCGCATATGCGCGTGACGGCGGCCGAAATCGAGGATCTGGGTGACCTCCGCGCCCACCGGGGGCAGCGGGCTCGGCTCGGCCGGGAGGAGAACGATGTCGTCGCCCCCGCCCTTGACCGCGGTCGCGATCGCCAGCGCGCCGCCCTCCCAGCGCAGGCTGCCGCTGTCTCCGGGCTGGCCGCCGCCCTGCGGGTAGAAGACCGAGGCGTCGAGCACAACGCCGCCCTCGGGCGTGTGGGCGGCGACGCGGGCGGGCGCTTCGCGCAGATAGGCATCGTCTCGGAACAGCGGCGTGGTCATCAGCGGGGGTCCTCTCCTTCGGCGCGGGGCTCTTCAAGGTCGATATCGTGCCCGGCCTGGCGCGGCTTTGGCTCTGCCGGCGGCTGCGGGGCCTGCGGCGCGTCGGGGGCTGCGGGCGCGGCCGACGCGGGGCCGGCGGCGGCGCGCCCCGACAGCGCCTCGGGGTTGCGCAGCCAGATGTCGCGCTGCGCGAAGGGGATCTCGATCCCCTCCTCGGCGAAGCGGCGCGCGATCTCGTGATTCAGCTCGGTGCGCACGCTCAGCCCGTAATTGATGTCGCTCAGCACCACCCGCAGCTCGAAATCCAGCGCATCCGCGCCGAAGCCCTGGAACACCACCGACGGCGCCGGGTTGACCATGACCAGCGGGTGCGCCTCGCCTACCTCGCGCAGGATCTGCTCGACCCGGCGGGTGTCGGTGCCATAGGCCACGCCGACCTTTAGGATGATGCGCCCCATGGTGCTGGATTTCGTCCAGTTGGTCACCGCGCCCGAGATCAGGTCGGCGTTGGGCACGATCACGTCGGTGCGATCGAAGGTCTCGATCCGGGTCGAGCGCACCGAGATGTTGCGCACCGTGCCCATCACGCCGCCGACCTCGATCCAGTCGCCCTCGGTGACCGGGCGTTCGATCAGCAGGATGATGCCGGAGACGAAATTCGACACGATGTTCTGCAGGCCGAAGCCGATGCCGACCGACAGCGCGCCGGCGACGATCGCGAGCGAGCTGAGGTCGATGCCCGCCGCGGTGATCGCCACCACCGCCGCCAGCACCACGCCGACATAGCCGGTGCCCACCACCATCGCGTTCTGCCCGCCCGCGTCGATCCGGGTCTTCGGCAGGACCGAGTTGCGCAGCGCCCCCTGCAACAGCCGGGTGGCGGTGTAGCCGATCCCGAAGATCACCGCGAAGGCGATGAAATTGCTGGGCGAAATCCGCGTGTCGCCGATCACGACCCCCTCGGTGAAACGCGCCCAGATTTCGGTCAGGTCGGCCGGGCGCGCGCCCCAGATCAGCGCCGCCACCGGCACCGCCGTCATCGCCACGGCAAAGCCGAGCAGGATCGGCGGCAGGGTCTCGCGCGCCTCTTCGTTTCCGCCCATGGCCAACACATAGAGATCGGTCACGAAGCGCTGCAGCAGCGCCACCACCCCCAGCAGGCCCATCGTGATGGCCGTGGGGAAGACGATGAAATCGGCCGCCTGCGAATAGCCCACGGCGGCCAGGACCGGCCCGATCACCGAAACCCCCATCACCGCGCGCCCGAGCTGGCGCAGGATGGAATTGCGATAGGGGCGCAGATCCTCCTCGCCGCCGCCTTGCGCGGTCATCATCCGGGCCAGGCGGAACAGCAGCAGCCCGGCCGCCACCAGCAGCGGGAAGCGCAGAACGGCCAGGGCCTCGGGGCCGTAGCTGTCGAAGGCCGCCATCTCGGCCAGCGGCTGGCGCAGCGCGGTCAGCAGGCCGAGCCCGACCACCGCGAAACGCGCCTGCGCGCGTTGCGCGGCATCGAGTTCCAGCACCGGGCGGGTCGTCTCGTAGCGGGGGAACACCCGCCCGGCCAGCCAGGCGGCGATAAGGATGGTCAGGCCGAACCCCGGGATCAGATCGACCATCTGGCTGGCGCGCAGGCCCAGCAGCCCGGTCTGGCGCGCCGCCTGCACCAGCGCCATCAGCCCGATGAAGGGAAGGATCACCTGGCTCAGCGACATCAGAGAGGCCAGAACCTGACGCGAATGGCCCGCGTTGCGTTCGTAGAGCCAGCTGGTGAAGCGCACCGTCCAGCGCCGCCCGCGCAGCAGCAGCACCAGCCCGAACAGAACGAACAGCACCACCACGGGCAGGTTGTTGCGGAACTCGGCGCGGCGCAGATCGTTGCGCCAGTCCGTGGCAACCGCGTTGGCCAGCGCGCGCAGGCTGCCGCTCAGCTTCTCCCAGCCCTGCATCCAATGCGCCGGGTTCAGCGGCGAGGGGCCGAGTTGCAGCAGCTCGCTGGCCTGGCGGGCGCGGATCAGCCCGTCGATCTCGCCGATCAGGCCGTCGGCGCGGCGATAGGCCTCCTCGGCCTTGAACGCCGGCGCCCGCAATTCCTCAAGCTGGGTGGTCAGTTCGGCCCGGCGCGCGGCGATCTCGGCGGGCTCGGTCGCGCCTTCCGCCGGCGCGGGGCCCAGCGCCGCTATCTGCTCGCGCACGGTGGCGATGCGGGCGCTGTTGACCCCCTGCCCGGCCAGGAACTGGCTGCGCCAGCCCACCAACTCGGCGCGCAGCTGCTCCATCGCGGCGTTGGAGGCGCGGCCGGTCCCGATCGCCTCTTCGGCGCGCTTGGCGGTGGCCTCCCAGGCGGCGTAGTCGATCCCCTCGGCGCGTTGCGAGCCGGCCGCGCCGCCCGTGCTGCTGGCGGCAGGGGCGATTTGCGCCAGCGCGCCCTGCGGCGCGGCCAGCGCCAGCGCGGCCATCACGATCAGCGCGGCGAGGAGATGCAGGGGTCTCACGGCTCATATACCTCCGGCAGGGCGCGGGCGGGGGCGTCCAGCCAGGCCGGCACCGGCAGGTCCTTTTCCTTCAGGAAGGCGGGGTTGAACAGTTTCGACTGGTAGCGCGTGCCGTAATCGCACAGCACGGTCACGATGGTGTGGCCCGGCCCCATCTCGCGCGCCATCCGCATCGCGCCGGCCACGTTGATCCCCGACGAGCCGCCGAGGCAGAGCCCCTCTTCGGCCAGCAGCTCGAAGACGATCGGCAGCGCCTCGGAATCCGGGATGGTCCAGGACATGTCGGGGGTGAACCCTTCGAGGTTCGCGGTGATCCGCACCTGCCCGATGCCCTCGGTGATGGAACCGCCTTCGGCCTTCAACTCGCCGGTGGTGTAGTAGCTGTGCAGCGCCGCGCCCTCGGGGTCGGCGAGGCCGATCTTCACCCCCCTGGGCTGAAGCGCCATCGCCACGCCCGCCAGCGTGCCGCCCGAACCCACCGCGCAGACGAAACCGTCCACCTTGCCGTCGGTCTGCTCCCAGATCTCGGGGCCGGTGGTCTCGATATGCGACTGGCGGTTGGCCACATTGTCGAACTGGTTGGCCCAGACCGCGCCGTTGGGTTCGGACTGCGCCAGGCGCTGCGCCAGGCGCTCGGAATAGCGGACGAAATTGTTGGGGTTGCGGTAGGGCGCGGCGGGAACCTCGACCAGTTCGGCCCCGGCGAGGCGCAGCATGTCCTTCTTTTCCTGGCTCTGCGTCTCGGGGATCACGATCACAGTGCGGTAGCCCATCGAGGAGCCGACCAGCGCCAGGCCGATGCCGGTATTGCCCGCCGTGCCCTCGACGATGGTGCCGCCCGGGCGCAGCGCGCCGCGCGCCACCGCGTCGCGGATGATGTAGAGCGCGGCGCGGTCCTTGACCGACTGGCCGGGGTTCATGAACTCGGCCTTGCCGTAGATCTCGCAGCCGGTGGCCTCGGACGGCCCCTTGAGCCGGACCAGGGGGGTGTTGCCGATCAAGCCGGCCAGATCGTCGCGCATGTCCATGGCGTCCTCCGCTGTTTGACCCTCTTGCTACCGCCGGGCCGGGGTGAACTCAAGCGCCCGCGCGCAGCCGATCGCGGTTCAGCGCCAGCCACAGCAGCGACAGCACCAGCGGCGCGTTCTCGATCTCGCCGCTCTCCAGAAGCGCCAGCGCGCGGTCGTAAGACACCAGGTGGACGCGGATGTCCTCGCCCTCGTGCATCAGCCCGCCGAGGCCCGCGGCGCTGTCCGGCAGATCGGTCAGCGCGAGGTAGGAATAGATGTATTCCGTCTTGGCGCCCGGCGAGGGGTAGTAGCCGTGGCAGCGCAGCAGCGCGCCCAGTTCCAGCCCCGCCTCCTCCAACGCCTCGCGGCGCAGGGTCTCCTCGGGGGTCTCGCCGGGGTCGATCCGGCCCGCGATCGCCTCAAGCGACCAGCATTGCGCGTCGCCGCGCGCGAGGGGGCCGGCGCGGAACTGCTCGATCAGCAGCAGCCGATCGCGCACCGGGTCATAGGGCAGCACCGTCGCCGCGTCGCAGGAGACGAAGGCGCTGCGGTGGATCGCGGGGCCCATGCTGCCGTCGAACTGGCGGTAGCGGACGGTGTAATCCTCGACCGCGAAGAAGTTCGCGTAGGGCTCGCGCCGCTCCAGGATCTCGACATCGCCGGGGCGGGTGTCGCGGCGCAGGGTGGCCGGACCGCCACGGCGCGCGTTCAGCCGCGACTGCGCCCGCGCCCGGATCGAGGGAAAGCGCCGCACGACGGCCTCGGCCGGGCGGCGGCCATGGGCCCACATCACCTCCTCGGCCGCGAGCAGGGTCAACGCGCCCCAGCGCGCGGCCCAGTCGCCGAGATCCCAGGCCGCGCCCGGCTCCGGCCCGCCGGCGGGCGGCAGATAGACCTGCGCCGCGCGCGGTCCCGCGGCGGTCTCCACGCTGACCGGGCTCAGCGCATAGCCGAAGCCGCCCTCGTAGAAATCGAGCCGCGCGAGATCCGCCTCCGCCAGCCCCGCCACCAGCAGCCCTTCGGCCGCCGCGCCCGGGCGCTCCACGATCAGGGGATAGCACTCCTCCCCGGCCCAGAAGACGCCGTAGCCGGCCAGCCGGGCCGGGGTGATCTCCCCCCCCTCAAGCCCGTGACCGAGCACAAGCTCCAGCAACGGCAGATACCGCAACGTGCCGTAAAGAAACAAAGACGTCATGAAACCTCAATTCCAGCGCCGGGCCGCGAATTCCGCCACCCAGGCCGCCAGCACCCCGCCCAGCAGCAGGATGCCCATCACCTCCGGCGCGGTGACGATCATCCGCCCGTAATCCATCGCCACCTCGAAGACGCCGACGACCGCCTCCAACGGCCCGTCGTAGCGCATCCGCATCGACAGCCGGAACATCTCGCGCACCGAATGGGCCAGCAGCACATAGAAGGCCAGCACCGCGGTGGTGCGGACGCCATGCGTCACCGCCCGCAAATAGCCGTCGCCCGCCAGCCGCCCCATCACGAACCAGCCGGACAGAAGCCCGATTGCCGCGTTGATCTCGCTGAGATAGCCGGTGTCCAGCCCCTCCGGCAGCAGCGGCTTGAATCGTTCCGACGCGGCGAAGGCCACGACGGCATAGGCAAGGGCGGCGAACAGGCGCGCGGCGGTCGGCATCATGAAGCTCGGATTGGCCTTGTGACGGTGATCTGGGTCACGTCGCAGTTTCCGCTGTGGAAGGTGGCGGCGCAAGAGGTGAGATAGAAATTCCACATCCGCCGGAACCGCGCGTCGAAGCCTAGCGCGGCGACCTGATCCCATTTCGCGTTGAAGCTGTCGTGCCAGCGGCGCAGCGTCTGCGAATAGCTGTCGCCGAATTCGATGGAATGTTTCACGGCGAGCCCTGCGCGCCGCACCTCCTCGCGCAGCACGGCGGGGCTGGGCAGCATGCCTCCGGGAAATATGAATTTCTGAATGAAATCCACGCTTTCGCGGTAGATGTCAAAGCGCCGGTCCTGCACGGTGATGATCTGCAGCGTGGCGTTCCTGCCGGGTTTGAGCCGGTCGCGCAGGGTGGCGAAATAGGCGGGCCAGTATTTCTCGCCCACCGCCTCGAACATCTCGATGGAGGCGATGCCGTCATAGCTGCCGCGCGCGTCGCGGTAATCCTGCAACCTGATCTCCACCCGGTCCGACAGCCCGGCGCGCGCGATGCGCTCCACGGCGTAGTCGTGCTGGGCCTGGCTGATGGTCAGCCCGGTCACACGCAGCCCGCGCTCTGCGGCGGCATATTCGGCGAAACCGCCCCAGCCGCAGCCGATCTCCAGCACATGCTCGCCCGCGCGCACGCCCATCTGATCGACCATGGAGGCGTATTTCCGCCGCTGCGCGGCCTCCAGCGTCTCCTGCCCGGTGCGGAACAGGGCCGAGGAATAGGTCATGCTGTCGTCCAGCCACAGCGCGTAGAAATCATTGCCCAGGTCGTAGTGGTAGGAGATGTTCTTTTTCGCCTGCCGCCGGCTGTTCGATTGCAGCCAGAAGCGCAGCTTTTCGAAGGCCCGCACCAGCCCCATGCCGGGGAAGCCGTCGTAGATCTCATCATTGTCGGCATGAACCAGGTCCATGAAGGCCTGCAGGTCGGGCGTGGACCAGCCCTGTTCCAGATAGGCCTCGCAAAAGCCCAGGTCGCCCTCGCGGATCAGCCGGGCGAAGATGTCGGGGTCATGCACCACCAGCTCGGCCACGGGACCCGGCGCGGCGCCCTCGGCGCGGAAGCGGCGGCCGTCGGGCAGCACGAAATCGAGCCGCCCGTGCGCCATCCCGCACGCCTTTTCGAACACTACCCCGAAATAGCGCGGAAGGCCCTTCTGCCCCCCGGTGTCGGTCAGGATCATCCCCCGTTCTCCCTGTCTTTTTCCTGAGTTTTGCAGACGGGCGCCAACCGGGCAATGCCCAGCCGCGCGCGCGGTCAGAAATCGCGATCCCGATAGGCCGCGAGCGCCCGCGCGCGCCCCTCGGCCAGCCCGACCACCGGCGCCGGGTATGGGTCTTCGGGGCGGATGCCCCAGCTGCGCGGGACGGCGCGGAAAAAGCTCAGCGCGGTGTCGGCGGGCCGGCGGCGGCCCTCGGCGATCCAGGCGTCGCGATAGGCGCGGGACTTGTCGAATTTCGCGGCCTGGGTGTCGGGGTTGAAGACGCGGAAATAGGGCGCGGCATCGGGGCCGCAGCCCGCCACCCATTGCCAGCCCAGCGCGTTGGCGGCCGGGTCCCAGTCGATCAGGCACTCCTCGAACCAGCGCTGCCCGATGCGCCAATGCACCAACAGGTGCTTGGTCAGGTAGGAGGCCGCGATCATGCGGGCGCGGTTGTGCATGGTGCCGGTCACATACATCTCGCGCATGGCGGCATCGACGAATTCGACGCCGGTGCGCCCCTGTTTCCAGGCCAGCACCTGCGGCGCGTCCGCGTCGGCGGACCAGGGAAAGCGCTCCCAGCCGTCGCGCCAGTTGCGGCTGGCGATCTGCGGCGAATGGTGGATCAGGTGATAGGCGAACTCGCGCCAGACCAGCTCTTTCAGGAAGGTCTCGGCGCCCCGGCCGCCCTCCTGCCGGGCGCGCTGCGCGGCGTGCCAGATCGCGCGCGGACCGATCTCGCCATAGGTCAGGTTCTCCGACAGGCGCGAGGTGGCGGGCCGGGCGGGGAAATCACGCGCCGCCGCATAGTCATGCACCGGACCGTCGAGGAACGCCGCCAGCCGCTCCTGCGCCGCCTGCTCGCCCACGCGCACATGCCGGGCCACGACACTTGCGCCGCGCTGCATGGCGGCGCCCATGCGCCAGTCCGCCGATGCATCGCTGTCGGGCCAGCCTTGCGGCGCGCGCAGGCGGGTGGGCGCGGGCAGCGGCGCGCCTGGGTCGCGGCCCTGCACCGCCTTCCAGAAGGGCGTGTAGACGCGGTAATAGCCGCCCTGCCCGGTCTCCACCGTCCACGGCTCGAACAGCAGGTGGCCGGCGAAACTGCGCGCCTCGATCCCCTGCTCTTTCAGGGCCGCTTTCACGCCCGTGTCGCGGGCGACCGCCTGCGGGTCATAAAGGCGCGACCAGTAAACCGCCCCTGCCCCGGTCGCGGCGATCACCTCGCGCAGCACCTCCAGCGCGCGGCCCCGGCGCAGGATCAGCCGGCTGCCCAGCGCCTCCAGCCGCGCGGCGAAATGCTCCACGCCCAGCCCCAGCCGCCATTTCGGCGCAGCGCCGTGCCCCTCCGCCACCTCGTCGAGGATGAACAGCGGGATCACCGGCCGGCCGCTTTGCGCCGCCTCGGCCAGCGCCGGATGGTCGGCCAGCCGCAGATCGCGGCGAAACCACAGGATGATCGGTCTGTCGTCGGCCATGCCCTGCCCCTGTCTGCCGGCCCGCTGCCGGGGCCTGTCACAGGTGCTGATCTAGCGCGTCCATCAGCCGGTCAACCTCCTCGGCGGTGGTGTAATGCACGAAGCTCAGCCGCAGCACCCCCTGATCCGGGTCCACCCCCTGCGCCTGCAACGCCCGCACAGCGTAGAAATCGCCGCCCCCGGCCATGATGCCGCTCTCCGCCAGCATCGCCGCCACCGGCTCCGCAGGGCCGCGCAGGGCCAGGGCCACGGTGGGCGCGCGCCCGGCGGCCCGCGCGGGGCCCAGCAGGCGGACCGAGTTCTTCGCCGAGACGAAATCCAAGAGCGGCTGCAACAGCCTCATCTCATGCCCGCGCATCAGGTCGTGCACCGCCTCGGCGCGCGCGGCCGGTGCGGCCTCGCCGCCGATATGGTGGGCGTAGAGCGCGTCCCAGTAATCGGCGATGCCGGCGCTGGCCGCCACCTGAGCGTGATCCGGCCCGGCCGGCGTGAACCGCTTGTAGAGGGTGCCGGCGTTGAAATAATGCCCCTGGTTCGGCAGCGCCTCGCCCAGGGCGCGCCGGATCACCATGATCCCCTGATGCGGCCCGTAGGTCTTGTAGGCCGAGAACAGGTAGATGTCGGCCCCCAGCCGCCCGACGTTGGGGCAGCCATGCGGCGCGTAGGACACCCCGTCGACGCAGGTGAAGGCCCCCGCCGACTGCGCGATGGCGCAGATCGCGGCCACATCGTTGATCTCGCCCACCACGTTGGAGCAATGCGGGAAGCAGACCAGCCGCACCTTCTCGTCCAGCAGGTTTTCCAGATCGGCGGGGTCGAGATGCCCGGTCTCGGGGTCTATCCGCCATTCGCGGATCTCGATCCCCTCATCGGCCAGCCGCCGCCAGGGGCCGGTGTTGGCCTCGTGATCCTGGTTGGTGACCACGATCGCCTCGCCCGGTTTCATCCACTGCCGGAACGCCTGCGCCAGCACATAGGTGTTCTGCGTGGTCGAGGGGCCGAAGCTGAGTTCATCCGTCTCCACCCCCAGCATGGCGGCAAGCCGCGCGCGCGCCTCGTCCATCTCCTCGCCCGCCAGGCGGCTGGCCTCATAGGGCGCATAGGGCTGCACCTTGCGGCTGCGGTAGAACCGCGTCAGCCGGTCGATCACCGGCGCGCAGGTGTAGGACCCGCCCGCATTCTCGAAAAACGCCTGGCCCCGCAGCGAGGACTCGGCAAAGGCGGGAAACTGGGCCCGCACCCATTCAATATCCAGTTCCATGATATCCTTTTTTTTTCCCGGCGCAGATCCGGCCTGAAAAACACCAACGGCCTCCCGGCAGATCACACCGCCCGCGGCCAAAAGGCCATAGCCAAAACAACGGCGCCGCCCGGGCAACCGGGCGGCGCGGGCGCGCAGTCGGATTTCGCCCCGGTTCAGGCGTTCACGTCGACCACCACGCGCCCCTGCACCCGCCCCTTCAGGATATCCGCGCCCAGCCCCGGCAGATCGGACAGGGTTGCGGGCCGGATCATCGCCTCCAGCCTGTCGAGGGGCAGGTCGCGCGCGATCCTCTCCCAGGCGCGCACCCGGTTCTCATAGGGCTGCATCACGCTGTCGATGCCCAGGAGGTTCACGCCGCGCAGGATGAAGGGGGTGATCAGCGCGCCCTCGATCGCGGCGCCGCCGGCGAGCCCCACGGCGGCGACGGAGGTGCCGTATTTCATCTGCTTCAGCACCCGGCCCAGCATGGCGCCCGCCACCGCGTCGACGCAACCCGCCCAGGTTTCCGGCTCCAGCGGCTTGCGGGTGACCTCGGTCAGTTCCTCGCGCGGCACGATCCGCGAGGCGCCGAGAGCGGTCAGATACTCCGCCGTCTCCGGCCGCCCTGTCACCGCCGCCACCTCATGGCCGAGCCTGGCCAGAATTGCGGTGGCGACCGAGCCCACGCCGCCCGCGGCGCCGGTCACCAGCACCGGCCCGTCGCCGGGTTTCAGCCCGTGATCCTCCAGCGCCATCACCGACAACATCGCGGTGAAGCCGGCGGTGCCCACCGCCATCGCCTGCCGCGTGCTCAGACCGCCGGGCAGAGGCACCAGCCAGTCGGCCTTCACCCGCGCCTTCTGGGCATAGCCGCCCCAATGCACCTCGCCCACGCGCCAGCCGGTCAGAACCACCTTGTCGCCGGGCCTGTAGCGGGCATCCTCCGACGCCTCCACCGTTCCCGCGAAATCGATCCCCGGCACATGCGGGTAATGGCGCACCAGCCCGCCGCCCGGCCCGATGCACAGCCCGTCCTTGTAGTTCACGGTGGAATACTCCACCGCCACGGTCACCTCGCCCTCGGGCAGGCGATCCTCATCGATTTGCTGCACGCCGGCGTGGGTCTTGCCGTCCTCGTCCTTCTCGACGATCAATGCGTTGAACATGGTGTCTCCTCAGGTTTCGCTGTCAGGCATCAGGAACAGGTCGGTGTCGCCGGGGCGCGCGCCCGCGGCGGTCAGCATGGCGTGCACCTGTCCGCGATGATGGGTCTGGTGGTTGAAGAAATGTGTGACGCACAGCGTCAGCGGCATGCTCACCTCGCGCCCCGCAGCGCCGGAAAACCAGGCCAGATCGCCGGCCAGCCCGTCCTCGGGCAGGGCGTCGGCCCAGGCGGCGATCCGGGCATCGGCCTCGGGGCGGAGGCGGCGCAGCGTGGGCCAGTCGGGCACGAAACGCGCGCTGCCCGCGATCCCCACATGCGGCTTGTCCCAGCTGTCGAAGCGGCTCATCCAGAGCGCGTCGCCCCACATCAGGTGGCTCAGCGTGCCGAGGATGGAGCCGAAGAAGGCGCCGCGATCCTCGGTCAGCGCCTGCGGGGTGAGCGTGTCGCAGGCCGCCAGAACCTGCCTGTTCTGCCAGCGGTTGTAGCGCGACATGGTGCGGACATAGGCGCGGGTGATCATCGCCCCGGTCCCGCCCAGTCGATCTGGCAGATCTCGGCCGAGCGGCCGTCGAAATCCCACACCCGGCCATGCGCCCGGACCCGTCCCTGGTTGGCGGTGGCCACGGTGATGTCGGGGCCCATCCAGTAGTGCGTGTTTCGGACCACGATGTCGCTGTCCGGATCGGCGCCGGAGACCGGCACGACCTCGCCCTTGATCGCCTTGCCCACCATCAGGCGCCGCGTCTTGCCCTCGGTCTCGAACAGCACCGGCGCGCGCTCGGCGCCGAGGAACTCGCTGATCAGCATCGAGAACAGTCCCGTCGTGCCCTTGGCAGCCCCGGAGAAGATCGCCAGCAGCGCGTCATAGGCGGCGTCCGAGGCGCGCTCGTCGATATAGGCGGCGGCCTTCCAGTTGCCGCGCGCCATCAAGCCGGGGATCTCCAGGATCAGCCCGACATTGAGGCCCGACAGATCCACGTCGCCATACTGCCCCTCGTCGATCCGCACGCCGGCCCAGGCCTGGCAGTAATCCTCGGTTGGCGGGTGCTTGCCCAGCGACACCACGCAGGGACAGAACACCGTGCAGTTGCAGTTCAGGATCAGCTCGCCCCGGATCGTCCAGGGCACGGTGCCCAGGGTCATGTCGTTCGGCATGTTTTCCTCCCTCAAATCAAGCCCGCGGCGGTCAGCCCCGCCGCCCCGATCAATGCCGCGCCCAGCGGCCGTGTCAGCACGCGGCCCAGCCCGGGCAGTTTCTCGAAGACCATGAGCACCGTCGCCAGCCCCATCCAGGCCAGGTTCATCGTGCCGCCCACGAAGGCCAGCGCCATCAGAGCCCAGCAACAACCCAGGCAGACCGCGCCCAGCCGCAGGCCCATCGCCGCGGCGCGGCCCGGCCCGGGGCGCCAGTATTGCATGAAAAAGGTGAGCGGCTGCCGGCATTGCGAAAGGCAGGCCGCCTTCAGCGCGGTGAACTGGTAGGCGCCCGCGCCGGCCAGCAGCGCCGCGCTGAACCAGCGCGCTGCGCTCTCGCCCAGAGGCGTCACCAGTCCCGCGCCGGTCAGACCCATCTGCACCCCCGCCGCCAGCGCCGAGAAACCCAGCCAGACCGCCAGATAGCCCGCCACCAGTGCCAGCATGCCGCGCCCGGAGGCGGCGCCGCTGGCGGCGAGGTCCTCATAGGTGGCCAGCGCCGGCAGCAAGGTGGGCAACATCATCGCCGCGGCCATCGCCGACCACATCAGCGTCAGCTTTCCATAGCCCGCGGCATCCGGGGTAACGGTGCAGATGGCGCGCCAGAACTCCGCCCCGTAAAGCCGCCCAGCCGCCCTCAAGTCCGATGGCAAGGACATCGCGTAAAGCACTGTCCAGCCAACAACAATCAGGCCGAATACCAGCAGCCAATGCGGCGCCCGCATGGCGCGAATACGCGTGGACAGCGGCATCCTTCCTCCCAGGGGTGAGTCGATTCAGGATTGTCATACATTTAAATGTCTGACAAATGATTTCTGGTCACAGCGGAGCCACGCGCATGAAAACCGAACTCGACGCCGCGCGGGACCTGTCGGCCCAGATCGCCGGGGCGATCCGCGACGCGATCGTGGCCGGCCAGTTGATCGTGGACGAACGCCTGCCCTCGGAATCGGAACTGGCCGACAAATTCGGCGTCTCGCGGCCAACCGTGCGCGAGGCGTTGAAACGGCTGGCGGCGCAAAGCCTGATCCGCACCCAGCGCGGCGCCTCGGGCGGGGCCTTTGTCAACCGGCTGCGCTACGAAGAGGCCTATGGCCAGCAGATCACCACCTCGACCCTGCTGCTGTCGATGAACGCCGTCAGTTTCGAAACCGCCTGCGAGGCGCGCTATGCGCTGGAACGCGCCTGCGCGCCGCTGGCGGCGCAGCGGCGCAGCGCCGATCACCTGGCCGCCATGCGCGCCGAGATCCACCGCCAGGGCCAGCCCGGGCTGTCGGACGAAAGCTTCTGCGCGTCCGACGTGGCGTTCCACCGGGCATTGGTGGACGCGGCAGAAAACCCCGTTCTTTCATACCACTTGGCGGGCGCTGTTGAGGCAATGCAGCCATTGATGAACATGATCACCTTCACCGCACGCGACCGGACCGAGATCATCGCGCGGCACGGCGCGCTGGCCGATGCGCTGGAGGCCCGCGACGCCGCCGCCGCGGAGGCCGCGCTCCAGGCGCTCTGCGCCTACACGATCCGGCTCGGCCGGGACGTGGCCGCCAAACGCACCCGCCGCACGCAAGAGGCTTGAACCGCGCCGCGCGCCGCCCTATGTTCACCCTGTCCCCTCGGGGACTATGGACATAAACGCGCTCGTAATAAGCGGATCGGACCCGGGGGCGGTACCCGGCGGCTCCACCAAACATCCCGCGTTGGGGGATCATGGGGCCGAAACAGGATCGACGAACGTCTAAAGGTGTTAGCTTTGTCCCGGTGAGATACCACCGTTATCGGTTCGCTAAGCATAATTGCCAACGACAATCGTGCTCCGGTTGCAGTTGCCGCGTAAGCGGTAACCAGACCGAAATCTAAAGCCCAGTCCTCTAGCAAGGCCTGGCGGGGTTCGCAGGCACCTGGCAACAGAAGCCTGCACTTCACCACACATTATCAGATAGTTACATCACACTGTTCGCGCAATTCATGCGAACGGCCGCGCCCGCGCGCCAGGTCCGTGCCGGCCCGATTTTCAGGGGCGGACCCCGTCTGCGCGTCGCATCCCTGTTGCAAAACCCTGTCAGCTCTGATCCCACATCGCCATGGATCAGACCTCGCCCCCGCTCTCCGATCTCTTCCGCGTCTTCGGCCGCATCGGACTGCTGTCCTTCGGCGGCCCGGCCGCCCAGATCGCACTGATGCACCGCGAATTGGTCGAGGCCCGTCCCTGGCTCAGCGAAGAGCAGTTCCTGCGCGCACTGAGCTTCTGCATGCTGTTGCCGGGGCCCGAGGCGATGCAGCTGGCGACCTATGCCGGCTGGCGGCTGCGCGGGGCGGCGGGCGGGCTGATCGCGGGGCTTCTGTTCGTGCTGCCCGGCGCGGCGGTGGTGCTGGCGCTGGCCGCGTTCTACGCCCATCTCGGCGCGGTGCCGCTGGTGCAGGCGCTGTTCCTGGGCGTCAAGGCGACGGTGGTGATCGTCGTGCTGCAGGCGCTGGTCCGGCTGTCGGGCAAGGCGCTGCGCAGCCCCGCGCGCTGGGTCATCGCGGTGCTGTCCTTCGTCGGCATCTTCGCGCTTTCGCTGCCCTTTCCCGTGATCATCGCGCTGGCCGCCGCCTATGGTTTCGCCACCGCCGACGCCACGCCCGCCCCCGCCGCACCGCCGGCGCGGCGCGCGAAGACCGGGCCGGTCATCGCGCTCTGGGCCGCACTGTGGCTGGCGCCGGTCGCGGCACTCTGGGCGCTGGCGCCCGATGTGCTGGCCGAGATCGCGCTGTTCTTCTCGAAACTGGCGGTGGTGACCTTCGGCGGGGCCTATGCCGTGCTGGCCTACATGACGCAGGAGGCGGTGGCCCAGCAGGGTTGGCTGAGCACGGCCGAGATGATGGACGGGCTGGGCCTTGCGGAAACCACGCCGGGGCCGCTGATCCTGGTCACCGAATTCGTGGGCTTCGTCGCCGGGTTCAAGGCGGGCGGTTTGTGGCTGGGGCTGGCGGGCGCGGCGGTGACGCTGTGGGTCACCTTCGTGCCGTGCTTCCTGTGGATCTTCGCCGGCGCGCCCTACATCGACCGGCTGGCGGGTCAGCCGCGGCTCTCGGCGGCGCTGTCGGCGGTAACGGCGGCGGTGGTGGGCGTGATCGCCAACCTCTCGGCCTGGTTCGCCGCGCATGTCTTCTTTGCTGAGGTCGGGCTGTGGCAGGCCGGGCCGCTGCGCCTGATCGTGCCGCAGGGCGCGAGCCTCGACCCGCGGGCGCTGGCGCTGGCCGGGCTGGCGGCGCTGCTGCTGTGGCGGGGCTGGCCTCTGCCCGGCATTCTGGGCGCGCTGGCGCTGGCCGGGGGGCTGTTGGGGCAGCTGGGATAGGCACCGCGGATTTAGCCCGCAGCCCCCCCTTTCATAAATCCCCGAATCCCCTATGCTGAGCGCGAATACGGCAATCGAGGCTGCCCATGTCGCACGGGATCGAATACGGAAGACTGATGCACAACGCGATGCGCGGGCTGATCCGGCAGGTTCTGTCGGACGTCGCTGCGCACGGCCTGCCCGGACAGCATCACTTCTTCATCACCTTCGACACCACCCACCCCGAGGTGGCGATCGCCGACTGGCTGCGCGAGCGCTACCCCGAAGAAATGACCGTGGTCGTCCAGCACTGGTACGAAAACCTCGAGGTGGGCGAGGACGCGTTCTCGATCACGCTGAATTTCGGCGACAGCCCGGAACCGCTCTTCATCCCCTATGACGCGATTCGCACCTTCGTCGACCCCTCGGTGGAGTTCGGCCTGCGTTTCGAGACACAGGAATTCGACGACGAGGACGAAGAGGATCTCGACGAGGACGAGCTGGAACTTGCCGAGGCCGAACCCGAGCAGCACGATGCCGAGGTCGTCAGCCTGGATTCTTTCCGCAAGTAGCGCCCGTTAGCGCACGCGGGGCGTTGTCTTGCCCCCGCCGCCCCTGTATTTCGCATACAATCGTATTCCGCAGGAGGCCCGCATGACCCAGACCCGCACCGAGACCGACAGCTTCGGCCCGCTCGAGGTTCCCGCCGACAAGTATTGGGGGGCGCAGACGCAGCGCTCGATCCTCAATTTCCCGATCGGCTGGGAAAAGCAGCCGGTCGCCATCGTGCGCGCGCTGGGCGTGATCAAGCAGGCCTGCGCGCAGGCCAACATGGCGCTGGGAACCCTGGACGAGACGCGCGGCAAGGCCATCGTTCAGGCCGCGGCCGAGGTCGTCGCGGGCAGGTTCGACGACAACTTCCCGCTGGTGGTCTGGCAGACCGGCTCGGGCACGCAGTCGAACATGAACGCCAACGAGGTGATCGCCAACCGCGCGATCGAGATCCTCGGCGGCGTGATCGGCTCCAAGGACCCGGTGCACCCCAACGACCACTGCAACATGGGGCAGTCGTCGAACGACACCTTCCCCACCGCGATGCATATCGCCATCGCCATGCAGGCGCGCGACGTGCTGCTGCCCGGCCTGGAGAAGCTGCATGCCGCGCTGGCCGCGAAGGCTGACGCGTTCAAGGACATCATCAAGATCGGTCGCACCCATACCCAGGACGCGACGCCGCTGACGCTGGGCCAGGAATTCTCGGGCTACGCGCATCAGGTGAAAAAGGGCATCGAGCGGGTGGAATCGGCGCTCGGCGACATCTACGAGCTGGCGCAGGGCGGCACCGCGGTCGGCACCGGGCTGAACACGAAAAAAGGCTGGGCCGAGACGGTCGCGGCCAACATGGCCGAGATCACCGGCCTGCCCTTCGTCACCGCCCCCAACAAGTTCGAGGCGCTGGCCGCCCATGACGCCATGGTGATGTTCTCGGGCGCGCTGAAAACCATCGCCGCCTCGCTGTTCAAGATCGCCAACGACATCCGCCTTCTGGGCTCGGGGCCGCGCTGCGGGCTGGGCGAGCTGATCCTGCCCGAGAACGAACCGGGCTCCTCGATCATGCCGGGCAAGGTGAACCCCACCCAGGCCGAGGCGCTGACCATGGTCTGCGCCCATGTCATGGGCAATGACGCGGCGATCGGCTTCGCCGGCAGCCAGGGCCATTTCGAGCTCAACGTCTACAACCCGATGATGAGCTACAACGTGCTGCAGTCGATGCAACTGCTGGGCGACTCGGCCTCGGCCTTCACCGACAACATGGTCGCGGGCATCGAGGCCAACGAGCCGCGCATCGAAAAGCTGCTGCACGAGTCGCTGATGCTGGTCACCGCGCTGGCGCCCACCATCGGCTACGACAACGCCACCAAGGTCGCCAAGACCGCGCACAAGAACGGCACGACGCTGAAGGAAGAGGCGATCAGGCTCGGCTTCGTGGACGAGGCCACCTTTGACGCGGTGGTCCGGCCCGAGCAGATGATCGGGCCCAGGGACTGATGAGCAAGCCCATCAACCTCCGCGCGGCACGCAAGGCCCGCGAACGGGCGCAAAAGCGCGCGGAGGGGGATGCGAACGCGGCGAAATTCGGCCGCACCAAGGCGCAGAAGGAAAGCGAGGCGCGGGCCGAGGACAAGGCCCGCGCGACCTGGGAGGCGCACAGGCGCGAGCCCGAATGAGCACACGCCCCGAGAAACATTCGCTGACCCTGCGCGGCCACCGCACCAGCGTCTCTCTGGAGCCGGAATTCTGGCAGGCCTTCCGCGCGATCGCCGCCGAAAAGGACATCCCGATCAACGCGCTGGCCGCCGAAATCGACGAGGCGCGTGGGGTGGATCGCGGCCTCGCCTCGGCCATCCGGGTCTATGTGCTGAACCACTACCGCGACGGCGCCAAAATTCCGCAGGAATTTTGAAACGAATTTTCGGGGAAAATTCGCATCACCTCGGCGTCAGTCGCAGCCAGATCCCGTCCCGCGACCGCACGGTCAGATGCGCCACCGGCACCGGATCGCGGTCCGGCACCGTCTCAAGCCGCCAGCGCCGCAGCAGCATGGCCAGCAAGAGCGGCCCCTCGACCATCGCGAAGCCCGCCCCGGTGCAGACCCGCGGCCCGGCCGAGAAGGGGATGAAAGCCTCGCGCAGGCAGGATTTTCCATTCCGGGTGGCGAAACGGTCGGGGTCGAAATCGTCGGGCCACTCCCACAGCCGGGCGTGGCGATGCAGGTGCCACGGGCTCAGCACGATCTGGCTGCCCGGCGCGATGTCCCGGTCGCGGAAGCGTTCGGCCCGCGTGGCCTCGCGCACCAGCATCGGAACCGGCGGGTAGAGGCGCAGCGCCTCGCGGAACACGTCACGCGTGAACTTCAGACCGGACATATCTGAAAACGCTGGCGTTTCAGGCAGCGCGGCGGCCTCCTGGGCGACCCGTTCCTGCGCCTGCGGGTAAAGCGCCAGCAGGTAGAGCGCCCAGGCCAGCGCCGAGGCCGATGTCTCGTGCCCGGCCAGAAAGAAGATCGCCACCTGATCGACCATCTCCTGCGTGTCGAACCGCGCGCCGGTCTCGGGGTCGGCGGTGGTCATGATCTTGGTCGCCAGGTCGTCGGGCGCGGCGCCTGCATCGATCTCGGCCTGGCGCGCCGCGGTCAGATCCGTGATCAGCCGCCGGATCGCCCGCGCCGTGGCCCGGGTCGAGTGCCGGTGAAAGCGCGGCATCCAGCGCGGCAGCGGCACGAAGGCGGCGAGATTCAGGATCGGCTGACTGCGCTGATAGGCGCGGAACTGGCTGAACACCTGCGCCGCGATCTCGTGCTCGATGGGGATCGAGAACAGCGTGCGAAAGATCACGTCGGCCGCGGCGTGGCTGGTCTGTTCCTCGATCTCCACCACGCCCTCGCGCAGCCGCGCCGCCGCCGCCTGCCCCGCCGCGACCATGGCCGGGAAGGTGTCGCGCAGCCGCCCGCCCTCGAAGGCGGGGTCGATGATGCGGCGCTGGCGCGCCCAGGTCGCGCCGTTGGTCAGAAAGACCGAGTTGCCGAGCAGCGGGCGCAGCCCCTCGCCCACCCGGCCGGACTTGGGGAAATCCATCGGGCGCTCTTTCAGCACCAGTTCGATCAGGTCGGGCTGGTTGACGAGATAGGAGCGGAAGAAGGGCGTGCGGAACTCCGCCATGCGGGCGCGGTAGAGCTTTTCCGGCTGGGCCGAGAGGATGTCCTTGCGGAACAGCCGCAGGTAGCGCAGCAGCGACACCTTGTCGGGGCGCGCGGGCGGCTTCGGCGGGCGCGTCATGGCGCCACCGATCTGTAGGGCGAGAGCGGCGTCTCGATCCGGCTTTTCGACGGCGCCCGCCCGGCATAGCGCGCGCCCAGCGTCATCGGCCCCGCCGTGACCCGGAAATAGTCGTAATCGCCGGGCCGGTCGAAGGCGCAAAGATACTGGAAATGCAGCCGGAAGAAGCGCCAGCGCAGCTCCTGCCAGCGCGCGGGGCTCAGCGTGCGGGTGAACGCCGCCGAGATCACCAGCGGCCAGCGCTTGCCCTTCGGCGCCACGCCCGAGACGCTGACCGGATCGCAGAGCGCGAAGGCGCAGCCATCGCCGGGGGCGGTGACATCGACCCAGGCGATCTCGTCGCGCGCGGACAGATAGGCCAGATCGGCGCGCAGCCGCCCCGCCTGCGGCAGGAAGGAGACCATGGGCACCACCTGCCCCAGCGTCAGCAGCGACAGCGCCGGGCCGCCCTTTGGCGCCGCGCCCGCGCGGATCAGATCGGCCAGCACCGACACCGCCAGGTGCGCGCCGGAGCTGTGGCCGACGACCAGCACCTCGTCCACCTCCCCGCGCAGGGCCTCGGCCACGGTGTCGCGGAACGCCTCCAGCCGCGCCTCCAGCGCCGGTGGATTGGCGCCGCGCCAGCGCGCCGAGAAGGCATAATCATGCATCAGGTAATAGGCGTAGAGCCGGTTGTCGTGCCTGCGGAACCACGCCAGCACCGGCCAGGCCAGCGCCAGCCCCAGCCATCCCACGAAGGGCACCCCGCTCAGCGCCAGCGCCGCCCCCGCTCCGCGCGCGACCAGCAGCGCCAGCGCCAGCTGCCCCAGCAGCATCAGCACCGGGTAGAAGGCCGCGATCACCGGTCCCTGGCGCAGCCGCACCAGCCGCGGCAACGCGCCGGAGGCGATGTAGATCCACGCGGTGCGCGCAAGCTGAAGGTAGGTCGCGCCGATCCCCGGCGCCATGCTGTCGCGCACGATATCCGACCAGACCAGAACCTCGAAATCGGTCTCGACCGGCGCGCCCTCGATCCGCGCCGCGACGTGCCAGCCATAGGGGCCGCCACCGGTTTTCGGCCTGAGCGCGATCTCGTGGCCCGAGACGGCGGCCTGCGCCGCGCCCTCCTTGCGGTAAAGCTCGCGGTAGCGGCGGGGGTGAATCGGGTCATAGCCGGGAATGTAGAACACCCGGCGCCGCCTCACCTTTTTCCCATCTCTGCCTGTCATCGCCCGCCGATCCGGTTTCCCCGGAACCATAGCGGGCGATTTCGCCGAAGGTAAGCCGCTCTAGCCGAGGGCGCCTAGCGCCGGGAACATCTCCAGCAGCCAGTAGGAGAAGCTGGAGAAGCCCCCCGTCAGCATCAGCAGGCCGATGGTCCACAGCAGCAGGCCCATGATGCGCTCGATCTGCTCCATGTGCCGTTTCATCCAGCCCATCACTCCGGTGAGGCTGGGGAAGAAGGCGGCGACCAGAAGGAACGGGATGCCGAGGCCGGCGGCGTAGATCGCCAGCAGAACCGTGCCGCGCGTCACGGACGCCTCGGAGGCCGCGATGGACAGGATCGCGCCGAGCTGCGGGCCGATGCAGGGCGTCCAGCCAAAGGCGAAGGCCAGCCCCAGCAGATAGGCCCCGAAGGCCGAGCCGCCGCGATCGCCCGCGTCGATCCGCGCCTCGCGCAGCAGGAAGGGGATGCGGATGGCGCCCACGAAATGCGCGCCGAAGACCATCACCACGAGCCCCGCGACGATGTTGAACATGTTCTGGTTCTGCAGGAAGAACGCGCCGAAGGCCGAGGCGGTGAACCCGAGGAACAGGAACACCGTGGACAGGCCCAGAACGAAGAACAGCGCCGTCAGCACCGCCCGGCGGCGCGCGCGGCGCGCGCCGGCGTCGGTCAGCTCGGCCATGGAGATGCCGCTCATATAGGCCAGGTAGGGCGGCACGATCGGCAGCACGCAGGGGCTGAGAAAGCTCAGCAGCCCCGCGATCAGCGCCACGGTCATGGCGGGCAGCAGCCCCGCGTCGATCAGCTCTATTCCGAACATATGCGTCCCCCTTTTCCGCGACATAGCGAATGCGGCGCGCGGCGTCCACGGCACGGGGCCTCACAATGGCGTGGACAGGGTGTCACGGCGCGCCGGCGGGAAAGGAAAACGCCGGGCGCAGGGCCCGGCGTTCCGATCAGCGTGCCAGAGACCACCAGCCGCGTTTCTTTGGCTTGGAGGAGGACTCTTCCTCCGCCGCGGCGGCCGGCTCGGGTTCCGGCGCGGCCTGCGGGGCTTCCTCCGCCTCGGGTGCGGCGGGTTCGGGCTCCGGCGCCGCCTCCGCCTCGGGGGCGGGTTCGGGCTGCGGTTCCGCGACCTCGGGTTCGGCGGCGACCTCGGGTTCGGCCACAGGCGGCTGCGCCTCGGCCGTTTCCGGGGCGGCGGCCTCGGCTTCCACGGCCTCGGCCGGGGCCTCGGTCACCTCGGCCTTCTTCGACCGGCTCCGCGTGCGGGTGCGCTTCTTCTTGGGGGCCTCCGCGGCCTCTTCGGCCTCTGCGGGGGCCTCCTCCGGCGTTTCAGCCTCGGCCTCTACCTCGACCGCGGATTCCTCGGCGCCGGCCTCGCCATTGCCGCCCTCACCGTTCGCTCCGCCCTTCTTGCGGCGGCGGCGGCGGCGGCGCTTCTTGGGCGCGGCCCCCTCTTCGGCGGCCTCCTCGGCGGGTTTCGCCGGGGCCTCCTCGGGCTCCTCGATCTCGGCGATCTCGGGCATCTCGGAGGTATCGACCGAGATCACCGGCGCGGCCAGTTCCGGCACGGCGCGGGTCGCGGTCTTGAACTTCTCGATCGTGAAATCGGGGCTGATCAGCGCCGGGTCTGCCTCGACCCGCACCGACAGGCCGAAGCGCGCCTCGATCTGCGCGATATGCTCGCGTTTCTGGTTGATCAGGTAGTTGGCCACCGCCACCGGCGCCTTGAGCAGCAGCTCCTTGGAGCGGCCCCTGACCCCCTCTTCCTCAAGCTGGCGCAGGATGGCCAGCGCCAGGCTCTCGTTCGAGCGGATCAGCCCGGTGCCGTGGCAGTGCGGGCAGGGCTGGGTCGTGGCCTCGATCATGCCCGGGCGCAGGCGCTGGCGGCTCATCTCCAGCAGGCCGAAGCCCGAGATGCGGCCGACCTGGATGCGCGCGCGGTCGTCCTTCAGCTTGTCCTTCAGGCGCTTCTCGACGGCGGCGTTGTTCCGACGCTCCTCCATGTCGATGAAGTCGATCACGATCAGGCCGGCCAGGTCGCGCAGACGCAGCTGGCGGGCAACCTCCTCGGCGGCCTCCAGGTTGGTCTTGAGCGCGGTCTCCTCGATCGAGCCCTCCTTGGTGGCACGGCCGGAGTTCACGTCGATCGCCACCAGCGCCTCGGTCACGCCGATCACGATGTAGCCGCCGGATTTCAGCTGCACCGTCGGGTTGAACATCGAGTTCAGGTAGCTTTCGACCTGGTAGCGGGCGAACAGCGGGGTCGGGTCGGTGTAATGCTTCACGTTCTTGGCGTGGGACGGCATGATCATCTTCATGAAGTCCTTGGCCACGCGATAGCCCTCGGCGCCCTCGACCAGCACCTCGTCGATGTCCTTGCTGTAGAGATCGCGGATCGAGCGCTTGATCAGGTTGCCTTCTTCGTAGATCGGCGCGGGCGCGATGGATTTCAGCGTCAGCTCGCGGATCTGCTCCCACAGGCGCTGGAGATATTCGTAGTCGCGCTTGACCTCGGACTTGGTGCGCTTGGCGCCGGCGGTGCGGATGATCAGCCCCGCGCCCTCGGGCACCGACAGTTCCGAGGCGATCTCTTTCAGCTTCTTGCGGTCGGTGGCATTGGTGATCTTGCGCGAGATGCCGCCGCCACGGGCGGTGTTGGGCATCAGCACGCAGTAGCGTCCGGCCAGCGACAGGTAGGTGGTCAGCGCCGCACCCTTGTTGCCGCGCTCTTCCTTGACGACCTGCACCAGCATGATCTGGCGGACCTTGATGACCTCCTGGATCTTGTAGCGGCGCGGGCGCGGCTTGCGCACGCGGATTTCCTCGCTCACGTCCTCGTCGGCGACATCCTCGATCTCGTCGTCGCGGCTCGCGGCATCGGAGAGGTGATCGACCTCGTCGGCCGCCTCGTCCTCGTCATCGAGGTCGATGACATCCATGCCGGGGATCGACACCGGCGCCAGCGTGTCCTCGGCGGCCTCGGGGGCATCCGCCACGCCGGCCGGTTCGCCGGGCGCCTTGGAGACCACCGGGTCGTTGCTGTCGATGGCCATGGGCATGGTCCTGCCCGTGTCCGCGTCGCCCGCGTCGGCGGGCTGCTCGTCCTCGGCGGCCTCCCCGGCGGGGGCCTCTTCGGCCTCCGGCGCGGTCTCGGGCGCCACGACCTCGGCTTTGGCCTCGGTCGCGACTTCGGCCCCGGCCTCGCTTGCCGGTTCGGCGCCCACGGTTTCGGGGGCCGGTTCGGCCGTCGCCGCGGCTTCCACCGCGCCCTCTTCGGCGGCGGTGGCCTCGGTCACGCCCTCGGCCGCGGGTTTGTCGGCCGCGGTCTTGGAGCGCGTGCGGGAGCGCGAACGGGACCGCTTCTTCTTGGGCTCCTTCGTCTCATCCTCGTCCATCGCCTCGGCATAGGCGCGCTCTTCGGCGAGCAGCGCCTCGCGGTCGGCGACCGGGATCTGGTAATAGTCGGGGTGGATTTCCGAGAACGCGAGGAAGCCGTGGCGGTTGCCGCCGTAATCGACGAAGGCCGCCTGCAGCGAGGGTTCGACCCTTGTTACCTTTGCCAGGTAGATATTGCCGGCGAGCTGCCGCTTGTTCGCACTTTCGAAATCGAAATCTTCGACCTTGGTTCCGTCAACCACCACGACGCGGCATTCCTCCGCGTGGGTGGCATCGATGAGCATTTTCTTAGCCATTGTGTCTCTTTGCACCGCGGCAATCGCCCGGGCCCTGGCGGGCGGGGACGTTGCGGGTGGTGTCTTGTTTGGGCGTGGGGATGCGCAAGGTGGCAGTCAGGGGCGGCCGGGGGCCTGCCTGCTTGATGCCTGTCACTGCGCACGCGTTCCATCGCGGTTTGTCTCCGATGCCGATGCCGGCATCCGTTGTTATCGCCCGTCCTTTTGAATCGGTGCGGGCTGTCTTGCTGGCCATCTTGGCCGGATCGGTCTGGTCCGCGCCGCCCTTGGCGCATCGCCGGTGCGGGGCCGGACACAGAAAAACTCAACTCATGGGGGCGCGGACATACGCGCGCACCGCCATTCATCGACCTTAAGGGCAGACGCGGGGGAATGACAATGCCTTTTTCGCCCCCGCCGGCCGGGCGAGGACCGCCCTGCCCGCTCAGAGATAATCGGCGCGCGACAGCCCGTATTTGGCCATTTTCTCGTTCAGCGTGCGGCGCGGCAGGCAGAGCTCCTCCATCACCGACACGATCGAGCCCTTGTGCCGGCGCATGGTGTTGTCGATCAGCATGCGCTCGAACGCCTCGACATATTCCTTCAGCGGCTTGCCCTCGGTGGTCATCACCGGCTGGGTCTCCTCGTTGTCGGACATCAGCAGCGACGCGATCGAGCCGGTGCCGCGGCGGTTCTGCAGCACCGCGCGCTCGGCCACGTTGATCAGCTGGCGCACGTTGCCCGGCCAGGGCGCCTGCAGCAGCTGCGCGGCCTCCTGGGCGCTGATCTCGGGCGCGTCGCAGCCGTACTCCTCGGCGAACTGCTCGGACATGCGGGTGAACAGCGTCAGGATGTCCTCTCCGCGGCTGCGCAGCGGCGGCGGCGTGATCTTCATCGCGGCCAGCCGGTAATAGAGGTCGGGGCGCAGCATGTCCTCGCAGGTCTTGTCCTGCTCCTGCAGGTTGGACACGCCGATGATCCGGGTCTCGGGCGGGATGCCCTGGTCGTTGATGAAGGTCAGCAGACGCGCCTGCAGCGCCTGCGGCAGCGCCTCGATATCCTCCAGGCACAGCGTGCCGCCGCGCGCCTCCTCGACCAGCGGCAGGCCGCCGTCCTCGGCCGCGGGCCCGAACAGCTTCGCCCCCAGCGTGTCCTCGTCGAAGGCGGCGCAGGACAGCGCCACGAACTTGCGCCCGGCGCGCGGGCCGACCGCGTGCAGCGCGTGCGCGATCAGGGTCTTGCCGGTGCCGGTCTCGCCGTCGATCAGCACATGGCCGTCGGCCTGGCCGAGATCGAGGATGTCCTCGCGCAGACGCTCCATCACCGGCGAGCTGCCGATCAGTTTCTTCATCAGCACCGTGCCGTCGGACAGCTCGCGCCGCAGCGCGCGGTTGTCCAGGGTCAGCCGGCGGGTCTGGCTGGCGCGCTTGGCCAGTTCGGTCATGCGGTCGGGGTTGAAGGGCTTTTCAAGGAAGTCATAGGCCCCGATCCGCATCGCCTCCACCGCCATGGGCACGTCGCCGTGGCCGGTGATCATGATCACCGGCAGCGAGCTGTCGACGCTCATCAACCGCTTGAGGAATGTCATCCCGTCCATGCCCGGCATCTTGATGTCGCTGACCACGATGCCCGGGTAATCGGCCCCGAGCACCTTCAGCGCCTCCTCGGCCGAGGCGAAGGTCTCGGTGTCGAAGCCGCTCAGCGCCAGCCACTGGCTGATCGACTGGCGCATGTCCTGTTCGTCGTCGACGATGGCGATCTTCATGGTCCGGCTCATCGGTTTACCTCTTTTCTTTCTTGTTCTTCCGTCACTCTGCCGCCGCGGTTTCCTCGCCGAGGATAGGCAGCTGGACCTCGAACACCGCGCCGCCGCCGGCGGCGTTGCGGGCCGTCAGCCGCCCGCCCAGATCGGCCACGATCGACGAGGAGATCGCCAGCCCCAGCCCCACCCCGTCGCCCGGCGGCTTGGTGGTGTAGAAGGGCTCGAACAACGATTCCAGGTCGTCGATCCCGTGGCCGTTGTCGCGCACGGTCAGCGTGGCGGTCTCGCCGGCCGACAGGATCAGGTCGATCTGCGCGTCCTCGGTGTCCTTGGTGGCATCCAGCGCGTTGCGCAGAAGATTGATGATCACCTGCTCCAGCCGGATCCGGTCGGCCATCACCGGCACCGGATCCGGCGGCAGGACGCGGTTGATGGTGACATGGCGCTGCTTGAGCTGCGGCTCCATCATCGACAGCGCCGACGAGACGCTGACCCGCATGTCCAGCGGCTCGAACGCCTCGCCGCCCTTGCGGGCGTAGCTTTTCAGCTGCCGGGTAATGGCGCCCATGCGCTCGATCAAATCGTCAATCCGCTGGAAGGACGACAGCGCCTCCTCGGGGCGCTTGCGCTGCAGCAGCAGCCGCGCGCCCGCCAGGTAGGTCTTCATCGCCGCGAGCGGCTGGTTGAGCTCGTGGCTGACGGCGGCCGACATTTCGCCCAGCGCGGCCAGTTTCGAGCTTTGCGCCAGGGTCTGCTCGGCCACCTCAAGGTTCTTCTCGACCTTCTCGCGCTCGGCGATCTCGCGCTGCAGACGGGCGTTCAGGCGCCGCAGCTCGGCCGATTCGCGCTGGAACAGGATCGACCGCGACAGCGCCCGGCGGCTGAGCAGGTAGAAGCTGAGCGCCAGCAGCATGGCGAAGCCCATGATCTCCAGCGCCAGCACGCCGTTCACCCGCTCGCGCACCGAGGAATAGGTGGTGAAGGAGGTAATGCGCCAGCCCTGGAAGGGAATGCGCGCCTCGTTCCGCATCACCCCCTCGCCCATGATGTAGGCGTCCGGCGGCAGCACGCCCCAGTCGGCGGTGGCCTGGATCGCGCGCGAGATCGCCGACGGCGCCGAGCGCTCCTCGAGCGCCTGCTCGATGGTCAGGCGCCGCCAGCGCGGCTCGGTCGCGAGGATGATCTTGCCCTCGGAATCGGTGATCAGCACGGCGTCGGCGATGCCGGCCCAGCTGCGCTCGAATTTCTGAAGATCGACCTCGACCACGATCACGCCGATCGGCTCGCGGTCGCTCATCATCCGGCGGGAATAGGTGAACTCGATCCCCCCGGCCTCGGTCTCGGAGGTGATGAACACTGTGTCGTTGGCGCGCTGCGCCTCGATGAAATAGGCCATCTTGCCGTGCTGCGCGCCCAGCAGGCTGCGGTCGGTGGCGGCCACCACCCGGCCATCGCGGTCCAGCAGCAGCAGCGAGGCCGCGCCGATCTCCTCGAGATAGGAGATCAGCCGCTGCGAGCTTTTCGAGTAGTCCCCCGCGTTCAGCGCCCCGATCAGCGTGGGATCGCGCGACAGCAGCAGCGGCACCACCGAGGCGCGCTGCAATTCGCTGACCACATTGCCCGAATAGAGCGCCAGCCGCACCTGGGCGCGGTTGCGGGTGCTTTCGGTGAAGCGCTCGGTCAGCCAGCTGTTGGTGACCCACACCGTCGCCACGGCCACGCAGATCAACGTCATCACGGCGATGCGCACGCGCCAGCCCGCGCCGTTGCGCGGCACGGGACTGGAAGAAGCGGGAGGTCTGGCGCCGGTCATTGCCAGAAAATAGGCGCCCGGCCGCCGCGGCTCAAGCGGTCACGCTCAGGCCGAGGCCATCGCATCGGCCAATGAGCGGAACATGGCCGCCCCGTCGGTGCCGCCATGCGCCGCTTCGGCCATGCGCTCGGGGTGGGGCATCATGCCCAGCACCCGGCGGTTTTCCGACAGCACGCCGGCGATATCGGCGGTCGAGCCGTTGGGGTTCTCGGCATAGGTGAAGGCGATCCGGTCCTCGTCGCGCAGGCGGGCCACCAGGTCGTCGCTGGCGGTGTAGTTGCCGTCGTGATGGGCCACCGGAATGGCGATGCGCTGGCCCTTGCGATAGCCGGCGGTGAAGGCGCTGTCGCTGGTCTCGACGATCAGGTCCAGCGTCTTGCAGATGAACTTGATCCCGGCATTGCGCATCAGCGCGCCGGGCAGCAGGCCGGTCTCGGTCAGCACCTGGAAGCCGTTGCAGATGCCCAGCACGAAGCCGCCGCGGTTCGCGTGCTCGATCACCGCGCGGGTGATGGGCGAGCGCGCCGCGATGGCGCCGCAGCGCAGGTAGTCGCCGAAGGAGAACCCGCCGGGGATGGCCACCAGATCGGTGCCCTCGGGCAGCGTGCTGTCCTTGTGCCAGACCATGTTCACCTGCATCCCTGCGTTGCGGCAGGCCACGGCGAGGTCGCGGTCGCAGTTGGAGCCGGGGAAGACGAGAACGGCGGCTTTCATGGGGTTACGTCCTTTCAGGCGGAAAAATCGGTGATGACGGCCACGCCCGGAGGCGCCGGCCGGTCGAAGGCGGCAAGCTCGGCCGAGGCGTCGGAAAGCGCCACGCGCCGGGCGATCAGCGGGGTCAGATCGACATGGCCGCCGTCGATCAGCGACAGCAGGCTCGGGTAGCGCCAGGCGGGCATTCCGCGGGTGCCATAGACGGCCAGCTGGCCCGAATAGACGGCATCCATCGGGATTTCCATCGTGCAGTGCTCGCCGGCGGGCATGCCGACCTGCACCATGCGGCCGAGCTTGCGCAGGGATTTCAGCGCGCCGACCGTGGTGGCGGGAATGCCCAGCGCCTCGATGGCCACATCGGCGCCGCCGCCGGTGATCTCGCGCACGGCTTCGGCGGCGTCGCAGGTCGCGGCGTTCACCGCGGCATCGGCGCCGAGCCCCCTTGCGTGGTCCAGTTTCTCGTCGACCACGTCGACGACGACCACCCGCGCGCCCAGCGCCCGGCCCAGCAGCATCGCCGACAGCCCCACCCCGCCGCCGCCGAAGACGGCCAGCCATTCGCCCGCGCGCAGCCCGGCGCGGCCGGTCAGCGCCTGCCAGGCGGTGGTCACGCGGCAGCCGAGCGCGGCGGCCAGCGCCGGGTCCATCCCCGCGGGCAGCGCGGTGAGGTTGGTGTCGGCATAGGGCACGGCGATCAGTTCGGCAAAGGCGCCGGCGCGGGTGAAGCCCGGCAGCTCCTGCTGCGCGCAGATCGTCTGGTGGCCGGCGGCGCAGTCGGGGCAATGGCCGCAGGCCAGGATGAAGGGCGCGATCACGCGGTCGCCGACCTTCCAGCGGGTGACGCCGGCGCCGACCTCCTCGACCACGCCGCAATATTCGTGGCCCGGGATATGCGGCAGCGGCACCGGGTCGCCGCCGGTCCAGGCGTGCCAGTCCGACCGGCATACGCCGCAGGCCAGAAGCCGCAGCACCACGCCACCCGCCGGGCAGTCCGGGTCATCGACCCGGGTCAGCTCCAGCGGCTGGCGCCATCCGGTCAGAAGGGCCGCGCGCATCGGCTCAGACCAGCTCGACCGAGTAGCTCTCGATCACCGTGTTGGCGAGCAGCTTCTCGCACATCTCGGTCACCGCTTCCTTGGCCTTGCCGGCGTCGCTCTCGGCCAGGTCGAGTTCGATCACCTTGCCCTGGCGCACGCCCTCGACGCCCTCGAAACCGAGCGTGCCGAGCGCGTGGCGCACGGCTTCGCCCTGGGGGTCGAGAACGCCGTCTTTCAGCATGACATGAACACGGGCTTTCATGGGCAGAGTTCCTTATCCGTTATCATCCGTCGCATCTGAACGGGACCCGATGGGTCGTTTACGGCCACGTCCGACCCGGGGGGTATTGGAAACCACCCGAAAACGCGGCCCATCCTTTCAATTGATCAGCGTGGGCTTGCTGGCCGGGGTCACGTTCGAGGGCATCACGCCCAGCCGCCGGGCGACCTCGGTATAGGCTTCGGCGAGATTGCCGAGATCGCGGCGGAACACGTCCTTGTCCAGCTTGCGCCCGGTCTTCATGTCCCAAAGGCGGCAGCTGTCGGGGCTGATCTCATCGGCGACCACGAGACGCATGAAATCGCCGTCGTAGACCCGGCCGATCTCGATCTTGAAGTCGATCAGCTTGATTCCGACGCCATACATCACCCCCGAGAGGAAGTCGTTGACCCGCAGCGCCAGCGCCACGATGTCGTCGAGATCCTGCTGTGAGGCCCAGCCAAACGCGATGATGTATTCCTCGGGCACCAGCGGGTCGCCCAGCGCGTCATCCTTGTAGGAATATTCCACGATCGGGCGCGGCAGCGGCTGGCCCTCTTCCAGCCCGAGGCGCTTGGCCATCGAGCCCGCGGCAAAGTTGCGCACGATCACCTCAAGCGGGATGATCTCGACCGAGCGCACCAGCTGTTCGCGCATGTTCAGCCGTTTCAGGAAATGCGTGGGCACCCCGATCTGGTTTAGGCCGGTCATGAAGAACTCGGACAGCCGGTTGTTCAGCACGCCCTTGCCTTCGATCGTGGCCTTCTTTTCGGCGTTGAAGGCGGTGGCGTCGTCCTTGAAATACTGCACGAGGGTTCCCGGCTCGGGGCCTTCATACAGAATCTTCGCCTTGCCTTCGTAAATCTTCTTGCGACGTGCCATGAGGTCTCCGATCCATGGGCCCAGGGCCGCTTCGCCCCGCCCGTTCTGGCGTTTCTCTTATTCCATGGCAGGGTTCAGGGCAAGGTGGCCGGCGCTGGCAGCGGTAACGGCGGCAAAATGGCCCCCCAATGGACGCAGCCCCCTAGGCAGCGCCTTCGCAATTGCGTAAAACCGCCCCGAATGGAAACAGGAGGGCCACGGCCGATGACCACCTTCGATGATCGCGAAAACGCGTTTGAGAACAAGTTCGCCCATGACCAGGAGATGCAGTTCAAGGCGCAGGCCCGCGCCAACAAGCTGCTGGGCCTGTGGGCGGCCGAGCTGATGGGCAAGACCGGCGCCGAGGCCGACGCCTATGCCAAGGAAGTGATCCACGCGGATTTCGAGGAAGCCGGCCACGAGGACGTGTTCCGCAAGGTTTCCGGCGATCTGGGCGGCAAGGCCGACGAGACCACGATCCGCACCAAGATGGTCGAGTTCCTGGCGCTGGCCAAGGAGCAGCTTGTCAAAGAGGCCTGATCCCTCGGGAAAACACGGTCGAGGCGCGTCCGGCCCCGGGCGCGCCTCTTGTATTTCTACGCCCTGCCTCAACATCATTATGACCAGAATGAATTTGCGCAGGCGGCCGGTTTCTGGCACCTGACGCGCAAACCGGCGCCCGCGCCCTCGAGATCCCGAAAGGACGACCCCGATGACCAACGCCCTGTCCCGCCTTCTGGAAACCCGCGACTGGCTGATGGCCGACGGCGCGACCGGCACCAACCTGTTCAACATGGGGCTCAGCTCGGGCGACGCGCCGGAGTTGTGGAACGAGCAGGAGCCCGACAAGATCCGCGCGCTTTACCGCGGCGCGGTCGAGGCGGGCTCGGACCTGTTCCTGACCAACAGCTTCGGCGGCAACGCCGCGCGGCTGAAGCTGCACAGCGCAGAAAAGCGGGCGCGCGAATTGTCGCGAATCTCGGCCGAGCTGGGCCGCGAGGTCGCCGACGCCTCGGGCCGCAGCGTGGTGGTGGCGGGCTCGATGGGCCCCACCGGCGAGATCATGGAGCCGATCGGCGCGCTCAGCCATGCGTCGGCGGTGGAGATCTTCCACGAGCAGGCCGAGGGGCTGAAAGAGGGCGGCGCCGACGTGCTGTGGCTGGAGACGATCTCGGCCCCCGAGGAATTCCGGGCCGGCGCCGAGGCCGCGCAGCTCGCCGGCATGCCCTGGTGCGGCACCATGAGCTTCGACACCGCCGGGCGCACCATGATGGGCGTGACCTCGGCCGCGATGGTGGAGATGGTCGAGAAACTGGCCTACCCGCCGGTCGCCTTCGGCGCCAATTGCGGCGTCGGCGCGGCCGACCTGCTGCGTACCATCCTGGGCTTCGCCGCCTCGGGCACCGAGCGGCCGATCATCGCCAAGGGCAACGCCGGCATCCCGAAATATGTGCACGGTCACATCCATTATGACGGCACGCCGGAGCTGATGGCCGATTACGCGGTGCTGGCGCGCGATTGCGGCGCCACCATCATCGGCGGCTGCTGCGGCACCACGCCCGAACACCTGAGGGCCATGCGCGAGGCGCTGGAAACCCGCCCGCGCGGCGACCGCCCGACGCTGGAGACCATCGCCGAAAAGCTGGGCGGGTTCTCGTCGGCCTCCGACGGGTTGGGCGAGGACGCCGCCGCCGCCGGCCGCCCGCGCCGCCGCCGCCGGAGCTGAGCCCGCCAAACACGCCCGCAGGTCGGAACCGGCGCGGGCCCTGTCGCAATCCGCCAACCGCGGGTGCGGCATTCCGACCAAATAACGCTGAACACCGTGCGACCGCCCATGCGTGCGCGCGCGCCCCGTAGGAGAATTGGGACATGGCCGAGGAAGACGACGACATCATCCTTTCCGAACTGCCGGATGACGAGCTGGTCCAGCAGATGCACGACGACCTCTATGACGGGCTCAAGGAGGAGATCGAGGAAGGCGTCGAGATCCTGCTCGGCCGCGGCTGGACCCCCTACAAGGTGCTGACCGAGGCGCTGGTGGGCGGCATGACCATCGTCGGCAACGATTTCCGAGACGGCATCCTCTTCGTGCCCGAGGTGCTGCTGGCGGCCAACGCGATGAAGGGCGGCATGGCGATCCTCAAGCCGCTGCTGGCCGAAACCGGCGCGCCGCGCATGGGCAAGATGGTGATCGGCACCGTCAAGGGCGACATCCACGACATCGGCAAGAACCTCGTGGCGATGATGATGGAGGGCGCGGGCTTCGAGATCGTGGACCTCGGCATCAACAACGCCGTGGAGGCCTATCTCGAAGCGCTGGAGGCCGAACAGGCCGACATCCTGGGCATGTCGGCGCTGCTGACCACCACCATGCCCTACATGAAGGTGGTGATCGACACGCTGGCCGAACAGGGCAAGCGCGACGATTACATCGTGCTGGTCGGCGGCGCGCCGCTGAACGAGGAATTCGGCCGCGCGATCGGCGCCGACGCCTATTGCCGCGACGCTGCGGTGGCGGTCGAGACCGCCAAGGACTTCATCGCGCGCAAGCACAACCAGATGGCGGCGGGCTGAGCCCGCCGCGCCTCAGCCGGGCGGCGGCAGGATGGTCATGCCCGCCGCCTCGGCGACCTGCAGAACATGAACCAGATCGGGCGGGCCGGCGGGCGCCGGCGGCGCTGCGGTCTCCTCCGGCAGGACCGTGCCGATCCCGGTGAAGAACGCGTCGTGCATCCGGCCCGGCGCGTTCAGGATCAGCACCCGCGCGGGCCGGTCGCCGATCGAGGTGAAGGCGTGGACCGCGCCGTCCGGGATCGCGACATGGGTCCCCGCCCCCGCCCGGCGCAACTCACCGTCCACCATGAACTCGATCGCGCCGTCGAGCACGAAGAACGCCTCCGTCTCGCCGGCATGGTGGTTCGGCGGCGCGCCCCGCCCGGGGGGCACGACGGCCTCCACGAGGCAATATTTGCCCTGAACCTCTTCCGGAAAGGCGTGGAAGCGCATCAGGATTCCCAGGACGTCATATGTTCTGGCCCGTTCCGTCGGCATCATGTTTCTCCCTTGAATGACCCGAGTCGGGAGATTATGATACTTAAGTCTCACCATGAGACAAGTGTATCATGAAAGCCCTCCAAGGAGCCCCCATGACGCAGACCCACGACCGCCGCGCCCAGAAGGCCCGCACCCGCGAGGCGATCCTCGAAGGCGCGCGCGCCCTGATCGCGCGCGGCGAGAGCGTGACCGTCACCGCCGCCGCGGCCGAAAGCGGCATCTCCAAGGCCACCGCCTATCGCTACTATTCGGACCCGGCCGCACTGGCGCTGGAGGCGGGGCTGGCGCTGGAGGTGAAGCCCTATGCGGAGGTCGTGGCCGGCGCCTCAGGCGCGCGCGAAAAGGTGCGCGCGGTCAGCCTCTACACCCTCGACCTCGCCCTTGCGCACGAGGCCGCTTTCCGGCGGTTCCTGGCCAGGGTGCTGGACGCCTCGGTCGCGGACAGGCGCCCTGGCACGCTGCGCGGTGCCAGGCGCATCGCGATGTTCGAGGCCGCACTGGAGGAGGCCCGCCCAGCCCTGGGCGCCGAGGCCACCCGTGAACTTGTGCTTGCGCTGGCCACGGCCACTGGTATCGAGGCGGTCATCGCCCTGCGCGACGTGGCCGGCGCCGATGCCGATCGCGCCCGCGCAACGGTGCTGGCCATCGCCGATGCGCTTCTCGACCGATATCTAGGACCCGCCTGAGCCATGCAAAGACCGCCCGACGACCGAACGCTGACGGAACAGGGCCTCGCCCCCGAGGGCGCGCGGGGCCGCGTCCTGCTGCTGGCCTGCGGCGCGCTGGCGCATGAGATCCTGGCGCTGATCCGGGCCAATGGCTGGGATCACATCACCCTGCAATGCCTGCCCGCGATCCTGCACAACCACCCCGAACGCATCGCGCCAGCCGTGCGCGCGGCGGTCGAGACGCAGCGCGGCCGCTACGACTCCATCCATGTCGTCTATGCCGATTGCGGCACCGGCGGCGCATTGCAGCGCCTCTGCGCCGAGCTGGGCGTGGAGATGGTCGAGGGCCCGCACTGCTACTCCTTCTTCGAGGGCAACGCCGCCTTCGCCGCGCGGGAGGAGACCACCAGCTTCTACCTGACCGATTTCCTGGTGCGCCAGTTCGATGCCTTCGTGTGGAAACCGCTGGGGCTGGACCGCCACCCGGAGCTGCTGGAGATGTATTTCGGCAATTACGAGACGCTGGTCTATCTCGCCCAGACCGACCGGCCCGACCTCGACGACAAGGCGCGCGACTGCGCGCGCCGGCTGGGCCTCGCCTACGCGCGCCGCTTCACCGGCTATGGCGACCTGGAGACCACGCTGCGGGACTGGGCGCAAACCCCTTGAACAAGAATTCCGCCAAGCGTCTTTCTCAGGACACCTGGCCCGCCGCCGCGGCCGCGGTTTCGCGGATCCGCTCCACCATCGCGCGCAGCCCGTTGGAGCGCTGCGCCGAAAGGTGATCGTGCAGCCCCAGCCGGGCCAGCTCGGCGGGCGCGTCGACCTTCAGCACCTCGCTCACGCTCAGCCCGCTGTAAAGCGCGACCAGCACCGCGATCAGCCCGCGCACGATCATTGCGTCGCTGTCGCCGCGGAAGGTGAGGACGGCCTGCGGCCCCTGCCCCTCGATCTGCGGCACCAGCCAGACCTGGCTGGCGCAGCCCTCGACCTTGGTGGCGGGCACGCGGAAGGCATCCTCCAGCGGCTGCATGGCCTTGCCCATGTCGATGACATGGCGATAGCGGTCCTCCCAGTCGTCGAGGAAGTCGAACGTCTCTACGATCTCTTCAAAGGTTTCCCGGGCCATGCACCTACCTCAGTTCTGTTCCGTCCCTGACCTAGGGCCTCGCGCGCGAAAGGTCCAGACCGGCCCCGTGACGGGTTTTCAAGCCGCGCGCTTTCAGCTAACCCGAAGAGGCAATTCGAGGTAGTCCCATGCGCAAACCGCTTCTTGCCGTTCTCTCCGCTGCCCTCCTGCTCGGCGCCTGCGGCCCGGTCCGCGACTCGCGGCTCAACCCGTTCAACTGGTTCGGCCGCTCGACCGAGCAGCAGGTGGCGGCCACGGTGACGCCGGGCGCGCAGCCCGCCGATCCGCGGCCGCTGGTCGAGCAGGTTCTGGAGATGCGGGTGGAGCCTGTTCCGACCGGCGCGATCGTGCATGCAATGGGCCTGCCGCCGCGCCAGGGCTACTGGAAGGCGGCGCTGGTGGCCGAGAATGACGGCCGGCCAGACGACAAGGGCGTTCTGGTGCTGAGCTTCCGCGCCTACCAGCCGCTGGAGGCCACCCCGCAGGGCGCCCAGCCCTCGCGCGAGATCACGGCGGGGCTGTTCCTGTCGCAGCAGGATCTTCAGGCGGTGCGCACGATCGTGGTGCGCGGCGCGCAGAACCAGCGGACCAGCCGCCGGAACTGAGTTGAACTGAACTGAACTGAGCCGGCGCGGCCTTACAGCTCGACCACCTGCACGCTACTGCCGCGGGCGCAGAGCGCAAGCTCGCCGTTGCACAGGCGCAGCGCGTCATTGCCGAACACCTCGGCCCGCCAGCCCTTCAGCGCCATCACGTCGCGCTCGCCCCCGGCGATCGCGTCGAGATCGGCGGCGGTGGCGATCAGCTTCTGCGCGACGCCGGAATTCTCGGCCTTGGCCTTCAGCAGCACGCGCAGCAGGTCGGCCAGCGCGGGGTTGACCTGCAGCTTCTCGCGGCTGTTGTCGGCGCGGGGGTATTTGTCGGCGGGCATCTCGCGCGCGGTCTGGACCGCGGCCAGGATGCCCTCGGCGATCTCGCCCCGGCGCGCCTCGCGCAGCAGCAGCCGCGAACGGCTCAGCTCCTGCAGATTCGCGGGTTTGGTCGAGGCGAGCTCAAGCAGCGCGTCGTCCTTGAACACGCGGTTGCGCGGAATGTTGCGCGCCTGGGCATAGCCCTCGCGGAACCGCGCCAGTTCCTGCACCAGGGCCAGGAACTTGCCCGAATGGGTGCGCGTCTTGACTCGTTTCCATGCCTCCGACGGCTTGACCACATAGGTCGCCGGATCGGTCAGCACGGCCAGTTCCTCACCCAGCCATTTCTGGCGGCCGTTCTTTTCCAGCTCGGCGTCGAGGAATTCGTAGATCACCCGCAGATGGGTGACATCGGCGATGGCGTAGGTCTTCTGCGCGTCGGTCAGCGGGCGGCGCGACCAGTCGGTGAAGCGCGAGGTCTTGTCCAGCGGCGCCTTGGCGATCTTTCGCACCAGCGTCTCGTAGCCGACCTGCTCGCCGAAGCCGCAGACCATCGCCGCGACCTGGGTGTCGAACAGCGGCTCGGGAAAGACGTTGCCTTCGGTGAAGAAGATTTCCAGATCCTGCCGCGCCGCGTGGAACACCTTGACCACATTGGTGTCGCGGAAGAGGTCGTAGAGCGGCTCCCACGACAGGTCATCCACCAGCGGATCGACCAGCACCGCCTCGCCCTCGCCCGGCAGCGCGAGCTGCACGAGGCAAAGCTTGGCGTAATAAGTGCGTTCGCGCAGGAACTCGGTATCGACGGTGACATAGGGGCCGGCTTTCGCCTGTTCGCAAAAAGCGGCCAGCTCTTCGGTCTTGGTCAGCGTTCTCATTCAGGCCCGTCTTACTGTCCGGAAGGGGCCTTCTGGGGGCCCGATCGGCATGTCATAGGCAATCACGCCACGAAAGGAAAGGGCTCAGGGCAGCATCACCGGCGTTCTGTCGCCCTCGGCGAAACGGCGCAGCACCGCCGGATAGAGCCGGTGCTCCATGGGCAGGACGCGCGCGGCGAGGGTCTCGGGGGTGTCGCCCGGCTCGATCGGCACGCGCGCCTGGCCCAGGATCGGCCCGTCGTCGAGCTCGGCAGTGACCTCGTGCACGGTGCAGCCGGCCTCGGCGTCGCCCGCCTCGATCGCGCGGGCATGGGTGTTGAGACCCTTGTATCTGGGCAGGAGCGAGGGGTGGATGTTCAGCATCCTCCCCTGCCATTTGGAGATGAACCCCGGCGTCAGGATCCGCATGAATCCGGCAAGGCAGATGATATCCGGCGCGGCCTTCTCCAGCTCGGCGTTCAGCGCGGCCTCGAACGCCGCGCGGTCGCGGCCGAAGGGCTTGTGATCGACCGCCGCGGTGGGGATGCCCATCGCGCGCGCCTTCTCCAGCCCGCCCGCCGCGGGGTCGTTCGACAGCACCAGCACCGGGCGCGCCGGGTGGTCGCCGGTCATGCTCTCGGCCAGCGCCACCATGTTCGAGCCGCCGCCCGAGATCAGGATCGCGACGCGCCTGCTCACAGCAGCTTGCCCTCGTAGCGCATGCCCGCGCCCGCGGTGACGGTGCCGATGCGGGTGACGGTCTCGCCCTCTTCGCGCAGCAGCGCGGCGATGTCTTCGGCCCGGTCGGCCGCCACGGCCAGCACCATGCCGATGCCCGAATTGAAGGTCTTCAGCAGCTCGGCCTCGGCCATGCCGGCGGTCTCGGCCAGCCAGCGGAAGACCGGCGGCAGCTCCCACGCGGACAGGTCGATATCGGCGCCCAGGTCTTCGGGCAGCACCCGCGGCAGGTTTTCGGTCAGACCGCCGCCGGTGATATGGGCCAGCGCATGCACGCCGCCCGCCCGCACCGCCGCCAGCGCCGGCTTGACGTAAAGCCGCGTCGGCGTCAGCAGGTTCGCGCCGAGGCTCCCCTCGGCCCAGGGGCAGTCGGCGTCCCAACCGAGGCCGGTCATCTCCACCACCTTGCGGACCAGCGAATAGCCGTTGGAATGCACCCCGTTCGAGGCCAGCCCGAGCAACACGTCGCCCTCGGCGACATCGGCCGGCAGTTCGCCGCCGCGTTCCATCGCGCCCACGGCGAAACCGGCGAGGTCGAAATCGCCGTCGTGATACATCCCCGGCATCTCGGCGGTCTCGCCGCCGATCAGGGCGCAGCCCGATTGCGCGCAGCCCTCGGCGATGCCCTCGATCACGCGGGCGGCCTCGTCCACCGACAGCTTGCCGGTGGCGAAATAGTCGAGAAAGAAGAGCGGCTCCGCCCCCTGGCACACCAGGTCGTTGACGCACATCGCCACCAGGTCGATGCCGACGCCGCCGACCTCGCCGGTGTCGATGGCGATCCGCAGCTTGGTGCCCACGCCATCGGTCGCGGCCACCAGCACCGGGTCGGTGTAGCCCGCGGCCTTGAGGTCGAACAGGGCGCCGAAGCCGCCCAGGCCCGCCATCACGCCCGGCCGCGCGGTGCGTTTCGCCGCCGGCTTGATACGATCGACCAGCGCGTTGCCCGCGTCGATATCCACGCCCGCATCGGCATAGGTCAGCCCGTTCTTTCCATCGCTCATCGCTTTTCCCCCGATCATCTTGCGCGCTGCGATAGACCATAGCATGCGCTCTGTCCACGCCCCGCGCTTGACGACGGTGTTTTCTCTGCTAATCACGGGGCTCAGGCGGGCCTGTAGCTCAATTGGTTAGAGCAGAGCGCTCATAACGCTTTGGTTGCGGGTTCAAGTCCTGCCGGGCCTACCACCGCCAAAATATGATGCTGATTTCACACGATTTTTCGCAATTGTGCCCTGCGCGAATTTCAATGCAGGGCACCTTGCAATTCC
>NZ_JAGSOU010000021.1 GCF_018139985.1 Actibacterium sp. MT2.3-13A | reverse complement strand
GAAGGCCACGTCATAGAGACCGTCGAGGCCCTGCGCCGGGTCGATCACCCGGCCGCCCTTGAGGAGCAGATCATACATCGTCATTCATCCTGTTGCCGTCGATGCCGCGCAAGACCCCGCCGCCATCGCCCGCGGCGCGGCGTCCCGTGGGGTCAGGGTTTTCTTTCACGGAAAGCCATTCCCCGGCAAAGCGCAAATGCCGTATGCGGATCGTTTGATGCTGTTTTTTCATAACTGACGCCGGCGCCGCCCATGCGCGGCGGGCATGAGCGGATACCAAATCAGCATTGGCCTGTTTCTCGATCTGGCCGCGACACTAGCCGCGGCGTCGGATCTCAATGAACAAAGAAAAACTCCTGCGCCGGATCAATCAGGAAGCTGGACAGCCGGCCCGATCGGCCGCTGTGCACCCCGGTTTCCGCACAACAACAGGAGAGGAATTCAGATGCGATCTGCGATTCGAAACTTGGCGGGGCTGGCAGCGGCCGGCCTGCTTGCGTTCGGGGCCACCGGCGCCGCCAATGCCCAGGACAGGGCGTCCACACTGATCGTCGCCGAGGACGTGGTGCCTCAGACCTTCGACCCCATCCAGTCGTCGCAAATCCGGACATGGTATGTCTGGCAGCTGGTCTACGAGGGCCTCGTGCGCGCCGAGCTGGACGGTTCCATCACGCCGCTGCTGGCCAGCAGCTGGACGATCGACGAGACCGGCACCGTCTACGACTTCTCGCTGCGGGACGGCGCCCGTTTCTCGGACGGCAGCGCGGTCACAGCCGATGACGTCGTGTTCTCCTTCGAGCGGCTCAAGGCCGACGGCCTGCCCTACGCGCAGGACCGGTTCAAATCGCTGGTCTCGGTCGCCAAGGTCGATGACGCCACCGTCCGCTTCACCCTCAGCGGCCCCGACGCGGGTTTCCTGCTGAACCTCGGCAGCCCCTTCGTCGTGGGCTCGGCCATCATGAAGGCGGATTGGGTCAAGAGCCACGATCCCAAGCAGGAAATGCTGGGCACCGGCCCGTTCGCGCTGGTCTCCTACGCGCCCAACAGCGAGCTGGTGCTGAAGCGCAACGACAACTACTGGAACCCCGAGGCCGCCGCCAAGGTCGAGAACCTCAAGATCCGCTACATGCCCGAGCAGTCGGCGCAGATCGCGGCCATGCTGTCGGGCCAGATCGACCTGATGTTCCCCAGCGCCGAAAGCATGCTGCAGCTCAAGCGCGTGCCGGAGGTTACCACCGTCGCGGTCAGCTCGACCAACACGGTGCGGCTGAACATCAACACCAACCTGGAGCCCTTCAGCAACCCCGACTTCCGCCGCGCGATGTCGCTGTCGCTGAACCGCGACGAGATCGTCGCCGGCGCCTTCCTGGGTGAGGCCACGCCCAGCGCGCAGGTGCCTCCCTCCTACAGCTGGGGCCCGAAACTGGCCGATCTGAAATACCAGAAGCAGGACATCGCCAAGGCCAAGGAACTGCTGGCCAAGGCGGGCTATCCCAACGGCATCGACATCACGCTGAACCACCTGGCGGGCTATGCCACCTACCTGGACCGCTTCGCGGAAATCCTGAAGGGCCAGATGGCCCAGGCCGGCATCCGCGTGACCATCGAGGCCAACCAGACCGCCGTCTGGCTGGATAAGCAGAACTCGGCGAAATACGAGATCATGACCAACGAATACGCCTTCCAGGCGGATCCGCTGTTCTATCTCATGCCGCGCCCGGGCCGTCAGGGCCCCAACCCGCAGGAGATGGACGACCTGATCAACGCCGCCAAGAGCGGGCCGGCGGCGGAGTATTCCGCGAAGCTGGCCGAGGTCGCCGTGATGCAGGATGACCTGGTCTTCCCCGACATCACCGTCGCGGCGCGCAATGCCTGGGTGGCCTATGGCGATCACGTCGTCTCGGCCGAACCCGACGCCACGATCTCGCGCACCTTCCTGGCCGGCGTGGCACTGAAGTGACCCCTCCCCCGGGGCTGCCCGACCGCGCGTCGGGTGGCCCCGGCCCCTTTTGCCTCACCATTCGCCGGGAACCGGAACATTGAGCACCCCGCCCGTTCTCAGGGTCAGAGACCTCACAACGCGCTTCCACACCAGCCACGGCACCGTCACTGCCGTAAACGGCGTGTCCTTCGACGTCGCCCGGGGCGAGACCCTGGGGCTGGTCGGGGAATCCGGCTCGGGCAAGAGCGTGACCGCCATGTCCGTGCTGCGGCTCGTGGCCAAGCCCGGACGGATCGTGGGCGGCCGCGTCGAACTGAACGGCACTGACCTGCTGACGCTGAACGAGGAAGAGATGCGCCAGCGCCGCGGCAGCGAATGCGGCATGGTGTTCCAGAACCCGATGACCGCGCTCAACCCGGCGTTTTCCGTGGGCTGGCAGATGCGCGAGGCCCTGACCGCCCATGAGCGCGGCAACGGGACGGCCGGCCGCATCCACGCCGCGCTGGCCGATGTCGGTATGCCCGACCCCGAGCGCCAGGCGGCCTCCTTTCCGCACCAGATGTCGGGCGGCATGCGCCAGCGCGTGGTCATCGCCATGGGCATGATCAACGAGCCGCAGCTGCTGATCGCGGACGAGCCGACGACCGCGCTGGACGTCACCATCCAGGCGCAGGTGCTGGACCTGATGAAAAACCTCACGCGCGACCACGGCACCGCGCTGCTGCTGATCACCCACAACATGGGAGTGGTCGCCAAGATGTGCGATCGCGTGGCGGTGATGTATGCCGGCGAGATCGTCGAAGAGGCGCCCGTGGACGAGCTGTTCGGAAATTCGCGCCACCCCTACACCCGCGGGCTGCTGCGCTCCATCCCCAGGGCCGACCGGCCCCGCCAGAAGACTCCGACCCTCCCCGGATCGCCCCCCGACATGAGCCGCCTGCCCGCCGGCTGCCGCTTCCGCGACCGCTGCGTCTTCGCCGATGACCGCTGCGAGAACCACCCGGACCTGCTGGCCGTGGGCGCGCGTCACAAGGCGCGCTGCTGGAAAACCCAGAACGGCGAGACGCTGGACGAGACCGCCCTGTCCCAGGAGGTGCCGCATGGCGTCTGAAGGCAAGACCCCGCTGCTGCAGGTCGAGAACCTGAAAAAGCAGTTCCACGTCCGAAGCCGCGGCGCCCGCGACATCCGGCTGCTGCGCGCGGTCGACGGCGTGTCGCTGCACCTCGAGGCCGGCGAGACCCTAGGGATCGTGGGCGAATCGGGCTGCGGCAAGTCCACCCTGGCGCGGCTGACGGTGGGGCTGTTGCAGCCCTCGGAGGGCCGGGTGCTGATCGACGGTGGCGATATCTGGGAACCCGGCGCCGCCGGGAGGGAGCGCCGGCGAAAGTTCCAGATGGTGTTTCAGAACCCCTCGGGTTCTATGAACCCGCGCCGAACGGTGGGGGCCAGCGTGGCCGAGCCACTGCAGGCCAAGGGCGTGCGCAATACCGCCGAGGCGGTGGAGCGGATGCTGACGCTGGTCGGGCTCGACCCGGCGCTGGCCACGCGCAAGCCGCATCAGCTGTCGGGCGGGCAGCAGCAGCGCGCCTCGATCGCGCGGGCGCTGATCGCCGACCCGGCGATCGTGGTGCATGACGAATCCATCGCCTCGCTGGACATCTCGTTGCAGGCCCAGATCCTGAACCTGCTGCTGGATCTGCAGGAGGACCTCGGCACCTCCTACCTGTTCATCAGCCACGACCTGGCCGCGGTGCAGGCGATCAGCCACCGGGTGATCGTGATGTATCTCGGCGAAGTGGTCGAGGCCTCGGCCGCCGAGGAGTTCTCCGGCCGGCCGCTGCATCCCTATTCGGTGGCGCTGCGCAATGCCACGCTGCTCCCCGATCCGGCGCACGAGCGCGCCCGCGGCGACACCGCGCTGCGCGGCGACGTGCCCAGCCCGATGAACCCGCCCAGCGGCTGCCGGTTCCATACCCGCTGCCCGCTGGCCACCGATCTGTGCGCCCAGCAGAAACCGCTGCTGCGCGATGCCGGGCGGGGTCATCTCGTTGCCTGCCACTATGCCGAGGCCGGGGCCGGGGAAGTCGCCACTCAAGAGGGGGCCCTGTGATGCTCAAGATGATCGTGATGCGCCTGCTGGGCGTGGCCCTCGTTCTGCTGGCGGTGTCGGCGCTGGTCTTCGCCTTCGGGGCCCTGATCCCCGGCGACATGACCAGCGTCATCGTCGGGCAGGAGGGCGCGACCCAGGAGCAGTTCGAGGCCGTGCGCCAGCGGCTGGGCCTCGACAAGCCCCTGCCCGTTCAATACGTCAACTGGCTCGCCAACGCCCTGCAGGGCGATTTCGGGACCTCGCCGATCACCGGCCGCAGCGTCGCCTCGGACCTGGTCCGGCAGTTCCCGGTGTCGCTGGAACTGGCGCTGCTGACCCTGCTGGTCTCCACCGCCATCGGCTTGCCGGCGGGCATCGTCGCCGCGGTCCACGCCAACCGGCGGCTGGACGTGCTGATCCGCGTGACGCTGCTGTTCACCTTCTCGGTGCCGATCTTCGTGATCGGCATCCTGCTGCTGCTGGTCGGATCGCGCTGGGCGCCGGACCTGTTCCATGTCTCCTTCACCCCCTGGTCCGAGGACCCGGTGATGCATGTCCGCTCGATGGCGATGCCGCTGCTGACCATCGCCTTCCCGATAACCGCGATGACCATGCAGATGACCCGCGCCTCCATGCTTGAGGTCCTGCACGCGCCCTATGTCGTCACCGCCCGCGCCGGCGGGGTCCGCGAAAAGCGCATCGAGTATCTGCACGCGCTGCGCAACGCGCTGCCGCCGATCGTCACCTTCATCGGCTTCCAGCTGGGCATCCTGCTGGGCGGGCTGATCGTGGTCGAGCAGATCTTCAGCCTGCCGGGGCTCGGCCGCGGCATGCTGGAGGCGATCAACACCCGCGACTACCCGATGGTCACCGCCACCACCCTGGTCTTCGCCACCGCCTTCGTGATCATCAACGCGCTGGTCGACCTTCTCTATCCCCTTCTCGACCCCCGCCAGAGAGGACGATGACCATGAGCACGGCCCCTTCCGCTCCGCTGCCCAAGACCCGCCTGCGCCGGCCCTACCTGCTGGACCAGCTGCTGCGCCACAAGGGCGGCGCCTTTGGACTTGCCATCATGGCGCTGTTCATCCTGCTCGCCCTGTTCGGGCGGATGGTCGCGCCCTACGACCCCAACGCCAACGATTACCTCAACCTGCTGTCCGCGCCCTCCGCGCAGCATTGGTTCGGCACCGACGAGCTGGGCCGCGACACCCTAAGCCGGGTGATCGACGGGTCACGGATCGCGGTGGCGGTGGCCTTCCTGTCGGTTTCGATCGCGATGGCTATCGGCGTGCTGATCGGGGTGATCTCGGGCTATTTCGGCGGCATGGTCGACAGCGTGCTGAACCGCAGCCAGGACGTGCTGTTCGCCTTTCCCACGTTGCTTCTGGCGATCATCCTGGTGGCGGTGCTGGGGCCGGGGCTGTTCAACGCCTCGCTGGCCATCGCCATCGTCTATTCGCCGCGCTTTGCCCGCATCGCCCGCGCCAGCGCGCTGAGCATCAAGACCAGCGAATATCTGGACGCCGCGCGGCTGGCGGGGGTCAACACCCCGACCATCCTGGTCCGGCACATCCTGCCCAACGTGATGCCGCCCGTCATCGTTCTGGCCGCGCTCAGCATGTCGACGGCGCAGCTGGCCTACGCCTCGCTCAGCTTTCTCGGGCTGGGCGTCAGCCCGCCGCAGGCCGACTGGGGCAGCATGCTGTCCAAGGGGCGCGACTTCATCACCATCGCGCCCTGGCTGGTGATCTGGCCCACCGTCGCGCTGGTGATGCTGATGCTGGCCTTCAACGTGCTGGGCGACGCCATCCGCGACGTGCTGGACCCCAGCCACAGCAGCAGCAAAAGCACCGACACCCTGACCTGACACAGACCCGGATCCGCATCCCATGTCCAAGCCCTCTGTCGTGCTGCACCCCAACCTGCCCCCCGGCGTGCGCGAACACCTTGAGGCCCATCCCGGCATTGCCGCCCTGAGCCCGTCCGACAGCGCGGGCGTCGCCGCCGCGCTGTCGGACGGCGGCGAGGTGCTGGTCACCCACACCTGGGACAGCGCCTTTCTCACGCCCTCGCTGCGCTGGATCGCCGGCACCGGCGCGGGGTTCGAGCAATACCCGCTTGCGGGTTTCGACGCCCAGGGCGTGGTGCTGACCACCGCCGCGGGCGTGCATACCGACTGCGTGGCCGAACACGCCTTCGCCCTGCTGCTGGCCCTGACCCGCCGCATCGGCGAGGCGGCACGCAACATGGAGCGCGCCCGCTGGGAGCCGCTGATCGGCGAAGAGCTGGTGGGCAAGAAGCTGGCCGTGATCGGGCTGGGCCGGATCGGCGACGCGATCGCCCGCCGCGCCCAGGCCTGGGGGATGACGGTGGCGGGCCTGAAACGCAATCCCGCCGGTTACGCCGGGCCGGTCGCCGACGTCCGCGGCACCGACCGGCTGGCCGAGACCTGTGCCTGGGCCGATATCGTGGTGCTGGCCTCGCCCGCCCGCCCCGACGGGCGCCCGGTGATCGGCGCGCGCGAGCTGGAGGCGCTGGGGCCGGGCTGGATCGTCAATGTCGGGCGCGGCAGCCTGATCGATGAGCCGGCCCTGATCGGGGCGCTCAGCACGGGCCGCCTGCGCGGCGCCGGCCTCGATGTCACCGCGACCGAACCGCTGCCCGCCGACTCGCCGCTGTGGCGCGACCCCAAGGTGGTGATCAGCGCCCATAACGGCGGCGCCAGCCCGGGGTTCGGCAAACGCTGGGGCGTGCTCTTCGACCAGAACCTCGCGGCCTTCGCCGGCGCCGGCAGCTGGATCAACCGGCTGGGCCAAGACATTCCCAGGGGGACCTGATGAGCAATTTCGTGATGCTTCCGCCCAGCGACGAGCTAACCGAGGACTGGGCCCGCGCCGTGGCCGAGGCCGCCCCCGCCCTGAACGTGCAGATCGCGCCGAACCGCGAGACCGCGCTCAGGCTGCTGCCCGATGCGGCGGCGGCCTATGGCTCGCTCGACCCCGAATTGCTGGCGCGGGCGGACAAGCTGCAGTGGCTGCAGGCGCCCATGGCCGCGCCGCCGGCCGGGTTCTTCTTTCCCGAACTGGTCGCGCATCCCGCACAGGTCACCAACTTCCGCGGCATCTACAACGACCATGTGGCGACCCATGCGGTGGCGATGCTGCTGAGCATGGCGCGCAACCTGCCGGTCTACATGCGCCAGCAGACCCGCGGCGCCTGGGAGCGGCACCTGGCCGACGAGGACATCCTGCATCTGCCCGAAAGCACCGTGCTGGTCATCGGCGTCGGCGGCATCGGCGCCGAGATCGGGCGGATGTTGGCCGCCTTCGGCGCGCGGGTGATCGGCATCGACCCGCGCCGCAGCGACTGCCCCGAGGGCACGCAGGAGATGCACCCGCCCTCCGAACTCGACCGGCTGCTGCCGCAGGCCGACGCGGTGGTTCTGACCCTGCCGCACACGCCCGAAAGCGAGGGGATGTTCGACGCGGCCCGGCTGGCGCTGATGAAGCCCTCGGCGCTGTTCGTCAACATCGGCCGCGGCGCCACCGTGCGGCTCGACGCGGTGACCGAGGCGCTGCGGGCCAGGCGGCTGGGCGGCGTCGCGCTGGACGTGTTCGAGGAGGAGCCGCTGCCGCCCGAGCACCCGCTCTGGCAGGAGCCGCGCGCCCTGCTGACGCCGCATGTGGCGGTGGTCGGCCCCTACATCCCGGAACGCCGGCTGGCGGTGCTGTGCGAGAACGCCAGGCGCTTCACCGCGGGCGCGCCGCTGATCAACCTCGTGGACAAATCGCTGTGGTACTAGGCCGCCCGTGATCGGCCGGGGAGAGACATGATGAACGCTTCGGTTTTCGTATTCGGCACCGATCTGGTGCATGAGGGCACCCCTGAGGTGCTCGACGCCCTGCAGGACCGGGCGGGGGCGACGGATGTCGTCTTCTCGGCCACCTACCATGACGCCCGCGACGTGTTTCCCCACAACCCGCGCTACCGCGTCTACCGCCACGAGGGCGACATCGCCTGGTTCCACGCCCGGCGCGACCTCTACGACGCGGGCTTCGCCCCCAAGCTGGCCGAGGCCGCAGAGGGCGTGGATGTGCTGGACGGGCTGTGCGGCGCGGCGCGGGAACGGGGCATGACCGTCAGCGCCTGGACGATCTTCCTGCACAACTCGCGGCTGGCCGCTGCCCAGCCCGACTGCGCCACGCGCAATGTCTATGGCGATGCCTATCTGTCGGACCTCTGCCCCGCCAACCCCGACGTCCGACGCTACTGCCGCGCGCTGGCCGGCGACATCGCGCGCTACCCGGTCGACCGGCTTCTGGCCGAAAGCCTGCACTACCGCACGCTGGAGCATGGCGAGCACCACGAACGCTACCTGATCGCCCTGCCGGGCTGGGCGCGGGCGCTGATGTCGCTGTGCTTCTGCCCGCATTGCCGGGCGGTCGGCGAGAGGGCGGGCGTCAACACCGATTCCCTTGCGGATCATATCCGCCACGCACTGGCGCCGGTCTGGCAGGGCCAGCCGCCCGTCACCCCCGCGCTGAGCGAGAGCGCTGCCGAGGCCCTGGCGCGCTTCGGGCAGGCGCGCCGCGCCGTGGTCACCTCGCTGGTGGCCGAGGTGAAGGCGGCGCTGGAGCCCTCGGGCGTCGCACTGTCCTTCATCGACCACGGCGGTGCGATGGCCCATGTGCTGCCGGGCGTGTCGGCCGAAGACGACCTGATCGCCGTCGCCGGAGATCTGCTGGGCATCGATCCCGCGGCGGTGGCCGCGGAATGCGACGAATATGTCGTGCTGGGCTACACCGGCAGCCCCGAGCGGCTGGCGGCGCAGCTGCGCCGCTACCGCGAGGCTTTGGGCGCGGACACGCGGCTCGCTGTCGCGTTGCGGCCGCTGGCGGTCGATTGCGACGGCCCCGACAACCTGCGCGCCAAGGTCGGAGTCGCCCGCGCGGCGGGCGCCGCCAGCCTCGCCTTCTACCACTACGCCATGATGCCGCTGGACCGCCTCGACTGGATCGGCAGCGCGCTCGCAAAGGGAGAATGACCATGAAGATCCTTGTCACCGGCGCCTCGGGGCATGTCGCCCTGATGGGCCTGGCCGGGCTGGCCGGGCGACACGACCTGCGCCTGACCGACATGCGCGCGCCAGAAACGCTGCCGCAGGGCGCTGAGTTCCGGCCCTGCGACCTGGTGGGGGCCAGCGACGACGCCCTGCGGGACCTTTTCAGCGGCATCGACGTGGTGGTGCACAGCGCCTATCTCCACTCCTCGGCGCAGGCCGATGTCTATTGCCTCGAACCTCCGCAAATCGATCGTTTCGATGTCGAGCTGAAAAACATCCAGCTCGCCCAGCGGATCTACCGCCAGGCATTCGACGCGGGGGTGCGGCGGGTGGTGATGGTTTCCTCCAACCACGCAGCCGACTGGCATGAGCACGCCCAGGTCCACACCCGTCAGCGCGAGTTGGTCTCGCCCGGCGACTACCCGCTGTCGGACAATTTCTACGGTTGGGCCAAGGCGTCCTACGAATTGCTCGGCTTCCCCTATGCCTGCGGCACCTTCGGCCGCAGGATGGAGGTGGTCAGCCTGCGCATCGGCTCGCCCTACCCGATCGACGCGACACGTTACGCGCCCGGCGCGGAGCCGGCACGGACATCGCTGCCCAAGCTGACCGGCGTGGCCGGGTTCAAGCGCGCGCTCGGCGCCTATCTCAGCCCCCGCGACTGCGCCGAGCTGTTCCGCGCCGCGGCCGAGGCTCCGACGATCGAGGGAGAGGGCGGCGTGCCCTGGCTGGTCGCCTATGGCATCTCCGACAACACCCGCGCCTTCTGGTCGCTCGACACCGGGCGCAACAAGCTGGGCTATGCACCGATGGACGATTCCGAGATCGTCTACGCCGAGGACATCGCGCGCCTGCTTGTCGCCGGACAGCAACCCGGCCGGCTTGGCTGAGTGGCCCTTTCGCCACCGGATCGATTCCCGCCGGGGCAGGCGCCCGCGAAATCAGGGGACATTGCCCCCGCGCCCGGGGTGCGTGAAGCGCTCCGGCGTGAACAGCAAGGGAAACGCGGGGCCGGATAGCCCCGTTCCGAAGCAAGGCGCGTTCACATGCCGCCGCATCCCCGGTTGATATAAGTCAATTCATCCACTCCACACTTCGCCTAGTCTCGACCCGGGCCGGCTGCCCGAGTCGCGCCTGTCCGGGGCCCCTGCCCGGTTTTGAAACGGAGACACAGCCATGCGGATCGCAGCCATTTCTTCTGCCGTCAGCGGCGAAACCGACCGTCTTCTGACCGAAACGGCGCAATGGCTGCTCGACCAGCGGCGGATCCCGGTGGGGGTGGTCCGCGCGGCCAACGGGCGCGCCGGCTCCCACCCCTGCGACATGGACCTTCAGGTGCTGCCCGACGGCCCCGAAATCGCGATCACGCAGGATCTGGGGCCCGGCTCCCGCGGTTGCCGTCTGGACGCCGGGGCGCTGGAGCGCGCGGTCTTCGAAGTCGAGGCGCGACTGGCCGCCCCGGCCGACATCTTCCTCCTCAACAAATTCGGCCAGCACGAAGCCGACGGCCACGGCTTCCGCGACGCAATCGGCATCGCGCTGGAGCGCGGGCTGCCGGTGCTGCTGGGCGTCGGGCGCCACAATGCCGAGGATTTCAACGCCTTCGCCGGCGGGCTGGCCGACGTCTTGCCGCCGGAACAGGGCGCGATCCGGGCCTGGTGCATGGCGGCGATGGCGGCGCTCGTCGCCTGAGCGCCGCGCCCGCTTCACGTCAGAACCGCAGGAATTCCAGCCGCTCCCCCGCCCCGGCGCCGACCATGTCGGCCGGCAGCACGGCCAGCCCGTCCGCCGCCGCCAGCAGCGCCACGCGCGCCGAGTAGGAGGTGCTGAGCAGTTCAAGCCTCTCGTCACCCGTCTCGGGACAGCGGATCAGCCGGGCGGGGCGGAATTCCTGACGTCCCGGCTTGCGCCGGACCGGATGGGCCAGCGGCAGGACCATGCGCGGCAGGCCCGACCGGGCGAGCCCCGCGCGCCGGCACAGCACCGGCCAGCCCAGCACCTGCCAGGTCACGAAGGCCGAAACCGGGTTGCCCGGCAGGCCCACATAGATCGCCTGCCCCAACTGCCCCAGCGTGACCGGCTTGCCCGGTTTCATGGCGATCCGCATGGCGTGGATGTCGCCGCCCAGATCGCGCAGCAGGCGCGGCATGTGGTCGGCGTCGCCGACGGAGATGCCGCCGGTGGTGACGATCATGTCCGCGTCCCGCGCGGCGCCTTGCAGGCTTTCGGCCAGCGCGACCGGGTCGTCGGCCACCCGGCCCAGATCCCGCAGCGCGATCCAGGGCCGGTCCAGCGCGGCGCGCAGCATGTAGCGGTTGGAGTTCCATATCTGGCCGGGCGCCAGCGGCTCTCCGGGCTCGCGCAGCTCGCTGCCGGTGGCAAAGATCGCCACCCGCAGCCTGCGTCGCAGCGCCACGGCGCCAGCGCCGATGGCGGCCAGCGCGGCGGCCTCGCGCGGGCCGATCTCGACCCCGGCGGGCAGGATCTCGGCGCCTTCCCGCAGGTCCTCGCCGCGGCGGCGGATATTCTCGCCCGGCGCGGGGCGGTGGTCGAAACATATGCTGCCGCCGGCACGGCGCACCTTTTCCTGCATGATCACTGCATCGGCCGCCGCGGGCACCGGCGCGCCGGTCAGGATGCGCAGCGCCGCGCCGGGCGGCAGATCCTCCCGCGGCGCGTCGCCGGCGGCGATCGCGCCGGCCACGGGCAGGGTCCAGGGCCCCTCTCCCGTCAGGTCGGCCAGCCGCAGCGCGTAGCCATCCATCCCGGAATTGTCGAAGGGCGGAAGCGGCACGGGCGCGCGGGCGGGCGAGGCGGTGATCCGGCCCAGCGCCGCCGAAAGCGGCAGCGTCTCGGTCCCGGTCACCGGATCGGCCAGGGCCAGACCGCGGCGCAAAGCCTCGTCCAGGGGCATCAGGCCGGCGGCGGCGGCGTCGCAATCGCAGCCTGCGGCGTGACGGCGGGGCTGAACGGTCATGCGAAACCCTCCAGCTGCGCGGCTTCCCTGGAGATTGTGCAATCGAGATTGCGCAGCAGCCCGTCCCTCAGCCCGTAGATCAGCCCGTGCACCTTGACCGGATCGCCGCGGCGCCAGGCGTCGCGCAGGATCGGGGTCTCGGCCACCCGCGCCACCCCCTCGATCACGTTCAGCTCGGACAGGCGGTCGCGGCGGGTCTCGACGTCCTCGATGACGGACAGCTGATCGGCATAGCGCCGGGCAAGGCGCCGGATCGGCTCAAGCCAGTGGTCGGCCAGGCCGTGCGGCATGTCCTCGGTCGCGGCGCGCACGCCGCCGCATCCGTAATGGCCGCAGACGATGATCTCGCGGATGTTCAGCGCCTCGACCGCGAATTCCAGCGCGCTGAGCATGTTCATGTCGGAGGAATGGATCACGTTGGCGACGTTGCGATGGACGAAGACCTCACCTGGGTCCAGCCCGGCGATCACGTTGGCCGGCACGCGGCTGTCGGAACAGCCGATCCAGAAGAATTCGGGCGTCTGGCGCGTGGCCAGCCGGGCGAAATAGCCGGGTTCCTTGGCGTGGCGCTCGGCGGACCAGGCCACATTCCCGCGCAGCAGATCATTGAGCATCGTTGTCCTCTCTGGTCATGTCGATCCCGCGGCGCGCGCCCATGCGCAGCCGCAGGCTGATCAGGTCGTCCGGGGTCAGGCGCGCCCGCGCCAGGGGCAGGATGACGGCATTCTCGAGCTTCATGTGACGGCTGTTCGCGTCGGCGAAGCCGTGCAACGCGGACGGGTCGGGCAGCGCGCCCCCGGCAATCACCGCCTGCAACCCCTCGACGACGGCCTCCTCCAGCCGGGCGATCTCGTCATGCTCGGCTTCCAGCCGTTGGAGGAAACCGTCGAGATCGTCCTCGGGCAGAGCGCGCCGACGCAGGAGCGGGAACAGATCGGCGTCCTCGTCCAGCATGTGCAGGGGAAGTTCCCCCTCGATTCGCGCCAGCAGGTCGCGGGCGAGCGCCGGATCGGGCCGGTCGGCATCGGCCAGCGCCCTGAGGTCCTCGGCCAGCCCCCGCTGGCGCTGGTGATCGGCCGCCAGCGCATCGAGCGGATTGGCATGACGGCGCATATCGATGCCGTCGTCCCCGCCGTCGCCGGCAGGCGCGCTCTGCGGGGGGCTCGGCGCGGTCACGACACCCCCTCCTCAGACGATGGGGGCGGCCGGGTCGATCCCGGTCACCTCGGCGCGCGCGATCATGTCGGCCACGAACCGCTGCGCGGCCTGCGACCAGGCCGCCTTGGCCAGAGCCTCGGTGATCTCGGCGCGCACGGCCTCGAAGGGCCGGACCGCGCCCTTCGCGCAGGCATCCATGCGCAGGACATGCAGGCCATAGCGGGTCTCCACCGGCTCGGCGCGGATTTCGCCCTCGGCCAGACCGGCGAAGGCGGCCTCGAATTCGGGCACCGTGTCGCCCGGGCCGATCTGGCCCAGCTGCCCGCGGGCGTCGCGCGAGGGACAGGCGCTTTCCTCCGCGGCGATCCGGCCGAAGGCGCGTGGCTCCCGCGCCAGACGCTCCAGCGTGGCCGCCGCCTGCGCGCGCGCCGCGGCGCGGGCCGCGGCATCGTCGGGGGCCGCCGCGTAGAGGATATGCGAGACCTGCCAAAGGTCGGGCGCGCGGAACCGTTCGGGGGCCGCGTCATAGGTGGCACGGATCCGGTCGTCCGAAACCGGCTCGGGCACGATGCACTCTTCCGTCACGGCGCGGATGAGGGCCTCCTCTTCGGTCTCGAACCGGCCCGGGGCCAATTCGCGCGGGGTCGCGGCCAGCCCCAGTCGGGCGGCCTGTTGCAGCATCAGCTCGCGGATGACCAGGGCGCGCGCCGCGCGGCGCCAGGCGAGGCCCGGCTTGCCGGCCGGCGCGGCGTGGTTCTGCGCCTCCGCCGCGATCGCGGCGGAGGACAGCGGAACACCGTTGACGGTGACGTCTGGGAACAGGGCCGTCATCGCCTCACTCCGCCGGCTTGACGCGGGTCGCGTCGCGCTCGGGCAGCGGCTCCTGCCGGCGCGAGCGCACAATCTGGTAGCCCGGCCGCGTGAAATAACGCAGCGGCACCGACAGCATGTGCACCAGCCGCGTGAAGGGGAACACGAGGAAGATCGTCAGCCCCAGGAACAGGTGCATCTTGAACAGCCAGTGCACATCCGCGATGTAGCTGGCCGCCTGCCCGTCGAAGGTCCAGATGCCCTGCGCCCAGGCCATGAACTTGGTCATCTCGTACCCGTCGAGATGCTGCAGCGAGACGAAGATCGTGCCCACCCCCAGCACCAGCTGCGCCAACAGCATCGCCAGGATCGCGATATCGGCGAAGCTGGAGGTCTGGCGGATGCGCGGATCGGTCCAGCGGCGGTGGAACAGGATCCCCCCCCCGACCAGCGCCATGACACCGGCAATGCCCCCGGCGATCACGGCCAGCAGCTGCTTGGCGCCGTGGCTGATGCCCAGCGCGTCGAAGACCTGGATCGGGGTCAGCAGGCCGATCAGGTGACCGAAGAAGATGACCAGAACGCCGACATGGAACAGCACCGACCCCAGGATCAGCTGCTTGCGGCGCAACAGCTGCGAGGACGAGGTCTTCCAGGTGAACGGGTCGCGCTCATAGCGCGCGATCGAGCCGAGGATGGCCACCGAAAGCGCGATGTAGGGGTAAATCCCGAACAGGAAATTGTGCATCAGAGCCTCCATCACTCTGCCGCGGCCGGCCGGGCCGGCGCGGGCGTCAGGGGTGTATCCATGCGCGCGAGCATGTCGCGCACCTGCGGGCAGCCGGCATTCGGGTCGGGGCCGAAGGTGACCTCGGCCTCCTCCCAGACGGCGTCGAGCTGCTCCAGGTCGTTGGGATCGTCATCGGGCTGGGCCAGCATCTCGGCCACGCTGTCGCCGTCGGCCGTGGCGCCCGAGAGCTGCACCAGCGCCGCGAAGACCGGCGCATATGGGCTCTCGCGGCGTTCCAGCCGCCGGCGCAGGACCTCAAGGATATGCGCCGCGTCCGACAGGATCTCGCGCGCCTCGCCCAGCGGGCGTTGCGACAGGAACTCCAGCAACACCGGCAGGTGATCGGGCAGTTCCTCTGTCACCGGTTCGAACCCTCCGGCGCGGTAAGTCTCCAGCAGATCCAGCATCGCCCCGCCGCGGTCGCGGCTTTCGCCGTGGACATGTTCGAACAGGTTCAGCGACAGCGAACGGGAGCGGTCGAACAGCGTCACGAACCGCTCCTGCAGATCGTAGATATCCGCCATCTCGATATCCTTGAGCAGCGGTTCGAGCGCGGCGAGGGCCTCGTCGGGGATGAGCCCCTCCGAGGCCAGCACGCCCCGGATCTCGCTGACCGCGGTCTGCAGGTCCGGGCCGGGATAGGTCAGCAGCGCCGACAGGGCCTTGAGTGTCACGGTCATCAGAACGCCTCCGAAGGCAGGGTGAATTTCTTCTTCTTGCCGCCGAAGAGCGTCCCCTCCGAGACGCCCGTCGAACAGCCGTTGCCGTCGGTGAAACCGCAGCCGCCGCGGATATCCATCGCCTCTTCGGCCAGTTCGCGGTGGGTGGTTGGGATCACGAAACGGTCCTCGTAATCCGCAAGGGCCATGATCTTGTACATGTCCTCGATCACCCGGCCCGACAGGCCCACCCTGGCGGCGATGGCCTCGTCGATGACGCCATCCACGGTCTTGGCGCGCATGTAGGCGCGCATGGCCAGCATCCGCTCCAGTGCCTGGGCCACCGGCTTCTCGTCGCCGGCGGTCAGCATGTTGGCGAGGTATTTCAGCGGGATGCGCAGGTTGCGCACATCCGGCATCTCGCCGTCATGGCCCAGCCGGCCCGCCTCGGCGGCGTTCTGGATCGGGCTGAGCGGCGGGATATACCACACCATCGGCAGCGTCCGGTATTCCGGGTGCAGCGGAAAGGCGACCTTCCACTCCATCGCCATCTTCCAGACCGGCGAGTTCTGCGCCGCCTCGATCCATTCGGCCGGCACGCCATCGGCCAGCGCCATGTCCCGGACCACCGGATCGTGGGGGTCGAGGAACACGTCAAGCTGCGCGTCGTAGAGGTCGGTGGTGCGCTCGGCGCTGGCCGCCTTCTCGATCGCGTCGGCGTCATAGAGCACCACGCCGAGATAGCGGATGCGCCCCACGCAGGTTTCCGAACAGACCGTCGGCATGCCGGATTCGATCCGAGGATAGCAGAAGGTGCATTTCTCGGACTTGCCGGTGTCCCAGTTGTAATAGACCTTCTTGTAGGGGCAGCCGGAGACGCACATCCGCCAGCCGCGGCACTTCTCCTGGTCGATCAGGACCACGCCGTCCTCTTCGCGCTTGTAGATCGCGCCCGAGGGGCAGGACGCCGCGCAGGTCGGGTTCAGGCAGTGCTCGCAGAGCCGGGGGAGATACATCATGAAGGTGTTCTCGTATTCCCCGTAGATCTCCTTCTGCACGCCCTCGAAGTTGTAGTCCTGGCTGCGCTTGGCGAACTCGCCGCCCAGGATCTCCTCCCAGTTCGGGCCCCACTCGATCTTCTCGATCCGCTCTCCGGTGATCTTGGAATAGGGGCGCGCGGTCGGGAAGGCCTTCATCTCGGGGGCCGATTTGAGGTGATCGTGGTCGAAATCGAACGGCTCGTAATAATCGTCGATCTCGGGCAGCGAGGGGTTGCCGAAGATGTTGGCCAGGATGCGCCACTTGGCGCCCTGCTTGGGCTGGATATGGCCCCGGGAATTGCGCTCCCAGCCGCCCTTCCAGCGGTTCTGGTTCTCCCAGTCCTTGGGATAGCCGATGCCCGGCTTGGTCTCGACGTTGTTGAACCAGGCGTATTCGACGCCGTCGCGCGAGGTCCAGACGTTCTTGCAGGTGACGGAACAGGTGTGGCACCCGATGCATTTGTCGAGGTTCAGCACCATGCCGATCTGTGCGCGTACTCTCATTCCGCTGCCTCCTGGGTTGCGGGCTGGTCAAGCCAGTCGATTTTCTGCATCCGGCGGACGATGACGAATTCGTCCCGGTTCGACCCGACCGTGCCGTAGTAGTTGAAGCCATAGGCCAACTGGGCATAGCCGCCGATCATGTGAGTGGGTTTCAGCGTGGCGCGGGTGACCGAGTTGTGGATGCCCCCGCGCAGGCCGGTCTTTTCGGAGCCCGGCGTGTTCACGATCTTTTCCTGCGCATGATACATGAAGATCGTGCCTTCCTTCATGCGCTGCGACACCACGGCCCGCGCGGTCAGCGCGCCGTTGACGTTGTAGGCCTCGACCCAGTCGTTGTCCTCGATCCCGGCCTTCCGGGCGTCAGCCTCGGAGAGCCAGACCACCGGCCCGCCGCGGTTCAGCGTGAGCATGTGGAGGTTGTCCGAATAGGTCGAATGGATGCCCCATTTCTGGTGCGGCGTGATGAAGTTCAGCACCACATGCTTGCTGTCGGCATCCGTGTTCACGGCCGCGGTGACGGTCTTCAGATCGACCGGAGGGCGATATTGGCACAGCGCCTCGCCAAACGCGCGCATCCACAGGTGATCCTGATAGAGTTGCTGGCGGCCGGTCACGGTGCGCCAGGGGATCAGCTCATGCACATTGGTGTAGCCGGCGTTGTAGCAGACCTCCTCGCTTTCGATGCCCGACCAGGTGGGCGAGCTGATGATCTTGCGCGGCTGCGCGGCGATATCGTGGAAGCGGATCTTGGTGTGCTCCTGCCCCTCGGCCAGATGCGCGTGCTGGCGGCCGGTGGGTTTCTCCAGCGCGTGCCATGCCTTGACCGCCACCTGGCCGTTGGTCTCGGGCGCCAGCATCATGATGACCTCGGTGGCGTCGATGTCGGTGACGATCTTCGGGCAGCCCTTGGCCGGTCCGTCCGCCCAGGTGCCGTTGAGTTGGCGCAGTTCCTCGATCTCGTGCTTGGTGTCCCAGCCGATGCCCTTGCCGCCATTGCCGAGCTTGTCCATCAGCGGTCCCACGGCCACGAAGCGGTCGTAGAGCGCGGGATAATCGCGTTCGACCGCAATGTAGTTCGGCGCGGTCTTGCCCGGGATCAGGTCGCATTCGCCCTTCTTCCAGTCCTTCACCTCGGGCTGGGCCAGCTCGCCCGCCGTGTCGTGCAGGATCGGCGCCTGGACGATATCGGTCTCCTTGCCGAGGATCTCGGGGGCGACCTCCTGGAACTTCTTCGCGATGGCCTTGAAGATTTCCCAGTCTGACTTGGACTCATAGGCCGGGTCCACCGCCGCCTGCAGCGGGTGAATGAACGGGTGCATGTCTGAGGTGTTGAGGTCGTTCTTCTCATACCACGAGGCGGTGGGCAGAACGACATCGGCATAGACCGCCGTGGTGGACATGCGGAAGTCGATGCAGACCAGCAGGTCCAGCTTGCCCTGCGGCGCCTGGTCGTGCCAGACGGCCTCCTTCGGCTTGGCGCGGCCTTCCTCGCCCAGATCCTTGCCGAGGATGCCGTGATCGGTGCCCAGCAGGTGCTTGAGGAAATACTCGTGCCCCTTGCCCGAGGAGCCCAGCAGGTTCGACCGCCACACAAAGAGGTTGCGCGGCCAGTTCTCGGGCGCGTCGGGGTCCTCGCAGGACATCTGCAGCTCTCCCGACTTCAGCTTCTCGGCGACATAGACCGGGATGTCCTTGCCCTCGGCCTTGGCCGCCTTCGCGACCTCCAGCGGGTTGGTCTTGAGCTGCGGCGCCGAGGGCAGCCAGCCCATGCGTTCGGCGCGGATGTTGTAGTCGATCAGCGACACGTCCCAGTCGCCCTCAGGCGCGGTCGGCGACAGGATCTCCTGCGCCGAGAGCGTCTCGTAGCGCCACTGGTCTGTATGGGCATACCACGCGCTGGTCGAGTTCATGTGCCGCGGCGGGCGCCCCCAGTCCAGCGCGAAGGCCAGCGGCGTCCAGCCGGTCTGCGGGCGCAGCTTCTCCTGGCCGACATAGTGGCTCCAGCCGCCGCCCGACTGGCCCACGCAGCCGCACATCACCAGCATGTTGATGATGCCGCGGTAGTTCATGTCCATGTGATACCAGTGGTTCAGGCCGGCGCCGAGGATGACCATCGACTTGCCGTGGGTCTTCTCGGCGTTCAGCGCGAACTCGCGCGCGACGGTGATGATCTTGTCGGCGGAGACGCCGGTGATCTTCTCGGCCCATTTCGGGGTGTAGGGCATGTCGTCGTCGTAGGACCGCGTCACCCAGTCGCCGCCCACACCCCGGTCGAGCCCGTAATTGGCGCAGAACAGGTCGAAGACGGTGGCGACATAGACCTCCTCGCCATCGGCCAGCGTCAGCTTGCGCGCCGGGATGTTGCGGGTCAGCACCTCGGGGTGTTCGCATTTGACGAAGTTCGCGGTGGCCGCGCCGCCGAAATAGGGGAAATCGACGCCCACCACCTCGTCGTGGTGCTCTTCCATGATCTGGCTCAGGCGCAGCTTGACCTCGGTCTTTCCGGCGCGCTCTTCGAGGTTCCACTTGCCCTCCTCGCCCCAGCGGAACCCGATCGAGCCGTTGGGGACGACCGGCTTACCGGTGGTCTCGTCATAGGCGACGGTCTTCCATTCGGGGTTGTTGCTCTCGCCGAGCTTGTCGGAGAAGTCATCCGCGCGCAGCATGCGCCCCGGCACCAGCCGGCCGCCCTTCTCGTCGAGGCGGACGAGCATGGGCATGTCGCTGTATTTGCGCGCGTAATCCTCGAAATACTCGGCCTGACGGTCGAGGTGGAACTCGCGCAGGATGACATGGCCCATGGCCATGGCCAGCGCGCTGTCGGTGCCCTGCTTGGGGTTCAGCCAGATGTCGCCGAATTTCGAGGCTTCGGAATAGTCCGGGCAGATCACCGCCGACTTGGTGCCGCGATAGCGCGCCTCGGTGTAGAAATGCGCGTCAGGGGTCCGCGTCTGCGGCACGTTCGAGCCCCAGATCAGCAGGAAGCCGGCGTTGTACCAATCCGCCGATTCCGGCACGTCGGTCTGCTCGCCCCAGGTCTGCGGACTGGCCGGCGGCAGATCGCAATACCAGTCGTAGAAGGACATCACCGTGCCGCCCAGCAGCGACAGGTAGCGCGCGCCGGCCGCGTAGGAGACCATCGACATCGCCGGGATCGGAGAGAAGCCGAAAACCCGGTCGGGGCCGTATCTCCTGGCCGTGTAGGCGTTCGCCGCCGCGGTGATCTCGGTCGCCTCATCCCAGCTGGCGCGCACGAAGCCGCCCTTGCCCCGGATTTTCGTGTATTCGGCGCGCAGGATCGGGTCGCTCTGGATCGCGGTCCAGGCCTCGATCGGCGACTTGGCCTTGCGCATCTCGCGCCACATCTTCAGCAGCCGGCCGCGCACCAGCGGGTGCTTCACCCGGTTGGCCGAATAAAGATACCAGCTGTAGGACGCGCCGCGCGCGCAGCCGCGCGGCTCGTGGTTGGGCAGGCCCGGGCGGGTGCGGGGATAGTCGGTCTGCTGGGTCTCCCAGGTGACGATCCCCGACTTGACGTAGATCTTCCAGCTGCATGATCCGGTGCAGTTCACCCCGTGGGTGGAGCGCACCACTTTGTCGTGGCGCCAGCGGTTGCGATAGGTGTCTTCCCAGCCGCGGTCTTCCTTGGTGACCTGGCCCCAGCCGTCGGAATACTGTTCCAGCTCCTTGGGCTTGAGGAAGTTCAGTCTGTCGAGAAGGTGGCTCATCTCGTGCCTCCAATGATGCGAATTGGGGCGGCGGCCGTGCGACCGCCACCCGTTAAACCGTGGCGATCAGGGGTTCTGGATGTAGGCGTTCGGCCGCAGGTAGAACCACCAGTTGATCACGATGCAGAGCAGGTAGAAGACCGCGAAGCCGTAGAGCGCGTATTGCGGGGAGCCGGCGCTCATCTGCTCGCCGAAGACCTTGGGGATGATGAAGGCGCCGTAGGCCGCCACCGCCGAGGTCCAGCCCAGCACCGGTCCGGCCTGCTCCTTGTCGAAGGCCACGGCGATGGTGCGGAAGGTCGAGCCATTGCCGATGCCGGTGGCCGCGAACAGGATCAGGAACAGCCCCAGGAAGGGCAGGAAATACTGCTCCGGTGTGGCCGAACCGTAGGCCTTCTGGATGAAATAGGCGACGCCCAGCGCGGAGACGACCATCACATAGGAGATCCACTGCGTCACACGGGCTCCGCCCAGCTTGTCGGCCAACATGCCGCCCACCGGGCGGATCAGCGCGCCGATGAACGGGCCCATCCAGGCATACATCAGCGCCGAGGGGCCGTTGGCGTTGACCGTGGTGTGGGTCAGCACCCCGTCCACTTCGACATGCTGGAAGCCGAACACCACCTTGATCGTCAGCGCCAGCGCCGCCGAGAAGCCGATGAAGCTGCCGAAGGTCATGGTGTAGATGACGGTCATCGCCCAGGTGTGCTTGTTGCCGAAGATCCGGTACTGGCGGGTCAGGTTCTGGCCGACCTGGCCGGGCAGGATCTTGAGCAGGCCCACGGTCAGCGCGATCACGACCGGCAGGGCGATCCATTTCGACACGTTGAAGCCCGAGCCGCCCACGTCCGCCGGCAGCATCAGCCACAGGCCGAAGGCCGCGGTCACGAAGCCGATCAGCAGCATCACCGAGATGATCGAGAAGGCGCCGATCGGGCCGGGGATGTCGGGCGAGACATGCGGATCTCGGATGTTGTTCATGCCAAACCAGCCGGCGAAGGCAAGCGGCACCAGGAACAGCAGCCAGACGAAGCCCGCGTTGTGGATATAGGTCTCGGAGCCTGCGGGGATCTTGCCGATCAGCGTGCCCGAGGTGTTGACCAGGATCATCGGCTCGCCGCCGAACAAGGCGAAGGTCATTACCAGCGGGATCAGGATCTGCATCGTGGTCACGCCGAAATTGCCCAGCCCCGCGTTCATCCCCAACGCGTAGCCCTGGATCTTCTTGGGAAAGAAGAAGCTGATGTTGGACATCGAGCTGGCGAAGTTGCCGCCGCCGATCCCCGACAGGAAGGCCAGCACCTGGAACACCCACAGCGGGGTCTCGGGATCGCGCAGCGCGAAGCCGGTGCCGGCGGCCGGGATCATCAGCAGCGCGGTGGTGAAGAAGATCGTGTTCCGCCCGCCCGCGATGCGGATGAAGAAGGTTGAGGGGATGCGCAGCGTCGCACCCGTCAGGCCCGAGATGGCCGTCAGGGTAAACAACTGGGCGTTTTCAAAGGGAAAGCCCAGGTTGAGCATCTGCACGGTGATGATCCCCCAATACACCCACACGGCGAAGCCGCACAGAAGCGACGGGATCGAAATCCACAAGTTGCGGTTGGCGATCGCCTTGCCCTTTGACGCCCAGAAGGCCTCGTCATCGGGGTTCCAGTTTCTCAGGTCTTGTCCCACGACACTCTCCGTCTTTCTGGGATTGCATGGCGGGGGACAGGCGCGCGCTGCCCGCCCCCCGGTGTCATTGTCATTGCGCCGGGCGCCCGGCGGCAGAGGCGGCCTCTGCCTCGGGCCGGCCGCTTGCGGGGGCGGCCAGCGGCTTGTCGGGAACGTCCGACAGGAAGCGCTCCTCCTCGAGGCCCGGGTGGCGGCGGCGCTCCATCCGGCGGATGGCGACGTGCATCCACACGGTCATGATCGCGACCAGCACGAAGGTCAGCATGAAGGGCGCGGTCCACACTCCCGTCAGGTCAAGCAGCGCGCCGAAGGCGATGGGCAGGAAGAACCCGCCCAGGCCGCCGATCATGCCCACGAGCCCGCCGACCGAGCCGACGTGATACGGGTAGTAGACCGGGATGTGCTTGTAGACGGCCGCCTTGCCGAGGCTCATCACGAAGCCCAGCACCACGGTCAGCGCGACGAAGACACCGACCGAGATGCCGAAGTCGAAGGTGATCGGCCCGGTGATGCCGGCGACGGTGTAGCTGGTCTCGGGGTAGCTGAGGATGAACAGGATAACGAGCGAGACGATGAAGGTCAGATACATCACGAAACGCGCGCCCCAGCGGTCCGACATCCAGCCGCCCAGCGCCCGGAACACCGAGCCCGGCAGCGAGTAGAGACCCGCAAAGACGCCCGCGGTGGTCAGTTCCAGCCCATAGGCGCCGACGTAGTAGCGCGGCAGGAACGAGGCAAAGGCGACGAAACCGCCAAAGACGAAGAAGTAATAGGTGGCGAAACGCCAGACCTGGATGTTCTTCAGCGGCGCCAGCTGATCCGCGGTCGAGACAGGCCCCTCGCCGGTGCGCTTGCGCGCCTCGTGCACGGGGTCGTTCTTGGCCAGCAGGTAGAACAGCACCGCGGTGGCGGCCAGCACGATGGCGTAGATGCGCGCGGTGCCTTCCCAGCCGACCGCGACCACGAGGAAGGGCGCGGCGAAGTTGGTCACCGCGGCGCCCACGTTGCCGGCGCCGAAAATGCCCAGGGCGGTGCCCTGATGTTCCTTGTCGAACCAGCGCGAGGTGTAGGCGATGCCGATGATGAAGGACCCGCCCGCCAGGCCCAGCCCCAGCGCCGCAAGCAGGAAGACCGGATAGCTGCTGACCGAGGTCAGCAGCCAGACGCAGACCGCCGTGGTCAGCATCTGCAGCGGGAACATCAGGCGCCCGCCGAACTGCTCGGTCCACACGCCGAGGAAGATCCGGCTGACCGACCCGGTCAGGACCGGCGTCGCGACCAGAAGGCCAAACTGGCTTTCCGAGAGACCCAGCTCGCCTTTGATCTTCACCCCGATGATGGAGAAGATCGTCCACACGGCGAAACACACCGTGAAGGCGAAGGTGCTGAGGCCCAGCGCGCGATACTGATCGCCGCGTGTCACCCCTGCGAGTGTATTCATGACAAGTCCTCCTGGCTGCGCACGGCTGGCAGGCCCGCCGCTTCGATTTCCGGGCACCAGAACGTGCCCCTGAGTCCAAGGGCTTGATCGAGATCAAGAAACGGCGTGTGGAGGGGCGAAATAAGTTCTGCTAAGCTGTAGATCATGTGCCGCACGCTTGACCCTCAAGCGATGACCAGTAATACGCCACGTCAGCAATTGACAAATATCAAACGGCCGGCCCACCTATGCCGCGAACCGACACAGGGGCTTCGAGGGAATGAAGGAAAAGGATTTCGAGGGAATCAGGTCGCTGCCCCTGTTCCACGAGATGGAGGAGGAAAATTTTCAGGAACTGATGCGGGTTGCCTATTTCCAGACCTTCCCGCCCCAGATCGAACTGATTTCCGAGGGCGAGCCCAGCGACTTCCTGCACATCGTCGCCGACGGCATGGTCGAGCTGTTCTCGAACTGGAACAACCGCGAAACCACGATGGCGATCGTGCGCCCGGTCGGAACCTTCATCCTGGCCGCCACGGTGCGCGATGCGCCCTACCTGATGTCGGCCCGCACGCTGGAAAAGTCGCGCATCGTCCTGCTGCCCTCGCAGGATGTGCGCGCCGTGTTCGACAAGGACAACGCCTTTGCCCGCGCCGTGGTCACCGAGCTTGCCGCCTGCTACCGCAGCGTGATCAAGGCCAGCAAGAACCTCAAGCTGCGGACCTCGACCGAGCGGCTGGCCAATTACATGCTGCGCCGGCAGGAACTCGCGGGCGGCGCCCCCAGCTTCGAGCTGCCCATCGAGAAGCGCAAGATCGCCTCGCAACTGGGCATGACACCCGAGAACCTGTCGCGCGCGCTGCGCACGCTGGGCGAATACGGGCTGGAGATCGACGGGCTGAAGGTCACGATCGCGGACCGCGATGATCTCACCCGTTTTGCCAAGCCCACCCCGCTGATCGACGATCCCGGCACCTGACGCCGCAAGGCGGCTGGCGTGGCCGGACGCCGATCAGCCGGGCGGGCAACGTCCGGGTGACCTGCCACCGGGCCTAGCCCCATCAGGAAGCGTGTCCGCCCCGGCGAAGGGGCGGGCGGATCAGAACCCCACCTTGTCGGCCCCCTTCAGTTCGAGGATTTCGCGCGCCTCATCGGCCGTGGCAAGCACCAGCCCGAGCCCCTCGATGATCTGCCGCGCCTTGGCCACCTGTTCGGCGTTGCTACGGGCCAATTGCCCGGGGCCCACCCAGAGCGAATCCTCAAGCCCCACGCGCACATGCCCGCCCATGGCGGCGGCCATGGCGGCGATGGGCATCTGGTTGCGCCCCGCCCCCAGCACAGACCAGCGGTATTGATCGCCGAAAAGCCGGTCTGCCGTGCGCTTCATGTGCATTACATCCTCGGGATGCGCGCCGATCCCGCCCATGAGGCCAAAGACCGTCTGGATGAAGAGCGGCGCCTTCACCAGCCCCGCGTCGAAGAAGTGCTTGAGGTTATAGAGGTGCGAGGTGTCGTAGCATTCGAACTCGAACTTCGTTCCGAGCGGCCCGAGCGTCGTCAGGATGTGTTCCACCTGTCCGAAGCTGTTGGAGAAGATGATGTTCTTGTTGCTGATGTAATCCCGCTCCCACTGGTGCTTGAGGTTCGGAAACCGTTTCAGCATCGGGAAGAGGCCGAAGTTCATGCTCCCCATGTTGAGCGAGGCGACCTCGGGCCGGTGCGTTTCGGCGGGGCGGATGCGTTCCTCGATGGTCATGGTGGGGGCGCCGCCGGTGGTGATGTTCACCACGCAGTTCGAGGCCTGTTTGATGACCTTGAGAAAAGGCGTGAAGGCCTCGGGCGTCTGGTCCGGGCGGCCGTCCTGGGGATCGCGGGCGTGCAGGTGGACGATCGCCGCCCCGGCCTCGGCGGCGCCTATGGCGGCCTCGGCGATTTCGGACGGTGTCACGGGCAGGTGCTCGGACATCGACGGCGTGTGGATCGCGCCCGTGACGGCGCAGGAGATGATCACCTTGCGGGGTTTGGCCATGTTGGTCTCCTTGGGTTAGCTTTGTTCGGACGCGAGGTGGCGGCGCAGCGCGGCAAGGCGCCCATCGCGCCGGTCCTGTCGCGCGCGGATGCTTTCGGGGCTGCGGTCCTGCGGCCATGCGGCGGCGATCTTCTCGGCATTCTCGATGGAAAAGACCTCGGGACTCGCGGGGTCCTGGGCGAGGCGGGCGTAGAAGCCGCCGTAGCGCGTGGCGTAATCGACGATGCCGCCCGGAGCGTTGAGGTCGATGGTCTCGATCGGCCCCATCAGCGCCCAGCGGAGCCCCAGCCCGTCCTTGATCGTGGCATCCAGACCCTCGACCGAGACGACGCCCTCGCCCAGAAGCCGCAGCGCCTCGGCCAGCAGCGCGCCCTGCAGACGGTTCAGGACGAAGCCGTCGCGTTCGGCGGTCATGCGCACCGGCACCTGGCCCATCCGCGCATAGATCGCCTCGGCGCGGTCCAGCGTTTCGGTCGCGGTCCAGGGGGCGGGGCAGAGTTCCACCACCGGGATGAGATGCGGCGGATTGGCCGGGTGGCAGACGAGACAGCGCTCCCGGTGCGTCAGCCCCTCGGTGAAGCGCGAGGCGACGATGGCGGACGTGGACGAGGCGATGATCGCCTCAGGCGCGGTGGCGGCGTCGAGCCGGGCGAAGAGATCCTGCTTGAACTCGATCCGCTCGGGGGCGTTCTCCTGAACGAAGCTCGCGCCCGCGGCCGCCTCTTCCAGGGTCGGGCATGTGCGAATGCGCGCGAGCGTGCCGTTGCGGTCCGTGAGCAGCTTCTCCGCAACGAGCGTGTCGCAGAGCGTGGCAATGTCACCGGCAAAGCGGTCGAGAACGCCCGGGTCGGCGTCCCAGACCTGCACCTGATATCCGGCGCGGGCGAAAAGCGCGCTCCAGGAGCGGCCGATGAGGCCCGCCCCGATGATGGCAACCGTATCCGTCATGATGGTCCTTTCTCAGAGCCAGAGCACCTTGCGGCGCAGGTCGATGTCGGTGGCCAGCGCCGCGGAGGCCCCCTCGTGGATGATGCTGCCCCGCTCCAGCGCCACGGTCCGGTCCGAAAGCGTCAGCGCGAGGTCGAGATTGTGGTCTACGATGATGATCGAGACTTCCTTCCGCAGCTGGTCGAAGGTCTCGAAGAGTTGCTCGACCACCGCCGGCGACAACCCCTCGAAGGGTTCGTCGAGCAGCAACACCCGGGTGTCGCCCGACAGCGCGCGCGCCACGGCGGCCATCTGCTGCTCGCCGCCCGAAAGGTAGTCGGCGGGTGTGTCGAGACGCTCCTTGAGGCGCGGGAAGTAGGAGAAGATGCGGTCTTCCGTCCAGTGCACCCCGTGGCCGGTCTGGCGCTGGATGCGGCCGAGTTCCAGGTTCTCCTGCACCGACATGCCCGCAAACAGTCTGCGCCCCTGCGGCACATAGGATATCCCGGCGCGGGCCATCGCGGCAGAGGGCAGGCCGGAAATGATCTCGCCGTCGAGCCGGATTTCGCCGCTGCCCACCGGCGCGATGCCGATGAGGGATTTGAGCAGCGTCGATTTGCCCGCGCCGTTGCGGCCGAGCAGCGCGAGGATCTCGCCCTGCCGCAGATCGAAGCTCACGTCGTTGAGGATATGGCTCTTGCCGTAGCTCACGTTCACCTTGTCGAGCGACAGCAGCACCTTGTCCTGCACCGCGCTCACCCGCGGCCGCGCGGCCACGACAGAGGTGCCGGAGCCGATATAGACCTCCTGCACCCGCCCGTCCGAGCGCGCCTGCTCCACCGCGCCGTCAAGCAGCACCTCACCCTCGTTCATCACGGTCACCTGGTCGGCGAGTTCGAAGACCCGGTCGATGTCATGTTCCACCAGCAGCACGGGGATATCGGCCGACAGCGCCTTGAGCAGGCGCCCGATGCGTTCGCGCTCGGCGACCGACAGGCCCGCCAGCGGCTCGTCGGCGAGAAGGATTCGCGGGTGGTTTCCAAGCGCCAGCCCTAGGTCCAGCAGCCGCTGCCCACCATAGGAGAGCGAGGCGGCCTCGGCCTCTTCCATCCCGGCGAGGCCCGCGTAATCCATGATCTCGGCGGTGCGGGCGTTGACCTCCTCCAGCCTCCGGGCCCGGATGAGCGGGTTCATGCGCTGGGGGGCGCCTGCCTGAACGGCCAGCCGGATGTTCTCCTGCACCGTGAGCGAGGGGAAGAGGTTGGTGATCTGGAAGCTCCGCCCGATCCCGGCCTCGGATATCTCCTCGGGCGTGCGGCCCGAAAGCGGCTGGCCGCCCAGCGTCACCTCGCCCGCGTCGGGCTTGTAGAGACCGGAGAGCAGGTTGAAGGCCGTGGTCTTGCCCGCGCCATTGGGCCCGATCAGCGCATGCAGCGTTCGGTCGCGGACCGAGATGCTGACATCCTCCACCGCCTTGAGCCCGCCGAAGTGCTTGGAGATGCCCTTGGCCACCAGCAGCGGCCCGTCCACATGGTCGGTCGGTTTCAGGAAGCCGGGCAGAGGATGCACCCCGGCCTTGCGGTCCGCCATGGCGGCGCCGGTCTCGGCGGGCGGGTGGAAATGCCGCCTGATCTGGCCGGGCAGGCCGATCAGCCCGTCGCGCGCGTAGAGCACGAAGATCACGAAGACCAGGCCGAACCAGAACAGCCAGTTCTCGGAATAGATCGACAGGTATTCCCGGAAGAGGATGTAGAAAAGCGCCCCGAGGGCGGGGCCGAGGAAGCTGCGCATGCCGCCAATGACGACCATGGCCAGCAACTCGCCGGAGAAGACGACCGACATGGGCTCGGCCGAGGTCATGCGGTTCTTGTAGAGCAGCAGGACGCCCGCCAACGCCGTGATCGTGGCCGAGAGCACGAAGGCGGCAAGCTTGTAGCGATCGACCTTGTAGCCCAGGAACCGCGCGCGCTGCTCGTTCTCGCGGATCGCAAGCAGCACGGTGCCGAGCGGCGAATTGTTGAACCGCCAGAGCAGGACCAGCACGGCAAAGGCGATGGCCGCGACCAGCCAGTAATAGGGCTGGGACATCTCGAAATCGAGACCCAGGAAGGACGGCCGCTCGATGCCTCCCAACCCGTTCTCGCCGCCCGTCACCTCCGTCCAGCGGAAAGCGACGGTGAAGCCGAGCGCCGACAGCGCCAGCGTCATCAGCGAGAAATAGACGCCGCGGCGGCGCAGGATCAGCGCGCCGAAGATCGCGGCAAGAACCGCCGTGGCAGCGACCGCCAGCAGCAGCGGCACGAGGAACGCGCCCCCCATGGCGAGCGAGGTCAGCCCCGCGATATAGGCGCCAAGGCCGAACCAGGCGCCGTGCCCGAAACTCACGAGCCCGGTGCGCCCGGCGAGGATGTTGAGCCCCATGCAGGCGAGGCCATAGACCACGACTTCGGTCGCAGAGGTATAGGTGAGGCCTGCCGCGAGGATCAGGAAGGGCAGCGCGATCAGCGCGGCGCCCGCGACAAGAAGCGGATGGATACGGATCATTGGACTCACTCGAAGCGGAGGATGCGTTCGCCCAGAAGGCCCCGGGGGCGCAGCAGCAGGACGACGAACATCAGCAGGAAGATGGCAGCGGTGGACCAGGACGACAGGCCGATGGCGACAAGCACACCCTTGGTGAGCCCCACGAGGACAGCGGCAATGATGACCCCCCAGAAGGAGCCCAGCCCCCCGATCACCACCACGACGAAGGCGAGCGTGATGATCTCGGCCCCCATGGCGGGGTGGATGGTGTAGATCGGCGAGAGCAGCACCCCCGCAAGCCCGGCAAGCCCGATGCCGATGCCCGCGACGATGGAGAGATAGGGGCGCAGCGAGATGCCCAGGGCACCGACGATTTCGGGGCTCTGCACCCCGGCGCGCACGATGCGGCCAAAGGAGGTGCGGTTCAGCAGCAGCCAGAGCCCGGCCACGGCAACCGCGGCCACGGCAATCAGGAAGATGCGGTAGCGCGAATAGATGAAGTCGCCCAGAAACACCTGGCCCCGCAGGATGTCGGGAATGTTGTAGCTCTGAGGCGACGCGCCGAAGACCCATCGCAGCCCCTGCTCGATCACCATGGCAATCCCGAATGTCAGAAGCAGGGAATAAAGCGGGTCTATCCGGTAGAAGCGGGTGAAGAGCGTCCGTTCCGTGACCATGCCCAGCCCCGCCACGATCAGCGGCACCGCGACCAGCGCACCGAAATAACCGACGTAGGGCGTGATCAAGAGTGCCAGATAGGCGCCGATGGCAAAGAACGCCCCATGCGCGAGGTTGATGATCCCGCCCAGCGAAAAGATCAGCGACAGCCCAAGCGCGATGAGCAGGTAATAGGTGCCGTCCAGAAGCCCGTTCAGGACCTGCGCGATGAAAAGCCCCAGCATGGCGGCGCAAAGCCTCCCCGTGTCTTGTCTTTGGAATGGTCGGGGCAGAGGGCGCCATGGCCCGCTGCCCCGGGGATGTTCACAACGAGCAGGTCCCGCCCGTGACGCTGTGCGCCAGCCGCTCCAGCGGCTCGTCGGAGCCGGGCAGAGGGTCGGATGTGGTGAAGATATCCCACTGGTTCTTCACCTCGCCTGCGGGCAGCGCGGTGATGGCGAAGATCTCCTGGATGAGCTGGTGATCCGAGGGGCGGAAATAGCCCTTGCGGTTCTTCATCAGGTCGAACTGCGCCTCCGGGCTCTCCAGATAGGCGACCAGCGCGTCGCCGGAGGCGTCGCCCGCCTCGGCCACGGCCTTGGCCATGATGAGACCGGCGTTGTAGTCGCCCCAGGCCTGGTTTTCCGGCGGCTTGCCATAGGCGTCGGTGAAGGCCCTGACGAAGGCCTGCGAGGCGTCGTTCGGCACCAGATGGTTCCAGACGTTGGGCCAGGTGCCGCGGAAGTTCTGCGCCCCCGCCGCCCAGGCCGACACCGTGTCGAAGCCGAAGCCGCCAAGCGTGAAGTCGAGGCCGAACTCTCCGTATTGCTTGAAGAAGTTGGTGATCTGCGTCCCCGCAAGGTTCAGCGCCACCACGTCAGGCTGGGCCTGGCGGATCTTGAGCAGGTAGGACGAGAAGTCCGTGGCGTCGGTCGGCACCAGATCCTCGCCCACGAGCTCGCCGCCATTGGTGTCGAGGAAAGCCTTGGCGGCCGCGAGCAGGTCGTGACCAAAGGCGTAGTCCGCCGTCAACGTATACCACTTCTTGCCGTCGACCATGCCTCCGCTGCGGAAGAATTCGCCCTCGGCGTTCACATACATCGAGTTTTGCGTTTCGACATGGAACATGTAGCGGTTGCAGTCCTGCCCGCGCAGGCTGTCCGAGTTGCCCCCGGTGTTGACGAAGCACTTGTTGTAGCGCGCCGCCACCTGGCTGATCGTCAGGCATGAGGCAGAGGAGATCTCGCCGATGATCATGTCGACCTGATCGCGCTCGAACATCCGTTCGGCCTTGGTCGAGGCCGTCTGCGGGTTGACGCTGTCCTCCATGACAAGCTCGATCTGACGGCCGCCGGCGCCACCGTTGGCGTTCAGTTGCTCCACCGCCAGCTTGATGCCCATCTGCGCATATTCGCCGAGCGGCCCGAGAAAGCCGGTGGTGGGCGTCAGGTGGCCGATTTTCAGCGGTGCGTTTTGCGCCCGCAGATAGGCCGGGGCCGCCACGCCAAGCGCCAGGCCGGCCGCGCCGTTCCGCAGGAATCGCCTGCGGGTCGTGTTGGTGATTGTCATGGTTCTCCTCCCTGAGACCAGTTGCTGAAGATCACGCCGGGTGAGGGATCTTTCGACTAGCTTGCTTCCTCTGGCGGGAAATCAACGGTTGCAGTCGCGTTCGATCTGGTGTGATCTGAGATCACAGTTGCAGAAGTGCCGGCGCCGAGTCAACAGGAGACAACGAGTTCATGCCCCAGCCGCTCGACCAGCTACGCCCGGCCCGTCGGCAAACGCTTTCAGATCAGGTGCATGACACGCTGAGCGAAATGCTTCTGTCGGGCGCGCTGAGGCCGCGCGACCGGCTGTCGCTGCGGGATCTGGCAGAGCGGCTTGAGGTTTCGATGATGCCCGTGCGCGAAGCGGTGAATCGCCTCGCCGCGAGCGGCGCGCTCGAGGTCTCGCCGAAACGGGCGGTCATGGTGCCGCTGATGACGGCGGCGGAATTCGCCGACCTGACCATGGTGCGGATGCTGAACGAGGGGCAGGCGGCGCGTCTGGCCGCCGAGCGAGGCAGCAAGACCGAGATCGCGGGGGTTATCGCGCTGGCGGAACGCTTCGAAGAGGTCCTGGACAGCGCCTATGGCAGCGCCGCGGCGGTGGCGGCGAACAAGGATCTGCATTTTGCGCTCTATCGCGCGGCGGGGTCCGAGGCGTTGATGGAGGTGATCACCATGCTCTGGCTCAAGGCCGGGCCGATCATCAACTTCGACATCGGGGTGGAGGCGGGCGTGCCCTTGGAGGAGGAGATGACGCGCTCGCGAAGCCACCACTCGCGCGAACATCACCGCATGCTCTGCGAGGCGCTGCGGGCACGGGACGGGGCGGCGGCGGCGCATGCGATATCTGAGGACATCCGCCTGGCCTCGAACCTCATCCGTGCGCAGGCGGGACTGGATACGGAACACAGCAGGAGGAGGATCATTCCGTGAAACTGGAACTTGAGGGGGCGCGGGTCATCGTGACGGCCGGCGCGCAGGGCATCGGGCGGGCCATCGTCGATGCCTATCTGGCCGAGGGCGCGCAGGTCGCCACCTGCGATATCGACACGGCGGCACTGGACACATTGCCCCGAGAGGTATTCCGGCAACGCGCCGACATGGGGGATGCGGCGCAAATCGCGGATTTCATGGCGGCTGCTCTGGGGCATCTCGGCGGGCTCGACGTTCTCGTGAACAACGCCGGGATCGCGGGACCGACCAGTCCGGTGGAAGAAATCGACCCGGAAGACTGGCACAAATGCCTGGACATCTGCCTGACCGCGCAATTCCACTGCGTCCGCTACGCGGTGCCCGTCCTGCGGCAGAGCAAGAACCCCTCGATCATCAACCTGTCGTCGCTCGCCGGGCGGCTGGGATTTGCGCTGCGCACGCCCTACGCGGCGGCCAAATGGGGCGTCATCGGCTTTACCAAGTCGCTTTCCATCGAGCTTGGCAAGGACGGAATCCGTTGCAACGCCATCCTGCCAGGCATCGTGGCGGGCGACCGCCAGAGGCGCGTGCTGGAAGCCAAGGCGCAGCGCCGGGGCATCAGCTTCGAGCAGGTGGAGGCCGAGGCCTTTTCCTATACCTCGCTCAAGGAATATGTGCAGCCTGAACAGATCGCCGACCAGATCCTGTTCCTCACCAGCCCGCGCGGGCGGACGATTTCGGGGCAAGCGGTGTCGATCTGCGGCGACGGGCAGATGCTGGCGTGACGCTCCGTGTCCGCCGCCGGCACCCCGGCGGCCGGACGACACAAGGACCTTGTTGCGCCGGCGGGCTCTGCGGGCGACTTTCCCCGTGGCCCGGCGGCGCCGCCTCAGAAGGGCAAAGGACGCGCCCGGAACCGACCACACCGAAAACCGGGGCCCAAGTTTGCGCCTGTGCCCCTCCCCCAGCAGGGAGGCAACTGGCGCCTTCTGGAACACAGACCCCCGGTGCGGTCGGTTGTTTCGCTTCGGCCTCCTGGGCGCCCGCACGGGTGGATAACTGTCCCGCATGGGACGCGCGTCGCTGCCCGGCCGTGCGACGCCCTTCAGCCAGGGGAACCCTGGCCGTGTCGGATCAAAGCATCGCGAGGCTGCTTTCACGCGCGGCCCGGATATGGGCGCGCATCGCCTCTTCTGCCCCGTCGGGATTGCGCTGCTTGAGTTGCTCGACGATCTCGAAATGCTCTTTCAGCGCCTTGTCGGCGCGGCCCGGCTGCCGCGATGAGCGCAGACGGTGGATGCGCAGTTGATAATACACCTCGTTCAGCAACAGACGCTCGATATTTTCGCACTTCGACGCCTGGGCGATCGAGAAGTGAAAATCCTCGTCGGATGTGCGCTGACGATAGACGCGCTTGCCGGCGCCCTCGATCTCCGAGGAATGCCGCTGCAGCATCGCCTCCAGGCTGCGCAGCCATTTGTCGGACGCATTTTCCGCGGCGAGCCGCGCCGCCATGCCCTCCATCGCCTCGCGGAGATAGAAGAGCTGCCTGAGTTCCTCTTCGCCGAACTGGATGACCCGCACCCCGATTCTGGGCACGCGCGACACCAGACGCCCCTCGAGCCGATGAAGCGCCTCGCGGATCGGCCCGCGGCTGATGCCGAGTTGGCGGGCAAGATGCGCCTCCGATATCTTCTGCCCCGGCTCGAATTCGCCGGACGTGATCGCCTCGACCACCCTGTCGAATGCCTCGGATGCCAGCGAGGTGCTTTTTATCTGTTCCATATCTGACCTCGAAGTGGGCTGAGCCGAAAGCGCGCAAGCGTCGGCCACAAGAGTTTTCCTTCACGTCTCACTCTGCCGCAAAAGGCAAAACGCATCCGTCTCAGCACTTTACCTGCTGCACCGAGCATCTGTCGAGAAGGTAGGTTCTTGCATTTATTTCGTCAACTGTTGACAGTTTTGCAAGTGGCGCGCTACCTATTTTGCCAAAATGACACCTCAGATTTGGCCACCCAGCGGCCTTGGAGATAGAAGCTCGGCATGAAAAACACGACAAAGCTCAAGACGTTAGTGGAGCAACGGCAGGCCATCACGGTTCCGGGCGCAGCCAATGGCATGTTCGCCCGGGTGATCGAGGACCTGGGTTTTCAGGCGGTCTACGCGACCGGGGCGGGTATCGCGAACATGAGCCTGGGCGCCCCGGATGTCGGGCTGACCACCGTGACGGAAGTGGCACAGGCCGTCGCGGCAATGTCCGATGCCGTGGAACTGCCGATCATCGTGGATGCCGATACCGGCTTCGGAAATGCCGTCAACATGGTCCGCACCGTGCGCCTGCTTGAACGCGCCGGCGCCGCGGCGATCCAGATCGAGGATCAGGTCTTCCCGAAGAAATGCGGCCATTTCAGCGGCAAGGCGGTGATCCCGCAGCAGGAAATGGTCCAGAAGGTCAAGGCGGCCGTGGACACGCGGCGCGACCAGGATCTCATGATCATCGCGCGGACCGACGCGCGCGCGGTCGAGGGGCTGGACGCCGCCATCGCCCGGGCCCATGCCTATATCGAGGCCGGCGCCGACATGACCTTCGTGGAAGCGCCGCAGGATTTCGACGAACTGGCCCGCATCGGGCGCGAACTGCCGGTGCCGCAGGTGGCCAACATCGTCTTCGGCGGCAAGACGCCCGACCCCGGACGCGCCGTGTTGACCGAGAACGGATTTGCCCTGGTGCTCTATGCCAACGCCGCGCTTCAGGCGGCGCTGAAGGCGTCGCGCGAAGTGCTCGAGGCGCTGAAGACCGAGGGCACGCTGGCGCCGGTCGCCGACAGGCTGGCCTCGTTCCAGGAGCGGCAAATGACGGTGGCAAAAGCCAAATGGGACGCGCTTGAGGAGAGATACAATGACGAATGACACCAAATCCGGCGCCCGTCCGTGGGACGGCATCATCAGCGACGAGGAGAAGCGCGCCTATGCCGCCGCGGGCTTCGGAGCGCCCACCGGCATGGGCAAGCGCCCTGCCCTGCTCATCATCGACGTGCAGTACCGCACCGTCGGCACCACGCCGAAGCCGTTCTTCGAGGCGGTTAAGGAATTCCCGACCTCCTGCGGCCAGGTGGGCTGGGACGCCGTGGCCAGGATCGCCCGCCTGGTGAAGCTGTTCCGGGAGAAGGGCTGGCCGATCCTTTATCCCTATGTCGCTCCGAAGGAGAGCTTCGACGTCGGCCGGCTGGCCGAAAAGGTGCCCGCGCTGATGGGCGTTGCCGCGAAGGGTTATGAATTCGTGCCCGACGTCGCCCCGGCCGAGAACGACATTCTTCTGCCAAAGAAGCATCCCAGCGCCTTTTTCGGCACGCCGCTGACCAGCTACCTGATCGACCTCGGCGTCGATTCCCTCGTGGTGACGGGGTGCACGACAAGCGGCTGCGTCCGCGGCTCGGTCGTCGATGGCTTCGCCTACAACTTCCACATCACCGTGCCGGAAGATGCCGTCTATGACAGGTCGCGGACCTCGCACGCGGTCAACCTTTTCGACATGGCGTCGAAATATGCCGATGTCATGCCGACCGACGACGTGATCCGCACCCTCGAAAATCTGGACTGAACCGGCCGCCCGGCGTGGCGCCCGGCCTACCCTTACACGGAAACAGGTGATCCAAATGGCCAATGATGTCGATTTTCTGGTGATCGGGGCGGGGGCTTGCGGGCTGAGCGCGGCGATCGCGGCGGCGGATGCGGGGCTGAGCACCGCGATCGTCGAAAAGACCGAGAGGCCCGGCGGCAACTCGGCGCTGAGCACGGGCTCCGTCCCGGCGGCGGGCACGCGGTTCCAGAAGGAGGCCGGGATCGACGACGATGCCGCGACCTACTACCGCGACCTGATGCGGATCGCGGGCGAAACCGACGATCCCGCCCTGGTCCGCCGCATGACCGAGGTATCGGCCGAGACGGTGGAATGGCTGGTCGATGCGGTGCAGGCCCGCATCGAGCTTGTCACCGCTTACAAACACATCGGCCATTCGGTGCCCCGCCTGCACGCGCCGAAATCGCGCCGCGGCGCGGATCTGGTCGACGACCTGCTGCGCGCGGCGGAGGAGCGGGGCATTCCGCTCGCGGTCGGCAACCGGGTGAAACATCTCATCGTCGAGGACGGCGCGGTGAAAGGCGCGGTCGTGGATACCGGCGACGGCCAGGACGTGGAGATCCGCGCCGCGGCCACGCTGCTGGCGCTCAACGGATTCGGCGCCAATCGCAGCCTCGTGGCGCGGTTCTGCCCCGAGATCGCCGGGGCGCAGTATTTCGGCGCGCAAGGCTCCGACGGGGAGGCCGTCGAGTGGGGCGAGATGCTCGGGGCGCGGCTGGACAACATGGCCGCCTATCAGGGCTATGCCGCGGTCGCCGATCCGCATGGCAGCATCCTGTCCTGGACCACGATCGAAAAGGGCGGCGTGCTGCTGGGGGAAAACGGCGAACGGTTCGGCGACGAAAGCCTCGGTTACTCAGGCTTTGCGAAACACGTTCTGGCGCAGGGGCAACATGCCTATGCGATCTTCGACCAGCGCATCTTCGACATCGCGATGCAGGAAGAGGAATTCGCCGAACTGCACGCACATGGCGGCCTGAAGACCGGCGCCAGCGTGGCCGAGGCCGCGGCGGCCCAGGGGCTGAACGACGAAGCGGCCCAGGCCGCTGTCGATGCCTATAACGACGCGGCCCGCGCGGGCGGGCCGGATGCGTTCGGGCGGCAGGATTTCGGCCTCGCCCCGCTGCAAGGGCCCTTCTACTCCTGCCGCGTGGTCCCTGCCCTGTTCCACACCCAGGGCGGGCTGCATGTCACCGCCGATGCCCGCGTGCTGAAAGAGGACGGCACCGCCGTTCCCGGCCTCTTCGCCGGCGGCGGCGCGGCGGCCGGGATCAGCGGACGCGCGGGCGCGACGGGCTATGCGTCCGGCAACGGCCTGCTGACGGCCATCGCGCTCGGACGGCTCGCGGCGCTGGCGGCGGCCGACGACCTCGGGGCCGCCGCCACATGACATTGCTCACCGACCTCCTTGACCGTATCGACGCCATCGGCGCGCTGCCCCCCGAGGTGGAGGCTTGTGCCGCAAACCATATCCTCGACATCACGGGAGTGGCGATCGCGGCGGCCAGCACGAAGGTCGGCGCGCCCTGGAGGGCCTATGGCGAGACGGCGTTGATCCCGGACGGACCCGCCACGATCCTCGGCATGAGCGGCGGCGCGCGCCCTGCCGAGGCGGCGCTGGTCAACGGCGGGCTGATGCACAGCCTGGAGTATGACGACACGCACACCGCATCCATCGTGCACGGCAGCTCCGTGCTGGCCTCGACCGCGCTTGCGGTCGCCGAAGCCGAGGGCAGCAGTGGGCGCGAGATGCTGCGCGCCTACGCGATCTGGTACGAGGTGCTGATCCGGCTGGGCCTCTCCGCGGCCGGAGGGTTCCAGAACCGCGGCTTCCAGGTCACGTCGGTCGGCGGCGCGCTCTGCGCGGCGGGCATCGCGGCGCAGTTGCGCGGGCTCAGCCGCGGCGACAGGGCAGCCGCGGTGGGCATCGCGCTGAGCCAGGCCTCGGGCGTCTTCGCCTTTCTGTCGAACGGCGCCACGGTCAAGTCGATGCATCCGGGATGGGCCGCGCATTCGGGCATCAAGGCCGCCGACCTCGCCGCGGCCGGGATCAGCGGCCCCGACAGGCCCTTCGAGGACGTGTTCGGCCTCTTCGCGGTCTTCGCCGGCGATCGCGGGGCCGCGGAACGGTTCGGCGGGCATCTCGGCGATCTGGGCCGGACATGGCATCTGCCAGCGGCCGCCTACAAGTTCCTGCCCTGCTGCCACTATATCCACCCTTTCGTGGAAGCCGCCGAAAATCTCGCCGAGCAGGGCATCGCGCCCGCAGACATCGAAGAGATAAGCTTTGGCGTTCCCGCGGGGGCAGCCGCGATCATTTGCGAGCCCTGGGACGAGAAATGCCGCGCCACGGGACACCAGGCGCGCTGGAGCCTGCCGGTGGTCGTCGCGATGCAGCTTGTCGATGGGCAGGTGGGCCTGGACAGTTTCGACCGCGCCCCCGCCCCCGACGTGCACCGCCTGGCCACCCGGTCGCGCTGGGAGCCGCTGGCCGACAGCGCCTTCCCGGCGAAATTCGACGCCGCGCTGCGCCTTCGCCTGACATCGGGCGAGATGCGGGAGAGGCGGATCGAGGATGTCTACGGCAATGCCTCGCGGCCGGCCTCGGACGCGGCAATCGCCAACAAGTTCACTACCAACATATCGCGGCAGGCGGCAGCGGAAGATGCCGCGCGTCTGGGCAAGGCACTGCGCGGCATCGCGCAGCTGTCCGACCTCGGGCCCGTGACGCGCCTGCTGCGGTCCGCATCGGCAAGGGAGCAAGAGAAATGACCTATGACCTCGTCATCACCGGCGCCGAGGCGATCATGCCCGGAACCGGCCGGACACGCTGCGACATCGCGGTAAAGGACGGCAAGATCGCCGCGATCCTGGCCGCGGGCACAGCGGTGGCGGCCACCGAAACGCTGGACGCCACCGGCAAGATCGTGATGCCCGGCGTGATCGACGCCCATCTGCATCTGGGCCACGGCAAGGACATCTCGCGTCCCCGCGTGCCCGGGGACGCGGACCGGGAAACCGCATCCGCCGCGATCGGCGGCGTGACCTGCATGATCCCCTATCTGATGAACTCGGGCCCCTATGAGGACATCTTCAGGGAGGTCGTCGAGATCACCGAGGCCGGCGCGCGCATCGACTTCGGCTATCATTTCATCATCTCGACCGAGGATCAGCTTGCCGGGGTGCCGACCTATATCAACGAATACGGCGCGCCGACGCTGAAGATCTTCATGAACAACCGCGGCGGCGAGGGCGAGCGGCTCGGGCTGCCCGACATCGACGACGGATACCTTTTCCGGCTGGCCGAAGTCGCCGCGCGGCACGGCGGCATGGTCAACCCGCATCCCGAGACCATCGAGGTCGCCTGGGTGCTGCGCGAACGCGCGATGCAGAGCGATCCCGAGGGCAAGGGCGGGCTGGCCGCATGGGACGCGACGCGCCCCGGCTTCGTCGAGGCCGACGCGGTGCAGCGCGCGGCCTATCTGGTGAACAAGGCGGGCGCGCCGCTCTATGTGGTGCACACCTCCTCCGCCGACGCGCTGGAGGCCGCGCTGGTCCGGCGCAAGGCGGGCGACACGGTCTATCTGGAGACCTGCCCGCATTATCTGACCCACGACACCGGCTGGAGCGGCGGCGCGGTCGGCAAGATCAATCCTCCGCTGCGCGGCGCCGCGGACCGAGAGCGCCTTTGGCAGGCGATCTTCGACGGGGATATCGACACGGTGGCGACCGACCATGTGCACCGCGACATCTCCTCCAAGGAGGGCGGCATCTGGAAGGCTTCGCCGGGATGCCCGGGCATGGAAACGCTGCTGCCGGTCATGCTGAGCGAAGGGCATCACGCCCGCGGACTGCCGCTGGAGCGCATCGCCGCGCTGCTGTCGGAGAACCCGGCGCGCCTGATGGGCCTGTCGCATTGCAAGGGGAGCATCGCGCCTGGACTGGACGCCGACCTCGTGGTCGTGGACCTGCACGCCGAACGCACGCTGACGCGCGAAGATGTCGTCTCCTCGGCCGGTTACTCCATCTACGAGGGATGGACGCTGCGCGGCCGGATCGAGCACACCTTCCTGCGCGGCGCGGCCGTCGTGAGGGATGGCGCGCTCGTCGAGGGCACGCAGGGCCACGGCCGCTATGTCCCCCGCAAGCTGGTGAAGTGAATGACCTCCGATGCATCCCTGCTGCCCCGGATCGCGGTGATCGGCTGCGGCGGCACGATCTCGACCCTCTCGTCCGGTCCGTTCGACTACCTCGACTATCCCGAAAGCGGCACCAAGCTCTCCGCTGAGGAAGTGATCGCCCACATGCCCCAGCTGGGCGTTCTCGCCCGCCTCGAACCGCTGCCATTCCGCGAGATCGGCTCCAGCAAGATGGCGCCGCAGGACTGGTGCGAACTGACCGCCACCATCACCCAGGCCCTCGCCGAGGATCCGGAACTTGCCGGGGTGGTGGTGCTCCACGGCACCGCGACGCTGGAGGAGACGGCCTATTTCCTCGACCTGACCCTCGACACCGACAGACCGGTGGTTGTGGTCGGCGCACAGCGCCCCCTTCACACCGTAGGCAGCGACGCCATCGCCAATGCCGCGGCGGCGGTCCGCGTGGCGGCGGCCGCACAAAGCCGGGGGCGCGGCGTGCTGGTGGTCCTGAACGACGAGATCCATGCCGCGCGCGACGTGACCAAAGGCTCCACCTACCGGGTGCATGCCTTTGCCTCCGGTGTCTACGGCCCTCTGGGCGTGGTCGATGCCGACCGCGTGGTGTTCATGCGCCGATCCGAGCGGCGCCGGCCGCGCGGTCTGTTTGCGGTGTCCGCCGACACGGCACTGCCGCGCGTCGATGTGCTCTATGCCTGCGCGGGGGTCGATGGAACCTTCGTCCGCGCCAGCCTCGCGGCCGGCGCCCGCGGACTGGTTTCGGCGGGCTTCGCACCGGGCATGACGGCGCCGCGCGAACGCGAGGCGCTGAACGTCGCCGCGCGGCAAGGCGTGGCCATCGTCCAGTGCAGCCGGGTCGGCGCCGGCCGGGTGGCGCGGCGGCAGGTGCTGCGCCGGGACGGCTGGATCGCGGGCGACGATCTGACCCCGCAGAAGGCGCGCGTCCTACTGATGCTCGGCCTGACGAAAACCTCCGACCCCGAGACGCTCCAACGCTATTTCGAGGATTACTGACATGGAACTCCGTCACCACGATCGTTACGACTACATCCCCCTGCCCGAGCGCACGGACTACACTTGGCCCGGCGGCAAGCGCCTGGCGCTCTGCGTCTGCAACAACCTTGAGATTTTCGGCTACCGGGAAGGGCTCGGCAGCGACAGCGCGGTGCTGAACGCGCCGCAGACCCACCGCAACTTCGCCTGGCGCGACTACGGCAACCGGGTCGGCCAATGGTATCTCTTCGACCTGCTGGACGAGCTGGGCCTTCCGGCGTCGCACAATTCGAACTCCGGCCTGCTGAGGGCCTATCCCCAGCTCCTTGAGCGGATCCGGCAGCGCGGGGACGAGGTGGTTGGCCACGGCCGCACCAACGGGGAGCGTCAGGACGTGCTGGACGAGGCCAGCGAACGGCAGCTCATCGCCGAGGCGACCGCCGAGTTCATCGAGACGCTGGGCTATCAGCCGAAGGGCTGGATGGGCCCCTATTTCGCGCAAAGCGAGGTCACGCTCGATCTGCTGGAGGAAGCCGGATACAAGTTCATGCTGGACTGGCCGGCCGACGACCAGCCCTTCTGGATGCGGACGCGGGCCGGACGCATCATGTCGGTGCCCTATTCGGTCGAGCTCAACGACTCTCCGTCGCTGGTCTTCCGTCAGGAAAGCATGATGTCCTTCGAACGCATGATCGTGGACCAGTTCGACGAGATGCTGCACCAGTCGGCGAAATATCCGCTGGTCTTCACCGTGGTCCTGCACCCCTTCGTCATCGGTCACCCCTACCGGCTCCGCGCGCTGCGCCGGGCGCTGCAGCATGTCCTCGCCCACCGCGACGATCTGTGGATCACGACCGTCGGCGGCGTCCATGACTATTGCGCGTCGCTTCCCGACGGGGTGATCCCGGGCGCCTGAGCGCGGCGCGCTCAATCGGCGGTGGCGCGAACGGCGTAGAGGCGACGCCGGTAGCGCCCCCAGCCCTCGGTCGTTTCGGCGTCATAGCCGGCCGCGATGCCGATCCCGCGTTCGGCCTCGATCCGGAAATGCGCCGCGATCGCCTCGCGCAGGGCGCGCGCGGGAAGCGGAGTGAACGGCCCCTGAAGCGGCACCTGTCCCCGGCTTTCGCTCTGCCGCCATTCAAGCCCGTATCGGGACGTCATGTTCCGGCTGCTGGCCAGCAGGGCGCCGCCCGGCTTCAGCACGCGCCGCGCCTCTTTCAGGATGCCGCCGAGGTCCGGCACCTGTTCCAGCGATTGCGGAAAATAGACCGCGTCAAGCGCACCGTCCGCGAAGGGCAGCCTGCCATCCTGGCTCAGCAGGAAATCGGTCTGCGGCTGCGCGCAGCCCTCCTGCTTCAGGCGTTCGCGGATGAAATCCAGGTTGTTGACCGAAAGCTCGACGACGCTCAGCCGTGCGCCGGGCGCCAGGCGACGCCGCAATTCCACCGTCGAGGTGCCGCCCCAAGCCATGAACTCGGCCACATGGGCGCCGGTGGCCAAGCAAGGCAGCATCGACAACTCGCGCGCGAAGGCGTCGGCGTTGCGCCGGGATGCGAAGACGCCCGCGGTCGGCGACTTGGCCCACACCGAGTAGCCGCGAAAATCGGCAAGCTGTTCCCACGACCACGCCCGCGGATCCCACTGCGCGAAGGGATTGTCGTCGTTGCTGATTCGCTCCATCGGGTAGGAGGGCGCGGGTTTGACGGGGTAGATCGTGGCGGCGGGGCGCTCGAACCGGTCGAAAGACATGATGACATCGGCGGCGCGGCGCGGCGCCTTGATGGCGGGCGCGCCCGGCGCGGCGCGGCCGATGGCGATGGCGCCCTGGATTTCGAAGATCTCCGGCACGCCCAGCATCTCGCGCAGCGCCGCGTGATCGCCGATGCCGGCATTCCAGATCGACGCGAAGCCGCGCAGATGCGCGCTGAGGATCATGTGATAGGCGGCGGCGGCCACCGACTGGACCACCGAGTGGTTGCGATGCGCCCACCCCTTCTGGAAACACAGGTAAATCAAGGCGCTGCATTCGGAGAAATGCGGATTTCCCCCCGCGATGTCCCGGGCGTGACGCAGTTTTTCGCGATCGGTGACGATCACGAAATGCCATTGCTGCTGGTTGCACGACGACGGCGCCTGTGTGCCGTCGATGACGATCTGCCGAAGGGTCTCGACCGCGATCGCGCTCCCGTCGAAGACCCGGCAGGAATGGCGCGATGCCAATTCCTTGAGCATCTCGGCCGCCTGAAGCGACTTTTCCTTCTGCTCTCCATGCACCTCGTAAACCACAGGCTTTCCCTTTCCGATTGCCGCTTTCGATTTATTGACAGGCAGGACTCGAAATGTAAACTGTTGACAGGTTGCAGGTCACAAAGCCAGTCTCTCCGAGGCAGCTTTGAACTGCATCGAAAGCTCCGCAAGCACAGCAGGACGGGGCCGCATACTGAAACAAGGATCGGAACAAATGACACTCAACAGGTTGGTTTTCTTGGGCGCCGTCGCCGCTGCGTCCCTCGCCGCGGCGGGCGCGCAGGCGCAGGAGTTTCGGCTGAACTGGGGGCACTATCTGTCGAACGGCCCCTTCTTGCAGGTCGAGCAGGAATTCATCGACGCCGTCGAAGAGCGCTCTGAGGGCCGCGTCGAATTCAACGTCGTCTATTCCGGCGGCCTGGGGTCGGGCGGCGAACTGCTGACCCTGGCGGGCCGGGGCGCCATCGACATGGCGGCGGTGGTACCGGGCTATTACGCGGACCAGCTGCTTTTCGCCAAGGCGCTTCAGATCCCGTTCGTCTTCGACTCCCCGAGAGAGGCGATCAAGGTCGCGGAATACTCCTACGCGGAGATCCCGGCCTTCCAGGAAGAGCTCAAGACCCTCCGGGTCCGCCGTCTGTTCCACCAGCCGCTCGGCTCCTACTACATGGCCGGGGCCGACGACAGTTGCGCGACGCTCGAGGGGATCAAGGGCAAGAAGGTGCGGACCTTCGGCTCGGACATCCCGCTGATGATGGATGCGGTTGGCGCGGTGCCGCAGTCCGTGCCCGCCGGCGACCAGTACGAAGCGCTTGAGCGCGGCACCCTCGACTACGCCTTTGTCAACATGGGCAACATCGAGGCCTACCGCCTGTATGAACCCGGCCCGAACATGTGTGGCCCGGCGCTGTCCATGGCCGGCCACATGGTCGTGATCGGCGAGCGCGCGTGGCAGCGCCTGCCCCAAGACATTCAGGACATCATCAGCGACGAGGCCGCGAAGGCGCAGCAGCGCTATGTTGAATGGGTGGATGAAAGCGAAGCCGCCGCAGCGGAACGCGTGAAGGCCGCAGGCGCCAACGTCACGACCTACTCCGCCGAGCAACTGGCGACCTGGCAAGCCGCCGCGCCGGATCTGCTGGCGAAATGGGTCGAAGAGCTGAAAGGCCGCGGCCGCGGCGAGGAAGCCGTCGCCACCGCCGCGAAATGGCGTGAGCTGACGGCTGACTGACACGCCCATTGAAAATGCATGGTCGCAGGTGGAGATTGCGCCTGCGACCTTCATGAGGGGCTGACATGCTCGCAACGACCCAACGTTTCATAGAACGCCTGGCGTTTCTCACCGTTCTTCTCGGCGGCCTCGGCCTGTTGATCTCGATGTTCCTCGGCATGGGGGATGTCGTCGGTTCGCTTTTCGACAATCCGCTGCCCGGCGCGCTGGAAGTGACCGAGAGCACGATGGTCCTTATCGTCTTTGGCGGTCTGGCCTACGCGCAGATCCGGCAGCGTCACCTCCGCGTCGAACTGGCCTACCTGAAGGCAGGCCCCAAGATGCGCTCGGTCATGGACATCATCGCCTCACTGAGCGGCGTCACCTTCTTTTGCCTGATGGTCTGGCAGGGCTTCAACGAGGCGTTGTTCAGCTACACGATCTCGGAGGCAACGTCGGGTCTCGTGCGTTTCCCGCTCTACCCGGCGCGGTTCGCGCTGGTGCTGGGGGCCTCTCTGCTCGTGGTGCAGCTCGTCTTCGACCTGGTCCGGGATATCGTGAACTTCGGCGTCGACAAGGATTTCGAACTCGGTTGATCGCGCCTCGCGCCCGCATGCGCCCATCCGCGATCCCGCAACTTCACAGCGAAAAGGTCACAACCAGTGCTCGACCCGGTCACGGCATTTCTCATCGTCATAGCCCTTGTGGCTTTCCTTCTCGTCGCCGGCGCGCATATCGGCGTGTCGCTGGGCCTGGGGGGTCTTCTGGGCATGTATCTTTCCATCGGCCCGGATGCCGCGCTGGCCCAGCTTGCCACGGTCCCCTTCAGCACGACGAATTCCTTCACGCTGGCGGTGATCCCGCTGTTCATCCTGATGGGATCGCTCGCCACGCAGGCCGGGTTGACCTCGGAACTCTACACCGCCGCCTACAACTGGGTGTCGCGCCTGCCCGGCGGGCTGGCGATGACCACCACCATCGCCTCGGCGGCCTTCGGGGCGGCCTCGGGGTCGACCATCGTCAACGCCGCCGTCTTCACCCGCATGGCGATGCCCGAGATGACCAAGCTCGGCTACAGCAAACGTCTCAGCGCGGGCGCGATCGCGGCCTCGGGCACGCTGGCGGCCATGATCCCGCCCAGCGTGCTGATGGTCATCTACGCCATCATCACCGAGCAATCCGTGGGTCTCCTGCTGATGGCCGGGCTGGTGCCCGGCATCCTGACCGCGCTGGTCTTCCTGATCGGCATCTACGTCATGGTGCGCCGCAAACCCGAAATCGCCCCGGTGCCGCGCGATCCGATCCCCATGTCGGAAAAGATCGGATCGCTCAAGAACGTCTGGGGCATCGTCGTTCTGTTCACGCTGGTGATCGGAGGCATCTATGGCGGCTTCTTCGTGCCGACCTATGCCGGGGCGGTCGGCGCCTTCGGCGCCTTCGTGATCGTGGTGCTGAAACGCCGCGCCAAGGGGCCGGTAATGGCCGAAACCTTCCGCGACGCGGTGGTGACCAGCGCGACGATCTTCACCGTCATCATCGGCGGGATGCTGTTCGCGCGCTTTCTTACCTATACCGGCCTGGTGTCCACCGTTTCGGAAACCGTCCTGGCCTTCGGCCTGCCGCCCTTCGCCTACCTTCTGGCCTTCGCGCTGCTGTTCCTCGTCCTGGGAATGTTCATCGAGCCGATCGCGATCATGATCATGACGCTCCCGGTGATGTTCCCGGTGATGACCGAGGTCGGTTACGATCCGGTGTGGCTGGGGGTGATCGCCGTTAAGATGGCCGAAATCTCGCTGATCACGCCGCCGGTCGGGCTGAACGTCTATGTGGTGCGAAGCGCCTCGCCGGTGCCGCTGCAACTGGGCGACGTTTTCAGCGGCGTGGCGCCCTTCATCCTGATGGAGGGGCTGATCCTGATCCTGCTGATCCTCTTCCCCGAGATCGTTACCTTCCTGCCGTCGATGGCCCAATGATGCCCGCCGCCAGAGAGGAGAGCGCGATGACCGAAAGCGCGAAACAGCACGCCCTCGCCCGATCCGTCGCGCAGTTGACGGACTGGAGCACCCGCCTGCGCTGGCAGGAGGTGCCCGCCGATATCCGGCGCCGCGCCGCCCTGATCTTCCTGGACGATTTTGCCGCGATGGTCGCAGCGCGCGACGAACCCGAGTTGATCGCGCTGCGCCGCCAGATCGAGCTGCACGCCGGGCCCGGCGAAGCCACGGTATTCGACGGCGGCGCGCGGCGGGTCGATCGGTATTCGGCCGCGCTCGGGAATGGCACGGCGGCGGACTGGTGCGAACTCGATGGCGGCTATCGCCCGGTGGTCTGCCACGCCGCGCTCTACTGCATCCCGGCGATCCTGGCCGAGGCCGAGGCGAGCGGAAAGAGACTCGACGAGATGCTCCTGGCGCTGCTTGTCGGCTACGAAACGGTTGCGAGGGTCGCCAACGCCTTCGCCTTCCCCGCGCTCAGACTTCACCCGCACGGCGGACTTGCCACCATCGGCGCCGCCGCCGCGATCGCCCGCCTGCGCGGGCTCGACGCGGAACGGGCCGCGGCCGCCATAGGCTCGGCCGCGACGATGGTTCTGCCCGGCCCCTTCGGCCATGCGGTCGAGGGGGCCCTGATCCGCAATGTCTGGCCGGGGATTTGCGCGCAGAACGGCATCCGCGCGGCGGATTGGGCGCAGATCGGGATTACCGGCACGCCCTCCAGCCTGTTCGAGGTTCTGGCAGGCATCCTGAATGCGGAGTGTGTGCCGGAGGCGCTGACCGGCCGCCTCGGCACGGAATGGGCCGTCACGAAGGGCTACCACAAGATGCACGCCTGTTGCCAATACGGCCACTCCACAGTCGAGGCGGCACTCGAAGCGATCCGGGAAACCGGCCCCCTCCCGGCCGGCGCGGTCCGCTCGATTCGCGTGGAAACCCATGAAAAGGGCCGTAAACTGGACAATCCGGCCCCCGCCACCACGCTGGCCGCGAAATTCTCGACCCAGCATATCGCGGCGGCGACGGTGGCCTACGGACATGCGGGTGCTGCGGCGTTTCACGCCGGCACCCTGACCGACAGCGGCATGTCGCGCCTTCGGGAGACGGTCAGCATCGCCCCCTACCTGCCCGAGTTGCCAGCACCCAACGACCGCCCCGCGCGTGTGACGATCACGCTTGAGGACGGACGCAGCCTGCGTGGCGAGTGCCTGAGCGCGCGCGGCGGCGAGGATCGCCCCTTTTCCGCCGAAGAAATCGTGGAGAAGGCCCGCGGCAACCTGGACGGCGCCTATCCCAAGGCGGCCGATATCCTTGCGCCACTTCAGGAGGAAGATGCGGAAATGCCCTCGATGGATTGGGCGACCCTCGTGAAGGCATTCAGCACCAGCTGAAGCAGAACAGCGGCGCATTTCAAAAGGTCCGAGGAGGGCTGGGAGTTCAACCACCCTCCTGTCCGTAGTGACCGGCCAGGGGATTGCCATCCAGCCGGCACCAGAGCCGACGGGGTTGACGCGCCCCCACGCCTAGGTGGAGCAGCCGACCTCCGCGCGGCGCTTTCCGTTTGCCGGGTGCGCAGGTCGATTGCGGTTAGCGGGTGACCTGCCCCCCACGAAGTCCCGCACCATGATGTAGAGTCTGCTCAACCCTGAAGGAGCAGACGAATGCGAAAGAGCCGTTTCACCGAGGCGCAGATT
>NZ_JAGSOU010000020.1 GCF_018139985.1 Actibacterium sp. MT2.3-13A | reverse complement strand
GCCCGGCCGAGGCGCAAGCGTTCGGCGGCGGGCAGGGCCTGCGCCTCGCCGCCCAGCCCCCGCCGCAGCAGCGCGGCGGGCAGCACCGCGCGCTGCCGCGCCGCGCTGCGGCCCAGCCGCGGCTGCAGGTCGTCGAACAGCGCCGGCAGGTCGCCCTCGTAATAGGCGAAGTCGAGATAGGCATCGTCCTCGGGCGCGTAGCCCGTCTCCAGCACCAGCCGGGCCGGGTCCTGCAGGAAGGCGGGCCAGGCGCCGGCGACCGAGGCGACGAAGGCCCGCTGTGCCGCGCTCAGCGGCACCGGCTGCTCGGCCCCGGCGGCCTTGCGGTTGGCCTCCTCCAGCAGGGCGCCCAGCATTTCCTCCAGCGCCGCGGGCGCGCTGGCAGGATCGCTCAGCGGCGGCGGCAGCATCGGCCTCAGCGCCTCCCAGCCGCCGAGATTCTCGACGCTCAGCGCCGCGGCGGAGAGGAAAGCCACCGGCACCGGGTCGTCGCCGCCGCGCCCCTCGACCCAGAGATAGCTGAAATCGGCGGTCAGATCGACGGCGGCCAGCTGCGCCGCCTCGCCGTAGACATGCAGGCCGGCCTCGGCGCTGCTGATCTCGTAATTGATGTCGATGGTCAGCCGCGGCAGCTCGATCCGGTCGAGGCGCGCGGCCTGCAGGAGGGGGCGCATGTCCGGCGGCAGGCAGGCGCCGGGCGCGCTGCCCCCCGAGAGTTGCAGCCGCACCCGCATCCGGTCGGGATCGTCGAGCCCGCCTGATCGGATCGACAGCCGGTCGGCCGCGATCCGGCAGTCCCCCGCCGCGTCCCATTCGGGCAGGGGCCATAACTCGATCTCGGTGAGCGCGACATAGCCCGTCGCCGGGTTGACCGAGATATCGCCATAGCGCAGGTCGAGCTGCGTGCGCAGCCCCATGATGCCGGCCTGCAGCAGGTGCTCGACCACGCGCTCGGGGCGCAGGAGGTCGAGATAGGTGGGCCAGTCCTGGGCGCGGGCGCCGGCCGGTGACAGGCACAGCGCCGCGCTCAGCGCGAGGCCGGAACCGTGCAATAGGCGGGGCATGGGAAATCTCCTTTCGGGAAATGACGCGAAACGCATTCCCCGATCAGACCCCCAACCCCGCCTCGGATCAAGACGCGTTGAGCGCCGCGACCCCCGGCAGCACCTTGCCCTCCATCCATTCCAGGAAGGCGCCCCCGGCGGTGGAGATGTAGCTGAAGCTCTCCGCCGCGCCCGAACCGTTCAGCGCGGCGACCGTGTCACCGCCGCCCGCCACCGTCACCAGCTTGCCCTCGCGGGTCAGTTCGGCGGCCTGAGCGGCGGCGGCATTGGTGGCGGCGTCGAAGGGCGCGATCTCGAAGGCGCCGAGCGGGCCGTTCCAGATCAGCGTGCGGCATCTGGAAAAGACCTCCTCGATCCGCGCCACGGTCTCGGGCCCGGCATCAAGGATCATCGCGTCCGCCGGGCAGGCGTCGGCGGCGACGACCTGATGTTCGGCATGGGCCTCGAAGGCGCGCGCCACCACCACGTCGGAGGGCAGCAGGATGGCGCAGCCGGTCTTTTCGGCCTTTTCCATGATCTCGCGGGCGGTGTCGGCCATGTCATGCTCGGCCAGCGACTTGCCCACGTCGATGCCCTGCGCGGCGAGGAAGGTGTTGGCCATGCCGCCGCCGATCACCAGGTGATCGACCTTCTCCACCAGGTTGCCCAGCAGGTCGAGCTTGGTCGAGACCTTGGCGCCGCCCACGACGGCGACCACCGGGCGCGCGGGATTGCCCAGCGCCGCCTCCAGCGCCTCCAGCTCGGCCTGCATCAGCCGCCCGGCGGCGGCGGGCAGCAACCTGGCGAGGCCCTCGGTCGAGGCATGGGCGCGGTGCGCGGCCGAAAACGCGTCATTGACATAGACATCGCCCAGCGCCGCCAGCGCGGCGGTCATCATCGGATCGTTCGTCTCCTCGCCCGGATGGAAGCGGGTGTTCTCCAGCAGCAGCACATCGCCCTCGCTGAGTGCGGCCACCGCCTGTTTGGCGGGCAGGCCGATGCAGTCCTCGGCGAAGAGCACGCCGCGGCCGAGCGCGGCCTCCAGCGCGGGGATCACCACCTTGAGGCTCATCTCCGGCACGACCTTGCCCTTGGGCCGGTCGAAATGCGCCAGCAGCACCGGCTTGCCGCCCTTGGTCAGGATGTCGTTCACCGTGGGCACGATGCGCTCGATGCGGGTGGCGTCGGTCACCCGGCCGTCTTCAACCGGCACGTTGATGTCCACGCGGACCAGCACGACCTTTCCGGCCAGTTCCATGTCGTCGAGGGTTTTCCAGGCCATGCGCTCAGTCCCTTATGCCAATCGTGTCGCCACCTATTCACCCAATCGTGCCGCGTGCGTCAACCGCCGCGGCGCCAATGTGGCTTTTCTTCGCCCGCGTCCCGCTCTAGGGTCCGGCAAAACCGAAAAGGAGAACGGCATGGCCGAGATCAAGGACCCCGAAAACACCATCATCATGGAACTGAAGGACGGCCGCGTGGTGATCGAGCTGCTGCCCGACATCGCGCCCAAGCACTGCGAGCGGATGAAGGAACTGGCCCGCGCCGGCGCCTATGACAACGTGGTCTTCCACCGCGTGATCGACGGCTTCATGGCGCAGAGCGGCGACGTCAAGCACGGCAATGCCGAAAAGGATTTCGACCTGCGCCGCGCCGGCACCGGCGGCTCGGACCTGCCCGACCTGCCGGCCGAGTTCTCCGGCATCCCGCATGACCGCGGCACGCTGGGCGCGGCGCGCTCGCAGAACCCGAACTCGGCCAATTCGCAGTTCTTCATCAACTTCTCCGACAACCATTTCCTGAACCGGCAATACACGGTCTACGGCCGGGTGATCGAGGGCATGGAATTCGTCGACAACATCACCCGCGGCGAGCCGCCCGCGTCGCCGGACCGCATGATCAGCGTCAAGGTGGCCGCCGATGCGTAAGCTCGCCCTGATCCTGACGCTGGCCGCGGGTCCCGCCGCCGCCTCCGGCATCGAGATCCAGGTCGAGGGCGCGGCCAACGGCACCATCGCCATCGACCTCTACGAGGACATCGCGCCCAAACATGCCGAGCGGATCACCGCGCTCGCCGCCCAGGGCGCCTATGACGGGGTGGTCTTCCACCGCGTGATCGACGGCTTCATGGCCCAGACCGGGGACGTGGAATTCGGCAAGCTGGGCATGGACATGCGCATGGCGGGCCGCGGCGGCTCGGACCTGCCCGACCTGTCGGCCGAGTTCTCGGACCGGCCCTTCGAGCGCGGCGTGGTGGGCATGGCGCGGTCGCAGGACCCGAACTCGGCCAACAGCCAGTTCTTCATCATGTTCGCGCCGGGCCGGTTCCTCGATGGCCAGTACACGGTCGTGGGCGAGGTCACGGCGGGCATGGAAGTGGTCGATGCCATCAAGCGCGGCGAGGGCCGCAACGGCGAGGTCCTCGGCCAGCCCGATGTCATGGTGAAGGTCACGCCGGTCGACTGACCGGCCGGCAATCATGGTGAGCGGCCTGTCGGCCGCACGCCCTTTCGCGCTGCGCGCGGCGGGGGTTCGCGGCGCCGGACGCGCCGTCCCTGGCCGCCTGCTTCGGGCTGCGGCCGGGCCGCCTCCGGCGGGAGTATTTGGGCCAAGAAGAAAAAGGGGCTTCCCCCTTTCTTCTGGCCCCAAATATCCCCGCCGGAGGCAAGAAAGTCTTAATCCGCCAGCACCACCAGCGCGTGACGCTTCTTGCCCGCGCTGAGCTTTGTTGGCCCGGCCTCAAGGACGTCTCTACAGACGAACGGCACGGACGCATCTACAACTTCATCATTAACGAGTGCGGCTTTTTCGGAAATCAGACGCTTTGCGTCTTTGCCGGAGTTGGCAAGTTTGGCCTCGACGAAGAGCGTGGCTGCGGCGCAGTACATCTTGCCGGATGACGCGCCCAAGAGATCGCCTGCGAGCCAGTTCAGGTCTTTGGAACTGAGCTTGAATGTGGGCAGGTCCTCGCCCATGCCGCCCCTCTCGAACACTTCGCGCGCGGTGGCCTCGGCCGCCTCGGCCGCTTCGCGCCCGTGGCAGAGCGCGGTGACCTCGTTGGCGAGGACGATCTTGGCCTCGTTGATCCCGGCCCCTTTCAGCGCGCCGAGGCGCTCGCATTCCTCGAGAGGCAGCTCGGTGTAGAGCTTGAGGAAGCGGCCCACATCGGCGTCGGTGGTGTTGCGCCAGAACTGCCAGAACTCATAGGGGCTCAGCATGTCCTCGTTCAGCCAGACCGCGCCGTTCTGCGATTTGCCCATCTTCTTGCCGTCCGAGGTGGTCAGCAACGGCGAGGTCAGGCCGTAGACCTCGTGATCGAGCACCCGGCGCGTCAGGTCTATACCGTTGACGATGTTGCCCCACTGGTCCGAGCCGCCCATCTGCAGCCGGCAGCCGTAGCGGCGGTTGAGTTCGAGGAAGTCATAGGCCTGCAGGATCATGTAGTTGAATTCGAGGAAGGAGAGCGACTGCTCCCGGTCCAGCCGCGATTTCACGGACTCGAACGACAGCATCCGGTTGACCGAGAAATGCCGCCCGATATCGCGCAGGAACTCCAGGTAGTTCAGATTGTCCAGCCATTCGGCGTTGTTCAGCATCAGCGCGTCCGAGGGACCCTCGCCAAAGCCGACATATTTGTCGAAGACCTGCCGGATGCCGCTGATATTGGCCTCGATCTGCTCGGGCGTCAGCAGCGGGCGCTCGTCGGCGCGGAACGAGGGGTCGCCCACCTTGGTGGTGCCCCCGCCCATCAGCACGAGCGGTTTGTGCCCGCATTTCTGCAGCCAGCGCAGCATCATGATCTGGATCAGGCTGCCCACATGCAGCGATTTCGCCGTGGCGTCGAAGCCGATATAGGCCGGCACCACGCCTGCGATCAGGGCCTCGTCCAGCCCCTGATAATCGGTGCAGTCGGCCAGGAAGCCGCGCTCGATCATCACGCGCATGAAGTCTGATTTCGGGTGATAGGTCATCGGTTCTCTTGTCCATCGGGTTGGTTTCGGTCACTTCTATACCGATGGGGGCTGACGAGGGGAAGGCCATGTTGAAAACTGGCTCGGTGCGCGCGCTGGGGGCGATGTCGGGCACGTCGCTCGACGGGGTGGACGCTGCGGTGCTGGAGACCGACGGCGCGGCGATCCTCGCCTTCGGCGAGAGCGCCTATCGTCCCTACAGCGCCGCGGAGCGCAAGGTGATCGCCGCCGCGCTCGGCGCCTGGCCCGGAGAGCCCGGGGCCGAGGAGGCGGCGGAGCTGGTGGAAACCGCTCATGCCGCGCTGCTGTCGGGCTTCGATGAGGTCGATCTCGTGGGCTTTCACGGCCAGACGCTGGCCCATGATCCGCGCGGGCGCGGCACGCATCAGGCCGGCGACGGGCGCGTTCTGGCCGAGGTGCTGGGCCGCCCCGTGGTCTGGGATTTCCGAAGCGCGGACGTGCAACTGGGCGGCGAGGGCGCGCCGCTCGCGCCCTTCTTCCACTTCGCCTGCGCGAAATGGATCGGGGCGGAGGCGCCGGTCGCCTTCCTGAACCTCGGCGGCGTGGGCAATCTGACCTGGGCCGATCCGTCGAGGCCCGCGCCCGAGGCCGGGGGCGCGCTGCTGGCCTTCGACACCGGCCCCGCGAACGCGCCGCTGAACGACCTGATGCAGGCGCGCCTCGGCCGCGACTGCGACCGCGACGGGGAACTGGCCGCGCAGGGCACGCCCGACGAGACCGTGATCGAGGCGGTGCTGGCGCATCCCTATTTCCTGCGCATGCCCCCGAAATCGCTCGATCGCGACGCCTTCGGCGACCTGGCCCGCCGGGTGGCACATCTGGGCGACGCCGATGCCGCCGCCACGCTCACCGCGCTGCCCGCCGCCTGCGTCGCGCGCGGGCTGGAGCATTGCCCAGAGCCGCCCGCGCGCCTGCTCGTCACCGGCGGCGGGCGCAGGAACCCGCTGATGATGGAAATGCTGGCCGAGCGCTGCGGCCTGCCGGCGGTCCCGGTCGAGGACGTCGGCCTCGACGGCGACATGCTGGAGGCGCAGGCCTTTGCCTATCTCGCGGTGCGCGTGGCGCGCGGCCTGCCCACCTCCTGCCCCTCGACCACCGGCGTGGCCGCGGCGGTGGGCGGCGGGCAGATCAGCCGGCCACGGGCGGGCTGACCGCCATCTTCTTCTTGGCGAAAATACTCAGATCCGACCCCGCCGCGCCCCGTGACCGCCCGGGCGGGCGCGCCCCTCAGCGGGCGGGGAACAGCTGCGCCGACAGGTCCCTGAAATCCCTGGCGATCACGTTCCACGCATCCTCCGGCACCAGGTCGCTGTGCTGGCCGGGGCCGTATTCGGTGGGTCGGGGGACGAAGGCGGTTTTCAGTCCCGCCGCCCGCGCCGCGGCCAGATCGCCGTTATGGGCGGCCACCATCATCACCTGATCGGGCGTCAGCTGCAGCGCCCCGCAGGCGCCGTGATAGACCACGGGCTTCGGCTTGTAGTCCCGCGCGATTTCGGCCCCCAGGACACAGTCCCAGGGCAACCGCGCATGGCGCGACAGCCGCGTCATCAGCGCGATGGAGCCGTTGGAGCAGGGCGCGATGATCGCATGCGCCTTCAGCGCCCTCAGCCCCGGCACCACGTCGGGCCAGGGGTCCAGCCTCTCCCAGGCGCGGTTCAGTCGCTCGGGGTCGGGGCAGGTCACGCCGAAATCGGCGCAGACCCTGTGAAGGTTCTCCAGATGCAGATCGTCGAGCGCGACGTAGCCGCGGTTGCCCGACCGGATACGTTCCATCGCCGGCTGGTATTCGGCGCGCCAGGCATCGGCGAAGGCCAGCGCGTCGACCTGCGGCAATTCCCGCGTCACCTCGCGCGCGATGGAACTGCGCCAGTCCACGCAGGTGCCGAAGACGTCGAAGATGAGGGCCTGGATCATTGGCTTGTTCGTCTAGTTGATACCATCTGAGATGCATTGAAATCACATTTCTCGGACGAATACACTGATGACATGACGGATGCCGAGGGAGAACATCTCAGACGATGGGCGACGCTGATGAACCGGCGGGGCCACGCGAGTGCCTATGCGCGCGAAACAGAGGACGAGAAGAAAATTGTCGAACTGGACGTCGCGGTCACTTGGGTAGAGGCCGTGAGGCAAAGCCACGGGCTGGTGTTTTCCGGGCCGGCAATCAACCCAGAGGAACCTCCGGACATCTGGGCAGATCATGATGGCCAACGCGTGGGTATAGAACTGGCAGAGCTGGTAAATTCTTCAATTCTGAGGAAAACCAAACACGCTAACGCTGGAAAGGAATTGGGCGACAGGTTCGTGACTTCGTGCCGGGGGCGGTGGTTTTATGAAGCGCAGTGGGATGAAACGCGCTTTGGCAAGGCCCTTAACCAGCTTATCGAAAAGAAGGCAAGAAACTACGAAGGAAAAGGAATAACGGTCGACTTCCTCGTCGTTTATACCGCTGAGAACTGGCTGCTAAAAGAAGATGTGGCGCGCTGGCTGCAGGGCGTGCCGGTAAAGGAGAGTGAAGCGATCGGTGCCGTTTTCTTTATGATGGATTATCATCCGGGCGAAGAACCCGGATACCCGGTTTTCAGGGTGTATTAGGGTATCGGCTTGCGCCGATACCCTCCCAGCAAGTCAATTGTCCTATTTCAAAATCGACCGTCCCGCGTATTCGGCGGTCTCGCCCAGCATCTCCTCGATGCGGATCAGCTGGTTGTATTTCGCCAGCCGGTCCGAGCGCGACAGCGAGCCGGTCTTGATCTGGCCGCAGTTGGTGGCCACGGCGAGGTCGGCGATGGTGGCGTCCTCGGTCTCGCCCGAGCGGTGGCTCATGACGTTGGTGTAGCGGGCGCGGTGGGCCATATCCACGGCCTGCAGCGTCTCGGTCAGCGAGCCGATCTGGTTCACCTTCACCAGCATGGAGTTCGCCACGCCCTGGCGGATGCCCTCGGCCAGCCGCGCGGGGTTGGTCACGAACAGGTCGTCGCCCACCAGCTGCACCTTGTCGCCCAGCGCCTCGGTCAGGGCCTTCCAGCCCGCCCAGTCGTCCTCGGCCATGCCGTCCTCGATCGAGATGATCGGGTAGCGCGCGCAGAGGTCGGCCAGGTAGGCCACGTTCTCGTCCGAGCTCAGGACCTTGCCCTCGCCCTTCATGTCGTATTTGCCGTCTCGGAAATATTCGGTCGAGGCGCAGTCGAGCGCGAGGAAGATGTCCTCGGCCGGCTTGTAGCCCGCCTTCTCGATCGAGCGCAGGATGAAATCCAGCGCCTCGGTGGTCGAGCTCAGCGCCGGGGCAAAGCCGCCCTCGTCGCCGATCCCGGTGTTGTGGCCGGCCGCCGAGAGCTCCTTCTTCAGGGTGTGGAACACCTCGGAGCCCATGCGCACCGCGTCGCGGATATTGCCGGCGGAGACCGGCATGATCATGAATTCCTGGATGTCGATCGGGTTGTCGGCATGTTCGCCGCCGTTGATGATGTTCATCATCGGCACCGGCAGCACGCGCGCCGAGGTGCCGCCGACATAGCGGTAGAGCGGCTGCATGGTGTAATCGGCCGCCGCCTTGGCGCAGGCAAGGCTCACGCCGAGAATGGCGTTGGCGCCGAGGCGCCCCTTGTTGGCGGTGCCGTCGAGCTCGATCATCGCGGCGTCGATCGCCATCTGCTCGGTCACGTCCATGCCGGCCAGCTCTTCGGCGATCTCGCCGTTGACGGCGGCCACGGCCTCCAGAACGCCCTTGCCGAGATAGCGCGACTTGTCGCCGTCGCGCTTCTCGACCGCCTCATGCGCGCCGGTCGAGGCGCCCGAGGGCACGGCGGCGCGGCCCATGGTGCCGTCCTCCAGGATCACGTCGACCTCGACCGTCGGGTTGCCCCGGCTGTCCAGGATTTCGCGGCCGATGATGTCGATAATGGTGCTCATTGCACGCTCCCTCGCGGTCAGATGCCAGTTGTCGCGGCCTTCATAACAAGCTGGGCGCGCGCTTCAATGTCCATGTCGGCCTTGTTGGCGCAAACAGGAGCTCAGGCCGCGGCGCGGGCGCGGCGGCGGCGCAGCTGCGCCTCGCGCGCGAAGGTGTAGAGCCCCGATCCGATGATCAGCGCGGCGCCGGCCAGCGTCCAGGCGTCGGGGTGCTCGCCGAAGACCAGCGTGCCGATGATCAGCGCGAACACCAGCCGGGCGTAGCGGAACGGCGTGACGACCGACACCTCGCCCATCCGCATCGCCGCGACGATCGCGTAATAGGAGGTCACCCCGAATCCCAGCGCGCCCGCCAGCCGCAGCGCGGTCGGGCCGGGAATGGGCTGCAGCGTCTCGGGGCTGACCGCCAGCAGCACCGCGCCCAGCGGCACCAGCGTGGCGAAGCCATAGGTCGAGAGCTGCATGGTGGTGACGTTGCGCGGCGTGGCGCGGGTGGCCAGGTCGCGCAGCGCGAGGCCGACCACCGCCTGCACCGCAAACAGCGAGGCGGGCTCGAACCCCGAGAGGCCGGGACGGATCACCATCAGCACCCCGAAAAAGCCGATACCGATCGCGCTCCAGCGGCGCCAGCCGACCTGTTCGCCCAGGAACAGCGCCGCGCCCAGCGTCACCGCCAGCGGCGTCGCTTGCAGGATCGCCGAGGCGCTGGACAGCGGCGTCATCGCGATGGCCAGCACGAAACCCATCGTGCCGATCACCTCGCCGGCGTTGCGCAGCAGCACGGGGCGGGTGAACAGGTCGCGCGAGATCAGCCGGGCGCCCTGGCGCAGCGCCAGCGCCGCGAAGATCACCGCGCCCCCCGTGCCCAGCACCAGCAGGATCTGGCCGATGGGCAGGGTGGCGCTGACATGCTTAATGAACATGTCCTCCAGCGCGAACCCGGCCATCGCGGCCACCATCAGCAGAATGGCTCTCAGGTTATCCATTGTCTTGCTCCGCCCGGGACGCGCCGCTGCGGCGGCCGCGGGTTATCAGGTAGATGCCACTGGCGACGATCAGCGCCGCGCCCAGCAGCATGGGGCCATCCGGCGACTCGCCGAACAGTCCTGCCGCAAGCGCCAGGGCAAACACAAGCCGGCTGTAGCGGAACGGCGCCACCAGCGAGACCTCCCCCAGCCGCATCGCCGCGGTCAGCGCGTAATAGGCGCCGCAGCCGGTCACCACCGCGGCCCCCAGCAGCCCGGCCTGCGCCGCGCCGGGCCATTGGCGGGGCGCGTCGAACAGGCTCATCCCCAGTCCGGTGGGGATCAGCACGGCAAAGCCGAGGACGGCGAGTTGCAGGTTGGACAGCGCCGGGGGCGCGGCGCGCGTGGCCAGGTCGCGCCCGGCGAAGCCGACCATGCCGATCACCGCGAACAGCGCCGTGGCGGAGAAGCCTTCCAGCCCAGGGCGCAGCACGATCAGCACCCCGGCGAAGCCCACCGCCATCGCGCTCCAGCGCCGCCAGCCCACGGTTTCGCCCATGAACAGCACCGCCCCCAGCGTCACCACCAGCGGCGTCGCCTGCAGGATGACCGAGGCGCTGGACAGGCTGGCCTGGGTGATGGCCAGGAAATAGCCCACCCGGCCGGTGACCTCGAACAGCGCGCGCAGCCCCATCAGGCGGGTCAGCATATCCGGGCTCAGCACCGGCTGGCGGGCCGCCGCGGTCAGCGCCGCGAAAATCGCGGTGCCGCCCACCCCGAACACGGCGACCACCAGCCCGAGGCCCAGCCCCCCGGCGGCGCGCTTGATCAGCGCGTCTTCCAGCGCGAAGCCGGCCATCGCGAGGATCATCAGCCCGATGCCGCGCAAGTTGTCCATGAAATCCGCAATCCGTGAGACGCCGGTCCGGCCCGGCCCGGCCAGCTAAGGCCGAAGCGCGCCGGGCGCAAGGGGAACGCCCCGCGACGGCGCGCATTTTTCGGGAGGCGCGCGGCGGCACGATCGGGGATCGGCCGGGTGCCGCGGCTCAGCGCTTGCGGATCGGCACGCCGTAGAGCTCCAGCTTGTGGCCCTTCAGCCGGTAGCCCAGGCGTTCCGCGATCTTCTCCTGCAGCGCCTCGATCTCGGGGTCGCAGAACTCGATCACCTCGCCGCTGTTCATGTCGATCAGGTGGTCGTGGTGCTCGCGCTCGGCATCCTCGTAGCGGGCGCGCCCGTCGCCGAATTCGACCTTCTCCAGGATCCCGGCCTCCTCGAACAGCTTGACCGTGCGGTAGACCGTGGCGATGGAGATCCGCGGGTCCACCGCGGTGGCGCGGGCGTAGAGCTCCTCCACGTCGGGGTGGTCGTCGGCGCCTTCCAGCACCTGCGCGATCACGCGGCGCTGTTCGGTCATGCGCAGGCCCTTGGCCTCGCAGCGGGAGGTGATCGTGTCGCGCATGGGCGTCCCTTTCGTCGTTCCGGGGATGCGGTTCTAGGTCATGGCGGGCGCCGGGGAAAGCCTGCTTTCGCCTTACATCAGCTCGGGCGTGCGGCCCAGCCTCCGCGCCAGCGGCGCGATGGTCAGCCCCTGCACGATGATCGAGAACACCACCACCAGGTAAGTTGCGGTCAGGATAAGCGGTTTCCACGCGCCGTCCGGCAAGCTGAGCGCCAGCGCGACCGAGATCCCGCCCTTCAGCCCGCCCCAGGTCATGATCGGGATCACGTCGCGCCCGAAGGCGCGGAAGGGGCGGAGCATCAGCACCGGCACCGCCACCGCCAGCAGCCGCGCCACCAGCGCCAGCGGAATGGCGAAGGCCGCCGCCGCCAGGTAGGAGGCGTCGAAGGCCACCGCGAAGACCTCGATCCCGATCAGCAGGAACAGCACCGCGTTCAGGATCTCGTCCACCATCTTCCAGAAGGCATCGACATAGTCGCGGGTCTGCTGGCTCATCCCGTATTTCATGCCGACATGGCCGATCATCAGCCCGGCCACCACCGCCATGATCGGGGCCGAGACGTGCCAGGCGATGGCCAGTTCGTAGCCGCCGAAGGCCAGCGCCAGCGTGATCAGCACCTCCAGCGTGTAATCGTCGATCCGCTTCATCACCTGGAAGGTGGCCCAGCCCAGCGCCGCGCCCAGCGCCGCGCCGCCGAAGGCCTCCTGCACGAAAAGAAAGAGCGCGGCCAGCGCCGCGTTGCCCTCATCGGCCCCATGCGCCCCGCCGCCGGTGAAGGCCAGCCCGACCAGCACCAGGAAGACCACATAGGCCACGCCGTCGTTGAACAGGCTCTCGCCCGCGATCTTGGTCTCGAGCGAGCGGCGCAGGTTGGCCTCGCGCAGCACGCCCAGCACCGCCACCGGGTCGGTCGGCGAGACGATCGCGCCGAACACCAGCGCCACCAGCAGCGGCATGCCCGTCATCCAGTAAAAGCCGACCCCGACCACCGCCACCGACAGGCCGACGCCCAGCGTCGCCATCAACAGCACGACCCAGGCTTGCGCGCGCAGCTCCTCCATCTTCACATGCAGGGCGCCGGCGAACAGCAGCAGCCCCAGCATCCCCTCCAGCAGCGCGTCGGAGAAGTCGATCTCCAGCACCATCGCGCGCAGGGTCTCGGCCAGCGCGATGCCCGGGATCAGCGCATCGAGCGCCAGCGCGGCGAAGGACGCCGCCAGGGCCACGATCAGGATGCCGATCGCCTGCGGCAGGCGCAGGAGGAAATAATTGATGCAGCCGAAGACGGCCGCCAGAACGATCAGGAGCGAGGCGATTTGCAGAACGGTCACGGGCGCGGCCTCCGAAATGCGTTTGCCCCCGGTTTAGCACGGGGCTAGAGGGCTGACGAGGCAGCAAAAGACCAGGAGGGCGCATGCCGCGCAAGGATCACATGGATGCGGCCGGTGCGCTGGCGCTGGTGGGCTTCTCGGCGCTGATGGGGATCAACCAGGTCGTCGTGAAGCTGGTGAACGAGGGGTTGCAGCCGGTGTTCTTCGCCGGGCTGCGGTCGGGCCTTGCGGTGCTGTGCATCGCCGGCTGGATGCTGCTGCGCGGCCTCCCGCTGCGCCCTGCGCGCGGCACGGTGGGGGCGGGGCTGCTGATCGGCGCGGTCTTCTCGGCCGAATTCCTGCTGCTGTTCCTCGCGCTGGACCTGACCACGGTGTCCCGCACCGCCGTCATATTCTATTCCATGCCGGTCTGGCTGGCGGTGGCGGCGCATTTCCTGCTGCCGGGCGAGAAGATCACCGCGCGCAAGGCCGGCGGTCTGGCGCTGGCCATGGCCGGCGTGGCCTGGGCGATCCTGGCGCGCGGGGCCGGCAATGGCGAGGCGAGTCTGGCGGGCGACCTCTGCGCGCTGGCGGCGGCAATGTTCTGGGCGGGGATCGCGCTCTGCGCGCGCGGCACGGCGCTGAGGGCCGAGCGGCCGGAGATGCAGCTGATGTGGCAGGTGGGGGTTTCGGCCCCCGTGCTGCTGATCGCGGCGCCCTTCTTCGGGCCGCTGATCCGCGATCTGCAGCCCATCCACCTGTGGGGGCTGGGGTTCCAGGCGGTGGTGGTGGTCAGCTTCGGCTTCATCGCCTGGCTGTGGCTGCTCGGCGTCTATCCCGCCGCCAGCGTGGCGAGCTTCAGTTTTCTCGGGCCGGTCTTCGGTGTTGGCTTCGGCTGGCTCCTGCTGGGCGAGGGCATCGGCCCCGCGCTCTGGGGGGCGCTGGCGCTGGTGGCGCTGGGGCTGGTGCTGATCAACCGGCCCGCGCGCTCCTAGGTTCCGCAGAAGGTGGCGGTGACCCGCTCCTCCGGCGTCGGCGGGGTCCGGTAGGGCGCGTTTTCCGAGCTCTCCTCGAAGGGATGCGCGAGGACCTTCGCAAGCTGCTCAAACGGCGCGAAATCGCCCCGCAATCCGGCCCGGATGACCTCTTCCACGCGGTGATTGCGCGGGATGACCACGGGGTTCGCCGCGCGCATCCGGGCCCCGGCGCCCTCGGGTTCGCGCGCCAGGCGCGCCTTCCAGTCCACCGCCCACGCATCGTAGGCATCGGGCTGCGGGAACTGGTCGCGCGCGGTGCCGTCCGCCAGCGCGCGGAAGGTGTTGGTGAAATCCGCCCCCGTCGCCGCCATGCGGTCGAGCAGGGTGTGGATCAACTGCGCGTCGCCCGCCTCGGCATTCGCCAGCCCGATCTTGGGGCCGAACACGGCCAGCCATTCGGCGGTGAAGCGCGTGGGGAAATCGTGCAGCACGGCGGTCGCGCGGTCGATCGCCTCCTGCGTCGCGCCGCCCATCAGCGGCAGCAGGCTCGACGCCAGTTGCGCCAGGTTCCACAGCGCGATATCGGCCTGCCTGTCGAAGGCGTAGCGGCCGTATTGGTCGATGGAGCTGAACACCGTCTGCGGGTGGTAGCGGTCCATGAAGGCGCAGGGGCCGTAGTCGATGGTCTCGCCCGAGACCGCCATGTTGTCGGTGTTCATCACCCCGTGGATGAAGCCGACGCCCATCCACTGCGCCACCAGGCGCGCCTGTTTCGCCACCACGGCCTCCAAGAGGCCCAGCGGGCCGTCGGCGTCCGGGTAGTGGCGGGCGATCACATAGTCGCTGAGCGCTTTCAGCGCCTCGGCGTCATTGCGGGCGGCGAAATACTGGAAGGTGCCGACGCGGATATGGCTCGCGGCCACGCGGGTCAGCACCGCGCCGGGAAAGGCACCCTCGCGCCGGACGGCCTCGCCCGTCTTGACGGCGGCCAGCGCCCGCGTGGTGGGGATGCCCAGCGCATGCATGGCCTCGGAGACCAGATATTCGCGCAGCACCGGCCCCAGCCAGGCCCGCCCGTCGCCCATGCGCGAATAGGGCGTGGGGCCCGAGCCCTTGAGCTGGATGTCGCGGCGCCGGCCGTTCCGGTCTACCACCTCGCCCAGCAGGATCGCGCGCCCGTCGCCCAACTGCGGCGAGAAGCCCCCGAACTGATGCCCGGCATAGACCTGCGCGAGGGGCGTCGCGCCTTCGGGCACCAGGTTGCCGGCCAGCATCTGCACGCCCTCGGCACTGCCGAGCGTCTCGGGGTCCAGGCCCAGTTCCAGGGCCAGCGCCTCGTTCAGCTTCACCAGCGCGGGCGCGGCCACGGGGGTGGGCGCCATCGCGGTGTAAAAGCGCGCGGGCAGGGTGGCGTAGCTGTTCTCAAGTTTCAGGTGCAGGGTCATGGGGTGAATATAGGTCCGCAGGAGGGACGCGCCAGCGTCAGAAGATCTGGGTCATCAGGACATAGCGCTCATGCAGCCGGAACCCGGCCCGCTGGTAAAGCCGCTGGGTGGCGGCGTCGTCGCGGTCCACCTCCAGGTGCAGCCCGACGATGCCCGCCGATCTGAGCATGTCGCGCAGCCCGGTCAGCGCCTCCAGCGCGAGGCCGCGGCCGCGCACGCCGGGCCGGACGTAGAGCTCGTCCACGAAGGCGTCCATGCCGCCATATTCCACCGACCAGCCGAAGGTCAGCACGACATAACCGATCGGCGCGCGGATGGGGCCCACCAGGTAGATCGCCCCAAAGGGCGACCCCTCCAGCAGCGGCCCCAGCGCGCGGCGGCGGTGATCGTCGTCGGCGGCGATCCCCATCTCGGCGTGAAAGGCCGCGGCCAGCGGCAGCAGCCTGTCGATGTTCTCGGGGCGGGCCAGGTGCAGGGCGGTCATAGCCGGGCCAGCCTTTCGGTCAGCAGGTCGAAGAACCCCTCGGCGTCGATCTCGCGCATGAAGGTGGCGTTGGGCGCGCGGCCCGAGACGCGCCACCAGTCGGCCACGGTCATGCCGGTGGTCAAACGGCCTTGCGTTTCGATCTCCACGTTGATGTGGCGGCCGCGGAACAGGTCCGGGCGCAACAGGTAGGCGGTGACGCAGGGGTCGTGCAGCGGCGCCCCCTCGGCGCCGTATTTCTCGCGGTCGAAACGTTCGAAGAAATCGGTCATCGCGGCGACCGCCGGGCCGACAGTGCCGGGGAGGGCGCGGAACGCCTCGTTGCGTTCCCGCGTGACCAGCGCCCGGTGCGTGACGTCGAGCGGCATCACCGTCAGAGGCGCGCCGGAAGCGAACACGATTTCAGCGGCTTCCGGGTCGACGTAAATGTTGAACTCGGCCGCGGGGGTGATGTTGCCCACCTCGAAATAGGCGCCGCCCATCAGCACGATCTCGGCCACCCGGCCAACGATATCGGGGGCGCGGGCGAAGGCGGTGGCGATATTGGTCAGCGGCCCCAGCGGGCACAGCGTCACGCTTTCCGAGGGCTCGCCGCGCAGCGTGTCGATGATGAAATCGACGGCATGGGCCTGCTGCAGCGGCATCACCGGGTCGGGCAGCGCCGGGCCATTCAGCCCCGAGGCGCCGTGCACATGCTCGGCCGTGACCAGCCGGCGTTTCAGCGGGCGGTCGCATCCGGCGTGAACCTTTACATCAGCTTTGCCCGCCAACTCGCAGACAATTCTGGCATTCTTCTGGGTCAGGGGTAGGGGGACATTGCCCGCGACGGCGGTGATGCCCAGCACCTCCAGCTCCTCGGGGCTGGCCAGCGCCAGCAGGATGGCGACGGCGTCGTCCTGTCCGGGGTCGGTGTCGATGATGATCTTGCGGGGGGGCATGGCGTCTCCTGTCGCGGCGGAGACTGGCAAGGGCGCACCGGGATGTCCAGTGCGCCCTTGGGGCTGGCGGTCCGATCGGCGGTCAGCCGTCGAAATTGACCTCTTCGACCAGCCGCAGCGCGGTGGCGCGCAGCGCGGCCAGGTCCATCAGGTTGACGTCGTCGGGGGTGAAGCTGCCCCAGCCCGAGACCAGCTCAGACGGCTGGGTGCCCGGCGCCACGGGGTATTCGTAGTTCACCTCGGCATAGATCTCCTGCGCCTCCGGCGAGGCGAGGAACTCCATCAGCTTGACGGCGGCGTCGCGGTTCGGCGCGGCGGCGGTCAGCGACACGCCCGAGACGTTGACATGGGTGCCGCCGCCCTCGAACACGGGGAACAGCACGTTGACCGAATTGGCCCATTCGGTCTGTTCGGCATCGGCCAGCATCTCGCCCATGTAATAGGTGTTGCCGAGGCTGATGTCGCATTCGCCGGCCCAGATCGCCTTGACCTGCGCGCGGTCATTGCCCTGCGGCTTGCGCGCGAGGTTGGCCTTGACGCCCTCCAGCCAGGTCTTGGTGGCCTCTTCGCCGTGATGGTGCAGCATCGCGGCGACCAGCGCCAGCGTGTAGGAATGCGTGCCCGAGCGGGTGCAGATGCGGCCCTGCCATTTCGGATCGGCGAGATCCTCATAGGTGGTCACCTCGGCCGGATCCACGCGCTCCTTGCTGGCATAGACGATCCGCGCCCGGGTGGTCAGGGCGAACCACTGGTTGCCGGGATCGCGGAAATTGGCGGGGATCTGCGCCTCCAGCACGGCGCTCTGCACCGGCTGGGTGACGCCGGCCTCCACCGCCTCGGCGAGGCGCGAGATGTCGGTGGTCAGGATGATGTCGGCGGGCGAACGGTCGCCCTCGGCCAGCAGGCGCTCCACCATGCCCTTGCTGAGGAAGGCCACGTTGGTGGCGATGCCCGTCTGCTCGGTGAAGGCATCGAGAAGGGGCTGGATCAGCTCGGGCTGGCGGTAGGAATAGATATTCACCTCATCGGCCTGGACGGCGGGCGCCGCGATGCCGAGCGCGGCTGCGGCCGTGAGGGGAAGTCGAAGAAACCGGGTCATGTCAGCTCCTGTTGTTTGCGTGACACGGGTTAAATCCGACGATTTTGGTCAGGTCAATACCTGAATTTTTTAGTCGGCCTTTTCGCGCACCTTCGCCAGGTTCCACAGCGCGTCCATCTCATCGAGGTCGGATTCCTCCGGCCGCTTTCCGCGCTTTGCCAGTTCTTCCTCTATCACATTGAAACGGCGTGTGAATTTCGTGTTGGCGGCGCGCAGGGCCTCCTCGGGGTCGATCTTCAGATGGCGCGCGAGATTGGCGATCACGAACAGCAGGTCGCCGAATTCCTCGGTCACCTCTTCGTGAGAAAGCTCCGCGCGCGCCTCTTCCAGCTCGCGCGCCTCCTCGACGATCTTCTCCACCACCTCGTGAGTCGTGGGCCAGTCGAACCCCACCCGCGCCGCGCGCTTCTGAAGTTTCACCGCGCGGGTCAGCGCCGGCAGGCCGATGGCCACGTCGTCCAGAACCCCATGCGCGGCCTTGTCCGCGCGCTCGGCGGCCTTGATCCGCTCCCAGTCGGCGGTCTGCTGCTCGGCCGACTTGTCGCGGCTCTCGTCGCCGAAGACATGCGGATGGCGCGCCACCATCTTGTCGGACACCGCCCGGGCCACGCTGTCGAAATCGAACAGCCCCGCTTCCGCGCCCATCTGCGCGTGATAGACCACCTGCAAGAGCAGATCGCCCAGCTCGCCCTCCAGCTCTTCCCAGGCGCCGCGCGCGATGGCGTCGGCGACCTCATAGGCCTCCTCGATCGTGTAGGGCGCGATGGTGGCGAAATCCTGTTCGATGTCCCAGGGGCAACCGGTTTCGGGATCGCGCAGCCGGCGCATGATCTCCAGCAGGCGGGGCAGGCCGCCCGCGGGGTCGTGGATCAGATCCTCGCTCACAGGTCCAGCTCCACCCAGACCGGCACATGGTCGGAGGGCTTTTCGTGGCCGCGCAGCTCGCGCTCGATGCGGCAGTCGATCAGCAGGTCCGCCGCCTGCGGGGTCAGTAGGAAATGGTCGATGCGGATGCCGTCATCCCTGGTCCAGGCGCCGGCCTGGTAGTCCCAGAACGAATAATGGCCGGGGCCGCGGGTGCGCGCGCGAAACGCCTCGGTGAAGCCGAGGTTGAGGATCCGGCGGAAGGCGGCGCGGGACGCGGGCAGCGCCAGCGCGTCGTCCTTCCACGTCTCGGGCCGGGCGGCGTCCTCGTCCTGCGGGATGATGTTGTAGTCGCCCGCCATCAGCGCCGGCTCCTCGGCGGCGAGCAATTCGCGCGCCCGCGCCTCCAGCCGCGCCATCCAGGCCAGCTTGTAGTCGTATTTCGGTCCTGGCGCGGGGTTGCCGTTGGGCAGGTAGAGCCCGCAGATCCGCAGCGCCTGCTTGCCCACCACGGTGGCCTCGATCCAGCGGGCCTGCTCGTCCTCGTCGTCGCCGGGCAGGCCGCGGGTGACATCCTCGAGCGGCAGCTTGGACAGGATCGCCACGCCGTTGAAGCTTTTCTGGCCGTGGGTCTCGAGATTGTATCCGCGCTCCTCGAACGGCTCGCGCGGGAAGGCCTCGTCGACCGACTTGATCTCCTGCAACAGCGCCACGTCGGGCTGCGCCTCGTCCAGCCAGTCGAGCAGCGCGGGCAGCCGCGCCTTGATGCCATTGATGTTGAAAGTGGCGATTTTCATGTGCCTGCCCTTGTTTCTTCTGGCCCCAAATATCCCCGCCGGAGGCGAGAAAGTCCATGTGGCGCCGGAAAGATTCTATGCCTCCGGCGGGGATATTTTCAGCCAGAAGAAGCGGCTATCGCGGTGCCCGCCGCATGGCCCGAGGACCAGGCCCACTGGAAGTTGTAGCCGCCCAGCCAGCCGGTCACGTCCACCACCTCGCCGATGAAATAGAGGCCGGGTTGTGTCCGGCTTTCCATCGTGCGGGCGTTCAGCCCGCCGGTGTCCACGCCGCCCAGCGTGACCTCGGCGGTGCGGTAGCCCTCGCTGCCGGCGGGGGTGAGCCGCCAGCCGTGCAGGGCGTCGGACAGCGCGCGCAGGCGGCTGTCGGAATGATCGGCGAGGTTGCCGGCGAGGCCCAGACGTTCGGCGGTGTAGGCGGCGAGGCGGCCCGGCAACAGCTCGCCGAGCGCGGTGACGATGGATTTGCGCCCCGCCTCGGCGCGGCGGGCGCGCAGCGCCCGATAGGCGTCGCGGTCCGGCAGCAGGTCGATCGCGATCGCATCGCCCTCGCGCCAGTAGCTGGAGATCTGCAGGATCGCGGGGCCCGAGAGGCCGCGGTGGGTGAAGAGCAGCGCCTCGTCGAAACTGGTGCCCTTGCAGCTGACGCGGGCGGGCAGGGCGACGCCGGCCAGCCCCTTCAGCCCCTCCAGCGTGTCGCCGGTAAAGGTCAGCGGCACCAGTCCCGGGCGGGTCTCGGTCACCTCCATGCCGAACTGGCGCGCCACCTGGTAGCCGAATCCGGTGGCGCCCATTTTCGGGATCGACTTGCCGCCGGTGGAGATCACCAGGTTTTCGCAGGTTACCGGCGCGCCCTGGTCGAGCGTCAGGTGGAAGCGCCCGTCGCGGTGAGCGATGCCGGTGACGGCGGTCTGCAGGCGCAGCTCAGCCTGCGCCGCCTCGGCCAGCAGCATGGCCACGATCTGTTTCGCCGAGCCGTCGCAGAACAGCTGGCCCAGCGTCTTTTCGTGCCAGGCGATGCCGTGGCGATTCACCAGGTCGATGAAATCCCGCTGGGTGTAGCGCGCCAGGGCCGATTTGGCGAAATGCGGGTTGCCGGACAGGAAATTGCCGGGCCCGGCGTGCAGGTTGGTGAAGTTGCACCGCCCGCCGCCAGAGATGCGGATCTTCTCGCCCGGGGCGCGGGCATGGTCGATGACCAGCGTGCCGGGCCCTGCATGGGCCGCGCACATCAGGCCGGCGGCGCCGGCGCCGAGGATGACGGTTCTGTAGTCGGACATGGGCGGGATCCGTTGTTTTGCCCCTGCTTAGGCGTCGCGCGCGCGATTGGCCAGAGGCGCCGATGCCTTGATCTGGATCATGGCCGGCGCGAGGCAAGCGGCCCACGCTTTGCCTTGCGTGAAACGCGAAAACGGGAGGAGCCCACATGAAGACCTCATGGATCAGCGCCGCCGCGGCGGCAGCCATCGCAATCCCCTGCGCCGCTCAGGCCCAGGACATGGAGATCGGCCAGAGCGAATACATGAACAGTTGCGCGCAATGCCACGGCGCCTCCGGCAAGGGCGATGGCTATCTCGCGGGGTTTCTCAACGCCCCGATCCCGGATCTGACCGCCCTTCAGGCCAACAACGGCGGGGTGTTCCCGGTGGCGGCGGTCTACGGGATCATCGACGGCAGCGCCGCGTCGGGGGCGCATGGCTCCACCGACATGCCGGCCTGGGGCGACCGTTATTCGATCGAGGGCAACGCGGCGCTGGGCACCGAGTTCTCGCGCGAGGACCGCGCGGCCTATGTGCGCGGACGCATCCTGACGCTGGTCGAGTATATCTCGACCATGCAGGTGCAGTGACCCGCCGCGGCGGGGCGGCCCGGCCGGGCGGTCCCGCCCATCGCGCCTAGATCGAGAAGCTGGTGCCGCAGCCGCAGGAGGAGGTGGCGTTCGGGTTGTCGATCACGAAGCGCGCCCCGATCAGCTCTTCGGTGAAGTCGATGGTGGCGTTGGCGAGAAAGGGCAGCGAGACGCTGTCCACCACCACCTTTTCGCCGTCGCCTTCGAGCACCAGGTCGCCCTCGGCGGGGTCGTCCAGCGAGATGTCGTACTGGAACCCCGAGCAGCCGCCGCCCTCGACCGCGACGCGCAGCGCCTTGCCCTGCGCCGCGGCGCCGATTTCGGCCAGCCGTTCGAAGGCGCGCGGGGTCACCTTGGGGGGCAGGGTCATGTCCATTTTCAGAATCCCGTGTCAAATCCGTGCCATCTGGCATATATGGTCGCGAAAAACGGGCGACAAGCCAAGGGGACGACATGTTGGCAATCTATGCCTGCCACCCGGAGGACAGCCGGGGGCGGCTTTATCCCGAGAGCGTGAGCACCTTTCGCTCGTGTTTTCAGCGCGACCGCGACCGGATCATCCATTCCTCGGCCTTCCGGCGGCTGAAGCACAAGACCCAGGTCTTCATCGAGCATGAGGGCGATTTCTTTCGCACCCGGCTGACCCATTCCATCGAGGTGGCGCAGGTGGCGCGCACGCTGTCGGGGGCGCTGGGCCTGAACGCCGAGCTGACCGAGGCGGTGGCGCTGGCCCATGACCTGGGCCACACCCCCTTCGGCCATACAGGCGAGGACGCGATGGCGCGGCTGATGGCGCCCTATGGCGGCTTCGACCATAACGCGCAGGCGATCCGCATCGTCACCCGGCTGGAGCGCCATTATGCCGAGTTCGACGGGCTGAACCTGACCTGGGAAACGCTGGAGGGCATCGCCAAGCACAACGGCCCGGTGACCGGCGAGCTGCCCTATGCGCTGGCCGAATACAACGCCGTGCACGACCTGGAACTGCACACGCACGCCAGCGCCGAGGCGCAGGTGGCCGCGCTGGCCGACGACATCGCCTACAACCACCACGACATCCACGACGGGCTGCGCGCGCAGCTGTTCGACCAGGAGGAGGTGGCCGAGCTGCCGATCCTGCGCGACTGCTATGCCGAGGTGGACCGGAAATATCCCACCACGGACCGCTACCGCCGCCGGCACGAGGCGTTGCGCCGCTTCTTCGGCGTCATGGTCGAGGACGTGATCGCCGAGACCCGCCGCCGGCTGGCGGAATACGATCCGCAAAGCGCCGCCGCGGTGCGCACCGCCGGCGTGCCGATGGTGCGCTTCACCGAGGGCGTGTGGAACGACCTCAAGGTGCTGCGCAAGTTCATGTTCACCCGGATGTATCGCGCCCCCTCGGTGGTGGCGGTACGCAAGGAGGTGACCAAGGTCGTCGATGACCTCTTTCCCCTCTACATGGCCCATCCCGAGCTGCTGCCGCCGCGCTGGCAGCTGGATGTGCGGGCCGCGGGGGGGGACGAGACGGCGCTGGCGCGCGTCATCTGCGATTACGTCTCGGGCATGACCGACCGTTATGCGATCGAGATCCACAAGGAGCTGCTGGGCGGCACGGACTGAGGGAGGCGCCGATGAGCATGGTCGCGGAGGGGGCGCTGGCGCCGGTGATGGCCTTCGCGCTGGTGGGCGCGCTGGGCGTGGGGGCGCAGTGGCTGGCCTGGCGGCTGCGGATGCCCGCGATCGTGCTGATGCTGGGCGCGGGGCTGATCGTGGGGCCGGTGCTGGGCCTGTTCGACCCCGCGCGCGACCTGGGGCCGCTGATGGGGCCGATGATTTCGGTCGCGGTGGCGATCATCCTGTTCGAGGGCGGGCTGACGCTGAACCTGCACAGCTTGCGCGACGCGGCGGTGGGGGTGCGGCGGCTGGTGGTGATCGGCGCGCCGCTGGGCTGGCTGCTGTCTTCGCTGGCGCTGCATTATGTGGCGGGGCTGGGCTGGGCGGCGGCGGCGGTGTTCGGCGGCATCCTGATCGTGACCGGGCCGACGGTGATCGCGCCGCTCCTGCGCCAGGCGCGGCTGGCCCGCCGCCCGTCGCAGCTGCTGCAATGGGAGGCGATCGTCAACGATCCGATCGGGGCGCTGGCCGCGGTGCTGGCGTTCGAGCTGGTTCTGGTGCTGGATGAGGCTGAAAGCCTGACCCACGCGATCCGCGACATGGGGGTCGGGGTGGCGGTGGCGACCGCGCTGGGGCTGCTGACAGGCTGGGGCCTATCGTCCGCTTTCCGCCGCGCCTGGGTGCCGGAATTCATGAAGGTTCCGGTGCTCTTCGCCGTTCTTCTCGGCACCTTCGCGCTGTCCGACGCGGTGCTGCATGAAAGCGGCCTTCTGGCGGTCACGGCGATGGGGCTTTTCATCGCCAATGCCGACCTGCCCAGCTACGCCGAGTTGCGCCGGTTCAAGGAGCACGCCACGATCCTGCTGGTCTCGGGCGTATTCATCCTGCTGGCCGCGGGGCTGGAATTCGATGCGGTGGCGCGGCTGGACTGGCGCGCGGCGGGTCTGGTTGCGGTGGTGATCGGGCTCGTGCGGCCGGTGACGGTCCTGGCCTCGCTGGCCTTCACCCGCGTGCCGATGCGCGAGCGGCTGCTGGTCGCGTTCACCGGCCCGCGCGGCGTGGTGCTGGTGGCGGTGGCAGGGCTGTTCGGCGAGCGGCTGACGGCGCTGGGCTTCGAGGATGGCGCGCGGATCGGGCCGCTGGCCTTCGTGCTGGTGGCGGCCTCGGTGGTGCTGCACGGCTTCACCCTGCGGCCGCTGGCGCGCGCGCTGGGGCTGGCGGGGGGCGAGGTGCCGGGGGTGCTTATCGTCGGCGGCTCGCGCTGGGCGACGGGCTTTGCCGAGGCGCTGAACAAGGCCGAGGTGCCGGTGCTGATCGTCGATCCCAACCGCGCCCGGCTGCGCGGCGCGCGCGAGGCGGGGCTGCCCACCTTCTTCGGCGACATCCTGTCGGAGGCCGCCGAGCACAGCCTGGAGATCGCCTGTTACGGCATCGTCGTGGCGGCGACCGACAACGACGCCTACAACACGCTGGTGGCCACCGACGTGGCCCCTGAATTCGGCCGCGACAACGTGTTCCAGATCAAGCGCGCCGGGCAGGAGAGCGTCCGCCATGCGCTGCCCGCCACGCTGGGCGGCAAGAAGCTGGGAGAGGGGCAGGGCTACTGGGAGCTCAACGCGCGGATGACCGAGGGCTGGGGCTTTCGCGTGACGCGGCTCAGCGACGAGTTTACGCTGGAAGACTGGCGCGGGGACAATCCGGAGGCGGTGGTCCTGGCGCGGCTCCTGCCCACGGGCGATCTGCGGCTGCTGAAGGCGGAAGAGGATTTCTCGGCCCCCGCCGGCACGCGGCTGATCGCCATGGTGCCGCCCGAGGCGGGGCAGGCCGGGGAGCGGGCACAGCAATAGGGGCGGGGCAGGCGCATTGACCTCGGCCCGCGCCGTGGTAAACCCGCGGCAAGCAACAGGACAGGACAGATGAACCTTTTCACCGATCTCCGCGCGCTCGTGATCGACAGTCTCAACCAGATGGTCTCCGAAGGTGCGCTGCCCGAGGGCCTCGATTTCGCGAACGTGGCGGTCGAGCCGCCCCGCGACCCGGCGCATGGCGACATGGCCACGAACGCCGCCATGGTGCTGGCCAAGCCCGCCGGGCTGAAGCCGCGCGACATCGCCGACAGGCTGGCCGCCAGGCTGGCCGCCGACCCGCGCGTCACCGTGGCCGAGGTGGCCGGCCCCGGCTTCCTCAACCTGCGCCTGGCGCCGGTGGTCTGGCAGGGGCTGGTCAAGGCCGTGCTGGACGGCGGCATCGAATACGGTCGCTCGCAGATGGGGCAGGGCCAACGGGTCAATGTCGAATACGTCTCGGCCAACCCGACCGGCCCGCTGCATGTGGGCCACACCCGCGGCGCGGTCTTCGGCGACGCGCTGGCGAGCCTGCTGGCCTATTCCGGCCATGAGGTGACGCGCGAATACTACATCAACGACGGCGGGGCGCAGGTCGATGTGCTGGCCCGCTCGGTCTACCTGCGCTACCTCGAGGCGCATGGCGAGGCGGTGGAGTTCCCGGAGGGCACCTATCCCGGCGAATACCTGGTCGAGGTCGGCCAGAAGCTGATGGAGGAGGCCGGCGACCGTTACGTCGATCAGCCCGAAGAGGTCTGGCTGGCCGCGGTGCGCGAATACGCCACCGAGGCGATGATGGAGCTGATCCGCGCCGACCTGAAGGCGCTGGGCGTCGAGATGGACGTGTTCTTCAGCGAGAAATCCCTCTACGGCACCGGCCGGATCGAGGGTGCGCTGCAGGAGTTGCAGCGCAAGGGCCTGATCTACGAGGGCGTGCTGGAGCCGCCGAAGGGCAAGACCCCCGAGGATTGGGAGCCGCGCGAGCAGACGCTGTTCCGCTCCACCGAGCATGGCGACGACGTGGACCGCCCGGTGAAGAAATCCGACGGGTCCTGGACCTATTTCGCCCCCGACATCGCCTATCACTACGACAAGATCGAGCGCGGCTTTCACCAGCTGATCGACGTGTTCGGCGCCGATCATGGCGGCTATGTCAAGCGGATGAAGGCGGCGGTCTCGGCGCTGTCCGACGGCAAGGTGCCGCTGGACATCAAGCTCACCCAGCTGGTGAAGCTCTACAAGAACGGCCAGCCCTTCAAGATGTCCAAGCGGGCGGGCAATTTCGTCACCCTGCGCGACGTGGTGGACCAGGTGGGCCCGGACGTGACCCGCTTCGTCATGCTGACGCGCAAGAACGACGCGCCGCTGGATTTCGACTTCGACAAGGTGCTGGAGCAGTCCAAGGACAACCCGGTCTTCTATGTGCAATACGCCCATGCGCGGGTGTGCTCGGTGCTGCGCAAGGCCGTAGAGGCGGGGATCGCGGTGGACGACGAGACCCTGGCCGGAGCCGACCTGACCAAGCTCGGCCACGAGGCCGAGCTGGCGGTCGCGAAGAAGCTGGCCGAATGGCCGCGGCTGGTCGAGATCGCCGCGCGCACGCATGAGCCGCACCGCGTGGCCTTCTACCTCTACGAGCTGGCCTCCGAACTGCACGCGCTGTGGAACCGCGGCAACGAGGATCCGTCGCTGCGCTTCCTGCAGGAGGGCGACGCCGCGACCTCTCAGGCGAAAATCGCCCTCGCGCGGGCCGTCGCCGTTGTTATTTCCGCGGGCCTTGCTATTCTGGGCGTGACCCCGGTCGAGGAAATGCGCTGAACGAAAAATGGCGCGCCGCCCGGGGCCGATGAGGCAGGCAAGACCAACCGGGCGGGCGCGAACATGCGCCGCCACCGGGCTATGATGAGGCAGGAATGGCGGAGATTGAATTCGGGGAATTCGAGGCAGAACCGCAGCCGCGCAGGGGCGGCTTTCAAAGCATCGTCAACTGGGCCGGCGCGCTGACCTCGGTCGCGCTGGTGCTGGGGCTGGCGTTCTGGGGCTACCGGCTGACCGTGCGCGACGTGACCGGCGTGCCGGTGGTGCGCGCGCTGGAGGGTCCGATGCGCGTCGCGCCCGAGGATCCCGGCGGGGAAGCCGCCGCGCATCAGGGGCTGGCCGTGAACGCCGTTGCCGCCGCCGGCGAGGCCGAGCCGCCGGCCGAGCGTCTGGTTCTTGCCCCGCGCCCCGTCGCCCTGACCGCCGAGGACACGCCGGCCGCCAGCACGCCCCGGCTTGCCCCGGCCGCGCCGGCCGCCGAAGCGGCGCCCAAGTCCGCCGCCGAAGACGACGCCCCCCTCGTCTCGCCCGACCCGATCCAGGCCGCGCTGGCCATCGCCGTGGCCGAGAGCGGCGCCGCCGGGACCGCCGCCGCGGCCGGGCCGGAAACCGTGCCCGCCTCGCTCCCCGGCATCGCCCGCTCGCCGCGTCCCGCCAGGCGTCCCGAGGCCGCGCTGGCCACCCGCGCCGCGCAGCCCCCCGCCACCATCACCCCCGCCGATATCGAGATCGCCGCCGCCGACGTGTCCCCCGGCACCAACCTCGTGCAGCTCGGCGCCTACGACAGCGCCGATGTCGCCCGCGCCGAATGGCAGCGCCTGAGCGGCCGTTTCGACGCTCTGATGGCGGGCAAGCAGCGGCTGGTGCAATCCGCCAAATCCGGCGGCCGCACCTTCTACCGTCTGCGCGCGGTGGGCTTTGCCGACATTTCCGACGCGCGCCGTTTCTGCGCCGCGCTGACCGCCGAAAAGGCCGGCTGCATCCCGGTGGTGGCGCGGTGAGGGCAGGGGCCTTTCTGCTGGGCTGCTCCGGCCCCTGGCTGACCCCTGACGAGGCCGCCTTTTTCGCCGAGGCGCAGCCGCTGGGCTTCATCCTCTTCGCCCGCAATATCGAGGGCCCCGATCAGCTGCGCCGCCTGACCGGCGACCTGCGCGCGGCGGTGGGCCGCGACGCCCCCATCCTGATCGACCAGGAAGGCGGCCGCGTGCAGCGCCTGACGCCCCCGCACTGGCGGCGCTACCTGCCGCCGCTCGACCAGGTGCGGGCCGCCGGGCCGGACAAGGCCGCCCGCTCCATGTGGCTGCGCGCCCGCCTGATCGCCGAGGAACTGCGGGCGGTGGGCCTCGACGTCAACTGCACCCCCTGCGCCGACATCGCCCGGCCGGAAACCCATCCTTTCCTGCTGAACCGCTGCTACGGTTTCGACGCCGAGACCGTCGCGCAGATCGCCCGCGCGGTGGCCGATGGTTCGGCCGAGGGCGGCGTCCAGTCGGTGCTGAAACACATCCCCGGCCACGGCAGGGCGCAGGTGGACAGCCATCTCGACCTGCCCCGTGTCAGCGCCCCGCGCGCGGCGCTGGCCGAGGATTTCGCCCCCTTCCGCGCGCTCAACGACCTGCCCTTCGCGATGACCGCGCATATCGTCTACGACGCCATCGACCCCGACCTTCCGGCGACCCTGTCGCCGGCGATGATCGCGCTGATCCGCGACGAGATCGGCTTCGACGGCGTGCTGATGACCGACGACATCTCGATGCAGGCGCTGTCGGGTGGCATTGCCGAGATCTGCTCCGCGTCGCTCGCCGCGGGCTGCGACACGGTCCTGCACTGCAACGGCGACCTGTCCGAGATGCAGCAGGTCGCCGCCGCCTGCGGCCCGCTGTCCGACGCCGCCCGGGCCCGCGCCGAGGCCGCGCTGGCGCAGCGCCGCGCGCCCGTGCCGGTTGACATCGCGGCGCTGGAGGCCGAGCTTGAAGCCCTCGTGAAGGGGGCCGTGGCGCATGTCTGAACAGCCTGACCTGCCCGGCGTCGAGGCGCGGCTGGCCGCCGAGGCGCTGATCGTCGATGTCGACGGGTTCGAGGGCCCGCTCGACCTGCTGCTGATGCTGTCGCGGACGCAGAAGGTGGACCTGCGCCGGATCTCGGTGCTGCAACTGGCCCAGCAATATCTCGCCTTCGTCGAAAAGGCCAAGGAGCTGCGGCTGGAGCTGGCCGCCGACTACCTGGTCATGGCGGCCTGGCTCGCCTTCCTCAAATCGCGGCTGCTGCTGCCCCCCGACCCGACCGAGCAGGGCCCCTCGGGCGAGGAGCTGGCGGCCCATCTCGCCTTCCAGCTGGAGCGCCTGCAGGCGATGCGCGACGCCGCCGCGCAGCTCATGGCGCGCGATCAGCGGGGGCGCGATTTCTTCGCCCGCGGCCTGCCCGAGGATGTCATGCGCGTCCGTCACGTCCGCTACACCGCCACGCTGCTGGACCTGATGCAGGCCTATGCCCGGATCCGCACCCGCGACGACTTCCGCCCCTATGTGATGGACCGCGACGCGGTCTACACGATGGAGGAGGCGCTGGAGAGGATGCGCGGGCTGGTGGGCTATGCCGGCGACTGGACGGATCTCGCCAGCTACCTGCCCGAGGGGTGGCAGGTGGACCCGGTGCGCCGCCGCTCCGCCACCGCCGCCCATTTTGCCGCCACCCTGGAACTGGCCAAGCGCGGCGCCATCGAACTCAGACAGGGCGACACCTTCGCCCCGATCCAGATCCGCAGGAAAGAGACGTGACAGACGCCCCGCAGGAACAGAGCCTGTTCGAAGCCCCGCCCATGGCGGCGCAGGAACGCATGGTCGAGGCCATCCTCTTCGCCTCGGCCGAGCCCGTCACCGTGGCCGATCTGAACGCCCGCATGCCGCATGGCTGCGACGCCGCCGAGGCGCTGACCCACCTGCGCAAACGCTACGAGGGGCGCGGCGTGCGCGTGGTGCGCGTGGGCGAGGCCTGGGCGATCCGCACCGCGCCCGATCTCGGCTTCCTGATGCAGAAGGAAACGGTCGAGACCCGCAAGCTCAGCCGCGCCGCGATCGAGACGCTGGCGATCATCGCCTATCACCAGCCCGTCACCCGCGCCGAGATCGAGGAGATCCGCGGCGTCTCGGTCAGCCGCGGGACGGTGGACCAGTTGCTGGAGATGGAATGGATCCGCTTCGGCCGCCGCCGGATGACGCCGGGCCGGCCCGTCACCTTCGTGGTCACGCAGGATTTCCTCGACCATTTCGGGCTGGAAAGCGCCCGCGACCTGCCGGGGCTGAAGGAACTGCGCGCCGCGGGCCTGCTGGACAGCCGACCCATGCCCGGCCGCGAGGACCGCGACGAAGAGCGCGACGACAGCGAAGACCAGGGCGATATGTTTGAGCAGGAACCCTGAAGGAGGGCCCGCCGATGAATATCAACGGACTGATCGACATGGTGATCAAGCAGGTCGTCAACCGCCTCCTGCGCGCCGGTGTGGACAAGGGCATCGACATGGCCGCCCGCCGCGGCCCGGCCAAGCGCCCGGCCGAGATGGACGAACAGGAGCTTGCCCAGCACCGCGCCGCCCGGCAGACCGCGCGCCGCGCCAAGCAGGCCCTGCGCGCCGGCCGCAGGATCGGCCGCTTCTAGGCGCGGCCCGCCCCTTCTTCTTGGCGCAAAAACTCCCGCCGGAGGCCTCTGCCCGCAGGGCAGACCGCATCGCGCCGGTTGCGCCGCTCACCGCGCGCGGAAATGCTTGCTCAGCTTCAGGCCCTGGCCCTGATAGTTCGACGCGATGCCCTCGCCGTAGAGTTGCGCGGGCCGCTCTGCCATCCGCTCATAGACCAGCCGCCCCACGATCTGGCCGTGCTCCAGCACGAAGGGCGCCTCGTGGCAGCGCACCTCAAGCACGCCGCGCGCGCCTTCGCCGCCCGCCGCGGCATGGCCGAAGCCGGGGTCGAAGAAGCCCGCGTAATGCACGCGAAACTCGCCCACCATGGCCAGGTAGGGGGCCATCTCGGCGGCGTAGTCGGGCGGGATATGCACCGCCTCGCGGCTGACCAGGATGTAGAATGCGCCGGGGTCGAGGATGATCTGCCCGTTGCGGGTGCGGATCTCCTCCCAGAATTCGGCGGGGTCGTATTCCCCGATCCGGTCGAGGTCGATCACCCCGGTATGCGGCTTTGCGCGGTAGCCCACCAGGTCGCCCTCCGCCGGCTTCAGATCGACCGAGAATCCCAGCCCCTGGGAAATCACCGCCTCGCCCGAGACCAGCCCGGTCGCGGCGTGCAGCGCGGTCAGCTCGGCATCGCTCAGCACTGCCTGGCCGCGGCGGAACCGGATCTGGTTCAGCCGCATCCCGGGCCGCACCAGCACCGAGAAGGAGCGCGGGCAGATCTCCGCATAGAGCGGGCCGGTGTAGCCCGCGGGGATGCGATCGAATTCCTCGCCGCCATCGGTGATGGCGCGGGTCAGCAGGTCGAGCCGCCCGGTGGAGCTCTTGGCGTTGGCCACCGCCTGGATGCCCTCGGGCAGGGCGAGCCGCTCCATCAGCGGCACGACATAGACGCAGCCCTTTTCCAGCACCGCGCCGCCCTCCAGGTCGATGCGGTGCATCTCGAATTCTTCCAGCCGCTCGGCGACGCTGCGGCCCGCACCGGCCAGGAACGAGGCGCGCACGCGGTAGGCCACATTGCCCAGCCGCAGGTCGAGCGAGGCCGGCTGGATCTGTTCGGGCGTGATCGCGGGCGCGCCGCTGAGCGCGCCACTGCCGATCAGGGCCGAGATGGATTGAGAGGGCAGAACGCCGGTGCCTGTCATGTGATCCCCCCTGAAAAACAGAACCGCCCGCGGCCCGGATGGGCGCGGGCGGTTGTGATGTTGGTCGGGCTAGCAGGACTCGAACCTGCGACCTTCCGTCCCCCAGACGGACGCGCTACCAGGCTGCGCCATAGCCCGACGTGGAGCGTCTTGTAGCATGTTTGCCGGCGGGGGCAAGACGGAAATCCGCCTTTCTCGAGAGGTTTATTCACCTTTGCCAAACCGGTCCCGCAGATCGCTCAGCCGGGCCAGCGCGGCGGTCAGCGCGGCGGGATGGCGGGTGGCCAGGTGGCGCGCCCGCGCGGGGTCGCGCAGCCGGGCGCGCAGGCCCGGCTCGGCGGGAAGAGAATCATCCGCCGGGTCGGCGGCGGGCAGGTCCGCACCCAGCGGGGCAGGGCGCCGCGCGCCCGGCTCATGCGCGGCGGGGCGGGCCGCGGCCGCCTCCGGTTCCGATTCCGCCGCCTCGGGCACGCCCTCCGCGAAGAGGTCGAGCTGCGGCACCAGCGGGCTCAGCGGCACCACGTTCGAGGGGCGCACGCCCGAAGCGGCCTGCGACGCGGGCGCTTGCGGCGTGGGGCCGGGCGCCTCGGCCTGGGGGGCGGGGGCTGCGGCGGGGGATTCGCGCTCGGGCCCGGCGGGGGGCGCGCTGTCCGGCGCAGACGGGGGCGCGATCGCGGCCTCGGCTTCGGCCTGCCCGGCGCCGTCGAGCGGCTGCGACAGGGCGGCCACATGCTTGACGCCCTGTTCGCGCAGGATCTTCTGCACGCCGCGGATGGTCATCCCCTCTTCGTGCAGCAGCTTCTTGATGCCGCCCAGCAGCAGCATGTCGGAGGGGCGGTAATAGCGGCGCCCGCCGGCGCGCTTCACCGGCTTGACCTGGGTAAAGCGGCTTTCCCAGAACCGCAGCACATGGGCCGGGGTCTCCAGCCACTCGGACACCTCGCTGATGGTGCGGAAGGCGTCGGGCGATTTTCCCATCGCCGGGCTCAGCCCTTGTTGCCGGCGGCCACCCGGTCTTTCATCAGGTGCGAGGGGCGGAAGGACAGCACCCGCCGGGGATGGATCGGGACCTCTTCGCCGGTCTTCGGGTTGCGGCCCACGCGCGCGGCCTTCTCGCGCACGCTGAAGGTGCCGAAGGACGAGATCTTGACCGTTTCGCCGGCGACCAGCGCGTCGGACATATGCGCCAGGACGCTTTCCACCAGGGCGGCGGAGTCGTTGCGCGACAGCCCGACCTCGCGGAAAACCGCCTCGCTCAGGTCCATCCTTGTGAGAGTTTTGCCACTCATGTCCCGTCCCCTGTCCCTAGCTTTGACCGGCAGCTTAGGGAGAAAAGAATTTCCGAGTCAATATCAAGGGCTTGATGGGCCCGTTTCGGCGGGTTCTTACCAGCGCAGAACCACCGCGCCCCAGGCCAGTCCGCCGCCGATCGCCTCGGTCACGATCAGGTCGCCCGGCTTGATCTTGCCTTGCGCCTTGCCGACCGACAGCGCCAGCGGGATCGAGGCGGCGGAGGTGTTGCCGTGGTCCTGGACGGTGACGATGACGTGATCCATCGGCACCTGCATGCGCTGCGCGGTGGCCTTGATGATCCTCAGGTTGGCCTGGTGCGGCACGATCCAGTCGACATCGGCGCCGCTCAGCCCCACCTTGTCCAGCGCGGCATGCGCGGTGGCGGCGAGTTTCTCGACCGCGTGGCGGAACACTTCCTTGCCCAGCATGCGGACGAAGCCGCTGTGGCCCTTGGACACGCCGCCATCGACATAGAGGATATCGCCGAAGCGCCCGTCGGAATGCAGGTCGGTGGCCAGGATGCCGCGGTCCGCGGCGGTGCCCGTCCCCTCGGCCCCCTCCAGCACCAGCGCGCCGGCGCCGTCGCCGAACAGCACGCAGGTCGAGCGGTCCTCCCAGTCGAGGATCCGCGAGAAGGTTTCGGCGCCGATCACCAGCACCCGGTTCGCCTGTCCCGACAGGATCATCGCGTTGGCGGTGCTCATGGCGTAGATGAAGCCCGCGCAGACCGCCTGCACGTCGAAGGCGAAGCCGCGGGTCATGCCCAGCGCCTTCTGCACCATGGTCGCGGCGGAGGGGAAGGTCAGGTCGGGGGTCGAGGTGGCCAGGATGATGGCGTCGAGATCGCCAGCCTCCATCCCCGCATCCTCAAGCGCGGCGCGCGCGGCGGCGACCGCCAGATCCGAGGTGTGCTCCCCCTCGGCGGCAAAATGGCGCCGCTCGATGCCCGAGCGGGTGCGGATCCATTCATCCGTGGTATCGATCTTGCCTTCGAATTCGGTGTTGGGAACCACGCGTTCCGGAAGGTAATGCCCGACACCTCTGACCACGGCGCGTTTTGTCATTGTTTTCAACCGTTGCTCGCCTTGTTTTGCGGCGCATTCTGGCCCGGGGTGGTGGCGGATGCAACCCGCGCCGCGAGCCGTTCGGAAAAGCCGCTCTGGGCCAGCTGGAACGCCAGCTTGACCGCCGCCGAGACGCCGGTGGCATCGGCGGAGCCATGCGATTTGACCACCGTGCCGTTGAGGCCGAGGAACACCCCGCCGTTGACCCGGCGCGGGTCGATCCGCTTTTTCAGGCGCTGCATCGAGGTGTAGGCCAGCAGGGCCGCGATGCGCGACAGCGGCGAGAACTTGAACGCCGCCTTCAGCAATTCGCTGATCAGGTTGGCGGTGCCCTCGGCGGTCTTCAGCGCGACGTTGCCGGTGAAGCCGTCGGTCACGATGACGTCGACCTTGGCCGAGGGGATGTCGCCGCCCTCGACGAAGCCCACGAAATCGAAATCATTGGCGGGGGCAGCGGCGGCGATCAGGTCATGGGCGGCCTTCAGCTCGGCGCGGCCCTTGTGCTCCTCGGTGCCGACGTTCAGCAGGCCCACGCGCGGATGCGGCATGCGCATGCCGTTGCGGGCGTAGGAGGCGCCCATCAGCGCGTATTGCAGCAGGTCGTGCTCGTCCGCGCGGATATCAGCGCCGACGTCCAGCATCACGTTGAATCCCTTGGGATTGCGCGAGGGCCACAGGCAGGCGATGGCGGGGCGGTTGACGCCAGGCAGCTTGCGCAGGCGCACCATGCTCAGCGCCATCAGCGCGCCGGTATTGCCGCAGGAGACGCAGACCGTGGCCTCGCCGTTGCGGACGCTTTCGATCGCGGACCACATCGAGCTGCCCTTGCCGTGACGCATCACATGGCTGGGCTTCTCGTCCATCGTCACCACGTCTTCGGCGTGACGGATCTCGCAGCGGCCGGCCAGCACGCGACGGCGCGCGACCAGCCGCTCCAGCGTGGCCCGAGGGCCGTGCAGGATGAAGCGGATGTCGGGATTCTTCGCCGCCGAACGCGCGATACCGGCGACCACGGCCGCCGGTCCACGATCTCCGCCCATGGCGTCGATCGAAATCACGGTGCTCGGGGCTTTGCTGACACTGGGAGTTTGATCTGTGTTCATGATCCGACGCCAGCCAAGCCGTTTCGCTTATGCCGCGTCTTCGTCCAGATCGATCTCGTCGGCCTGGGCAATCACCTCACGGTCGGCATAGGTGCCGCAGGAGGGGCAGACGTGGTGGGGGCGCTTCAGCTCGCCGCAGGAGGGGCACTCGGCCGGGTTGCCGGCGACCAGCGCATCGTGCGAGCGACGGTTTCCGCGGCGCGACCGCGTGACTTTATTCTGAGGGACAGCCATGTCTCAACCTCGGTGTTTAGGGGCGCGCAGGGCCCGGTTGTTCTTGCGAATGAGCGGTGGAGGCGCCCGGTGGCGCGTGGTCCGGCCCAACATGTAAACGAGGCCGGGAACATACTCGGATTCGGCCCCGGCGCAAGTGTTTTCTGCCCGGCCCGTCAGTCCTTTTTCTGCTTCTTCAGAAGCTCGGCCAGCCCGGCCAGCGGTTTCGCTTCCTCGTCGGTCATCGGGCGCTGGCCGGGTTCGGTATAAGCCGCGGCGCCCAGCGCGGCGCCCTCGGCCCGCGGATAGAGCGGCAGCGCCAGCGCCAGCGCCTCGGCCATGACCTGTCCGAGGTCCAGCGTCTCGGGCAGCGGCTCCAGGGTCTCGTCCTCCGGCATCTCCACCTCGTCGCCCTCGGGGCCGGCGGGCAGGTCGGCGAGATAGCGCCGGGTGATCTCTTCGTCGATGCGGGTGGTGACGGGCTCCAGCGTGACCACGCAGGGCTGCACCACGGTGGCGCCCAGATGCGCCTCCAGCCGCCAGTCGCGCTTGCCCTCGGGCACCAGCTGCCCCTCGAAGCGCAGCTTGCGCAGGCCGATGAGGCCCAGTTCGTCGGCCAGCGCGGCGCGCGCCTCGGCGCCGGGGACCAGCGAAAACGGCAAGGCCCGCGCGTCGCGCAGCGTGGCAAGGCGGACCGGGGGCGGGGGGAAGGCGTCATCGGACATGGGCGGTTCCATTCTTGAACAGGGGGCGAACCTTCTGTAAGCGGATACGAGGCGGAAAGCGTCATGGCAAGAGGTGGGTATGCGCAAGCGCGGTGTAATCGCGAAACGGGTGGCGGCAGGCCTTCTGGCCGTGGCCATTGCCGGCTGCACGCCCATCTACCGCAATCACGGCTACGCGCCCAGCGACGCCGAGTTGCAGGAGATCGTCGTCGGCGTGGACACGCAGGCGACGGTGGGCGACGTGGTCGGCCCGCCCGCGGCCTCGGGCGTGATGCGCGACGAGGCGTGGTATTACGTCTCCAGCCGCTGGCGCACCCGCGGCGCGCTGGCCCCCGAGATCCTCGACCGCCAGTTGGTCGCCGTCTCCTTTGACAAGGACGGCGTGGTGCGCAACATCGAGCGTTTCACGCTGGAGGACGGCCGCGTCATCGCCCTGAACCGCCGGGTGACCGATGACAACATCAAGGGCATCACCTTCATCCGCCAGCTGCTGGGCAATATCGGCAATTTCACCGCCGATCAGTTCATCGACTGATCCTGATCCGCTGGCGCGAAGGCCAGCGCGACGCCGTTGACGCAGTAGCGCAGCCCGGTCGGCGCCGGGCCGTCGGGAAAGACATGGCCCAGATGCGCGTCGCAGCGGGCGCAATGCACCTCGGTGCGGCGCATGAACCAGCTGCGGTCCTCCTGCTCCGCCACCGCCCCCGGCGCGATGGGTTCATAGAAGCTGGGCCAGCCGGTGCCGCTGTCGAATTTCGCCCGCTGATCGAACAGGGCCGCGCCGCAGCAGACGCAGCGGAAGCGGCCCGGCCCCTTCGGGAAATCGTCATGGCTGAAGGCGCGCTCGGTGCCGTGCCTGCGGGTGACCTTGTAGGCCAGTTCCGAGAGCTGTTCGCGCCATTCCGCGTCGGTCTTCACGATCTTGTCGGTCATCGTTCCCCCCGGTCTGTCAAACCGCTGTCACATCTTGCGCGCTACATGCCCGCGCAACATATTTAGCCGGGACGCCGCGCGCGCCAAGTCAGATAAGGAGCCTCGTGCCATGCTGTCACTTCGCAAGGGGCGCTACGCCGCACGCATGGCCGGGGGCGCGGCCGATCTGCGCGCCGCGCAGGCGCTGCGCACGCTGTGCTTCCGCGGCGCCGACGCCCGGGCCCAGGACGCCGACGCCTTCGACGCCGAATGCCACCATGTGCTGGTCGAGGAGAGCCGCAGCGGCGCGCTGGTCTGCACCTTCCGCCTGATGCCGCTGGGCACCGGCGCCGAGATCGGGCGCAGCTACTCGGCGCAGTATTACGAGCTCTCGGCGCTGGAAAGCTTCGCCGGACCGATGGTCGAGATGGGCCGCTTCTGCATCCATCCCGACTGGAAGGATCCCGATATCCTGCGCGTGGCCTGGGGCGCGATGACCCGTTTCGTCGATGACGAGGGGGTGGAACTGCTGTTTGGCTGCTCCTCCTTCAAGGGCACCGAGGCGGAATCCTACATGGATGCCTTCGCCCTGCTGAAGGAGCGACACCTGGCGCCCAAGCGCTTCCTGCCGCGGGTCAAGGCGCCCAATGTCTTCCGCTTCGCGCAGAAGCTGCGCCGGCGCGAGCCCGATGCGAAACGCGCGCTGACGGGGATGCCGCCGCTGCTGCGCAGCTATCTGCTGATGGGGGGCTGGGTCAGCGATCACGCGGTGGTGGACCGCGACCTGAACACGCTGCATGTCTTCACCGGGCTGGAGATCGGCGCGATCCCGCCCGCCCGCAAGCGCCTGTTGCGCGCCACAGCGGGCTAGGCGAATTCCCGGCGAAGATTCGGTCGAAGCTTCGCCGGAAATATGCGCTCCGTCCCGCCGTGTGCCGGCCGCGGCTCAGTCGGCCTTGGTGACCTTGACCTTCCTGGTCGCCTCGACCGCCTCGGGCGGCTTGGGCAGGGTGACGGTCAGAACGCCGTCCTTGACCTTGGCCTCGACCGTGTCGGGGTCGATCTCGAAGGGCAGGGTCATCATCCGCCGGAACGCGCCGGAATAGCGCTCGACCCGGTGGAACTTGCGGCCATCCTTTTCGCCCTTCTCCTCCTCCTCGGACTTCTTCTCGCCCTTGATGGTGATCTGGTTGCCGGTCACGGCGATGTCGATGTCGTCCTCGGTGATGCCCGGCAGCTCGGCGGTGATGCAGACCTCCTTGTCGGTCTCGCTGACATTGCTGCGCACGGCGAAACCGCCCTTGCGTTCGAACAGGTCGTCGTCGAAATCGTCGAAGAGCGAGTCGATCTGCTCCCGCAGCGCGGAAAAGGGATGTTCCCCCTCCCTGGCGCCGAACCAGGTGGTGGGAAGCCAGTTGCGATATGCCATGTTGCGGTTCCTCCAGATTGGATCGGATAGCGACGACAGCTTGCGCCTGCGCGGCGGGGTGCGCTTTGACGCAGGTCAAGGCCCGGTCGTGCCGTGCAGGCTCCACGCGCCCCGTTGACGGCGCGCTCCGGGCAGGCTAGCCCGCCAGTCATGGCACAGGCACCTCTTCTCCAGCTTTCCGACATCGCGCTCAGCTTCGGCGGCGATCCGGTGTTTTCCGACCTCTCGCTGGTGATCCAGCCGGGCGACCGCGTGGCGCTCGTGGGCCGCAACGGCTCGGGCAAATCCACCCTGATGAAGGTGATGGCCGGGCTGATCGAGCCGGACCGCGGCGCCCGGGTGCTCTCGCCTGGCACCACCGTGGGCTACATGCACCAGCATCCCGACCTGAGCGGTTTCGAGACGCTGGGCGATTTCGCCGCCTGCGCCCTCGGCCCGGACGAGGCCTACCGGGTGGAGATGGTGGCCGAGGGGCTGAAATTCGACCCCGAAACGCCGGTCGCCACCGCCTCGGGCGGCGAGCGGCGGCGCGCGGCGCTGGCCAAGCTGCTGGCCGAGGCGCCCGAACTGATGCTGCTGGACGAGCCGACCAACCACCTCGACATCGAGGCCATCACCTGGCTGGAAAGCCAGCTCAAGGAGACCCGCGCGGCCTTCGTCCTGATCTCCCACGACCGCGCCTTCCTGCGCGCGCTGACGCGGGCCACGCTGTGGATCGACCGCGGCCAGGTGCGCCGCCAGGAAAAGGGCTTCGACGCCTTCGAGGCCTGGCGCGACAAGGTCTGGGAGGAGGAGGACAGCGCCCGCCACAAGCTCGACCGCAAGATCAAGGCCGAGGCGCGCTGGGCGGTCGAGGGGATCTCGGCCAGGCGCAAGCGCAACCAGGGCCGGGTGCGCGCCCTGCACGGCCTGCGCGAGCAGCGCGCGAACATGATCCGCCGCCAGGGCGCGGCCGACATGGCGCTGGAGTCGGGCGCCAAGTCCGGCAAGCGGGTGATCGAGGCGCGCGGCATCTCCAAGTCCTTCGGCGACCGGGTCATCCTGCGCCCCTTCGACCTGCGGGTGCTGCGCGGCGACCGGGTCGCCTTTGTCGGCCCCAACGGTGCGGGCAAGACCACGCTGCTGAAGATGCTGACCGGCGAGTTGGCGCCGGACAGCGGCGAGGTGATCCTCGGCACCAACCTGGAAATGGCTGTGTTCGACCAGAATCGCGCCGGGCTCGATCCCGACATGAGCCTCTGGGAAAGTCTGACCGGCGACGCGGAAATGCGCGTCTCGGGCCGGGCCGACCAGGTGATGGTGCGCGGGGCGCCGCGCCATGTGGTGGGCTACCTCAAGGATTTCCTGTTCGACGAGGCCCAGGCGCGGGCGCCCGTGCGCTCGCTCTCGGGGGGCGAAAAGGCGCGGCTGCTGCTGGCCAGGATCATGGCGCGCGAAAGCAACCTGCTGGTGCTGGACGAGCCCACCAACGATCTCGACGTCGAGACGCTGGACCTGCTGCAGGAACTGCTGGACGATTACGAGGGCACGGTGCTGCTGGTCAGCCACGACCGCGACTTCCTCGACCGCGTGGCCACCACCACCATCGCCATGGAGGGCGACGGTCGCGCCGCCGTCTATGCCGGTGGCTGGAGCGACTACCAGGCCCAACGGGCCGAGACCGCGCGGGCCGAGAAACCCGCCCGGCCCAAACCCGCCGCGAAACCCGCCGAGAAACCCGCGCCGAAACCGCAATCCGGCCTCTCCTTCACCGAGAAGCACCGGTTGGAGCAATTGCCCGGCGCGATCGAGCGGCTGGAGGCCGAGATCGCGAAGCTGGAGGAATTCCTCTCCGCCCCCGACCTCTTCACGAGGGAGCCGGCGAAGTTCCAGAAAGCCACCGAGGCGCTGGTCGAACGCCAGCAGGCGCTGACCGCCGCCGAGGAGGAATGGCTGGAACTGGAGGAGAAAGCCGGCGGATAGGCCGCGCCGCCGCCGACCGCCGCCGCGCGCGCCCTTCTTCTGGCTCCAAATATCCCCGCCGGAGGCATGAAAGTCCCGGCCCGCAGGGCCGGCACCCCCTCAACGCATCCTGAGCGCGCCGTCCAGCCGGATCACCTCGCCGTTGAGATAGCCGCAGCTCAGGATGAACTTCACCAGGTCCGCGTATTCCGAGGGCTCGCCCAGCCGCTTGGGGCAGGTCACGTCGGCGGCCAGCCCGTTCATGATCTCTTCGCCCAGCCCGATCAGCATCGGCGTGCGGAAGATGCCCGGCGCGATCGCCATCACCCGGATGCCGAGGCTTGCCAGATCGCGCGCCATGGGCAGGGTCATCCCCGCGATCCCGGCCTTGGAGGCGGCATAGGCGGCCTGGCCCTTCTGCCCGTCGAAGGCGGCGACCGAGGCGGTGTTCACGATCACCCCGCGCTCGCCGCCCGCATCGGGGGCGTTCTTCGCCATCTCGGCCGCGGCGAGGCGGGCGATGTTGAAGCTGCCCACGAGGTTGATGTCGATGGTGCGGCGGAAATTGCCCAGGTCATGCGGCCCCTCGCGGCCCACGGTCTTTTCGCCGGTGGCGATGCCGGCGCAGTTGATGCAGGCGGTGATCCCGCCCATTCCGGTCGCCGCCGCGGCGACGGCCGCCGCGGCCGAGGCCTCGTCGGTCACGTCCACGCGCTGGAAGCCTGCGCCGATCTCTTCGGCCACCGCCGCGCCGCGCGTCGCGTCGCGGTCGAGGATGGTGACGGCGGCGCCCGCCGCGCGCAGCGCGCGCGCCGTGGCCTCGCCCAGACCCGAGGCGGCCCCGGTGACGATGGCCTTGGTTTCGCTGATCTGCATGCGGTCCTCCCGTTAATTGAACACCCGTTCACTATTGGCCGCCGGATCGGCAATGTCCAGCCGTCGCAGGGGTGGGGGCTTGTGAGACTGCGGGTGGAGGTCCATAATTAACGATGATGGAGCCATCGCGCGGAACCCATTTTTTCATGGAAAGGAGTTTGCGATGAAACATCTGAGACAGTCCGTTCTTGTCCCTCTGCTGGCCCTTGGGGCCGCAACCGCCGCCCAGGCGGGCGGCCCCGCGCCGGCCCCGGCCGAGCCGGTGGTCGTCGCGCCCGCGCCAGCACCCGTGCTGAGCACGGACTGGACCGGCTTCTACGCCGGCCTCCAGCTCGGCTTTGGCCAGCTCGACGCCTCGGGCGCGGCCACGGGCGACGGCGACGGGGTGCTGGGCGGCGTGCATGCCGGCTACAACTGGGATTTCGGCAGCTATGTGGTCGGGGCCGAGCTGAGCTATGACGCCAGCGACATCAAGCTCAGCGGCGGCGCGCCCAAGGTGGACAACCTGGCGCGGATCAAGCTGCGCGCGGGGGCGGACATGGGCCAGAGCCTCGTCTATGGCGCGGTCGGCGCGGCCTGGATGGACCTTTCGACCCCCGGCGCCGGCAGCTCGGACGACAACGGCTGGTTCCTGGGCGCCGGGATGGAGCACGCGTTGCGCGAGAATGTCACGCTGGGCGGCGAGATCCTCTACCACCAGTTCGACAATTTCAGCAAAACCGGCGTGGATTACGAGGTGCTGACGATCCAGGCCCGGGTATCGTTCCGGTTCTGAGACCCGAGCCGGCGGTGTCGGCCGGCCCGCGCGGCGTCCCCCGGGGCGTCGCCGCGCGGATTGCACCGCCCCGCAGGCGGCGGGCGCAGGTCCGCCTCCGGCGGGAGTATTTGCGCCAAGAAGAAGCGGGCGCCGCCGGGAAACCCTTGGCAGCCGCGCGGCGAGCTGCTAAGCGGGCGGCATGACCAACCGCACCATCATTATCCGCTGCATTACCCGCTGACATCGTCAGGCGGGCCGGTCATCTGTTTCCAATCTCTTGGTAAGTTGCTAAAGCCCGCCGCGGGACACGCGCGCGAAGGATTTTGCCATGACCGAGATCAGGCTGCACAACACCAGGACCCGCCGGAAAGAGGTCTTCACCCCGATCGACCGCGAGAATGTGCGGATGTATGTCTGCGGCCCAACGGTCTATGACCGGGCTCACCTGGGCAACGCGCGCCCCGTCGTGGTGTTCGATGTGCTCTTCCGGCTCTTGCGCAAGGTCTACGGGGCCGGTCACGTCACCTATGTGCGCAACTTCACCGACGTGGATGACAAGATCAACAACCGCGCGAAAGAGACCGGCCGCGCCATCGGCGAGATCACCGAGGAGACCATCGGGTGGTTCCTCGACGACATGCACGCGCTGGGGGCACTCGACCCCGACGAGATGCCGCGCGCGACCGGCTACATCCCGCAGATGATCGCGATGATCGAGGAGCTGATCGCCAAGGGCCATGCCTATGCCGCCGACGGCCATGTGCTGTTCGACGTCAAGAGCTACCCGGCCTATGGCAAGCTCTCGGGCCGCTCGCTGGAGGACATGATCGCCGGCGCCCGGGTCGAGGTGGCGCCCTACAAGCGCGACCCGATGGATTTCGTGCTGTGGAAGCCATCGACCCCCGATCTGCCGGGCTGGGACAGCCCCTGGGGGCGCGGGCGGCCGGGCTGGCATATCGAATGCTCGGCCATGAGCTACGCGCTGCTGGGGGCGTCCTTTGACATCCACGGCGGCGGCAACGACCTGATGTTCCCGCATCACGAGAACGAGGTGGCGCAGAGCTGCTGCGCCCATCCCGAGGGGAGCTTCGCGCGCTACTGGCTGCATAACGAGATGCTGCAGGTCGAGGGCAAGAAGATGTCCAAGAGCCTTGGCAATTTCTTCACCGTGCACGAACTGCTGGAGCAGGGCATCCCGGGCGAGGTGATCCGGTTCGTGTTCCTGTCCACCCATTACCGCAAGCCGATGGACTGGACGGCAGAGAAGGCGGAGCAAGCCAAGGCGACGCTGAAGCAGTGGCGGTCAATCACGAATTCCGCGAACGCTGGCGGAAGCGTTCACGAGAAATTGGAAACAATTCTTGCAGATGACCTGAACACACCGGGCGCAATCGCTGAACTCAGAAAAATAGCGAAAGGTATTCTTTCGCGTCAGAGAGATGAAGTTTCTCAAGACGAAATTGATGATTTCGCGGCATCGGCCCAACTTCTTGGTCTTCTCGAAGACAATGCAACAATGGGGGCATGGGTGTTTGACGGTCGCGTCGAAGAACTCGCCGCCAAGTCGGTTCTGGATCCCATTGCCGAACATCTCGTCGCCTTACGTCAGGCGGCGATGCAGACCAAGGATTTCTCCGACGTCGATGCGCTCAAGTCCGCGCTGCTGGAGGCCGGCGTCGAGGTGCGGATGAGCAAGGCCGGGGTCGAGCTGTCGCCGAAGCCCGGCTTTGACGCCGCCAAGCTGGAGGGGCTGCTGTGAACTGGGCATTTATCGGAACAGAGGGCCGCGCCCGGCCCGAGGGGGGGGCGCAATCGCGCCCGGCCCTGGGGGGCGGGTCGGGCGGTCTCCAACTCAGCGGGGATGTGCGCCGATGACCAGAGAACGCCTTTACCTCTACGACACCACGCTGCGCGACGGGCAGCAGACGCAGGGGGTGCAGTTCTCCACCCCCGAGAAACAGCAGATCGCCAAGACGCTGGACGCGCTGGGTGTCGATTACATCGAGGGCGGCTGGCCCGGCGCCAACCCCACCGACAGCGCCTTTTTCGAAAGCGCGCCGCGGACGCGCGCCACCTTCACCGCCTTCGGCATGACCAAGCGCGCCGGCCGCTCGGCCGCGAATGACGATGTTCTGGCGGCGGTGCTGAACGCGGGCACGCCAGCGGTGTGCCTGGTGGGAAAGACCCATGATTTCCACGTCACCACCGCCCTCGGCATCACGCTGGAGGAGAACCTGGAGAACATCGGCGCCTCGGTCGCGCATCTGGTGGCGCAGGGGCGCGAGGCGCTGTTCGACGCCGAGCATTTCTTCGACGGCTACAAGGCCGATCCGGGATATGCGCTGGACTGCCTGCGCGCGGCGCATGAGGCCGGCGCGCGCTGGGTGGTGCTGTGCGACACCAACGGCGGCACGCTGCCCGGCGAGATCGGCGAGATCACCGCGGCCGTGATCGCGGCGGGCATCCCGGGCGCGCGTATCGGCATCCACACCCATAACGACACCGGCAACGCGGTGGCGGGGACGCTGGCGGCGATCGACGCCGGAGCGCGGCAGGTGCAGGGCACGCTGAACGGCCTCGGCGAACGCTGCGGCAACGCCAACCTCACCACGCTGATCCCGACGCTGGCGCTGAAGGAGCCCTATGCCAGCCGGTTCGAGACCGGCGTCACGGCAGAGGCCCTGGCGGGGCTCACCCGCGCCTCGCGGCAGCTCGACGACATCCTCAACCGGGTGCCGCTGAAAAGCGCGCCCTATGTCGGGGCCTCGGCCTTCGCGCACAAGGCGGGGCTGCACGCCAGCGCGATCCTCAAGGACCCCTCGACCTACGAGCATATCCCGCCCGAGACCGTGGGCAACGCGCGCATCATCCCGATGTCCAACCAGGCCGGGCAGTCGAACCTGCGCCGCCGCCTGGCCGAGGCGGGGCTGTCGGTGGACAACGGCGACCCGGCGCTGGCGCAGATCCTCGACGAGATCAAGACGCGCGAGGCCGAGGGCTATTCCTACGACACCGCGCAGGCGAGTTTCGAGATCCTGGCGCGGCGCGCGCTGGGGCAGCTGCCGGAATTCTTCGAGGTGAAGCGCTATCGCGTGACGGTCGAGCGGCGCAAGAACAAGTATGACCGGATGGTCAGCCTGTCGGAGGCCGTGGTGGTGGTGAAGGTCGGCGGCGAGAAGAAGCTGAGCGTGTCCGAAAGCTTGGACGAGGCCGGGCAGGACCGCGGCCCGGTGAACGCGCTGGCCAAGGCGCTGGCCAAGGATCTGGGCCCCTATCAGGAAATCATCGACGACATGCGGCTGGTGGATTTCAAGGTCCGCATCACCGATGGCGGCACCGAGGCCGTGACCCGCGTCATCATCGACAGCGCCGACGGGCAGGGGCGGCGCTGGTCCACGGTGGGCGTTTCGCCCAACATCGTCGACGCCTCCTTCGAGGCGCTTCTGGACGCGATCACCTGGAAGCTGATCCGCGACGGGGCGCGGCCGTGATGAGGCGGACGGGGGCGGCATGAGCATCCAGGCCTGCGCGGAACTGGTGCAGCGGGGCGACCCCGACCGCTTTCTCGCCACCATGGCGGCGCCGGTGGCGGCGCGGGCGCGGCTGTTCCCGCTCTATGCCTTCAACCTCGAGGTCGCGCGCGCCCCCTGGGCGAGCGCCGAGCCGATGATCGCAGAGATGCGCCTGCAATGGTGGCGCGACGCGCTGGCGGAGATCGGGCAGGGCGGCCCGGCGCGCCGGCACGAGGTGGTCACGCCACTGGCGGATCTTCTGGACGCGCAGGACGCGGCGCGGCTGGACGCGCTGGTCGAGGCGCGGCGCTGGGACATCTACCGCGATCCTTTCGCCGACTTCGCCGCCTTCGAGGCGCATATCGACGCCACCGCCGGCCACCTGATGTGGACGGCGGCGAGGCTTCTGGGGGCCGATTCGGGCGAGGGCGTGTTGCGCGATTTCGCCCATGCGGCGGGCGTGGCTAATTGGTTGCAGGCGATCCCGGAGCTTGAGGCGCGGGGCCGGGTGCCGCTGGTCGATGGCCGGGCGGAGGCGGTGGCGGAGCTGGCCCGCGCGGCGCTGGGCCGGCTCGGCCGCGCGCGGGGCCGGCGTGCCGAACTGCCGCGCACGGCGGCGCCCGCGCTGCTGGCGGGCTGGCAGGCCGAGGGGGTGCTGCGCCGCGCCGCGGCCGACCCGGCGCGGGTCGCGGAGGGACGGCTGGCGCCCTCGGAATTCCGCCGCCGCGGCGGGCTGTTGTGGAAGGGTTTCACCGGCCGCTGGTGACGGATTTTCCAGGAAAATTCCGGGCTATGCTGTGCCGGTCGCGGCCCGTGCGCGCGAGGGGCGCGAGGGGCGCGCTCAGCTGTCCTGCGGGCGCAGCCACAGCCACAGCAGCGCGCCGCCGGCCAGCGCCAGGAAGGGCACCATCGCCATGTTGACCGCGGTCCAGCCCTCCTGCACCGTTCCGCCCGAGCAGTTCATCAACCCGCCCGAGGCGAGCGAGGCCATGGTCACGCCGCCGAACACCATCAGGTCGTTCATGCCCTGCACGCGGCCGCGCTCCTCCGGGGCGTGGGTCGAGGCCAGCATCGAGGTTGCTCCGATGAAGCCGAAATTCCAGCCCACGCCCAGCAATGCGAGGGCGATGAAGAAATGCTCCAGATCGACGCCCATCAGCGCCACGCTGCCGGCGCCGGCGAGCACCACGAGCCCCGTGGCCATGATCCGCTCGACCCCGAAGCGGGCGATCAGGTGGCCGGTGAAGAAGCTCGGGATATACATCGCCAGCACATGCGCGGTGACCACGTTGGCGGCGTCGCCGGTCTCGAAGCCGCAGCCGACCACGGCCAGCGGCGTCGAGGTCATCACCAGATTCATCAGCGCGTAGGAGACCAGCGCGCAGATGATCGCCACCGCGACGCGCGGCTCGCGCAGCAGTTCCAGCCGCGACCGGCCGCGGGGCGCGTCGGCCGCCGGTTTCGGCGGCTTGGGGATGTCGAGCGCGAAAAACAGCAGCGCCCCCACCAGGTTGACGCCGATCACCGTCAGGTAGGTGCCGAGAAAGGGCACCACCATCGCCTGGCTGGTTGCCTTGACCAGCTGCGGCCCGATCACCGCCGAGGCCAGCCCACCCGCCATGACATAGGAGATTGCCTTGGGGCGGAACTCGTCCGAGGCGGTGTCGGCGGCGGCGAAGCGGTAGAAGCCCTGCGCCGACATGTAGAAGCCGGTGAAGAACGAGCCGAGCAGGAAGATCGGGAAGGAGTTCTGCATCAGCCCGAAGGCGCCGATCGCCGCCCCCGTGGCCCCGCCCGCGGTGCCGACGAAGAAACCGGCGCGCCGGCCGTAGCGCTGCATGATGGCCGACAGCGGCGTCGCCGCCACCATCGAGCCCAGCACGATCAGCGAGATCGGTAGCGTCGCGAAACAGGCGTTCGCCGCCAGCGATTGGCCCGCCAGCCCGCCAATGGTGAAGATCATCGGCATCTGCGCGCCGAGAAACGCCTGCGCCATCACGAGGATGGTCACGTTGCGCCTGGCGCGGGCGTCGCTGTCGGGGGTGATCACGGTATCGGTCATGGAATTGCCATTAGCGCCCCGCCCGCGCGGGGGGAAGAGCGAAAAACGTCACCCCTGCGGCGCGCCCGCCCGGCGCCGTGCCGGACGGCGCCGTGGCACATGGACTTTCATGCCTTCGGCGGGGATATTTGCGGCCTTATGTATCAAACGCACCAAGTCGCTCGGGTGGGGGGGCTGAGCGGTGATTAGGACTCCACAATATCACGGTGTTGAGTCAATGTCGCGGCATGTGGTTTTGGCGAAAACTAAATCAAGTCCTTTCTGGCTTGGAATGGCGCGTTTCTCTTGGGGTGCTATTTTGGGGCTGGCTGGCACCTGCCGGGAGTTTTGCACTACCTGCGTGGGCAGCGGAGGCAACAGGCATGTTTGCTGACTATGCACCGTTGTCGTGGGTTGTCTCCGGATTTGCTGGTTTGCTCGCTTATGTCATCGCTGTGGCAATATACGGCTACGGATCATCAAAGGTGGTTAGGGCTAAATATGACAGTAAGTTCATGCTGGAAACAGGCGGCGTTGACCCAATGTCGCGCGTCTTTGAAGACAAGAGAATTTTCCTGAATGACTTTATATTGCCATCAAGCCCATTTGTGGACGGAAAGACCTTTGTAGATTGCGATATTGTTGGGCCTGCAAACATTTTTTTGCAGGTAGATAACGCCATAAACAACATCAAACCAGGCATCATTGTAGATGCTGTGGTGTTGGATGGGGAAACGCCATTCAACAATGGCTTCATATTCAGAAACTGCACATTCCGGGGTTGCAGATTTCACCGGGTCACATTGTTTTTCGCACCAGATGAAGCTTTGGCAAACTCACATTTAAAATGGCTTAACTGGATCACTGAAATGCCGCGACAAGAGGCGCTGCCAGGGACTGTAGCGGCTAGTCAAATCGAAGACCAGTCGCGCCAATCGCATCAAGGCAATGAAGAAAAAACGCAGCGCTAAATTTCCCGCGCGACAGCTTGTTGCGAATGTTTGCCTCTTTGTCTCCAATTAAATCTGCCAACTGAGCGTAAGTCACACCTTTGCGCTTCAGCTCTGCCTTGAGAAGGTTTGCGGCCTTGGCTTCCCACTCTGTTTGCTCTGCCATGTATCACCTATAGGATAAAAGTACTAAAAATGATACATATGCCCTTGTAAGGGATACGTCAACGTACCATATATGATGCATAGGCATCGGATATAGTACAATGGCACAACACTTCCTTCTCTCCGCAGCGTCCCGCACCCTCAGCCTTCGCAAGATCTACAAGGCTGGCGAAGGTGCGGCCTATGAAGCCTTCTGCAAAATGCGCTGGCCTGAAACGGATGGTGAAGCGGTTTGCCCGCGTTGCGGCTGCTGCGAAACCTACAACATCGCCACGCGCCGCAAGTTCAAGTGCAAGGGCTGCTATCACCAGTTCTCGGTCACGTCTGGCACCATCTTTGCCAGCCGGAAGATGGACTTTGTAGACCTGCTGACCTGCTACGGGATTTTTCCTCCACCATCGATTAGAGTCCGGCCCAACTTGAGGACGGACAATGAAGCGAACGAGATTTACGGACGAGCAGATCATCGGCATCCTGACGGAGCACGAGGCGGGCGCGAAGTGTGCAAACCTGTGCCGCAAGCACGGCATGTCGGAAGGCACCTTCCATAACTGGAAAGCCAAGTTCGGCGGCATGACGGTGTCGGAGGCCAAGCGGCTGAAGGCGCTCGAGGATGAGAACGCGAAGCTGAAGAATCTGCTGGCCGAGCAAATGCTCGATCTTGCCGCGATGAAGGAACTGGTTTCAAAAAAGTGGTGACGCCTGCCGTGAAGCGCGA
>NZ_JAGSOU010000001.1:412500-414117 GCF_018139985.1 Actibacterium sp. MT2.3-13A | reverse complement strand
ATAGGGACCGAACTGTCTCACGACGTTCTAAACCCAGCTCACGTACCTCTTTAAATGGCGAACAGCCATACCCTTGGGACCTGCTCCAGCCCCAGGATGAGATGAGCCGACATCGAGGTGCCAAACACTGCCGTCGATATGGACTCTTGGGCAGTATCAGCCTGTTATCCCCGGCGTACCTTTTATCCGTTGAGCGATGGCCCTTCCACTCGGGACCACCGGATCACTATGGCCGTCTTTCGACTCTGCTCGACTTGTCAGTCTCGCAGTCAGGCTGGCTTCTGCCATTGCACTCAACGAGCGATTTCCGACCGCTCTGAGCCAACCTTCGCGCGCCTCCGTTACGCTTTAGGAGGCGACCGCCCCAGTCAAACTACCCGCCACACAGGGTCCCGGATCCGGATAACGGACCGCGGTTAGACATCAAGCAGAACAAGGGTGGTATCTCAAGGATGGCTCCACAGGGACTGGCGTCCCTGCTTCGAAGCCTACCACCTATCCTGCACATGTTGTGCCTGATGCCAGTGTGAAGCTGTAGTAAAGGTGCACGGGGTCTTTCCGTCTAACCGCGGGAAGCCTGCATCTTGACAGGCAATTCAATTTCGCTGAGTCGATGTTGGAGACAGCGGGGAAGTCGTTACGCCATTCGTGCAGGTCGGAACTTACCCGACAAGGAATTTCGCTACCTTAGGACCGTTATAGTTACGGCCGCCGTTTACCGGGGCTTCAATTCGGAGCTTGCACCCCTCCTTTTAACCTTCCGGCACCGGGCAGGCGTCAGACCCTATACGTCGTCTTGCGACTTCGCAGAGCCCTGTGTTTTTAGTAAACAGTCGCCACCCCCTGGTTTGTGCCCCCAGCCAATACTTGCGTAGAAACTGGGCCTCCTTCTCGCGAACTTACGGAGGTATTTTGCCGAGTTCCTTCAACATCGTTCTCTCAAGCGCCTTGGTATGCTCTACCAGTCCACCTGTGTCGGTTTAGGGTACGATCTCATGGAGGGCTATTTCCAGGAACCGATCAGCGGCCCGCCCAATCCGATAAGGGCGAACAACAGTCACGATCCGTCACATCCTCCTGGCCCAGGAATATTAACCTGGTTCCCATCGACTACGCCTTTCGGCCTCGCCTTAGGGGTCGGCTTACCCTGCTCAGATTAGCTTTAAGCAGGAACCCTTGGACTTTCGGCGACAGGGTCTCTCACCCTGTTTGTCGCTACTCATGTCATCATTCTCGCTAGTGATCGCTCCACAGCTCCTCACGGAACTGCTTCATCGCCAAACCCGTTCCTCCAATGCATCCCGAGGGATGCTAAGGAGGAGTGGGTTTTATCACACTACGCTCCGCTACCATGCCTTGCGGCATCCTAAGCTTCGGCTCGTGGCTTGAGCCCCGTTACATCTTCGCCGCAGGACAACTTGATTAGACCAGTGAGCTGTTACGCTATCTTTAAAGGATGGCTGCTTCTAAGCCAACCTCCTGGTTGTTTTGGTCGTCCCACCTGCTTTCCCACTTAGCCACGAATTGGGGGCCTTAGCTGTAGGTCAGGGTTGTTTCCCTCTTCACGACGGACGTTAGCATTCGCCGTGTGTCTGCCATCTAGTACTCCCGGGTATT